>CAYGAY010000007.1:0-107706 GCA_964347975.1 uncultured Dehalococcoidia bacterium
AAACCTGCTACAAGATGTTGTCACTTTCAGGGTGGAGTTTGTCAACACGCCCTAGCCTAATCTACGCGCCGCCGCGGTCAAACTGATGGCCGCGAGAAGATCCAACGCACTTGAACCAGTCGGTTTTTGGTCGCTGTGTCGGCCCGCCACCATCTCTACCCCGCCACCAGCATCTCGTCGGTGCTTATCAGGGGCGACAGCAGCCGCGGCCCGTCCTCCGTAACCAGCGCCATGTCCTGGAGGTGCCAGCAGGGGCCGATGTGGGGTTCCAGGGCCACCACCATGCCCTCTTCCAGGACGCGCTCGCTGGAGGGGACCATATACGGTTCCTGCTGGTGCCACCAGGCGCCTACGCCGTGGCCGGCCAGGGCGACGTTGCCCGGGAAGCCGGCCTCGTGGAAGGCGTCGTTGGCAAAGTGGTAGATGTCCGCCGTCCGCGCGCCGGGGAGGCACCGGTCGATGGTGGCGCGGTAGATGTCGCGCACGACCCGATAGGTCCGTTTCTGCTCGTCCGAGGGCGGGCCGACGCAGACGCTGCGGGACTGGTGGCCGGGATAGCCGTTGAGGTAGGCAACGTAATCGTTGCGGATGATGTCGCCGGCCCGGAAGGGCAGGTCGCTTTCGCCGCCGTAGCCCACGGTGTTGCGGCTGGAGTTCAGGATGCCGTGGGCCCAGTTGGCGCCCCGGCGCAGGCAGCTCTCGATGATGCGGCTGTGCACCAGCCGTTCCGTGTCGCCGGGCCGCACCGTGGGCAGCGCCTCCAGGTAGGCTTCGTCCAGCAGCCGTGCGCCGGCTTCCAGGGCCGCTACCTCTTCGGGCGTCTTGATCCAGCGCACCCGGTCCATCAGTTCCGTGCTGTCCACGATGCGCGCTTTGGGCAGCAGACGGCCGATTTCCTCCCAGCGGTTGGCGCTGACGTAGCTCTTCTCGAACCCGATGGTCTCCTCGGCCAGGCCCATCTGCCGCAGCACGTCGGCGGCCCGCCGGTAGGGCGATTCCGCGTAGTCATCCACCACCTCGATGCGTTCCAGCCACGAGTCGCGTCGGGCCAGGGGCGCGGCGTAGGAGTTCAGCGCCAGCGCCGGCTCGCCCACGCGCGGCCACACCAGCAGCACCTCCCGCGGCGAATCGGGAAACTCCAGGTGTCGCGCCAACGTGCCGGGATAGGCGAAGCCGGCCAGGTAGGTGAAGTTCTTGCCCGAGCGGGCGACGATGGCGGACACGCCCTCCTCGTCCATCAGCCGGTGCAGCCGTTCCACGTTGGCGATAATCTTGCCGAAAGCGTTGGCCATGACACTCTCCCTCGTTCCACGGCGGAACCCGTTTTATGCTTCACACCGCCGCCCCCTCGCTGACAATCTACCACCCTTCACGCCTTCATGCGTACCCGCTTTTGTCATTGCAAGCGAAGCGCGGCAATCTCGTCAGCATAGCGGGGCTTGAAGTGGAAAGCCGATAACGCCTCAATGAGATTGCCGCGAATGGTCTGACGGCATTCAGGCAAAGACCGGCGCGCAAATTGGAACGCTGCCAGCGGCCGGCCGTTGGTTGCCCCATCCTACGGTTTCAATTACGATAGGATGGAGAAACCGGCACGCTTGCGGCCCGGGTTTGAGGGTGAATTTCATTGGCAGAAGTTACCAAGACCAAGGCGTTGGTAACCGGCGGGGCCGGTTTTATTGGATCGCACCTGGTCAACCGGTTGCTGGAGGACGGTTACGAGGTGGTGGTGGTGGACAACCTCACCACGGGTCAGCTGCGCAATCTGAATCACCAGGCCGCCTTTTACCACGTTGAACTGAACGACGTAAGGCTGGATCAGATTTTACAGCGGGAGCGTCCGGAGATCGTATTTCACCTGGCGGCCCAGAGCAGCGTCCGCCAATCGGCCATTGACCCGGTGGCCGACGCCGATGCCAACGTGGTGGGCACCATTCGGCTGCTGTCCGTGGCGGCCTCGGAGGGTGTGGAGAAGTTCATCTTCTCCTCCACCGGGGGGGCGATTTACGGCGATCCGGACGACATTCCCTGCGACGAGGGGACGCCGGTGCATCCGTTGACCCCCTACGGCTTGTCCAAGCGCGTGGGTGAGCAGTACCTGGAACTGTTTCGTGAAACCTACGGCCTGGATTACACGATACTGCGCTATGCCAACGTGTATGGTCCGGGACAGAATCCCAACGGCGAAGCGGGGGTCGTGGCTATCTTCGCCGGCATGATGCTGGAGGGAGAGCAGCCCCGCATCTACGGAGACGGCCGGCAGGAACGGGATTTCGTGTACGTTTCCGACGTGGTGGAAGCGAACCTTGCCGCCATCCGTCGCGGCCAGGGTCGGACCTACAACATCGGCGCCGGGGAGCCGGTTTCCGTCGGGCGGATTTACTCCCTGTTGCAGGAGATCACCGGGTTTGACCAGGAGCCTGATTACCGCCCCCGGCGGGCCGGCGAGGTCCGCAACATTGCTCTTGATTCCAGCCTGGCCCAGCGGGAACTGCGCTGGAAACCGGAAGTGTCGCTGGAGGAGGGGCTGCGCCGGACCGTGGCGCACCTCCGGGCGGCGCTGACCGAGCGCCCGTCGCGCTCCGGCGGCAGCCTGGAACGCCGTCGCCCGCAATCGCCTCCGGCGTCTTCCCCGACCGGCGAACCCGCCGCATAAGAGGCGGAACCCACCACTCAACAGGAGGGACCAAGTCGATGGCAAAGGATTACGACGTTGTGATTCTCGGCGCCGGCGCCGCCGGTATGTCGGCCGGGCTTTATTCCACCCGGGCCATGATGAGCACGCTGATGATAGAGAGCATCGGTCCGGGCGGGCAGCTCTTGATCACCGACGATATAGAGAATTATCCCGGGTTCCGGGAAGGCGTGAAAGGCATGGAACTGGCTGACGAGATGTACAACCAGGCGGAGCGGTTCGGCGCCGAGATGGAGTTTGCCGAGATCGAGGCGGTGGACAATCTCTACGACGACCGCAAGCTGGTTCGCACCTCAGAAGGCGACTTCACGGCGCGGGCCCTCATCATCGCCACCGGCGGTTCCCACAACAAGCTGGGGGTGCCGGGCGAGGACGAGTTCAGCGGCCGGGGGGTGTCCTACTGCGCGGTATGCGACGGCAACTTCTTCCGGGGCCAGGACGTGGTGGTCGTTGGCGGCGGCGACTCGGCTATGGACGAGAGTTTCTACCTCACCGGCATCTGCAACTCAGTAACCATCATCCATCGCAGAGACGAATTGCGCGCCACCAAGGTGTTGCAGGACCGGGCCTTTGCCAACCCCAAGTACAAATGGCTGTGGAGCCACGTTGTCGAGGAGTTCGTGGGCAACGACGTGCTGGAGGCCGCTCGCGTCAAGGACCTGAAAACCGGCCAGGTGTACGACTACCCCACCGCCGCGGCCTTCGTGTACGTGGGCTTCCACCCCAACACCGAGTATTTCAAGGATAAGCTGGATATGGACGAGTTGGGCCACATCCGCAGCGACATCCATATGCGGACCAACATCCCCAGGGTGTACGTGTGCGGCGACGCCCGGGCCGAATCCACCCGGCAGCTGGGCGCCGCAGTGGGCGACGGAATCACCGCCGCCCTGGCGGCCTTCCACGATCTTTCATCCTGACGGGCTTACGCCTGAGGCTTACGCCCCGGCCGCCGGCGCCAGTTCACCGATGATCTGCTGGTGGGCCGGCTCCGGCCGGTTCCGCACCACCAGCGCCGGAGCGTTGGAGTGGCGCACCACCCGGTCGGTTACGCTGCCCAGCAGCATACGACCGATGCCGCTGCGGCCATGGGTGGTCATCACAACCAGGGTCTTATGGTCGGCGGCCTGGTCGATGATGGCCTGCGCGGGACTCTCGTGGCGTAGATGCAGGATGTCGATGCGGCCGGCGTCGGGGCGCTGGGCAGCCAGCCGGCGCTGCGCCCCGGTCAGGTAATCGGTCGCCGCTTCCGCATCGGCTCGCATCAGGTCATCTACCCAATTCGCCGGGGAAGGTCCCGTTACGGCCCTCGGCCCGGTCAGGTGCCTTCGGTAGTACTCCCGGGTGTGCGTAACCCGGGCCAGCGCAACGGCGGCGCCCACGACGGCGGCCAGGCTGAAGGCGTGTTCCAGGGATGTCTCCGCCAGCTCCGAACCGTCCAAAGGAACCAGCACAGTTTCGATGGCAATCTCCGATGACGCCGCCACGGCGGCGGCGCGGACGATGAGCATGGGATTGGGTACGATATGGAGCACCTTGTCGGCCACGCTGCCCAGCGCCCAGCGGGTGACGCCGCCCCGGCCGTGGGTGGACATCACGATCAGAGCGTCGGGGTCGGCGTTGGCCCGGTCCGCGATTGCCTGGTGCGGCGCCCCCGGCAGCGTTGCCGACGAAACGGCGTACCCTGCCGTCCGCAGCGCTTCCGCAACCCCGGCGATATAATGCTCCGAACGCCGTCGCGCCTCATCCAGCATCGCGTCCAGGGCATACATCGACCCTTGGTTGTGCATCGCCGGCGGAAGAACGTCAAAGGCTTCCACCAGTTCGATGGGGATTGACAGCCCTCGGGCCACCAATTGGGCGTAGGGCAGGGCCCGCTCGGCGAGTTCCGAGCCGTCGAGGGGAGCTATCACTTTGGAGTACATGGCGGTCTCTCCTACCTGCTCTTGAATTCGTCAGAATATGGAACAACCTTCTGGCAGGAATCGCAACCGGGCAATGCTGACCCTGGCGCTGTTGCCGGCGTTGCTCGGCGCGGGGTTGGCGCTGTCCGGGGTTCACGTTCATCCCCTGGCGGCCGCCGGCTTTTATGGGGCCGGGATCCTGGCCATGGCGTTGGCCTGCTTCGGATTGGCGGCCCTGCTGGCGGTTTTCGACCGGAGGAGGCTGAAGCTGCTGTTTTGGAGCCATACCTTCAACTCGGACGAACCGCCGGAAACCGGCCCGCCCGTCGAAAAAACTCAGCGTGGCGGTGAAGGCGAACCCGAATGCGGACGGGAAGAGCAACACCGATAGGGCGACGCCGATGGGGTTCACAGCAGCGGACTCCGGCTCCGGCGATTGGCGGATTTACGCGGGAATCTCGAAGTCAAAGGCGCCCGCGGTAAGTTGAACCGGGCCGTCCTCGCCAAGAAAGAAAGTGTCCTCGATCCGCACGCCGCCTACCCCCTGGATTGAAAGCACCGAATGGCCCACGGTTACGGTCATATTGCGACACAGCTCCACCCTTCCGTCGGCGGGATGAATGGTCGGGCGCGGCTTCTCTTCAAAATCCAGGCCGATGCTGTGGCTGATACCGGAAACGTAGTAGTCGCCATATCCCGCGGCGGCGAAGACTTGCTGTGCCGCGATGTCAATGTCTCGGTTGCGTACTCCCACTTTCAGCGCTGCAACCCCGGCTGCCTGAGCCTTGCGGTAAGTATCAATCATGTGGCGCTGGTCGTCGGTGGCGGTTCCGACGACGAAGGTTCGAGTCATTGCAGCGCAGTAGCCCCGATACTGCGGCACCACGTCGATTACCACCAGGTCGCCACGTTCGATCTCCTTGTTGGATACCGTACCGTGCAGCCACCCGGAACGCGCGCCCGAGTTCACGAAGACGGGGACGGCAACTCCCTGCCCGCCGGCCTGGCGCATCGCGTACTCGATCTCGGCGCCCACTTCGTTTTCCGTGACCCCAGGTTTCAGGAAACTGACCGCGGCTGCAATGCCGACGCCGGCGATCTGTGCCGCCTTGCGGATCAACTCCACCTCGTCCGGGCCCTTCACCATGCGGAGCTCGTCCATGACCGGCGCGATGTCCACGACATCCACCTGTGGGTTGGCGCGTTGGAAAAGGTTGAGCAGGAAGGCCGGCGTGTTGAACCACATCTGGACACCCACCGTCATCCGATCCTTGCCCGACGCCATGCCCCGCATCACTCCGACCACGTCCTTGATCTGCTGACCAACCGTGCCGAAGATCTTGACGTCTGCAACGCCCAGTGACGCCTTTACCTCTTCCTCCTCGCCCTGGAAGGTGATGACGATGGGCTGGCCCATGGCCGGGATTAGTGCCCGCGGCTGGAAACGGTCTTCGCCGAAGAAATAAATGTAATCGTCGTGGGTCAGGATCAGATATGCGTCAATTCCTTGCTCGCGCATACGTTGCTGGGCATCTTGCACCCGCTTTTTGTTGAGCATCTTGACCTCCAGAGCGCGAAACGCTTTTTATCCATCGTCGTGGTCCTGGATTTCCAGCCGGATCACTGATACGTGAATAAATTGCTGAACCAGCCTCTCTACCGTCATTCCCGCGCACGCGGGAATGACGGGTTGTAATGTCGCCAAGGTTTAATGGTTTGCTCACGCGCCAGTAATTTGGTCCGGCGATGCGATTTCGGTCGGACCAAGCAGGGGATCCTCAACACCGTCGGTTGCTTCCCCCCATCCCCGGCGGGGCCAAAGTGGAAACGGTTACCGGATTGGGCCGGGCGGCTGCACCTGTTCCATCAGGTCGTTGTTCCACTCACCTTCCGCGACCAGGATGGCCTTGGCGTCGTAGGCGAACGCCTCGATGAGGTTGTGGGACAGGTACACGTAAGTCCCCGGCTGGCGGATGGTATGGATGGACGCGCTGGCCGATCCGGCGGCGATGATCCACGTCTCCAGATCCAGCATCGGAGGGTCGTTGAACCCGCCACGCTCCCACACGTAATCGCCGTGTCCGCCGATCAGGTGGGGGTAGGACTGGCGGTTGGCCTGCGAGTGGACGATCAGCACGTTCTCACCCACGTTGGCGGTGAGCTGCCCCTCGCCCTGGAGCGCGCCGGTTACGCCGTTGAACACGATATGAGTTGGGATGAGGGTTTGCATCGCCGCCAGGTCATCGACCATGGACGCGTCGGCGCTGGCGTACCGCTTGAACTCGCCATTCTCATCCTGCGGCAGATAGTAGTCCTGTTCTCCGATGTAATAGGCCCGGTCGTAGCGCAGCGGATTGCCGGCCGGGTCTTTCAGTCCGCCCCTGGGCAATACCATGATGGCGCCGTTCATGCCGTGGGTGACGTGCCAGGGCACCATGGTGCCGCCGGGGGCGCAATGGTACACGAACACGCCGGGCTTGACGGCGCGGAAGCGCAGCACGACTTGCTGGCCCGGCCCAACCTGGGTCAGGGAGCCGCCGCCCAATGCTCCCACGGAAGCGTGAAAGTCGATGTTGTGCAGCAGTTTGTTGCTGGACGGGTTCACCAGGGTCAGTTCCACGTAGTCACCCTCGTGCACCACGACGATGGGGCCGGGAACGGAGCCGTTGAAGGTGTAGGCCCACATGAACGCGCCGGGGGCGACCTCGATCTCCTTCTCCTCCACGACCATGCGGATTTCCACCACCCGGGGATCGCCGTCATAGACTTGCTCATGTTCGGGCAGGAAGGGCGGCGCCACCAGTTCCTGGGTTACTCGCTCCAGGTTGCTCACGTCCTGCGGCTCCCACTGGGCGGGGCCGTCCCAATAAGTGGACGTCCGGGCGGCCGTGGCCTCGGTGGCGCCGGTGGCGGGGACCGCCTCCGGGCTGGGCAGCGCGGTGGGCAGCGAAAACGCGGGCGTCGCGGCAGCCGAGGGGTCGTCGCCGCCGCGACAGGCAATGCTTCCCGCAGTCAGCGCCACTGCAACCAGCAGCGCCATGGCGAGCCGTCGGGATCGGGGGACGGTCATCTTCTGCATTATCATTTCAAGTCTCCTCGTCGAAGCCGGAACCGGGTTGAGTCTCTCGACATCGGGGATATTCAGCGGGAAGACGGCCCCGCCGGAGGGCCGCTCCAGTGGACGATGGCCTGAGCCAGGGCGTCCTCCAGATGTTCCTGGCCGGGCCGGGTGTCCTGGTGGTAGGCAGTCACGTGGACATAGTGGGGCCCGCCGGCCACGTCCGGGGTATCGTAACGGACGTGGATGGCATAGTCCGGCGTGTGGCGCCAGAATGAGCGCGCCGGCGCGGCATCCTGCTGGCCGATCTGCTCCCAGGCGTGAAGGGCGTCATACATCTGCTGGCGGGTGACCGGCCCCAGCGTCTCGCCGTCGGCGGAAATGATGTCGGCGGGAGCGATGGCCAAGGCGGCGGAAGTGGGGATCGAGCGCGCGGTGGCCCGGCGCCTCGCCAGGTCCAGGGCCGCCGCGATGTCAGCCGGCGGGATGTCGGGAAACTGTACGGCGATCCATTCTTCAATCTGCTGGGCAATTTGATCCGGTCTGGGCGTCATGCTGGTTACTCCTTGCGGTCGGTTGCGTCGGCCGGCGTTGTGGCGGCGAGCCGGCCCGGGGGCGGGACTGAAACCGGCCCCCGGGCATATGCCGACAGCGCCCCGCCGCCGTCAGGCCGCTTCGGCAGGGGCGCTGCCGGAGATCGGCAGCCGGCGGGTCTGGGCCGTTTCAGCCACGGGAACCTTTACCGTCAGCACGCCGTCGTCCAGGGCCACGTTGGCTCCGTCCAGGTTCAGGTCGCTGGGCAGCCGGATGGTCCGGGCGAAAGAACCGCTGCGCCGCTCCCGCATCAAGTACCCATCTTCCTGCTTCTCCACCTCCGTATGCCGGGACGCCCGCACCGACAGCGCCCGGTCGGGGCTGATGGACACGTCCACGTCATCCGCGGCAAACCCTGGCAGCGAGGCGGTCACCGTCAGCTCCTTGTCGTCCCGGTGCACGTCCATGGGGATGGGCCAGCTCCCGGCGGGCTGAACTTCCTCGGTATCGTCCCGTCCGACCGGTCCCGGAAACTGACTGAACCAGAAGGGTTCAGCCATCCGGCGCCGCATTTCGCGGAAGGGGTCAAATCGCTGTATGGACATACGCGTTCCTCCTGGGTTATCGGCTCGTTGGCCGAGGGTTGGGGTCCGGTTTCCTTCCGGTGATCCTAATTTACAAAATTGACGGGCTTTTGTCAAATTATTGGCGATAATTTTATCAGTTAATATTCAATGAAGCATATCACTAACCATGTGGGATAACGTAGCAATAGCAACTGGTGAAAAGCCGGGGCGAACGCGGCAGGATTTCTCACGCGCACCCAATTTGCGCACCGGTCATTGCGGGAATGCCGTCCGGCAATTCGCGGCAATTTCGTTGCGGCGTTAACGGCTTTCCACTTCAAGCCCCGCTATGCTGACGAGATTGCCGCGCTCGCTCGCAGTGACATTTTTGCACGGGCCTAAACGGGCCTAACAGGACAGAATTTTCGTTGACACTGTTTGCAGCCGGTGGTAGCATATTCGCCAGTTAATTCGTGGTGAAGGGGAGTAGTAGGCGCGGATGGCCTCGTAGAGAGCCGACGGTTGGTGAAAGTCGGTGGCCGGAACTGTCGAACTCGCCCCGGAGCGACTTGCCTGATGCGCGCCGAACGTGGGTAGGGCAAGCGGGTCGGCTCCGATAACGGCTGTGTACAGAGCGTTTCGCGCGGCGTGTTCAGAAACGTGAGCAGAGCGCGGGAAAGAAGGGTGGTACCGCGGGTATCAAAACCCGTCCCTTCGGGGTCGGGGTTTTTTAATGCCCACTCACCAAGACGGAACTTTGGCAGACACGGAACTTTGGCAGACCAGGACAGGAGGCATAGCCGAAAATGGAAATGACTGGCGCGGAAATCATATGCGAAAGCCTGCTCCGTGAAGGCGTGGACACGATTTTCGGGTTGCCCGGCGGCGCGGTATTGCCCTTCTACGGCGCCCTTTCCGGCTACCCCAAACTGCGCCACATCCTGGTACGCCACGAACAGGCCGCCGCCATGGCCGCCGACGGCTACGCCCGCGCCACCGGCCGGGTCGGCGTATGTTCCGCCACCTCCGGCCCGGGAGCGACCAACCTGGTGACCGGCCTCATGGCCGCGCAGATGGACTCCGTTCCCATCGTCTGCATCACCGGACAGGTGCCCCGGGCCGCCATCGGTCGCGACGCCTTCCAGGAAACCGATATCACCGGCATCACCCTCCCCGTTACCAAGCACAACTACCTGGTGATGGACGTGCGGGACATAGCGCCGGCCGTCAAGGAAGCCTTCTACATCGCCCGCACCGGACGGCCCGGCCCGGTCCTTATCGACGTGCCGAAAGACGTGCTGGCCGGCGAGAAGATCGAGTTTGAGTGGCCGGCGGAAGTGAATCTGCCCGGCTACTATCCGCCCGGAGACCCGGACCCCCGGCAGGTGCAGGCCGCCGCCAAACTCATCAACGAGGCCGAACGCCCGGTCATCCTGGCCGGGCACGGCATCCTCATCTCCCGGGCGTGGGACGAACTGCGCCAGCTGGCCGAAAAGGCCCAGATCCCCGTCATCACCACGTTGCTGGGCATCGGCTCGCTGCCCACTGACCACGTGCTGCACATGGGAATGCCGGGGATGCACGGCATGGCCTACGCCAGCCTGGCCATCGACCGCTCCGACCTGGTTATCTCCCTGGGCGCGCGCTTCGACGACCGGGTGACCGGCCGGCTGTCCGACTTCGCCCCCCAGGCCAGGATCGTCCACGTTGACGTTGACCCCACCGAGTTCAACAAGAACGTCGTCGCGGATGTTCCCATACTGGGCGACCTCAAGGCCACCCTGCGCGCCCTGATCCCCGCGGTGAACTCCACCGTCCACTTGGACTGGATCAGGGAAACCGACAACCTGCGCGCCGAGCACCCTTCCCTGTTCATCCGCAAGTCCGACGTGCTGCTGCCCCAGCAGGTGATGAAACAGCTGTCCGATGAGACTGACGGCAGCGCCATCATCGTGACCGGCGTGGGCCAGCACCAGATGTGGGCCGCGCAGCACTACGCCTACAAGGATCCCAACTCGTTGATTACCTCCGGCGGCAGCGGCGCCATGGGCTTTGAAGTCCCGGCGGCCCTTGGCGCCAAGGTCGGCCGGCCCGAGAAGACCGTTTGGTCCATCGCCGGCGACGGCGGTTTCCAGATGACCCTGTGCGACCTGGCCACCGCCGTGGAAAACAACATTGACGTGAAGTACGCCATCCTCAACAACGGTTCCCTGGGCATGGTGCGCCAGTGGCAGGACTTCTTCTACGACAAGGACTTCTTCGCCACCATCTACAGCGGCAACCCCGACTTCGTGAAGCTGGCCGAAGCCTACGGCATCCGGGGAATCCGGGTAACGAAACAGGAAGAAGTAGCCGGCGCCATCCAGGAGGCCATGGAAACCCCCGGCCCGGTAGTCGTGGACTTCGTGGTGAAAGAGGACGAATTCGTGTACCCGATGATACCCGCCGGCGAGTCGGTCCACGAAATGCTGGAAGAGCCGGAGGCCGGGCCGATCCCATATCAAGGAGCGGGCTTTGAGCGCAGCTAACGCCGAACAACACACCATCATCGCCCTGGTGCAAGACCGGCCCGGCGTCCTGACCCGGGTGGCCGGACTGTTCCGCCGGCGCGGGTTCAACATCGCCAGCCTGGCCGTGGGCGCCAGCGAGCGGAAGGGCCTCTCCAGGCTCACCTTCGTCGTAACCGGCGACCAGTACACCGTAGAGCAGGCCACCCGCCACCTGGAGAAGCTCATCGACGTGGTGAAGGTGTCCAACATATCCGAGGAGGACGTGGTCGCCCGCGAACTCGCCCTCATCAAGGTGCGGGCCACGCCATCCAACCGCAGCGAGATCCTGGAAATGGTCAACCTGTTCCGGGCCAAGGTGGTGGACGTGGGCACGCTGTCGCTGGTGATCGAGACCACCGGCGAGGAGGACAAGATCGACGCCCTGTACGACCTGCTGCGCCCCTTCGGCATCCTGGAACTGATGCGCACCGGGCGCGTCGCCATGGTGCGTGGGAAATCCGATGGCCGGATCAGCGACGACGTGGGTTCCGAACCGCTGCCGGCGGGACGCAACGGCGTAACGGCGGCGGCCGCCGGCTCCATGCCGGGCCACTACGAGGGAGTTTAAATCTGCGCCCGCCATCCCGACCCCTTTCACGTCATTCCGACCCCATAACCGACATTCCGGCGCAAGCCGTAATCCAGCAACCCGCCAAACCAATGACGCTCTCCTGGATTCCCGCGAAAGCTGGAATGACGAGAGAAGCTACAAGGATAAAACAGCATGGCAGTGAACATCTACACCGAAAAAGACGCCGATATGTCGTTCCTGGAAGGGAAGACCGTCGGCATGATCGGCTACGGCAGCCAGGGCCACGCCCACGCTCTGAACCTCCACGACAGCGGGATCACGGTCATGGTGGGCCTGTATGAGGGCAGCGCCAGCCGCCAGGTGGCCCGCGACGCCGGCCTTGCGGTCGGCAGCGTCGCCGAGGTCGCTCAGGCCGCCGACGTAATGATGGTGGCCATCCCCGACCACGTGCAGAAGGACGTGTACCGGGATGAGATCGAACCCAACCTGGGGCCGGGCAAAGCCCTGATGTTCGCCCACGGGTTCACCATCCACTACCAGTTCGTGGTGCCCCCGCCTACGGTGGACGTGCTGATGATTGCGCCCAAGGCTCCCGGACACCGGATGCGTGAGCACTTCGTGGAGCAGGGCATCGGCGTGCCGTGCCTCCTGGCCGTTCACCAGGACGCCACCGGCAACGCCAAGAACATCGGACTGGCCTACGCCGCCGGCATCGGCTGCGCCCGCGCCGGCGTGCTGGAAACCACCTTCAAGGACGAGACCGAGAGCGACCTCTTCGGCGAACAGTCGGTGCTGTGCGGCGGCGTGACCTCGCTGATCAACCTCGCTTTCGAGACGCTGGTCGAGCGGGGCTATCCGCCCGAAATCGCCTACTTTGAGTGCCTCCACGAGCTGAAGATGATCGTTGACCTGATCCAGCAGGGCGGGTTCAACTACATGCGCTACTCCGTCAGCGACACCGCCGAGTACGGCGACTTGACCCGGGGTACCCGCGTGGTGGACGACCACGTCCGCGAGAACATGCACCGGGTGCTGGACGACATCCAGAGCGGCTCCTTCGCCCAGGAATGGATGTCCGAATGCGACGAGGGTCGGCACAACTTCCTGCGCCTGCGCCAGGAAGCGCGCACCAGCCGCATCCACGAAGTGGGCCGCGGCCTGCGCGAACTGATGCCCTGGCTCAACCCCCGGGAGATTGAGTGATAACCAATCCCACTGCCCTTGCGCGGAGCGAAGCGACATGGCAATCCCGTCGTTCTCACGAACGACCGGTACGCCAACCAGATTGCCACGCTGCGCTCGCAATGACAAAGTAGTCATAGCCAAAGCAACCTTCGAGAAATCGAGGAGGTGACACCCATGGCAATGGAGGTACTGTGCAGAGCAGTTCACCATCGCAGGCTGGTCTTGGCAGGGCTGGCTGCGGTGGACTGCGTGGGCCTGCCCAACCTTTCCCCGACCAGCAGGATGTAACGGTTAACGCCACCGCGCCCCCGGCCCCTGACAATTCGGCGGCGCATCAACCCCCACGGAGGGAAAGGAAACGAAATGGCTGCACATGTAAAATTCCTGGATACCACGCTCCGCGATGGCGAACAGTCCGCCGGCATCGGCATGACGGTGGACGAAAAGCTGCAAATCGCCCGGCAACTGGCCCGCCTCAAGGTGGACATCATTGAGGCCGGCTTCGCCGCCAGCTCCCCCGGCGACTTCCAGGCCGTCCAGCGCATCGCCGAGGATGTGGAAGGTCCCATCATTTGCTCGCTGTCCCGCGCCGTCCCCGGCGACGTTGACGCCGCCTGGAATGCCATCAAGAGCGCGGCCAAGCCTCGCATCCACGTGTTCCTGTCGTCCTCGGAGATCCACCAGATGCACCAGCTGCGCAAGGACCGGGAAGACGTGATGACCATGGCCGTGCAAATGGTCTCCCGCGCCAAGTCCTACTGCGACGACGTTGAGTTCTCGCCCATGGACGCTACCCGCACCAACCGCGAATATCTCTACCGGATGCTGGAAGAGGTCATCAAAGTCGGCGCGACGACCATTAACATCGCCGACACCGTTGGTTACGCCATTCCGTCGGACTTTCAGACCATGCTGGTGGACATTCAACAGAATGTCCGCGGCATTGAGAACGTCACCCTGTCGGTCCACTGCCACAACGACCTGGGCCTGGCCGTGTCCAACAGCCTGGCCGCCATCGAGGTGGGCGCGCGGCAGGTGGAGGGCTGCATCAACGGCATCGGCGAGCGAGCCGGCAACGCTTCTCTCGAAGAGATCATCATGGCGCTGGACACCCGCAAAGACCTGTTCGGCGTCGATCTGAACGTGGATACCACGCAGATTTACCCCAGCAGCCGCCTGGTCAGCCGCATCACCGGCATGAATGTCCAGGCCAACAAGGCCATCGTCGGCGAGAACGCCTTCCGCCACGCTTCGGGCATCCACCAGGACGGCGTGCTGAAGGACCGCTCCACCTACGAGGTCATGCAGCCTGAACGGGTCGGTCTGCCGCCGGACGTGCAGCTGGTGCTGGGCAAGCTCAGCGGCCGGGCCGGCCTCCAGGCGCGGCTGGAAGCCCTGGGCTACTCGCTGGACCGGGAAGAAGTCACCAGCGTGTACGAGCGGTTCCTGGAACTGGCCGACAAGAAGAACGAGGTGACCGACCGGGATCTGGAAATCCTGATGGACGAGGCGAACCGCTCCGCCTACGAGCCCATCAGCTACGCCCTGGAAACCGTCCACTTCACCAGCGGCGACAAGGACATCCCCACGGCCACGGTGCGGCTCATCGGCCCCGACGGCAACGCCAAGACCGACGCATCCACCGGCAACGGCCCGGTCGATGCCGTGTGCCGCGCCATCGACCGGGTGATCGGCGTCACCGCCCGGATCTCCGACTTCCAGGTGCAGGCGGTGTCGGAAGGCCGGGATTCGGTAGGATCGGTGTCCATACGGATTGAAAACAGCGGCCGCATCTTCTCCGGACGCGGCGCCAATACCGACATCATCGTAGCCAGCGCCCAAGCCTACCTGAGCGCGATGAACCGGATGCTGGCCGCCGACGAAGCGGAAACCCAGCCGGCCGTTGGAACGACGCCGGATTAAGTGAGCGAACCAGTCTGCAAATGGCGGCAGGGGCGGATGATTATTCGCCCCTGCCGCCATTTGCGGCGCATCGTGTCGCGTCACAGTTAGGCGGCGAGTGCGAGTGGCATTTCGTCCCAGGTTCTGCCGTCCAGTTCCCGGCCATTGCGTTTCTTGAACACGCCGCCCCATTGCTTGAAGTAGAAAGGCACGCCGGTGTTAATGCACTGATCGCGGATGTCGCGCGCCCAATCGGGTTGCATCGGACGAGCGCCGGGGCCGGATTCGCCGCCCACGATGACCCAATCAATGCCGGCGAGGTCCAGATCGGGCAAGGGGCCGAGCAAGGGTTCCAGTGAGAGGAACTTGACGGCGGCGTTGGTTTCGCGGAGCAGGTCGATCCGGCGCGCGTAATCCTGCTGCTCAACGCTGACGCCCTGCCAGATTTGGGCGGGCCAGGGCAGTCGCGAGTTGAGGCTGGCCACCCGCTCCGGTCGCTTGGTGAGCACCTGGTAACGATGCCAGTGGGCGCGGGTCATTACGTCGAAAACCTCCGCGATGAAATCGTCGGGTACTTCTGGGTGAAATAGATCGCTCATGGAGTTGACGAAGATGGAGCGGGGCTTGCGCCAGCGCAGGGGAACATCCAGGGTGTCGGGATGCAGGGTTACGGCAAAGCCGTTGCGGTATTTCGCCATTCCGGTGGCCTTGAGACGCTTGGAGAGGCGCTCGGCATAACAACGCTTGCAACCCGGGCTGATTTTGTTGCATCCGGTAACCGGGTTCCAGGTGGCGTCTGTCCACTCGATTTTGGAGGCGGCCATGACTACTGACTCGTGAGCAACTTTTCAGGAAAACATCCTGATCTGCCCTTTTTCGGTTCTTTTGGTTACCTTATTCCAGAAATCTGCTCCTCGAGGGTTCTTGCTGGCGAACAGCAGACCGTATAAGGTGACGCGCCTTGAATTTTCTACGAATACGTTATCCCTGATGCTCATGCGTACCCACTTGGTAATTGCGAGCGTAGCGTGGCAATCTCGCCGGCGTGGCAATGGCCGTTCCGTCAAGGCTCTCACAACAGAAAGTGGCGACCGCCCGGTGGATGCCAAATCCCTAATGTGCCTTGTTCTTCTTATGCTCCATTTAGTTACAGCAACGGCATCTGGAATGCTTGGTCTGCCGCCGTTGCGCCCTTGCCCAGGTGGGTGGCGGCGTAGCCCATGCGCCGCAAGTGGGCGGCGAGGTCGGGGAAGCCGAAAACGGTGTACACCCGTTGCGGCCGGACGGCCTGGACGTAAGCCACCAGGTCGTTGAAATCGGCGTGATCGCTGTAGGGCAGGCTGGCGTCCCCCGGGCGTCCCCGGCCCCAGGGCTTGACGCCGGCTCCGGCGGCCCAGCCGGTCAGTTCCAGGTAGCGCGCCGATTTGCCCGGCGGGCGATGAGCGGCGATCTGCTCGCGAGACTTCCGGCCCGGCGGGAACAGCAGCGCTTCGCCATCATGGATGTCGCCGTCGAAGACCCGGTATTCGCCGTTGAAAGTTATCCCGCCCGCCTCGTATCTGCGGACGGTCTCGTAGATGCCCTCCTCGCAAACGACCCGAAACCCGCCGGCCAGCAGGTGATGCAGGGCCTCCTGCGCCTTGCCCAGCCGCCAGCCCAGGATCACGGGCAGCGCGCCCTGCTCCAGCCACTGGGCGGTGACCCGGAGGGCCGTCCCTATTGCCTCCTCCTGGGGCGGGAAAACGTAATCGGGCCGGCCGTAGGTGCTTTCGATCACCAGCACGTCGCAGGGCACTGGCTCCGCCGGTTCGTTGATGGGCGACGGCTGTGTCCGCAGGTCGCCGGTGTACAGCAGTCGTTCTCCCGTGCTGCGTCGGGTGACCAGAGTTTGCGCCGAACCCAGGCAGTGGCCCGCCGGATGCAGCGTGATCGTGTAGTCGGCCGTTTCCAGCGCCTCGCCGTATTCCAGTACCACCGGCTCGGAACGCTTCAGGTAATCGCCCAGAAGCCGGCGGGTGCCGTAGGTCAGCGCCGGGCGACGGTGGCGGGCGGTATGGTCGGAGTGCGCGTGGGATATGACCGATACATCCTGCTTGCGCCGGGCGTCCAGCCACAGGTCAAGTTCGGGAAGATAAATGCCTCTGTCGAAAACCACTTCCACCGGAGCAACCCAGGCCGCCGGTCGCGACGTCAGCGAGTATAGCACGCTATTCTGACGCTTGCGGTATAATTCCTGCCATCCGCGCCGGCCCGGTATCTGCCGCACCAGGACAGCCGTCCGGCGCAAAACAGGAGATGCTTGATGCCAGGTCAAATTGGCGACGTTGCGCCGGATTTCACTCTTCCGTCACCCCATGACGGCGACATCACCCTCAGCAACTATCGCGGCAGCAATTCCGTCGTGCTGTCGTTCCACGTGCTCGACTTCACCAGTGGTTGAACGGACCAGGCGACCTCGTTCCGCCGTTTCAACGAGCGGTTCCAGGAGCTAAATGCCCAGGTGCTGGGCATCAGTTGCGACCACGTTGCCGCCCACCGGGCCTGGACCACCACCATGGGCGGCCTGCCCTATCCGGAGCTGTCCGACTGGCATCCCAAGGGGCAGGTGACCACCGCCTACGATCTTTGGAACGAAGAGCGTGGCGCCGGAACCCGCGCCGTTATCATTGTGGACAAGGATGGCGTCATCCGGTACCGTGAGACGTACCAGCCGGGCACGCTTCCCGACCCGGAAACCATTTTGCAAGCGGTGGCTGATCTGGGCTAGTGAACAAAAAGGGGCGGGGATTTCAACCCGCCCTTGAACTTTGACCAGCCCCCGCCGGCGGCTTTGCTATCCGCCGATTCCCTCAATGCGATACTGAACCGCCCCCCGGGGCGTGTTGATGGTGACTTCTTCGCCAGGGCTGCGGCCCATCAAGGCTTCTCCAATGGGGGAAACCGTGGATATTTTGCCGGCCGACACGTCGGCCTCGCGCACGTCCACCAACGTAAAGACCCGCTCCTGTTGGGCAGTCAAATCGTGCAGGGTAACTCTTGACCCAATGATCACCCGCTCCGTGTTGGCGTTGGAAGCATCGACGATCTCGACGTTGGCTAAATCGTTTTCCAACTGTCTGATGCGGCGTTCGGTCAACTGTTGCTGTTCGCGGGCGGCGTCCAGAGGAGCGTTTTCGCGCACGTCGCCGTCGCTGCGGGCCAGCCGGATGGCTTCCCGTATTTGAGGAACTTCACCCCGCAGGCGTTGCAGTTCAGCCTGTAGCTCGGTATGCCGTTGCTGGCTGAGGCGGGCGCTGGGGGTGCCGGTGGAGGCGCCGTTATGGTCGGCGTTCTGGAAGCGGCGGCGGTTGCGACGCGGCGCGGCGGCGTAACGAGCCAGGCTGTTCTCCGTCCAGCCGCGACGGTTGGCGAAGGTTAGAAACTTCTTGATGGGATCCAAACGGGAGGACGGATCTTCCACGTTTTCCGTGGTCCACTTGGCGTATTCGCCGACTTCAATAGCGTGGAGCGTCGATATGAGCTTGTCCCGGCCGATTCTGGCCTGGAAACGCAACAGCTCCTGCTGGCCCTGCAATGCCTGTTTGCTCTCTTTGAGGTGATCCACGAACGCATTAATTGCCTGTGAAATCGAGAGGGGCTGATCGTTGGTCAACTGTCCATCCTCCAGTTTAATCGCAGACTCAGGCTGCAAGGTGGCGATTATCATAGCATTTGCCCCTTACCTGGGGCAATTGCTGACGCCGGCCCATTGGGTTGCAATTTAGGTGGTTTAGTTTTCTCGTCATTCCGGCGAAAGCCGGAATCCTGAAACACTACTGGATTCCGGCTTTCGCTGGAGTGACGGATTATCAACCAAACCACCTGAATCCGATTCGGACAATCTTGCCGGTGCGCTCACACGTACCCACTTTGTCATTGCGACCCCGTACCCCATGTCAGGCACGGGGCCGGCTTTGATACGGGGGTGGCAATCTCGCCGGCGCAGCGATGGCCGTTCCGTCAAGGCACTCGCAACATAAAGTGGCGACCGCCGGAACGAGATTCCAGCGCCCGCCGGCAGCGGTCGTGGAATGGCCGGTTAAAGTGGGTACGCGTGAGTGACGGCGCGGCCTTGGTGATGTCCGAAGCTGAGTGGCGAAATCTCCTCCCGGCCCGTTGCGTCAAGCTGACCACCCTATGCTATGCTACCGGCGCAGACCACACGGAGCGGAGGAAACGACCACCATGAAGGCGATGCAGATTACCGAATACGGCGGCCCAGAGGTGATGAAGTACGTTGACCTGCCGGATCCCACCGCCGGCCCCGACCAGGCGGTGGTGGATATCCAGGCCGTCGGCGTCAACTTCACCGATATTTACAGCCGCATGGGCGTCAACCCTCCGGGGTTGCCCTGGGTGGCCGGCGTTGAGGCGGCCGGCGTGGTGCGCCAGGTTGGCCCGGGCGTGGACCACGTCGCCGCGGGCGATACGGTGGCCTATTGCAGTCATCCGGGCTCCTATGCCGAGCAGCAGGCGGTGCCGGCCTGGCGTCTCATCAAGATGCCCCAGGGCCTGTCCGCCCGCGACGGCGCTGCGGCCATGCTCCAGGGCATGACCGCTCATTATCTATGTTACGACACCTACCGGGTGCAGCCCGGCGACCGGGTGCTGGTCCATTCCGGGGCCGGCGGCGTGGGCCTGCTGCTCATCCAGATGTGCAAAGCCCTGGGCGCTTACGTCTATTCCACCGTGTCCACCGAGGCCAAGGCGGAGCTGGCGCGCGGGGCCGGCGCCGACCACGTGATCCTGTACACCCAGCAGGACTTTGCCGACGAGATCAACCAGGCCACCGACGGCGCCGGCTTGCAGGCCGTGTACGACGCCGTGGGCAAGGACACTTTCGACAAGAGCATCGCCTGCCTCGCCCCCCGGGGCTACATGGTGCTGTACGGCCAGGCCAGCGGCCCGGTGGAATCCATGGACCCACGGGCGCTGGGCAACGGCTCCAAGTTCCTGACCCGGCCCGGCCTGGGTGATTACACCAGGGACCGGGAGGAGCTGGAGCAGCGGGCCGGGACCGTCCTGGGATGGGTCCAGTCGGGCGAACTGGACCTGCGCGTCGAGCACCTGTTCCCGCTGTCCGAGGCCCCCGAAGCTCACCGCCAGCTGGCCGGCCGCGCCACTACAGGGAAGATTATCCTGACGCCGTAACGTTTCAGGCTCGATGGTCGGTCAGAATCAGGGTTTCAGGCAAGCCCTGATTCTGACTACATAGCAATGACGGGTTTGGACTCAGAAACCAACTGGCCGGCCCCCCGGGGCATCATCCTTTCCGACCTGGATTGGGTCGCCGATACCGCCCGGCGTTTTCAATTGGACGGGTTGGAGATACCCGGCGGGTCGGTGGTGCTGGAACGGATCTCCGCCACCGGAGGGCGCTGTTTCTGTTACCCTGACGGGTCGTGGCTGATTGGCCTGTCCCTGCCCCGGCTCCAGCGGAGCGGTCGGCGGGGGATGGAGGGCATACTGGCCCACGAACTGCTCCACGCGTGGCTGTGGTCGCTGCATCGGTACCAGGGACACGGGCCGGTTTTCGAGGGTCACGCTTCGGTTCGCGGCATTCCCCGGTGGTGTTCAGCATACGACGAGGTGCGCCGTCAGGGGCCGCAGCAGTTGGCGCTGTTCGACGCCGGCTCACGAAATCCGGCGTCATACCCATGATACGAAACTGCCATCCCGGTTTTCGGACCTTGTCGGTGTAATTGAAGACGGTCAAGTTTATCAGGCAACTTCCATGAAGCCAAAGCGCGCAGCATTGCAGATTTTTTGAGTTTTTTCGCAAAAAACGCCTCAAATTTGACATTAAGCCCAGGTCGGGCTAAACTGCCGCACAGTCAAACGCAGGTCTGCACAAACATCAACCTGCCCTTAAGCAAGGAGGCCATATGAGTGCAGCCGCGCTGATAGCGCAACAACAATTGTCGGAATCTGACTCTACGCGGCCCCGCCCGTTGCGGGACTGGCCGAGCGTCAATTTTGTTTCTGGATGCCTTCGCTCCTTCGGGGTGTACCCCGTCCGGGGTCGTGCGAGGCACCAGCTGCCCTGCGAGCCTTAGCTGCTCCCAGCTTAAACCGGGCGGCGGAAGTAGCGTTCCGCCATACGCCCTTCCCTTCGGGTTTCTGCCGCAACGCCGATTGCGGGAGCCTGCCGCGCCCCGGTGTCTAACCGCAGCGTGAGGCCCCCTTGGCCGCGACGGCTGGCCGGGCCGAGCCCCGGCCCAAATCCACATCCCGCCAATCATCATTGGCCCCAACCAACGAGGAGCGAATATGCGAGAAGTCTTGAAGTCAAAAATTCACCGCTGCTGGGTGTCCAGCGCCAACCTGGGCTATGTGGGCAGCATCATCATTGACCGTGACCTGATGGACCAGACGGACATCGTCACCTACGAAAAAGTCCAGGTGCTGAACGTCACCAACGGCCAGCGGTGGGAGACCTACGCTCTTCCCGGCGAGCGCGGCGGTGGAACCATTGCCGTTCAGGGCGCGGCGGCCCGGCTGTGCCAGGAGGGCGACTGCCTCATCATCCTCGCCTTCGACATCACCAACGAGCCGGCCGACCCGAAGATGGTCCTGGTTGACGAAAACAACAAGTTCCTGGAATGGATTGAAGGGTCGATGTATGCCGAACCACAGCCCGAGCCCGTCGCGCTTTTCTGAGCGAGAGACGGAACAATACTATGACGCCGAGGATGCCCTCTACCGTTCCTTCTGGGATGCGGAGGGCAGTCTCCACTGGGGCATCTTTGAAGCCCCGGAACAGCCGGGAAGCGACGCCAATGTGCGCAGCGAATTCCTCGCCGCTTGCTCCCGGCTGAATGAGGTCATGCTGGAGAACGCGGGCATCAATGAGAACGCCCGCGTCCTCGACCTGGGGTGTGGCAACGGCAACACCACCACCTGGCTATGCCGGACCACGGGCGCGCGGGTCACCGGCATTGACCTCAGCGGCGTGCGCATCGCCAACGCCATCGCGGCTTTGGGGCAGACCCCCAACCTGGCGCCCCCCCTGGAGTTTCACAAGGCGTCGGCCACCGACCTCCCCTTCGAGGACGGAACCTTCTCCCACGTGTGGAGCCAGGCCACCATCTACCACATCCCGGACAAGGCCAAAACCCTGCAGGAAGCCTACCGGGTGCTGGAGCCGGGCGGCGTCATGGTCTTCGACGACCTGACCAAGCCCAAGCCCGACATCAGCGACGAAGCCCGCGCCTTCGTGTACGACCGGCTGCTGTTCGACACCGATTACAGCTTCTACTCGTACATGGACGCGCTGCGTGAGACCGGGTTCAAGGTGCTGGAAGCCCGCGACCTGTCGTCGCACCTGGCGCGCAGCTACACCTGCCTGTCCCGCATGGCGGCCGCGGGAACCGACCCCGACCGCCGGGAACGCTTCGCCGCCCTGTCCGACGCCTATCTGAAAATGGTCAACGCCGTACACAACGAAGAACTGGGCTGGGCGCAGTACTTGTGCGTCAAATAGGACCCCCAACTCAAAACTGCCCAAGGAGCTGAACAAATATGGTAATCGGGCACCGGTTCTCCGAGCAGGAAACCGAAAATTACTATGACGCGGAAGATGTGATCTACCGCTCGGTGTGGGACGCCGAAGGAACCGTGCACTGGGGCGTATTCGACCGGGAGCCCGCCGGGGATAGCGCCATCCGCGAGGAGTTTAGAGCCGCCGGTATCCGCCTCAATGAGTTGATGGTGGAGTGCGCGGGCATCGGCTCGGGTTCCCGCGTGCTGGACGTGGGGTGCGGCAATGGCACCAATGTAATCTGGGTCGCCCGGAACACCGGCGCCCGGGCAACCGGCATTGACCTCAGCGGCGTCCGCATCGCCAACGCTGTCGCCTCCCTAGAGGAGCAGCCGGAACTTGCCGGCAAGATCGCCTTTGAGAAGGCTTCGGCCACCGACCTGCCTTTCGAGGAAGGCGCGTTCACCCACGTTTGGAGCCAGGCTACCATCTATCACGTGCCGGACAAGGTAAAGGTTCTCGAGGAAGCGTACCGTGTCCTGGAACCGGGCGGGCAGTTCATCTTCGACGACCTGATCAAGCCCACGCCCGACATCAGCGAATCGGCGCGCCAGTTCGTGTACGACCGCCTGCTGTTCGACACCGATTTCAGCTTCTATTCCTACATGGACGCCCTGCGCGAGATCGGCTTCAAGGTGTTGCAGGCCCGCGACCTGTCATACCACCTGGCCCGCAGCTACACCTACCTCTCCAACCTGGCCGCCATCGCCGAAGGCCCCGAAGGTTATCAGGAACGTTTCGACTACCTGGCCGATGCCTACATGAAGACCGTGGACGCCATCAACAACGACGAGCTGGGCTGGGCGCAGTACCTCTGCGTCAAGCGGTAGATTACCCCCTCTCCCTTGATAGGAGAGGGCTGGGACGAGGGTGAATTACCCGCATAACGGAGCAGAACAACAATGCCTGAAACAGGAAATATCAGTTCGGAAGACCGGGTTCAGTGGGTTTATTCATCCACCACCAACGACGAGTTGGCCGAGCGGTACGACCAGTGGGCGAAGGAATACGACGACGACCTGGAGAACACCTTCGTCTGGCTGGCCCCGCGTATGGGAGCCGAAACGCTGGCCGAGCACGTAGCCAGGGATGCCCGGATCCTCGACGCCGGCGCCGGCACCGGCCTGGTGGGCGTGGAGTTGGAGCGCCTGGGTTACGGCGACATCTGCGCCATGGACCTGTCCGACGGTATGTTGGAAGAAGCCCGCGCCAAGGGTTGCTACAACGACTTCCGCCGGATGGCCCTGGGTGATCACCTGGACTTCGACACCGACGCCTACGACGCTGTAATCAGCATCGGCGTGTTCACCCCGGGCCACGCGCCGCCCGACTCCTTCGTGGAACTGTGCCGCGTCACCAGGCCCGGCGGCCACATCGTGTTCAGCATGCGCCCCGACACCCACGTCGAACTGGGTTTCAAGGACCAGCAGGACGCTCTGGTGGACAGCGGCGCCTGGTCCCTGGTGACGGTGACTGAGCCATTCCAGCCCCTGCCCAAGGGCGAGCCGGAGGTGATGCACCAGATCTGGGTGTATCGGGTGAACTGAAATCCGCGATCACTCGCGGGTTTCCATGGGCAGACCCTGGTCGTGGACTTCCAGGATGCACTCCGGGCAGCGGTGACCGGGATCGTGCCCGGTGGCCGGCCAGATGTCCTCCCCCTTGACGCCGCAGAGGAAGAAGGGTTCCACTTCCTCGATCCCCAGGCTTTCCAGGTAATGAACCACGCCCTGCTTGTGGGGATTGTCGTACCACCATGGGGTGAGGGAGCGCGCCAGAGCCCGGATGTTCTCCTTGAAATCGTCCGCGTACTCTTCCGGGTCGTCAGGAATGTCCACCATCCAGCGGGTTCCATTGGGGCCGCCTTCCCTGGCGGCCGGCAGCTTGCCGTCGCGGACGTTCTTGCGGATGACGTCCTGCGAAACGTTCAGGATCCGTGAAGCTTCCTGGATGGTAACCCGGGGCATAGCGCACCTCAATCAGCGACGATAATCAATCGGTTGCCCTATTTCTACCACTAACCCGGCGGGGCGGCAAGTCAATCGCTTTGCTTATGCGTACCCGCTTTGTCATTGCGCCCCCGTACCCCGTGTCAGGCACGGGGCCGGCTTTGATACGGGGGCGCAATCTCGCCGGGGTAGCAATGACCGTCCCGGCAAGACCCTCGTGTCAGCAGCCGACGCCGCCGGAACGAGATGATTCCATCGCCCGCCTGCGGCGGTCGTGGAATGTCGAAGAGGGTACGTGTGAGGGGCTGACCTGGGCCGGCGCCTCATTACTGCTCATTCCTCCGTGTCGTGGAGTTGCTCTTCCAGTTCGCGGACGCGAGCCTCGGCGGCGATGCGGGCTTGCCGCTCCAGGCTCAGCTCCGCCTCTGCCGCGGTAGCCCGCCTTTCTGCCGCTGCCCGCTTGTCGATGGTCAATCCGGTTTCCGGGTCCAGCGCGTCAAACTCTTGCCCACCATCCCAATAAAACGACACCTCCAGCAACTCGCTGTACGACCGCGCCGAGCCGTCCGCGCCGTACTCCAGCGGATACTCCGCGTACTCTCCGTTCATCAGTCGCTCGCCCAGCATCGCTTGCCCGTACAGCGCGCCGCCCGTCGGGTCAAACCGCCAGTATTCCTGGATGCCCAACCGCTGGTACAACTCCCGCTTCCAACCCAAATCATGCTCCGCTGTGCTCGGTGACGCCACTTCCAGCGCGAAGTCCGGCGCCTTGCCGATTTCCCAAATCCAGAAGTTCGGCAGGTTCGCGTAGATGCCTGCTGCGTCAACGTCAAAGGCCATGAACAAGTCCGGCGCAACCCGACGATTGCCGTCGGTTACGTCGTAGGAGACGAATCCGCCACCGTTCACGAACACGTCGGGGCAATCCTGATAACGCTCATAGAGCAGCCCGGATATTCGGAATACGGTGGGCCACTGCTCCATAGCGTCCTCAATTCGCTCCGGTTCTTCGTAGAAAATGTCCGGCAGGGTTCGTACCTTCCAGGCATTCGTGAGTATTCTGGTGGCGGCCATGGGAGTGCCTCCGGCGGCGGTATTCTCCGACGATTCTACCCGATGTTCCTGCGCTTTGCATAAATAATCAGTTTTGGCAGCGATGCAATTCAGGCGGGTAGCGTTGCAATTTAGGTGGTTTAATTTCTCGTCATTCCGGCTTGCGCCGGAACGACGGTTATGGCGCGGCAACTGCGGCAGTTGGGCGGCGTTAGCGCGCAGCCGCCATGGTGCGCGGGTCTTCCAGCGTGTCGGCCAGGGAGCCGCCGGGGGGCACCATGGGGAACACGTTGGTCTCACGCTCCACCACGAACTCGATCAGGAACGGCCCATCGTATTCCCGGGCTTGACGCAGGGCGTCGGACACGTCTTCCTGGTGTTCCACCCGCAGCGCCGGGATGTCGTAGGCATTGGCCAGTTTCACGTAATCCGGGCCGGGCATCGGAACTTCTTTCAGGTGCCCCTCGAAGAACATCTCCTGCCACTGGCGCACCATGCCCAGGTAGCCGTTGTTGAAAATGGCGATCTTGATGGGCAGCTTCTCCTGCACTGCCGTCACCAGTTCCTGCAGGGTCATCTGGAAGCCGCCGTCGCCGGCCACCGACCACACCGTGGCGTCGGGCCGTCCCACCTGGGCGCCCAGCGCGGCGGGGACTTCGAAGCCCATGGCCCCCAGGCCGCCGGAAGTTACGAAGGAATTGGGCTGGTCCAGGAACAGGTATTGCGCCGCCCACATCTGATGCTGTCCCACTCCCGTCACCACGATGGCATTGTCGTCCTGCCGGAGCGCCTCGTTCATTTCCACCAGCACCTGTTGGGGCAGCAGCGCCCGGTTAGACGCGGGATCCGGGGCGGGTATCGCCAAGGATGGATGCTGGGCCTTCAGGCTGGCGATGGTCGCCAGCCATGCGGGGCGTTCCACCCACTCGACCAGCGGCGTCAGAGCTTGCAGAACGGGGCGGGCGTCGCCCACCAGCGGCACCTCCGCGGGGACAATCCGCCCCACCTGGCTGGCCTCAATATCCAGGTGGATGATGCGCGCGTGGGGCGCAAACCCGGACACGCGCCCGGTCACCCGGTCGTCGAAACGCATCCCCAGCCCGATGATGACGTCCGCCTGGTCAACTACCATATTGCACCAGTACATACCGTGCATCCCCAGCATCCCCAGGCTTTGCGGGTGGTTGCGGGGAAAGCCGCTGATGCCCAACAGGGTGTTTATCACCGGAATGCCGGAATGTTCCGCCAGGGCCAGCAGCTCATCGAAGGCGCGGGAGTTGACGATGCCGTGCCCGGCGATGATGACCGGCCGCTCCGACTGGTTCATCAGCGCCGCCGCCTTGTGGATATTTTCCATCAACTCGTCGGACAGCGCCGGATCAGTGGCTCCAGCCGGCGTCGGGTAATCAAACTCGGCTTCCTCCAGCTGAACATCCCGGGGCACATCAATGAGGACAGGACCGGGCCGGCCTTCCTGGGCAACTCGGAACGCCTCCCGGACGGTGCGCGCCAGGTCGTTGGCCGACATCACCAAGAAGGTGCGCTTGGTGCATACCGAAGCGATGCTGCAGATGTCGCATTCCTGGAATGCTTCGGTGCCCATGGCGGCGCGGGCCACCTGCCCGGTGATGGCCACCAGGGGGATGCTGTCGGCCTTGGCGCCCATGATGCCGGTGATGAGGTTGGTCGCGCCGGGTCCCGAGGTGGCCACGCAGACGCCGGGCTTGCCGGTGATGCGGGCGTAGCCGTCGGCGGCGTGGGCCGCGGACTGCTCGTGCCTTACCAGGATATGGCGCAGCTGCGGGTAGGCCCACAGGGCATCGTAAAAGGGCAGTATCGCCCCGCCGGGATGTCCGAACAGTACCTCTACTCCTTCCCGGAGCAAGCTTTCGCAAATTATTTCAGAGCCTTTGAGTTTCACGGCATTTCTCCGTTTTCAGTTTTCGTTTCCGCCCCAGTGGGGCGAACCAGGCCCTGCCGACGGTACGCTGACGGGAATAAAAAAGGCCCGCCCCCCATAGGGACGGGCCTTTTGGTCTGAAATCCGCATCGCCCGCGGTACCACCCTATTTGCTCGAAGCCGCCGCTCCAGCGGCAGCGTCAAACCACTCTAGCAGGACACCATCATGCCCCGTTGCTGCTAACGGGCAACGAATCCGGCCTGAGCTTACTTGCCGCCAGTATCGGACGGCGACTTTCAGCCGGCAGCTCCGGAGGGATTTTGGGCGGAGCAAACGCGCCTGCTTACACCGGACCAGGCTCGCTCAGGCGTTTGGAAACCGCTTACTCGTCTCCATCTCTGCTTTTCATCGGAAACTGTATCACGGCCCACCAACAGCGTCAATCGCGCGGCGGTCTCATACGTACCCACTTTCCGCAAACTGTCATTGCGAGCGTAGTGGGGCAATCTCGTCGCCGGAGCAAACATCGCTCAGCCCGTGAGATTGCCCGATTTGTCAAAGATCGGGCTTCGCTTCCCGCAATGGCAAAGTGGGTAGGCGTGAGCGCAACGCTACCTTCACTAGACCAGGCTCGTGCAAAATGTCATTCCGAGTCCGCTGGGTCTGACCGCCTGGATGGACATGTTATAATAGCCTTCGCCCAGCAGCCGGCTTGGCGTGTTCCGACCCAAGCGCTGCGTCTCCCGCGGAGAGGTGCCAGAGTGGACGAATGGGCGCGACTGGAAATCGCGTAGGGGTTAACGCCTCTCGCGGGTTCGAATCCCGCCCTCTCCGCCACTGTAGCAGCCTCTAACGATGTCTGCTCCGTCTGCCGGCGCTTGCCAGGTCAGCGTTACATCGTAGCCCCCCGGCAAAACCGGCCGTTTCCTGTCAAATTGAGTCCGGGTTGCCCGGCCCAACTCCCGCTGCGCCTCCGGGTCAGCGCGTCTTCCCGCCGGCCATACGCTCAAACCGGTCGGCGGTTCACACCGCCATGATGTGGTAACCGGCGTCCACCGGGAGCACCGCTCCGGTTACCCCGCTGGACAGGTCGCTGCACAGGAACAGCGCCGTATTCGCCACCTCGTCGGCGGTGATATTGCGGCCCAGGGGCGCCTTCTCCGCGTGGGTGCGGCGCATATCCAGGAAACCGCTGATGCCCCGCGCCGCCAGCGTATCCACCGGGCCGGCGGAAATGGCGTTAACCCGGATGTTGTCGCCGCCGTATTCATACGCCAGTTGCCGGATCTCGTGCTCCAGCGCCGCCTTGGCCGTTCCCATGACATTGTAACCGGGATAAACCCGGCTGGCGGCGTGGAACGTCATGGCGATGACACTGCCGCTTTCAGTCATCAGGGGCGCGGCGTAGCGGACCATGGGCAGCAACGTAAAGGCGCTGATCTCCAGCGCCAGCCGGAAGCCGTCGCGCCCGGTGTCGGCCAGGCGCCCGGCCAGATCATCCCGGTTGGCGAAAGCGATGCTGTGCACCAGCGCTGACAGCGAGCCCATCTCGGCCTGCACACCCTCGAACACCGCCTGAATCTGTCCGTCGTCGGATGCGTCGCACGGGAAGATCAGGGCGTCGTCCAGAGTTCCGGCCAGCCGCGCCACCCGGCTCTTGAGGCGGTCGTTCTGGTAGGTCAGCGCGATGCGCGCTCCGGCCTCGGCCAGGGTGCGGGCGATGGCCCAGGCAATGCTGCGGTCGTTGGCCACGCCGAAGATGACCGCATTGCGGCCGGTCAAGTCGATGGGATACACGGGGGTTGCCTCGTTATCGTTTTTGTCATTGCGAGCGAAGCGCGGCAATCTCCTTACCGGAAGGATCCTCTCTCCGTCAGCAAGATTGCCCGATTTGTCAAAGATCGGGCAATCTCGCTCCTCGTAATGACAAGGTGGGTACGCATGAGGATTGATTGTACTGCGTCGGCAGTCGTGTTACAGACGGAAATCGGGCGCCACCTGCTCCAGGAAAGTCTGCATCTGCTCCTCCTGGCGATAGCTGGCGAACCGCACTACTATCTGGTCGGCGCCGGCGGCGGCGTAGGCGTGGATGCGCTCCCGCACCCGCTCCGCATCGCCAAAGGGACCCCAGCGGTCTCCCCAGATGTTCGCGCCGTAGTAGCCCAGCAGCCAGTCCTCGGCCTCGGCCTCGCCCCTGGCGACATCCTCGTCCAGGTTCACCGTCAGGTACATCACCGAGGACATGTCATCGGGGTTTCGCCCGTACTCCGCGTAGTAGTCGCGCACGGTGTCGGTCATTTCCACGAACTCGTCGGGCGTGGCCGAAATGGAGATGATGCCGTCGGCCAGTCGCGCGGCGCGGCGGGCCTGTCGTTCCCGCTGCGCTCCCTGCCCGTCGCCCCGCCCGTGCCAGTGGACGCCCAGGTACACCGGCACGCCGTTGGATTGAACCGGCGTAGGTTCCATCACCACGTCGTCCAGCTGGAAATGCCGGCCGTTAAAGGTGAAGGGCTGGCCGGAGCCGAGGCCCTTGATCACCTGCATCATCTCTTCCAGGCGTGGGGCTCGGGTGCGCCGGTTCACGTCGGCGTTGCGCCACTCCGCCTGCTGCATGGCGTTGAACGCGCCGCCCACGCCGACGCCAAGTTGCAGCCGGCCGCCGGAAATAAGGTCCACCGTGCCCACCATCTGGGCCAGCAGCGCCGGGTGGCGCAGCGCCATCAGCATCACGGCGGTGCCCAGCCGAACCCGGGACGTGCGGGCGGCGATGGCCGCCAGGGTGGTCATCGCCTCCAGCCGGGGCTTGGCGGTCAGACTGTCGCCGACCCACACCGAGTCGAGGCCGGCCTCCTCGGCCCACGTGGCCAGCCGCAGCGTCGATTCCGCGTCGGTGGGTTTGCGGTCTTCCAGCAGCAGGCCCCGGGTGGGCAGCAGGCAGCCCAGTTGTACTTTGTCAGCCATAAAACGTCACAATTGCAGGGGTTGGCGGTTGATGTTCCCGGGTTTCCGGCCCATCAGACGTTCCAGCAGGCCGGGTTCCATGTGCTCGTACTCATCCAGGTCGGAGCCGTCGTCCAGGTCGAATCCCATGCCCGAACTGTAGTAGAACGCCACGGACACCCCCATGCGGGCGGCGGTGGCGACGTGCTTGCGGAAACTGTTGTTGCCCAACTCCGGCCGGAAATACGGTATCAGATCATAGGGCACCAGGATGGCGTTAGTGCCGCCGTCCCGCCGCGCCGGGGACAGGGTGATGTTGTGCTGGTGCTGGGCGCTGCGAATCAGCTGGTGAATGTCGCTGGGCTTGATGAAAGGCAGATCCCCGGGCAGGTACAGGGCCGACACGCCGCGCAGCCGGGCATTCTCGAATGACTTGGTGATCGTATCGTTGAGGTTGCGGCCCAGGTCCTCCATCCAGTTGGCCCCAAAGGTGCGGGCCAGGTTGCGGATGCGGTCGTCGCCGCCCACCACCCAGAAGGGATCGGCCCCGGCCCCCCGGATGGCCAGCAGCACCCGGCGGAGCATTCCCATGGTCAGGTCCTCCCGGTCCGGCACGGTCATCACCCGGGACAACCGGGTCTTGCAGTCGGCCAGCGGTTTCATCGGAACCAACGGCACCACGGTAGGGGTGGACTGATTTTCGGAATCCATCATCATGCGGTCGCCTCTGCCGGGACGGCCAGTTCCAGGACCTGCCGCGCCAGCGCGATTTTGTCGTCGTCCGTCTCCATTATAGTGGGCATTACCGCCGGCTCAATCCCCGCGGCGGCAACGGCGTCGGCCAGTCCCGCGTCCTGCGAATCCAGCGCCAGCGCGTCGCATATGCCGCGATACTCATGGGCCACCCCAACGGCGGAAACCTCCACGCCCAACTCCGCCATTATCTTCCCCGCCGGCCCCCGCACGGCAGCCCCTCCCACGATTGGGCTGACGGCAATCCGCCGCCCGCCATGCCCGGCGATGGCGTCGCGGACGCCCGGGATGGCAAGGATTGGCGCAACGCTCAAGAACGGGTTGGATGGGCAGATGACGATGGCTGCGGCCTCCGCCAGGGCGGCGGCGAACCCGGGCGACGGTCGCGCCTCCTCGGCCCCATCGTAGCGGATGGAACGCACCACCGGCTCAGCCCGGCGCTTCACGAAATACTCCTGCATCGCCAGCGTGCCGGCGTCGGTTTCCAGCGTCGTGCGAACCGGCTGGTCGCTCATGGGCACGATGGCGTGCCGGATGCCCAGGGAGGACGTCAGTTGGGCCGTCACCTCGGACAGCGTTCCCCCCCTGCGGAGCAAATCAGTGCGGCGGATGTGCATGGCGAAATCGCGGCTGCCCAGGTTGAACCAGGTGTCCGCGCCCAGCCGGTTGAGCATTTGGAGAGTCTCGAAGGAGTCGCCGGCAATGCCCCAGCCGGTCTCAGGGTTGTACAGTCCCGACAGGGTATAAGCCATGGTGTCCAGGTCGGGAGACACGTGCAACCCATGGAACTCCTCATCGTCGCCGGTATTGACGACGATTACCAGGAGCTCCGGCGGCAGGATTTTCGCCAATCCCAGGGCCAGCTTGGCCCCGCCGACGCCGCCGGCCAGCGCCAGTACCAACCCCTGCCCTCTGTTGCTTGCTTGATTGGGTTTTGTTGACACTTTACGCCGGCTGCTCCGCCGCGGCCCGTTCGCGCTGGGCGCGGGGATGCTCGAAGCGGTAGGAATCCATCTGCACCAGCTTGTTATAGGAGCCGAAAATCTCCTCCACGTTGTCGCCCACCAGGTCCAGAGGATCTACAACGTCGTCGGCTTCGCTGAAGACGCGGCGCAAGCCGTAGGTGGTGTAGCGTTCCGCCGGAGTCCGGCCCGCCTCGCGGATCATGCCGCGAAACTCGGCCGGGCGCATCAACTGGCCGTGCATCGCGCCGGCCGAGGTCGATATGCTCTCGTTGATCAGGGTGCCCCCCAGGTCGTTGACGCCGGCGGTCAGCAGCAGCTGGGACATCCGGCTGCCCTCTTTCACCCACGACGCCTGGACGTTGGGGATCCAGTTGTTGAGCATAATGCGGGCAATGGCGTGAACCTTGATAACGTCCATGCCGGTGGGGCCGGAGCGCACGTTTTCCACCGTCCCCTTCAGGAACATGGGAGCTTCCGAGGCGACGAAACTCAACGGCACGAACTCGGTGAACCCGCCGGTGCTCTGCTGAATGTCCCGCAGCAGGGCGATGTGCCGCGCGATCTGCGCGTTGCTCTCCCGGTGGCCGAACATCACGGTGGAGGTGGTGGGTATGCCCAGGTCGTGGGCCGTGGTTATCACCTCAATCCACTGGTCAACGGTGATGCGGCCCGGCGAGATGATGTCCCGCAGTCCCTGGTCCAGAACTTCGGCGGACGTTCCCGGCAGGCTGCCCACGCCGGCGTCCTTCAGCCCCTCCAGGTACTCGCGGATGCTGCGCCGGGAACGGATGGAGCCGTACAACACCTCCTCCGGCGAAAATCCGTGGATGTGCATATCGGGCAGCTCTTCCTTGATGGCCGCGCACAGCCGGATGTACAGGTCGCCCTCCATCTGGGGCGGCAGGCCGGCCTGGATGCAAACCTCGGTGGCCCCGTAGTCCTGGGCCTCCCTGGCCCGGCGGATGATTTCGTTCACCGGCAGAAAGTACCCTTCCTCCTCCCGGAAATCCCGGCTGAAGGCGCAGAAGCCGCACCGCTTGATGCAGACGTTGGTGAAGTTGACGTTCCGGTTCACCACGTAGGTGACCACGTCGCCCACCACGCGGCGGCGCAGCTCGTCGGCCACCATGGTCATGGCAGCGAACTCAATCCCGCTGGTGGCGAACAGCGCATCGGCCTCGTCAACGGTGATGTCCTCGCCGGCCAGGGCTCGGTTCAACGCGGACGCTACAGCGGGGTCAACCCCCTTCATCAGCTCGGCAAGGGTTGCCGGAACGTCTTTATCGGTCATTGCGGGCATAGCGTTGGGTTCCCCCTTTCACGTAGGAACGTCTAAATCGTTTAGGTGCGCCGGAGACCGTAGCCCCTGGCCTTATTTGGTGGTTTCCTGGCTTGGGCCGGTTGCCTTATTAACCGTGGGCGGACCTTGCTCCGAAATCCCCATTGCGCGCATTTCGGACACGGCAACTTTCACGTATCCGTCCTGGTCGGTCAAGCGCAATAGTTTGGCTTTCAAATCCGCCGGCAGGGGCCATTCCGACCCGTTGGCAAAGTATTCAGGATACACCGGCAGGCGGGGACGCAGCTCGTAGCCGGCCTCCTGCGTGCGCCGTTCCAACTCGGCCAGTTGCGGCCACGGCGCTTCCGGATTCACGTAGTCAATGGTCAGCGGCGAAACGCCGCCCCAGTCGTTGATGCCGGCGGCAATGTAGCGTTCGTAATTTTCGCTGAGGTTGGGCGGAACCTGGATGTTCACGCTCCTGCCCATGATGAGCCGGGCCACGGCGGTGGTCCACATCAGCTCGTCGGGCGCGGCGTCGGGCGTGTCGGCCATGGGCGTATCCGACTTGGCGCGGAAGTTCTGCACGATCACTTCCTGGATGTGCCCGTAGCGCTGGTGCAGTTCGCGAATCGCCAGCAGCGACTCCACGCGCTCGGTTCGGGTTTCCCCGATGCCGATGAGTATGCCCGTGGTGAAAGGTATGCCCAACTCGCCGGCCAACTCCATGGTGCGCAAACGCACGCGAGGCCGCTTGCTGGGGGCGAATTCGTGGGGGCCGCCGGCTTCGTACAGGCGCGGGCTGGAACTCTCCAGCATGATGCCCACGGATGGGTTGGTGGGTTGCAGGGCCTCCAGCTCCCGGCGGCTCATGGTGCCGGGGTTACCGTGGGGCAGCAGGTCGGTCTTCTCAAACACCATGCGGCACATCGCCGCCAGGTATTCCAGCGTGGTCCGGTAGCCGTTCCGGGACAGCCAATCGCCGGCCTCGGCGTAGCGTTGCTCCGGACGTTCCCCCAGCGTGAACAGGGCTTCGGTGCAGCCCAACCGCTGCCCGGCCGAGGCAACCGACAGCGTTTCTTCCGCCGTCAAGTACAGACTGGCGGCCTCGTTGGGCAACTGGCGGAAGGTGCAGTAACCGCAGAAATCACGGCACAACCGGGTCAAAGGAATGAACACTTTGGGAGAAAAGGTTATGACGCGCCCCCGTCCCCGGTCGCGCAGTTCGGCGGCGGCGGCGCAAAGTTCGCCCATCGCCGCGTCGCCCAGATCAACCAGCGCCAAGGCATCGCCCTCCGACAAATCGGCGCCGGCGGCCAGCCGGTCCAGGGATGGCCGGCGCAAAGTCGTTGCGCGGAAGGCAGCAGCGGAGGTCACGTCAATATATCCTGGAGCGGGCGCGGGGCCTTTCATTTTCTGTCGGAATCCAAATGAGCGTTGCCGCTCATGCGTACCCACTTTCCGCAAACTGTCATTGCGACCCCGTACTTGATACGGAGGCGGCAATCGTACTCGTTGTCGAAGGATCCGTCGCTCAGCCGGCGAGATTGCCCGATTTGTGAAAGATCAGGCTTCGCTCCTCGCAATGACAAAGTGGGTACGCATGAGGGACATTGCGCGCTTGAAATCACACGCCCGTCATTGTAAGCAGGCGGTAGTCGGGATTCAAGGCACGGACGCCGACGATTTGGCTGATGTTAACATTATGTCAATCACATCAGCCGTAAGTGCTGAAAATGCTGACTTGCCGCTGATCTGCATTGTGTCGATTATGTCAATTACGGAACAGCTGCGCCTGCGGTCCCGGGTCGGAAGCGCCGCCGCCCGCCCAGGGCCAACCCAGGTATTCGTAGGCCAGCCGGGTGGCTACGCGACCGCGAGGGGTGCGTTCCAGGAAACCCTGTTGCAGCAGGAACGGCTCCAGCACTTCCATCACGGTGCTGGTGTCCTCGCTCAACGCGGCGGAGAGGGTGTCCAATCCCACCGGGCCGCCGTTGAACTTGTGGATGATGTTGGTAAGCAGGCGGTGGTCGGTCTCGTCCAGCCCGCGGGCATCCACGCCCAGGCGGTCCAGCGACTCCCGGGCCACCGGGCCGGTGATGCGGTTGTCCGCCCGCACCAGCGCGTAGTCCCGCGCCCGTCGCAGCAGCCGGTTGGCGATGCGCGGCGTGCCCCGGGAACGGATGGCAACCTCCCGCAGACCCTCCTGGTCCGCCTCGATGCCCAGGATGCGGGCCGAACGGCGCACCACCGTCTCCATGTCCTCATCAGAGTAATAATCCAGCCGGAACACCGAACCGAAACGGGCGCGCAGCGGCGCGCTGATCAGTGAGTATCGCGTCGTCGCGCCCACCAGCGTGAAGGGATTGATCCGCAGGTTGATGCTCCGCGCCGACAGCCCCTTGCCCACCACCCAGGAGAGAAAGAAGTCTTCCATCGCCGAGTGCATCACTTCCTCCACTGACCGGTTGAGACGATGAATTTCGTCGATGAACAGGACATCGTTGGGCTGTAACCCGGTGAGTATGGAGGCGATATCGCTGGCCCGTTCCACCGCTGGGCCGGAAGTCACCCTGATAGTGGACCCCATCTCATGGGCGATGATGTTGGCCAGGGTAGTCTTGCCCAGGCCGGGCGGGCCGTAGATAACTACGTGATCCAGCGCCTCGCCGCGCATCCGCGCCGCCTGCATTGCGATGCTCAGGTTCTCCCGAACCTGGGGTTGGCCCACGAAATCGTCCAGCCGGGCCGGGCGGATCCGCGCATCCGGTTCGCCGTCGTCATGCTGCGCCGCCGGCGATACCGCCCGCGCGCTGATCTCCGATGACTCGTCGGTTCGTTCTGCGCCGGATTCTTGAACGGAAGTCATGCCCGCATTCTAGGGCCGGTATCGGAAAACGGTCAACCGCCGGCGCCTCCTTCCCACGAAAGCGGGAATCCAGTGGCCGCATACGTCAATCACGTTTTCCTTCTCACGCGTACCCGCTTTTGTCATTGCGCCCCCGTACTTGACACGAGGGCGGCAATCTCGTTGCCCAGGGATGCGTCGCTCCGCCCGCGAGATTGCCCGCTTTGTCAAAGATCGGGCTTCGCCCCGCGCAATGCCAAAGCGGGTACGCTAGAGCCGGCGCGGGAATGGCACCGCCACCCGCGGGATGCTAGAATGGATAGCGTCGCAATTCGGGCCGGGAGTGTATTGCCATGAGCGCCTCATCATCGTCATCGCCGCGTCGCAAGCGGGTCTATACCAAGTACGGCGACCAGGGCGAAACCAGCCTGCTCTACGGCGGTCGGGTTTCCAAGGCGAACCCACACACCGAAGCCTACGGCATCACCGACGAGGCGGTCAGCCTGATGGGCCTGGCGCGCTCTCTCACCGATGACGACAAGGTGAAGAACATCCTCCGCGACCTGCAACGCGAACTCTTCATCGTCGCCGCTGAATTGGCGACGGACCCCGAAAAATACGACCTCTTCCACCAGCACTTTACCCCTGTTACCGAGGCGATGGTTGATAACCTGGAAGAAACCATCGACGAGCTGGAAACCCACTTCCAGATGCCCCAGGTATTCATCCTGCCCGGCGGCACTCCATCCTCGTCGGCCATGGACTCCGCCCGGACGGTTATACGCACGGCGGAACGACGGGTGGTTGCCCTGTCTGAAGCCGACGGCTTGACCAATCCCTTGATACTTGCCTACCTGAACCGGCTGGGCGACCTGCTCTTCGTGCTGGCCCGATACCACGACCGTGACATTCCCATCGAACGGGCCACCGGCGACCGCGTCTGATTTGATAATGGCCACCGACCCAACCGACGGGCCGCGCATCGTCATTATCGACTACGAATCGGGCAACCTGCGCAGCGTGGCTCGAGCCACGGCCTGGGCCGGCGGTTCGCCGTGGGTTTCCTCCGACCCGGCGTCGCTGGCGACTGCCGACGGGGTGATAATGCCGGGCCAGGGTTCCGGGCCGTCGGCCATGGCGGCCCTGCAATCCCGTGGCCTGGTACAGCCGCTGCTGGATTACATCGCCAGCGGACGACCCTACCTGGGCGTCTGTCTGGGCCTGCAACTGCTTCTGGAGGCCACCGACGAGGGCGATGCCGACTGCCTGGGACTGGCGCCCGGCCGGGTGCGCCGGCTGCCCGACGGCCTGAAGGTTCCCCACATGGGATGGAACACCGTGCGGTTTCAGCGCCAACATCCCCTTTGGGAAGGCATCCCCCAGGACAGCCATTTCTACTTCGTCCACAGCTACTACGCCGACCCGGTGGCGCGAGAGAACGTGGCCGGCCTCACCGAATACGGCGTCCCATTCTGTAGCATATACGCCCGCGAAAACGTGGTGGCCACCCAGTTCCATCCGGAAAAAAGCGGCGAAAACGGCCTGCGCCTCTACGCCAACTTCATCCGTCAGGTTGCCAACGGCCGCTAGTCGGGCAGCGGCGCCTCGCTGGGATCAGGGAGATAGCTACTATGACGATTCCGGTCAATGACTACGCGAAGCGCAAAGCGCTGGGCCAAAGGATTTACGAGACCAAAATCAAGCGCCTGGTTGAGCCTCCGGAAAAGGGCAAGTTTGTGGTGATTGACCTCACGACCGAGGATTATGCCATCGGGCGCGACTGGGGCTATACAACACAGGAACTGCTCGACCGGCGCCCGGAGGCGGTTTTGCACAGCGTTAAAATTGGCCCACTGCCGGCGGAGATAAGCGGTTAGAACTATGGAAATCATCCCCGCCATCGACCTGCGCGGCGGCAACTGCGTCCGGCTCTACCAGGGCGACTATGAGCGGGAAACGGTCTTCTCCGACAACCCCCTGGCGGTAGCCCAACGATGGCAGGAAGAGGGCGGCCAGCGTCTCCACATCGTTGACCTGGACGGCGCCCACTCGGGGAACCCAGCCAACCTGGCCGCCATCACCGCCATCACCCAACGGCTCGCCATACCCGTCCAGGTCGGCGGCGGCATCCGCAGCGTGGACACGGCCTCCCACCTGTTCGATGCCGGCGCCGCGCGCATCGTGGTCGGCACCGCCGCCGTCGCCAATCCCGACTTGGTGGAAGAGTTGTGCCGTCGCTTCGGCAGCGAGCGCGTCGTCGTGGCCCTGGACGCCCGCGATGGCCTGGTAGCCATCCGAGGCTGGACCGAGACTTCCGAAATCACGGCCACGGAGTTGGCCCGGCGCATGGGAGATCTGGGAGTAGTGCGGCTGCTTTACACCGACATTTCGCGCGACGGCACGCTGGAAGAGCCAAACTACGCGGCGACCGCTCAATTGGTTCGGGACAGCGGATTGCGAGTGCTGTCCGCCGGCGGCGTGGGCACGGCGGCTCACGTGGCGAAGCTGGTTGCCACGGGCGCCGAAGCGGCCATAATCGGGCGGGCCCTGTACACCGGCGACATAACCGTCGCCGAGGCCGTGGCGGCCGCTCAATCGTAACCGGCCCGCTAGAACCTGGAGGACGGTTGCCGGCTACGCTACCGCGGCGGCTTTGGCGTCCTCGTCATTAACTGCTGCGCCCCCGCGGTTTTCCAGGTAACGTTGGCGAAGGGCCAGGCGCGCGTCGGATGTTGCCTCCCAATCGTCGCGGTGGACTTCCATCAGGATGAAGTCGTGGGACATCCGGCGGAGGCGGCGCACCGGGTTGAAGCCGGAACGCTCAAAGCACTTCTGCGCCCGGTGGTTCCATTCCAGCGTATGCAGATAAACGCGCTTGAGCCGCAGGTCGTCAAACATATGATGCAGCAGCGTCACCACGGCGTCGTACCCGTACCCACCACTCCAATAGTCCCGGTCGCCGATGACGATGCCCAGTTCGGCCTGTTTGGAAAGGCTGTCCAGATCGTAGTACATACAGTTGCCAATGAATTTCCCGCCGGCAGCTTCGATGGCGAAATGATGGGAACCCGGGGTCGGCCAGCGGATCTGGTCCTGGAAAAGTTTCAAGTATCGCTCGTATTTCATCGTCAGCGGATAAGCCGCGTCCAGCCGCGCTATTTCGGGGTCGCTGCGCCAGATGTAGTCTTTTTCGGCGTCTTCCATGCGCTTGCCGCGCAGCAGCACCCGGACTCCTCGCAGCACCAGGTCCTTTCTCTTGGCCTCGTTGGAGTTGGCAGTGCTCATATCCCCCCGCCCTCCCGATAGGTTTCGATCAAGGATCTCGCCGCTTCCAGGACGCTGCGTTCATTATCATATTCGAGAAGTTCCAGCGCTTCCTCGTAGCGGCGCCACTCCACCACGTCAAACTCAGCGTCGTGGTCGGACGTGCTGCCGTCCAACGGCTCCATCAGGTAGAAATAGACCGTTTTATCGTAGCGAACGCCATCGTCGTGGCCCACAAAGAAATAGCGGATGCTGGTGATCGGGGCCAATACGTTGACGCGCACTCCGGTCTCTTCCTGGACCTCCCGCTGCGCGGTTTCCTCAACCGTCTCACCGTGTTCGGGCGTTCCCTTGGGCAAACGCCAGGTGAGCGGGGCATCCTCCCCCTGGTAGCCGGGCCGCGCCCGGGCGCACAGCAGCGTTTCGATCAACCCGCCGGACTGGCGGAACACCAGACCGCCGGCCGACGCTACCTTGACGTTGGAATAAGGTTCGGATGAGCAGGAATTGGATGGCCTCCCCGCCGCGCCGGCAGTGAGGCCAAAGGTCATGCCTCCGTCGGCAGCATCCGGTTCATCTTCTGGCGGGAGCGTGTAGTTAGTCATCAGAACGGCAACGGTCGGGGATTACGCCGGCCATTGTAGCTGTCGGGCCGGGACGGGTCAAACGGCGGGGTCGATGCCATGCTGCCGCAGACGCGCCTCCAGCTCCCGGACGCGGGACTCGGCGGTATCCGCGCGCTCCCGTTCCTCGTCCAGATTCAGAAGCCATACCCCAGCCACCGGGTCGTAAAACCGCAGCCGGCCGTTGTCCCAGCACAGGTCCAGCCCCAGAGCGGGGCTGTGCGTCCATATCATACCGTCGGGTTCCTCGTTTATGGAGAACTCACGGTACTCTCCGTTCACCAGCTGCTCCCCCACCAGGGGACGTTGGTAGAACTGGCCGCCGGTAGCATCGTAACACCAGTATTCACCGACGCCAATCACGGCGTACAGCGCGCGCTTGTCGGTTTCGTCATAATGTCCAGTGCTCTCCGAAGCGATTTCCAGCACGAAGTCCGGCGGTTTACCCACCCGCCAGATGATGTAGGAGTTCTCCTCCAGCATGGCCTCCACGTCCACGCCAAAAGCGACGTAGCAGTCGGGGGACACGAAACGGCGGGGATTATTCATTTCGTAGTAGATGAATGTGTTGCCGTTGACCGCGACGTGGGGCTGCGTTTTCAGGCGCGCTTCCAGAGTGGAAACAACCTCACGGTACAGGGGGGCTTGATGTTCACCATCTGGCAAGGGCAGACCGTCCGTTTCGGGATAGAAAATCGTCGGGTCCTCGTCGGGGTGGCGAACCGGCGCCAGGGGTTTCAGTTTGGCAACCATTTTCAGAGGCTCCGTTGTATAGTCGAAAGGGCGGGGCGAGTATAATTGCTAGCCACCCCCAATGGCGGGCACGAAGTGGATCTCCGCGTCTTCTCCCACCCGTTCCAGCAAGCCCATACGGGCTACCTCGCCATCGATCGCCACCGCCAGGTTTGAGCGGATTTCTCCATCCTCAGTCAGCCGTCCGGCGATGCCGGGAAACCGCTCGTCCAGCTGCTCGATGACCTGGCGCACGTTGCGCGCCGTAACGTCCACTTCCTTGATCCCGCCCGTGCTGGCTTGCAGCATCGTCGGCACGAATACTCTCACCATATCCTTGACCCCCTTGTTCAGGATTGTGGATCCATCATAATGCGCGACCAACTCATTGCGTCAGCATACCGTTGGCACAGCGTCGCCGGCAAATATGTCGTTGGCCCGCTGCAACTCGCGAATGTAGCAGATTATCTGCTCAACTTGTTCTTCCGATACGCCGGGGACCGGGGGCATATTGCCAAAGTTCCAGTGGTGGGCCGGCACCCCCTGGCTGACGGCGTTGCGGAAGGTGAAATCGGCGTGATGGCCCGGTTCGTAGATCTCGTGCACCAGGGGCGGCCCCTGATTGGTTCCCGCCGCATTGACGCCGTGGCACAGGACACACGTGGTGTTGAATGCCTGCTGACCGGCCACCGCCGGCTTCGACAGGGCGGGGACGATGACGTCCGGTTGGCGGTCAGCGTTGTTGGCGGGGCTTCCGTACTGCGGGGTCTCTGCGCCGGAACAGCCGGCCAACGCCAGGAAAGCAAGCGCCGCGATGATGAACAACGCCTTGGGAAACCGGAATGGCGACGACATAGCGCTAGTCCTTCACCTTGGCGTACAGAAACTGGTCCACAATCTGACCATCCTTTATGACATTCTTGCGCAGACGCCCTTCGCGCTCATAGCCGGCCTTTTCCAGCACACGGACGGAAGCCGGGTTAGTTACGTTGACGTAGGCATACAGGCGTATGAGGTTGTACTGGAAGAAAGCGTACTCGGTGAGGGCCTGCAATGCCTCGGTGGCGATGCCTCGACCCCAGAACGGCTCGCCCAGCCAGTATCCGATCTCCGCCGAGCGGTAGAAGACGTCGGTTTGCAAGCCCAGGCCGATGTAGCCAATAGCCTCATCGGCAGAGGCGATGGCGAAATGGACTTCCGGCCACTGCCGGGTGGTCATGCGCAACCAGGAAACGGCGTCTTCCAGTCGATAGGGGTAAGGAAAGGCGTCGCGCAGGTTCAGCCATACGTTGCGGTTGTTGGCACACTTCGCCAATGCCTCCGCATCCTCGAGGTAGAAGCTGCGTACTTGCCATTCGCCGATGTCGATGCGCATTGATGGTCTCCAACGCCCCGGGGGTTCAGTCCTGGCGTTCCCGCATCAGGACGTACACGGCGAAGGCGCGGCGTTCTTGGGCGGGGACGGTGTGGAAGTCTCTGATTATGTCCTCAGCTTGGGCAACGGAAGCCAGAACTTCCTGCCGGTCAAAACTGGTATCAGGATCATAGTCCGCTTGGTGGCGATGGCCTTGAGCAGTAACGAAATGGTCGGCCAGAGTTTGAATCGGTAAGGTGAACCGGGGGTTGCGCCGGGCCAGGATGCAACGTTGCCTGGCGTAGCCGTGTTCCAAAGCACGGTATGTTTGACGCCACGACAGTTGGTCGTGAGAGATCGGGTCATCGCCGACCAGGGTATCGGCGTTGCTTTGGCAAATGGCGTGGAACAGCGCGTAATAAACACTGCTGACGGCGCGGCGCAGGTCAGTCTGCGTCGGATTGCCCTCCGCCAATCGCCGGGCGATGTCCATCAGGTCGTCAGAAATCAAGGCCGGCAGCCTTATGGAACCACGCCCAATCGCTTTTTGGAATAAACGAATGGATGGTGTCCTGCGTAATGCCAAACAGCGCGAGGTTCGGCAGGATGTGCTCCGGAAGTAAGGCCCCCGAATCCCACCGTGGATACAGCAAGTCGTAATCCCCATCGACAACGATGTAGATATTCAGGCGTCGCTTCCCATTGTAGCCGTCCTCTTCTTGGACCCGGATGGGACCGAATGTCAGTTCACCCTGGTAATGGTCGTCCAGCGTGCGCTGCACAATGTCCGTGATTTGCTGCTCAAGCGTTTTATCGATGACGCCAAAAGCCATTGGAACCACCCCGCGCTGAAACTGTCTATCTATATGATAGCGCAAAGAGGCGCGTCTAATCGCGCACCATCGCATACAGCCACTGGTCTATGGTCTGTTCATCTTTGGTGATGCTCTTCCTCAACCGGCCCTCATATTCGTAACCGACTTTTTCCAACACGCGAGCCGAAGCCGGATTCCACTCGTACACATAGGCGTAAACACGTGCCAGGCCAAATTGAGCGAAAGCGTAATCGGTGATGGCCTGAAGCGCCAGCGTAGCTATGCCCCGTCCCCAAAACGGTTCGCCCAACCAATATCCCACCTGCGCCGAGCGTCGGTGGACATCATCGTACAACTCCAGCCCTATTCCACCGATGGCCTCGGTGTCGGACGCGATGGCGAAAATGGTTTCGTGGTCCTGCTCGCTGGCGAGTCGGATAAAAGCCTCCGCGTCCTCGATGTGGTAGGGAAAGGGGAAACGGTCACGCAGATTACGGGACACGTTTCGGTTGTTGGCGTACTTCACCAGGGACGCCGCGTCACCGGGACGGAAGCTCCGCAACTGCCATTCGCCGATGTCGATCCTCATTGCCGATACTCCATGGGAGCTATTTCCATTATAAAGGGGGATGCAGCGCCGCATCCCCCTTTAGTATCCCTGTAATTTGCTGAGCGAGCGGCGATCAACTACCGTTCCACTCCGCTTCCAGCACGTTGCCCGGCGTGATGGGCAGGCTGGTCAATCGCTGCCCCGTCGCCTCGCCCACGGCGTTGGCGATGGCGGCCAGCGGAGGCACGATGGGCACCTCGCCAACCCCGCGCACACCGTAGGGATGGCCGGGGTTGGCTACCTCTACAATCACCGTGTCGATCATGGGCAGGTCCAGCGAGGTGGGCATCCGGTAGTCCAGGAAGCTGGAGTTCATCATCTGGCCGTTGTCGCTGAAATAATATTCCTCGTTCAGCGCCCAGCCGATGCCCTGCACCGCTCCGCCCTGGATTTGCCCTTCCACGTAGCTGGGATGCACCGCTTTGCCGGCGTCCTGGATGGCGGTGTAGCGCAGGATTTCGGTCTTGCCCGTATCCGGGTCAACCTCTACGTCCACCAGGTGGACGCCGAAGGAGTTGCCTTCGCCGGTGGGGTCCAGGCTGGCGGTGCCGGTGATGCCGCCGCCGGTGGTGTAGAGCTGGCGGGCCAGGTCCTTGAAGGTGAAACTGAGCTCCTCCGACCGGTGGCTGATGATGCCGCTATCGTATTCCACCTCTTCAACGGGCACATCCCAGATCGACGCGGCCCGTTCCACCAGCTGCGTCTTGACATCCTCCGCGGCCAGGATAGCGGCCCAGCCGGTGGCGAAGGTGGTCCGGCTGCCGCCGGTGACCATGGTGTAGCCGATGGAATCGGTGTCCACCACCTGGGGTTTGATGTCCTCGTAGGCGATGCCCAAAGTTTCCGCCGCCTGCTGGGCGATGGAAGCGCGGCTACCGCCGATGTCCACGGAACCCTCAATCAGGTTAACCGTACCGTCCGGGTTCACCGTCATGTTGACGCTGGAGTGGAATCCCCGGTTCATCCAGAAGCCGGCGGCGACGCCCCGGCCCCGGTTAGGCCCGGCCAGCGGCGTCCGGTAGTGGTCGTGGTTGCGGGCGGCTTCCAGGCATTCCACCAGGCCGATTTTCTGGAATACCGGGCCTTCCACCTTGCGGGAGCCTTCGGTTACGGCGTTGTTCAGGCGAAACTCCACCGGGTCAACGCCCAGCCGCTGGCACAGCTCGTCCACCACCTGCTCCACGCCGAAGGCGGCCTGCGGGGAACCGGGGGCGCGGTAGGCGGCGGTCTTGGGCTTGTTGACCACCACGTCGTAGCCTTTCACCGTCCCGTTTTCCAAATCGTAGCAGGCGAAGGCGCAGGTGGCGCCCTGCATCACTGGCGAGCCGGGATAGGCCCCGGCCTCGAAGGCCAGCTCAATCTCGGCGGCGGTAATCTTGCCGGCAGAGTTGGCGCCCATCTTGACGCGCATCCAGCTGCCGGGGGCCGGGCCGCTGCCCTCAAAGACCTCGGTTCGGCTCATCAGAATCTTGACCGGCGCGCCGGCTTTGCGCGACAGCAACGCGGCCACCGGCTCCAGGTAGAAAGACACCTTGCCGCCGAAGCCGCCGCCGATTTCCATGGGCGTTACGCGCACGTCGGACACGTCCACCCGCAGCGCGTCGGCGGTGTTGGCGCGGACGACGAATGCGCCTTGCGTGCTGCACCAGATGTTGATCTGCCCGTCGGCCCGCCAGTGGGCGGTGGCGTTGTGCGGCTCGATATAGCCCTGGTGCACCGACGCCGTGGTGAACTCGCGCTCTACGATAACGTCGGCTTTGGCGAAACCGGCGGCGGTGTCGCCCTTCTCGAATTTCATGTAGGCGGCGACGTTGCTGGGCTTTTCGGACATTTCGCCCATGGCCGAGGTGTGCAGGTCGTCGTGCAGCAGCGGCGCTCCTTCCTGCATGGCGGCGCGCACGTCGATGACTGGCTCCAAAACTTCGTAGTCCACGTCGATGAGGGCCAGGGCCGCCTCGGCGACGTGGGCATTGTCGGCGGCGACGGCGGCGACGGCGTGGCCGCGATACAGCGCCTTGTCGCTGGCCAGGAAGTTATCGCTGAGGAACTTGAAACGGTTGTAGTCGTTGCCCAGTTCCCCTTTGCTCATTGACGCGAAGGGCAGGTCGGCGGCGGTCACCACGGCGCGGACGCCGGGCAGCGCCTCCGCGTTGCTGGTATCCACGGACCTGATGCGGGCGTGGGCGTGGGGGCTGCGCAGGACACGCCCGTGCAGCAGGCCGGTCAGGTTGAGGTCGGCGCCGTACTGGGCGCGGCCGGTCACCTTGTCCACTCCGTCCGGGCGCACGGGGCGCTTGCCGACTACATCGTACTCAACTTCGGAAAGCACCTGGTTTGATGTGGTCACTTTGGTTCACCTCATAACGGTTTCAGTTGGCGGGGATTATAGCGTATGTTGGGCAAAGGGCAGATGGCGACGATTTTGACGCGGGCCGGCGGCGGCTGTTAACATTGTTCCAATCGCGTCGCGCAACCGGAGACCGCATCATGGCTAAATACGATTCCGTCAAGGAGCAGGTGGCGACCATCGTGCGCAGCCACCTCGAGAATAAATTCGGCGACCGGCTCTTGTTCGACGAAATATGGGTTACACCCAAGCTGGACGAGTGGGGCGACGAGTACCTGCAAATCAGGGTCGTGTATGATGGCGATGGTGACCTGCTCGACCCCAAGTGGCTCAATGGCCTTTACCGGAGAATGCGACCGGAGTTCCTTGAGCTGGGAGTAACCAACATCCCGTCACAATCGTACATTGACAAGGCCGAAATCGCCGAGTGGACGGATGAAGAGAGGGCCAGGCTTTTCCGGTAAAACCGCGCCATGAACTGGGAACAATTGATTGCGATTGCCCGGATGCTCGCATCCGCCCCCGGCTACGGTGAGCGCCGCGGGCGGCCCCAGCAGATGCAGTTGCGCAAGGCGATCAGCTCCGCGTACTACGCTATGTTCCACGCCCTGGCAATGAGCAACGCAGACACGCTGATTGGCGCGTCGCCGCGCTTCCGCGGCCTGCCGGCGTGGACACTGACCTACCGGGCACTGGACCACGGGTTTGCCAGAGGACAAATCAACCGCGGCCTGGCCGGCTTTGCGGTTGAGATTGAGGAATTCGGCAACACTTTCGTTGACCTGCAAAGCTGGCGTCATTTGGCTGATTATGACCCCACCGCCGAATTTACCCGCGCTGATACGCTCCGCCTGATAAACCAAGCCGAGGCGGCAATCATCGCGTTCGAGACTGCTGATGCGACGGAGCGCAAGGTTTTCGCCGCACACGTACTGTTTCGACTACGAACTCCATAAGACCTGTTGAGGCAGCGTTAACCAGCGAGGCTAACGTAGGTGTTTCATTATTTCTGGATAATCTTGCAGTAGTCCATGACTTGGCGGAGGCCGTTGCTTTTCCACTTGGCTATTATGGCTGCCGGTTGTGCGGGTTCCTTCACGGTAGCCGTCATCATCTGCATTGTGTCCGCCAGGGGTTGCGGGTTTTCTATCCGGCGTAGCGTTGGCTTAAGCTCGCCTATTGTGCCGGCATTTATCTGGGAACGGGAATTGGACAGTACAACCCACTTGCTGCTGATGGTAGCCAGAACTGGCGGGCCGTACTTTCTCTTCTTGTCCGGGTCCAGCCTTTCCTCATAGAAATCCAGGTCAATCAGCGCGCTGCGGTGTTTCCGGTCACGCATACGCCGGATTAGTTCGTCCGGCGTCGCTTCTCGGAGTTGCCAGTGGTTGCGCACCTCATTCCAAGCTTCGTCCAGGTCATTCTCTTCGGCTGGGGAAAGACGCAGGTCTCCGGCAAACTCGGAGAGATTGGCAGTGTATTCAATCAAAGCGTCCAAGTCATCGTCCTGGTACTGCTTGACCGGGTTGCCGCGATAACTCCTGCTGATGTTTGACTCCGCGGTTGCGAGCGTGTGATGCCAGTCAATGTACATAGCGCGGTTGCCGGACGTATCGCACTGGTAGGTGACTACCGGAGCATTGCCCGCCGTCTCGTATTTCACCGCCGCATTGCGGAACGATACAGAATCTCGCCCCCCGTAGGACACCCGCTCCATTTGCCAACTGCCGAATAGCGATTCCCCGGCAATTGGCGCTGGCGTGGCAATGGGCGCCGGGGTTGCGGTGGACAGTTCCGCCGGAGCATTTGTGCTTCCGGGCGTGGGCGTAACTGTCACGACGCGGGTGACTGGAACTTCGCGGGTTATTTCCACTGGCTGGAAAACCTTCACCGTGCGGGTGACAGGAATTTCTTCTGCGGTAACCACTTCTTTGACAACTGGAACCTCACGCGTGACTTCCACAGTCTTGACGGTTTCGACCACTCGCGTAACCGGGACTTCCTGGACCACGGAAACCTCACGAGTCACTTCTACCTCACGAACCTCGGTCTGAGTAGAGCAAGCAATGACAGCGCCTAGAGTTACGGCTAGCAGAACCATCACAGTAGTGATTCTCATTGGTTGCTCCCTCGGCTGCGTGGTGAGTAGGTTCTGTTTTGCGCTTGATTGTTCGCTATCTGCCAAAAGGCAATGTCACCAAAACGGGGCGACCAGTCGGTCGCCCCTTCGTGTGCGCGTCTTGCGGCGGCGGAACGGCTATCCTGCCCGCATCTTCTCCCCCGCGTCCAGCACGGCGCGGACGATTTTGTCGTAGCCGGTGCAGCGGCAGAGGTTGCCGGCCAGCCAGTGGCGGATGCGGCCTTCGTCGGCGTCCGGCTCGGCGTCCAGGAGGGCCTTGGCGGCCACGATGAAGCCGGGCGTGCAGATGCCGCACTGCAATGCCGCGTTCTCCAGGAACGCCTGCTGAATGGGGTGGAGACCATCAGCGGAGGCGACGCCTTCAATGGTATTCACCTGGGCGCCCTCGGCTTCGACGCCCAGCACCAGGCAGGAGCATACGATGCGGCCGTCGAGGTCGACGGTGCAGGCTCCGCAGTTGCCGTCGTTGCAACCTTCCTTGGAGCCGGTCATGCCGACGACGTCGCGCAGACACTCCAACAGGCTCTGCCGCGGCTCGCAGAGAAAGTGCGTCTCGTTGCCGTTGATGGTGGTAGTTACGTGGACAAGTCCGGGCATTGTTATTCCTCCCCTCGGGCGCGCCGGATGGCAATATTCAGGGTGCGGCGGGTCAGCACGTCCACCAGGTGGTGGCGCTGGCGGATGGTGCCGCGCATATCGGTGATGGGGGTAGCGGCTTCGCTGGCCAGGCGGCCAGCCTCGGCGATGGCCTCATCGGAAACGGCCTTGCCGGCCAGGCTGTCGCCGGCGGCGGCGGCCAGGATGGGCGTCGGGCCGACCGATGCCAGGGCGATGCGGGCCGAGACGAAGTTCTGGCCCGATGCGTCCAGCGCCACCGAGGAGGAAACGCCGGCCACGGCGATGTCCATCTCATTGCGGGGGATGAACCGCAGGTACGCGGTGCCGGAGTTGGCGGCCGGCGCCGGAATCTGAACGGCGACCAGCAGTTCGTCAGGCTCCAGAACGGTGCGGCCCGGTCCGGTGCAGAAATCTTCGGTGGGCACGGTGCGCCAGCCGTTGGGGCCGTTGACATGGGCCTCGCCGCCGAGAGTGATCACCGGCGGGATGGTGTCGCCGGACGGGGCGGCGTTACACAGATTGCCGCCAACGGTCGCGCGGCCCTGGATCTGGATGCTGCCGATCATGCCGGCGGCGTCAATGAGACCGGGATAAGCAGCGGCTACGGCCTGGTCCTGGTAGATCCGGTAACACGGTACGGCGGCGCCGAGTTGCAGGCCGCTATCGTTCAGGTTGAGGCCGTTCAACTCGGGAATCTTCTTCGTGTCAACCAGCACGTCAATCTCGCGACGTCCACCGCGCAGCTGCACCAAGATGTCAGTGCCGCCGGCCAACGCGCGGGCACGGTCGCCGTGTTGCGCCATTATGGACACGGCGTCGCTGAGGGAAGTAGGGGCTTGGTAATCAATAGCTCGCATGGGCACCTCCTGCGGCGCAGATTATAGCACGAACGACGGCGCTGTCAGCCGCCCGTTTTCGTGCCGGGCGGCTATGCTGCCGCGGGCGCGCCGGCCCGTGGGGACGGCGCGCCAGGGAACGGCGGCTATGATACCCCCGTACCCGGCGCGACGCAAACGGAACGGCGCGGCTTCTCCATCAAACTGCGCCCTCTGCTTCCAGTTCCGCTAACTGTTCCGTCGTCAGGCCACCCAGACTGCACAGGATCTCCGCGTTGTGCTCCCCCAATCTCGGAGGAGTGCCGGTGGCGGCCGGCCGGCACGCCGTCAGTTGGATCGGCGTCGCCAGCGACCGGAAAGTCCCGCCCAGCGAGTCCCCGATGTCAACGTACATCCCCCGCGCTTCGAGCTGTGGACAGTTCGACAAATCAGCTACGTTTTGCGCCACGCCCATGGAGAACCCCAGCTCCGTCAACCGTCCGGCTACTTCCCACTTGGGCCGCTGCGCCGACCATTCCTCAATCGCCGGTATCACTTGCTCGAAAACAAAGTCGGCGTCGGGAAACTGTTGCAGGTATCGCTCGTCCTGCTCCGGCAGGTCGCTGCGCCCGACCAGCTCCCACAGCGCTGTCAAACGCTGTGGGCTGCGCACGCCGGCCATCACGACGTAACCGTCGGCGGCCCGGAACACCAGGCCCGGGCCCAGGGACGCCTGACGAGTGCGCCCGGCCAGCCGTCCTGATTCTTCCCCGGTAGCCTGATATGCGTTCATGTTGCTGACCAGGTGAGAGACCATGCACTCGTACATTGCCACATCGACGTGCTGACCGACTCCCGTCTGTCTCCGCGTTTCCAACGCCAATAAGATGCCGAGGGCAGCCCAGACGCCCGGCACCGAGTCGCCGATGTTGTCTCCCACGGCCTGGGGCGTGCCACCGGGCTCCCCGGTGACCTCCATCCAGCCCGACATTGCCTGGATCGCCAGGTTGTTGGCGGGCCAGTCGGAGTAGGGCCCCCGCGCGCCGTCGCCGTAGCCGGTTATTTCAGCGTAAATCAGTCGCGGGTTGATTTCACGAAGCCGGTCGTAGCCCAAACCCAGCCGCCGGAACGCCCCCGGCCCCCAGTTGTCCAGCAGCACGTCCGAATTAGCTGCCAGCTTTTCAAATGCGCCCTTGCAGACGTCATTCCGCAAGTCCAGCGTCACCGATTTCTTGTTGCGGTTCACGCCCAGGAACCGGCTGCTTACCCGGCCCGTAGCGTCATCTCCGATGAACGGTTGCCGGCCCCGCGCCGCATCCCCCGTCCGAGGCCGCTCAATCTTGATAACCTCCGCGCCCATGTCGGCGAGGATGAGAGAGCAGAACGGCCCGGCCACGATGTGCGTGGCGTCCAGCACGCGGATGCCGGTCAGGGGGAGGGGAAGGTTCGCGGGAGTGCCGGAGTTGGCAGACATTGTTTGATACTCACTTGCGAGGCATGATTAGGAAGATCGAGTTATGCGATTATCGGCTGAGGGCACGGTCGGCGGCACGCATTAGCAACTGCGCGTATGCAGTGGCGACGCCGATACTGTGTTGAAGATCCTGGAGTGTCAAGTTGAGGTGGTAGAAGTGGTTGTGCAACTGCTGCTGTCTATTGTAAAGGCACGAAGCGATCTGACCCTCGGAAAGAGTGAGTCCTGTGATTCGGCGAATGGCACTAGAGAAAGTGGCGCTGGTATTGGGGGGCTAGGTGAGGATTGCCAAAGCGGTCCGGAGGCTGCATTTCGTGGTCAGGGTCGGCGGCGCTGACGGCGTGGACAATGACGCCCCATACGAATTCACCAGCAGCAAGATACTGGCCAAGGTTAAAAAGCTCCGCGGCCAGCGCCGTCAGGTTACGGGATTCGTTGAGATGCGTTAGCGCATCCAAATGGATGGGGCCCTGGGTTGCGCCGTTTCTACCTTTTCGATGAGCTCTCGGACAGCAGGCAAAAATATAACGTATTCGTCGGGTTGCCAGTGGGTAAGTTCGGCGGGAGATTCCCCATGCCGCTTGAATTCTTCCGCTACGTTGAAAGCCCCAACGAACTCGGGTATCGGCAGTTGGGGCGCTTGGTCATCAGTGACCCAATCGAAAATTGCGGTATTTCGCGGCCAATCGCCAGGTTCTGTGGGCAAGCCGTCCAGCCATCGGACGAATTCTCGAGCGTCTGCCACGGTTTTGCAGTGCCGGTTGTGCCGCCGCGCCGCATCAGCGACCGCCCGGAATGCGGCATCATAGGCCAGGCGCGCGCCTTCCTGGACGCGGCCGGCCGCGATGTGGTCTGCGGCCGCGTCCAGCGTTTCCATGGGGGTAGGCACCGCTGCTGCTCTCTCCGTTGGCGGGGGCCGGCTGGTGGAATTATCGGTCATCGCAGGCAACCTCTACCGGGGTTTCCAGTGCTACTACGGAGGGCAGATGCACAACCGCCGGCTCCAGACTCTGCCCGTCCGGGGCAACTTGCAGCGCAAAAGCCGACAGCGCCGTCCGCCCCAACACATACCGACCTTCCGGTCCAAATATGACCGGGCAAGGCCACTGCTCACCCCCGATTTCCAACAGCGCCGTGCCTTCATAGTATTCCGCAACGCTGCCGTCGCTCCGCTTGAACGTTGTCCGCTCCCGCGGTTCGACGCCCAGACCAAGCAGGAGTGACTCCGGAAGCATCGTAAAGGACGCCTTGCTGCCTGCCAGCGCTGATATTGGCGCCAATTCCCCGTTTCCCATTTTCCCATCAAAAGTCGGCGCGTATTTTCCGACTTTGATCGGCACATGAAAAGCAGCCACGATCCACCTCATCTTTTGCCGCGTGTGCGAACTGTCCGACCGCGCCTAGAGCATACTCCACCCGCCTGCCGTCGGCTACCGAAAACCCGAGTCTTCGCGTTCCCTCGGCGATTCCCAGCCTTCGCAAAAGCGATGCCGGCACCATCGAATAACTTGCCCCGGTGTCAACCAGCGCCGACACGAAAACCATACCACCGCCCGCCGGGTTGCCGACCCCAATCCTTTCGTAAAATGTCCCCATCCTGTGCCCCGACGAGTTTGGCAGCCCTAATCATCAGCCGTTTCGCGTTCTGCTATAACCCGTCTGATAACGCGGAGATAATTGGATAACTGCTCGTGCAACCAGTCCGCCATCTGAGGCCAATTGTCCCGGTCATAGACTTTCTCCACCGCCAACCACGACTCGGCATCAGGGTCATTGCGCAACGCCGCGTTGCAATCTTCCGGCCGACTATGTTGCAGATATATGCCAACTCCGCTTTGAGCAATGTACTGCGAGATTACCACGCCGGCATCGAGGCGGTGAAAGACATTGCTGTTGACATGGTTTGGGCGCAAATCTATGTCATCAGGGTGACGCTGGGCGTAAAACTGCCAGAAGCCTTGCCGCAATTGGCGAAGTCGAGCCGTGCGTTCTGTCGGTTGCCGCACGGATTCGCGGACTTGCATATCCCAATCGATGGGCCGTTCCAACACGTCGAAGACAGGTACCATTGGAGAGTCCGCAATTTGCAGGACACGAACTCGCACGGCAAAAAACGCGAACGGTTCTACCGTATGCTCGTTCAACCAGCGAATAGCGGAGAGGTGGGCTTCGGTAAAATGCTGGGAAATCCAGACAATGGTTTGTGCTTCCAGGCCGGCGAGGTAGGTAAGAACCTTACCCAAGTGATCGTGGTCCGTCCACCCGTATTGATTCTCAATCAATACCCGGCTGCCGTTCCCTGGGTTTGTGGCAAGAATATCGGCGGAAAATTGCTCCACCGCAACCTCGGTGCCTTCCAACTCTAACCTAATCCCAATCACTTGCGAAAGATACTCCAGATTGTCGGCCAGCCACGGCGTGAAGTTGTGAGCCTCATGGGGCCACACGTCACGCAAATTCACATCTTTCAGTTCGCCGAATTCCATAACAGCACCCCCGTAATTGTCGTTGGTTATGACACATACTCCGCCAGCGACCGCAGCGCCGCCCGCGCTCCCTTCCGCATCGGCTCGAAGTGGCTGAAGCATATCACCTCAAAATCCAGCAACGCCAGTTTCCGCACCGACTCCTTGGCCGCCTCCATATCGCTGGAAAACCACCGTGAGGGCAGCGTCAGCTGATCCTGATAACGCTGCACCGCGTCGGCCACCAGCAATGCCCCTTCGTTGGGAAAGTGCAGGCTGATGCTCCCCGGTGTATGACCCGGCGTATGCACCACCCTTGCGCCACCCAGCAGAGGCAAATGATCGCCGTCATCCAACGTGCGCGCCACCGGCACATGAGCCGGTTTCGTCGGCGCAAGCAAAGGCCACAGCAATGGACGCAGCCACTTCGGCTTTACGGGATTCGGCATTCCTCGCCCGGGCTCTCCCGCCAGATGCGGGGCCTCTACTCGATGTGCCGCCACCGGCGCCTTCGTGGCGCGGTGCAATCTCGCCATCCCGCCCACGTGGTCCGGATGGAAATGCGTTGAAATAAGGCTGCTGACCGACTGCGGCCCATACCCCAGCCGCTTCAGATAGCTCAGTACGCGGCCGTCGTGAAAGTATCGCCATCCCGAATCTATTATGGTTACCGACGGCTCCCCGGTTTCGGCATCCGGCGTAATTACCAGAAAGGCGCTGGTGGTCAGCATACCGCGCTGGTACAATCCCGGCATCACCTCGCCCACCCGCGCCCTTGGGCCCGGTATGCTGGGTCGCCGGTAGATGGAAACGTCAGGAGGCGGCCAGTCCATACATCATGCAGATCCGGGGCATCGATGTAGATCAGCCCCGCAGGTCAATCACCCGCCGCGCCTTGAACTGGGTACGCTCGAACTCCCCCTCCGGTTTCAGGTCCACCGAAACCCCGACGCCCAGCGCCCGTCGCAGCGTATCCGCCCATTGGTTTCGGAGCGCTTCCAGACCCGCCGGCCCGCTTTCGCCGGCCGACGCCCATACTCCGGCGGCCACCTCAGTCTGCACCGTCAGCCGGTCCAGGTAGCCGCGTTCCCGTTCCACCACCAGCCGGAACTCGCCGCCGAACTCCTCGAGTCCGCGCAGCACGTCTTCAATGCGCGACGGAAAGACGTTCTGGCCCCGGATGATCAGCATATCGTCCGCCCGTCCGTAGATACCCCGGGTCAGCGTCGGATACGTCCGCCCGCAGGGACAGTCCACCATTTCCCATTGCGCGATGTCCCCGGACCAGTACCGGATCATCGGCTGCGACTCCCGCTCCAAGTGTGTGTACACCGGCACGCCTTCGCCGCCCATGGGGACAGGTTCGCCGGTCTCGGCGCCCACCAGCTCGGTGTACACGATATCCTGCCACAGGTGCATTCCCCGTTCCAGGTAGCGGCAGCCCGCATTGGTCATCCACGGTGTCATCTCGGCCATGCTACCCTGATCCACCACATAGCATCCGAAAGCGTCCTCGATGGCCTGCCGCGTCGCGGGTACGCTGGCCCCCGGTTCGCCGCTGAAGAACATCAACCGGAAGGCGAAATCCGTTCCGGGATCAACCCCCATCTCCCTTGCCGTTTCCGCCAGGTACAGCGCGTAGGACGGCGTGGCGTACAGCGCCTCCGGGCGGACCAGCTGCGCCCATTCCACCGCTCGCTCAGTCTGACCCGGCGCGCCGGCGCCGAAGGGAAAACACGTCGCGCCGAGCCGTTCTGCTCCAACCAGCGCGCCCCAACTGCCCACGTACAGGCTGAACACTGCCGCGACCATCACCGTATCCCCGGGTCGCACTCCCGCGGCCCACAGGATCCGCGCGTGGGCCGCGCCGATGCGTTCCCAGTCCCCCCGGCTGATGCCGAACACCGTCGGCCGGCCCGTGGTGCCCGACGTCCCATGAATCCGGTACACCTCCCTGGGATCAACGCACAAAAACCTCCCGTATGGCGGATACGCCTCCTGCTCGACGCGCACCTCCTCCTTGGTCAGTATCGGCAGCTGCGCAAATTCCTCGAGGCTGCGCAAGTTTCCCGGGTCAACCGGCGCATTGCGCCAGAACTCCCGGTAGAACCCCGAGCGTTCCCAGGCGTACCGGACCTGCCCGCGCAATTTCTCCAGGATGACGCCATCTCGCTCCGCTAGCGGCATCGTTTCCAGCCGGGCGTCCCAATGCTCCGCATTCCCGACGGGCACGTAACTGGGATGGTAGGTCGGCGGCCAGGTCATGCTGCATCAACTCGCCAGGCGTGATCGGATAAACTCCACCATTTCGCCGGTAAAGCTCCCCACCGGAAACACGCCATCCACGCCGATTTCGCGGAGCCGACCCACGTCAGCATCGGGAATTGTCCCGCCAACCAGCAGCATCACGCCGTCCTCATCGTCATCGTCGCTCCCGCGCAGACCGTGCCGTTCCAGGGCGTCCACCATCCGGGGCATCAGCCGCATATGGGCTCCCGACAGGATGCTGATGCCAACCACGTCCACGTCCTCCTGCGCCGCCGCCGCGGCCACCTGGTCGGCAGTAACGCGCATCCCCAGGTACACCACCTCCATGCCGGCGTCGCGCAGGGCGCGGGCGATGACCTTCACGCCGCGGTCATGCCCGTCCAGGCCCAGCTTGGCCAAGAGGACGCGCGGAGGAGCGCCGGTGTCGTGCGTAGTTGTCATTGGGCAGGTTTGGGGCGGGAAATTATCCATTCGCCGGAGGGAGTTTCGGAGAGAGTCAGACCGCGATTGGGTACCAAATCTTGCAGCGACTGCATTGTCGGCGCCTTATGATAAATCAGCCGCAGGTCATTGTCGCCCGTCTCCGCGATGATTTCGTTGAAGACCAGCAGAGCCTCGTCAAAAAACGACACGCCAATCCGCAGGATGCCGTCGGTGTCCAGTGTAATCTCGCCATCACCGGACGCTTCCTGCATCGCCTGGGCCATAGCACGCGCCGCCGGGCGCGTTATGAGCACTGTCTTGCCAGAGTATTTGGACAAGTTGATAGTTGTCATCATTACTCACGCTGGAATCGATATGGTTACCACAACCACCGTACCAGCAAGCCGATTTGCCTAGTTATCTGCCGTCTGCCGACCCGTCGCCCAATATGCGCAGCACCACTCCGGCTATAAGCAAAGTCATAAAGCCAATTATCGCCACCGGCTGAGGACCTTCGTCAGTGCCGATGCTAATTATCACAGCTGCAATCAGGATCGCCGCTACGCCCAGGCACATCGTGCCCAAGTCCCCGAATATCTTTCTCATCGGTGGAGTTTCACGGCGATTATAGCCGTGATGAACGCTATGGACAGCCCGGCGCCAACGTAAGCCAGGGGCAGCAGTTCCCCAACCAGATACTGATCCGTGCTGAACGCGCTGAACCCCAGCCAATTCCCGGCCAACATGGCCCAGCTGATCCCGAAAAATACGGTGAAATACACTATGGCGAAGACTAAGAGCGGGCTTTTCATCTCGTTCCCCTTGCTGAGCATCACCCTGCCGTACCGACACTATACCGCACATCCGTCTTGCCCGTCTAAAACACCCCCGGGTCCACGTACTCCCCCCATTCCTCCCGCAGCGCACCCATAATCTCGCCCTCCGTAACGCCTGCCGCCACCGCCGTCAGGATCGCCGGCATCAGGTTCCCGTCGTCACGGGCTGACTTTACGATGTCCCGCAGTCCGGCCGCCGCGTCCGCCTCGCTGCGGCCCTGACGGGCCGTGGCCAGCCGCTCGATCTGCCGTTCCTCCTCGGCGTGGTCAAACTCGAACAGCTCCAGCCCGCCGGCGTTGGTAGCGTCGCCGCTGTACTCATCGTTCACTCCCACGATGGTATAGTCGCCCGACTCCACCCGCTGCTGGTAGCGGTACGACGCCTGGGCGATTTCGCTCTCGATGTAGCCGTTGCCGATGGCCGCCAGCATCCCGTCCAGCATACTCCCGTTGCCCATGGTGTCGATGCGCTCGATGTAGGCCATGGCCGCCTCTTCCAGTCGATTGGTCAGCGTCTCCAGGTACGCCGAACCGCCCAGCGGGTCCGGCGTGGCGGCCACTCCCGACTCGTGGGCCAGTATCAGCTGCGTCGCCAGGGAAATGCGCATGGCTTCCTCAGAGGGTATATCGTAAGCCTCATCGTAGCCGCTCACGTGCAGCGACTGGGTGCCGCCCAGCACGGCGGCCAGCGCCTGCAACCCGCCGCGCAGGATGTTGTTCAGCGGGTCCTGGCGCACCAGGGTGGAACCCAGGGTCTGGGTGTGGAAACGCATCCGCATCGACTCCGGTTTGGTCGCGCCGTAGCGGTCCCGCATCAGCCGCGCCCACATCCGGCGCGCCGCCCGGAACTTGGCGATCTCCTCGAAGAAGTCGTTATGCACCCCGAAAAAGTGGGACAGCCGCGCCGCGAAGGCGTCCACCGGCAGCCCCCGTCGCAGGGCCGACTCCACGTAGGCCATTCCCTGGGCGACGGTGAAGGCCAACTCTTGCACGGCGTCGGAGCCGGCCTCCCGGGTGTGGTAGCCGCTGATGGATATGGTGTACCAGTTGGGTACGTGTTTCGTGCTGAACTCCACCACGTCCGTGGTCAGTTTCAGCGCCGGCGCCGGCGGCAATGCAAAGGTCTTTTGCCCGTGAAACTCCTTCAGCGAGTCGTTCTGCACGGTCCCCCGCAGCGACGCCCAGGGCGTCCCCCGACGCTCGGCGGTATGCAGGAACATCGCCAGCAGCACGATGGCCGGATGGTTGATGGTCAGGGACACGCTGGCCTGGTCCAGCGGTATGCCGTCGAACAGCTCGCCCAGGTCGGCGGCGGTGTCAATCGCCACGCCCAGCCGTCCCACCTCGCCCTCGGCCAGCTCGTGGTCCGAATCGTACCCGGTCAGCGTGGGATGGTCGAAGTCAGTGCTCAACCCGGTCTGCCCGTGAGCCAGCAGAAAGCGATACCGCTCGTTGGTAGCCCGCGCCGTCCCGAACCCGGCAATCTGCCGCCGCGTCCACAGCCGCCCCCGGTACATGGTGGGATAGGCGCCGCGCGTGAAGGGAAACTCGCCGGGGTTGCCCAAATCCGCCGCCGCCTCAAACCCGCTGGATGCCAGTTGCTCCGGGGAGTAGAGAGGGGCGATGGGGAGGTTGGATAGGGTGTGTGGGTTATCGTTGCTGCTACCGTTGGCGGTCATGGTATGCCTGCCTGATTGCCAAGGGTTTCCATGGGTATGTTCGCCCACTTAACTCGTAAAGCGTAAATGATTTCAACGGGGTGTCAGCTTGTTTGCAGCAGCGGCGCGATCTTGTCTACCAAGGACTCCACGTCGTCCAGGCCCTCGGCGATGTCATGGGCCGACAGTTCGTTCTCGTAGAAATTCTCGTGCAGCAGGCTGGCGGTGGCGAAAAAGCGAACGACGTCCCGGTCACCTACCTCGGAGCGCAGTCGGCTGGCAATGCGGGAAAGGTGCCGGTGGCGGTTATGTTCCCAGCCACGTTGCTCGGCGATGGCTTTCAGCATTTGGGCGACGGCGCCCCAACCTTTCTCGGACGCCTGCTGCAAGTCCCCCATCGCCAGTTCCGCCCGGGCCTGGGCGAGGAAGCGTTCGCAGTGAACCTGGTAATCGGATGAGGTCATGTCATTCTCCATACCGTGGTCAAGGTTATCAGGCCAGTTGGCGGGACAGCAACCAGGTCCGCACAAATCTTATTTTCATTTCTTCGTCCTCCTGTGCAGGATGGTTCTGCCGCCTATAAGGAAGTCAATTCGGCTCAATGACGTTAGTTTGCAATCCTAACCATTCTCCTTTTGTAGTGTCGCATTTTTAGCGCACCGACCTCCAGACAGACGGGCAAGGATTGATCTAATCTTAGGCAAATGGGGGCAGATTTCACGGCTCACGCTCAATGATAGCAACTTCATCAGGCATACAGGCCAGCCAGGCTCGAATCCTGGCTTCGTCCGCCGCACCGATACCACGTCTTTGCAGATAATCCGCCAACGCATCCTCAAGAACGACCTTCTCAACCGGCGTCACCACGTGTGGCGGGAGCATATCAGCGCAGATTGCGTTGACCTCCCGGCTGTGAGTGAACCCATAAACTGCATCCTGGCTTTCCACGTCGGGCCAGAAATAGTCATACTTGATGATGTCCACGAGGACATTTCCGATGTCTCTGCTTGTCATTGCTATCCTCTGTCAAGTCAAACACCAGCGGTTACCATCGCGGACGATAGTGCCGTCACGCCGCAATTGAACCTGCGCGTTTCGCACTTGGTGTTTCCAGCGCCGTCCGAACGATACCCCATTTATGACGCGGTGAACGCTATCGTCGCACATATCGGGGTACAACCCTTGCACCAGCGGGTTAATGTCGCGGGTGCTCAAAGGGCCGTACTGTCGCAAAATGTACCGCACGGCACGGGCGAATATCGCAGTTGTAGATTCCCCCGGTATCGTCCGCAAAAGCTTCAGCCACTCATCAATGTCGTCCATAACAGCATCTATATCCGCTTGTACGGTATTCGGAACGGAACTAACGGCGGTGCCCTGCCTCTGCCTGGCGTCTTTGGTCTTATCCTCCAATTTAATAAGAGCATCCGGGGGTACAATACTGCCCAGATGTCCGTACTCCTTCAAAATCGTCCGCTATTTCGCTAACGTTCTGTGGGTTAGTGATTGTGATGCCCAGTTCATAATTGCGAATCAAGCCCCCATGCGTAAGGTTGGCGGACGTTACGATGGCAGTGTGTCCGTCGGCGACATAGGCTTTGGCGTGCAGTCCGGGCAAATGACGTATGGTCGCCCCCGGAACCTGCTGGCATAGCCATGTCAATGCTCCGATGTCCAACGAGCCGGCAACCAAACTGTCCGGGTGCAAGTTGGTCAGGACATCGAGGCGAACCGATTTACACCGCGAACGCAGTTGCCTCGCCAATCGCTCAACAGGCTGGCGGGTAATAAATGGGGCGGCGATGATTGCCGTCTCTTGAATCGAGGCTGCAAACTGGTCGAAAGTGGACCCCCACGGCGATTTGACTGACTGCATGGCTATCACCTCCCTGACGACAGTACATTAGTGCTGATACATCGGCGCGTCAACCCCGCCGGCGTCACTACTTTGTCCTAGCTTTCAGCTACCTGCAATCCGCCATAGGGTGCGACTGCAAGGATTGCCCCGCTGTACTTCACGAGCTTATCGCCAAGAACACCATCCCCACCTTCCCATCCCCAAAATTTCTGACTCCTGCCCTCCTTCGCCGGCACCGATTGCTGTTTCAGCGTGATTGCGAGGCTGCCGTCCGCCGGTGAACGACGCCTTCACGGATATTTGATGGCCGTCCACCACAATATCCTCGTCGCTCAAGTCCAACCCCCTGGCCCGCGCATTGGCGATTCCCACACAGCGCATCGTAGTCGCCAGTATCCGCTCCGTAGCCCCGCCGGCGATAAAGCGGTTCTCCCTGATGCTGGTGTCATACTCGCTGATGAGCAGGCCGAGGGCACGGAGCAATTCGTCCAAGACATCAGGGGAGTTGGTTAACCCATTACGCAGCTGTCTGTAAATGCCGCGATGTGGTGCATAAATGCTGTTTGAGCTGTTCTGCGTCATCGCGATTCCTCTGGAGTGAACGATGCAAAAATTCAGTGCTAGCGTGTCGCACTGTAGCAAGGTCGCTCGCAGCCGTAATTTTGGTGCTTATCGAAGCAAGCCTCTCTAGGGTTAGTCATGATGTCGCACAAGTCTTGACCACAGCGCATGCACCTTACTGTCATCGTCCATTTCCCGCACCGTTGGCATCGGTCTGGCATAGTTGAACTCCTATGTGTGTGCTGAGGGTTATCAATCTGATGCTGCGGCGGGCGCCGGATGCGCCGGGGATTTGAGTAACTCTTCGACCGTAATGTCAAAGTGCTCTTTTAGCAGTTGCGCCAACTCCGGCGTGATCTCTTTTCGGCCAGCAATTATGGCGTCAAGGCTGGCGTTACTGCCTGCCAATGGGAGCAACTGTTCCCGTGTTACGATTTCCTGGTCCAAGAGAAACTCGACAAGCGCATCCGGAGTGGGGCTTGCTATCGGATAGTGCTCGTCTTCGTACTGTATAACCAGGTCGGATATGCGGTCGAGTTCGGCGCCTTCCTCGCTGCCAGGTGCCGAGTCAATCAGCTCGTCGATGCGGGCCAACGCCGCCTCGTAGTCTGCTTTAGTTTGAACTTGCGTGATTTCCGGCATACCTACACCTCCTCCGCGTTGATAGCGTCGTATTCGGCGTGCGTGCCGAAAAACCGGATATAGACTTTGTGATATTGATAATGAATACTAACCACTAGCCGGTAGGTGTTGCCTTTGATGTTGAACACTACCCGGTCGTTGGCGATGATACTTGCGTTGGGATAGTCATCCTTTATCCGGGCCGGGGAGTCCCAATCGGCTTTTCTGGCATTTAAATACCAAGCACGCAACGCTCGCTCGGCATCTGGACGTCGTTCCCAGAACTCTTGCAGCGTCTTTTTCTTGACAACCCACATGAACGCCCGCCAACCTTCCGGCGAGTATAGCATCATTATCCAATTCACCGCTTCCGAAAACCCTGCCTCTGGCAAAATCACCGCCGGGGCGTATGGGGAATGCCATCCGCTCACCTTAAGAATTCGGGGCGGGTTATGGACCCGCCCCGCTGCATCCGTATGCAAGCGCCGCCTACAGGAAGTCGAACTGCTCGTACACGCCGTGGACGATGGGAACCGGGTCCAGTTCCAGCCACCGGTTGAGGATGGTAGCGTAGGTGGAGCGGAAGTCGTTGGTGAAGTGGAGGTCGCCTTCCGAGTGGTCTTCGGGGCGCAGGGACGGATATTCACCGTAGAGGCCGCCGTTGACCGACCCGCCGATGACGAAGGCCACGCCGCCGGAGCCGTGGTCGGTGCCGGTGCCGTTGTCTCGGATGCGCCGGCCGAACTCGGAGAACACCAGGATCAGCGTGTCGTCGGCCAGCCCGTGCTCCTCCAGGTCGCTGGTGAAGTCGGCGATGGCGGTGGACACGTCGGTCCACAGCTTGGCGTGGGCCGGCAGCTCGTTGCTGTGGGTGTCGAAACTGCCGTGCTGGGTGTAGTAGATGCGGGTGCCCAGACCGGCGGACATCACCTGCGCCATGTTCTTCAACGACTGGCTGATGGGCGTGTCGGCGTATTCGACCGTTGACGAATACAGTTCCGGCGCGGTGCGCAGGCGGTCGGCGCCCTTCAGAGCGTTGGAACCGGTCTCGGACAGCACCTGGGCCACCACGTCCTTGCTCTCGGTGGGGCCGTAGATGCGGCTGAAAGCTTCCAGGGCGTACTGCCGCGACTTCTCGTCCTGGATGTCAGGCATCAGGCCGTAGGTCTCCAGGTTGGCCACCGAGGCCACCGGCACGCCCTTTGCCACCATGGCCCGGGGCAGGCCGCGCCCGAAGTTCACGCCGGTCAGCACGTTCTCGCCCCGGGCGTCAAGGTCGCGGATGGCGGCGGCCAGCCAACCCTCGGCGCCGATCTTCTCGGATTCGGCGGTGTACCAGACGTCACGGGAGCGGAAGTGGGATCGGTTGGGGTTGGGATAGCCGATGCCGTTGATTACGGCGAAATTGCCCTGATCCCACAGGCGCTTGACGGGGGCCAGGTTGGGATTGAAGCCCACCTCGTCGTCCAGGTGCAGCACCTCGCCCTCAGGTATCCCGACGTTGCTGCGGAAGTCGTAGTAGAGCGGGTTATTGTAGGGGATAACGGTGTTCAGAGCGTCATTGCCGCCCTGAAGCTCAATCACCACTACGTTCCGTTCCTTCTTGGTGGAAGTCATCGGGCTATCCTCCTTTCGCGCCGGGCTGGTACACCTGGATGCGGTGCCGGTTGCTTTCGGTTACGTACAGGTTGCCCTCCCGGTCCAGTTTGATCGACACGGGAGACCAGAAATACTTTTCGATGTGGGACGATTCCTCGTGGGGTTCGTCCACGAAATATGCGATTTCGGGTTCCAGGTTGGCCCGGGAGCGGGCCTCCCCTTCCTCTACGTTCACGGCCAGGAAGTTGGCCGCCCACGCGGACAGGGTGGCTTCGCCGCGCAGCTTCTGCACGAAACCGCCGTTCGGGTCCAGTATCTGCACCCTCTCGTTGCCCCAGTCGGCCACGTAGATGTAGCCGGCCGCGTCAACGGCCACGCCGGACGGACGATGGAACTCGCCGTCGCCCCGGCCGGAGGTCCCGAAGGATCCCAGATGCGCGCCGTCGGGAGAAAATTTCTGGACCCGGTCGTTGCCCCAATCGGCTACGTACACGTTGCCCTCTGGCCCGACGGTCAGGCCCCAGGGCAGGTTCAACCCGGCGTCGCCGTTGCCCTCGCGCCCGCCGGATCCCTTGACCAGGCACGCCAGGAAGCGGCCCTCCGCCGTGAACTTCTGCACCCGGTGGTTGTAGGTGTCCGCTACGTACAGGTTGTCGCCGGCGTCAAAGGCCAGTCCGGAGGGGGTGTCCAGCTGTCCCTCGCCGGAACCGTGCTCGCCCCAGGTGGACAGTAGCGTCCCTTCCCGGTCGAACACCGAGATGCGGTGCGTAGCCTCGTCGCTGACGTACACGCGGCCCCGGCTGTCCAGCGTGCAGGCCGAGGGCCAGATGAACTGGCCGGGAGATTGGCCGTAGGCCGCAAAAGTGCCGTAGTAATCGCTGTTGATGTCGCACATGGTGACGCGCACGCCCCGGGTCACATTCTCCAGCGAGCGGTTCGCAACGTACATCCGCCCGTCATCGGCGATGGCGGTATCGGTAGGATAGTAGAACCCCCGACCCTCCATCGTGGTCATGCCCAGGGTCATGCGGTATTCGAGAAACCGGATTTCGGGAGTGTCTTGCGCTGTGGCCATGGTCGGTTCACCCCCTACGCCCGCTGGAATTCGTGGGTTGACGCCACCATCTGCAATACCTCGGCAATGCGGGCGGCGCCGGCGCCGCCGGCCACCGCGGCGAAATCAACCAACTCCCGACGGGTGTCCTCGGAGACCGTGATTACGCCCACCTGATCCAGGCAGGCGTCCACCAGCAGTTCGGGAGAGGCGGCCGACGGGTTTCCGGCGATGCGTTCCACCATAGCGCTGACGCCCGGCTTGGCGACGTCGCCCAACTGCTGAGAGGCGAAGTTGACGCGTTCCACCAACGAACCGGTATCGATCCAGTCGGTGCCCTGGTGCCATCCTTCCACGCTGGGCGGGTTGTTGAGGAACTGGCCCATGAATATGGCCTGCTGATAGCGCTCCAGTATCTCCTTGCGGGGCCGGTCGAACTCGCCGGTCAGGCGCAGCACGCCGGCTACCAGCTCCACCGGGCTCTTCACCTTGCGATACCAGACCGCCGGGTCCTTGAAGAAATCGGAGTTGAACAGGGTGCGCAGCATGGCGCTGGTGTCGTAGCCGCTTTCGAAGTACGCCTGAACCAGGATGTCAATGGCCGCCGCGTCCTGCGGCTCAGTGTAGGGCCAGTCCGGCACCGGCGGTTCGTCGGCCACGAAGAAGCTGTACAGATGGCGCGAGATGAACCGGGCGGTGGCTTCCTGCCGGCAGATGATATCCACGATATCGTTGCCGTTGAACGCGCCTCGCTGACCCAGGAATTCCTTTTCGCCGAAGTCGTGGTCATCCTCCTGGAACTCGAAGTGCCAGGATATCCGGCCATAGGGCCAGTCGGAGTCCCGCATGGAGCGCAGCTCCATGTATTCCCGGTTGCCCAGGGTCCAGCCGGTGAAGGCGCGGGCGCACTCCTGAACGTCCTGCTCGGTGTAGTTGCCCACGCCCATGGAGAACAGTTCCAGCAATTCGCGCCCGTAGTTTTCGTTGATGGCGTCCTTGTGGTTGTCCTGGTTGTCCAGCCAGATGATCATGGCCGGATCCCGGGACAGTTCCACCAGCAAGTCCCGGAAACTGCCCATGCCCCGGTACCGGAACATACGGACCTGATCGGACAGGGCCTTGCCGTGGATGACCTTGGGATAGCCGGTGGCGAAGATGCCATGCCAGAACAGGGCGACCTTCTCCCGAAGGGGCGTGGTGGTCGTCGCCATCCGGTACAGCCAGTTCTCCCCGGAACCCAGCGTGCCCATCATGCCGGACAGCTCGGGATGGAACCGCCGGATGAGGTCGTCGCCCATGCGCCCCTCGGCGCTCTGGTCCAGCAACTGCTCCACCGTCGCCTCGTATCCCTGGGCGGCCAGGGTTTCCAGCTGCTCACGGGTCGCGCCGAAGCCGGCCCGGCGCATCAGGTGCGCGATAAGTTCAATGTCTTGGTTTGCCATAACTCTTACCCCCGGTCATTGCGAGCGCAGCGTGGCAATCTCGTCGATGTAACAAGTGCGTCAGGGCACGGCTGGCAAGTATTAGAACAGGATTGCCGGATTTGTGAAAAATCGGGCTGCGCTCCTCGCAACGACATTGTCGGAATGGTCTAACTCCCTTGCCGATGGCCTAACTCCCTTGCAGAATAAACTCGGAGACCCGTTCCCCAATCATCATCGTCGTGACGTTGGTGTTGGCGCGGATGCAGTCGGGCATGATGGAAGCGTCCACCACGCGGATGTTTTCCAGGCCCCTGACGCGACCGTACTGGTCAACCACGGCCATGGGGTCCGAAGCCGGCCCCATCTTGCAAGTGCAGGAAATGTGCTGTGCCGTGGAGACGTTGCTGCGCAGCCAGTGGTCCAGGGCTGCATCGGATTCGAGGTCCGAGTCCAGCGGTTCAGTCCGCTCCACGATGATGTCGGCGAAGTCGCTGTGATTGCCCAGTTCCACGGCGATGCGCACGCCGTCCCGCAGCCGTTTCCGGTCGAACTCTTCCTGGAGGTAGTTGTAATCGAGATAAGGCTGATCGTGAGGATCGGTGGACTGAAGCCGCAACTCGCCGGCCCCCACGGCCAGGTAGATGGAAACCGATGCGCGGATGCCCAGGGGCTCCATACGACTCCCGCCCCGGATCACCTGCTCGGTGGCAAAGGACGAGAAAATCATAATCATGTCGTTGCGCAGGTCGGAGCCTTCGGCGGTGTACTTCAGGCACGTTTGGATCCGGGGCGCGAAACCGTCCAGATCAAACCCCGGCCTGGTGCGCCAGGTGACGGGAACGATGGGGTGGTCGCGAAGGTTCTGGCCCACGCCCGGGCTGTCGTGCACCACCGGTATGCCCAGGCTGCGCAGGTGGTCGGCGGGACCAACGCCGGAGAGCATGAGCAATTGCGGAGAGGCGATTGCGCCGCCGCTGAGGATGATCTGACCGCCTGCCACGGTGAAGACTTCGCCGCCGCTTTCCACCACCACCCCGGTGGCCCGGTTGCCGTCGAATATGACGCGATGCACGGTGCAATTGGGGCGCAGGGTGAAGTTCAGGCGGTGCCGCGCCAGGTCGAGATAACCGAGAGCGGTGCTCCAGCGGATGCCGTTGGGATTGTTGAACGGCGTGGGGCCGATGCCCGTGGAATCGGGGCTGTTGTGGTCGTCGGTATGCGGGAAACCGTAGGCCCGGGCGGCATTGTAGAAAGCGTGCTGCGCCGGGAGCCATTCCTCCCGTTTGAAGCGGCGGGCGATGATGGGGCCGTCGTTGCCGTGGAAGTCGTCGGAGAAGTCGGTGTCAGTTTCCAGGCGGCGGAAGCAGCCCAGCAGGTTCTGGAAGCTCCACTGGTCGTTGCCCATGGCGGCCCAACCGTCATAGTCTTCCGGGACGCCCCGCAGGAACATCTGGCCGTTGATGGCGCTGGAGCCGCCGGTTACCCTGCCGCGGGGCACCATGATCTCCGGGTTCTCGGCGGTGCCGTGGCCGGTGAACTGCCAGTTGTGGTCGCTGGTCATCACGTCGGTGGCGGTGGCATAACCAAACTTCACCTCGTCGGGCAGGTGTTCAATGTTCGGATAGTCCGGCCCGGCTTCCAGCAGCAGCACCGACCGGCTGGGGTCTTCGCTCAAGCGGGTGGCGACGATGGAGCCGGCAGAGCCGGCTCCGATGACGATTACATCGTACTTCACAACGTTCCTCCTAATATCAGGAGCGTGCAGCCGCAGATTTGCGGATTTCCGCAATCATACTGGAAACAGCGCGGCAATTCCAGTTTGCCGGCGTAAGGCAATCGCTTCATAGACTACACACCCGCCACTCCTGCTTCCGCAGGAGTGGCGGGTGTGTAGTCTGCTCTATTTGAGGAAACGGAGAGGTGACTAACGAATTTGTATGATAGTGCTATTCACATCCCCCGCTATTAGGGGGCAATATGGCAAAAGTGAACCTGTACGCCGGTGGCCGCCTCAAAGCCGCGGCGCCGATATTGGGACGGACGCCGGTTACGGCGTGATCCACTCCGAGATGGCGCAGCCGGGTTCCCGCTTGCGAGGGAACTCGCGGCAGACCCGCGGGCGCGCGTCATAAATTCGACAGGCCGAGGTGTCCGGATCAAGCATGGGGCAATGCTCTCCAGGCTGGTCCAGGAACAGCACGTTTCCCCCGCCGTCGGCGGCGCGATTGACCCTTGCCTCCGTACCCAATCCCGCCGCCGACCGGTAGAAACCGGTCACTTCGTCCGGATCCAGCCGCAGGATGATGGGACCGCGGCAGCACATGGCCCGGCATTCATCCATGCAGATGCGGCTGGCGACTTCCGGATTGAGGCGGAGCATTGGTCCGAATTGCGAAACCGGCGCGGGCAGTGACGAATGATTATTCGCCCCGACCCGGGTTACTTCCCGTCGTCGATGCTGACGGTGATGATGGCGTTGGCGATCAGCGTGCCGTCGCTGCCGTCCTCGTTGAGCAGTTCCAGGCCGCCCACCACGACGTCCACGTTGGCCCGACCGTGAGGCAGCGAGTCGGCCACTTCGTCGGCGTTGACCTGATCGGGCCGGGGCGCGCCGATGGTCACGTTGACCGTCATATCGTCGGCGGTCGCTCCCACGAGGCGGGTGAATCCGAGGCTGCTGTGGTGGATGGCGTCAAAGACGGCGCGCTTGGCGGCCAGCGTGTAATCCAGGCCGTGAACGTCCACGCCCATGCCCATTTCGGTAACGCAACGTACGAGAGCCATGTCGTATCCTCCTGACCGCTCGGTTCGGTTGTCTTCTACAGGGTTTCACGTTGGCCGACACAACCGCCGGCCGCGTTGTTCGAGCCATTTAACGGCAGCGGGCGTAGCGAGTCAAGCAGCGCCGGGCCGACTTATCGCAGAGACGCAGAGGATATTGTACCGCCTTGCTATAATGCGCCGGCGATGATTTCCCCGATGTTTTCGCTAGCCGCCGTCTTGCTGGTCGGGATGCTTGCCGCCCTCGGGTGCGCGGCGTCTGCTACCATTGACAGCCACAGTTCCGGCCCCACCGTGACCGTCTTCGCCGCGTCGTCGTTGGCTGAATCCCTGCCGGCGGTCGCCGACGCTTTCGAGGCTGAGCATCCTGACGTGAGCGTGGTTTTCAACTTCGCGGGCAGCCAGACCCTGCGCACCCAGCTGGAGCACGGCGCCGCCGCCGACGTGTTCGCATCGGCCAACTGGGAGCACATGGCGTCGGTCAAGCGGGCGGAACTGCTGGGGAACACTCCGGAATACTTCGCCGCCAACCGCCTGGTGGTAGCGACGCCAGCCGGATCGACCGCCGTGCCAACCCTGGAGGACCTGGCCGGCGCCGGCGTCAGTATCGCCGTGGCCGCCCCGGAGTCGCCGGCCGGCGCCTACACGCGCAATGCCCTGGACCTGATGGCTGCCTCGCCCGATTTTCCGGACGACTTCGCCGCTGCGGTACTGGACAACGTGGTCACCAACGAGACCAACGTGCGAGCCGTGGCTCAGAAGGTGGCGCTGGGAGAAGTGGACGCCGGCCTGATATACGAGACCGACGCGGCGGCGGGCCAATACGCCGGGGCGTTCCGCCTCATCGAGATACCGCTCCGGTTCAACCCGGCGGCGCAGTATCCGATTGCGTCGCTGGCGACGGCGGTTCATCCGGAGGTTGTCCAGGCGTTCATCGCCTTTATCCAGAGCGATGCCGGGCAGGCCATCCTGAGGGATCACGGATTCGCTCCTCCGGCCAACGTCGCCTGTCCCTGCGGCAAGGCGAGATTCGACGTGGCATCCGTCGCTGCACCGAAGCCGTAAGAATGCTTGTGAGATTCCTGCGCCGGGGGCGGAAGGCGGGTCGCCCAACCGAAACCTCGCTGGGGGCGCTGGCTCCGGCCGGTACGGCGGCGACGGTCATCTACGTCTTGTTCATTGGGTTGCCGGTGGCGGCGCTGCTGGTGCGGGCCGGGCAGCAGGATGGGTTCCTGGCCGGATTGTCCGGTGACCTGGTGTTGCAGGCGCTGCGCGTTACGGTCGTGACCAGCGTCATCAGCCTGGCCATCGTGGTGGTGGTGGGCACTCCATTTGCGCTGCTGTTGGCCCGGCGCAAGTCGCCGGCGCTGCGGGTGATCGACACCTTTGTCGAATTGCCCATCGTATTGCCCCCGGTGGTGGCCGGCGTGGCGATGCTGATGGCTTTCGGACGCAACGGCCTGCTGGGGCCGGCGTTGGCCGGCGTCGGGATAACGCTGCCGTTCACCACGGCGGCAGTGATATTCGCCCAGATTTTCGTGGCCGCGCCTTTCTACATCCGGGCGGCGCGGATCGGCTTCGCCGCCGTTGACCCGGCATACGAAGAGGTCTCGCAGACGCTGGGGGTTTCGCCCTGGGCCACCTTCTGGCGATTGACGCTCCCCGTGGCCTGGCCGTCCCTGCTGACCGGCGTTACGCTGGCCTGGGCGCGGGCCGTGTCGGAGTTCGGAGCGACGATCATGTTCGCCGGCAACCTGACCGGACGCACCCAGACCATGCCGTTGGCGATAATGACCGCGATGGAGTCCAGCCTGGGCGCTGCGCTGGCGCTGGCGGTGCTGCTGCTGGCGATGTCGGCGCTGGCGCTGGCCGCCTTAAGCGCGCTGCTGCGCCGACCGGGCGCGCCGGCATGACGGAACAAACTGGCGCGGCGGCGTTTGGCCGGTTTGCGGTGGGCTTGGGCGCCTTCCGCCTGGAGTTGTCCTTCAGTGTGGCGGCGGGCGATGTCCTGGTGCTGTTCGGGCCCTCCGGAGCGGGCAAGACCACGGCGTTGCGGGCCATCGCCGGCCTGGCCCGGCCCGACGACGGTCATATCGCCATCGCGGGGCGGACCGTTTTTGCGGCGCCGGATTTTCGGGATAATCCCGGCGCCGAACCGGATGAAATTTGGGTGCCGCCGCACCGGCGCGGGGTGGGCTACGTGACCCAGCAGAACCATTTGTTTCCTCATCTAACGGTGCTGTGGAACATTGCCTACGGGCTGCGGGACCGGCGCGGAGCGTCGGCGCAAAGACGGGTGGCCGAGTTGATTGACCGCCTACGACTGAAGGGCCTGGAAGAACGTCAGGTCTGGCAGCTATCGGGCGGGCAACAGCAGCGGACGGCATTGGCCCGGGCGTTGGCGCCATCGCCCGACCTGCTGCTGCTGGACGAACCCTTCGCCGCGCTGGACATGGAACTGCGCCGGGAGTTGGGCGCGGAACTGCGGACGACAGTGCGGCAGCTGGACGTGCCGGTGATCATGGTGACCCACAGCCGCGAGGAAGCGTTGGCGCTGGGAGACGTGGTGCAGATAATTGACGCCGGGCGGACGGTGGCCGTGGGGCCCCCTTTGACGGCGCTGGAGCAGCCGGGCCGAGGCCGGGTGGCGCGGCTGGTGGGTGTGGAGAACCTGCTGGAAATGCGGGTCGCCGCCCGGCTGCCCCAGGACGGGACGATGGTATGCGACGCGGGAGGGCATTCATTGGAGACGCCCCTGGCCGACGGGTGCGCGGTGGGGGACACCGTAACCGTGGGGGTACGGGCGTCCGACATCATCCTGGCGTCGGGGCCGCTGCCGCAGTCATCGGCGCGCAACACCTGGGCCGGCGCCGTTTCCGCCGTAACGCTGCGTCCGCCGGGCTATGAGGTGGCGCTGGATTGTGGCGGCATCGTGTTGCGGTGCCACATAACGGGGGCGTCCCTGGAGTCGATGAGCATTGCGCCGGGTATGCCCCTGTGGGCGATCTTCAAGGCGTCCTCGTGTTTCCTGCTGAGCGGGTAAGTCCGGTAAGGTTTGGATGGGCCGCAAGGAATTGGGTGATACAATTTGCGCGGTTCAGCAGAGTCTGAAGCGTCGGTTCCGGTCCGCGGTCAATACCCGCGCTCAATACCCGCGATCAATACCAAGGAGAATGAAAATGCCCCGTCTGGAAGGAAAAGTTGCGTTGATCACCGGGGCCACCGGTGGCATCGGCCGGGCCGCCGCGGCGTTGTTCGCCGACGAGGGCGCGCGGGTGGCGCTGGTTGACCTGGACGAAGGGGCCTTGCAGGAAGTGGCGCGCTCCATCGGCGAGGACCGGGCCAGTTACACCGCCGCCGACGTGACGCAACCCGACCAGACGCAAGCCTTCGTCAACGCGGCGGTGGAACGCTGGGGCCGCATCGACGTGTTCCTGGCCAACGCGGGTATTGAAGGCGCTCTGTCATCCATACCCGACTATCCCATCGACGTCTTTGACCGGGTGATGGCCGTCAACGTGCGGGGCGTGTGGTTGGGCATCAAGTACGTGGTGCCGGTGATGCGGGAACAGGGCGGGGGCAGCATCGTCATTACGTCGTCCACCGCCGGAATCAGCGCAGGGCCGGATATGTCGGCATACACCACCAGCAAGCACGCGGTCATCGGCCTGATGCGGACCGCCGCCATGGAGGGCGCGCCTTTGGGCATCCGGGTCAATACCGTGAACCCGGCGCCCATCGAGACGCGCATGATGCGCTCCATCGAGGAGCAGCGGGTCGCGGCGCTGGACGATCCCAATATCACCGTGGCGCAGACTTATCGGGCCACATCGTCGAGGATTCCGCTGGGACGTTACGGTTACCCCGAGGAAGTGGCCCGGCTCATGCTGTTCCTGGCCAGCGACGACAGCAGCTTCTGCACGGGTGGAGTGTACATGGTGGACGGGGGCAGGTCCGCCGGAGGTCGGTAGGCTCCAGATGATGGTTCGGCAGGCTCGCCATGAGTGGATGAGAGATGACGGACGTAAAGGGGCTCCCACTGCGTAAGTCCCATGTCATTGCGACCCCGTACCCCGTGTCAGGCATGGGGCCGGCTTTGATACGGGGGCGGCAATCTCGCCGGCGTAGCAATGGCCGTTCCGTCAAGGCTCTCGCAACGGAAAGTGGCGACCGCCGGAACGAGATCCCATCGCCCGCCCTATGGCGGTCGTGGAATGACCGGTCAAAGTGGGTACGTATGAGCCGAATGCTGCGGTTGACAGTTTTGCGGTGATGGCAGTAACATAGTGCCTTGTTGTGTCGGATTCCAGCCGGCACCTTACGAAAGGACGCAATATGCCTACGGTTAATCAATTGGTACGCAAGGGGCGCAAGCCAGTGCGCAAGGGGACCAAGGCCCCGGCGTTGCACTGGGTGCAGAACTCGTTGAAGAACCGCACCAAGTGGGGTCCGGGCTGTCCGCAGCGTCGCGGTGTCTGTATCCAGGTGCGCACCATGACTCCCAAGAAACCCAACTCCGCCCTGCGGAAGATCTGTCGAGTGCGGTTGACCAACGGGGTGGAGGTGACGGCATACATCGGTGGCGAAGGCCACAACCTGCAAGAACACTCGGTGGTGCTGATCCGCGGGGGGCGCGTCAAGGACCTTCCCGGCGTGCGCTACCACGTGGTGCGCAGCAACCTGGACACGGAAGGCGTCAACGGACGCCGCCAGGGTCGCAGCAAATACGGTACTCGCCGGAACTAACCCCGGCCCACCCGGAGAAATACGCTCACGTCACCCCCCCATCGCCGGGGGGTGGCTGACTCTCACAAGCCCGGATCGCCAGATCAAAGGTAACAACGCCATGTCACGCCGACGCCGCGCCGAACCTCGGGTAATCAAGCCCGACCCGCGCTACAACAACCTGGAACTGGCCAAGTTCATCAACCGGGTCATGATCAAGGGCAAAAAGTCCACCGCGCAACGGGTCGTGTACGACGCGCTGGAGCTGGTGCGCCAGGACTCCAACCAGGAGCCCCTCGGCGTTTTCTCCACAGCGCTGCGCAACGCCACGCCCCTGGTGGAAGTGCGGCCCCGTCGCGTGGGCGGCGCAACCTACCAGGTGCCCGTGGAACTCCGCACAACCCGCAGCGAGGCGCTGGCCATGCGCTGGATAATCCGCGGCGCCCGCGCCCGCAACGGTATGCGAATGGCTCGCGGGCTGGCCAACGAATTCATGGACGCCGCCCGTGGCGAAGGCTCCGCCGTGCGCCGCAAGGATGAACTGCACCGTATGGCGGAGGCCAACCGCGCTTTCGTACATTACCGCCGCTAGCTCCGCCCCCTACAGGCGCCGGTCCAGGGCCGGCGCTTTAGTTTGTACTCGCCACTTTCCCAACATTCCCCAGGTACAGGTATGACCGCCCTGCAAACTCCCGCCCGGCAGATCCGCAACATCGGTTTCATCGCGCACATTGACGCCGGCAAGACCACGGTTACCGAACGTGTCCTCTATCTGACTGGGCGCATCCGCAAGGTCGGCGGCGTGGACGAAGGCACCACAGCCATGGACTGGATGCCCCAGGAGAAGGAACGGGGGATCACCATCACCGCCGCCGCCACCACCGCCTACTGGCGGGACTATCAGGTCAACATCATCGACACGCCGGGCCACGTGGACTTCACCGCCGAAGTGGAACGCAGCCTGCGGGTGCTGGACGGCGGCATTGTCGTCCTGGACGCCGTGGCCGGCGTGCAGCCGCAGTCGGAAACGGTGTGGCGACAGGCTGACACCTACAACGTGCCTCGCATCTGCTTCGTCAACAAGATGGACCGGGTGGGGGCCTCCTACGAGCGGACGATAGAATCCATACGACGTCGTCTGAAAGGAAACCCCGTGCCGGTACAGGTGCCGATTGGGGCGGAAGACGAATTTCGCGGCGTGGTCGATCTGATTGAAGGCCAGGCCGTTATGTATTCCGACGGGAGGGACGACGTGGCCGATCCTCCGGAACTCATTCCGGTGCCGGCGGAATACGAAAAGGCTTATCAGGACTACCGGCAGGAGATGGTCGAAAAGATCGTCGAAACCGACGAGGATCTGCTCATCAAGTACCTGGAGGGCGAGGATATTTGCGCGGACGACCTCCGCTTGGCGCTGCGCAACGCTACCATCAACCGGCAGTTGGTGCCGGTTCTGTGCGGCAGCGCCATGCGGGGCAAGGGCATCGACCCCCTGCTGGACGCCATCATCTGCTACCTGCCGTCGCCGCTGGACGTCCCCGCCGTGGCCGGCGCTGTGCCGGGCACCGACGACGTTGAAATTCGCGAGCCCCTGGAAAGCGAGCCGCTATCGGCCCTGGCCTTCAAGGTGGTGGTCGATCCCTACGTGGGCCGGCTGGTGTTCCTGCGCATTTACTCGGGCAAAGTGGATTCGGGCGCGGCGGTGCGCAACGTGACCCGGGGCAACCGGGAACGCATGGGCCGACTGCTGCGGATGCACGCCAATCGCCGGGAAGAACTGCCCGACATCACTGCCGGCAACATCTGCGCCGCCGTGGGGCTGAAGGACACCTTCACCGGCGACACCATCTGCACCGACCACAAGCCGCTGATTCTGGAGCCGCCGCACTTCCCGGAGCCGGTAGTGTCCGTCGCCATCGAGCCGGCCACCCGCGCCGACCAGGACAAGCTGGGCGAGGCCATGCGCAAGCTGTCCGAAGAGGACCCCACCTTCGTCGTGCGATACAACGACGAAACGGGGCAGACGGTCATCTCCGGCATGGGCGAACTGCACCTGGAAGTCCTGGTGGACCGGATGCGGCGGGAGTTCGACGTGGAAGCCCGGGTGGGACAACCCCGCGTCGCCTACCGCGAAGCCATCACCAAGCCGGTGCGCATCGAAGGCCGGTTCGTCCGCCAGACCGGCGGCCACGGCCAGTATGGGCACGTATGGCTGGAGCTGGAACCCCAGGAACGGGGCGCCGGCGTCGAGTTCGTTGACGGTATCGCCGGCGGCGTCATACCGCGCCAGTACATACCGGCAGTGGAGGCCGGCGTGCGGCAAGCTCTGGACAATGGCCCGCTGGCCGGCTATCCTCTGGTGGACTTGAAAGTCACCCTGGTGGACGGGAGCTACCACACCGTAGACTCCTCCGAAATGGCGTTCCGGTCCGCCGCCATGATGGCCATGCGGGACGGAACCCGGCGAGCCGTTCCGGTATTGCAGGAACCCATCTTCGCGATGGAGATAGTGACGCCGGGCGAATTTCTCAGCGAGGTGCTCAGCGATCTGGGCGGACGTCGCGCCCAGGTGCGAAGCATTGAGGGTCTGGAAGACCTCCAGACCGTCAGCGTGATGATCCCCCTGGGGGAGACTTTCGCCTACACAACGGCGTTGCGGTCTTTGACCCGGGGGCGGGCCTCCTACACCATGGAGTTCCGGCACTACGAGCCGGCGCCCGACAGCATCGTCCGGAGCATCGCAAACATCAGGTAGTGGCGGCGCGCAACCGACCGCCGCAAGAACGGGAGCATTATCGGATTGGATTATGGTCGCAAGGCAACAAATGCGGATTATCCTGAAGGCGTTTGACCACAAGATGCTGGACCAATCCAGCACGCAAATTGTGGAAACCGCCGAACTTACCGGGGCGCGCGTCGCCGGCCCGGTGCCTCTGCCCACGCAGATCCGGCGCTTTTGCGTCATTCGCGGCCCCCACGTGGACAAGGACTCCCGCGAACACTTTGAAATCCGCACCCACAAGCGGCTGCTGGACATCATGGAACCCACCAGCAAGACCATCGATGCGCTGACCCGTCTCAATATGCCGGCAGGAGTTGATATTTCCATCAAGCTCTGATTGGGCTTGAAACAATAGTAGCTCCGTCGTAAAATTGCGGTTCCGGTTGGCGGCAGGCCATAAGCCACCGCCGCCGTTTTATCTGGTGAACTGGATTCCGGCGAAAGCCGGAATAGCGGATGCAAAGACAGGCAAACAAAATGCTCAAGGCGTTCCTCGGCAAAAAGATCGGCATGACCCAGGTGTTCAACGACGCCGGACAGGTTGTGCCCGTAACCGTAATTGAGGCCGGCCCCTGCGCCGTTACCCAGATCCGCACCGTGACGAGAGACGGTTACGAATCGGTGCAGCTGGGATTTGGCCGAGTGCGCAAGCCCAACAAACCCGAGGCCGGCCACCTGCGGGGCAGCCGGATTGGACGGCGGCTGCAGGAAGTCCGCGCCGACAACGCCAGCGAGTACGAAGTTGGTCAAACGGTGTCGGTGGACATCTTTGAACCGGGCGAAATTGTGGACGTGATCGGCAAGTCCAAGGGACGGGGTTTCGCCGGCACCATGAAACGACACGGTTTCGGCGGCGGCCCCCGGACCCACGGTCAGTCGGACCGGCAGCGGGCTCCCGGCTCCATCGGCGGCGGCACCACGCCGGGCAAGGTGTTCAAGGGTCTGAAAATGGCCGGACACATGGGCAACCGCCGGGTGACGACCAAGGGTTTGGAAGTAGTGCGCGTGGACGCCGAAAGAAACCTGCTGATGGTCAAGGGCGGCGTGCCCGGCGCGCCCAACAGCCCCGTTACCATCCGCAAGACGGGCAAGAGCCGGGCACAACAGGCATAGGACTATTTGCGTAATCCTCCTGAAGTTGACCCGACCCACGATTGCAGGCATTGGCAAGGAAGCATTCCGAAAATGGAACTCCCCGTATTGAACACCCAGGGCAACGCCGTTGGATCCGTTGAGATTGACGACGGCGTGTTCGACGTGCCGATGAACCCCACGCTGGTTCACCAGGCCATGGTCATCTACCAACTGAACCAGCGCCAGGGCACCCATTCGACCCGTACCCGCGCCGAAGTGTCGGGCGGCGGACGCAAGCCCTGGATACAGAAGCACACCGGCCGGGCCCGCCAGGGCAGCATACGCTCCCCACAGTGGCGACACGGCGGCATCGCCTTCGGCCCCAAACCCCGCGACTATCGTAAAGCCTTGCCTCGCGCCATGCGTCGCAAGGCTTTGCAGTGTGTGCTGTCCGAGAAGATCCGCGATGACCGGCTCATCTGCGTTGACACGCTGGATAGGCTGGACGGGCGCACCAAGTCGATGAAGCAGACGCTGGAAAACTTGAACATCGGCGGCTCGGTGCTGGTGGTCACTGCGGAAGCGCAGCAGAACGTGGCCCGGGCCGGCGGCAACCTGAAACAGGTCTGGACGCTGCCGTCGGATCTGGTGAACGCCAACGACGTGCTCAAGCGGCAGACCGTCCTGGTTACTGCCGACGCCATCCGGCGCATCGCCGAACTGTGCATGGCGCCGCGATACCGCGCCCGCCGGGCTGCCAGCGAGGGGGCGGAATAATGAACATCAGCGACGTGCTGCTGCGCCCGACCATCACCGAAAAAAGCACCCTGTTGCAGGAGGATGGGCAGTACACCTTCGAGGTCGCGCCCAAGGCCAACAAGACCCTGGTGAAGCAGGCCGTTGAAGAGAACTTCAATGTCAAGGTCCTCAGCGTCAACATCACCGTGAACCGGGGCAAGCGCAAGCGGTATGGCCCCCGGTTCAAGAAGCGGCCGGACGTCAAGAAGGCCGTTGTAACCCTGGCGATGGGCGACCGTATAGACCTTATCGAGGGCCTGTAAATCGTCTGGCGAGTGCTGGCTTCCGGCTTTCGCCAGAATGATGTGAAGAGATAAGCGAGAGCAAATATCATGCCTCTGAAAAACCTGCGACCCATAACCCCCGGCACACGGAACGCGGTGCGCCCCTCCTTTGAGGAGATCACCACCAAAAAGCCGGAGAAGTCGTTGCTGGAACCCCTGCAAAAACGCGGGGGACGAAATAACCGGGGCCGCATCACCGCCTACCATCGCGGCGGAGGCTCGCGGCGGATGTACCGGCGCATTGACTTCAAGCGGAAGAAGGACGGCGTGCCAGCCACCGTGAAGTCCATTGAATACGATCCCAACCGCACCACTCGCATCGCCCTGATCCACTACGCCGACGGAGAGAAGTCCTACATCCTCGCGCCGGTGAACCTTTCAGTAGGCGACCGGGTGGAATCCGGCCCCGGCGCGGAAATCAGCCCCGGCAACGCGCTTCCCCTGCGCAACATCCCCACCGGAACCATGGTGCACAATCTGGAACTCACGCCCGGCCGGGGCGGCCAACTGGTGCGTGGCGCCGGCACCGGAGCGCAAGTGCTGTCCCGGGAGGGCGATTACGTGCTGATCCGCTTGCCGTCCGGAGAGATGCGACGCATCCTGCTGAACTGCCGGGCCAGCATCGGCCAGCTGTCGAATCCTGACCACAAGAACGAGAGCCTGGGCAAGGCCGGCGCCAAGCGGCGCCTGGGCCGCCGCCCCCATGTCCGTGGCGTCGCCAAGAACCCGGTGGATCACCCCCACGGCGGCGGCGAGGGACGCTCCCCCATCGGGATGCCCGGTCCCAAGTCGCCCTGGGGCAAACCCACCCTGGGACACAAGACCCGCAACAAGAAGAAGACCTCCAGCCGCTTCATCATCCGCGGACGACGCTCGCGGCGTTAGGCCGGCTAATCCAATACGTACCCGTACCCGCCGGGGTACTTGCAGGCAGTCGTTGTCACCATGTCAAGATCAATAAAGAAGGGACCCTACGTCCACCCCAAGCTGCTCAAGAAGGTCAACCGGGTTCGCGAATCCGGCGAGGCCACCGTGATCCGCACCTGGTCGCGGGACTCGATGATCATGCCCGAAATGGTCGGGCTGAACTTTGGCGTCCACGATGGCCGGCGCCACGTTCCCGTGTTCATCACCGAGAATATGGTGGGGCATCGCCTGGGGGAGTTCGCCCCGACGCGCACTTACCGGGGCCACGTGGCCCGCTCGGAACGCTCCAGCCGGTCGAGGTGACGGGATGCCAGCAGTAAGAGCAAAGGCCAAAGGAGTGGGGGCCTCTCCCAAGCGGCTCAAGCCCATCATGGACGCGGTGCGCGGCATGATGGTGAACGACGCCCTGGATCACCTCAGCCTGATGACTTCCCCCTGGGCCCGCTCGGTGGCCAAGGTGGTGCAGTCGGCAGCCTCCAACGCCGAAAACAACGAATTCATGAACCGCAACGACCTGCGTATCACGCGCATCTCCGCAGACCAGGCGCCTCCGCTCAAACGCTTCCGGGCGCGCGCCAGGGGCCGGATTGGCCGGGTTACCCGCCGCTCCAGCCACATCATCATCGAAGTGGACGCGATAGAGGAGGAGGGCTAAGCCATGGGACACAAAACCCACCCCTTCGGCTTCCGGCTGGGTATTATCAAGGACTGGAAAACCCACTGGTACGCCAACAACGGGTCGCAATACCGGAACGGCGTGCAGCAGGACCTCTCCCTGCGCCGGACCATCCACAATGAATACGCCGCCTTCTCCGACGCCGGCATCGCCAAGATCGAGATTGACCGCACCGCGCAGGAAACCATTGTCAACATCCATTCGGCCCGTCCCGGCATCCTCATCGGTCGCGACGGTGATCGAGTTAAGGCCCTGCGTTCCCGTCTGGAGACCATGAACAGCGGTCTGCTCCGGCTGAACATCATCGAGATCGCTCAGCCCGAAATGGATCCCTACCTGGTGGGCCGCAACATTGCCGACCAGCTCAGCCGCCGGGTCGCCTATCGCCGCGCCATGCGCCAGGCTGCGCTGCGCACCATGCAAGCCGGCGCGGAGGGCATCAAGATCATCACCAAAGGACGCATTTCCGGCGCCGAAATCGCCCGCACCGAAAAGCTGATGATGGGGCAGGTTCCCCTGCATACGCTGCGGGCCGACATTGACTACGCCCTGGCCGAAGCGCGCACCGCCATGGGACGCATCGGCATTAAGGTCTGGATCTACAAGGGCCAGATCATGCCGGCGGCGGCGGAAGAGGACGCCGAGCTGGAAAGCATTGAGTTCCGCGTCACCAGCCAGGATGCCGAAGCCGACATGGCAGTGGCGGAACTGGACATTTAACGGAGACTGACACCATGCTGCAGCCCAAGAGGACGAAATATCGGAAGATGGGTCGGGGCAAGCGCCGGGGCAACGCCACCACCGGCAACACGGTGGAGTTCGGCGAGATTGGCCTGAAGGCAATGAGTCCCGAGTGGATTACGGCCCGACAGATCGAGTCGGCCCGTATTGCCATCTCTCGCCACCTGCAACGCGGCGGACGCACCTGGATCCGCATTTTCCCCGACAAGCCGGTATCCAAGAAGCCGGCGGAAGTACGCATGGGCGGCGGAAAAGCGGCCAACGACCACTGGGTGGCCGTGGTCAAGCCGGGCCGCATCATGTTCGAGGTAGGCGGAGTGCCGCTTCAACAGGCTGAAGAGGCCCTCCACCGGGCCGCCCACAAGCTGCCCATTCCCACCAAGGTGGTGTACCGGGACCGGGTCAACTCCCTGCTCAGTGGCGTTGCCGGAGGTTAGCCCGTCATGGAGATGTACGAAATCCGCGCGCTGACCGACGATCAGATCCTGGAAGAGCTGGAGAAATCCCGCAAGGAGCTGATGAACTTGCGCTTTCGGGACGCCACCAACCAACTCACGGACACTAACCAGCCCCGCAAGACGCGCAAGGACATCGCCAGGATGCTGACCTGCCTGCGGGAACGGGAATTGGAATAAACCAACCACCGCCGCGGCGGGAGCGCGATTGCCACGCTGCGCTCGCAATGACAGTTCTGGATTAGGAATACCGTAATGGCCAAAGCAATGCGAAAAGTTCGGGTCGGCTCGGTGGTGAGCGCCCGGATGGACAAAACCGCCGTAGTGGAATTGGTGTGGAAACAGCGCCATCGCGTCTACCGCAAGCAGATGCGCCGGGTGACCCGTTTCTACGTCCATGACCCGAACCAGCAGTGCCGGATTGGCGATACCGTGCGCATCCAGGAAACCCGGCCCATCTCCCGCACCAAGCACTGGCGGCTGCTGGAAGTGCTGGCTCGGCGGGAAGTTGCCGAGGTGCGGGCCATTGAACTGGAAGGGGACGCGGTGATCGAACCCATTGCCGGGGAATCCGACTACATCAGCCCTGAGGCGGCGCTGGCCGCTGCCGTTGCCGATACCGATGATGACGAGGATGCGTAGATGATTCAGAGTTACACCAGGCTGCACGTGGCCGATAACAGCGGCGCGCGACGCATCCGACTCATCAACATACCGGGCTCCAGCCGCCGCAAGTACGCATCGGTGGGCGACATCGTAGTCTGCACGGTGCGAGAGGCGATCCCCAATTCGCCGGTGCGAAAAGGAACCGTGGTCAAGGCGGTGGTGGTCCGGCAGGCGGCGCCCCTGCTGCGGCCCGACGGCACCTACATCAAGTTCGACGACAACGCCGCCGTGCTCATCAACGATAACCAGCTGCCCCGAGGCACCCGCATCTTCGGCCCGGTAGCGCGGGAACTGCGGGACAAAGGTTTCATGCGGATCGTGTCCCTGGCTCCGGAGGTGGTTTGATGGCGAAGACCAAGATCCGCCGGGGCGACGACGTCCTCGTCATTGCCGGCAAGAACCGGGGCAGGACGGGGCGTGTGCTGGGCGTGATCCCCGAAAAGAACCGTGTCGTGGTCGAGGGCGTGAACGTCGTCACCAAGCACTACAAGCCCAGGCCCGGTATCCGACAGGGCGGACGGGTTCAGCAGGAAGCGTCCATCCACATCTCCAACGTCAAGCTCATCCAGAGCAACTACACCGAACCCAGCAGTCAGTTCCGCAATCGGGACGAATAACGCGGACGAGTGATGATCATGGCTACTGACCGGCAGGAACAAACCAACCAGGGCGGAGGCGGTCGCCGGCGGCGACGGCAGGAAGAGGCCGATAGCAACGGCGCCCAACCCGGCGAGTTGCCGCCGCCGACCTTCAAGATCAAGTTCCGCGAGGAAATCATCCCCGCAATGATGCAGGAGTTCGAATACTCCAGCCCGATGCAGGTTCCCCGGGTCACCAAGGTTAACCTGAACATCGGCCTGGGCGAAGCCCTGACCAACGGGCGGGCGATGGAAAGCGCCGTGCGGGATCTGACCACCATATCGGGGCAGAAACCGGTCATCACCCGGGCCCGCCGCTCCATCGCTGGTTTCAAGGTGCGCCAGGGCAACCCCATCGGAACCGCCGTGACCCTGCGCGGCGACCGGATGTATTACTTTCTGGAGCGTTTGATCTACATGGCGCTGCCGCGTATTCGCGACTTTCGGGGGATCTCCCGCAACGGGTTCGACGGGCGCGGCAACTACTCGCTGGGCCTCCGGGAGCAGATCGTGTTTCCAGAGATTGACTACAACAGCATCGACCGACTGCGCGGCCTCCAGGTCACTATTACCACCAACGCCCGCAGCGACGCCGAGGCGACCCGATTGCTGGAGCACTTCAATATGCCGTTCATCCGGCAGTAAGCGAACCGAGTTGGATTCCCGTATTCCCGCTTTCGCGGGAATACGGGCGGTACCGGGAACGACGAGCAATAAAGAGAACGACGGGTAGTACCGGGAGAAAGGAACCTTGGCCAAGAAATCCTCCATTGCCAAAAACGAGCGGCGCAAGCGCACCGTCGCCCAATACGCCGCCCTGCGCGCCGCCCTGCTGGCGGAGGCTCGGGACATGACGAATACGGCGCGCCAGCGTTTTGAGGCTCGCCAAAAACTGGCCCTGCTGCCCCACGACGCTAATCCCAACCGCATCCGCAACCGGGACGGCGCCACCGGACGACCCCGTGGCTACATTCGGCACTTCGGGCTATCTCGCATTTCCTTCCGCGAGATGGCGCTGGAAGGGTTCCTGCCCGGCGTCCGCAAGGCCAGCCTGTAGAAGAAAAGGGAAAGGAGCGACGCCGCAATGCCCATTAACGACCCGGTTGCTGATATGCTGACCCGCATTCGCAACGCTATCCAGGCCCGGCACCAGACGGTGTTGGTGCCCCAGTCCAAGATGAAAACCGCCATCGCCGACATCCTGAAGGACCAGGGCTACATCCGGGATTGGGATCTGGCGCGGAACCAGAAGTTCCCCACCATGCGGGTGCATCTGAAATATCGCGACGACGCTCAGAACGCCATTCGCGGCCTGAAGCGCATCAGCAAGCCCGGTCTGCGCGTACACGTCGGCAGGGGCGAAATCCCGCGGGTGTACGGCGGTTTGGGCATCGCCATCGTCTCCACATCCCAGGGGATGATGACCGGCTACGAAGCCTGGCGCAAGGGTATCGGAGGAGAGTTGGTCTGCTATGTCTGGTAACGAAGTGATGCCAAGCCAGGGCGTGGCCCAGCGGGTTCCGCCCACCGAGAAGCCGTTGTCCCGCATCGGCCGGCAGCCTATCCCGATCCCTGACGGCGTGCAGGTAGAGGTCATCTACGGCGGCGTTATAGTGACGGGGCCTCAGGGGCAGGTCACGCAGCGGTATCACCCTGAAGTCAACGTGACGGCTGAAGACGGCCAGGTAGTCGTGGAGCGCTTGACGGAGCGCAAGTTCCACCATTCCCTGCACGGCCTGACCCGCTCGCTGATCGCCAACGCCATCATCGGGGTCACTGAAGGTTACAGCCGGACCCTGGAGCTGATGGGCGTGGGCTATCGCGTCCAGCAAAACGGGGAAGGCATTACCCTTAGCGTAGGTTACAGCCATACCGTGGACGTGTTCCCGCAGGAAGGGCTGACCATGCTGGTTGAGGGCAACAACCGGGTCCACATCAGCGGCGTTGACAAGCAGAAGGTCGGCGAGTTGGCGGCCAAAGTCCGCAAGGTCCGCCCCCCGAATCGTTACAAGGAGAAGGGCATCCGCTACCAGGGCGAAGCGCTCCGTCTCAAACCCGGCAAAGCGGCTGCCCGGCGCGCCGTCTAGGCGCCGCCCATCCCGACGCTGCGCCGTTGTCATCCACCACGCATCCAAGAGCAAAAGTGAAATGCCACGCGATAAAGACTCCCGAAAATTGCGCGTCGTCCGGCACCGCCGGGTTCGCAACAAGGTCATCGGCACCGCCCAGAGGCCACGCCTGTGCGTCTTTCGCAGCCTGAAGAGCATCTATGCCCAGGTGATCGACGACGCTCGCGGCCATACCCTGGCGTATGCCTCCAGCCACGAAATCGGCAAGGACGATGCCACGCCCAAAACGTCAGCGTCGGTTGCCGTCGGCAAGCTGGTGGCCGAAAGGGCCATTGCGGCCGGCGTGACCTCGGTGGTGTTTGACCGAGGCGGTTATCGTTTCCACGGTCGGGTCAAGGCCCTGGCCGACGCCGCCCGCGAAGGAGGGCTTGTTTTCTGATGGTATCTCCCGCATCCCGCAGAGGGGCAAGAGGCGGCCCAGGCAATCGAGGCGGCGGCCCGGGCAACCGGGGCGGCCCGGGCAACCGGGGTGGTGAAGGTGGTGGGGAACGTCGCGGTGGGCGCGGCGGTCGAGGCCGCGACCGGGAACAGCGCCAACGCGAAGACGACAGCGGCGGCATGAACGAACGGGTGGTCCACACCCGCCGCATTGCCAAGGTTGTCAAGGGCGGTCGCCGGCTGCGCTTCAACGCTCTGGTCGTTGTGGGCGACGGGCAGGGGCGCGTGGGCGCCGGCATGGGCAAGGCGCTGGCCATCCCCGACGCGGTCCGCAAGGGAACCGCCGTGGCCCGGCGCAGCACCATCCAGATCCCCATCAAGGGCAGCACCATCCCCCACGAAATCTCGGTGCGCAAAGGCGCGTCCATCGTGATCATCAAGCCGGCTCCGCTGGGTACCGGCGTCATCGCCGCCGGCGCAATGCGGGCCATGCTGGAATTGGGCGGCGTACAGGACGTGGTAGGGAAATCCCTGGGTTCCCGCAACCCCATCAACATCGTCCAGGCCACGTTGGAAGCCCTGAGCCGGCTCCGTGATCCGGAAACGGAACGCGCCGCTCGCCTGGGCCTAACTCCGCCAAGCGCAAACGGAGCATCGGCGGCGGCTCCTGAAGCAGCAGCCGCCGCGCCGCCGGCCGAAACCGCCGCGCCTGAGGCTGCGCCGGACCCCCCAGCCGTTGCTGATACCGCAGCGGAACTGGCCGCCGCGGCGTCCGAAAACGCTCCCGCTGCTGTAGAGAATGGCAGCGCGGCGGAAGATGCGGATCCCCCCGCCGATGCTGAAACGGCCGCCGGGGACGACGCGCCGGTCGCAACCGCGACCGACGCGGCCGAAGAGACCGCCTGAACGCCGGGGATAACCACTTGCACCCTCTAGACAGCCGAGCGCAGGAACGAACCACAATGGCGCAGATCAAAATCACCTGGAAGAAAAGCTGCATCGGGCGTCCGTCCAATCAGCGGCGCATCGTCGAATCTTTGGGTCTGAAACGGTTGAACCACTCGGTCGTCCACGAGGACAGCCCCACGATAATGGGGATGGTCAACAAGGTGCGGCATTTGGTGGTGGTGGAACCGGTTGATTGATCCCTGACACTTGATTCAGACAATTGCCGCCGAGCGGACTTTATCCAATCCCTGACGTATTACATGGAGCAACCATAACCATGATGGAGCACGAGGTATCCCCGCCCAAAGGCGCGCGGCGAGCGCGCAAGCGGGTTGGCCGCGGCGACGCCGCCGGCGGCGGCAGCTACGCCGGGCGCGGCCTGAAGGGCCAGAAGTCCCGCTCCGGCCCGGGGGTGCGGCCCGGGTTTGAAGGCGGCCAGATGCCGTTGATCAAAGGTCTCCCCATGAAGCGGGGTTTCAACAACCGCTACAAGACCTACTACGCGCTGGTGGACCTGGAAACCCTTCGGGAACGCTTTGAGGCCAACACACGGGTTACTCCCGAAATACTGCATCGTCTGGGCGTCATCCGGCGCACGCGACGGCCGGTGAAGGTGGTGGGCGACGGCGAACTGGACCGTCCGCTGACCGTTGCGGCGCACAAATTCACCGCTTCCGCCCGCGCCAAGATCGAAGCGGCCGGCGGCTCGGTGGAAGAACTGTAGCCGCCTCATCCGGTCGATGGAAGCAAGGCCCGACAAACCATGATCCAGTCAGAAGTACAGGGAGGCGGTCGATGGCCACGCCTGCTGCAGGCGGCCATCGACGCGTTCAGCCTGCCCGACCTGCGGGCCAAGATCCTGTTCACCCTGGGGATGCTGGCCCTCTACCGGCTGGTGGCGCACATACCCATACCCGGCCTGGACTTGGGCAACCTGGAGCAACTGTTCCAGAACAACCAGCTGCTGGGTTTCCTGGACCTCTTCTCCGGCGGCGCGTTGAGCCGCATGAGCATCGTGGCTCTGGGGGTGTTTCCCTACATCACCGCGTCCATCATTATGCAGTTGCTGACGCCGGTGATACCTCAATTGCAGAGCCTCTCACGGGAGGGTGAGGCCGGGCGCATCAAGATGAACCGCATCACCCATTGGGGCACGGTGCCCATCGCCATCGCGCAAGCCTTCGCCCAGCTGGTGCTGTTGCAGCAGGCCAACGTGCTGACCAACGTGGGCTTCACCGGGGACGCGCTGCTGCCGACCATGGCCATGATCTTCTCCCTTACCGCCGGAACCATGTTCCTGGTTTGGTTGGGCGAGCTGATCACGGAGCGGGGCATCGGCAACGGCATCTCGCTGATCATCTTCGCCGGTATCGTGGTTGGCTTCCCCGGGCTGCTGGCCACCGGCTTCCTGGACCGGGACAATATCATCGGCGTGTTCTTCTTTGCGCTGATCGGGCTGCTCATCATCGCGCTCATCGTGGTATTCAACGAAGCCCACCGGCGCATTCCGGTGCAGTACGGGCGCAGCATATTCCGAGGCGGGCAGATGTACCGGCAATCTGGCTCCACCTACATACCGCTGCGGATCAACTCTGCCGGCATGATCCCGCTGATCTTCGCTTTTTCCATCGTTATCATGCCGGGCACGGTGGCGCAGTACCTCAGCGCCACCGGCGGTTTCGTCGGCAACCTGGCCGGCAATATACAGGTGGCCCTCAGCCCCAGCGGCCCCATCTACTGGGCGCTGGCCTTCTTACTGGTGGTGGCCTTCACCTTCTTCTACACGCTGGTAGTGTTCCAGCAGCAGAACATCGCCGAAAACCTGCAACGCAACGGCGGGTTCGTGCTGGGCATCCGACCCGGGCGGCCAACCCAGGATTATCTGAACCGGGTCATCATTCGCCTCACCATGGGGGGCGCCCTGTTCCTGGGATTCATATCCATCGTGCCGTACCTGGCGTCACTGGTCACCAACGTGGAGGCCATTGCCCTCAGCAGCACCAGCCTGCTTATCATGGTGGGCGTGGGTCTGGACACCCTGCGACAACTGGAAGCGCAATTGATGATGCGCAACTACGAGGGATTCTTACGATGACCGAGCGCAGCGCCCTCAAACTGGTGCTTTTCGGCCCACCCGGAGCCGGCAAGGGCACCCAGGCCCAGTTGCTCCGGGAGCGATTGGGCATTGAGCACGTCAGCTCGGGCGACCTGTTCCGGCATCACCTGTCCAACGGCACCGAGCTGGGAGAGATGGCGCGGGGCTACATGAACCGAGGCGCGTTGGTCCCCGATGAAGTGACCATTGGCATGGTGATTGACCGCATCGGCCGGATTGGCGACGGCGACGGGTTCATGCTCGACGGCTTCCCCCGCAACACCAACCAGGCGCAGGCCCTTGAGTCGGCGCTGGGAGAACGCGGCCAGGGCATTGACCAGGTCATACACATCCAGGTAGCTGACGACGAGCTGATCCGCCGGCTCAGCAACCGCTACATCTGCCGCTCTTGCCAGCGGCCCTACACCCAAGACGCCGCCACCGGCGCGCCGCCGGGACGATGCGCGGACTGCTCCGACGGAGGCGACATTTACCAGCGGGACGACGACACGCCGGAAGCGGTGACCAACCGCCTTGCCGTGTATCACCAGGAGACCGCGCCCCTGCTTGACTTCTACCGGGACCGGGGGCTTCTGTCTAACATCCCGGGGGAAGGGGCCATTGAGTCGGTCAATGCATCCGTGTTGCGGGTTTTGGGAGTCAACGTCGGTGAGTAGTGGCGAACAGTTATTAGCCACTGCGCCAACTCGGTACGCCGCTTGGCAGACCGTTTCCATAACCTGGGAATTGGAGTATAATCATAATGGTGGAACGCAAACCCAAGCGAAAAACAGCATCCAATGCCCCCTCATCCTATACCGGGGGCGTGACCATCAAGTCCCGTCGTGAGATGGAGGCCATGGCCAGGGCCGGCGCGATTGTCGGCGCTACGCTCACCCTGCTCAAGAAGTCGGTGGAGCCCGGCATAACCACCGGCGATCTCAACCGTATCGCGGACAAGAACATCCGCAGCATGGGCGCGGTGCCCACTTTCCTCGGCTACCAGGGATTCCCAGCCGCCATCTGCGCCTCGGTGAACGAGGAGATTGTTCACGGCATCCCCGGCAAGCGCGTCCTCAAAGAGGGCGACATTATTAAGATGGACGTGGGAGCCACCATCGACGGCTTCATCGGCGACGCCGCCATCTCGGTGGCGGTGGGCCAGATCAGCGAAGACGCCCAGCGGTTGATGGACGACACCAACGCGAGCCTGTATGAAGGCATCGCCGCGGCCCAGCCGGGCAACCGCATCGGGGATATCGGCGCAGCGGTGGAAAGTTACGCCATCGCTCGAGGATACGGCGTAGTGCGCCAGTTTGTCGGCCACGGCGTGGGCCGGCACCTGCACGAAGACCCCCAGGTTCCCAACTACGGCGAACCGGGCAAGGGTGTCCTGCTCCGGCCCGGTATGTGCATCTGTATCGAACCCATGCTGAACCTGGGTACTGAGGCCACCGAAATCCTGGACGACGACTGGACGGTGGTGACCGCTGACCGGGCGCTTTCCGCCCACTTTGAGCACACCCTGGCCATCACCAAAGATGGTCCGAAAATACTTACCGTACACGACTGACGAGGTCCGCGCCCATCGGCGCTCGACGCCGGGGAAAGCGCGCCTAAAGCAGGCTGATTTATGGCTAAAAAAGAAGCGATAGAAGTTGAGGCTCAGGTAACTGAAGCTCTCCCCAACGGGATGTTCCGGGTGGAACTGCCCAACGATCACCAAGTGTTGGCCCATATCTCGGGCAAGATCCGGATGCACTTTATCCGGGTACTGCCCGGCGACCGTGTCCTGGTCGAGTTGTCCCCCTATGACCTGAGTCGTGGCCGCATCACCTATCGCTTCAAGTAGCGAAGGCTACGGAGAATCCCGATGAAAGTGTCAGCATCCGTAAAACCACGCTGTGATCGCTGCCGGGTCATCCGGCGCAAGGGTGTGGTCCGCATCATCTGCATCAACAGCAAGCACGCCCAGCGCCAGGGCTAGGCTGTGTTGACATTTTAGAAATCAAACCGTCGTTCCTCCGTTCCTGCGAAAGAACGTCGCCCCGTACTTGATACGGGGCAGGAACCCGGGAAAATCACCGCCATCAGAAAGCCGGCCTTATTCCGTACTCGCCGGATTCTCGCAAAAGCGAGAACGACGGTGGAAACGCGGAAATGACGAAAATAGATTCAGGAGCATGACCATGGTTCGTATCGCCGGAGTTGACGTACCCGACCGCAAGCGAGCGCACATCGCCCTGCGCAGCATCTACGGAATTGGCCCCGCCAAAGCCTTGGAAATCGTTGGCAAGGCCAATCTGGACATGGAGCTGCCGCCACGGATGAACGAGCTTTCGGAGATGGAAGTTGACCGCATCCGCGTCATCGTTGACCAGGATTACATTACCGAGGGAGACCTGCGGCGCGAGAACAACGAGAACATCCGCCGGCTGATCGACATCGGCAGCTATCGCGGCCTCCGACACCGCCGCAACCTGCCCGTGCATGGCCAGCGCACCCGAACCAACGCCCGCTCCCGCAAGGGCGCCCGCCGAACCGTTGCCGGACGGGGCCGCCGCACCGGTGGAAAGAAGTAACTGCTGCTGCCGGCGTTTGTCAAAATCACGCCACCAAGAGGAAGCCCAATGCCCAGACCGCGTACCCGTCGCCGTGAGCGCAGGTCCATTCCCCAGGGCCGCGCCTACATCTACTCGACCTTCAACAACACCCTGGTCAGCCTGACCGACCCGGACGGCAACGTGGTGGCTTCCGGCAGTTCCGGCACGGCCGGCTTCCGCGGCTCCCGAAAAGGCACCGCTTTCGCCGCCCAACGGGCCGCCGAACAGGTTGCCCGACGGGGCGTGGACATGGGCATGCGCAACATCGACGTGTACATCAAGGGCCCCGGATCAGGACGCGAACCCGCCATCCGGGCGCTTCAGGCCGCCGGCCTCAACGTCAACAGCATCCGCGACGTTACGCCCATCCCCCACAACGGCGTGCGCCCGCCGAAACGCCGGCGGGTGTGACCCGCCGACCCCGTATGCAAATATCATTGCGAGCGCAGCGCGGCAATCCCGTTCCGTTTGTGACGTCAGTTTGGCAAACAGCGCGCTGCTGCGACGAGGTTCCTCGCCACGCTCGGAATGACAATTTGTAACCTTCACACCACCAACGGACAGAAAACATGGGCAGATATACCGGACCTTCTTGCCGTCTGTGTCGCCGCGCCGGGGAGAAACTCTTCCTGAAGGGCGACCGCTGCTTCTCGCCGCGCTGCGCCATTGAGCGCCGCCACGTGCCGCCGGGAGGCGCCGGCAACCGGCGGCGTCGCGTCTCGGATTACGGCGTCCACCTGCGGGAAAAGCAGAAGGCCCGCCAGATGTACGGCATCATGGAAGGGCAGTTCCGCAAGTACATGAACGACGCTTTCAACACCCCGGGCATCTCCGGGAACAACCTGCTGCGCACGCTGGAGCGGCGGCTGGACAACGTCATCTACCTGTTGGGGTTTGCCGACTCCCGCAAGCAGGCCCGCCAGATGGTCCAGCACGGCCACTTTACCGTCAACGGGCGCAAGACCGATATTCCGTCTTTCCTGGTCAAGCCCGGACAAACCATCGCGTGGACCGAAACCTCCAAGCGCCGCGAGTTCTTCGCCGACCGAACCGACGGCTTGCCCAAGCGAACACTACCCAGCTGGCTTACCCTGGACCTTACCCAGATGGCCGGCCAGGTGATTTCCATGCCGGCCGACAATGAACTGCCCGAGACTATCAACTCCCGCCTGATCGTCGAGTACTACTCAAGGTAAGCAGCGGAATGTTAGATCCTCAAATACTCCCGCCCCTGCGGGAACCCGAACCGGAAATACCACCACCCGCCATTCGGGTGATCGAACACAACGATACCTACGCCCGGGTGGCGCTGGAGCCGTTGGAACGGGGTTTTGCCACCACGGTGGGGAACCCGCTCCGGCGACTGCTGCTCAGCTCCATCCAGGGCACTGCGGTGACATGGGTGAAAATAGATGGGATCCCCCACGAATACACCGTGATCCCCGGCATCAAGGAAGAGGTTATGGACCTCCTCCTGAGCGTCAAGCGTATCCGCATCCACGCGTTGACCAGGCGCACGGGCAAGATGCGGCTGGACGTCCGCGGCGAGGGCCGCGTCTGCGCCGGCGATATTTCCACCGCCAGCGACTATCAGATCGTCAATCCGGAACTGCACCTGGCCACGCTGGACAATCCGGACGTGGGCTTGTCCATTGAGTTCAACGTCGAGTCGGGGAAGGGCTACCAGCAGGTAGCCCAGGGCGACAATATGGCCGGCCTGCCCGTAGGCGTGCTGCCGGTTGATGCCATCTACAACCCGGTCCGCAAGGTGGAATACTCGGTGGAACGGATGATGGTTGGTCAGCAAACCGACTGGGAACGCTTGATCCTGCAAGTGTGGACCGATGGAGCGGTGAACCCCTTGGCTGCCATCCAGGAAGCCTCGGACAACCTGGTGCAGCACTTCTTCATGTTCAACCAGTTGAGCCGTCCGACCGATGCTCCCCTGGACACGACCAATCTTACCGTGGCCTCGGAAGTGTACCTCATGCCCATCGAGCGTCTGGACCTCTCCTCCCGCACGCTCAATTGCCTCAAGCGCGCCAAGCTGGACCGGGTCGGACAGGTCCTGGATTTGAGTGCTGACGACCTTTTGAACATCCGGAATTTCGGCCAGAAATCGCTGGAGGAACTCCAGGGCAAGCTGGCCGAGCTGGGCGTCGCCTCATCGCGCCCGGCCGGAGGCGATTTCGCGGATGACTATCTCAGCCAGTCCGGTGGCAACCTGGTATTCGACCCCGAACCGGACGATGATTACGACCTCGATTATGATGAAGACGGAGACTAGCAATGCCTTCCCACCGCGTCGCCGGCCGCAAACTCAGCCGGTATAAGGACCAGCGCAAAGCTCTCCTCCGTGGCTTGACGGCGGATTTGATCAGACACGAGCGCATCACCACCACCCTGGCCAAGGCCAAGGAGACTCGCGTGATGACCGAGAAGCTCATCACTCATGGGAAGAAGGGTTCGCTCCACAACCGGCGCACTGCCCTGAGCCAGTTGCCCAACAAGGCGGTTGTCGCCAAGATCTTTGACGAACTCGGTCCCCGCTACGCGGAACGCCCTGGCGGATACACCCGCATCGTCAAACTGGGCCCGCGGCAGGGTGACGGCGCATACATGGCCGTTATTGAACTGGTTTAAATCGCCGTTCTGAATCACGGCCCCATATCAGGCACGGGGTGACGTTCTTTGGCCGGAATGACGAGATGAGCGTTCATCCCAACCCAACGAGGAATTGCCATCGCCCGAATTAACCCATGACATCCCAGCGCACCGCCGAAACGAAGGTACGCCGCATCGCCCTGGTAGTGGCATACGAAGGCGCCGGGTACGCCGGCTTCCAGTGGCAATCCGACGCAGCCACCATACAGGGCGAGCTGGAACAAGCCTTCGCCAAACTCACCAGCGAGACCGTCAGGATCAGAGGGGCCAGTCGCACCGACTCGGGGGCGCACGCCCTGGGGCAGGTGGTGGACTTGGCGACTTGCAGCGCGCACCGGACGGAGGTGATCATCGCCGCGATGAACCACTATCTGCCCGACGCGATCCGGGTTATAGTCGCCAACGATATGCCACCCGGTTTCAATGCCCGTCGCAGCGCGAGGAAACGCCGTTATCGGTACAGTATCCTCAACCGGCCGGTTCCATGTCCCCTGTTGCGCCGCACTCACCACCAGGAAAGACTCCCGCTGGACCTTGCCGCGATGCGACAGGCCGCTGTCAGCCTTCTGGGCATCCGGGATTTCCGCCAAATTGCCACCGGACACCCGGACGATCAAAGCGCAGTGCGGCAGGTGTTCAACTGGAACGTGAAACGCAGCCCCGCAAATCAGGATGTCATCATCATTGATTGTGCCGCCAACGGGTTTCTGCGTCATCAAATCAGGCGGGCCAACGCGGTATTGGTGGAAATAGGCAAAGGCAGACTTCCCATTCACGCCATGTCGGAAACCCTGGCCGGACGCACCCAACGACAACACCAAATTCCCACACTGCCGGCCAAAGGATTGTGCCTGCAGTCGGTACACTACCCGCAACACGACCACTTGCTAAAGGTTGCCAACTGACATGAAACGAACCAGCACTTATTTCGCCAAAGCCGGCGACGTACCGGACCGCTGGCGGGTCATTGACGCCACCGGCATCAGCCTGGGTCGCCTGGCCCGACAGGTCGCCGTGGCTCTCCAGGGCAAGGACCAACCCACCTATACGCCCCACGTCATCACCGGCTGCCACGTGGTGGTAATCAACGCTGACCAGGTTCGCATCACGGGCCGCAAGCTGATGCAGAAGATGTACTACCGGCACAGCGGATACGTGGGCAACCTCAAATCTTTCCTGATGCGCGACATGATGGAGCAGCGGCCCGAGCGGGTGGTACGCCTGGCGGTCAAGGGCATGCTCCCGTCCAACAGGCAGGGCCGGCAAATGCTGCGGCGACTGCGCGTGTACGCCGGCGACCAGCACCCCCACGAGGCGCAAGTCGGCAGCGACGGGTAAGCATCACCCGGCCATTAACTGAGATAATTGCAAAACTACCTACTGGCCTGCTGCCATTCCGCGCGTAGCGCAGGAATCTCGCTGGCGTCCGGGCATCCTGTTGGCAAACTGCCCTATTACGAGAGCGGGATTGCCACGCTGCGCTCGCAATGACCGGTTTTGCAATTCTCTATTAACTACCCACCGGCAAGCAGGTATTCAACATGGTGACGCAAGCAGAACCTCAGCAGCAGTACTTCTATGGAACGGGCCGGCGCAAGCGGGCTATCGCCAAGGTACGCCTCTACCCCGACGACGGCACGGCCATCATCGTCAACGACCAACCCATGGAAGCTTACTTCAACTGGCTGCCCTGGCAGTCCACCGTGCGCGAACCTTTCGCTACCTCCGGCACGGTGGGGCGGTTCCGCGTGCAGGTCCAGGTGTCCGGCGGCGGCGTCAACGCTCAGGCTGAGGCGATCCGGCACGGCATATCTCGCGCCCTGGTGGTCTTCGATCCCGGCCTCAAGGCCAGCCTGCGCCGGGCCGGCTTCATCACCCGCGACGCCCGGGTAAAGGAAAGCAAGAAGTACGGCCTCAAGCGCGCCCGACGCGCCCCGCAGTACACCAAGCGGTAAAAGCCAAAAGCTGCCCCGTCTTTCCCGGAGGACGACTATGAGCATTGCCGTCGTTGCCGCCATCATCGCCGGCGCTGGCCTTGGCGTCACCGTGGTCGTGCTGCTGATCAGGGGCAGCTTTCAATTGGGCAAACTTGTCAACAAGGTTGATAACCAAGAAACCCGGATCGACAACCTTGTAACCAAGGTTGATGACTTGGAAAACAAGATTGGCGACTTGGACACCAAATTTGACGCCAAGTTCGATATCCTGACCGCTACTATCAACGAGTTGCGAGCTGACATTCAGCAAACCAACCGGATACTGGTCGGGCTGGCGAACCACACTCACGACGCCGACCGGCGAACCGTCTTTACCATCCCATCATAACGGGGCTGAGTGGCGCCCCTCGGCCAGACACCGAGGGGCATTGTTATTTCAGAACAAGTCCCGCCCGATGGTCAGCCAGTAGAACATGATGTACACGCCGGCTACCACCATCAGCCACGCGCCGACAATGCCCACGTAGGGCAGCGCCGCCCGCAGCCACCGCACCATCACGGAGCGGGCCACGGCCATCCCCAGCGTCAACGCCAGTATCACGCTGCCCATACCGGCGGCATAGAGCAGAAACTGGCCCAGTGTGTCCAGCCATCCGGACGATAAACCGGCGCCAACTCCAAGGACGGCCAGGAACAGCGGCAGCGTGCAACTCAACGATGCCAGGCCGTAGCTGACCCCGAACAAGACGTACCCGGGCAGGTTCATCTGCCCCGGGTCACCGATGCGAGACGCCGCGCGCTGGGCCAGGCTGGTGTAAATCTTGCCTCCGCCGGCCATGAATGCGCCGGCCCCGATGAGCAGTACGCCTATCGCCAGGCCCACGTAGGGCAACGCCTTCACCACGATGGCCTGGGAGCCGAAACCCAGGATCAGGCCCACCAACCCGAAGAGGACCACGAAACCGACCGAAACCGACAGTCCGACCATGAGCGCTCGAGCGATTAACCGGAGCGGCTGCCGGCTGTCCTGCTCCCGATTGCCGCCGCTGACGTACAGGCCCAGGTAGGCCGGCAGCATGGCGAAACCGCAGGGGTTGACCGCAGAGGCCGCTCCTACCGCGTAGGCGAAACCCAGCTTGATTCCCACATTGCTGATGCCCGTGCCCGACGACCCGGATAACAGTTCCACGAATCGGTTCACGCCGTCGATGCCCTCACTGCTCCGTAACAGCAGCGCGCCGACGACGGCGATAGCGTAAGCAATAGCCGCGATCACCGCCGCCAGCAGGATGCTGCGGCTGACGGGAAGCCGGTCGATGAAGGTGGGAGTAGTGGGGGTAGTCATGGCAATTCCCGCAGTATGGCGTCGACGGCGGTGATGAGAGGCGGGTAATCGTTGGTGATTGTGTCAATGATGATTGTGTAATCAGCGTTCTCCGGCTGGTGCGCCAGTATATTTCGCATTCCTGAGAGTTGCTCCCAATCTATACCGGGATAGGGCAAGTGCTCATCCCGGTTGCTGATGCGGATGGTCATCTCGCCGGCCACGATGACCAAGTAGCACAAGGCAGCCTGCTTTTCACGGTTTTGTTCCAACGCTGCCAGGGAAACATCACCCAGAATCGCCGCGGCATCCACGGCGGCGGCCTGCATATAGCCCAAGTCCTCACGCAGGGTCGGCATAGCAAACTTCAGCCATTTTGAGCGTTTCCGTTTTGGTTTCCTCCCTCAGTCGTTCCTCTTTATAGAGAGTCGCGCCAGGGCCAAACAGCGCCCGAAGCCCTCTTTCAATTCTGAAAAATTCAAAGCCGCCGGGGTAGCCGGGGTGAAAGTTCACAATGACGCTGGGGGAAAACTCCTTTTCATGCGCATCAGGCAGCGGAGCGTCAAGCAGCCACAGCTTGGCGATGTGATGCTTTTGGCAGAACTGGGCGACGGCTTCGTGGGTAGCCGGGGGCGCAGCCGGGTCGGGAAAGATGGGGGTCGCCTGCTTGAGAATTTTTTCGGTGAGCCGGGGACTGAGACCGTCGGTTGAGTAAATAGCGGTCTCCGGGCCGGTGATGGCGGCAAGGTCACGTTCCATCCGGGCGAGCTTTTCGGGGGCGGCAACCCAATAGGGACGAAAGGTTACGATGATGCTGGGGCGTCCGGCGTTCACCGCTGCGTTGAGCAACGGTTCGTCCATCATCCAGAACCGGATGATTTCATGCTTGCGGCAGAACTCTGCTATTTCCTCACGCTGGTCATCGATAAGCATGGCGGGCCTCCGGTTAGGGTGTGTCGTCAATTGCGTTTTTTCGTCATTCCGGCGAAAGCCGGAATGACGGGCGATTTGACGACGCTCCCTAGAACGGTCTTCTCCGGTTGAGCAACGGGTTCGGGTCATTGCGAACCACCACCGTATTCGCCACCCGGTCGGCCAGGGAGCGATGCTCTTCCTCATCCATCAGCAGCAGGATAATGTCGGCGAAGAAACCGATGACAAAGCTGTGGGCCACCAACTTGACGATTTCGCGGACGAAAGTGTTCACCCAGCCTGGAGGATAACCATCGCGGAGCATAGCCCGGATGCCCAGAAGTTGCTTGCCCGGCGTTTGGCCCCTGCCGATTACGATCAGCCACCAAATGATGTAGCCGATGATGAGGGTGAGGAAGAACAATATGCCGTCCAGGATATAGGCCATGAGCCGGCGGATGGGGGTTGCGTACTCCACTTTCGTTCCTCAATTCTGATACGTTGCGGTGGCCTTCGGTTTTGGCTACACCCCCAGATGGGCCTGCATGGCGTCCAGCAGGAGCGTTACGTTGGCGTCGGTATCGGCCTCGCAGTAAATGCGGAGCAAGGGCTCCGTTCCGGAGAAGCGCGCTGCCACCCAGCCGGCGTCGAGTATCCAGCGCCGGCCGTCTATCTCGTCCATATTGGTGACCGGCATTCCCGCCAACTCGGTTAGCGGTGAGCCGGCCAATCGCTCCGTTATCGCCGCCCGTTCCGCCGGGTCAAAGGCCACGTCCCGGCGTTGGTAATGATGCTCTCCCACTACATCAAACAGCCGTTTCACCATCCCCGATGCGGTCAGCCCTTCGACCGCCATATATTCCAGGAGATACAGGCCGCTGAGTATGCCGTCGCGCTCCGGGATATGGCCGCGAAAAGCGTAGCCGCCGCTTTCCTCGCCGCCCAGCAATGCGTCGTCAGCCACGAAGCGCGGCCCGATGTTCTTGAATCCCACCGGCATCTCGGCAATGTCCACGCTGTATCGCTGCGCCAGCTTGTTGAGCATAATGGACGCGGTAACGCCCTTGACCAGCGCGCCCCGGTCGCCGCGCTCCAGGAGATAGAGAGCCAGCAGGGAAAATACCTCAAGAGTGCTGACGAAACGCCCGGTCTCGTCCACCAGGCCGATGCGGTCAGCGTCGCCGTCCAGGGCAAGCCCGGCCGACGCGCCCTCAGCCGGAACGCGCCGGCGCAGATCGGTCAGGTTCTGGGCGATGGGTTCCGGTTGCGCCATGCCGGGGAAGGCCGGGTTGACCTCGGCGCGCAGTTCGGTTACCGAGGTGGTTCCACCCTTGAGGAGGTCCGGCAGGTAGCCGGCGCCGGCGCCGTGCATGGCATCCACCAGCACGTGCCGGCCGGCGGCGCGGATGGCCTCCAGGTTGACCAGGCGGGCGATGGACTCCCGGTAGGCCGGCGCCGGGTCGATATCGTGGACCAATCCGGCGTCGCGGCCGGCTTCCAGCGGCCGCGTTTTGGGCGGTCCGGCGGAGTCGATGCAGAGTTCCAGCATGTCGGTGACCGCCTGGCTGGCGCTGCCGCCCTGGGCCGACTTGAACTTGAAGCCGCTCCAGGCGGCCGGATTATGGCTGGAAGTAATGACCACCCCACCGGCCGCGCCCAGTTGCACGACCTCATGGCTGACGACCGGAGTGGGAGCCGGCTCCGCGCAGAGCTGCACCGCAATGCCGTTGCCGGCGATGACTGAGGCCACCGTTTCGGCAAACTCGCGAGAGGCAAACCGGGTATCGTAGCCTACCACCAGCCCGTTGCTCGCCGAACCCTCGGCGCGCAGGTAATCGGCCAGCCCCTGGGAGCAGCGGGCCACGTTGGCGAAGGTGAAATCGTCGGCGATGATGCCGCGCCAGCCATCGGTGCCGAACTTGATCGAGGTGCTCATTAAGTAATTCTAACATAGCCGGTGGCGCTGCCATTGTTACAATAGATAAGGTACAACAGTCCATATGCGATAGCCCTGAAAGGTACCAGGCTTTCCGGTTTTGCCGGAGCGCCGAGCACGTGATTTTAACTGCGTGAGATTTCGACGGGGAGAGTAGCGTGAAGCCCATTGGCGAGGTTGGTCTCTCACCGCCAGCGGCGGCGGGCGACCACGGTGCCGGCGATGCGGTCGGAGACGGAACGACGTTCCGCGCGGTCCCGCAGGATGAACAGGGCGTCGATAACGAAACCGATTAGAGTGTGATGCAGTAGGTGATAAGCAGCGACAAGGGCATCTGTATGGCGAAGAAATCGTACACGTCAAAGCTGATTAACTCCGGGCCGGGGGAACCGGGCATCCCGACGACGGAGAGAACGCCGGCCCCAGCGGCCAAAAACAGCAGCCGGTCAATGAGCCAGGAAGCGAACCGGCGCAGGGGAACAATCGTGTCCATGGGTTAGGCTCACGCGCCGGCTTGCGGCTATCGACTCTCCGGCGCTGGGGGCATTTTACCGGGATGAACAGGATTGCGATGTTTCTGACGATTCCCCGGAAGTGAATATGCGCTCCCCATGGGCGAGACGGGGAACGCATAGCTGAATACAAGCGATGAGATTGGGGTTAGTCGCCGGCGGCGGCCAGCGCGCCGGCCGCCTGTTTCAGCGCTTCGACTTTGTCGGTGCGCTCCCAGGGCAGGTCCAGGTCGGCGCGACCGAAGTGGCCGTAGGCCGCGGTTTTGCGGTAGATGGGACGGCGCAGCTGCAAGTCCTCGATGATGGCGCCGGGGCGCAGGTCGAATTGTTCGCGGACCAGTTCCTCGATGCGCTCGTTGGGGATGTGGTTGGTGTCGAAGGTCTCGATGGCTACGGAAGTGGGTTCAGCCACGCCGATGGCATAGGAGACCAGCACTTCCAGCCGGTCGGCGAAACCGGCGGCGACCAGGTTCTTGGCCACGTAACGGGCCGCGTAAGCGCCGGAGCGGTCAACCTTGGTCGGGTCCTTGCCGGAGAAGGCGCCGCCGCCGTGCCGGGCGATGCCGCCGTAGGTGTCCACCAGAATCTTGCGGCCGGTGAGGCCGGTGTCGCCCTGGGGACCGCCGACGACGAACCAGCCGCTGGGGTTGACGAAGATCTTGGTGTCTTCGTCCAGGAGGTCGGCGGGAACGATGGGCTTTATCACGTGCTCAAGAACGTCGCCATGGATCCTTTCTCTGAAAGCGGCCCGGTCGTCGGTGTCGTCGTGCTGGCTGCTGATGACCACGGCGTCAATGCGATGGGGTCGGCCGTGGCGGTACTCCACGGTGACCTGGGATTTGCCGTCGGGGCCCAGATAGGGCAGCGTACCATCCTTGCGGACGGCGGCGAGGCGCTCCACCAGGCGGTGGGACAGGTCAACGGTCAGGGGCATGAGGCCGTCGGTCTCGTTGCAGGCGAAGCCGACCATCATGCCCTGATCGCCGGCTCCGGTGGCGCGGCGGGCGTCGGCAGCGGCGACGCCGTTGGCGCGGGCCTCCAGCGCGGTGCTGACGCCGGCGTTGATGTCGGGGGACTGCTGGCTGGCGTTGCGGATGATGCCGCAGGAATAGCCGTCAATGCCGTATTTCAGGTCGGTGTAGCCGATTTCCAGCAGGGTTCTGCGTGTGATGGCATCGAAGTCCAGTTCGGCCTGGGTGGTGATTTCGCCGGTGACCATGACCAGGTTTTTGCCGGCGACCGTCTCGCAGGCCACGCGGCTCATGGGGTCAACGCTGAGGGCGGCGTCCAGAACGGCGTCAGAAATCTGGTCGCACACCTTGTCGGGGTGCCCTTCAGTAACCGACTCGGAAGTGAGCAGGTACTTGGGCGAGGTCATGAATTGAATTGGCATTGGTTGGTTCCTCCACAGGGTTGATTGACTTGGTTCCGTCATTCCCGCGAAAGCCGGAACGACGGGATAAACTGGGATCAGGTGCCTTCTTCCCAGCTTTCGTTGTAGGCAGTCTGTTCCACCGTCAGGGTGTCGATGTGGATGCCCATGGTTTCCAGCTTGAGACGGCCCACCTCGGCGTCGATTTCCCGAGGCACCACATGGACGCCGGTTCCGAGTTGGCCGTGCTGCTTGACCAGGTATTCCGCACACAGGGCCTGGTTGGCGAAGCTCATGTCCATCACGGCGGAGGGATGCCCTTCGGCGGCGGCCAGGTTGATGAGCCGGCCTTCGCCCAGCAGGTAGATGCGTCGCCCGTCGGCAATCTGGTATTCCTCGACGAAGGGACGGACTTCCCGGTGGCTCACGGACATGGCTTCCAGCGCCGGAATGTCAATCTCCACGTTGAAGTGGCCGCTGTTGGCGATAATCGCGCCATCGGGCATAACTTCCAGGTGTTCCTTGCCGATGACGTGCCAGCCGCCGGACACGGTAATGAACACCTCGCCCTGTTGGGCCGCTGCCACGCCGGTCATCACCTGGAACCCGTCCATGACGGCCTCCAGGGCGCGCACCGGGTTAACCTCGGTAACGATAACCTGCGCGCCCATGCCCCGGGCGCGGGAGGCCACGCCGCGACCGCACCAGCCGTAGCCGCCAATCACGACGCGGCGGCCGGCCCACAGGATGTTGGTGGCGCGGGTGATGCCGTCCAGGGTGCTCTGTCCGGTGCCGTAACGGTTGTCGAAGAAGTGCTTGGTCTCGGCCTCGTTGACGGCGATGATGGGATACTTGAGCTGGCCGTCGGCGGCCATGGCGGTGAGGCGCACCACGCCGGTGGTGGTCTCCTCGGTGCCGGCGATGACGTTGGAGAGCAGGTCGGTGCGCTCCCGGTGCAGGACGCCCACCAGGTCGGCGCCGTCGTCCATGGTCACCATGGGAGCGTGGTCCAGGGCGGCGTTGATGTGCTGGTAGTAGGTTTCGTTGTCCTCGCCCTTAATGGCGTAGGTGGGGATGCCGAACTCCTGCACCAGCGCGGCGGCGGTTTCGTCCTGGGTGCTGAGGGGGTTGCTGGCGCAGAGCACCAGGTCGGCCCCGCCGGCTTTCAGCGCGATGGCCAGGTTGGCGGTTTCAGTGGTCACGTGCAGGCAGGCGGCCATGCGCACGCCGGCCAGGGGTTGCTCGCGGCTGAAGCGTTCCGTGATGGAATTGACGACGGGCATCTCTCGCCCGGCCCAGCGGATGCGGTCCACGCCGGCGCCGGCCAGGGAAAGGTCTTTCACGTCGCCTTTGGTTTTTTGAACAGTCAAATTCAGTTACCTCCGATGTTTTGCGCCGTCATTCCCGTGAGAGCGGGAATCCAGCCGGTAATTTTCTGGATTCCGGCGAAAGCCGGAATGACGATTTGGGTCAGGATGGGTTGCCGGTTGGGCTTACTTTAATCTGCCATTCCACGACCGCCGCCGGCGGGCGCTTGAATCTCGTTCCGGCGGCCACTACCGACTGCGGCGCGAGCCTTGACGGGACGGCCATCGTTGCGCCGGCGAGATTGCCACGCTACGCTCGCAATGAGAAAGTGAGTACGCCTGATGCCGGTTGGGACCGCTACGGATGGTCGCCGTAGGAAGTGGGGTTGCCGGCGGCGATCCAGGACGGGGTGCCGTCGTCAACGTTGTAGAGCATCTCCGAGTCGTAGCCCATGGCGGCGGCCAGTTCGCAGGCCAGGCCGCTGCGGACGCCGGCGGCGCAGATGAAGAGCAGTTTCTTGTCCTCGGGCACTTCGTCCATGCGTCCGGCCAGATCGTCAACGTTGATGTGGATGGCGCCGGTGGCGTGTCCGGTGACCCATTCGTCATCGCGGCGCACGTCGATCACTACCGTTCCCTCGGGGTCGTCCGTAAGAATTTGGAGCGCTTCGGGGGAATCGACCCGGTAGTAGGGTTCGCCGGGGTTCTGTCGTGGCATTGAGTTACCTCCTTTGAAATCAGGTGTTGGATTCCGGCTTTCGCCGGAATGACGGTGGCTAGGGGTTTGGCAGCGGGTCAAGGTGGGAGCCGGCGATGGGATGAAGCCGGCGGTAGGCCGCTTCGGAAATTCGTTTGCGGTCGGTGATGATGGCGTTGGTCAGGGCGGTCTGGCATTCGCAGGGTTCCAGGACCGCCAGCATGGGCATGACGTGGCGCAGGATGATGCGGCTGTTGGCCACGTTGGCCACCAGGTTTTCTACCACCATGTCCACCGTCACGTCGTCGTGGTCGGGATGCCAGCAGTCGTAGTCGGTGACCCACGCCATGACGGCGTAGCACATCTCGGCCTCCCGGGCCAGCTTGGCCTCGGGCAGGGTGGTCATGCCGATGATGTCGCCGCCCCAGGCGCGGTACATATTCGACTCGGCCCGGGTGGAGAAGGCGGGGCCTTCCATCACCACCAGCGTTCCGCCCTGGTGGGTGGGTATGCCCTGACCAGTGGAGCCGTCGGCGAGGACGGCGCTCATGCCGGGACAGAAGGGGTCGGCGAAGGATATGTGGGCCACTACGCCGTCCTCGAAAAAGGTGCTGTCCCGGCGGCGGGTGCGGTCAATCAGCTGGTCCGGTATCACCAGGTGCTGCGGTTCGTAATCGACCTGGAGACTGCCCACGGCGCTGACGGAGACGACGCGCTTGACCCCCAGGGTTTTCAGGGCGTAGATGTTGGCCCGGAAGGGGAGTTCGGTAGGGCTAACCCGGTGGCCCCGGCCATGGCGGGGCAAGAAGGCCACGGGAACTTCCAGGAGCTCTCCGACAGTGATGAGGTCGCTGGGCTTGCCGTAGGGAGTGTCAATGTCCACCACGGCGGTTTCGGCAAAGCCTTGTATTTCGTAGAGGCCGCTGCCGCCGATAATGGCAATTTCGGCTTGGGGATGGTTGGGCATTGGGTTGAAAATCCTTTTTCTTTTTACAGGGATGTACAGGATAGCTAGGATTTGAGTGATTGAATCAGGCCGCCTGGGATGAGGGTGCCGATGAGGCCAGGCCAAAAGAACAGGACACCGAGGATAATGAGCAAAATTTCACCTTTGCCGAAACGGGCGGGATGCGCCAATCGATTGTCAACATCAGCCCAGTATCGGTTGAGGTTGGACTGCATATGACAGATAACGAAAGTCTCCATAATGAGAAAAATCACCTCGGCGATGAAGAAGTTGGGTTCAAGCAGCATATGCGGGATGATACGCACTAACATGGCAATGACTACGATAGTGGTGAGCAACCCCAAGTTGAGGCTGTCGGCTACTCCGCGCTCCTGCATCAGGGCTTTGTAGTGCCTGATATGCGCGTGATAACGAAAGAAGCCATAGACCGGCACAGCTTGAGTCATACCGTGCCAGAACGGGAAGTGTATTTGCCCGCCCGGCGCGGCTACGGTGGCGCTGGGTTGCCTGCCGGTCGCTATGACAACGGTATAGACATGGTCCCGGTACTGCAACCAAGTGCGGTACATCCAATAGAACCAATAGAATCCCGCGCTGATAATGGACATCAGGATGATGCGCCTCAGGGAGATATACGCGCCGCCGGCCAAGTCGCCGGGAAGCGAATTATCGTCGCTGTGAATGTCGGGCTGCCAAGTTTCCATCGGATTGCTCCCTGCTAGCGCAGTTGCGGTATCTGCTCCGGCAGGTAGTGGGTGGAGCGGAAGACGCTGTTGACCAGGTAACCCTGTTCGTTGGGCGCGAAGTGGGGGTTGATGTATTCCCAGACCACCTCGCCAGCGGGCGTCACCTGGAAGATGCGCCCGGGTTGGCCCTCGGTGATCAGCGTGTTGCCGTTGGGCAGGCGGCGCGCGCCGGAGATATAAGCGCTGAAGAAGTTGAAGGGCGGGTTGTCCCGGTACTCCCAGACGATTTCGTTGGTGGACGGGTCAACCTCGATGACGCGAGAGGCCGGCAGGGGATTGTGGCGACTGTGCGAGCCGTTGTCGTAGATGAGGACGTTGCCGTTGTCCAGCATTGACGGGTCATGCTGCTGGGCCAGGACGTCGTCGCTGATCTGCCACGCAATGTCGCCGCTGGCCTTATCGATAATGCCGACGGTGGAGATGTTGCGGAAGCTGAACATCACCGCATCACCGGGGGATTCCTGGCTTCCGGCTTTCGTCGGAATGACGTTGGATGCAGCGGGCAGGGGAACAACGGTGTTGCCGTGGCTCCACTCGTCGCGCCGGTCGTTGAAGGTGATGATGTGGGCGTTCTCGTCCAGATGCTCGGCGGCGCGCCATTCCCAGACCCGATTGCCGCTGGCGTCCACTTCCACCAGGACGTCGGCCCACATACCCCCGGCGTCGGTACCGGGTTGTCCGCCTCGGATTCGGGCGGCTTGGGCGTCGTCCATGCGCTCCACCGTCATATACAGGCAGCCGCCCGATTCGGTGCGCCGCGCGTCGTGGTGGTGGTATGGGTCCCGGTGTTCCCAGAGAATGTTGCCGTCCCAGTCGGCCTCCAGCATTATGCCGCCCTTGAAACGCTTCATCGCCTCGAAGATGTCCCAACCGCCGTCATCGCGCACTTTGCCGCCGTAAAACAGGTTGCCGTTGGGCAGCAGGTAGCCGTACAGACCGGGCGGGTAGGGCATCTGCCACCGGTGGGCAACCGCGCCGTTGCGATCCAGCAGATAGACCTCGCCGTTGCCGGACAAGGGAGCGTAGAGGGTGTAGCCGGGGCAGGCTTGCTCCGGGTCGCCGGCGGTGAGACCGGTGCGGGCAATGCGTCGGCGGGTTTGTTGGTCGATGGTCATACATTCCTTTATTTGTCCCGACTGCCGGTATTTCCCCGAAAGCGGGAATCCGGCGGGGCTGAGGGGGTTACGCGGCATCCACCGCCTGTTGCAGCGACTCGGCGTAAGGGGGTCGGCACACCATGGTCTCGGTGACGATGCCGTCGATGTAGCGGTGCGGTGTTACGTCGAACGCCGGGTTGTAGGCAGGCGTCCCGTGGGGAGCGACCGGCGTACTGCCATAGCCGGTTACCTCGTGCTGAGGCCGTTCTTCTATTGCGATGGCGTCGCCGTGGGCGATGGCCAGGTCAACCGTGCTGGTGGGCGCGGCGACGTAGAAGGGCAGGCCGTTCTCGTGGGCCAGCACGGCCAGCGTGTAGGTGCCGATCTTGTTGGCGGCGTCGCCGTTGGCGGCGATGCGGTCGGCGCCGGTAATCACGCAGGAAACGTCGCCGCGCTGCATCAGCATACCGGCGGCGGAATCGGCGATGAGGGTCGCCGGTATGCCCAGCTGCTGGAACTCCCACGACGTGAGGCGCGCGCCTTGCAGCCAGGGCCGCGTCTCGGTGTTGAACACGCGGAACCGCCCGCCGGCCTCCCAGCCGGCGCGGATGACCCCCAGCGCCGTGCCAAAGGCGGAGGTTGCCAAAGCTCCGGTGTTGCAGTGGGTCAGCACGCCCTGCCCATCGGCCGGCATCAGGGCGCGGCCCTGCTCGCCGATGCGGCGGTTGATGGCCTCGTCCTCCTCCTGAATCCGGCGGGCCTCCGCCTCCAGCCGAGGCAGGATGCTGCCGGGGTCGGGTTCCGCTTCGGCGACGCGGAGCATCCGGCGAACCGCCCAGCCCAGGTTGACCGCCGTGGGACGCGCGGCGGCGACGTGGGCGCCGGCTTGCCGCAAAGCGCCGATGAAATGGTCCCGCTCTCGGGATTGCAGTTCGGCGGCGGCCAGCACCATGGCGTAAGCAGCGGTGACGCCGATGGCGGGAGCGCCGCGCACGCGCATATCGGTGATGGCGGCGGCGGCAACGCGATAGTCAGTGATGCTGACGGTGATGTGCTCGTGGGGCAGGAGCGTCTGATCAAGCAACTCCAGCCGGGCGCCGGTCCAGTTGATTGGACGAATTTCGATCATAAACAAGCCGCGGTTCAGGGGTCCGTCGGAGCGGACGGTGTGGCGCTGCTGCAGACAGTCGGAGCGGCTATTCCGGATCAAGTTGGGGCAAAAAAGGAAGGCTCACCCGATACTGGGAGAGCCTAACAACACAGTCCTCCCCTCATCTTTCGTCACACGGCAGGTATGGCGCGCCATTGCGCCGGTTCGCGAGGACGCCGGATTTAGCACCTCATCCCGCTGGGTGAGCGAGACAGGTTGCCAGGCTTCACAGGGCCGTTCCCTCCGCCTGTCTGAATAAGGGTTCCAGCAGCGTATCCAGTTTTTAACTGCTATTGATGCTACCTGCCGGGCTTGAATATGTCAAGGATGCCGGCCGGCGCGGTTGCGTTGCAATGCAGGTGGTTCAGTTTTCTCGTCATTCCCGCGAAAGAACCGCCGGCCCCCTGCTGGACACGGGGCGGGAATCCGGTCGCTTTTGCCATAGGTTTGCTACTCCGAATCGGGATTGCCACGCTACGCTCGCCATGACCGAGGGGCAAGCGCGTAACTCCTATGATGGTGTAGAATGAGCGGATAAAAGGGCGGCCCCGATTGCCACACCAATGCCAGCGCCAAACAACTCCATCTGTGTACTTGTTCCAATATAATCATGCATAACTGGAATTCGGAATAA
>CAYGAY010000008.1:0-5221 GCA_964347975.1 uncultured Dehalococcoidia bacterium
CCGCTCGTATTGTCCCACCTTTTACTCCCGTCAACAGGACTTTGCAATCGTCCTGATCGGAGCCGGCCCGGCATTGCAGAGTTGGACATATCCCATTATTATTGACTGACGTTTTTCGGCCACTCATCCGGACGATTTAAAACGCTATAGCCGCACACATCAAGGAGAATTGAATTGGCCGACCAGCCCAGCGAAAAAGCTATCCAGCGGATGCGCCTGTTTGTCGAACGTTATTGTGAGAAGTCTGGCACATTCACCCACCCGGAAGAGGGAATCGCAGAATCCGTTATCCTGGGCCTCGCCCAGAACGTCGATGAAATTGGTCGCCCCCTCTGCCCCTGCCGCTTCTACCCCGATAAAAAGGAGGAGATCAAGCACCGCACTTGGATCTGCGCCTGTGACGATATGCAGATCTACAAGTACTGTCATTGACTGCTCTTCGTGACGGAGGGCGGTCTGCCCATCACGGAACATCTTCCTGAAGATCACGAAGGCCGCGCAATCTACGGCCTGGTGAAAGACCCCACCCCGGACAAGGGGCGCCCCCTGCGCGATAAGGCGGAGGAACGGGAGCAGGAGCGCCGGGAGCGGCCTTCTTAGGCGCAGTATGACCGGCGCCCATGGCCAGGTTCATGGCATCGTCAGTTGCCGCTTCGGTGAAACGAAGCGGCAACTTTTTGCGTTCTCATCCAGGCCTCCCCCGCCGGCGTCCGGTGCGCCGGCACATGAAATTACCGGCCCGTCACTCCCGCTTTCGCCGGAGTGACGCTGCAAACCGAAAATGGCTGTGATTAGGGATGAGCGAACCAATAACCTCCTACGTCGGCATCACCGGCTTCACCTCTCCGGACGAAGTGTCCGCTGTGCTGGCTGCGCTGCCACCAGCGCCGTCCCGCCTGCTGATGTGCGGCGCGCTGCTCAGCAATGCCCTGCTCTCCGGCCAACCCAGCGACGCGCCCAACCGCTGCCCGCCGCCGGACACCGTCGCCGGCATATTCTCCGACGACCTGCGCTGCCTGAACCTGATACATTACCGGCCCCGTCCCGGCGTCAATCTGGCTGACGCTCTCACCCGTGCTCAGGAAGTCGGCGGCGTCAACTGCCACGGCGTCCAGATCAACGCGACCCGCGGCGTCCCCTGGCCCGACCCGTCGTCTCTGATCGAATACCGCAACCGTTCCCAGCCGCGCCGCATCGTGTTGCAGGTCGGCCGTGAGGCCATGGCTTCTGTGAACGGCGACCCATCCCGACTCGCCCAACGCTGCGCAGCGTACATGGGTATCGTCACGGACGTGCTGGTGGACGCCTCCGAAGGCTTGGGCATCCCCTTGGACGCCGCCCGCTCGGAGCGCTACCTAGATGCCATCGCCGCCGCCGCGCCAGACTTGGGCCTCGTAGTAGCCGGCGGCCTCTGCGCCGCCAACTTGACGACCCTGCTGTCGCCGCTGCTGCCGGAGTGGGCCGGAGTAAGCATCGACGCCGAGGGGCGGTTGCGGGACGGGGACGACCAACTCAGCGTTGCGGCGGCTACAGAGTATCTCCAGTCGGCGCTACGGTTGCAGAGTTAGGTCTTTGCAAATGGTTTGTGCGGTCGGATGATGCGGAAGGGCAGATAAACTTTGACAGCCCCAGACTTGAGAGGTTCTTGAATTCCCACACCGAGTTCACCAGAGAGTTCGGCTCCCGCGGAGCGCGAGCAATCCGGGCACGCCTGCTCACCTTAGAAGGTGCGGCTACGCTATCCCAAGTCCCGGTCACACCACCCGAGCGACGGCATCAACTCGTTGGCAACCGCGACGAGCAGTATGCTGTTAATGTTTATCGCCAGTTCCGGTTGGTGTTCGTGCCAGATCACGACCCAGTTCCACGGCGACTCGATGGCGGCGTTGATACAGATTTGGCAAGCGCTATCGTCATCACTGAAGTGATAGACTATCACTAGCGGGAGGCACGAAAATGGCAGAGAAAACTTACCCATATCATCCTGATTACGCAACTCCCCCGGGGTATGTTCTCGAAGACCACCTTAGTCACTTAGAGCAGAAACCTCCACCATTGAGGTAATCTATCCGAAATGAGTTGAAGCCATGACTAAACACACCGTCAAGCGCATCGTCTGCCTTGCCAACTCCCGCAAGATGAGTGGGCACTGCGTTGCCGGGAAAGAACTGTTGCCCGATGGCCGCCCCGGCCAATGGCTGCGCCCCGTCGGCGCTCGGGAAACCGGGGAAGTGTCCCTAACCGAACGGCAGTATGCCGACGGCGGCGAACCCCGCCTACTGGACATCATTGACGTGCCGTTGCTTAACCCTTGCCCCCAAGGCCACCAGCGGGAAAATTGGCGGCTTGACCCCAACCACCGTTGGGCCAAAGCCGGCCGCATCAGCTGGAATGATCTGGAGGGTATGACCGACCCAGACGCGCCCCTGTGGACAAAACCCGACCAGCGCAACGACCGCGTCACCGCCGCCGCTAATGCCTTTGGCGATTCCTTGCGCTTAATCAAGGTTGACCAACTGACCGTCACCGTGTCCGAACCCCCGCGCCCCAGCAGCCTGTATCCAGTATTACGCGGGCGGTTCCACCACTGCGGCGCGGATTATGCGCTCCGCATTACCGACCCTCAACTCGAAATCAGCTCTACGGAACTGCCTTATGGCGATTATCGGGTTGGCTCGCGCTACCTTACCGTGAGCCTGGGCGAACCTTTCGAGGGCTACGCCTACAAGCTTATCGCCGCCATTATCAAAAAACCCTGAGCAAAGGATTATCCCCAATGACCGCAACCCAGCATCCGGTGTTCACCGTCGGCCACTCCAACCATACGCCGGAGGCTTTCCTGCAACTGCTGCTGCGGCATGGCATTGACGAAGTGGCCGATGTTCGCTCCGCGCCGTACAGCCGCTATACCCCCCACTTCAATCACGAAAGCCTACAGCGGATGCTGGACGACCTGGGCATCGCCTACACGTACCTCGGCGGTGAGTTGGGCGGCCGGCCTACCGACCGTTCCTGCTACGATGCCGACGGCCGCGTCCAGTACGACCGGGTTGCCGAAACCGACCTCTTTGACGACGGTATCCGCCGCATCACTCGGGCCGCCGACGAGCGCCGAGTCGCCCTGCTTTGCACTGAGAAAGAGCCCCTGGAATGCCACCGAACCCTGCTGGTGGCCCGCGTCCTGGCCGACCGGGGCGTCGCCGTAGCCCACATCCTGGCTGACGGTAGCCTGGAAGGTCAGGCCGACGCCATGCTACGCCTGGTGGAAATCCACAAGCTGCCCCCTGGCGGCGATATGTTCCGCTCTCCCGACGACGTGATCGCCGAGGCTGCGACCCGTCAGGCGCGCAAGTTCGCCTATGTGGGTGAAAAGTTGCCCGTCGCCGCCGATGCGTGGGAATTCGAGCCATGAAACTCTACACCATCGGTTTCACCCGCAAATCCGCCGCCGATTTCTTCGGCCTGCTCCGCGATTCCGGCGCCAGGCGCGTAGTCGATATTCGCCTCCGCAACACCTCCGGCCTTGCCGGTTTCGCCAAGCGCAGCGACCTTCCCTGGTTCCTCCGCGAACTCTGCGGCATGGACTACATCCATCTACCCCGCCTGTCGCCCACCGACGCCTTGCTCGACGCTTACCGCAAGAAGCAAATCACCTGGGATGAATACGTACCCATCTTCCACACCCTGATTGAACGTCGCCTTATCCAGGCTGCCATCCCACAGGATATAATCGCCGACAGTTGCCTGCTGTGCAGTGAGGACACGCCCGACCGCTGCCATCGCCGTCTGGTTGCAGAGTATCTGCAACGGCATTGGGGCGATGTTGAGATAATACACTTGCGATAATCTCTGTTGATATTTTGCAACTTAGCTCGTCATTCCGGCGAAAGAACGGCGCACCATACTTGATACAGAGCCGGAATGCGGGCGCTCTTGCGACTGTATACGTATTCATCGATACCGATCCTGGATTCCCACTGGATCAGGAATACCGATGAAGTATCAACTTATTCCCCTGGCCTGTGGTTTCCTGGGATTCGCCCTGGTGTTGCTGTACACGTCCTCACACGGAGCGGGGATAACTGACGACTCAATCTATTACCTCTCCCTCGCCAGTAATCTGGCCGCGGGTAACGGCTTTACCGAATTCAACGCCTCCGGTCGGGCATCCACGATGTGGCCTCCGCTGTTCCCCGCTCTTCTGGCGGCGGGCGAGTTTGCGGGCGGGGAGGCGCTGGATGCCGCGCGCTGGATTAATGCAATCGCTTTCGGTCTTGTTGGGTACCTGGGCAGTCGGGTACTCACCCGGTCCGGCCTCAGTCCTTGGGGACTGGCGGTGATTGCCGGTTCGCTAGCGGTTGTCCTATTCAAGCCGGGAGCATACCTATCGGCCCATGCCTTGACGGAACCGCTGTTCATCCTGTTCGCACTGCTGTCCCTGCTCTGCCTCGGAGAGTATCGGAACAGTCAACGGTGGCGAGCCGTCATTCTTGCCGCGACCTGCGCCGCGCTGGCTTCATTGACTCGCTATGTTGGCGTCACGATAATAGCCACCGGACTCCTGTTGCTACTGGCCGACCTCTGGTTTGCCCGGAGGAGGGAGGAAAACCGTGTGCGGCTCAAGGCGGCGCAGACCGCAGCCTATGCGTGCCTAGCGGCAGCGCCGCTGGCCCTATGGCTGTTCAGGAATCTGCTGGTTTCAGGTACGCTCGCCGGCGAAAGAGGGCCGTCGCGGCGCGCCCTGTTGGAGAACGTCCAACTCGGTTTCGAGGGCCTGGGAACTTGGATGCTGCCAACCGACAAGCAACTGCAAGCGCTGGGGGAGAAAGCGACGCCGGCGCCGGCTTTGGTGGATTCGTGGGGGTATGACGCAATAGTGGTTACCGCCGGAGCGCTCCTGCTGCTGCTGGCGATGGGGGCGGTTGTCTTTCCCGGATCTGCATGGCGCTGGCGGAATCACGTCACCGGCGGCCCGGCGGCGCCGTTCGCAGTATTTACGCTTTGCCATCTGACGTTCATGGTAGTCTCCGCGTCCGTAATCGCCTACAGTCCTCTCAGTGATCACGGCGCTCGGTTGCTGGCGCCGGTTTACGTGCCCCTCGTGCTGATGTCAGTGGTGGCTCTGGCAGCGTTGTGGCAGGGTATGAAACGCGGGGGGGGGGGGGGGGGGGCCGGGGCGGGTGGGGGGGGGGTGGGGGGGGGGGGGGGGGGCGGGGTGGCG
>CAYGAY010000008.1:5231-105674 GCA_964347975.1 uncultured Dehalococcoidia bacterium
GGGCCGCCCCGCCCGCGCGCCCGCCCCCCCCCCGCCCCCCCCCCCCCCCCCCCCCCCCGGGGCCCGGACAGTCATCGTCGGTTTCGGTCTGGCCTTCGCAGCCAGTGTCCTCGTGTGGAACGTACTCCTTGCCGGCTACGCTCGTTCTCCCGGATTGGGGTTAATCCAGGAGTACAATCAGAAGTCAGGGTTGGCGCGGTTCATCCAGGCGAATCCGCCATCCTGTGAAGTCTATAGCAATCGCCCACACGTCGTTTGGCTGCTCAGCGATGAACCGCTAATCAAGGTATATCGGCTGAGAGACGTGAGCAGTTTGTTCACCGCCTCGGACACGTGGCCTGAAGAAGCGTGTATCATTTGGGTGCATGATTCAGGCCCTGGGTATGATGGAGGTCTGAAGTCCCTGACCAGGCTGTCGGAGCAAGGGCAACTCAAACTGGAATTCGATGGCACTATCGGCGTCGTTTACCGAACCGGCGGGCAGTAAGCGCATCGCGCAATGCCTCACAGATTGTTGATAGCGCCCTACCCTCGCCCCGGAGCCTTGATTGAATGAGGTTGCCACCCCCGCATCAAGTACGGAGTCGCAATGACAGCGCGGGCTCTACGGAGGAAAGCAAAATGTCGCAAGTCAACACCGTCCTCGGCCCCATAGATTCCGCCGACCTTGGCTTTACCCTCAGCCACGAACACATCACGCTGGGCGCGGCCGGGACCGCCGCCGCCTATCCCGGCTTCCAGGACCGCCAGGCCATCGCCGACGCCGCCTCCGCCGCGCTGACCGAAGCTTACGAAGGCGGCGTCCGTACCATCATTGACGTCACCACCCTGGACCTGGGCCGAGACATCCCGCTGATGCAGGAAGTCAGCCGCCGCTCCGGTGTCCATGCCATCCCCTGCTGCGGCAACCACCTGGCCATCCCGCGCATCTTCTGGGGCGCGCCCGTGGACAAGGTGGCCGCCCTGTTCATCAAGGAGATTGAAGAAGGCATCGAGGACACCGGCGTCAAGGCCGGCATCATCAAAGTCGCCAGCGACCGGGGCGGCGTCACCGAAAACGAGGAAATCGTGCTGCGCGCCGCCGCTCGCGCCTGCAACGCCACCGGAACCCGCATCAGCACGCACACCTGGTCCCCCGACCGCGTGGGAGAGGCGCAGGTCCGCATCCTCAAGGACGAGGGCGTTGATCTCAACCGGGTCTATATCGGCCACAGCAACGACGATACCGATGTTGACTATCTGACCGGCCTGCTCGAGGAAGGCGTCTGGCTGGGCCTCGACCGCTATCCGGGCGGCCGCACTCCGGAGACGCCCCGGTGGGAGATGCGCACCGCCGTCGTCAAGCAGCTAATCGACGCCGGCTGGGCTCACCGCCTGATGCTTTCCCACGACCACTCCACGCCCGCGGTGCAGCCCTCCGAAGAACTACGGCGCGAGCGGGAAGCCTTCAACCCCGACGGCTACCTGTTCATCACCCGCAATGTCCTGCCCCGCCTGCTGGAGCTGGGCGCCACCGACGCCGACGTGCAGGCGATGATGGTGGACAACCCGCGCCAGTTTTTTGAGGACTGACAAACGTAAATCCCCTCTCCCGTCAAGGGAGAGGAGGCTTTAGCCGGCAGGAGGCGTGCCATGAACATCGGCTTTTCCCTTTCCAACAACCAGGGCCTCGCCAACGTGCAGGACGTGGTGCGTACCGCCGCGCGCGCCGAGGAACTGGGCTACGATTCCGTCTGGGCCAGCGACCACGTGTTCAACGTCAGCTACGTCTATGAGCGCATCGGTCAGCGGCCCTACTACGACCCGCTGACCATCCTGGCTTTCGCCGCCGCTCAGACCGAGCGCATTGCCCTGGGCACCAGCGTCCTGGTGTTGCCCTACCACAATCCCATGCGGCTGGCGAAGCAGGCGGCGACCCTTGACCAGCTGTCCGGCGGGCGCGTCGTCCTCGGTATCGGCGTCGGCGTCATTGACACCGAGCTGGAGGCTATGGGCGTACCCTTCGTCGAGCGCGGCCCCTACACTGACGAGTCCATCGAGATCATGAAGACCCTCTGGACCGAGGACGCCCCCCGCCATGAAGGGCGCTTCTTCCAGTTTTCCGACATGGCGTTCTCGCCGCGCCCCGTCCGTCCCGCGGGCATCCCGCTGCTCATCGGCGGAACCAGCCGCGCCGCCATCCGCCGGGCTGCCCGCCACGGCGACGGCTGGCATCCCACCGCCATGCCGCCCGAAGACCTGGCCCAGGGCATCCGCTACCTCCACGAGCAGGCGGAACGCGCCGACCGTGACCCGGCGTCCATCCCCATATCCATCAGCGTCCCCTTGCAGGGCGGTCGCCCGGGCCGCTTCACCCTGGGCGCCGACCCGGCCGAAATGCGCGCCAACATCCTGGCCTTCGCCGACGTGGGCGTCTCCCGCATCGTCGTCTCACCCTACTCCGGCGACCCCGCCGAGGTTTTCCCGGCCATGGAGACCATCGCCGCCGAGGTCATGCCCGCCGTCGCGTGAACCGTCGTCCACCCGTCCCAACCTGTCATTGCCAGGAGCGCAGCCCGATCTTTGAAAAATCCGGCAATCCCGTTGGCCGGGTGACCGTTGTTCCACCGGCCGGGCCCCGGGCCCGCTCATAGCGAGCCTGTCGAACCATGACACGCCGCAAGCGGTGTGCTATGGTAGGCCGGCCCGTTGCGACGGGTTGAATCATTGCAGCGGATAGGAAGGTTTCATCATGCCCACCATGACCGGCGGCCAGGCTCTCATGCGCTCCTTGCACCTGGAGGGAGTGCGCGTCATCTTCGGGCTGCCCGGGGTGCAGCTTTATCACGCGCTGGATGCGCTGAACGACGTGCCGGGTATCCGGCTGATTACCACCCGCCACGAGCAGGCCACCGCCTACATGGCCGACGGCTACGCCCGGGCCGGCGGCGGCGTGGGCACGGCGTTGATGGTGCCCGGCCCCGGCCTACTCAACGCATCGGCCGCCATCAGCACCGCTTACTCGGCGTCCTCGCCGGTGCTGGTGGTGTGCGGCCAGATTGAGCGCGACCTCATCGGCGCCGACCGGGGCATCCTGCACGAAGTGAACGACCAGCAGGACGCCATCCGGCCCATCACCAAGCACGCGCGGCGCATTATGACTACGGAGGAGACTCCGGAGGCAGTGCATGAGGCGTTCCGGCAGTTGACCACCGGCCGGCCCCGTCCCGTGGAGATTGAAATGCCGCCGGAGACCATGGCTGAACCGGGCACGGTAACGCTCATTGAAGCCGAGGGCTACCCCCGACCCGCCGCATCCGACGAGCAGGTGGCCGAGGCCGCCCGCATCCTGGCGGAGGCTCGGCGTCCGCTCATCTGGGCCGGCGGCGGCGTCATAGCATCCGAAGGGTCGGCGGCGCTGGTACGGCTGGCGGAGCGGATGCAGGCGCCGGTCATCACCACCGCCGAGGGCAAGGGGGCCATCGACGACCGGCATCCACTGGCCCTGGGCGCGCTGCGGCTGCGCAACGACCCTGTAGCCAAGGAGGAACCGCACTTCGACGTGATTCTCGGCGTGGGCAGTCGCATGGCCTTTCCGATGTGGCTGGACGGTCAGCGGGTGGTGCAGATTGACGTTGACCCCGACGAGCTGGGCCGCAACTGGCCCAACACCTACGGCATCGCCGGCGACGCCCGCACGGTTATGGAGCAGCTGGACGCGCGGCTGGCTGACACCATCGACGCCCGCCCGTCCTTTGCCGCCGAAACCGCTGCCCTGCGGGAGCGACGGCGGGAGACGGCATTGCGCCCGGAGCCGCAGGAATCCTACCTGGCGGCGGTGCGGGCCGCGGTGCCCGACGACGGCATCCTGGTGTCCGGCATGACCCAGCTGGGCTACTACGCCCGCGCCTTCTGGCCGACTTACGAGCCGCGCACGTTCATCACGTCCAGTTATTCGGGCAACCTGGGCTACGCCTATCCGACGGCGCTGGGAGCGAAAGTAGCGCAGCCCGACCGTCCGGTGGTAGCCCTGTGCGGCGACGGCGGGTTCTTGTTCAACTCCCAGGAGCTGGCCACGGCGGCGCAGCACGGCATCAACGCGGTGGCGGTAGTATTCAACGACAACGCCTACGGCAACGTCCTGCGCGACCAGGTGAACCAGTTCCAGGGCCGCACGGTAGGCGCAGAGCTGCACAACCCCGATTTCGTCAAGCTGGCCGAGGCATACGGCGTGCGCGGCGTCCGCGCCGAGGGGCCGGCGGCGCTGGAGGCGGCGCTGCGGGATGCGCTGGCGGTGGACGCGCCCAGCCTGATCGAGGCGCCGGTGGGGATGATGCCGACGCCGTTCACGTAGAGGATATTACAGTTTCAGCGGTTGCCATGCGGAGGGGAATGACGATGGCTGAAACCCTGTCCAAAGAACAGCGTTCATCTTGGATGGCGCGGGTCAAAAGCAGCAATACTACCCCGGAAAGGTACGTTCGCCGGGAATTGTGGGCCGCCGGATTCCGGTACAGACTGAAGGAGAGGACGATGAAAGACCCCAACGTGTACCCGCCCGGGCTGGACGCCCAGCGGGTGCGGGAAATTATCAAGTACCACGATTCCCTGACCGACGAAGAATGGATAGCGGAAGACGAAGTCGCTTTTGAGAACCCCAACAACACGGTGATGGTGATTCCCACGGAACTCGTCCCCGCCGTCCGGGAACTGCTGGCGCGCCATACGGCGGATAATCCTGCGGAAACGGCGGCTGGCTAGCTGGCGGCAACGGGTTGCGGACGAATCCGCGCGTGGGTTGCGGCCAGCAGCTCCCGCAGCTGCTCGTCGATGGGGGCGGGCGGGTCGCCGGCCAGGGCTTTGCAGGCCAGTTTTTCGGCCAGGCGGGGCCGGTTGCAGTCCAAGGCCAGCCAGCCGGCGCTGCGGTACAGCGCTGAGTATCTTGGTTCAACGACCTCGGCCATTTCGGCAAGGGCCTTGAGCTCCAGGTCAAGCGCCTGCTTGAAAAGCTCTGATGCTTTTTCTTCATCGCCGTCGCGCTTGCGCGCCAAGTCGGCGAAAAATGCGGCTTCCATGGCTTTGCTGTGCCATTCATCCACGGCGTTCATTTTGCTGCACCTCGGCAAGAGGATTGCTGAATTCTACGACCACCACATAAGTCTCCAGTTGGGGATGTTCCAACCGATTGGCTTGTTGCAGTTTCTCCCTCCTCGGCCAACGCCGCCCCCATCGCCGGGGTGATGGCCGGGATGTTGCCGGCGCTCAATTCGTTCAAGTCAAGCATCCGGCCCCCATTATAGCCGGCCCGACTCGCGCCGCAACGCTCCCGCCTCCGTTATGTTATGATGCCCCCGTGCGGCATCCCCGCCGCCGGTCAGCATCCTGCATTACGCTTTTCGCGCAGTTGAGGAGGTTATTATGGCTGGAAATTACACTATCAGCGTCGGCACCGTTGGCGGTGGGCTGTCGGTCAGCCCCGACGGCGGCGAATCCTGGAACCGTATCCGCAATCCCTTGCCCACCGAGTGCAACATCCGCGCCCTGGCCGTTGACCCCAACCACCGGCACCGCATCTACGCCGGCACCGACAACGGCCTGTTCCGCTCCAATGACAACGGCTTTACCTGGGAATACGTCGAGTCGCCCATGGACGACCTGCAAATCTGGTCCGTGGGCGTGGACCCGGACGACTCGGATACCGTGTTCGTCGGCACGCGGCCCAACGCCTTCCGCTCCCGCGACGGCGGCAACAGCTGGGAAGCCCTGGACCTCGGCGTAACCATGCCCTGCCCCATCGGCATCCCCCGCACCACCAACATCATCGTTGACCCGCGAGACACCCGCACCGTGTGGGCCGGCATCGAAGTGGACGGCGTGTACCGCAGCCTGGACGGCGGCGACAACTGGACGCGCCTGCCCGACCTCGGCCCCGACCCCTTCCACGGCGACATCCACGGCATGGCCCTCAAGACCGGCCCCGAATCCGCCATCTACTGCACCACGCCCTTCGGCATCTCCACCAGCAGCGACGAGGGCGAGAGCTGGGAACTGCATGAGTTCCCCCGGTTCCACGCCGAGGACACCCGCTCCTACTGCCGGGGCATGGTCATCAAGCCCGATAGCCCCAGCGTCATGTTCGTCGGCAATGGCGACACCATCCCCGGCGTCACCGGCGCCATCCGTCGCACCCGCGACGCCGGCGCCTCCTGGGACGCGCCGGAGCTGTCGCAGACGCCCAACTCCGTGGTCTATTGGTTCGCCGCCAGCCCCCACGTCTCCGACGTCATGGTGGCCGCCAGCATCTACGGCTACGTGTACGTCAGCACCGACGGCGGCGACAACTGGGACAAGTTGCAGAAGGAGTTTGGCGAAATTCGCTCCCTGGCGCTGACGCCCAACGACTAGCGGTCTCACACCGCTCATCCTGATCCTGTCCTAGGATGATGCCCCTCTCCCTGCCGGGAAGAGGGGCTTTTGATGCTAAAATGCTGACAAACAAGGGCGTCCGACAAGCTGGTGCAACATGACAACCATGCGAAAATTGATGACAGCCGAAGAGCTGATGCTGCTGTCCGACAACGGGAACCGGCAGGAGTTGGTGCGAGGAGAGCTGATTGAGATGCCCCCTCCCGGAAAAAGGCACGGCGTTGTATCGTCGGGATTCAACGCTGCCCTGTACAACTATGCAACCGCCAACGATTACGGCACAGTGGGCGATAATCATGGCTATCGGCTGGAAAACAACCCCGATACGGTGAGAGCTCCCGATGTCGCGTGGTTCGCTCCGGGACACCCAGCGGAACTCACCGACGGCTACCCCGAGCGGGCTCCCGACCTGGTTGTTGAAATCAAATCCCCCGGCGACACCCCTCGCATGGTCGCCGAACGCGCTCAGATGTGGCTGGGCTTTGGCAGCCGGGAAGTGTGGTATGGCGACCCGGAACATACCACCGTCACCAGGTATCGACCGGGGCAAGAGTCGGAGGTATTGGGCGAAGACGATATACTGGACGGCGGCGATTTGCTGCCGGGGTTCAGCGTTCCGGTATGGCGGCTGTTCCGGCGGCATCGCTGACCATCCCCATAATCTGCACAGGAGCGCACTGATGCCTACCTTCGACTCTGACGGCGTCCAGATCTTTTATCAATCCACCGGCGAGGGATTTCCGCTCATCTGGAGCCATGAGTTCGCCGGCTCCTACGAGAGCTGGGAGCAGCAGGTCCGTTACTTCAGCCACCGCTACCGGGTCATCACCTATAACGACCGGGGTTATCCGCCTTCGGACGTGCCAATGGACCCGGAAGCGTATTCCCAAGACATTTCGATAGAAGACCTGCGCCGCCTGATGGACCGCCTGGAGCTGGAACAGGCGTATATCGGTGGCCTGTCCATGGGCGGCAGCGTGGCGCTGAATTTCGCGCTGCGTTATCCCGAACGCTGCCGGGCCATCATCGTGGCATCGGCCGGCTCCGGCACCACCCACAATGAGGCGTTCCGCACCGGCGGCGAGGCCATGGCCGCCCGTATGCTGGCCGAAGGCACGCCGCCGGTGATGAAGGACTATGGCAGCGGCCCGACGCGGGTACAACTGCGGCGCAAAGACCCTCGGGGTTACGAGGAGTTTATGCGCCTGCTGCTGGGACATAACGCCCGCGGTTCGGCCTATACCTTTCGAGGAGTGCAACTCCGGCGGCCCACCATTGACCAGCTGCTCCCCCAGCTGAACTCGCTGCAAGCACCCACGCTCATAATGATTGGCGACGAGGATGACCCCTGCGTGGAGCCGGCCATAATGATGAAACGCGCCATCCCCCGCAGCGGTTTGGCGGCGCTGCCCCAATGCGGCCACGCCATCAACCTGGAAGAGCCGGCCCTGTTCAATCAACTGGTGGCCGACTTTTTAACGGCGGTGGAGGCCGGCAAGTGGGCGGAACATCCCCTTGGGGACACGCCCTATACTACGGGTTCGCGGTAGGGTTATTGCCCCCAGCCAGCGGGGATGACCTCCCGGAACTGACGCATGGCGTCGATATGCTCGGCGACGGAGCTGAGCGGGCCGCGACGCGCCTCCGCCATGATGTGGGTGCCGCCCAAGTCGCGCCAGCCTTCGGCCTCGGCCAGCCATTCCTCCGGCGACTTGCCGGGCATACGCAGGCGGCCGGCCAACCCCACGTCGGACGGTTGGCGGCCGGCTTCGGCGATGTAGGTTTGCATCTTGTCCAGCACGGCGCGGGCGGTATCGTCGGGGCCAAAGCTGGGGAACCACCCGTCGCCCATCCGGGCGATGCGCCGCAGCACCACATCCCTCGGCACAGGGCCGGCCGAGCCGCCGGCTCCAAACCAGACGGGGATCGGCTGTTGGAATGGCAGGGGCTTGATGCCAGCTGAACGGATGGTGTGCCATCGGCCGTTAAAGTCCACAACTTCCTGAGTCCATAAGGCGCGCATCAGGTTGATCTGCTCCTCGGAGCGGATGCCACGATTGGTAAAATCCTCGCCCAACCCCTCGAACTCCACGTGGTTCCAGCCAACGCCGATGCCCAGGGTGAGACGACCGCCGCTCAGGACGTCGATTTCGGCGGCCTGCTTGGCGACGAGGGCAGTTTGGCGTTGCGGCAGGATGAGAATGCCGGTGATCAGACGGATACGTGTGGTCAGCGCGGAGATGAATGCCAGCGTGGTCAACGATTCGTGGATGACACTGTGATGGGTGTAGTAGTGGTCGCGGACGTGGGTATGGTGGGCCGGATCCGCGCCCAGCACGTGGTCGGCGATGAACAGGTAGTCGAACTGCATTTCTTCGACCGCCTGCACGTAATCACGGATGGCGACCGGGTCGGGGCCGATTTCGGTTTGCGGGAATATCGCGCCGATTTGCATGGTGACCTCCTCTAAATCCAGCCCTCCGTCATTCCGGCGAAAGCCGAAATCCAGTCAGCGCCGGTACTCGTCGCCGCAGTCTCCAATGATTTGGTAAAGATCCCGGGCGTTAACCAGAACCCCTTCGATGGCTGCCTGGTCGTCTGCGTCCAGTTGAAATCTGAATGCGCCGGCGTTTTCGGCGATGTGTTCTGCTACGCCCAAGCGGGCGCCGATGATTACGCCAGCGACCGCCGGCCGCTCCAGGACGTAACGTGTCGCAACATTGGCGATACTGACGCTGTGCTTATCGGCTACCGTTTTGAGAGTGGACAAGAGTCGCTGAAACAGGAGCCAGCCGCCCCAGGCGTCAATCATCTGCTTATACTTGCGGAGGCTGGCGGTGTTGAGGGCGTGGTGGCCCGGTTCGGGTTGGCCCAGGTAGCGGTCGGAAAGCAGTCCTCCACAGAGAACGCCATAGGGCAGGAGCCAGACCCTTTGTTCCTCGCAGACCTGGGACATCTGGACCTCAGGCCGGCGGTCGATCAGGGAGTACTGCACCTGGTTGGATACGATTCGGATGCCCTTGTCGGCAATTTCGCGTAGCCGCTCGGTATCGAAATTGGTCAGCGCGACGCGATGGATCTTGCCCTCGTCGCGCAGGTCGGCCAGGTGAGAAAGGGCGTCCAGATAGCGACTGTCCCGGTATTCCCACCAATGGAACTGAAGCAGGTCAAGCCGTTCAACACCCATGCGGCGGAGGGAGATGCCGATGTTGTTTTCGACGATCTCTCGCGTCATCGGGCCGGGGCGCGGCACCCACTTGGTGAGGGCCTGGACTTCCGCCAGCGCAGCATCGCCCCGCTCCGCAGCGAGACGCCGGCGGAACTCGTGAATGAAGTCCTCGGCGGGGCCGTAGTGGTCGGCCAGATCCCAGGTTGTGAAACCTGCATCGTGGTAAGCGATCATAGCCTCCAGCGCCGCTGCCGGCTCAATGCGACCGTGGGCGCCCGATACCTGCCACATTCCGTTGAGGATGCGGCAGATGGGAAGATTATCGACGAACCGGAGGCGGGAATCCGGCGGAAGGGGCATGGTCATCATAACCTCAACCACGCGTTGCGAGTAGGTTTCCGCCAGAGTACCAGCCTGGCAAGATTGGGGCAACGGCAGCGTCCGTCATCCGTGGTCTCTGCCAGCGGCAGTTATAATGCGACAGACGCGCGGTGACCGCATCATGTCAACACAAGCAGCTTGGAGCCGTTATCATGCCCGGCAGTGATTACACCAAACAGATGGAAACCGTGGTCGAACGAGCCATCGAAGAGAACGAACTGGAGGCGTTTGAAGAGTACTGGGACTTGAGCAGAGAGCTTATAACGGGGTTGCCGGTGCGGGCGTTCTACGTGGTTGCTGATGAAGGCTATGGAAATTTGGCCATCATCACCGACCGGTCAATCATCGACATTGAAGCGGATGATGACGACGATGACATTGGCTACATTTCCGTTACTACGATTAAATCCATCGCCAAAGTCCATTTCCGAGCCGGCCCGGTGCAGACCATTCCAAATTCTGAGGACGCGCAGTTGACTATCATCCTTTCAATTGCTGGCGCCACCGGGAGCGGCCCGTACTGGATTGCCGAAACGGAAGCTGAATACAAGCGTCTCAAGCGCTTTGGGGCCGCTTTAATGGGCGCAATCAATGGACACTGATTGAACTGCGAGGTCGTATCATGGCCCAATCTACGCCAACTCCAACCAGATCACTCCAGCGGAAGCGCGAGCCCATTACCCTCCCTCCGGTGGATGCGAAAAAACGACAACCACAATTGCCGCTGTACTTCTCCCCCGATGTCGAAGCTCTGCTCACGCCGTTCCGGGTTAGGGCATTGCAGCGTATCTACGAAATCGCGCACCGGCATCTAGGCGACCGCATCAAATCGACCGTTGTCCAATCTGAGCACAGTTACGACGACCCAGGCCATACTACGCTCGTGTTGGCCATCTGGGTTGACATGGACAAAAGTGAATGGGGCCCGGCTGACCGTGCAATCGGCGACGCGGTTTTTGATGAAGAAGCTTCCTGGCCTGAGCGCGAAAGGGAAGACTATCTCGACATGATTCAATTTGAAATTTTGCCGCTGAACACATGAAGCCACTGGAATTTTACCAACTCGGCTTGCAGCTTTCCGCTTCAGCCGTAACGGAGGCCGAATGCCGAAACGCCATAGGGCGGCTTTACTACGGTCTGCATCACGAAGCCTGTTGTCGCTACTTCAGGGCTCACACTGGCGGCACACCATTGGGAAAGGGCAGCCGGCGCGCCCGACTCATCGAGCGTTATAAATTGTTGGGCAACCGAGATGCGCGACGGGTTCAACGGCATCTTGGTCGGCTGTCAAGTCTGCGCAATATATCTGACTACGAGTTAGATAGCGCTATGCGATACCGTGGCAAGACGTACCGCCCGGCCGATTTGATGGGTACTGCGGTGACGGTTGCCACAGCATTGCTGGCTGCGTTGGAAACATTCTCACCCGGAGCAGCGGTAGATGGCTGTGTCTGTCGTGTCATCCGTTAAGGGATTTGCCTGTGTGATACGATGGGCTCATCTTACCCAGCTTTGACGATTTCGCTCTTTGGCCACAGGAGGCAAGGCTATGACTACGCAGCAGCCCATTCGCATTGGACTGATTGGGGCGAACATTCACCAAGGGTGGTCGCCGCGGGCGCATTTGCCGGCGTTGCAGGCACATCCTGATTTTGACCTGGCCGCTGTCTGCACCACACGGCAGGAGTCGGCTGACGAGGCCATGGGGGCATTCAACGCGGGCAGCGCATGGGACGACTATAACCGTATGCTGGCCGACGCAGACCTAGCGGCCGCTACCATCTCACTGCGTGTGCCGCGCCACTACGAGCCAACCACGGCCGCGCTTCGGGCCGGCAAGCATACTTTCACCGAATGGCCACTTGGACGCACCACCGCCGAAGCCATTGAGATGGCCGATCTGGCTCGACAGCAGGGCGTCAAGACGGCGGTGGGCTTGCAGGCGCGAGCCAATCCCGCCATTGCACACCTGCGGAACTTGGTGGCCGACGGGTACGTGGGACGGGTGATGACGTGCCACGTCCGGCTGATGAGGGAGGGCGTACTGACACGGGATTCGGGGCGCACCTGGCAGCGCGACGATGAGCTGGGAGCGCATACGCTGACCATCGCCTGCGGGCACACAATCGACGCGCTGTGCAGCGTGGTGGGCGAATTCGCCGATGTGTCCACTGTGGTCAGCACCCAGGCGACCACCTGGCACGAAACAGACACGGGCCAGGACCTGCCGGTAACGTCACCCGATAACGTGCTGGTTAGCGGCAACCTGCAGAGCGGTGGTGTGGGGTCGGTGCAGATCGGCAGCACGGCCTGGGCCGGTAGCGGTTATCGCATGGAGATCTACGGCGAAGAGGGTACGCTGGTGGCAGTGTCGGTGGATTCGCCCCAGTTGCAGCAGGTTACCATCCGGGGCGCCCGGGGCGGCAGCAACGACCTCCAGGACCTGACGCCGGCGGAGGAGCTGCACCTGGCGCCGGAGATACCGGGCGGGGCCGCCTACAACGTGGGGCAGCTGTACAGCCAGTTTGCGGCGTCGATACGGGAGACCGATAACGGCGGGCCGGGCGTGCCGGACTTTGACCATGCGGTGGGGCTGCACCGGTTCATCGACGCCATCCGACAGTCCAGCGACGAGGGGCGACGGGTTACGGTGGCGTAGCATCTCGGACGCGATGATACAATGGCGCAGTTCACCGATTGAGGTAGTTGCCATGACCGCTACAACCGACGCCAGGACGGGCGCCCGGATGACTCTAGAGGAGTTTCTGGCTCTGCCTCCAATGGAACAACGTTGCGAACTTCTGGACGGAGTGGTTGTAGTGGCTGCGTTTCCAATACCAGACCACCAATTCTTGGCAACTGCGCTGGCTGCGTTCCTCTGGCAGCAATTAGTGGAACCCGGACTGGGCATCGTAATGCACGAGGCGGGCCTCGCTCTTTGGGTTGACAGCGCGTTGGGTCCAGATATTACCGTCATCCGAGCCGAGCGAACGTCAATAATTGGCGCCACGACCGTCAATGATGCGCCGGACATCGTGGTGGAAGTGCTGTCGTCCAATCGCAGCAGCGATTTGGGGCGCAAGCGGCAGTTGTACGAGGCCGCCGGCATTCCGGAATACTGGATTCTGGACGGCGACGCTGACGCTCTTACCCAACTGGAATTGGGAGACGACGGCGTGTACCGGGAACTTGCCGTACTGACCGCTTCGGATACACTGACCACGCCCCTGTTCCCAGAGTTCAACTTGCCTTTGGCGCGGCTGTTCGAGCATCCGGCGAGGGTGCGGCGCGCGTAGCAGCGACGCGCGGCATCCGGGCCAACATAGGGGCAGGTTTGAAACCTGCCCCTACTCCGCGCCGGGATCGCTCGAGGTCAGCGTCAGTCGGCGGTGTTGGTGGCGGTTTCCGCGATGGGCCGGTTGGTGCGGGCGTCCACCTCGAAGGGAGAGTAGAGCTCCAGTTCCTTCCCCATTTCGCGGACGGCGGGGATGACTTCCTCGCCCATGAGGCGGAGGCTGCGCATCTGGTCCTCGTGGGTCATGGCGCCGTCGCCGTCCCAGAAGAAGACGCTGCCGGGGCGCAGGTATTCCAGCACCTCGCGGATCTTGGGGATGACCGTCTTGGGAGTGCCGGTGATGATGGTGCTGTCGGCGACCTGGTCTTCGAAGGGACGGCGGTTGGTTCCGAAGCGGCCGGCGGGGCCGAAGGCGGCGGCGGAAAGGCGGCGCGACGTGCGAGAGGTATGGCCGGGCAGGTTCATGATGGCGGGGTTGATACCGCCCTCGTTGCCGGCGAGGAAGGGGTTGCTGACGCCGGAGAGGTACTTGCGGCCCACTTCCTCGGCCAGTTCCTCAGTCTCGTCAACGTGGACCTTCCACAGGTAGGCAACATTCTGGGTACCCGACTCGTAGCCGTTTTCGGCGGCGGTGTCGTGGTAGAGCTGGAAGGCTTCGCGGGTAGGCTCCAGGCGGGTGGCGAGGAGGACCAGCGGGTAGCGATGCTCGGCGCACCATCGGACGGTCTCGACGGAGACGGTGGACGGGATCCAGATTTGTGGGTGGGGTTCCTGGAGGGGCCGGGCCCATGGGTTGACGTAGCGGTAGTGGAAGTGCTTGCCCTCCCAGCGCCAGGGGCCGTCCTCGGTCCAAGCCTTGAGGATGAGGTCGTGGGCCTCCTCGAACCGCTCGCGGTTGAAGTTGGGCGGCGAGTTGTGGGACCAGCTCTCGCGACCGCCGCCGCGGACGAAGCCGGACACCAGGCGGCCGTGGGAGATCATGTCGATCATAGCCAGCTGCTCGGCCAGCCACAGCGGGTCGTCCCAGATGGGCAGGACGTTGCCCAGGATGATGATCTTGACCTTGTTGGTGATGCGGGCCAGGATGGACGCGCCGACATTGGTTACGCCCTGCATGCAGAAGGGCGTAGAATGGTGCTCGTTGAGCATCACGGCGTCGAAGCCCATCTCCTCAGCATAGACCTTCTCGTCGAGGTAGCGGTTGTAGAGTTGGGCGCCAATATCTGGGCGGTAGTGGCTGTTGGAGATGCCCAGGTCGGTGCTCTGGGTGCCCATGAGGCCGGAGTTCTCATCCTGCCAGGGCTGTTCGGTGAAATGGCCAATCAGCATAACGGCCTCTCCTTCCTTGCGTTGCGTGCGCCCGTGGCGCGTGAACAAACGACGGGATCTAGCGATGGCCGCAGTTTAGCAGGGGAGGGCGACGGGGGCAAGGTTATGTGCTCGCCAGTCCATCCAGCGCCGCTGCGATTTCCGATTTGTCAAATACCAGCCGGAATATTCCTTGATCCGGCCCCATTCGGACGCTTGTTTTGCCGGAGTTGAACATTTCCTCCAATATACAAAGAACTCTTTCTTTGTATGTAGTGTCAGGGTTCCCTTTCAAATGAGCGCCTTTTGACTCGAAAACCAACAACTGCGGTTTGGTGCTGGGTTCACCGGCCATGGCGATGAAATCAGGGAAAATCCGTTGGGGCAGCCAACCGCGAAGGTAGTATTCATGCCGTTGGCGTTCAGCGATGCGGTGCCACCATTGGATTGCCGCATGGTCATCAAGGCAATAGGCGCATTCCCGCTCCAGAGTATTGAAATCCCCATCAAGGAGCCATTCAAAGAGATTCCGCTCCAAAGGCTGCCCGAAATTCTTTTGCAACGACTTGTCTCGCTCCGATACCGATATCCGATAACGCTGTGGAACCGGATAATTGCATTCAACTTGTTCAAGATCGAAACGAATGATGCCGGCATCGCGTTTGTCAAGGAAAATGCGCTCTGCCATTTTTTCGACTTGAGCACTTACACTGTCGTGCAACTTGCGGGCCAGGTCGGAACGGCGATCATAGATTTCGTCATCATCGTATCCGAAGGCCGTCATCTGTTGAATAAGGTTTTTTACTATACCGGAGGCATACCATGGATTAGGTACAATGGGTGCCAGTTGGCGCGTGAAGTAGGCGAGCGTAACCTCTTTGTCAGGATGTAGTTTCCTCGGCCCATGGTTGGACGTTACAGTGCCGTCCACGTCAACGGCGAGGGTTTGCAGTTCTTGGGCAGCACTGCTGGCGGTCAGCGCGTCAGGCAATTGTAGTGAACCCCAATAGATGCTGGGCAGGATGTGTTCCTCGTAATCCAGTTCTTGCCACTCCACGCCGGTCTTATGCAGAACTTTGGGCAGGAAAATCTCCGTATCAGCAAACTGGGACCGTCGGCTCACTATGTGCGACTGAATGTTGACGGGCCCTTGCCGTCCGACAACATCGCCCGCAAGCCCAGTCAATCCTTCGTTCTCCAAGCCGTTTTTGACTTGCTGCACCGCTTTGCTAACGTCGGTGGTCCAGCAATAGACGTAGCACTGGTCAAGCATTTCCCGTCCGGTAAGACGCGCCTCGGGTTGGCGCATAATTCGCCCAACCAGTTGGGTGATGGCGGTGGGAGCCTGGGTTTTGTCCAGCAACACCAGCATATAGGCAAAGGAGCAATCCCAGCCCTCCTTGAGAGCGTCTTTGGTGATTATCCAGCGCACTTGGGAGTCTTTGGACAGTAAATCCTCTCGGCCAAGCTCGTCAGTCTCGCTTGATTTGATGCGAATGGCGTAGGCGGGGACGTCGAGCTCTCCAGTGAGGTAATCCCGCACGTCAAGTGCATGAACCCGGATGCCGTCGCGTTCCCGGCGTCCAGTACGCTCGGCGCGCACAACCGCGATGGGACGAATGTAACGCCCATAGCTCACATCTAGGTCGGCGGCTTCGTCGGCAAGCCGTTCCAGTTCGGAATGAGCATCGCGCAGAGTATCGCGCCAGTCGATTGCGTCGGGAACAGGCGTTACCTGCACAGGAGCTTTTATCATTTGCTCAGCTTTTAGCTCCGTTCCCGCGATGTCAACCAGAAGGTTGCTAATGCCGCGCTTGGGCGTAGCGGACAGTTCAATCACTAGGCTGGGATTGAAATTGCTGATGGCGCGGGCATATTGATTGGCGGCCTTCCTGCCGTAGGCTTTATGGGCTTCGTCCAATATTACTATCGGGCGCAGTATTTTCAGCACATTCGACAGGCTGTGTATCACCGCCCCGTCTTCTTCATTCGGTTCCAGGTCAGGATGTTCGGCACGAAGGCGGTCGTTTTCCGGTTGGTCGTCCCGGTCGGGGAAAAAGGGACGGTATCGACTGGCGTTGCGGTTCATCAGCAACTGTTCGCGGTTAATCTGGCGATTGCTGGCCTGTAACATCAACAACATTACGCATAGACTACCGGCCACGTCGTTGGGGGAAAAGCGGTCGTCCTTTTCCAACAGATTAATGCTTCCTGCGCCAGCGCGCTCCAAGGTTTGCCGATAGGGATGCGCTTTGTCCCGCAGGGCCGCTTTGGTTTGATCATAGATAGCCCTGGTCGGCATCACCCATAGCACCAAACCACGCGACTGTTTGAGCCGTTCCAATGCTCCGGCAGCCAATAGAGTTTTGCCGCCGCCGGTCGGCACTTTAAAGCAGACGTGGGGTATGGGACGGTCCGCGCCATCCCTGCGGTCAATATGCTCACCGGCGGTGAGTGGCAGTTCGCCCTCCGCGGCCAGCAACTCCCAGGCATGCCGGGGGTAGTTGCGGTGCTCGTCAAGCACGGGCCGACCACGGCGGGTTAGTCGTTCCATGTTATCGCGAGCGTCCTCCTCTGCTTCCGTCAGCACTTTCAGCCACCGCTCAAAGGTGTCCAGAGTTCGGGTTTGGTAATCTTTCAGTTCCATAACCCGACGCCTTACTCGGTTTGATGTATTTGGTAGGGCAGTTGGCAGTACCTGACGCCGCCGATTTCGGATAATGCCCGCTGGCTAATGTACTTGACCGGAGCGTAAACTACCGCCGTCTTGCCCTGTGCTTTGCTGGCGTTGCTGATGCGCTGGGCGCGTTCCCGGTTCAACACCGCTGCGTTGCTGCGCAACCAGTCGCCATCAGGTTGGTAGATGAGGTGGTAATTGGTTTGGCCGGTGGAGTAGAACAAGCCGTCGTCGTTTTGGCGTTCCAACTCTACGGCATCGGCGGAGATGCCGGCGGCGGTGTAGAGTAGATAGGCGGCCAAAGTACCGTAATCCGGCAGGCCCTCTTCCGACAGCATACCCTCCACCTCAAGGGGCGCGCCCAGAGTGCAGTAGGTGAAGGAGCCGCCCAACCCTTTCCCGTGGGCTTTGTCACCGCTTCCCGAAACGCCTTTGATAACGCGGCGGACCCGCTCCGCGGTTATAGTGTCGGCGTAGTCCTCGCACTCCACCAAGATGAACTTGCGGTTGCCGCCGTCCTCTTTGTTCAACGCAAGGACGGCGTGGGCCGTGGAGCCGCTGCCGGCGAATGAATCGAGGACGATGGCATCCTCGCCGGCGGCTATTCTTACAATCTTTTGGATTAGATCCGTTGGCTTTGGCGTGTAGGAGAGACCCTCTCCGCGTCCAAATATGCGCTGAAACTCCCTGGTGCCATCGGTAGCCGTTCCTACATCGCTCCAGATCGTGAATATGTTGGTGCCCCGCTCCAGCGCTTCGCTGAGAAAGCGTTTGTACTGCGGCCTGGCCTTCCCTGTCCTGCCAAAGACTATGCGATTATCGCTTAGTGCCTCATTGAGTCTTTCTTCCGTAAATCTCCAATGCCTACCTGCTGGCGGGAGATGCGCCGCTCCAGTGTTGGGATTTACGATTTCGTAAGTCAGATTTTCCCTCACTGCGGGAGCATCCATCGGATCAGCAACCCAAGGTCCACGGGGGTCATTGTCAGGATTTGAGAACCTGCTTTCGTCAACATCGCCGGCAATAAATGAGAACAATGAGCGGTCACGCGCATAACAAAGTATGTAGTTGTGCGAAAGTGAAACATCTATGTCGTTCTGGCTGGACTTTCTGTGATGCCAGATAATATTGGCGGTAAAATTATCGTCACCAAAAATATCGTCCATCATCATCCGCAAATGCTGGTATTCGTTGTCGTCAATAGACACGAAAATTGCGCCGTCGTCGGCCAAGAGTTCCTTGAGCAGGTGCAGGCGGGGCCACATCATGCACAGCCACTTGTCGTGCCGCTCCAGGTCTTCCCTGCCCACTTCCTTGCGGAACCATTCCCGTAGGCCCGGCGTATTGACCTTGTCGTTGTAGGCCCAGCCCTCGTTGCCGGTGTTGTAGGGAGGGTCGATGTAGATGCACTTCACCTTACCGGCGTAACGAGGCAGCAGGGCTTTCAGAGCGTGCAAGTTGTCGCCGTGGATGACGAGGTTGTCGTCAGCGCCGGCGGGATTCAGCGACCGCTCAGTATCGGGTTCAAGCGGCCGGTAGGGGACGGAGAGGTGGTAGGAATAGATGATTTCCTTTCCTTCAAAGTCCAGCGTCGGCATAGCGAAACCCTCCGGCGGTTGGCTACCGTCGATGATAGCAGGGGCGGCGGTAACGCTGTCAACGGCCCGGCGTGGTTGTCATCTCAGATACACCGACTGCCGGTAGCCGGCATCTTCGACATACACCCTGTTTTACCGGGCCGCATTGGCATCCTACTACGGATACTTGTTGCCTTTCCTGCGATTCGCCGATGTCCGCAACGCTTGCAGATTCCGTGAAGAATTCGTTCCACCCTTAGACTTGGGTTTTCGGTGGTCAACTTCCCAACTCTGTTCGCCCTTCTTACCATAGGCGGCCTTGTAAATTTGGTTACCTTGGCTGTCCCTGCGATATTTGTTCGGATTCTTACCCCGTATGGGGCGTGCGTTGCTCCAAGCTTGGCACTTTTGGCGTTCTGTTGCCATAGCTCCTGACACCTCGTTAGATTTTGGTACATATATGCTAACAGCAGTCGGCTACGGCTGCAAGTCTGAAAATGGTAAAATCATCCGGCATGATTGATTTGAAAATTACCGACGAGGTTCCAAAATGAGCATTGACGTTGCCACCGCCATCGCCCGCATCCTGAAGCAGGAGGGCGTTGAGTGGGTTTCCACCTTTCCCGTTTGCCGGGTGAATAATGCTTTGGGGCGCGAGGGCGTGCCCATGATTATGATGCGGGACGACCGCTATGCCGTCGCCCTGGCCGACGCCTACTCCCGCGTTACCGGCGGGGAGCGCATCGGCGTTTGCACCGTGCAGGGCGGCGTGAACGGCGCCGGGTTGCAGTACTCCTATCCGGGGCTGGCCCAGGCGTTTGAGGACAACTCGCCCATGCTGTGCATCACCGACGGCGTGCCGGCCGGCAGCGCCGAAAACACCCAGTTCGACGTTACTACCAGCCTGAAGACCGTCACCAAGTGGTTCGGCTACATCGACCGCCCGGAGCGGACGCCGGAGTTCCTGCGGCGAGCGTTCTCCATGCTGCGCAGCGGCCGGCCCGGGCCGGTAGTGCTGGCAGTGCCCAACGCGGCGGGCGTGTACGACGAAACCGCCGACCCCTACTTCCCGACGCGGGCGTACAAATCGGCGCCGGACCCGTCGGACGTGGCCCGGGCCATCGACCTGCTGCTGGACGCGGCCAACCCGCTGATCTACGCTGGCGAGGGGGTTATCTACGCGGGAGCATCCTCCGAACTGGTGGGGCTGGCCGAGCTGCTGAACGCGCCGGTCATCACCACGCTGAAGGCCAAGGGGGCCTTTCCCGAGAACCACCCGCTGTTCGTGGGCGTGCGCGGCGAGCATCCCATCGCGTACCTGAATAAGAGCGACGTGATCCTGACGGTGGGCAGCAGCCTGTCGCCGGGACGGTTCACCCACGGCATCCCCAACGCGCCCGGCAAGACCATCATCCAGTGCAACCTGGACGACTTCCACCTGAACCGCATCTTTCCCACGCATCACGCCGTGCTGGGCGACGCCAAATACACGCTGCAAGCGCTGGCCGATGAGGCGTCGCGCCGCACCGACGGCGCGGGTCGGGCCGCTGGCCCGGATCCTTCAAGAAACGTAGTTGCCGAGGTTCGGGAGGCAAGGGACGCTGGACTGGCCGAGTATCGGGAGGCGATGGCGTCCAGCGATACGCCGATCAACCCGTACCGGGTGTTCGGCGACATGATGAAGGTGCTGGACCCGTACAACTCCTTCGTCACCCACGACTCCGGCAACACGCGGGACCAGCTGAGCACGGTCTATGACACGCTGATACCCCGAGGGTTCCTGGGCTGGGGCAATATCTCCACGCTGGGCTTCGGACTGGCCGGGGCCATGGCGGCCAAGCTGGCCTACCCGGAGCGGCAGTCGGTAGCGGTGACGGGCGACGCCGGCGTGGGCTATATGCTGGGGAACCTGGAGGTTCCGGTGCGCCAGCAGCTGGGCATCACCATCGCCCACGTGGCCAACGGCGGGTTCGCCGGCTACGGCCCCGGGTTCTGGGGCGACGGACACGACCCCTACACGCACCGGGTGCTGGGGCCGGAGGACGTGAATATGTCTCGCGCCATCGCCGAGATGGGACTGTACACCGAGCGGGTCACCGAGCCGTCGGACGTGATACCGGCGCTGGAGCGGGCGCTGGCGGCCAACGCGACGGGGCAGCCCTCGTACCTGGAGTTCATCTGCTCCCAATACCCGCGCTACGGAGGATTCGCGCCGAGCCCGGTGGCGCACTAAGGGACGGCGCGGTGGTCAGCGCCCCCAATGTTGTCTCAAGTACGGATAGGGGCGAACAAGCATTCGCCCCGGTAGATTTAGGGAGATGTCGCTATGCGAGCGGTTTGGTATGAGGAGAATGGAGACGCTTCGGTGTTGCAGGTGGGCGAGATGGCGGACCCGGAGCCGGGGCCCGGCGAGGTACGAGTGCGCGTGGCTACGTCCGGGGTGAATCCTTCGGACTGGAAACGGCGGCAGGGGACGACCTCGCGGATCAACTTCCCGCGCATCATCCCGAACCAGGACGGCGCGGGCGTGATTGATATGGTCGGCGCGGGCGTGGCGGAAAGCCGGATTGGGGAACGGGTCTGGGTGTACCAGTCGCAGATTGGGCGGGCGTTCGGCACCGCCGCCGAGTACACGGTGCAGCCGTCGATACGGGCGATACGGATGCCGGATAACGTGGACTTCGCCCTGGGGGCCGGACTGGGCGTGCCGGCGTTGACGGCGCATCGCTGCGTATTTGCCGACGGGCCGGTGGAGGGGAAGACGGCGCTGGTGCCCGGCGGCGCCGGCGCGGTGGGGAATATGGCGTTGCAGATGGCGCGAATCGCCGGGGCGAGCAACATCATCAGTACGGTGAGCGGAGATGCCAAGGCGCAGATTGCCCGGCAGGCCGGCGCACATTATACGGTGAACTACCGCACTGAGGATACGGCGGCGCGCATCCTGGAGCTGACGGACGGCGAAGGGGTCGATCTGATCGTGGAAGTGGACTTTTCGGGGAACTTTGCGGTTAGCCGGCAGGTTATCAAGCGGGGCGGGAGCATCGCCATTTACGCAGCTGGCGACGGGCCGGCGCCGCCCTTTGAGTTTCCAGTGAGCAACATCAACGTGCGGCACGTGCTGGTGTACGACATGCCGGAAGAGGCCAAGACGGTTGCCGTGGACGATACCAACCGCTGGCTGGCGTCGGGAGAGTTGGTGGGCATGGACGGGCCGCATTTTCTGCTGGAGGATACGGCCGGGGCGCATGAGGCGGTACGGGCGGCCGCCGTGGGGAAGGTGGTGATCGACGTGAGCGATGAACGACTCTGGTAAACATAACGCCCCTGTCCTTGCCGTTTAATGATAATCCACAATCTGGACTTCGGTTGGGCCGGGGCTGCCGTCCGGCCAGGCAAAGCAGATTCGCCATTGCCGGTTAATCCGTATGGAATACTGCCCGGCGCGTGTGCCTTGCAATACTTCCAGGCGATTGATCGGCAGCGCTCGCAAAGTGTCCAACGATGGCGCCGCGTTCAAAATTGCCAGCCGCTTTGTTGTGCCTATTCCTCAAACCCCTGAAACGCGGCGACAAATGTTCCTGTAGCAAATCGCTCCGTTCGCCGGTCCCGATACCCCAGAATCATAATGCTCTTAACGTCGCCCCTCATACCGCGCCGGCCGTTCCACCATCGCCCGCTCCAGCGCCACCTTCAGACGCTCGCTGAAGAAGCGGCTGGTTGATGAGATGATGCGGTGTTCCTGGCGGTCTTCCCGGCGGGTGGGCAGCGTGACGATGACGTGGTACACCTTGAACCTGGTGGAGCGGATGCGGCTGATCCACCAGGTGACTGCCACCCCGGCCAATACGATCATGATGCCGGCGGTGAGGGCGAAGTCGTCGAAACCGCCCAGGTACGCGACGGTTATTCCGATGATGGTGGCGCCGCCCACGGTGCGCCACCAGCGAATGGGCGGTCGATCCCTTTCCTCTTCGACGACTTCCATCTCCACCGTGAGGATGTCCTCGATGCGATACTCCTTGCCTTCCGGTTCGATGAACCGTTCGTAGGTGACCAGCACGCCGTGTTCCTTGAACAGCACGCGGTCCTTGGATACTGCCATGACGGAGGCTCCCCAATACCGATGGAACGGGGGAGTGATGATCCACCCCTACTGGGCGGTGGTGCCGCCGTCGATGACCAGTTCGGAGCCGGTCATGAAGGATGACTCGTCGGAGGCGAGGAACACGATGCCGTAGGCAATGTCGTCAGCGTTGCCCACCCGACCGACGGGAATGCGCTCCTGAATCCAGTCGAAGTAACGCTCGTTCTCGTAGCTGCGGGTGGTCAGGGGCGTGTGGCAGTAGCCGGGGTGGATGGAGTTGGCGCGGATATTGTCGCCGGCGTATTGCATGGCGGTTGACTTGGTGAGGAGCCGGATGGCCCCTTTGGCAGCGTGATAGGCGGTTGAGGTTGGGCTGCCCACCAGGCCGTAGATCGATGAGATATTGACGATGGAGCCGGCGCCTTCTTTGAGCATCTCGGGGATGGCGTACTTGGTGCCCAGGAAGGTCCCTTTGGCATGGACGTCGATCTGTCCGTCCCAAGCCTCTTCGGTGGTCTCTTCCACGGTGTAGCGGGCGCCGGTGCCGGCGTTGTTGACCAGGACGTTGAGCTTGCCGTATGCAGACACGGTGGCGGCCACGGCGTCAATCCAATCCTGCTCGTTGGTAACGTCCAGCTTGACGAAGATGGCCTCGCCGCCGGCGCCGCGGATCTGTTCGGCGGTGCGCTCGCCGTTTTCAACGTTGATGTCGCCCAGGACGACCTTGGCCCCTTCCTGGCAGAACATACGGGCCGCGGCGCCTCCGAAGCCCATCAGCTGCCCTGCCACGCCGCTGGCGGCCCCGCTGATCAACGCTACCTTGCCTTCCAAACGCATGGTGAAACCTCCTGCCCCGGTCGAGACTGCTACGTTGCGGAGGCATTATAGCAGGCGCGAAATCATCACCGGATCATTGGCGGCGACGCTGCTCTTCCTCCAGTTGCGCTATTCGGTCTTGAAGCCGGGCTCGTTCCTGCCGCCAGTTTTCCAGGTACGTTCCGGTGGCCGGGTCGTAGAAGCGCGGCCAGCCCTCGTCCCAGCACAGGTACAACTGCATCAGTTCGCTGTACCCTTTCAGGATGCCGTCGGGTTCGGTGGTCAACTGGACGGGATGATATGCGCCATCGCGCAGAACCCATCCGGACATCGGCTCACCGTGATGCTCGCCGCCGCTGGGGTCGAACCGCCAGTATTCGGAGATGCCAATGGTAGCGTACAGCCGGGGCTTGACAACCGTATCCTCGGAGCCAGTGCTCTCCGAACCTACTTCCAGCGCCAGATCGGGCGGCTTTCCAGCCTCCCAGGGCAGGTAGAGTTTGCGGCGGCGGATGGCAGCCTGGTCCACGCCGAAGGCCAGGTAGATGTCGGGCTGGCGCCGGACATTGAGGTTGGACGGATCGTAGCAGAGGATGGTGTTGCTGCTGAGGAAGACGTCCGGGCGTATCTTAAATCCGGTGAACCGGCTGTGCATTATGCCGAGGATTTCCTGTACGACGAATTCCTGTTCCATGGCGTCCGGCATCGGCTCCGGTTCGTCGGGGTTGTAGTCCAGGCTGGCGTAGTCGATCTCACCCTGCTTGACGTAAGGCAGCATGGTGATTTGGATTCCCGTTGCAGTCATACCTACCCTCGGCGTAGTCAGGTTGCGTCGCGGGGTCGGGCGGTGTCTCGAGAGAAGGATTGCCCTGAACTGCGCTTACTCCTCCTCGAAATCGTCGTCTTCATCGAAGAGGTCATCCGCGTCGTCATCGTCATCTTCCTCATACAGGCCGTCATCGTCGTCGTCACTGACGGCGGTGGACACAATGTCGCCCGACCGCCCCGGCTCGCCTGCGGAAACGGCCTCCAGCATTGGCAACGAAGGCTTTTCCGGTTCCGGTTCGGGTGCGGGGATGGCGGCGAAACCGTAGAAGACGTCGTTGTCCAGGACGCGCGCCAGGCCGCTGAGGGTCACCGTTATCGGACGAATGGGCGACGACCAACGCTCGGTCAACTCTTCGTGCAGGTCGGCAAGAGTCATTGGCTCGCCGGCTTGCAAGAGAAGGGTGCGAAAAAGTATCTCCTGCAATGGCATTGCCGGGTTGATGAAGTTGTCATCGCCGCCGCAATGGGCGCCAATTTCGTCAACCAGGTCCGCCGGGTTCGCAATGTCAGCCGGCGTTTTGCCATATGAAGGGCACGCAGTGTTGAGGCGAGCAAGCAGCAGCGGGACCGGCGAGCGGTTCAGTTCTTCAAGGCGCTCCAGGCTGAAGCGATACTCCGTACTGGCCAGCCGGCTATCGCCGACAACTGTGGTGGTCATAGTTCAACCTCTTCGTTCCAGTCCAGCATAATGACTTTTACGGCTTGCCCGGCCTCTTTTCGGGTCAGGTCGGACGGGCAAATCGCCAACCCGTTGGCACGGGACAGGGAAGTAAGAATATTGGAACCCTGCGGCCCGGTGGGAGTGGCAAACCAGGCTCCGTCCCGGCGTTCCACCTCTACCCGCGCGTACACCCGGCGGCCGTCGCTGTTGAATATGGGGCCGGTCAACACACCTTCCACTATGGGGCGCGCCAGCAAGCCCCGGCCCAACATCCGGCGTACGGCGGGCCGGCCGAACATCTCAAAGGCCAGCAGGGCGCTCACCGGGTTGCCCGGCAAACCGAGGAGCGGCAGCGGGCTGCGGTTATTGCGATGCAACAGGCCGAAGGCCAGCGGCTTGGCCGGCCGCATCCGCACCGACCAGAAGTTCATGTTTCCCCGCTGCTCCAACACGTCCTTGACCATATCGTAGTCGCCTTTGGACACGCCGGCCGAAGTTACCAGCAGGTCGGCCCCGATTCCTGATGAATCGCAGGCGGCGTCGATGCAACGGTGCAGATCGTCCAAGTTGTCCCGGGCGATGCCGATGATCCGGGGGACGCCACCGGCCGCAATGACGGCGGCGGCGACGCTGCTGCTGTTGCTGTCGTAGATGTGGCCCGGGGTGAGCGGGTCGCCCACGGCGGTAAGTTCGTCTCCGGTGGACAGCACGGCCACCACTGGCCGGCGGATAACCCGGGCGCTGCCCAGACCCAGGGAGGCTATCACGCCCGCCTCGGCGGGGCGCACCACTGTTCCGGCGGGCAACACCAACTCCCCAGCGCGCACATCCTCACCGGCCGGGCGCACGTTGCTGCCCAGGGGCAGGGCTTTGCGGATCACGATTTCGTCCAATGCCCGCCCGGCGCGCCGACGGTCCAGCTCGTCGGTTTCCTCAAAGGGCACCACGGTATCGGCGCCAGCCGGCACGGGCGCGCCGGTCATGATACGGATGGCGTTGCCGGCGGTGACGGTTTGGTCGGATACTTGCCCGGCGGCCACCGCCGAGATGACGGAAAGGGTTGGCGGCATACCGTTCGCGTGCGCAATGTCGGTGTGGAGCACGGCGTAGCCGTCCATGGCCGAGTTGGCCAGCGGCGGCAGATCCAGGGGCGAGTTGATATCCTCGGCCAGGGTCAGACCCAGGCATTCCAGCGCCGGCAGCTCCACTGCATCCAAGGGGTCAAAGTGACCGATGATGCGCTGGAAAGCCTGTTCCACCTCCAGCATATCCTCATGGCCGTGGCCGTTGTGGCCGCCGTGATGACTACCGTGATGGCCGTGCCCGTGGTCGTGAATGCTCTCGTGGTCGCCGTCGCCGTGGGCATCGTGGGCGTGGAGATGGCGGGCGTGTTGGTGGGTGGTCATAAAATAGCGTCCGTAAGGATTAGTGGTGGCGGGTTCAGTCTTCCCCAATAATCCTAACAGATTCCAGCCAGACCGTGCGGTCGTCTTCGATGATTGAGTACCAGAGCTGTACCCTGGGGTTGAGGGCAATCTGGCGCAGGTTGGCGGGAACATTCTCCCGCCGGGGAGTAATGTATGGATCTTGTGCCAGCCATTCCCGGAACTGCATCAAGGTGACAGGATCTACCATTGGATTGATGTAGCTTAGGCGCACGCCACGCCGCCATTCGGCATCGAACTGCTCCGTTTCGCGGATATTATACGGATCGGCGTCGTTTGGCGATGTCATTGGCGATAAGCCTTGCTTTCCTGATTTCGTTGGCGCTCATTGGAAAGGTGGTCGCCTGGGCTGTGCTGAAAGGCATGGGTTCGCCGTCCTCGGTGCCGCGCCAGCTGAGTTGGTAGTGCGAATGTTCTGAGAGGCCGGCAGTGTTGAACAGGGCGAACCGCTCCCGCTGTTCGTCAAGGATGGCGCATTCTTCGGTGGTTAGAACTTCAGGATTCGCCGTGCGGCTGGGCAGCATTCGATAGCGGTGATAGCCGTCGTCACAATCTTCGTACACTACTTCCACATCGCCGGCCGCTTGCATCTCCCGCCGAACCTTGTACCAGTGCTCCGGGTACGGGCCGTGTGGGAAATGCAGGTAGGTGACGCCGGTGATGGGCGAGCCGTGCTTCAGGTAGGCGGCGCAATCGGCGTAGTAGAGCAGGTGAACCAGCTTGATTACGCCGAAATTGGGATCGTTAGCGGAGCGTTCGCTCAAGTAGATTACGGCCTCAATCAGCTTGTCCTTACGCAGCGGGAACTGGTTTTCGGCGTTCATCGCGACACCTCCCAGACACATGCTATCTAAGCAAATAACGCAGTGCTACCACTTGCAAAAATCATGCTAGCTCTTTAGCGAGTTCAGGGAACCACCACAGAAGCCTATCTCTTTCCGAAGCTGTATTCGGTTCATTTGGATGTTCATTAATCCATTGTGCCAGCGATTGGCTCAACCTACGCAGAAAGTGCTGCTCGCCACCACGATCATTTTGAGCACGGCAGATTTTGACCATATATTCGTAGTTGATGACGGTTGACCTGTGAATACGGCTGTGCATCTGATACTGACCCTGCTCAATATCGTCTAAGTCCAAAAGGGTGTTTCGCAGGTATTCTTCCGCTTTGCGAGCTTCCTGCTCAGCCCGGCTATGGAGTGCCTGTTGGAACAGATCATTAGCTAACCGGCTTCTTGCGAGTCCGGCTGCATACAACAGTTTTGTCGATGCATCCGAACGGGCGATACCTTTTTCCGCAGCGATAGCAGCGGCGGTCCATTCGCGTTGCCTTTGCTCCATATCGGCCCAATGCCAGTACGTATCTTCATTGGAACAGCCCAACTGGTCTGCCCGGCTAAAGCATTTTCGAGCGTCACTATAACGCGGAGCGGGTTTCCAAGTTTTATAAACCCAGCCCAAAACCCCATGCAAGTCAGGGTTGTCGTGGAACGCTCCAAGGGCGTCAGTCAGAGTTTGCTCGGCATTAGCGTGTCTGTCCAATTTGACTTGGCTCACAGCCTGGCTGATGTACTGCCTGATCAGCTTTCGCTGTGCGCCTGTCGCTCGGATTTGACCCGTCAACGCATTGATGGAACTGAGTACCCGACGGGCCAAATCAGTGTCACCCTGTACCTCGTGTACCAACCGTCGTGTGTTTAGGTTCAACGAAAACCTAGAAACACCTTCGCTGATTTCAGGTCTCGGCATCAGGAATAACCCTTGCAATTCCCGAATGGCGTCGTGGCAAGCACCGTCTGGAAGTTCGGCGGCAGCTTGTATAGCTGGCAAAGAGGCTGGTCCCGGATAAAGAGCACAAGTCAAAAGAACTCTCTTTGCTTCGGCTGAGAGTAGTTCAAACTCACGCTCAAGTGCATAGCGACGAGCATTTTCGCCATCGGTGTGTTCCCACCTCTCGATAGCATCTGTAGGCTCAACGCCCACTACGCACAACCTGAGGAGGTCCTGTATATACAGCGGGCTGCCATCACAAGCTTCTAAGATCCTATTCATAACTGGCCGACGGAATGATTCAGCATTAAGTCCATACATTTTCACCCTGCTCTGGATGAAATTGAACCCTTCTTCACTTTCTGAAGCGAAGCCGCGTACCTGTGTGGTCATTGGTTCCATGCCAAGGAACGGCATTCTGCGCGAAGTTAGCAAAACTCTTGAAGGTGTTCGTAAGACTTCGAACTGGAAAAAGGTCAAAGCTTGGATGCCACTTCCCTCAAGAGAGTCAACATCGTCAAGAACTATGAGAGCAGGCAACTCGGTTAGGTAGTTCATACATTCACTTTTCTTTTTGTCAATATCCATATACTCAATATCGAGCGCACCGTAGGCAAGTAACACCCCATCGATTGCAGACTCCAAGTCCCAAAAATCAGGGGCGTCGATTTCCGTGGTGCCTCCAAGGTTAAACTGTCTCACTTTTGCAGAAAGCCAGATCACAATATCCAACTCTGAAGGTGGATTTTCCTTTATGTCAACAGCAAACTGGTAAGCGATGGCAGATTTGCCCTTACCCCCATCGCCGGCCAATAACCAAAGCCTCGAATACGGATCATTTAACCACTGTCTCAGTTCTTCCAACTCGGTTTGTCGTCCGATGAACCTTGGAGCAATAGACTCCCTTGACGGTAATACACTTCCTTCCAAAGTGTGTCTGTTATCCGATGTTCGATTCTCATCGGCTGTACCTCCTTCCCTGATTGATTGCCAAAGCTCAGCCACACGCTCGGCTGCGCTTCGGTCAATCAATTCCAAAATTCGACGCGCTGCACCGAGCATGTGCAAAGCATCGTCGTCGGACAAGTCAGCATCGCCGGGATGCCCCAATACGGGATCTCTCAAGTTTTTGATATTTTGCGCCCACCCCAGAATGGCTTGTTTTTGTTGCTTGCGAGACGTTTCATTCAAGCTGGCACTTTCAGGGAACAAATCATCGAAATAAACATCGAACAGATTACGAAAATGGTTCACTCCGAGCAAATCTGCGCTGTCCGTTAGCGGGCTACTAAGCTCGCCAGTGGTACGCCTAAGCTCGGCGTCCAGCTTGATTTTTTCCCATTCGCGGGCGAATGGACTCGCAATTTTACCCTCCCAATCCTCAGGATAACGACTTTTGAGGATGCTACGTATGTGGCTAACTACCGCGTTGCGATAAATGCGGCATATGCCTTCAAAGCATACAGTATTCGTAGAAAACATTTCCAAGGCTCCTTCGTGAGTAGAGGATAACATAATACCTGATACAGATGCTCCATGCAAATCAGGTAGTCTCAGAAGATAACAGGTGCAGGCATCTTGCTCACCCCCGTACCGTCGCTCCCACTTCCCGCTCCAAAGCCCGGGTTAGGCCGTTCACCGCCCGGTTCACGTCCTCGGCGGTCAGCGTGCGGTCGGCGGCGCGGAAGTGGATGCGAAAAGCCAGCGAACGCGTACCCTCCGGGACGTTTTCACCCGCGAACACGTCGAAAAGCTCGGCGCGTTCCACCAGTCGCACTCGCTCGATGAGCCGTTGAACCTGAGCGGCCGGCACATCCGCCGGCACCACCAGGGACAGGTCGCGGTTGGCGGCCGGGAACCGCGAAAGGGACTGGAACCGGTTTTCAGGCGTGGCGACATCAGAGAGAAAGGCAAGCATATCGGCTAACCGCAGTTCAAAATAGACCACCGGGTCGCCGGCCAGGTCAAAAGCTTCGCAAACGTCGGGATGGAGCTCGCCCGCCACACCAATGCCGGCGCCGCTGCCGGAGCCAATGACAACACGGGCGCATCGTCCGGGATGAAACAAGGGCCGGTCGTCCGCCTCAAAGGCGGCGTTGATGCCCATGCGACCCAGGGCGGCGGCCAATGTTCCGGACAGGTCGTAAAAGTCCAGTGGCTCAGAGGCGTTCAGCCAGTTGGCGTCGTATCGCGGCCCCGACATTACGCCGGCGGCGAGTTCAACTTCCTGCGGCAGGCCGGCGATCTGGGGAATGAAGGCTCGTCCCAGCTCGAACAGGCGGAACCCACCGTCATTGTGCCCCCGGTTGTAGGCCAAAGTGCTCAAGATGCTGGCGGCCAGCGTGGGACGCAACACGTCCTGCTCGGCGGACATGGGATTAGCGACGCGGAGCAGCGCCCCGTCGTTCCCGTTAGCGCCATCCGGGCCCGCGCCCAGGCGGGCCAAATCATCCGGGCTGACCAATGGGTAGCTGATGGTTTCCTGCATCCCGGCGGAGGCCAGCGCGTCGCGCAAGGCGTCCTTCAGAGTAGTCATGGGGTTGGACTGATGGTAAGGGATGGACGAGGACAGCATGGTGGTAGGCACTTCGTCGTAACCGATGATGCGGACCACTTCCTCGATGAGGTCCTCTTCGATGGCGATGTCGCTGCGCCAGTAGGGCGGGTCGGCTTCCAGGCGGTCCGGCCCGGTGCGGCGGGTGGTGATGCCCAGGCGGTCCAGCACCGACTCGGCGCGGACGATGTCCAAATCCATTCCCAGCACTTGCCGCAAGCGATTTACGGTTAGCGGCACCGGCGCGACCGGCGCGTCGCCTTCGGGGAATACGTCGATGATGCCGGCAGCGGCCTCACCACCGGCAGTTGCCAGGATGAGTTGGGTCGCCCGGCGCAAAGCTAGGGGCGCGAGTTTGGGGCGCAGTCCTTTTTCGAAGCGCAGGCTGGCCTCGGTGCGGAGATTCAGACCGGTTGAGGTGCTCCGGTTGTTCAAGGGATGGAACGTTGCCGATTCCAGGAGCATATTGGTGGTGGCCTGGGTTATCTCGCTGTTGGCGCCGCCCATCACGCCGCCGATACCGATGGCCTGGGCGGGGTCGGCAATGAGCAGGTTGTCGCTGGACAGAGTCCGTTCCACGCCGTCCAGGGTGGTGAACTTCTCCCCGGCGGCGGCGCGCCGTACTACCACGTGGCGGTCGGTGACGGTGTCCAGGTCGAAGGCGTGGAGCGGCTGGTTGAACTCCAGCATCACGTAGTTGGTGACGTCCACCACGTTGTTGATGGGACGCAGGCCGGCGCGAATGAGGCGGTCCTGCATCCAATGGGGTGACGGGCCGATGGCGATGCCGGTGATCACCGAGGCGGTGTAGCGGTGGCACAGGTCCGGGTCGGCGATGGTGACCCGCGCCAGCGTGTCCACGGGCGGGCCGGCCTCAAGATAAGAAATATCGGGAACCCGCACGGGCTGCCCAGTGATGGCGCCAATCTCCCGCGCCACGCCAAGGATGGACAGGCAATCGCCCCGGTTGGGGGTGAGTTCCAGCTCCAGGAAGGTATCGCCGAGGGCAGCATCCAGCGGTGTCCCGACCACGGCGTCGTCGGGAAGCACGATGATGCCCTCGTGCTCGTCGCTGATTTCAAGCTCGGCCTCCGAGCAGATCATGCCTTCGGACACCACGCCGCGAATGCGGGCCGGCTTCAGTTCCTCCCGGCGTCCGGTGTGCATATTCATCAGCGTGACGCCGGGCCGGGCGAAGCAGATCTTCTGCCCGGCGGCCACGTTGGGCGCGCCACAGACCACCTCGATGGGCGGACCGTCGCCAGGATCAACCTCGCAAAGGGTCAGGGTATCAGCGTTGGGATGGGGGCGCGTGGCGCGGACGTAGCCGACTACGCAGCCATCCCAACCGCCGCGGGTGCTTACGTCGCCAACCTCGATACCCCCCATGGTGAGCCGGTGGGCCAACTCGTCGGCCGGCAGGGTGATGTCAACGTAGTCGGAAAGCCAGGAGAAGGGGATGAGCATGGTCATCGAGCAGGCTATGCGGTATCGCGCTGTTCAGTAAGGGCCGCGGGGGTGTCAGCTTCCGGCATCGGCTCCCCGAGAATATCATCAAAGAGCCGCCGGGCGGCCTCGTATTCGCCGTTTCGTAACATTTCTTGCGCTTCCTCACGCAATTCTTCGCTCATCTAAACGTTCAAAGCTGCGCCGGTACAAATTACGGCCAGCCGCATCTAGGTATCCTGCGATGGTCATAGCGCTGGCCGAGCTCAATCATACCAGAACCGGCGCCGTCAGAACTGTCGCAAAAACCTCACGTCGTTCCTATAGAAATGCCGGATGTCGTCAATCCCGTACTTCAGCATCCCGATGCGCTCCGGCCCCATGCCGAAGGCGAAGCCGGTGTAACGCTGGGGGTCGTAGCCCACGCCTTCCAGCACTCGCGGATGCACCATGCCGGCGCCCATGATCTCGATCCAGTCTTCGTCGCGGTTGATGGGACGCCGGCCCGTCTCCGGGTCAACGAAGTTGGAGATGGACATATCCACGCCCGGCTCGACGAAGGGGAAGTAGTCGCAGCGGAAGCGAATCTGCCGGTCCTCGCCGAAGACGCGGCGGGCGAATTCGTACAGGGTGCCTTTCAGGTCGGCGAAGGTTATTCCTTCGGCTACCGCCAACCCTTCGATCTGGTAGAAGTGCCATTCGTGGGTGGCGTCGGTGGCCTCGTAGCGGTAGCATTTGCCGGGAATGACCACGCGCACCGGCGGATCCTGGGCCTCCATGACGCGGGCCTGCATAGGCGAGGTGTGGGTCCGCAGCAGCATGGGCTGCTGGCCCTCCTCGTTCACGTAGTCCACCCACAGCGAGTTCCACATATCCCGCGCCGGATGGCCGGCGGGGATATTCAGCATCTCGAAGTTGTAGTGGTCCAACTCCACCTCCGGCCCTTCGACCACGCTGAAACCCATGGCGACGAATGCGCTGCAAATCTCCCGCACAATTTGAGTGGTGGGATGCAGCCGCCCGGTGACCACCGGGCGGCCCGGCAGCGTAACGTCCAGAGCATCGCGGGAAGCCAACGCGGCCTGGGCGATCTCGCGTGTGCGACGGGCCAGCGCTTCCTCCAGCGCGTTTTTGGCCTGGTTGGCCCGCGAGCCGACGGCCCGGCGTTCATCAGGTTCCAGCGTGGAGATTGAACGGAGCAGCGCAGTTAGCTCTCCTCGCCGGCCCAGGTAGGCGATGCGCCATTGTTCGGCTCCGTCGGCGTGGGCAATGTTGTCCAACTCGTCGAGAGCGCTGCGGGTCAGCGCGTCAATGGCCTCTAGCGATGGCGACTGCGATGTGGATTGGGACACGATGGCGCACGGAGATACAACGATTGAGAGTGCCAAATTATAGGCAGCGCCCCAACGCCGGGTCAAGAAACGGACGCTACGAGGTAGCGTTGCAATTTAGGTGGCTTAGAACCCCTAACAAAAAGATGATAGTCGTCGGAAGCAGATGATCGAGCAGCCCAGGGACCGGAAGGCTTCATGGATGTCAGCGCGGCGCTCGTAGCGCACCCGCCGCCGGCGGAACTGGCGCAACCAGCCCAAGGTCCGCTCCACCACCCAGCGCTACACTCCCAGCCCGCTGCCATGTTCGGCGCCCCGCCGGGCCAGCGCTGGCGCAATGTGCCGCGCCCGCAGTTCCTGGCGATGCTGCCGCGAGTCATAAGCCCGGTAGCGTAGAGCCGCTGGGGCCGACGACGGGGCCGTCCCCGTCGCCCTCCCAGCAGCGGCACGGCGTCCACCAGGGGCCGCAACTGGGTTACGTCGTGGCGATTGGCGCCGGTCAGGAGGGGCGACAGCGGCGTTCCGTTGGCCTCGGTGAGATGGCGCGGCCCATCGCGGACCCCTCCTCTCTCGTCAGTTGTCATACCACCCTATCACATGAAACTGCGGCTGTAATACTAGGGCCCTTCAGTGGGACCCTTTAGCACCAACGCCAACCGATGCCGATAATTCAGACAACAGCTCCGGCGCGGGGAGGAACCGCCGCTCAGTTCAAAAACCGGCGCCTTGGGGTCCCCTGGGCGAAGGCCCGGGCCCATTGGCCGATGGTGGGGGCACCCGCTCCCGGGTTCGACCCACCCCAGCCGCCGTCCCTCCCTGGGCCAGCAACTGCACCGCGTGCCAACGCTCCCGCTCCCGGGGTGGGGGCCCTCGGTACATCCGTCGCCGCACCGCAACCGCAGCCTCGTCCATGTGCCACTGCTCCGGCAACCCGCCCATCTGCTGCATACCCTGCTACCCCCTTGGATCTCCCAAACGACCGTCCGATTTGACCCCAATTCTACCCAACACCAATGCGGGTTTCACCTTGGACTTGGTTTAGGTTCGGCAGTGGTGGTGGAGCATCGGCACTTTCGTGGTCCACTGCGAGGCTGGGCCACAGGCGTAGCCTCGCAGTGCTGACTGCCAGTCCGTCTTTGTCTGCGCCGTAGATGTTGTTGCTGATGAGGTCCAACTTCTGGCTGTAGAGGATCTCAGAAGTGTGGCCGGCACGGAATAGCGTCTCATTTAGCGTGAGGATCTCTTGTAGCATACCCAAGAGGAATGCCCCGGAGCCGCAGGCCGGGTCAACGGTTTTCATGTTTTTGATTGCTTCGTAGATGTCCGGCGCTTGCAGCTGGGTGATGGCATCAGGGTTCCGTTGATCCACTAGTAGCCGGTCATCTTTGAATTGATGGCTGAATGATGGATCTGCCAGCATAGGCATTGCGGACTGGACTGTGGGAGGAACGCGTGTCAGCCCTGAAGCACCGTATCAAACTGACCCCGGAAGAGCACAGGAATTGCAGGCGCTGGTTTCCCGTGGGCGGGTCGCGGCCTACCAGCAGACCCATACCCACATCCTGCTACTGTGCGATGAAGCCCAGGAGGGCGGAGCCATGAAGGATGCTGAGATTGCCCAGGTCCTCAAGGTTGGCTTGGCCACGGTGGAAAGGGTGCGGCGGCGTGATGTGGAGGATGGGATTGGGGTGCAAGGCGCAATTGCGCCGCCGTGCGAAGAAGTTGGATGGTCAAGGTGAAGCATACCTGATTGCGTTGGCCTGCGGGGAACCGCCAGCCGGCCGGACGCCAGGGCTATCGCATATGGAATTTGGTGAATTGGGACCGGATGCTGACGAGGAAACTGTCGTCCCAACCAGCCCGTTTCAGCCTGCCTCGCATGGAACCTTTGCTGGGTTCCAGCCGCGCCGGGTTCAAGGCCAGCTCGCGCAGCAAGGCCAGGTTCGCGGCGCAAAGTCTTCCCGCCTACCGCGATGACACCCGCATAGCCCGCGGCAAACTGCCGCATGAACCCCACGAACCATCGCTGGAAGGCGTCGGGGTCAAGCAATCCCCCTTGCCCAGGCCAAAGAGTTCCATGTCGGCGCCGGTCGGGCCGCCGCAGAGCATGGCGCAAAAGGCGATAACCGGAATGTCATGGAGGGAATGGCGGCGGGCGTTGGTTGCCCGCGGGTCCTCCAGATCGGCAAATACGTCGGCTAACTCGGTCATGGCATGGTGTGTCTTCCCTTCCCTGCCGGATTAGTCAACATCATAATTAGCCAACATCATACCTAACACCGCAATTTGTCATATGCGATTGCCCTGACCCCGATACCAGGTAGCGTTCCGATTCAGGTGGTTTGGTTGTACGATAGGGGCAGCGAGCAGGTTTTGGAGGTGTCCATCAGGGGGCTGCTGCATCAATTGGAAACCGAGTTGGAACAGGAGCTCCCGGTGCGATTGCGCCAAGCGTTGCCGGGGGCGCGGGACCTTTATCAGGCGCAATGTCCGGATTGCCAGTTGGCGATGCGCCGCCATCATGCTTATCGCCGTTCCATAATGACCGGCTACGGGGCAGTGGCGTTGTGGATACCGGTGTTCCGGTGCGGAGAATGCCGACGCATGAGCGGCGGCGCCGACGTGTTGGGTGGGGATGCGCGTTATCGTCGGTACTCAAAAAAAACCGGCGAAACCGCCATGAAACTGGCGGGGCTGGGGTTGAGTTGCGCGGCGGCCAGCGGTTGGGGGTGGGGGCGGTGAAAAGCACACTGTGCCGTTGGCTGAAGTGGTGAGCGATGGCGACCGGGCCATCGCAGGGGGCCGGCAAATGGTTGCCTGCAAATGGTCTATGGGCGGGCGGTTCCCCATCAGTTGTGCCACTGAGCCACTTTCATTTGCTGCGGGAATACCGGCGCAATCTGGGTTGGGACGGCTGGCCCGAAGGGTGACGGCTGCTGGCGTCGGCCAGCGTGACCGGAGGGCAGCGATGGGCGCGGCGGGTGGCGGCCTTGACCGGCGGGCCGGCGGAATACTGGCGTCGAAAATCCTTGCGTGAGGGCCTGCGCCATTTGCAGACGGGGCCAGCGCAGTTCAATACCGCGTCGCGGCTGGAACGGCCGAACCGGCAGTATCGCCGTCGGGAGCGGCAGGGAACGGTATGGTCGCCCCACGACCTATCGATACTCCTCCAAAAGCGTGGCCTGATCAACCAAACCACCTGAATTGCAACGCTACCCCGATACCAGGGCTATCGCATATGACTATTCCCAGACAGATTGTATTGCGAGGTCAATTTCTCAAAATTTGCGGCGTTAGGCAGGCTTTCGTAATACAAACTACCCAGAAAAATTCATATGCGATAGCCCTGTTACAAGCGCCAAACAACATTGACCTTAAATCGCGCCGTTGCTAAAATGTGCCTAATCATGTTGGTGAAGCGCCAGCCCGCTTTGCGCCGGCGGTTTCAGTTTGCCTTGTAAAGTCATCGGGAGGGACTTTATGGTTACCACTTTCAATGAAGATCTGTTCTCGCCTGAGGTGATCCACGACCCCTACAGTTACTTCGGGCGGATGCGGGAAGAAGACCCGGTCCACTGGAATGCCCCCTACAAGCTCTGGGTTATTACCAAGTACAAGGACTTGGTTTGGGTCACCCGGCGTCCGGAGGCTTTCTCGTCCGAGGTGTTCCATCGCGATCCGCTGCCCCCGTACCCCTCCATCGACGAATCCGATATGGGCCTCTACGAGGACGTGCGGCGGTTCTTCAGCCAGTGGTTCATCCAGACCGACCGCCGGGCCGTCAGCACCCACGAGGAAATCCGCGAGCACGGCGGGCCCGATCATACCGACATGCGAAAGGTCATCCACGGCTACTTCACCCCGAAGGCTATGGAGCTCTGGCGCCCGCTGGTGCAGTCGGCCATCAAGCAGTTGCTGGATGAGGCCGAAGATCGCGGCCACATGGACGTAATGCGTGACTACGCGACGCCGCTGCCGCTGCTGGTCATCGCTGCCATGATGGGTATTGAGACCTACGATCGGCAGTTCATCCGCTCCCTGGCCGAGAAGTTGTTGTTCATCGGGCGCGGCAACGCCGACCGGATGCAACCGTTGGCCGAGGGCATCACCGAGTTGCAGGATTACCTGCGGCCCATGGTCAAAGAGCGGCTCAAGAATTCCAACGGCGACCTGCTGGACAAAATGACCGACGCTGCTCGCATGACCAACGCCGCCGGCAAGCAAATTATGGATGAAGAGCAGGTCGTGGCCAACGCCATCCTGCTGCTGCTGGCCGGCCACGAGACCACCATCAACCTCATCTGCAACGGCACCCGCGCATTCATGACGCATCCCGACCAATGGGAGCTGTTCAAGACCGACCCGGCCGCCAAGACCGTCCGCGCCACCGAGGAATGCCTGCGGTTCGACGCGCCGGTCAAGTCCATCACCCGCATCGCCGGCGAGGACGTGGAACTAGGCGGCAAGCTGATCCAGAAGGACGAGCGGATGCGCTGGTTCGTTACTTCAGCCAACCGCGACCCTGAGGTCTTCGACCGGCCCGACGACTTCGACATCGAGCGCTATCCCAACCCTCACGTTGCCTTCGGCTCCGGCATCCACCACTGCCTGGGCGCTACGTTGGCCCGGTTGGAGGGGCAGGAGGCCTTCAAGGCCCTCGCCGAGCGGTTCCCCAACCTGAACATGGACTGCGACCCCGCGGATCTGAGCTACACCTCCAGCATCACCTTCCGCACGTTGGAGACGCTGCCGGTGAAGCTGTCGTAACCGCTACCCGGAAAACCCGATCTATCGGCCGCGGGGAAATCCGCGGCCGATTTTCATTTCGGTTTCCTGCGTACCGATCTTCGTCACCGACTTATTGACATGATGCAAACCTGTAAGTACGATGCAACCAATTTCGTAAGGATGCTGCTTCACGGTGGCGACAAACGCCTCTCAGTGTCAGAAGGAAGGACGCTATGGTTACCACGCTGACCGATGATCTCTTCTCCCCGGAAGTGGTCCAGGATCCCTATTCCTATTTCGCGCGGATGCGGGAAGAGGACCCAGTGCACTGGAACGCTCCCTACAAGCTATGGGTGATCTCCAAGTACAAGGACTTGGTATGGGTCACCCGGCGCCCGGAACTGTTCTCGTCCGAGGTGTTCTATCGGGACCCGCTGCCTCCGTACCCCGACATCGACGAGTCCGATATGGGACTCTACGAGTACGTGAAGCAGTTCTTCGCCCAGTGGTTCATCCAGCATGACCGCCGTGCGGTGAGCGCCTACGAATCGATACGCGAGCACGGCGGTCCCGACCATACCGATATGCGGAAGGTCATTCACGGCTACTTCAACCCCAAGGCTATGGAATCGTGGCGTCCGCTGGTCCAGTCGGCTATCAACCAGCTCTTGGACGAGGCGGAAGAGCGCGGCCACATGGACGTGATGCGCGACTACGCTACCCCACTGCCCCTGCTGGTCATCGCCGCCATGATGGGCATCGAAACCTCCGACCGGCAGTTCATCCGCTCCCTGGCCGAAAAACTGCTCTTCCTGGGCCGGGGCAACACCGACCGGATGCAACCCTTGACCGAAGGCATCATGGGCTTGCAGGAATACCTGCGCCCCATGGTTTCGGAGCGCATCAGGAATCCCAACGGTGACCTGCTGGACCGCATGACCGACGCCTACCGGGTCGGCGTGATGGACGAGGAGCAGGTGGTCGCCAACGCCATCCTGCTGCTGCTGGCCGGCCACGAGACCACCATCAACCTCATCTGCAACGGCACCCGGGCCTTCATGACCCACCCGGACCAATGGGAACTGATGAAGGCTGATCCCGAAGGGCGCATGATCCGCGCCACCGAGGAGTGCCTGCGCTACGACCCGCCGGTCAAGTCCATTCAGCGCATCTCCGGCGAGGAGCTTGAGTTCGGCGGCAAGCAGATCGAGAGGAACCAGCGAATGCGGTGGTTCATCACCGGCGCCAATCGAGACCCCGAGGTCTTTGACCGGCCGGACGACTTCGACATCGAGCGATACCCCAACCCCCACGTCGCCTTCGGCTCTGGCATCCACCACTGCCTGGGCGCCACACTGGCCCGGTTAGAGGGGCAGGAAGCCTTCAAGACCCTGGCCCAACGCTTCCCCAATCTCAACCTGGGTTGCGACCCGGACGACCTCACCTACACGTCCAGCATCGCCTTCCGAACGCTGGAGCAGTTGCCGGTGAACCTGCACTGACCGAACATCGGACCATGCGCGCCGACTATGCCCGGAGGAAGTCCCTCCGGGCATTCTTTTTGCTTGCGGTGAGCGGTTTGCTCGCCTATAATCGAGCCATCAAAGCCCGATACCGACGTATTTCGTCGTGAGCCGCACCCGTCTAAACGGAGGTTGCACCAAATGGTCAGCACCATCAACGACAACCCCTTCTCTCTGGAGGCGATGTACCAGCCCTACGAATTCTTCGCGCGGCTGCGCGAGTGGGAGCCGGTGCATTACAACGAACAGTATGAGGTCTGGATGGTGACCGACTGGGAGCACCTGGTCTGGGTCACCCGCCATCCGGAAGTTTTCTCGTCCAGCGTCTTCGCCCGGGATGTTCGTCCGCCGAACCCGCCCATCGACGAAGACGACATGGAGATCTATAACTACATCAAGAATTGGCAGGTTTCCCGGTTCATCCAGCACGACCAAAGGCGTTATAACCCGGAAGTCACCGGCCCTGACCACGTTGATATGCGTCGGGTGATGCACGGGTACTTCACGCCCAAGTCCATGGAGATGTGGCGTCCCCTGGTGCAAGCCTCCATCACCGAGTTGCTGGATGCCGTGGAGGAAAAGGGCCGCATGGACGTGATGGCCGACCTGGCCACGCCATTGCCCTTGCTGGTCATCGCCCGGATGTTGGGGATCCCGGACAGCGACCGGCCCATCATGCGCCGGCTGGCCAAGGACCTGCGTCACCTGAATCGCACCGGTCCCGACCGCATGGGGCCGCTCTCAGAGTCGGTGCAAAACCTGCAAGACTACCTGGGCCCATTGGTGGCGGAACGCGTCGCCAATCCCAAAGATGACCTGATCTCCGTGGTAGCCGAAGGCGAGCGCAAGGGCATCTTCAATCGCGACATGGTGGTCAACAACGTGATGTTGCTCCTGTCAGCTGGCCACGAGACTACCATCAACCTGATCTGCAACGGCACGTTAGCCTTCACCCAGCATCCGGACCAGTGGGCCAGCCTGAAATCCGATCCCGAAGGCAAGACGGTGCGGGCCACCGAAGAGTGCCTCAGGTATGATTCCCCGGTGAAGTCCATCCAGCGCATCGCTATGGAGGACATGGAACTCAACGGCCAGGATATCAAGAAGAATGACCGGGTGCGGTGGTTCATCTCCGGCGCCAACCGCGACCCCAAGGTCTTTGACCGGGCCGACGATTTTGACATCGAGCGGTACCCCAACATGCACGTGGCCTTCGGCAGCGGCGTGCATCACTGTCTTGGCGCAACGCTGGCCCGGCTGGAAGGGCAGGAAATCTTCCGCAACCTGGCCAACCGCTTCGACAGCCTGGAGCTTGAAGTGCCCGTTGAGCAGCTGGAGTACGACCAGCTGATTGGCCTGCGGGCGTTGGAAAGCCTGCCGGTTGCGGTGACCAGCGCACACTAATGCGTTCCGCGATTCGTCGCGATCTTTCGGGGGCGGGCTTGAAACCCGCCCCTACTGCATATCTCGGGGAAATCGGTTATAATCGGCGCATCTGAGGTAGCCGGATCGCTGCCGGCCCCACGGTCCAACACGTTCCGCCGGAGGTTTCAACCAATGGTCAGCACTTTCAACGATAACCCCTTTTCGCTGGAAGCGATTTACAAGCCCTACGATTTCTACAATCGTCTGCGCGATTTCCAGCCGGTGTACTACAACGAGGAATTCGAGGTCTGGATGGTAACCTCGTGGGAGCACATTGTCTGGGTGACGCGGCACCCGGAGGCGTTTTCCTCCAGCGTGTACGCCCGCGACGTGCGGCCGCCAAACCCGCCTATTGATGAAGACGACATGGAACTGTACAACTTCATCAAGAAGTGGCAGGTTTCCCGGTTCATCCAGCACGACCAGCGACGACACCATCCGGACCTGTCCGGCCCCGACCATGTGGATATGCGCCGGGTGATGCACGGCTACTTTACTCCCAAGTCCATCGAGATGTGGCGGCCCCTGGTGCAGTCGGCCATTGACGAACTGCTGGACGTCGTGGCAGAGAAGGGGCGGATGGACGTGATGGCCGACTTAGCTACGCCCCTGCCCTTGCTGGTGATTGCCCGTATGCTCGGCATTCCCGACAGCGAGCGGCCCCGGCTGCGCGAACTGGCGAAGGACCTGCGCTTCCTCAACCGCGAGGGTCCCGACCGCATGAAGCCGCTGAGCCAGGCGGTACAGAACTTGCAGGACTTCATCGCGCCCATGGTCGAGGATCGGGTGAACAACCCCGCGAAGTTCGACTCCCTGGACCTGATGATGGTGGTGTCCGAGGGCGAGCGCCAGGGCATATTCACGCGGGACCAAACCATCAACAACGTGATGCTGCTGCTGTCGGCCGGACACGAGACCACGATCAACCTCATTTGCAACGGTACGCTGGCCTTCACCCAGCACCCGGACCAGTGGGCCATCCTCAAGTCGGACCCCGAAGGGAAGACGGTGCGCGCCACTGAAGAGTGCCTGCGCTACGACTCCCCGGTTCGGTCCATCCAGCGGATCGCCACGGACGACATCGAACTGAACGATCAGATGATCAAGAAGAACGACCGGGTGCGGTGGTTCATCCCCGGCGCTAACCGGGACCCCAAGGTCTTTGACCGCGCGGATGACTTTGACATCGAGCGGTATCCCAATCCCCACGTCGCCTTCGGCAGTGGGGTCCACCACTGCTTGGGCGCCACGTTGGCCCGCCTGGAGGGACAGGAGATCTTCCGCAACCTGGCCAACCGGTTCGATAACATCGAACTGGAGATCCCGGTGGAACAGGTCGAGTACGACCGTGTCCTCACCTTCCGCGCCGTGGAAAGCCTGCCGGTTACGGTGACCAGCGCACGCTAGTCTCCGTAGTCCGCAAACGCGCCCAAGACGGAGCCGGCGGTCGCGAGAGTGGCTGCCGGGCTTCGTCTTTTCAGTTGGTGACGGTTTGAATTGTTGCACTGCTTATGATAATTTTGACGGCGAATTGGCCCGCCGCCGGAGGGGTTCAGATATGCCTGCCAACATCCACGATGACTTGTTCGCGCCGGAGGCCATTCAGGATCCTTACGCCTATTTCGGCGCGCTCCGTTCTGAAGCGCCTGTCCATTGGAACGCGCAGTACCGGATGTGGGTTGTGACCAGCTACGAGCGGTTGGTCTGGACGGCGCGCCATCCCGAGTACTTCTCTTCGGAAGTTGCGCTGCGTGATACCCGGCCGCCGGCCCCGTCCATACCGGAAGAGGATATGGAGCTATTCGGCGCGGTGCGCAACTGGATGGCCGCCCGCTTCACCCAGAACGACGGAGCGAAACACATAGAGAAGCGCAAGGTAGTCCACGGGTACTTCACGCCCAAAGCTATGGAAACCTGGCGTCCCCTGGTGCGGCAGACGGTGAACGATCTGTTGGATGACCTGCAAGGGGCGGGGCGCATGGACGTAATGCACGACTTCGCCACGCCGCTAACCTACAGCATCATCGCCGGCCTGATGGACATACCGCCCAGCGACCGGGCCTTCGTCAAGGAACTATGCGGGAGGATGTGCGGGTTTGACGGCAACCAGCCTGACCGCATACGTATGTTCGCCGAAGGCGTACAAGCCGTGACCGACTACCTGGCGCCCATCGTGGCCGAGCGGGTGCGGGATCCCGGAGATGACCTGCTGTCCGTCATCTGCAAAGGCGAAATAATGGGCGCCTACACCCGAGATGAAGTCTTGGCCAACGCCCTGCTTCTTTTGACAGCCGGTCACGAGACCACCAACGACCTGATCGCCAACGGTGTGCTGGCATTTGCACAACATTCCGACCAGTTCAACCTGCTTCGGACCGATCCAGACGCCCACATCGTCAACGCCGTGGAAGAGGTCCTGCGCTACGACTCGCCGCTGAAGTCTGTGCAGCGCATCGCGACCCAGGACGTTGACATGGGCGACGGGCAACAGGTCGGCAAGGACGACCGGGTGCGTTGGGTTATCTCATCGGCCAACCGGGACCCGGAGATCTTCGAGAATCCCGACGACCTGGACATCACCCGCAACCCCAACCCCCACGTTTCCTTTGGCAGCGGCGTCCACCACTGCCTCGGAGCAACGCTGGCCAGGTTGGAGGGGCAGGAAGCCTTCGCCGAGTTGGCTCGCCGGTTTGAAGGATTCCAGCTGGAAACTGCTCCCGAGGAACTGGAATACCTGCCCAGCGTAGGCCAACGCACTCTGCTCAACCTGCCGGTCGCAACCCGCTAGCCGCCGGCGCCGCTTTCATTACTCGCAACACGCTAAATTCGTCTGACCACCACGAGGAGGTTACCCCAATGGCCCGACAGTTGAAGATTACCGTGGACTACAACGTTTGCGTGGGCAACGCCATGTGCGAAACCTTCGCGGTCAACACGTTCGGCCTCAACGAAGACCGTCAGTCCTACGTGAAGGACCCGGCCGGCGATCCTGAGGAAACTATCCTGGAAGCCGCCGAAAATTGCCCGGTGACCGCCATCACGGTGGAGGACGCTGAGACCGGGGAGATCCTCTTCCCGTAGCCTCAATCGAAGTTGGCTTGTCTAGGGGCGAATGATTATTCGCCCTTACATTTTGGCAATCACGTCCTCGCCAAAACGCTGGATTATGTCGCCCGGGTCATGGCTGATGGCGGTGATTTGCAGCACATCAACTCCGGCGCCGCCGATCTGCGCTACCTTGGCGCGACATTCCTCGGGCGTGCCGACCACGGCGAAGCGGTCAGCCAGGTAATCGGTGACGCCGAACTCGTCGGTTATGGCGGCGTTGCGAGTGTCGCCGACCTGTTCATGTTCGGCGGGCACATATTCGCCCTGAATGGCCATCATGGCTTCCTGCATCTCTTCGGGCACGTGCTTGCCTTCCAGAGTGAAACGGAAGGCGTGGTGCGCGCTGGCGGCCAGGGCCATCTTGATTTCAGCAATGGCCGCGTCGTGGTCGGCGGCGATGTTGCATTTGGCGAAAGCCCAGATCTCCGTTGATCCCAGGGGTTTGCCGACGTTCCATTCGCCGGCCCGAACGTGGGCCACCGTGTCCTCGAGAATCTCCGGTGTCAGCCCGGTATGAATCATGGCGCGGTCGGCGATCTCACCGGCGATGCGCAGGGTGCGCGGCCCTTCGGCGGACAGCATAATGGGCGCCGGGCCGGCGCTCCATCGCACGTGGCCCTCTCGCCCAAAGTATTCGGCGGTTTCGCCGGACATGAAGGAACGCACCGCGCCGACGTACTCACGCAACGCGGCGAGCCGAGCCGGTCGCAAGCCCACGTTCAGGATGGCGGAGTCTCCGGTGCCGATGCCGAGGAACGCCCGGCCACCGGAAAGCTCCTGTAGCGACGCGATGGCGGAGGCAGTAACCGCCGGGTGTCGGGTCAAAGGGTTGGTGACCGATGGCCCCAGGTGGACCCGTTCGGTTTCCATCGCGGCCACCGTCAGGGAGACGAACAACTCGCGGAAAAGCGATTGGGAATCGGCGACGCCGATGTAATCAAAACCGACTGATTCCGCCAGACGCGCGTGGCGGCGGAAAGATTCGTAGGACGATGGCAGAAGAGTTACGCCGTATTTCATGGTATGGCATCCCCGGGCTACTGGGAGTCCTGCAAACGCTGGAGCTGGGCTTCTAATTCTCTGACGCGGGCTTCAGCGGCAATTCGTCGGTCGGCTTCCTGGTAGTGGGTGGGCAGGTATCCGGTTGCCGGGTCGTACCAGCGGAGGTGCCCGTATTCCCAGCAGACATACAGGCCCAGGGCGTTGCTGTAACCCCAATGCCGAGCGTGGCCGACCTCAATCACGGGGATCGCCTCGTACCGTCCACTAACCAGCCGGTCGCCGGCCAAGTTGACGCTGTAAAACCGGCCGTCAGTGTCGTCAAAACGCCAGTATTCGGTCACTCCGTAGCCGGCGTAGCCGTCGCGTTTGTCGGTTTCGTCCCGGCGGGCGGTGCTCCGCGAGGCAATCTCCATCACAAAGTCCGGCGGTTTGCCATGATAGTCGATGGAGTAACCGTTCTCGGCGATGATGGTAGCGACTTCAACATTGAAAGCAACCAGCAAGTCGGGAGACAGCAAGCCCAATCGTTGGCTGACGTCCCAGCCGATGGGAAACTCGCTGAGCACGGCAGTAGTGTCGGGCGCGCCGAGATGGAGGCTGATGGCCGGGATGAAGCCGGGCTCGTTGAGATGGATGAGGTTCTGCATATCCGCTTTGGGAGTGTCCGGGAACCGGCCGGCCGGCGTCGCGTCGGCCGGCGGTGAAACAACGGGTTTGGTGGTCATGGTGGGCCTCGCCGGATAACCGGATAAAACGAGCGTCAGCGTTGGCGGACGGTTTCACCCGCCGCCCGTCCAAGTCTGCGTCCGCGCCATGTCAATGGTCGTTTGGACGGTGAGGTTGTGCCCGGCCTGGTTTTGGGAGCGGGCCAGCTCCCGCCGGCGGCGCGCCTGTTCCGTATCTATATGCGGCGTATCGGCGCCTATGCGTGCCCGTACCCGCCGGATGATGTCAACCAGACACCCCATTATTTATCAGCTGTACCGCAGGCGCGGCCCTACCGTGGCCTGATACCCCTCAAAGTTGCGTTTGGTTTCGGGGATGCTGTCACCGCCGAATTTCTCCATGAAGGCGTCGGCGAGGACGAGAGCGACCATGGCTTCGCCGATGACGCCGGCGGGCGGGGCCTGGCACACGTCGCTGCGCTCGAAGTGAGCCTGTACCGGCTCGCCCGTGTCCAGGTCAACGGAAGGGAGCGGGTTATGGAGGGTGGCGATGGGCTTGATGACGAAGCGGGCCACCAGGGGCGGGCCGCTGGTCATGCCCCCCTCGGTGCCGCCGGCCCGGTTGGTCTGGCGCTGCCAGGGACGGTCGGGGTCGGTGACGGGTTCAATGACGTCCTGGAACTCGGAACCCCAGCGGTCCAGCAACTCCCAGCCGGGGCCGATGCTGACGGCTTTCACGGCGTTGATGCTCATGAGCGCCTGGGCCACCTTGGCGTCGATCTTACGGTCCCAATGAACGTGGGAACCCAAACCGATGGGGACGTTTTCTGCAATCACCTCGACGCTGCCGCCCACCGTGTCCCCGGCTTCCCTGGCGGCGTCCACCTCGGCCATCATCAACTCGGCGGCGTCAGGGTCGGCGCAATGGACTGGCGATTCCTCCACCGCGTCCCAGTCGATGGCATCGTGCTCGGGCGGGTTCGCCGGCACGCGGCCAATGGATATGACGTGGCTGTGCAGGACGATACCGAACTCTTCCAGCAGCCGCATGGCCACAGCGCCGGCAGCGACCCGCCCGGCCGTTTCTCGCGCCGATGCCCGTTCCAGGGAGTTGCGGACGTCGTGAAAGCCGTATTTCATCGCGCCGGGCAGGTCGGCATGGCCGGGGCGGATGCGGGTGACGCGGCGGTTGCGCCCTTCCTGGGACGGGTTTTCCACGTACTCCACGGCCATGGCGTCCTGCCAGTTGACCCAATCACGGTTTTCGATGAGCATACCGATGGGGCTGCCCAGGGTATAGCCGTGGCGCACGCCGGTCTGGATATGGGCGTGGTCGCGCTCAATCTGCTGGCGACCGCCCCGCCCGTAGCCCCGCTGGCGACGGCCCAGGTGGTGGGCGATGTATTCCTCGTCCAGGGGCAGGTAAGCGGGCACGCCCTCCATAATTATCATCAGACCTTGCCCGTGGGACTCGCCCGCCGTGAACCACCGTATCATCGTGGCTGTGCCTCCTGTGTTGCGCCATCGTCTTGCGGAGGGCAACCACAAGGATTGCCCCTACTCCTGGGCGCGCATTGCCGCCATCGCCGCATCCATCATCACAGCAACCGGGGCCGGGCGTTCCAGCCAAAGCTCGAAAGACGCCGCACCCTGATAGACCAGCATTGATATGCCGCCCAGCGTCGGCGCGCCGGCCCGCTCCGCCGCCTGCAATAGCGGGGTCAGCATAGGATTATACACTAGGTCATAGACCAGGGCGTCAGCGGGTATCTCATGCGCTTCGAGTGGTGATGCGGTTTCATCCGGCCCGTGGCGCATACCCAGAGAGGTGCAGTTGACGATTAGCTCAGCGGACGCGACAGCTGGGGAAAGGCGGTCGGGTTCCAGGGGGAGCGCGTGAGCGGGCACACTCCGGTCGGCAGCGAGTTGGGCCAGGGACTCGGCGCGGGCCAGGGTACGATTGGCGATGTCCAGCCGGCCCACGCCGGCGCGGATCAGGGCTTGCGCCACGCCGCGGGCCGACCCGCCGGCCCCGAGGATGAGGGCGCGCCGGCCGGCCGGGTCCAGCCCCCCAGACTCCCGCAAAGCCCGCAGAAACCCGTAGCCGTCGGTGTTGTAGCCGGTGAGCCGGCCGTCCCGATTGACGATGGTGTTGACGGCGCCGGCTTCCGCCGCCCAATCGTCAATGTCGTCAAGAAACGGTATGACGGCTTCCTTGTGGGGTACGGTAACGTTGATACCAAGGACGTTCCCGTAGCGGAGGGAAGCGACGAACTCGCCCACCAAATCGGGGTGTACCTCGTAAGCGCGATATTGGTACGGGACGGAAAGCCGGTCAAGGGCCGCCTGTTGGAACAGGGGCGATATGGAATGGCCAATGGGGTAGCCGATAATGCCGAGGGCAGAGTCAATAGTCATGCCGGTTTTGTTCGCGGGTGAAGCTGCTATCGGTGTTACAGTCGGAACATTGTAGCAGAGAGCAATCGGCCCCGGAGCATCATCGTTCCGGGGCCGCAACGCCTTCACGGGATGGCGCGCCTTACTGGACGGTCAGGTTCATTATTTCCCGGCAGCCCCGCGATGTTACTGGGGTATCCACGCCCGAATCCTGGCCGCGGACGAATATGTCGAATGCCTCGTTGAAGTACGGGATAATCAGCCGATATCTGCCATCCTGGTCGATTCTGCCTTCAGCGACCACTTGCCCGTCTCCCTTCTGGCTGCGGGCAAGCACCGGGGTTCCGGCCGGTGGGACAGCCCCGCCTATAGTAACATTGCCCCCGACTATGCACGGGGGGCCGTCGGATGGCTGGCGGGCCGGCAGTGCAGTAGGCGGCGGGGTAGCCGTGGGCAACGGAACCGGTGTGGCGGTAGGCAGCGGAACAGGCGTAGCGGTGGGCATAGCGGCGCGGGTTGCGGCGATACTGGCGTCAATGGTAGCCTGAATGTCCGGAGTAGGCGCCGGCGTGTTGGTGGGCGGAACCGGAGTGTCCGTAGGTGGAACCGGGGTTTCCGTGGGCGGAACCGGGGTTTCCGTGGGCGTTGCCGCGCTGACCGCCGCGGCGATGGTGGCCGCCAGGTCGGGCGCCTCAGTGGGTTCGGGTTCCTCTTCTCCCCCGAAAAAACAGCCGGTCATAGCGGCGAGCATCAATGCAGCGGCCAGACCGACAATCGATAAACGGACAATCCTCTGCGTCATTAAAGGCACTCCTGTCAAACGGCGCACATGGTGCTACCGGAATATTTTGCCATCACGGGACCGGATGCGCTTTGACTACTGCGTACAGGTTATGGCAACTTTGGCGTCATCGGCTCAGCTGAGCCATGATTTCCTCGATACGTTCTCGTTGCTCGGTGAGCCTTTGCAGACGTTGACGTTCTTTTTCCACCACTTCGGGCCGGGCTTTTGCCACGAAGTTTGGGTTATCCAACAACTGCCCCACCCGTTCCTGGTTGCGCCGCGTTTCGCCCAATTCCTTGTCCAACCTTTCGGTTTCGACTTCCAGGTCAACAACTCCCGCCAAGGGGAGACGCACCACCAATGGGTTGACAACCAAACTCACACCGGACGTCGCTCCAGAGTCTCCTGTGTCCAGGACGCGCAGCGGTTCCACGCGAGCCAAAGCGCTGATGACATCCTTTTCCTCCGATACGACGGACATCATCCCATTGGTTTCAATTGCGGCCTCCAACTTTTGCCCGGCCGGTATTCTCAGTTGCGCGCGCATATTACGGACAGCGCGGATAGTTTGCATCACAACTTCCACTTCGAATTCAGCGTCAGGCGCCGGGCGCGGAGAATCGACTTGGGGATACGGCGCGATCATTATGGAGGACGCCGCGCCGCCATCGGGCGCGGGCGCCTGTGTCATGAGATTTTGCCAAATTTCTTCGGTGACGAAGGGCATGAACGGATGGAGCAGGCGCAACGAACGCTCCAGCACGTGAACGAGGGTCGCCGCGACCCCGCCGGGTTGTTCGCCGCGCAGGCGGACCTTCGCCATTTCTATGTACCAATCGCAGAAGTCGTTCCAGATGAAATCATAAAGTCTCTGCTGGGCCTCGCCCAGTTCGAACTGCGCCAAATTTTCGTTGGCGCTTTCCGTTAGAGCATCCAGGCGGCTTACGATCCAGCGGTCTTCCCGGTGCTGGGGGGCTGGCAATTCGTACCAATCGGACAGATCATCGCGGCCTGCGATGGCATTAATGACGAAGCGGGCCGCGTTCCAGATCTTGTTGGCGAAGTTGCGAGCCGACTCCAGCTTGTCGTCGCTGAGGCGGAGGTTATTGCCTGGAGCAGTCCCCGTGGTCAGAGCGAACCGCAACGCATCAGTGCCGTACTGCTCCAGCAAATCCAGGGGATCCAGCGTGTTCCCACGGGTCTTGCTCATCTTCTGCCCCTGGGCGTCCAGCACCATGCCGTGCAGATAGACGGAGCGGAAGGGGACATCGCCGGTGTTTTCGATGCCCAGCATGATCATGCGGGCCACCCAGAAGAACAGGATGTCATAGCCGGTCTCCAATACGGTGTTGGGGTAGAAATAATCCAGATCTGCGGAGCCGGTGTCCGGCCACCCCAGCGTCGAATGGGGCCACAACCCGCTACTGAACCAGGTATCCAGGACGTCGCTTTCCTGCTCGATGGCACCGCTGCCGCAGTCGGGGCAGACGTCCGGGTCTGCAACGTGAGCGGTCCGGCTGCCGCACGATGCGCAGTACCAGACCGGGATGCGATGGCCCCACCAAAGTTGGCGGCTGATACACCAGTCGCGAATGTTCTCAAGCCAGTTCAAATAAACCCGGGCGAATCGCTCCGGCACTATTTCGATGTCGCCATTGACCACGGCGGCATAAGCGCTGCCGGCGATGGTTCCCGGCTGGTCGTGATTGCCGACATTGAGGAACCACTGGAGGCTGATAAGGGGTTCCACCACTTCGTTACAGCGTTGGCAGTGGCCGACGGAGTGGTGGTAATCCTCAACTTTTTCCAACGCGCCGGTGGCCGCCAACTCGTCCACCACGGCGGAGCGGGCGGCGAAGCGTTCCATGCCGGAATATTTGGAGCCGGCCTCGTCGGTCATACAGCCGTCGAATCCGATGACGGTGACGATGGGCAGGTTGTTACGCTCGCCGATTTCAAAGTCCACCAGGTCGTGTCCCGGCGTGACCTTCAGGGCGCCAGTTCCGAACTCCATCTCAATGGCAGTATCGCCAACCACTGGGATGAGCCGCCCCGTGATAGGAAGCAACACCGCCTTGCCGACCTTGGCGGCATAACGGTCATCCTCAGGATGAACGGCAACGCCGGTATCGCCCAACATGGATTCCGGGCGGGTAGTGGCAACGGTTATGCAATCGGTATGATCATCGGCCAATGGGTAGCGGATGTAGTAGAGCTTGCCATCCTGCTCCTCGTAGTCCACTTCCAGATCGGACAGAGCAGTGGCGCAGCGCGGACACCAGTTGATGATCCGCTCGTGGCGATAGATCAGCCCCTTGTTGAAGAGGTTGACGAAGGTGGTGCGGACCGCCCGGACGGGACCCGGATCCAAGGTGAACCGGAGACGGGACCAGTCGCACGACGCGCCAAGTCGCCGATGCTGTTCGTCGATGGTGTTTCCATATCGGGCCACCCAGTCCCAGACCCGTTCCTCGAACTTCTCGCGGCCCAGTTCATGGCGGTTGGTGCCTTCGGCGGCAAGGGCGCGCTCAACCACCCATTGGGTGGCGATGCCGGCGTGGTCTTTTCCCGGTAGCCAAAGGGTGGGATCGCCGCACATCCGGTGCCAGCGGGTAAGGGAGTCCTGGAGGCTGGCGGTGAGTGCGTGTCCCAGGTGCAGCTCGCCCGTAACGTTGGGCGGCGGCATTATTACGCAGAAGGGCTGCCGGTCAGCGTTTACGCGCGGTACGAAGTAACCCGAATCCCACCAGTTTTGATAAATGCGTTGTTCGACGGATGCGGCATCATAGGCGCGTGGCATCGCAATGGCAGGCTGAGTCATCGTACCGTCCCAACAGCCGCCACCGAAAGATGGCGCGGAGTGAAGAATGTCCGGCGGGTTGGCTGCATTTGATTTTCTTCTCAAAAATGGTACATCCTGCCCGTTGGCTTGTCCATATGGAGTCATGCTCAAGCGCGCAGCGAGGCTGGTTATGGGTGGGGAAGCGCACCAGGGGGATGGTAGAGGAACCGGGAAGCTGAAACGGCTCAGATTCGGATTGGGCGTACATTGCGGTTGCAATTTATATCCGGTATAAGTATTATTAGGCAGGCGTATTGTGGGGAAAGTGCTTCACGCTAGAAACCGAGTACCTGCTCGACCTATGCGGTCGCTACAAGATCGACCGTCAGAAAGAGTAAGGAGCAGCTGAACTGATGGTAGCCCAGGACCCGAACGTAGTTGATGTCACCGATATGTCGCAGCTTCCCGAGTCGGCGTTTTCGCCCCGGGAATACCGCAGGGGCGACCTGGTGACCGGGGAAATCGTACGCATTGATGACGAAGGAATGGTTATCAGCGCCGGCCTTAAAACCGAGGGCATCGTCCCGCCGCAAGAAATGCGCACGTTAACCACAGAGAAGCGGGTGCAAATGCAGCCTGGCGCGAGCGTGATAGTTATTCACCTGAACAACCGCGGGCCAGGGGGTATGGCGGTATTTTCCTACGACCAGGCGCAGGAAAAACAGGTCTGGGAAGACCTCATTGAATTGCACCGCAACGATTCCGAACTTGCGGCCAAGGTGGTTCAACACAATAAGGGCGGTTTGGTGGTTGACTGGAACGGTGTCCGCGGGTTCGTGCCCTTTTCCCAGATGGCTCCCGTTCCCAAAGAAGGCCGGATTGAGCATCTGGATGCGCGGATCGGCGAAGATGCGCGCTTCAACATCCTGGAGCTGGACGCCCAGCGGGAGAAGCTGGTGCTGACGGAACGCCGCATCTGGCGGCAATTGCGAAATGCTGCCAAAGAGCGTCTCCTGGAAGAACTGCAGGAAGGCCAGATCGTCCAAGGCACCGTGCGCTCCATGCGCGGTTTTGGCGCTTTCGTTGATCTTGGCGACGCCGAAGGTCTGGTTCCCATCTCAGAGCTATCCTGGTCGATGGTCAAATCTCCCGAAGAAGTGGTCAGCATCGGCGACAACCTGACGCTGAAAGTCCTCAGGGTTGACCGGGAGAACAGCAAGATTTCACTGAGTCTAAAGCGCACTCAACCAGAACCCTGGGACACGGTGCCGGAACGGTACCACGTCGGCGACATCGTCGATGGGACGGTCACCCGGCTGATGGACTTTGGCGCTTTCGTGAAGCTGGAAGACTGGGTAGAGGGCCTGGTGCATATCTCGGAGCTCTCGGCGCGCCGGATGGAGCACCCTAAAGAGATCGTTTACCAGGGTCAGCAGATCAAGGTGCAGATCTTGAGCATCGATACCGAGCGCAAGCGGATGAGCCTGAGCTACCGCAGAGTGTATGGGCTGTAATCGGACATTTTTCCGAAGCTGACTCCCCAAGCAAGCGGGGCGACTTAAACGGTCGCCCCGTTTGCTTTTACGCGTCGACTCGCTTCACTGACGGTGGCCGGTGGACATCAGAACCGGAGCGGCGCCATCCGGGACGTACAAAGGGCCGGCCGCGTCCTCCGGTCCACCCCGACGCAATTCGCTCAATCGCTCCAGTCCCCGACGGGTATCGCTGGCGACGCGGGCGGGATGCCACATCCGGACGCGCCGTTTGAACGACCAGTAGGTGAACTCATACCAGCCGGCCAGAGATATAGTTTCCGGGTCATCACCCCATTGCCCGACGGTCTCCGCCAGGAATTGGCCCGCAAGTTCGGCGCGGTTCGCGCCGTACAGGTGCTGGCAGGCTTCCTCAACCACCTTTTCGCTGTCCCCGTAGCAACGGGCTATGCGGCTCTTCCGAATGTTCTCTTCCACCGCCAGTTGCAGAGCCTCTTCCACCACCACTCCGTACCAAAAGTTGAGGTGGGCTGTGTACCGGTACGGGCCCACCAACCGGCGGAACTGATCGGCGCTGAGGTTCCCGGGCAGCCGGCCAAGAAAGAGCAGCCTCTCAAGTTCTTCGGCAGGGATAACATCAGGGATGGCCAAGCACAGCCGTTGGGCCAGCGTTAGCCAATCCAAAGCCTCGCCGCCGATTATGTAATGCCAACGGCGCCCGGACACCACTTCGTCCGGCAACTCCCATTCGCCGATGGCGCGCAGCACGGCAATGTGCCATGGCTCGACACGCTGGGCGCGGGCTTGCAGGCGTTCGACGGCATCTTGGGCGGCGGGAAGCTGATCCGCAGCGTCGGGTCCGGTAAAGACCAGCGCAGCGGCGCATCGATCAACGGCGCTACTCATGAACCTGATTCCGAAACCCTGGACGCGACCATGGCGTCAAAGCGAAGCGTTCGCTGGGCTTTGGGAGACTGGAGCCAGGCCAGGAACTCGCCAGCCGGATACGTGTTGAGGACATGCTCCGGGCCGCACTGAGCCCGCCGCGCTACGGCGATGCCGAATCGCCGGTTGGTCAGGCCGTCAGTATGGTGAGAGTCCGTGTTGATCACCAGGGGCACTCCCAACTCCCGGGCACGGGCGGCATTGGTGTCTTTCAAATCCAACCGTTCCGGAGCGGCGTTGATTTCCATGGCCGTTCCGGTGTCACGGGCGGTTTGGAGCAGGGCTTCGATATCGAAATCCACCGGGTCGCGGCGACCCAGCAGTCGGGCTGAAGCGTGGCCGATGGCGGTGACGTGAGGGTTCTCCATAGCGCGGGTGATGCGCCGGGTCATCGTGTCGCGGTCCTGGCTCATGGCGTTATGCACCGAGGCGATCACCCAATCCAGCATGGACAGCACATCATCGGGGAAGTCCATCGCTCCGTCGGCTCGGATGTCCACCTCGGAACCGCAGAGGATGACCATGTCATAACGATCCTGCAAGCTCCGGAGGACTTCGGTTTGCCGAGCGAGCCGATCCGGGGTCAGACCGTTGGCAACTCCCAGCCCCTGCGAGTGATCCGTCAGCGCCATGTATTGGTATCCCATATCGGCAACGGCGGCTACCATTTCTTCCAGGGAGAATTTTCCGTCGCTCCAGTCACTGTGGAGGTGCAGGTCGCCCTTCAGATCGGATTCGGTCACCAAGTCGGGCAGATTGCCGGACCGTGCCAGATCCAGTTCGTCGGCGCCCCGCCGCAACTCCGGCGGAATCCAGGGCAGTCCCAAGCGGGCGTAGAAAGATACTTCGTCCGGGAACCGTTCAACCTCGCCGCTTTCCATTACGGTGATACCGTACTCGTTCAAGGACAGTCCTTGCCGGTTGGCGTAGTCGCGCAGACGGATGTTGTGCTGTTGACTGCCGGTGAAATACTGGAGCATTGCGCCCAGGCTGTCGGGATCTCCGGCACGGAGGTCGATCTGGATGCCCGGGTCAACGACCACGGACGTTTTGGCGTCGCCATGCGCCAACACCTCGCGAACGGCCGGCAAGGAAGCCAACGCCGGCCCGGTTTCGGAAGGGTTGTCGGAGATCGCTATCAGGTCCAGATCACCGATGGTTTCCTCCCACCGGCGAAGAGAACCGGCCGGGGTCAGGCTCACCAGGCCTGGGCAGGCATCAAACAACTGGGCCGACACCGCGGCGCACGTCTCAGATGCAATTCCCAGGGGAGTCCGGTCGGACCGCATCCGTTGGGCGCGTATGTGGCGCAGGATGTTTTCGACGGAACGCTTGCCCATCCGGGGCAGTTGGGCCAATCGTCCGTCCCGCGCCGCCTGTTCCAGCTCGGCCACCGATCCGATGCCTAGTTCATCGACGACTGCCTTGACGGTCTTCGGACCCATTCCCGGAACTTCAAGCAACTCCAGTACGTTGGGCGGCAATTCCTCGGCGAGGCGGTCGTAAGCGGCGACATGGCCGGTGGCGACGTACTCCTGCACCTTTTCGCTGATAGCCTTGCCAACGCCCGGTATCTTGCGGAGGTCGCCCCCCGCCGCCGCGGCAGCGGCCAGTGACCAACTCAGCTGTTCTATCGTATTGGCGGCCCGCTGGTAGGCGCGGATCTTGAACACCGAATCGCCTTTGATCTCCAGCATCGCGGCCATGTTGTTGAACAGCCGGACAATTTCATCGTTGCTGATCGGGGTAGTCATGCTCCACACGATACCACCAGCCTCACGGGGCGGGCAAGACAGTACAAGGGCTCATACATGCCCACTTTAACCGGTCATTCCACGACCGCCGCAGGCGGGCGATGGAATCTCGTTCCGGCGGTCGCCGCTTTCTGTTGCGAGAGCCTTGACGGAACGGCCATTGTTACGCCAGCGAGATTGCCGCCCCCGTATCAAAGCCGGCCCCGTGCCTGACACGGGGTACGGGGTCGCAATGACAAAGTGGGTACGCGTGAGGGTACAAGCGTCCGGTTTGACGTTGATAGGTACTCCCGATACGATGTAAAGGCCATGCGCAGCCCTTCCGCTCTTATCGCCGTCTCCACACCGACGCTGCCCGGCGCGTTGGCTGACTTGATTTTGCCGGGCTCTGCCGGCGCGCGCCGCGTAAATCCCCGCCCGCCGGAGAACTGACGGTAGCTTGCAATGGACATCTACTGGTTGGGACACGCCTGTTTCCGGCTCCGGTCGGCGAACTCCGGCCTCTCCATTCTCACCGACCCATATCCCTCAGGTATCGGCGGACTGGGCGTGCGCATGGACCCGAGGCAGATCGTGGACGTGGCCGCAGTTACCATCAGCCACGACGCCCCCCTGCACGACGGCGCCGGCGACCTGGATGGCCGACCCCGTGTTTTCGATGCCCCCGGCGAGTATGAGTTTCAGGGTATTACTATCCGGGCGGTGATGACGCCCCTGTCAGAGGGCACGCCCCGCAGCCGGCGCAACGTGGCTTACGCTATAACTATCGACGGTATCTGCATCTGTCACCTGGGCAACATCAATCAGCCATTGACCGCCCCGCAGATCGATCTAATCGGCCCAACGGACGTCGTACTGGCCCCGGCCGGAGGTTCCGACCACGATTTGCTGCCCTACCGGGCCATTAACCAGACGGCGCAACAGCTGGATGCCCGTTGGCTGATCCCCATGCACTATCGAGGCCCCGGCGAGCCTTCTGCCGTGGAACCGGACGGCGCCGGCGCATTTCTGCGCGAGTTGGGCGTGGCCGACGGGACCTTGCAACCACAGGGCCGGATGCAGGTCACGCGGAACAACCTTCCGCCAACGCTGCAAATCGGATTGTTGACGCCACAATACCGAACGCAGTAACGGGAAACCTCAACTCCCACACCGGAGGCTCGGTGTATAATGCCGCCACCGGGAGGTGACGCCATGCCAGACTTGATGGGGCCATACACCGCAATCCGCAATGAATTCAACTTGCCCGTAACGATGCGCGACGGCGTCACCCTGCATGCCGACGTATATCGACCTGACGTAGCGGAACCGTTCCCGGCACTGCTCCAGCGCACGCCCTACGACAAGTCCCAAGGGCGGACCGGAAGCCTGGACGTCATACGCGCGGCTTCCCACGGATATGCCGTGGTGATTCAGGACACCCGAGGCCGCTACACCTCCGAGGGAGAGTTCTATCCGTTCCTGGACGAGCCTGACGACGGCTACGACACGGTGGCCTGGTGCGCCGATCAGCCCTGGAGTTCGGGCAAGGTAGGAATGTTCGGGCGTTCCTACGTGGGAGCGACCCAGTGGTTATGCGCTATCACCAATCCTCCAGCCTTGACGTGCATCGCTCCCGGCATCACGGCCTCGGACTATTACGAGGGCTGGACCTATCAGGGCGGCGCGCTGGCCTGGGGCTTTGCCCTGTCCTGGACGATGCGGCAACTCACCATGGCCAACATGGATGCCATTGGCCGCCGCCATGAGGTGCCCGACGGGACCCGCGGCGCGCTGCTGGCCGCGTTCAACGAACTGGACTGTACCTTCCGGCACCAGCCCGTTGTGGACTTGCCTCATCTCAAGGAGCCGTTGGCCGGCTATCTCTACGACTGGATTCGCCACTCGTCCAGCGATGACTATTGGAAACGCTGGCGCATCGAAGAGCATTATCCGCACATCACCACGCCGGCGTTGCACATGGGCGGCTGGCACGATATTTTCCTGCTGGGAACCCTGCGAAACTTCGTCGGTATGCGCGCCCAGGCGGAGGACGCCACGGCGCGAGACGGGCAGCGGCTTATCGTCGGCCCCTGGCACCACGGGCCCTTTGGAGAAACTTCCGGCGAGTTCTTTTTCGGGTTGGGCGCCGCCGGACCGGCCATTGACACCGACGGCATCCAGTTGCGCTGGTTTGATCATTGGCTGAAGGACCAACAAAACGGCACCGATCCGGATCCGGAAAAGATCGGCCCGCCGGTGCGCATTTTCGTGATGGGAGCGAACGAGTGGCGCGATGAGCAGGAATGGCCCCTGGCGCGAGCGCAGTACGCGGACTACTACCTCCACAGCGGCGGGAAAGCCAACACCTCATCTGGAGACGGGTCTCTGTCCGTGGATGCGCCCCGGGATGAAGCGCCGGACGTGTTCCTCTACGATCCCCGTGATCCGGTACCTACCAGGGGAGGCCCTCTCTGTTGCGGCCCGGTCTTTGTGCCGGGCGGCGCATACGACCAGCAGGAAATAGAAACCCGCAACGACGTGCTGTGTTACACAACGCCAGCCCTGTCTGATGACCTGGAAGTCACCGGACCAGTTACGGTGACCCTGTTTGCAAGCACCACGGCGGCTGATACAGACTTCACGGCCAAACTGGTGGACGTGGAACCGTGTGGAGCGGCCCGCAGCCTTTCCGACGGGATTATCCGGGGCCGTTACCGACTCGGCACCGACGCGGCTCGACCGGCGAACCCGGGAGAAGTCGCAGAGTACACCATCGACCTGGTGGCAACCAGCAACGTGTTCAAGGCGGGCCATCGTATCCGGTTGGAAATCAGCAGCAGCAACTTCCCTCGTTTCGACCGCAACTTCAACACCAGCGCCGACCCGTGGTCGGCAACCGAGTGCGTTCCTGCCATCCAGACTGTTCACCACGATGGGCAATATTCTTCACGGGTACGTTTGCCCGTCATCCCGGCGTAGCCGTGGCCCGGTACGGCTGTCTGGCGCTGGCGGTAATCGTCGCCACAGCGCTGCTGTTTTTTATCGTGTACCTGTGGTCGGGATGGCTGAACCGCCCCGTGGGGCACAGCCCGCCGGTGGCGGCGAACGGCGCGGCTGTCGAGTTGCGTCTTGACAACCGGATTGCTACAATAGTAGGCCATACCGGCGTGGTGTAATGGTAACGCATCGGTCTCCAAAACCGAAAATGTGGGTTCGATTCCTGCCGCCGGTGCCACTTCATCCCTGATTTGAGCAGGGATTTTTAGGCGTTCCGGCAGTCTTCCGGATCCCACCTGTCCGGCGATTTCCCCCGGTCATAGATTTTCGCCCGATCTTCATACGGGGCGCCGCGCCGGGATGCCAGCGAAGATCAGACTGCCTTCCGCCGTCAGTGCCCTGCGGCATTCCCTTATCCAACGAAGTCGCGTAGTTTCGGGGCAGAACCATGTACAGTATCGGACATCAGGAAGGGCAACCGGGCCGCCACCGGCAGCGTACCCACACGGAGGACAGCAGGCAATGAGTTTGGAGGACATCGAACGCAGGCTCCGCGCCTTGGAAGACGTTGAGGAGATCAAGCGGCTCAAAGCACTTTACTGCACCTACTGCGACGACAATTACCGCGCCGATAAGATCGCCAGCCTGTTCGTTGAGGACGCGGTTTGGGACGGCGGCATAAGGGGCCGGGCAGAAGGACGAGACGGCATCCGCGAGTTTTTCGTCAACGCTTCGAACCGGCTGCCTTTCGCCATTCACATGGTCATGAACCCCATCATCGAGGTTGACGGGGACACCGCCACCGGCATCTGGTACCTGTTTCAGGCGTGTACTTACGCCGACGGCGACCGGGCGGTTTGGGGTTCGGCGAGGTACGACGAAGAGTACGTGAGGGTAGATGGCGTCTGGATGTTCAAGCGCCTGAAATTGACGTCCCATTTCTGGACCCCCTTCGATGAAGGGTGGGCCAAAGCTCAGTTCGTGTAGGATGGAGTCGGACCCGGTTATCTTGCGGACGGTGCAGTATGCGTACAGGAGCTGATTACAAAGAGAGTTTGCGCGATGGCCGCGACGTGTGGGTCCTGGGCGAGGGCGCCGTGGCGGACGTAACTACGCACCCGGCCACGTCGGGCATGGTAGGGGAGTATGTGGCGTGGTATGACCGCCACTTCGACGCCGATTGGCAGGATATTCTCCTGACCGATCCGGATGACAGCGGCGAACGGCGTCCCTGGGCGCTCACTCCTCCAAAAACGCCCGATGAACTGAGACGCTTAGGGAAAGAGATCAGCGCCGTCCATTTCGTGACCGGTGGGAACATGACCCACACCCCGGGTTACGGCGCATTCATTTCTCTGGGGTTGTTGAATGTCATGAAGCGTCTGGAGCACTCCTCTGAAGATATTCAGAAGGCCGAGGAGTACCGGGAATATATATCCCGGAGCGGCCGGTTTCTCACCTACGCCGGCGGCGGCCCGCTGATCGGCGCTCGGCTCCGACCGGACGAGAGCGAGCGGGTGGCGCTCCGTCTGGTTAGCGAAACCGCCGACGGCATCGTGATAAGCGGCAAAATCCAGATGCACACCAGCACCCCTTTCGCAGAAGATCTGCTGATCAGCACCCGGAATGATATGCCGCCCGGCAGCGGGCGGCACTTGTGGTTTGTAGTTCCCGTGAACGCGCCCGGCCTGCGAGTGGTGTCGCGCCGAATGGCTGCCAGGCACAATAATTCGTTCCTGTCGCCACTGAGCAGCCGTTTTGATGAACTGGATTCCATGGTGTGGCTGGAGGACGTTTTCATTCCCCGCTCTCGCGTTTTCACCGGGGAACCCCCGGAACGAAACCGGCGCCAATCGCTGGTGTGCTGGATGCTCTGGCATCACTGCTACGGCTGGCTGGCCAAAGCCGAACTGAGTTTGGGTATCGCCCTGGCCTTGGCTGAAATCATGGGCCTCAAGTCCAATCCTCAGACTGTTGAGCAGCTATCCGAGATGACCGTCAACGTCCAGACCACGCGCACTTGTCTCACGGCGGCGGAACTGGACACGGAGCCGACGGCCAGCGGGTATATCCTGCCCAACCAGCTTCACGTGGCCGCGGCGGGGGTGAATATTCTCAAGGTGCGCCAGCGTATGGGCGAGTTGCTGCGGAGCCTTCCTGGTTCCTCCTTGATTAACGCACCTGCCGATACCGACTTCGCTGACCCCAAAATGGCTGCCGAGCTGGAAGATTCCTTTGGCGGCGGCGGCTACACAGCGATGCAACGGGCGGCGCTGCTGCAACTGGCCTGGGACCAGGTTTCGTCGAGTTTAGACGGGAGAGAGGCAGCCTTTGAGATGCACGCCAGCGGCGGTTTGGACGCATGGCGCAGCCAAGTGGCATCCTGGTTTGACCGCTATAACGAGTTGGCAAATGGCGTACACCAGTTTGTCCGGACGGACCTGCCATCTATGGACCTCTCCGGCTTGCAAGAGGCGGCGGGGCCGCCCCGTCGAATCCCCCAAGTCAACGCTCAGACGCTCAACCCCCAGGCCGCAAATTAACGGCAAGGAAGGATTCTAAGGCCGGCAGGTGGCATATGGGTCAGATGGACGGAATGGTTGCTATCGTCACCGGCGCCAGCCGGGGACTGGGGCGAGCCATTGCCAGGGAATACGCCAGGGAAGGCGCGAGCGTGGTCATCTGCGCCCGGAGCCCATCCCCAACCGGGTTGACCGGGACACTGGACGAAACGGCGAACGACATCAGGAACGCCGGCGGGGATGTCCTGGCAATATCCTGTGACGTTACCAATGCGGATGAGGTCAACCAAATGGTCCGCCGAGCGTCCGATCGATACGGCAAGATTGACGTGCTGTTCAACAACGCCGGCGCCATGGTGCTGGGTGAGACGATTATGGAAATTGACCCTGTCCGTTGGGACCAACTGATGCGGGTCAACGTGAGCGGGCCGTATCTTTGCAGCCGAGCCGTGCTTCCGATCATGATGGAGCAGCAGCGGGGCAGCATCATCAACATCGGCTCAAGAATGGCCACCGATCCCAACCAGGGCGGCGGCGTCCTCTACAGCGCCAGCAAGGCCGCGGTTCATATGTTCACCTACTGCCTGGCCGACGAGGTGAAAGACTACAACATCGCTGTCAACGTTCTCAGCCCCGGCGCGCTGCGCAGCGAGGGATCCGCTGCAATCCCGTGGACGCAACGGGATTGGCACGAGCGCGTAGATCCGAGCGTAGTGGGGCCTTGCGCCGTGTATCTGGCGCTGCAGGACGCCAGCACATTTACCGGCCAATTGGCATTTCGCGCGGACTTCGGCACAACTTGGGGCCCGGGCGTCGCGGACGGATCGACCGCATCGTGAACTGAGACAGATGGCTAACCACCGGCCAACCGCTGGGGTCGCTTCATGTGGATCTACGGTGAGGAGCCGGTCTCGGCATTCATGGCTCTGACACCGGAAACAAAATCAGGCTGGACCACATATGGTTCCAGCCTTTCATGCGGCGTAGTTGGAGCGGAAGACGGGATTCGAACCCGCGACCTTCTCCTTGGCAAGGAGACGCTCTACCACTGAGCCACTTCCGCAGAGACTACCGTGTAGTTAGATTAACACAAAGGGTGGCGCCCTGTAAAGTAAGTCGGCCCGCTCATGCGTACCCACTTTGTCATTGCGAGCGTAGCGTGGCAATCTCGCCGGCGTAGCAATGGCCGTTCCGTCGAGGCTCTCGCAACAGAAAGCGACGACCGCCGGAACGAGATTCCATCGCCCGCCGGCGGCGGTCGTGGAATGACCGGTTAAAGTGGGTACGTATGAGAGTCGCCCGCCGTGGGTAGCGTTGCAATTTAGGTGGTTTAATTTCTCGTCATTCCGGACTTGACCCGGAATCCGGAAGCGTTTCCAAACTGCGGCAGCGCAACAGTCAAGTTCGAACGTGCCTTCAGGTAACGTCCTGCGGGGTTGGAGCAACTTGATCTGCAATCTGGGCAGGCGGCGGGGCGCCGCGCCGCTGTTGAGGCCGGCTGGCTTCCGCTTCGGCGGCGAGCTTCGCTAATATGAGATTAGCGAGTTCCCGCCGCATGGGCGCCGCGTCCAGATCGCAGCCGGCAAATGGGTCAAAGCCAGGCGAGATTGCGTCCATCATCTGACGAACCCGGGTGCTCCCGTGACGCGAGCCCACCAGCATCCTTATGGATTGGGCGTCCCGCCGGATGGGAGCGTCTTCATCTTCCTCGCGTTCCAGCGCATCGTCCAGGTCGTCCTCGTAATCCATGCGATCAACCACGCTCAGCGAGGTGTTGGCCTCGCGAAGAAAGGTATCAACCTCCCGAAGCGCGCGGGCGAACTGGTTCACGAGGTCGGCGGCGGTGGCGATCAAGTCAGGTAGATTCCGCTGGGCATCACCGGCAGCGGCCACGGCTTGCCGGGCGCGCTCGAGACCCTCTTGCCGGTGTCGGTTGCGCTCTTCCCGCCGTTGCAGCAGCGTGAACTGCTCTCTGAGGGAAGGCGCTTCCAATGCCAGGGTTTCCAGTCGCTCCATGTAATTGACGGCTTCTTCGGCTTTGCGCAATCGCTGGGCTAATTCCTGCGAACGTTCGTCGGGCATCTTGCGTTCCTACTCCCGTTGTCTGTTGTTGGGCTTGCCCATACCAGGGGCTGGCATTTGAACATGGACCGAGACGGCGACGAGTTATGCAATGCAAACGGGCGAGAGCCGCCGTCCCCGGTATTGGGTTGTTTATAGCAGAGGGCAAGCCGGCAGCGGATTCGGAACGGTTGACATGTTTGGCGAATTTTTGGAAATACGCTCAGGCAGCAGATCCTACAATTGGCAACACTTGCCGGTGAACGGTATAATGCGTGGAAATCTTTCCTCCAGGGGGCATTACGTGACTACCAATGGCCAGGCTTCCTTCGATTCCAACCAGCTGCAAGTGTTTTTCCGCGGGCAGTTCGTACCGGCAAGTGAAGCCAAAGTAAGCGTAATGACCCACGCCCTCCACTACGGCACGGGCGTATTTGAGGGGATTCGAGGCAACTGGAACGCCGAGCAAGGCGCCATTAACATCTTCCGGATGCGCGAGCATTACCAGCGCTTGCTGGACGGTTGCCGCATCCTGATGATGGACATCCCCTACTCCGCCGACGACCTCTGCAACATCACCGTAGAGTTGGTGGAGCGCAACCGGCACAACTCGGACATTTACATCCGACCGCTGGCCTACAAGAGCGAGGAGCTGGTCGCCAACCTGAAACTGCAAGAGTTGTCGTCTGACTTCACCCTGATCACCGTGCCCTTCGGCAACTACCTGGGCAGCGACCGGCTGCGCTGCTGCACTTCGTCTTGGCGGCGAGTGGACGACCCTATGATCCCGGCGCGCATCAAGGCATGCGGCATCTACGTCAACAGCATCCTCGCCAAAACCGAAGCGACGCTCAGTGGGTTTGACGAGGCCATCTTGCTCAACCACGACGGCCACGTGTCGGAAGGTTCCGGGGAAAATCTCTTCATGATCAAGGACGGACGCATATACACGCCCGGCCTGGAGGACAACGCCCTGGGCGGCATCACCCGCGACACGGTGATGCAGTTAGCCGGCGCTGAGCTGGGCCTGGATATTGAGATGCGCACCATTGACCGCAGCGAGTTGTACCTGGCGGATGAGGTATTTCTCAGCGGCACGGCCGCCCACCTGACCCCGGTGATTGAGCTGGATTGTCGTCCCATCGCCGACGGGCAGCCCGGTCCCATTTCCAGCGAACTGCAACGGATGTACTTCGACATCGTGGTAGGCAACAACCCCAAGTACCGCCACTGGTGCACTCCGGTAAAGACCGCCGGCCTGGTGCCAGCCTAGCCGAAACCATCACGGCCGAAACCATCACGTCGGAGGAGCGCGATGCTCTGGCTGTCCAGCGCGGCGGTCCTGTTGGGCTACCTGCTGGGCAGCATCCCCACGGCCTACCTGGTCGTGCGGTGGGTCACCAAAGGCGCGGTTGACATCCGCCGGGCCGGCGACGGCAACGCCGGCGCCAACAACGTGAACCGCATCTGTGGGCGCTGGTGGGCAATTGCGGTTGCCGCCCTGGACATCGCCAAAGGCGTGGTGGCGGTATTAATCTTCAACCTGCTGTCCAATCTGGCAAGTTCTACGCCGGCTGGCAATCATTTTTCTTTGCCTGGCCCGTTGGTCCCGGCCTTTGCTTTAGCGCCGGCGGGGATGCTGGCGGGCGGCGCGGCCATGGCCGGGCAAATCTGGCCGGTGTGGCTGAAGTTTCACGGCGGGCGCGGGGCAGCTACCGCTTTGGGCGTCACCGGGGCGGCCCTCCCGGTGCCCGTGCTGCTGTTGGCTCTGCCCTGCGTCGCGCTGCTGTGGCTCACCAGGAGCACGATAATTGCGCTGCCCTTTATTTATCTCTCGTCGGCAGCGCTGGCCTGGGCGATTTTCGGGGTCGGATGGGGAACCATCGGCTATTGCCTGGGCGCTTTTATTGCGGTGGGAGCCGTGCATTTCTGGGGTGTGCGAGCGCGTCGCCCGGATAACGGATCCCTTGCCGGAAGCGGACGCTGAAAGTTATCCGGTCGTGGCCAGCAGCGCTGTCCCGGCGACGATCATCACGATGGCGGCGAACTTTCCCGCCAGCGCTGCGGGACGCATCGATTCCTGGAGGATCCCGAGCGCGCGCCAACTCAGCAATGTACCCACCACGAAAACGAAAAGGGGGCGCGTTGCCAGTATGGCCGCCGCCAGCGACACCGGTCCAAAGTGGAAGGACCAGAGGAACAGCGCTATAGCCAACTGTGGCAGCAGACCCTCGCCCACCAGGAACGTCGCCAACGCCGGCGGGGTGCGCAGGCCATCGCGGAGCTGTCGCCAGTTGTTGGGATGACCGAATACGGCGAAGACCGGAACCATGCCCAGTTCCTGCAAGCCGAACACCTCCCACGGCGTCAGGTCGTCCAGCACGAACTTCGCCAGGAAGAACGACAGGCCCAGGGTAACCGAACTGCCCGCCAGGACCGTTAGCCCCGGCGTCAATCGGTAAAGTCGCCGTCCCAATCCCTCTATGGAGACCAGGGCCGCCCCGCAGATTACCAGCGCGATAGCGGCCCACTGCCAGGGTGACACCGTTTCTCCCAGGATTGCCAGCGCGAGCAACGCCACCAGTATTGGGTTGGTCTGGCTAATCGCAACCGCGCGGGAAGCCTCGCCCAGCTTCAACCCCAGAAACAGCAACGCCAGCCCGGCGCCGAGGCTGACGCCGGACAGCAGCCCCACCAGTATCGACTGCGGCGGCGCGTCCGTGGGCCAACCCACCGCCGCCAGCACGATGACGGCGCAGGTCAACCGGGTCAGAATGGAACCGGCGCCCAGGACGCTCACACCGGGAAGATAATTGTCCAGCAACCTCTTGTGAGCGATGTTCGCCAGGCCCAACGAGGCCGCGCTGCAAATGGCGAGCAAAATCCACACGAGCGCAGGATACCAGACCCGGCCCGGCCCGACATAAGAGACAATCCGCCGCTAACGTATACCCGCTTTGTCATTGCGAGCGCAGCGCGGCAATCTCGTCGGCGTAGCAATGGCCGCTCCGGCAAGACTCTCTCAGCCGGCGGCAGCCACCGCCGGAACGAGATCCCATCGCCCGCCTACGGCGAGCGTGGAATGACAAGTTAGAGTGGGTACGCATGAGAATCGACCGCTATTGACACCGAGATCCTTTATGCTATCATTAGTTTCCGCAAATTACTGCAATAAGGGCGGGGCGCTTATGTCTGGACACGAATCGGCAGTTACCCGTTTGCGCTCGCAGGGTTATCGAATGACCCCGCAGCGTCTCTCAGTGCTGGATATCGTCGCCGGGCGCACCGGCCACATCGGCGCCGACGAGGTCTGGAACCTGGCCAAGGCACAGCATCCCTACGTTGACCTGGCAACCATCTACCGCACCCTGCAACTCCTGAAACGCCTGGGCGTCGTGACCGAGGTGGTCATTGGCAACAAACTCCATTTCGAACTGGCCGACCAGCACAACCGGCACAACCACATGGTCTGCTCGGAGTGCGATGCGGTGCAAACTCTCAGCCCGGACTACCTGGCTGAGTTCAGTCATCGTCTGGAGCAGGAGTTTGGATTCACGCCCGACCTGGACAACCTCACCATCGGCGGGAAATGCTCCAAGTGCCTGGAGGCCGTCGCTTAATGGATGATACATCTCGGACCAACCGCTCATCCCGGGGCCTGATCGATTTGCGTAAAGCCATCGCCGTTCTGACGGCGTTTGCCGCCATCATGGCGTCGTTCGCCTGCGCCAACGAGCCGGAAACTGCCGCGTCGGTCGCCCCGGCATCGGAGCCTCAATCCGTTTCCTCCGACTCCCGGCTCAATGTTGCGGCTACCGTGTCACCCATCACGAGCATCGTGGAAAACATCGGCGGCGACCGCATAAATCTCACAGGGATTGTGCCCGAGGGGGTGAACTCCCATACTTTCGAACCCGCGCCATCGGTAGCCGCTACCCTGGCCGAGGTGGACCTGGTAATTCTCAACGGACTGTTCCTGGAAGAACCAACCCTTGAATTGGCGCAAGCCAACGTGAAACCGGGAGCCTCGATCATAAGCCTGGGCGAACAGACCATCACCCGCGACCAATGGCGGTTCGATTTCTCTTTCCCTGAAGCAGCCGGCCATCCCAACCCGCACCTCTGGCCCGACCCGATACTGGCCCTGCGCTACGCCGAAATCGTGCGGGACACCCTGGCGGCCAAGGACGCCGCCAACGCGGACAATTATTCCGCCAACTACGATACCTTCGCGACCCGGATTTCTGCGCTTGATCAAGCCATAAAGACCGCCGTGGCGACCATCCCTGCGGAGCATCGCAAGCTGTTGACTTATCACGATTCCTGGGCTTATTTCGCCGACCGCTACGGTCTTACCGTTATCGGCGCGGTACAGCCTTCTGACTTTTCCGAACCGTCGGCCCGCGAGGTGGCCGATTTGATAAGCCAGATCAAAGTCAAAGGCATCCCGGCCGTTTTCGGCTCCGACGAATTTCCCAGTGATGTAATGCAGACCATCGCCGCCGAGTCCGGAGCCGCATATATCGACGAGCTCAGCGACGACGACCTGCCCGGCGCGCCGGGGGACCCCGGACACAGTTACCTGGGATTGGCGGTATCCAACCTCCGGATTATGATTCCCGCTCTGGGCGGCGATGCGTCGGCCCTTGATCAGGTTGACGTTTCCCCGGTATTTCAGGGCGTATCCAACGCCGTATATCCACAGTGATTTCACCCTCACCCTCACCCTGACCCTCTCTCATCGAGGGAGAGGGGATAGCAAGTTTTATGCTGCACCCACCGGAATTAGAACACCTGCACCGCCCCGACCCGGATGCACAGCCCATCGTGGAACTGTCGGACGTTACCGCCGGATATAACGGCTCGCCGGTCCTCCGGGATGTTGACCTGCGAATAATGCCCGGGGATTTCGTCGGCCTGCTTGGTCCCAGCGGTTCGGGCAAGACCACGTTGCTGCGAAGCATATTAGGCGCCGTTCGTGTCCAGAGCGGCCGGGTTCGCGTGAACGGCAAAGCCGTGGGCAGGAGAGGCAGCCGAGCAGGATACGTTCCCCAATTGGAAACCATCGACTGGAACTTCCCCGTGACCGTCGAGGAAGCGATTTTGATGGGCCGCACCATGTCGAACAGCCTGTTTCCCTGGTACCGCAAACAGGAAAAGGAACTGGCTTATGACATGATGGAACGGTTGAGCATCGGCCACTTGGCAAAACGGCATATCCGGCAACTGTCGGGCGGGCAGCAGCAGCGGGTCTTCCTGGCCCGGGCGCTGGTAAGCAATCCCCAACTCTTGCTTCTGGATGAACCCACCGCCGGAGTGGATGTCAAAACGCGCGACGACGTAATGCACTTGCTCCACGATCTCAACCACGCCGGAGTCACCATCCTCATCTCCACCCACCAGATAAATACTGTGGCGGTGCATTTGCCCCGGATCGTTTGCCTGAACGGTACCATAGTGGCCGACGGTCCGCCCCATCGCGTCATCTCACCGCACATTTTGCGGGAGTTGTACGGGTCGGAAATGCCGGTAATCCAGTATCACGGCATGACGCTGGTCGCCGAAAGCGCGCATTTCTGGATCGATCGCAACGGCGGTGAACCCCTCTCCACCGTCCCCGACGAGAGTCACCGGGAACCGGTGCTTCCCCACGTTCACGCGTCTCAGGACAACGTGCCGGCCCACCACCATCATGACGACGTGGGTTCGTGACCCATCGCCGCGGCAACGCTGTGCCGCGACTTGACCGCCCATGCTCCTGGAACCATTTGAATTCGGTTTTTTCGTCCGCGCCATCATCGCGGCCGGGCTGGTGGGAGGTTTGTGCGGGCTGATGGGCGTGTACATCGTGCTCCGCGGTATGTCCTACATCGGACACGGACTGGCCCACGCCATATTCGGAGGCGCAGTAGTAAGTTGGGTTATGTCCATAAACTTCTTCGTCGGCGCCACCGTATGGGGATTTCTTTCCGCGCTCCTGATTGCGTGGACGACCCGGCGAAATCCCATCGGATCCGACGCGGCCATCGGCATCGTGACCACCGGAAGCTTCGCCCTGGGCATCGCCATCATCAGCCGGTTCGGCAGCTTTACCAGAGACTTCGAAGCATCCCTGTGGGGAAGTGTCCTGGCGGTGGATCGGGATGATCTTATCGCCATTGCGGTTGTCACCGGCATCGTGGCAACGGTCTTTTTCGTCGCGTACAAACTCTTCCTCTTTGCCGCCTTTGACTCCGACGTGGCTCAATTCTACGGAGTGCCGACCGCATGGGTCGATACCCTGTTCTCGTTGCTTTTGGCGGGAACCATCGTGGTTTCCATGCAGGTGATTGGGGTTACGATGATTGCCGCGGCCGTCGTGATCCCTCCCATAATCGCCAGATTGCTCACCAACAGTTTCGGAAAAATGACGTTGCTGTCGGTGGGGATAGGTATAATGTGCGCCGTGCTGGGCATCTATATCAGCTACTTCATTGACGTGTCGTCCGGGGCCAGCGTCGTGCTGCTGTCGGCGGCGTTGTTCGTGGCGACGCTGGCGTGGTCAAAGGTCCGCACACGCATAACTCGAGCGCCGGTCGAAGCCGGAGGCTTGTCACAGTTGCCTCGCGGCTCGCTCGAATAACCTCCACTTTTCACAGGCCACAGGAGGAAACTATGGCGCATGCACATCACCATCACGCAGCGCCCTCGGTGGTAGAGGGCCGAACCGGATTCCGGCGGGGAGCGGCCTTCATCATCGGGGGCCTGTCCAGCGGGCACGGCGTTTTTCACTCCATTGCGCAAAGCTTCATCGTGGTGCTGCCCGAGGTTCGCGATTTGCTCCTGGGCGGGAGCGTGATTGCCGTCAACAGCATTCAATCCGCCCGTGAAATCGCATCCGGCGTGGTAGCCCTCCCCGGCGGCGTACTGACTGACGCTCTGCGACGCTATTGGGGTTGGGTCATGGCCGTGTGCATGGCTCTGTTCGGGGTGGGCTGGCTGCTGATGGCGGCGGCCGGGTGGCAAGTGCCGGGCAGCGGCTGGGTAGCGCCGCCACCGTCGGCGGTCGCGGCGGGAGCAGCCGCGCCTTTCAATCCCCTGGGCTATACCCTGCTGATAATAGGCATGTCCGTAGTCGCCATCGCGGCGTCGGTGTGGCATCTGCCGGCCATGGCGGCCCTGTCATCCCATTTCACTCACCGACGCGGCGCGGTGCTGTCTTTCCACGGCGTGGGCGGCAACATCGGGGACGTGCTGGGGCCGGTGATTACCGGCGCTCTGCTGGCAGTCCTGGCCTGGCAGGCAATCATCACCATCTACGCGGCCGTGCCCATCTTTCTGGCGTTCCTGGTGTTCTGGGCGTTCCGCGACATTGGACAGCGGGCGCAAGCGGCGGTGGAAGAACGGGCCGTCAGCACCATGCGGATGCAGATTGACGAAACCAAATTGCTGGTGCGCAATCCCCGGGTCTGGGGGATTACGGCGGTAGCCGGGCTGCGGGGCATGGCATACCTCGGGTTCCTGGTGATGCTGCCCCAGTACCTGGTTGACGAACTGGGCTTTACCATCACGGAACACCGCAGTTTTGAAAACCTCTTCATCCGCGGCTCTCTCATCGGCTTGCTGGTGCTGGTGGGAATCCTGGCTAGTCCAATCATGGGCTACCTGTCCGACCGGTTCGGACGGAAGATAGTTCTGATTCCGGGAATGCTTTTCCTGGCTATCGTAACCCTTATGATGGCGCCCCTCATCAGTGGCCCGGAAGACCGCATCGTGATGACCATATTGCTCGCCGCCCTGGGGTTGTTCCTGTTCAGCGACCAGCCCATCCTGACCGCCGCCGCCATGGACATCGTTCGCGAGGGGACGGCAGCAACCACGCTGGGACTGCTTTCAACCTCCCGGTTCATACTGGCCGCCGCGTCTCCACTCATCGCCGGCTGGCTGTACGGAATCAACTTTGATTACCTGTTCTACTACACGGCGGCGCTGTACCTGGTCGCGGCCCTCATCCTGGCAGTGGTCCGGCTGCCGCAACTGGCTCCGGTTGACGATCATCATGGTCACCACGACGATCACGGACACGGCGGGCACGGACACCATGACGACCAAGGCCACGGCCATAGCGGACATGGTCACGGCGAGCACGGCCATCGGCATCACTAAACACCGGTATGTTCGGCAGTCAAAGATGTAGGGGCGGGTTTGAAACCCGCCCCTACCCCTTTCGGACGCCAGCGATGGAATCAGTCTTCGTTTTGCTGCGTCTGGCTGCCCTTGACCGTGATGGTGATATGGGACATCGCGGTTTCCCGGGAACCGTGCCAATGGTCTTCGCCGGCGGGAATGATGGCGACGTCGCCTTCCGTGACCGTCACTTCCTCATCGCGGGTGGCGACGATGCCGGCGCCCTCGGTGACGATCAGGATCTGATCGCCGCTGTGGGTGTGGAACTTGTTGCGGACGCCGGCGCCGAAGTGAACGATGCCGAAGTTGAAGTTGTTGCTGTCGTCGGGATCCAGGATGGCCTGCCGACCCACGGGCCCGGTGAACAGGGGCGCGGTTCCTTCGGTCCTCTCCACTGCCGACATTTTCACGACTTTCATGGGTATCACTTACCTCCGGGGTTGTTTGCGCGTAGGAATGCCAAAGCAATCATACCCTGCGCCGCTTATGTCGTCTAGCCGGGTTGTGGGACCGGAGCCGCGGGACGATGGCGCAGCCCGCAGCCGCAGGGTGTGCGCCAGTTTTTAGACAGAGGAAATAAGGCTACCCTAGGAGGTCCATTACTTAGAGACCAACCGGCGCCGGATGCGTTATGCTGAATTCCGTGCCCGGGGCTACCCCATGGGCAGTGGCACGGCGGAGAGCGCCTGCAAGCGGGTAATCGCGGCGCGGCTCAGGCAGCGCTCAATTTGCGAACCCACCTGCTCAGTGGTCGCGGGGACGCCGTCTGGCCCCTCACCCATCCCCAACCCAGTCCTGCCTAAATCTTGGCGCGCACCCGGACGCCGCCGGCAAATTGACAGCAATAGACCCTTATGCTATCGTTACCATTGTTAGTGAAATTTTGCACACACTTCGGCTACGGTCAGTCGGAGTATCCGGGGGTTCACAATGGGGCTGCCGCCCTTCTCTGCGGAAGACTCACCTACCAGATCCAGAAAGGGCCATGGCCCCAGACCATACGGTGATACTCCAGTGAACTCTACTCCCGACTCCCCCACACGCCGGCGCAGCCGGTGGCTTCTGGCGATTTTGCCGATTTTCGGGGTGTTGCTGCTGGCCGCCGTTGGGTGCGACTCCGACGCTCACCAGTCCATTCTTGCGCCTACTCCATGGTCACTCGAAGGCGCCAAAGGCCCGGTAGCGCGCGAGCAACTGTTGCTCTTCAACGTGCTGCTGTGGACGATGGTAATCGTGTTCGTCCTGGTTGAGGGCGCGTTGCTGTACGCCGCCATCCGCTTCCGGCGCAAGCCCGGCGACCCGCTGCCTCCGCAAACCCATGGCCACACCCCGTTGGAGATCGCCTGGACCGTCGTCCCTACCATCCTCATCCTGGGTTTGGGCGTCTGGTCGGTGATTGTCCTCTTCAAAATGGAACCGGGCGAGGCGATAAGGCTGGCCCGTGCGGAAGGAAAAGAGCCCGTGGTCGTGGAGGCGGTGGGGCACCAGTGGTGGTGGGAGTTCCGTTATGAGGATGCCTTGCCCGGACAAGGACAATGCAGCATGCCCGGTGAAGAGGGGTGCGAGTTGGTCACCACCGCCAACGAAATGCGGGTTCCGGTCAACACGCCCATCATCATGGAGCTCAAGAGCGACGACGTGATTCACAGCTTCTGGATCCCCAAGTTGGCCGGCAAACAGGACGTGGTTCCCACTCGCACCAACAGTTTGTGGTTCCTGGCTGAAGAATCAGGGATGTACTATGGCCAATGCGCCGAGTTCTGCGGCACGGCCCACGCGCAGATGAAGTTCCGGGTGCACGTTCTCGAGGAGAACGATTACCAGGCCTGGGTCAACGGTTGGGGTGGCGAGTTGGCGGAACCCCTGTCCACGGAAGCCACCCGAGGCCAGTTGGTTTTCCTGGGTGACGGTCAGTGCGTTACCTGCCACACCGTTGGCGCGGCGGATACCGTGAACCCGGAGACCGGCGAAGGCGTCCAGCACGCGCGGATGCAGACTTACATCGCCTACACCCAGTGGCTGGACAAACCGGCGGAAGAACGTCTGTCGGATGTGCGAACCGGCAACGAACCGCCCACCGCTTTCGCTGCCCCCAATCTCACTGATCTGGGCGCTCGGACCACAATTGGCTCCGGCCTGGTCGATCTCAACCGGGAAACTCTGCGCCAGTGGATCCGTGACCCCGAGTCGATCAAGCAGGGCAATCGAATGTCGGAACTGGCCGCCATCTACCAGACGCGCCGAGATCACCGGGCCGACCTTACCGAAGCGGAACTTGGCGACCTGGTTGAATACCTGATGGCGCAGAAGTAGCGCCGGAACGGGATTGCCACGTTGCGCTCGCAATGACAAACTATAGACCCATCGCCGCTAACGCATAGCCAATATCACTCGAGCCGCAGCGGAGGATCTGAACCATGGTAACTATCACTGGCGTTATACCCCGCCCCACCACTTACACTGGCCTGTGGAGCTGGTTGACCACGGTTGACCATAAGCGCATCGGGGCGTTGTACGGTTTCTCCGCCTTCTTCTTATTCATTGTGGGGGGCATTGAAGCCGGCATCATGCGCTGGCAGCTGGCTACCGCCGAGAACACGGCGGTGTCCGCCGACTGGTTCAACGCCATGTTCACCATGCACGGCACCACCATGGTCTTCATGGTGATCATGCCATTCGGCGCGACGTTCTTTAACTTCCTGGTGCCGCTGATGATCGGCGCCCGCGACGTGGCATTTCCCCGCCTCAACGCCTTTTCCTACTGGACGTTCCTCTTCGGCGCACTACTGATGCACGCCGGCTTTCTCATCGGCCAGGTTCCCGACGCCGGCTGGTTCTCCTACGCCAACCTGACCGCCGCGCCTTTCAGCGAAGGCAAGGGCCTGGACTTCTGGGCGCTGAGTTTGCAGGTTCTAGGAATAGCCTCATTGGCCGCCGGTTTCAACTTCGTCGTTACCATCATCAATATGCGAGCCCCGGGAATGTCGCTGATGCGGATGCCGGTGTTCATATGGATGACGCTGGTCACCAGCATCCTGCTGGTGTTGGCCTTCCCCATCCTCACCGTAGCGCTCATCGCGCTGACCGCTGACCGCCAGTTCGGGGCCAACTTCTTCAACACCGCCGCCGGCGGCGACCCCATCCTCTGGCAGCACCTGTTCTGGCTCTTTGGGCATCCTGAGGTGTACATCCTCATCTTGCCCGCCATGGGCGTTGTGTCCGAGATCATCCCCACCTTCAGCCGCAAGCCCTTGTTCGGTTACCCGGTGGTGGTGTTCTCCGGCATCGTCATCGCCATCATGAGCTGGGCGGTGTGGAGCCACCATATGTTCACGGTTGGCCTTGGTCCCATCGCCAACTCGGTGTTCACCATCACCACCATGCTCATCGCCGTGCCCACCGGCGTCAAGATCTTCAATTGGGTGGGAACGATGTGGAACGGTTCCATTGACCTGAAGACGCCCATGCTCATGGCCATCGGGTTCGTGGCGCTGTTCGTCGTGGGCGGACTGTCCGGCGTGTCCCACGCGGTGTCGCCCTCCGACTTCCAGCAGCAGGACACCTACTACATCGTCGCTCACATCCACTACGTGCTGTTTGGCGGCGCCATCTTCGGCATCTTCGCCGGCATCTATTACTGGTATCCCAAGATCACCGGCAAGATGTACCACGAAACCCTGGGCAAAGCGCATTTCTGGCTGATGTTCGTGGGCATGAACCTGACATTCTTCCCCATGCACTACGCCGGCCTGAACGGTATGCCCCGCCGCATTTATACCTACGCCGAGGGTTTCGGTTGGGAAGGCATGAACCTGCTGGCCACCATCGGCTACTTCGTCATCGTCATCAGCCTGCTGGTGTTCATCCACAACTTCTTCTACAGCATCAAACGGGGCGAGCGGGCCGGACACGATCCCTGGGACGCGCCTACGCTGGAGTGGAGCATTTCCTCCCCGCCGCCGGCGTACAATTTCGCTGAAATCCCTGTCGTGCGCGGCCAGGATGCGTACTGGATCACCAAGCGGGAAGCTGCCGCCCGGGGCGAGCCCATCACACAAGGGGAGGCGCACGTTGACCCCAGCGCTATTCATATGCCCAGCCCGTCCTACTGGCCGCTGGTGGCGTCCTTCGGCGTGGCCTGGCTGGCCGGTGGGTTCCTGATCGACGTTGGCTGGGACTACATCCGGTTCCCGGTCGCCATCGTCGGCGGGCTCATCACCATCATCGGCGTGATCGGCTGGTCCAACGAACCGCCCACAGCAGAACACCACGAAGCCGCTGGACACCACTGATGGTAGTCGTCCACGCCCACCAATAGTCATCAGCAAAAGTCAGGAGTAGCGCGTTGGCTCACGCAGACACCTCCCACGCTCCGCCGGCGCATCCACCGGCGCACGAGGAAGAAACCACCACCGGCATAAATCACCGGAAACTCCTGATGTGGGTGTTTCTCGGTTCCGACTGCCTCTTCTTCGGCTCTCTTATCGCGACCTACATGGTGTATCGCGGGCAGAGCATCGTCGGGCCGTATCCCCGGGACATCATCGACGTCCCAATAACCACCATCAGCACCTTCGTCCTCCTGATGAGCTCCTTTGCCATGGTGATGGGCGTCGCGGCAGCCCGCAATGGGAACCAGAAACGATTGATCCAATGGTTGTTGCTGACCATCGTTCTGGGCGCCACCTTCATCGGTTTCCAGGTTTATGAATTCAACCTGTTCCGCGTTGAAGGGCTGCGCTACGAGACCAACCTGTTCAGCAGCACATTCTTTACGCTGACCGGTTTTCACGGCGCTCACGTAACCCTCGGCCTGTTCTGGCTGGTGTGCCTGGTCATCATCGCCGCCCGCAACCCGGCCGGTCGTCCTTCCGGCCTGGACGTGGACATTGCCGGGCTGTACTGGCACTTCGTTGACATCGTTTGGATCGTGATTTTCACGCTGCTATACTTGGTTGGCGGATTTGACGGCCCGCCGGAAGCCGGCCACGCCGCAGTCCAGGGATGGAATTGGGTCACCGGACTTTTCAGCTAGGTTTCGAGGAGGCAACCACCAGATGAGCACCAACCCCGGACACGAGGCCGCCATGGGCCACGAAGAACACACTGCCCACGAAGACGCCGGGATAGCGCGGTTTTTCTGGGGCCGTGTGCCGGAAGGGGTGCATGGCGGCCTAAAGCAGTACGGCCTGCTGGCCTTATTCCTGGGGATCATAACGCTGATCGAATTCCTGATCATCGTACCGGAAACGTTGCAGGGCAGCAGCGTGGTGATCGCGCCGCTGGTGATCCTCTCGGTGATCAAGTTTTTCTGCGTGGTCGCTTTCTTCATGCACCTGAAGTTCGAGCACCGGCTGTTGTGGCAGATCTTCGTCGCTGGATTGGCATTAGGGTTGGTGGTGGCGCTTGCTTTGGTGCTGCTGTTCGGGGTATTCCGCATCGACGCCCGGGAGTTCTCCGAGCCGCGGGTGACGCCCTTTGAGCACCACGCTGAGGAACACCACGCGGAAGTGGCCCGTCCGTTGCCGGCAGAGGTGCCGGGCCCGGTGGATCCGGCCGACGCGGCCCCAGCTGCCCCTGCTGGTAACGCAGCCGCCGCTTCATCCCCCGGGCAAGTTCTGTTTATCGGCACCGCGGCTTGCGCCTCCTGCCACGCCGTACAAGGCGTAGCCCAGGGGGTGCTCGGGCCGCCCCTGGACGGCATCGCCAGCACTGCGGCCAATCGGATTTCTGGATACTCTGCTGAGGAGTACATCAGGGAATCCATTGTGGAACCCGACGCCTATACCGCCGGCACTGCCGACGGCCTCAGTCAAGACTACCAGGAAGGACTGATGCAAGCCACGATGGCCGGCATCTCCCTGTCCGAAGAAGACGTGGATAATCTGGTGGAGTACCTGCTGACGCTGAGATAGCTCCGCTCCGGGACTTGTGTAAAGAGGGGCAGCCTGCATCGGCTGCCCCTCTTGCTATGCCACCGGCAGCGTGTACACTGTATCCGCCGCGCCGTGTTGCGCTGCTGCGTTGGAGCCGCCACCAGGAGGAACCGCCATGCTGGTTGATTTGATTCGCCTCACCGCTGCCGATGGGATGGAGTTGGACGGCGCTTTCTTCGCGCCGGAGTCCGATGCCGCGTCCGCCGGCCCAATTGATGCCGCCATGGTGATTCACGGTTCCGGCCGCAACTTCTACACGCCGGCCACGGCGGCCATGGCCGAGGACCTGCGCAACGCTGGCTACGCCGCCCTGACCATCAACACGCGCGGGCACGAACCGTGTGGGTGGACCGGCAAACCGGAGTAGCCGAAGGCAACGCCTACGAGATACTGGACAACAACCGCCAAGACCTGCGTGCCGGCATCGACTATCTCGCGTCCCTGGGCTACCAGCGTATCGCGATCCTGGGCCAGAGCATGGGCGCCGTTAAGGTCACCTACTACGCCGCCGTTGAGAAGGACCCGCGGGTTGCCGCCGTGGTGCCCATCTCGCCGGTGCGCCTTTCCTGCTCCTACTACCTGGAATCCGCGGACGCCGACGAATTCCGCGCGAACCTGGAAACCGCCGACTGCATGGAAGCGGAAGACCGCGCCATGGATCTGTTTTACGTGGACTTTCCCATCAAGGAAATGTTCTCCGCGATGGCGTACATTGACAAGCATGGCCCGCTGGAACGGTACAATGTAATCCGGCACGTTGCCCAAATTCGCGTGCCTTTATTCGTCCTTTCCGGTTCCACCGAGACCCATACTCGCCTGCTGGACGTTCCGCAAGACATGATCGCCGCCGCCGTGAACAGCCCCCGCGCCGAGTATCTGGTGCTGGAAGGCGGGACGCACTCTCTGACCAATATGATGCCCGAGGCCGGCCAGGCCGTGGTCAACTGGCTCGCCTCCCTTGCTGCCTCGGCTGGGCAAACTGCGGTTGCCGCAAACTGATGGACCGATCCGGCGACCCCTTTACGATGAAGCCGATTGGCTACGTCCGGAGCCGGTTCGACAGCTATGCGCCGTCGGACGAAATGCGGGCGCACCCGTCGGAAATCGTTGTGCATCCGAACTTTGCCGACGGCCTCATGGGCCTTAAATCGGGAGGGCAAATCCTGACGCTTTTCCTGTTGCACCGGGCGATGGCTGTTGGGTATGAACTCCGGCTCCATCCCGGTCACAATCCCGATAACCCGATTCGGGGGGTGTTCAGCACCCGCAGCCAATACCGTCCGAATTTCATCGCCGCCACGGTGGCCCGGATCCAGTCAATTCGACACGATGGGGCGACCGGGGAAGCCGTGCTGACCGTGACCGAACTTGACGCGCAGGATGGCTCGCCCGTTATCGACATCAAACCCTACCGGGCAAGCCGCGACGCGCCACCGCCATAGGGCGCCAATTTTGACACCGCCGGGCCATTCCTATACCATCCCCTGCGGTGTTTGCCGAATGCCAGCGATGGAAATAACAGTAGCCAACGGTGGGTTCTCCGCCCGGTTCTTGCAATATGCCAATCTATGAATATCGCTGCCAGTCCTGCCATCAGGTGAGCAGCTTCTTTTTCAAGGTCGCTGCCGCGGCGACGGCCGTAAATTGCGAATACTGCGGAGACCACGGTATGGAGCGCATCATGTCGTCTTTCTCCAAGGGCCGCACCGAAGCGGACCAGTTGCGCGACCTGGATCCCCGTTACTACAAAATGGTGGATGATGCTCTGGGCAAAGCTCCCGCTACCACCGATCCTGACCATTATCTTCGCAAGATGGCGCCGTTCACCGCTGCGGAAAAGACCGGCGATCCTTATTTCGGCGAATAAACTGAAGCGCCGGCCCAACTTCTCATCCCCGGCGCCCCCGGAGACGTCCTCGGAATGACTGCTGATCCAATCGTATTCCCTTCGCTGGGCTGGTTTGAAGCTCTGCAAAAACTGGTGAATGATGACCCGGCCTACCGGCAAATTGGCACCGTTGACGCCGCCATGGGTGTTAAGGTCGCCGACGAGGTGTTCGTGGTCACGTTCGAAGCTTTCGAATGTCGGTCTGTCCGAGCCGGCAATGAGTACGACTTGATCAACGTGGACTTCTTCATCGAGATGGAACCCGACGCATGGCGGACGATGCTGGAAAACATCAAGGCCAACGGCGCAGCCGAAGCCGGGCAGACCCTGGTCAGCCTGGACATGCTCCACGAGATTTCGACCAACGCCACGGGCGACCAACTTCGCGCGGATATGTTCTTCCGCTACAACCAGAGCTTGCAGCACTTTTTCGACCTGTCGGCCAACCTGAACACGGTGTTCGCCGAATGAATCGCCCGGAGCGTTGCACACCCCGGCGGTATGGCTATTCAGGAACATATCCGGCGTGTGGCGCGCTACCGCCCCGACCGCTTTACGCTGCTGCTGATTGCACTCGCCGCGTTGGGCGCTGGCTTGGCGCTGGCGCGGGAGGCCGCCTACGGCGTTGGCCTGCACTGGGATTCCATCAACTACATCGCGGTGGCCCGGAACCTGCTGGCCGGCGAGGGCTTTGCCAACTTTCAAGGAAGCGCCTATAGCAACTGGCCCCCGCTGTACCCGATGCTGCTGGCCGCCGCCAGTTTCGGCGTATTCGACCCACTGGACGTGGCCGGCCCTCTCAACGCCGTCATCTTCGGGTTGACCGTCTTTGTCGCGGGGCAATACCTGCGGCAGCGCCTGGCGTCCCGTTTCTTGGCAGTGTGGGCCGGTCTTGCCATTGCCCTGTCGCTCCCGCTGACCGAGCTGGCCGCTTGGGCTTTGACCGGGGCGCCGTTCATCTTGCTGGCGACGCTGGCGCTAATCCAGACCGACAAGTTTCTGAGCGAAGGCAAAACCGCATCCCTGGTCTGGGCCGCGGTATTTTGCGCCCTGGCCTGGCAGACCCGCTACATCGGCGTGGCCGCCCCGGCAATCGTGGGGCTACTGCTGCTGTTCCAGCACGGGGCAACGCTACGGCAAAAGGCCCGGCGCGTCGCCGGCTTTTCGCTGATAGTGGCCATGCCCATGGGCCTGTGGCTGCTGCGGAATTACCTGGCGGTTGGGGAACTCACCGGGCGCCGGCCCGTGGATTATTCCCTGTGGGAAATTCTGGACGGCATTCTCTCGGGGATAAGTCAATGGGTGGTCTTCGACCTGCCTTGGCTCCGGCTGTCGTCCTTCGACTTTCTCCCGTTGCCGGAGATTGTAGCCGCCTTCGCGGCGCTGGCCGCTCTGGTCCTGATAGCCACCGTTGGCATTTCCCTGAGGAATGACCGGAGAAAGGAACCCGGAATCAGCTGGCGTCCGTTCTACATATTCGGCGGCTTTTCGCTAATTTATGTCGTCCTGCTCGTGGTCGCAATGTTGTTGGGCAGCACCTGGCACGGGGTTCAGTCAAGGTTCCTGGTTCCCCTGTACGTCCCGCTCCTGATAGCGGCAACATTCGTGCTGGACCGGCTCCTGATCTGGGAGCGGGAGAGAAATCTGCTGGGTAACATGGGCCGCTTGCCAATAATCAGAACTACTGTACGGGAGGGAGCAGAAACACCAAGCTTGCTGACTGCGGCCCTGATGGCAGCCCTTGCGCTCTGGGTGGTCGGGCAAATCTATCGGAATATGTGCGCCATAGATCAGGCCAACGCCGACGGCATCGGCCACTACAACGTGCGAATGTGGGCCGAATCCGCGACCCTGCGGCATATCCGGGAGAACCCCATTGACGGCCAGGTGTACAGCAATGTAACGGTACTGGCGTATCTCCACAATGCCGGGGCCGCTACATACCGTGGCCTGCCCGCCAGCCGTCCTATTGGGCATATTGTCGCCGCGGGAGGCGGCCAGTCCGCCACCGGACAGGAACAGTTGCGCCGGTGGATTGTCGATGCCCCCGACGGGGCATACGTGGTCTGGATTCAAAATTACTCAGCGAACCACCTTTACGACTATGACGAGGCCACTATGCACGTGGCACCGGGGCTGGAGCCGGTGGCGGTCTTGGAGGACGGCGTCATATTCCAGGTCAACAAGGCCTATGACCCCACCGCCGCGTTGCGGGCCGAGTACGCCGCCATCTTGTCCGGCCAGCCGGCGGCCCGCTCCAATTTTGACGTCTATCCCGGCGAGAACGCCTTGACCTACGCCAAGAACCCGTGCGCCGAAGCGGACACGGCGGGGCGCTTCTTCCTGCACCTCACCCCCGCCGACAGGGATGACCTGCCCACCCATCGCCGGCAGTACGGCTTTGACAACCTGGACTTCCGTTTTCGGGAACGCGGCGGCCTGCTGTTCGACCACCGCTGTTGGGTGTCCGTCCCCCTCCCGGATTACCCCATCGTCCGTATCCGCACCGGCCAGTTTATTCCCGGAGAGGGCCAGCTCTGGACATCGGAGTTTCCCTTCCGCAGATAGCCGGCAGGGGTTGCGTCAGCGTAATATAATGTCGGGGCTACCCAGCCGCGCCGCCCCGAATTCCCGCCAGCGGCGCACGAGAGGATTTTTGAATGACCACAACCACAGTTCTTGAAGAAGTAGGGATGGATCCGACCGCAGTTCAGGCGTTGGAAGACGTGTTTCGCCAGCAGATTGATCAAGGCCGGCATCCCGGCGCCGGCCTGGCCGTGTACCGTCACGGCAGGCTGGTCGTTGACCTGTGGGGCGGACTGGCGGACGACGCTGCCGGCACTCCCGTTGCCGCCGATACCATGTTCATCCTCTATTCCTCCACCAAGCCGCTGGCGGCAGCCTGCCTGCACATTCTCTGGGAGCGCGGACAGCTGGCTTGGGACGATAAGGTCGCCGAATACTGGCCCCAATTCGCCAAGCACGGCAAGGACACCGTCACCATCCGGCATGTCCTCACCCACCGGGGCGGCTTCCCGGAGACTCCGCCGGAACTTTCCTGGGACCGCTGGCAGGATTGGGATTACGTGGTGGAGTGCATGGAAAACATCATCCCCGACTACCCGGCGGGACAGATCATGGCCTATCACCCGCGCAACTTCGGATGGGTGATCGGTGAGTTGGTGCGACGCATCGACGGACGCCACATCGGAGTGTTTCTCCGGGAAGAAATCTTCGATCCCCTGGGTTTGCACGACGGATACGTCGGCCTGCCGCCGGAACTGGAGCGCCGAGTATCCCGCATCCACGCCATGGAAGACTGCGACCGTCCGGGGATGATACGCCCGTACAACCGCCCGGAAGTGCATCAGGCGGTCCATCCCGCCGGCGGCGGCATATTCACCGCCCGGGATCTCGCCCGTTTCTACGCCATGATGTGCAACGGCGGTGAGTTGGATGGCGTGCGCATTCTGAAACCGGAAACGGTAGCAGAAGTCACGGCCCTCCAGTCGGAGGCCAACGATTTCTCCCTGGGCGCTCGGATGCGCCGCTCCCTGGGCCTGGTGCTGGACGACAGCCGCATGGGCGCGACGGAAAAGCCCGGCGAAGGATTGGGCACCTTCGGGCACGGCGGCGCCGGAACCTCCGTAGGCTGGGCCGACCCGTCAATGGGCTTGGCAGTGGCCTATATCACCAACGGCTTCCGGGCCAGCGCCACCAACAACCCGCGTCTCGCCGCCGTATCCAGAGCGGTGCGGGCGGCGTGTGAATAGGACGGCTCGGTTTGAAATTGCGCGGCAACCCAAGGAAGAAGAAACCACGGCTAATCCGCGAAGGAAGTGGAAGATGGCGCAAGCAAGAAAAATATCTGCGGACGATTGGAATGTTATCGCCACGGCACTAGGCGGAGATGTCGCCGAAAATCTCAAGACTGTGATATTGGAATGGGATGTGCCGGACAAGCACGGCGACAATATGCGCCTAGCAAGGGCCTTAAAGGCTGTACACCAGAAAATAGAAGCGGGGGTCAAGTATTACCGGAAAACCATGTACGAGAATCGCACCGACCCACCGCGCCGTCGCCAGATAATAGACGATGGTGTGGGATACACGTGGGTTCCTGAAATCCCACCAACGGACGTATATGCCGTTAACATTCCCGCCGTCATTGAGTTTGCGCCACAATGCGATTGGCCCGATTTGTATCAGACGCAGGTGGATACGGACGCGGTACAAAGACTAGCTCCGCCATCGGAACACCCCGAGTACTACCGTCATACCGTCATTCCCGAACGGGTAGAGATTTATTGTCCACGGTCCGACCATCCCAACCTGTATCGTTGGGAGGGGAGGAAAGGTGGACGCAAGGGATATATGAAAGCGGTTGTCCGCAAGGAGAACGCATGAGATTAACTGCGGTTCAACCTGAAAGCGCAACAGGAGACGCCCCTTTGGTGCGACGGTGGATATAATCGCGATGGCGGAGCGCAAGTTACAAGCACGCAAAGTCAAATGGAACCAATAGGACTCCTACCCTCGAAGGCCCTATAGCATCGCTACCAGATGCTAAACTTGAATGACTTGAACAATTCCTCGATACCGGGCGTCACGCCTGCCTTGGGGAATGCCTTGGTTGAAGCTGCCGCTATCTGTCTGGATTCCAAGGGACACCGGCCAGGTGCGCGGCTTGCAGTTCGCGGCATTTCTGACCGCAGTTACACGCTGAAATGGCAACCGGCATCGGAACAGGCACATCGGATTTGGCAGTATAATCGTGCCACCGAGTGGGGCGCCGAAGGCATAGCGGTGATACTGGCTGAAAACGAAACCCCTTACACGGTGATAGAAGCCGGTGTACAACTTACCGGTATTGACTACTGGCTCGGCAATGCATCTGACGCTACTTTCCAGCGCAAGGCGCGACTGGAAGCATCCGGTATTCGCTATCCTGGCGACGGTATCGTCAATAGCAGCGTCATCACGCAACGAGTTAATGATAAATTACGTCAGACTAATCAATCGGATGATACGCAATTGCCCGCCTACGTAATCGTGGTTGAGTTTAGCCGGCCGGTGGCTGAGGTTCACGAAAAATGAGCGTGATGAACGATTTCCATCATCAGGCGATTGACTACGCCGCCCGAGGGTTTATGGAACAGATGCAAGGCAATGCTGAAAGCGCCTCCAGCTGCTTTGAGCAGGCCTTGCAGATGGAATTAGCCGCCATCGCGGAACTCACCGAACCCATTGAACCCACCCACTCCGTCCTGCACAGGAGCGCCGGCTGGATGGCTTATCACTCCGGGCAGTATCGCAAAGCGGAGCGGCTGGCCGCCGTTGCTTTGGCCCACGAACCGCCGCCCGAAATCGCTGACGAGTTGCGGGACCTGCTGAAGCACGTTTACGCTCAATGGCCGTCCAAGCGCAAAGCTGAAGCCGTCGCCGACTAGCTGATTGGCAAATGCCTACCATCATCTACCACCTCGCGTTCCGCAACGATTGGGAGGCGGGACTAGCAGCCGGCGAATACCGTGCTCCGTCCCTGGCCGAAGAGGGTTTTATCCACGCGAGCGGCGACGAGGCGCAGACACTGCGCGTTGCGGCCCGTTTGTTCGCCGGCAGCGCCGACTTGCTGGTCCTCGACATAGACACCGTTCTGCTGGGTGAAGGATCACCTGTCATAAGGGAGCCGGCCCGGTCGGGGGAGATTTACCCGCACATCTACGGTCCGGTCGCACTGGATGCCGTGGTACGAATACGGAAGCTGGTCCCGGACCCGGATAGTCAAGCGGGCTTTAGGCTGCTTAACAGCGGATGAGCGAGGTACTCTATCCGGTATTCCGACGACCAGTTGCTGGCGATTCGGCGGGTGATCGCCACTCTGCCGGCGCTTACGGCGGATGAGATCGCCCAACGCGACGGGGCGATAACCGGCGGGCGTTGCGCCCCGCACCTGTGGCCTCTCTGGCCGATATCCCAGGCTGACCGCTCGCTGTGGCGTCTGCTGATTGACGATGCAAACATCGCCCGCTTTTCCGTTTACGGCCTGTTCCCCGAGACCTACGGGGTGGTGTATGGGGGCGGGAATCCCGCCGTGCGTTACGACGGGCGCAGTCGGGGCCGGGTTGCCATCATCACCGGGCAACGCTACGGCAGCCCGGTGGGTATCGTCATCAAACCGTGCCAAAGTCCGGCCGAGGCTGGTATCGCGGATATAGCCGGCGAGTTGGGCGTAGGCCCCCGGCAATTTCCAAGCATATCCGGGTTCATCAGCGAGGAGTTCGTTGAGGGACGATTCCTCACCGAATTGACACCCGATGACGCAACGCAGGATCGATGGAGAAGCATCGGCAAAGCATTGGGCGCGGCGTTGCGCAGTCTGCATCTCGCCGGGGTATGCTATAACGATGCTACAATTTCTGACCCTGACGGACGCTCCCATGTCATATTGACATCCGAAGGCAGCATCCGATTAATCGATTTCGGCGTGGCGTTGCTGCTGCGCGGCCATCCGTCCGATTTGACCTTCCATGACGCCTACAATGCGGCACGCACGGATCCCATGTTCCACCTGTTCCGGCAGATGGCCGGCGGCGGGGACTCCCAAAGCCTCGGTAATTTCGTCGCGGAGTACGGGCGGCGTCTGGCCCACCAGACTATGGAGGAAATCCAGGAACGAGATTGGCGGATCGCCGAAGGAGGGTTGTCGGCAATTGCTGCTCGGTTCGGGCCGATGGTGGTGGAGGCGATGGGGGACGGGTTGGCCGATGGGCGATCATCAGGGACGCTGCCCGGGCTGTAGCAACCGGAGAGATCGAGCAGCCGAGAAGCGAGGTTTTGCGGGGTGGCCGTGAACCGGCTGGCGGCGGTAGCGATTTCGTGCGTGGCGGCGGCGGCGCTTTTGGCCGCGGCCGCGTGGATGGCGCTGGGCAGAAATGGTGACGGCCCGCCGGATGCCGCGGTGCAGATTATCCCTCCGACCGAGGAAGTGGTGGAAGGCGCTCGGCCGGCAACCACCCTATCGACGCAGGTTGGCCTGGGCGAAACCGTATCTGCTCCCACGGAAATCGTTGTGTACATCACTGGCGCCGTGGTCAATCCGGGAGTTTACCCGGCAACCTCGGATCAACGGCTGCACGACGTGTTGACGCTGGCCGGTGGCCCAACCGACGATGCCGACCTTGCCAGCATCAATTTGGCGGCCCGGCTCACCGACGCTGGGCATTACAAGATCCCGTCGGTCGATGATATGGCGCCCGACGCGCCGGCCCTCGGCGAGGCGCAGATCGCCGGGAGCGAGACTCTTCCGACGGCGAATCCATGCGCAGCCCCAATCAATATCAACACCGCTGCCGCCGAATGCCTGGAAACCCTTCCGGGTATCGGCACGGTGCGGGCGGAGTCCATAGTGGCTCACCGTGAGCAGATGGGGCCATTCGCCGCCGCCGAAGACATCAAGGCCGTGTCCGGGATCGGCGACGGCATCTATCAGCGCATTGCCGACATGATCGCCGTGGCTGATCAGTAGTGGCAGACCGCTCTTGCGCTTCAAATCGTCATTCCTGCTTTCGCGGGAATGACGAGCGAACTTTGAAAAGACCGTAGATACGCTGGATGCGGGTCGCCGATTGACCGCTCACCATGCGAATATTCCCCGAACTCACGTTGGCGGCGATGGTGGCCGGCGTTGGACTGGCGCTGCGGTCAGAAGTAACCCTGCATTCGTCCTGGCCGCTTTTGATGCTGGCTCTGGCGGGATTCGCCGTCGCTGTGGGACTGCGGGCTTTGCAACTGCCCACCGGCCCCGTGATCCTGGCGGCTGCCCTGCTCCTCGGGTTTTGGCGTGGCCACTCGGCGGCGCCCCCGGAGCTGCCCATCGTACCCAGCGGTCCGGCGAGTGAGATTGTGTTGTTGATCACGGATGCGCCGGTCCCGGTCCAGAGCAGCTACCAGTTCCCCGCCCGTGTGCTGCCTGCCGATGGCGACGCTATCGGCAGCATTCCAGACGGCGCCAACCTGTTGGTGCACGCGCTGCCCCCGCCGGACTTGGTGTACCAACGCAGCTCGCCCCATTTGCGTTACGGAGACACTCTGCTAGTGTCCGGCCGGGTGGAACATCCTGAGCCAATAGGAGATTTCGACTACGCCGCGTGGCTGGCATCACGGCAGATCTCAGCGGTGATGTGGGCTCAGGAATCTGAGTTTCTGGGCGCAGCTCGGATTGCAGGACCGATAACAGTTCTGCACTCGGTCAGGAGCCGGCTGGCTGGCGCTTTGCAGAGGGGCATATCGGCGCCGCAATCCGCTTTGGCGCAAGCCCTTTTGCTCGGTTTCAGAGGCGAACTGCCCGAGACCGTGAAAGATTCCTTTCGCGCCGCTGGAATGTCCCATCTGCTGGCGATTTCCGGCCTTCACGTCGGGATCGTGATGGCCCTGACTCTTGCGGCGGCGTCCGCGGCGGCCGGACGGGGCACTCCGCTGGCGGTCGTGCTGGCGGCGGCGGCGGTATGGACTTACGCTGCGCTATCCGGCTTCGACCCGCCGGTGGTGCGAGCGTCCATCATGGGTAGCCTTGCGTTGACACAGATCTTACTGGGGCGCGGTATGCGCGGCGTCACGGCTCTGCTGCTGGCCGCAACAGTGATGGTGGGAGCGCAACCTGCGATCCTGGGCAACCTGTCGTTCCAACTCAGTTTCACGGCAATGGCCGGCGTGTTGGTGGCGCTGCCGCTAATAACCGTTCTGTCCGGCGCGATTGGCGGATCCCTCGCCGCCCAAGGTTCCGCCATGGCGCGGTGGTTTGGTTACGGGCTCACTCTGTTGATCGCGTCCGCTATTATCTCCACGTTCACCACCGCGGCGACGGCGCCCCTGGTGGCGATGCACTTCGGGTCACTACCTCTGATGAGCGTTCCCGCCACGATATTGGCGATGCCGGCGATGCCTCTTGCCCTGGTGGGTTCCGCTGCGACGGCCATCACCGGGCAATTGACGGCGCCATTGGCGGTGGCGGTGGGCACGCTGACCTGGGGACCGTTAGCCTGGCTGATATGGGTGGCGGACGCTATGCCGGCGGTCCTGATGCCGGCGCCCTGGCTGACTCCCCCGGTAGCGATTGCGTGGTGCATCGGTTTGGGGATGCTTGTAGCGCTGCTGTCGGCTCCTCGGATAAGGCGGGCTGCGACCGCCTGGCGACGTGGCCCGGCTTGGCGGCCCGGCGGTCTCGCCCGTCTCCTGGTCGCCGTAGGGCCGGTGGCGGCGCTTACGGTTCTGCTTTTTGTCTTCCAGTTGTCCGGGTCGCGGGCGGACGGACGCCTCCATGTGTACGTCCTGGACATCGGTCAGGGAGATGCCATTCTGGTGGTGACGCCAGACGGACGCCAAATGCTGGTGGACGGCGGACCAGATCCGACTGCAATTCTTTCGGCCTTGGGATCACGTTTGCCAGCGGGTGACCGAAAGCTCGACGTGGTGGCCGCCACTCACCTGGACAGCGACCACGCAGGCGGCTTGATTAGCGTATTGGATCGATATGATGCGAATGTCGTTCTGCAAAGCGCCCATACTCCCGTCTCCGCTCTCCATCCGCAATGGCGCAGCGTACTGGACAAACGGGGCCATTCCGTCGTAGTGGTGAAGGAGGGTCATCGCATCAGGCTCGGGGATCAGGCCGTTGTGGAAGTGCTGTACCCGCCTGCGGAGGGGCTGCCGCCGGGGGTTGAAAAAAGCGCCAACAACCTCAGCACGGTGATGCGCTTGACCTATCGCGAGGTTTCCTTTCTGCTTACCGGCGACGTGGAACACGACGCCGAGCGATTTCTGGTAGGGACCATGGGGCCGTCTTTGAAATCCAACGTACTCAAGGTTGGACACCACGGGAGCCGGTCGTCAACATCATCGGGTTTCGTGCGCAGCGTTGGGCCGGAGAGCGCCGTAATCTCGGCCGGTCGAGAGAATCGCTACGGTCACCCCAGCCCGGAAGTCATCCGGCGTTTAGAGGAGGAAATGGATCCTGACAAAGTCTTCATCACTGCCCGAGACGGGACGGTTGAATTCATTAGCGACGGGACTGCATTGTGGGTGAAAACGGAATTGCCGCAATGACTGATGTTATAATTCCATTATGAGACCTAATCGCCGGAAAACCGATGCCGGAAGCCTTATTGTGGCCATTGACGGGCCGGTGGCTTCGGGCAAGAGTTCCGTTGGCAAGGCCGCCGCCGAAGCGTTGGGCTTGCGTTTCCTCGATACCGGAGTGATGTATCGCGCCGTAACCTGGTTGGCTCTGCACCGGGATGTTCCGGTAACGGACTTTTTGGCGATTGGCAGCCTGGCCGAGGGCTGCCAAATAGACGTGGCGGGAGATTCTCCGGGAACCGCCGGGGTCTCCATCGACGGGCACCAGTTAGGCGACGCCCTGGTCTCCGATGCGGTCAACCGGAATGTATCAGCCGTATCGGCGGTGTCGGCGGTGCGTACCGCCCTGGTACGACGGCAACGGGCCATCGCCGTCGATGGCGGGATCGTGATGGTGGGGCGCGACATCGGGTCGGTAGTCCTGCCCTGCGCCACTGTCAAACTCTATATTGACGCTTCTGCCGAGGAGCGTGCCCGTCGCCGATTCGAGCAAATGCGGGAATCTTCCGTATCGACCAATTACGAGCAGATTCTCCACAATACTTTGCGTCGCGATGAATTGGATAGGGGGCGGGCGGATTCGCCGTTGATGGTCGCCGATGGAGCCACCGTGATCAAGACCGATGGGATCGGCCTGGAAGAGGCGATTGCGGCCGTTGTAGCCGCTATCAACGCCGGGAAAAACGTTAATCCGCCAGGGCGCGCGTTGCGGAAGTGACGGCATGGCGTGGCTATATAAACCCAGCCGCCGTTTTGGACAGATGATGTGGTCGTTGACCGGCCGACTCACGGTCACCGGTCAGGAAGCCATGCCGCCCTATGGGCCTTTGCTGGTTGCCAGCAATCATCTCTCGCTGAACGACGCCGGAACGCTGGTGGTGGCGTTGCCCAGGCAGGTGGTGTTCCTTGCGAAGAAAGAGCTTTGGGAAAAGCCTATTGGCCGCTTCTACTGCAACGCGGTCGGCGCGGTGCGGCTGGATAGGGCGCGCGGCGGCGGCGAAGCGCTAAGGTACGCTTTGGCAGCCTTGCAGGAAGACAAGGCCATCCTGATGTTCCCGGAGGGCAGGATCAGCCCCACAGCCCAATTGCAGCGCGGGCGAACCGGCCTGGCGTGGTTGGCCCTGAAAACTCAAGCTCCGATTTTGCCGGTGGGCATCGCCGGGACGGAGAAGTTCGCTTCGTGGCATATGCCGGTTCCCCTGGCCAGTTGGCAGGTGAACATCGGAACGCCCTTCACACCGCCTTTCGTCGAAGGCCCAATCACCAGGCAGCTGTTGACCTCGGTGACCGATATGGCGATGGAGCGCATAGCAGCGTTGCTGCCGGAATCGTATCGCGGAGACTATGCCGACGCGCTGCGCCCATCGCCGGACAGAGCTGTGAACAGGCGGTGAATCGAATGGGCGGGGATTGCTCCGGCCTTTATCTTCGTGGGCTCAACGCGATATTCCGATCCGGCGCACTCCGGTAACTCATCTCTTCATCGTCAAGGATGCGTTCCAGCTCAGCGGCCCGAAGATTGATCGTGTCCATGATGGCGGGCGGGATCCCGGCGTGCTCGTTGATGTAGTTGCTGAGCAACTCCAACTCATCGAACCCTTGGAAACAATCCACGACCCCCCGTAATGCCGGGGAGAAATATTGTGTGTCCTGCCCCACTCCCCGGCCAACCGAGAAATGGTACACGTACTTCAATTTGTCCTTAAGGTAGCGCACCACCGGGAAGAAGTCGCTGTCTCCGGAGACCAGGACCGCCACGTCGAAACTGTCCATCTTGGAAATCATGTCCACGGCGATGCCGATGTCCACGCCCTTTTCGCCAACCTGCGTCCCCTGGAAGTTGATATTGCCATCATAATCGTATTCAAGGCGGTAGGGCCGGAAGGGCTGCACCACATATTGGCCAACGTATTTGAACTCCAGAAAGTTGGTGTTCTGCTGTATATCCTCGAACACCGACTTGCGGAGTTGGTGGAAGCGGCGAAACTCGTGCTCGTACCAATCCTGGGCCTTCTGTATCACCAGGTCGGTAGTCAGTTCCGGCATCCGCATTCCATAGTCATCAACGATGCGCTGGGCGCGCCACACGTTAGGAGACCAGGGCGTGATGTTTTCAGCGTAGTACCAATAGACGCGGACCAACTGATGATCCCAACCGGTTATGTCGTCGAACTTGGCAAGGGCATCCTGGAAAAATTCCTGCCACCTGAAATGCTTTTCGTCAAGCCGATACTCGGGATTATTGGGATGGGGTGGATCGGAGCGAAAGTGAAAGTCACGAAGATTGTGCCGGAAATTTTGCCCGTCAACGAAGATAACTGTTCTCAGAGCCATTTTGATACTCCTCGTCGTCGCAAGGGCAAAGTACGCCTGATTGGAAATGTGTCCGTCGGCTGTACGGGAAAGGGAGTTATGGGGGACGTTAGCAAACGGCGACGACTTTATGGATGGATGGGTGTGATTTTTGCGCCGGCCTGTTCAGTCGGCCGGCGCGGCAATGTCGATATCGTAGCGGTCCAGGAGTTCATCCAATTGAGCGGCCGTCCGTTCGTCGGGCGGCACGAGGGGCAACCTCGGATCTCCAACGTTGAATCCGGCTCTATTCAAGCCGTATTTCACCGGGATGGGGTTAGACACGATGAAGAGACCTTTGAACATATCGAGCAGCCGCAGGTGTTCGGCCCCGGCGGCTTCCACGTCGCCTTCCAGGGTAAGTCCGATCATTTGCCTGATTTGGTTGCCTACCAGATGCGCGGCGACGCTAACAACGCCGTATCCGCCCATCGACATGATACTGAAGGTTTCGTCGTCATTGCCTGACCAGACCCGGAAGTCATCGGGGGTGTCGCGGATGACCTTGGCAATCTGCACCGGGTCGCTGCTGGCTTCCTTGATGCCGATGATGTTTTCAATCTGGGACAAGCGCACCGTGGTGTCGTTCGTCATATTCAGACTGGTACGGCTGGGAACGTTGTAGAGCATTCCCGGCAGATTGGTGCACTCCGCCAGGAGACGGAAATGCCGGAACAGCCCCTCCTGGGGTGGTTTGTTGTATGCGGGCACGGTGAGCAGGAGGGCATCCGCTCCCACTTTCTCGGCCTCTCGACTCAACTCGACGGACGCCAGAGTGTTGTTGTCGCTGGTGCCCGCTATAACGGCCCCGCGGTCGCCGATGGCATCTTTGATCTCGCCATACAATTGGAGTTTTTCCTCCATCGACAACGCCGGTCCCTCGCCAGTGGTGCCGGTGACCACCAAACCTTCGGAACCGGAGTCCAGCAGAGCCTGGGCGAGACGCTTGGCCTGCGCATAATCTACCTGACCTTCGTCGTTAAACGGCGTGACCATAGCTGTAATAAGCCGGCCAATTTCAGTAGGCATAAAACGCCCCTCCTCAGGTGTGGTTGCGTCGCAATACGCAAATTTTCGAACCCACACCGTCTGCACGTTGCCATTGTATTTTCGCATTATACATATTGCGTCAACCTTGTGCCATCACTCGCGACAAATCGGTAGCGTTACGTTTTAGGTGGTTTGATTGTAGGATGGGGAAAATACCAGGGTTGCGACTGGCGGGAGGCGCACAGTGATGGGATTGCTCTACGATCTGGAAACTCGGTTGGAGCAACAGATTCCAGCGCAGTTGCAGCGCTCATTGCAGCAAGCCCGGGACGACTACCGCTCGATTTGTTCCGGCTGCATTCTGGCGATGCGCCGGCATCATCACCAGGCCCACGCGATTACCACCCGCTAGGGCGTCATCGAGTTGCAGAGGCCAGTGTTCCGCGGTGGCGAGCGCTGGCAGATGACCTGCGGCATGGCGCGGCGGGGCGCGGCGGAGCGCAATGCTCGGTACTCCAAAAACCCGCGAACCAGCCATCAAACTGGCGGCGCGGGGGTTGAGTTACGCTCAGAGCGGCCCGTGGTTGGGAGGTGTCAAGAGCGCTTTGTGCCATTGGCGGCGGCGGGCGCGGGCGCCGGAGTTGCAGCAGGGGGCGGTTGACTCGGCGCATCTGGTCAGCGACGGCGACTGGGCCATTACGGTGGGCTTGGGCATGATCTATGGCGGTCCGGCGCCGCGCCAGTGATGCCAGTTGCATCTGCGGCGGGAGTGCCGGCGGAACATCGGCGGGGCGGGCTGGGCTGCGGCGCGTCGCTTGCGGGCAGCGGAGAGTGTGGCGGAGGGCAGCGGTGGGCGCGGCGGGTGGTGGCCTTGACCCGCGGCGCCCACCGCTGCCCTCCGGTCACGCTTGACGACGCCAGCAGCCGTCACCCTTCGGGCCAGCCCTCCCAACCCAGATTGCGCCGGTATTCCCGCAGCAAATGAAAGTGGCTCAGTGGCACAACTGATGGGGAACCGCCCGCCCATAGACCATTTGCAGGCAACCATTTGCCGGCCCCCTGCGATGGCCCGGTCGCCATCGCTCACCACTTCAGCCAACGGCACAGTGCGCTTTTCACCGCCCCCCCAACCGCTGGCCGCCGCGCAACTCAACCCCAGCCCCGCCAGTTTCAGGGCGGTTTCGCCGGTTTTTTTGAGTACCGACGATAACGCTCATCCTCCCCCAACACGTCGGCGCCGCCGCTCATGCGTCGGCATTCTCTGCACCGGAACACCGGTATCCACAACGCCACTGCCCCGTAGCCGGTCATTATGGAACGGCGATAAGCATGATGGCGGCGCATCGCCAACTGGCAATCCGGACATTGCGCCTGATAAAGGTCCCGCGCCCCCGGCAACGCTTGGCGCAATCGCACCGGGAGCTCCTGTTCCAACTCGGTTTCCAATTGATGCAGCAGCCCCCTGATGGACACCTCCAAAACCTGCCCGCTGCCCCTATCGTACAATTAAACCACCTGAATCGGAACGCTACCCCAACGGAACCTTCCGGTTGCATCCCCCGGCATTGCCCCATATAATCACGGGTTGGCGGCAATCATTATCCGCCACCTGGAGGCCATCTCTTGACCACATACCTCGACCTGCATTGCCATTCAGTGGCATCCGACGACTCCCGCGCCACTGTTGAGCAGTACCTCAAATTCATTCAGGTGCTCCGCAAGCGTGGGTTCACCATTGACGGCATCGTTCTCACCGAACACCGGCAGTTTGACTTCGACGCCGACTACTCGCAGTTGGCCACCGAATATGGAGTCATTGTGCTCAAGGGAGCCGAGTTGGATACGTGCTTCGGGCATATGCTGGTCTATAACATCACCGCCGGCCTGGCCCGTGATATTGATTTCGGTGACGTAAAAATGGACGGACGGGAGCTTATCAAAGCCGCCCGCCACCATGGCGGCTACGTGGTCCCGGCTCACCCGGGTCGTTTCGGCATCGGCCTGGTGGAATACATGGAGCAGGGGGAGGCATTCGCCGACGTATCCATAGTTGAGCGCGTCAACGCGGGCAGCAAGCCCGAGGAGAACGAGCGGGCCGAGGAGCTTTGTCAACGCGCGGGGTATCTGGGCACCGGGGGCAGCGACGCCCACCTCGCCAGCCACATCGGTCGGGCCGTGACCGAGTTCAACGCCAATATCCGCAACGAACCGGAACTCGTTGAAGCCCTCAGATCCGGGGATTTCCGGCCCATGTATATCCAGGAAACCGCCGCCGTACCCGTCGGCTGATCCACTGATTGATTCAGGAGCGCATCCATGCCCACCGAGATTGAGTACGAATACGACCACTCCCTTTACGGAGTTGAGCACGAATCCGGGCCCTTTGATGTAACCAAAGAGATCATCGACACCTACGTTCGCAGTGTGGGCGATGACAACCCCATCTTTACCGATCCCGCTTCCGCTCGCGCCGCCGGGTACGCAAATCAGGTCGCTCCGCCCACCCTGTGCGCTCTTTTCGAGCGCGGCGAACTCCCCGACATTAAGCTCCAATTCGGCCGACGCCAATTCCATGGCGGTCAGCGCGTGGAACCCCGGGCTCCTATCGTGGCAGGCGACCGCCTGACGGCGTCGTCCCATCTCAAGGACGTGTACACCAAGACCGGGCGCTCCGGCACGATGGTTCACGTCGTTTGGGAAACCACCTTCAGCAATCAGGACGGCGTAGTGGTGGCGGACGTGCAGCGTTCCCAAGTTGTGAGGGAGTGACGCCCATATGTCTCAATCGGCCAAATTGTATTTTGAAGACGTGGAATTGGGCGACGAAATAGGCCCGGCTATCCTCTCCGTCGCCGACGATCAAGTCGTGGACTTTTGCTCGCTGTGGGGCAACCCGGCGCCCAACCGATTCACCGACCAGGCTGAGGCGGAAAAGGTTGGACTGGACGCCCCCATCGTCCCCGGCATCATGACCATGGCGCTGGTTTCCCGGGTCCTTACCGATTGGGCCGGTGTCGGCGCCGTAGCCGATCTGGACCTGGTTTTCCGGGGCACCGTTCCTCACAATCAGCCATTGTACGTGGGCATACAGATCAGCGACACCGACCAGGACGCTGATGGCAACCACGTTCAATGCGACATCACGATGACCGGCCCGGTTCCTGACCGACCTTACGTAATCGGCACCGCCCGGTTGAATTTGCCCTCGCGCGATTAATCATTCGGTTGGCGGTTTTCGCCGTTCCACCGTTGCTGGGAGAGACCCTCGTCGGCTGATGGCCAACCGACGCCTTCGCATATTATGCTGCACAAACTTCGACAAATCGCGATGATGGTCAATGACCTGCCCGAAGCCGTGGACCTCTACGGTCGCATTCTGGGAATGCGTCCGTCCCGGACCGGCGCCCTCCCGCAGTTCGGTTTGGATAACGCGGTGTTGCCGGCCGGCAAAGGCACGTTCGTGGAACTGCTGGCTCCGACTCGATCTTTGACCAATCAGGCAACTTCTGCCGGCGCGCGTTTTCTACAGCGTCGCGGCGAGGCCCCGTACCTGATGATCTTTGAGACCACGGAGTACGACCGTCTCATCCCCCACTTGCGAGACCTCGGCGTCCGCATCACCGACGAAACGCAGCGCGACGGCAGCCGTTCCGCGTTCCTGCATCCGGCATCCTGCAACGGCGCCTTCCTAGAAATAATCGAAGTGACCGACCCGGACAATCCGTGGCCGGCCGCCGGCCCCGGCTGGCAAGCTTCGGACCACCAAGCAGGCACGCTTCAGCTGCGCCAAATGGCCGTGATCGTCAACGACCTGGACGCGGCCATTGCGCATTGGAGCCGGATGTTCGGGTTGCAACCCACCCGCAGGTTCGAAATCAGCTTCACCGACCTGGAGATCGCGGTTCTTCCGCTGACCGGTGGCGATACTTTCATCGAACTGGCGCAGCCTACCAGCCCAGATTCTCCATCGGGACGCTTCCTGGCTCGCTACGGAGAAGGTATATATCTGACGATATACGAAATCGCCGATTCGTTAGCCACCGACGCGCATCTCCAAACCCAGGACATCCGGTTCACCACGTCGCGCCGCACCGATAACTACACTAACTTGGGCTTCAACAGCATTTGGCTCCATCCCGCCACGTTCAAGGGGGCATTCACGCAACTGTCGCAGGTGCTGGACGCTGAAAATCCGTGGCCTCCGGCCGGCGACGACTGGTTCCGGTAGAAACCATGACCAATCATAACGCCCCGCACGACCACGCTGGACACGGTCACACCCATTTGCGCCACGGCCAGAGCCACATCCACGACGGCTCTACCCCACAGGCGGTGGCTTTCGAGAACTTGAGCGTGAACTACGGGCCGGTAGTGGCGTTGGATAATGTCTGCTTCTCAATCGCAAGGGGCAGTCTGTCCGGCATCATCGGTCCCAACGGGGGCGGCAAGTCCTCATTGCTGAAATCGGTGGTGGGTCTTGTGGAGCCAAACCGCGGCAAGGTCACCGTCCTCGGCCGTCCCAGCCAGGAGATGCTGAAGCGCATCGGTTTCGTGCCGCAATCGGAGCAGGTGGACTGGAATTTTCCGGTTTCAGTCTGGGACGTGGCGATGATGGGTTTGACGCCGCAACGTGGCTTGTTCAAGGCCCACAGCCGGGCGAACCGCGAAGCCGCCGCCGAAGCATTGGCCACGGTGGACTTGGCGGACCTGCGGCGGCGTGGCATTGGCGAGTTATCCGGCGGCCAACGTCGCCGGGCCCTTTTGGCCCGCGCCATCGCGTCCCAACCGGCAATTCTGCTGCTCGACGAGCCGATGGCCGGCTTGGACCCAACCGCTCAGCACCGTTTCCTTGATATCGTTGACCGGCTGCGAGACAAGGGAACCACGGTCGTCATGTGTACCCACAACCTGACTTGCGTTTCGACCAGAGCCAGCGACGTGGCCGTGATCAATGAGCGCCTGATAGCTTACGGGCCACCGGATGAGGTGCTTCTGGAGTCCGTTTTAGCCGATGCTTTCGGGCATCAATTGGTGGTTCACGCCGCCGGCGGCGCCTACGCTTTGCGCCACCACGACCACACTCCCGCCTGGCCCGGCCGCCAGTAAAACTCCGCCTGGCCTGATTGGAAGAGTAGAGGCTATGCGAGTCGTTGCGGTTATCTTGTCCTTACCCTTCACGATTCTACTTTCGCTAACAGCAAATCAACATGGTACAGATATTGACTTGGCTCCCCTCATCATCGTCGGGATAATGCTCTATCTCGCCTTTGGCGCCGTCGCGGGACTTATCGCCGCTGTCTTCATCCGCAATGCTCACTTCGGAATAAGCGCATTAATCGGGATGGGCACGACTATCGGTGGCGGTCTTGTGTTCGCTGGGTTCTTCGCCCTGGCACAGTACATCAGCTTGCACACCTCATTCAGTGAACGCATTGACGTCATATTGGCTGTCGGAGCATTTGCAATCCTTTTTGCTATTATCCTCGCCACCTTTGTCAGTATGGTTGTCCTTATCCGTAGAATAGGACGCAACGTACCAGAGTAGGACCCGTCGACGTTCATGCCAAAACAGGGCAATCTCACCACCACCGTCATTCCCGCTTTCGCGGGAATCCAGTGACATAATTCGTTAATTATGTTTCCGTTTCCTGCATATCACGACTTCTAGACTCCTGCTTTCGCAGGAGTGACGGATGTGTATTCTATGAAGCGATTGCCCTGCATACCAAGACTACGAGCGCAATGACCTATGCTACCTCTGCTAAAATCAACCGATTTCCTATCCGCCAAGTTCCGTACGTCCTGTATATGTTCCCAATGACTGACCAACCACAGGAGCCTTCCCAATGTACGACCTGAACGGAAAAACTGCCCTCGTCACCGGCGCTGGCGGACGCCATGGCATCGGCCGCGCCATCGCAACCCGCCTGGCCTCGGAAGGCGCGGACGTGGTGGTAACCGACGTCGAGGCGTCTCTGGATGCTATCCGCACCGAAGACCGTCTGGATGGCTGGCGCGGCCTGCCCAGCGTGGTGGAGGAGATTCAGGGGATAGGCCGCCGCAGTCTGGGCCTGTACTACGACGTTTCGGACAGCGCGCAGGTTGATTCGATGGTGACTGACACTCTCAATGAGTTCGGCAAGATCGATATCCTGGTCAATAACGCGGGCTCTCGTCCGGGGCGGGACCGGGTGCTCATCGTCGAGCTGGAAGAAGACGCATTTGACGAGGTTATGCGCGTCAACGTCCGGGGAACCTACCTGGTCAGCCGGGCCGTATGCCGCCACCTGGTGGGACGGGGCGGCCCCGGCAAGATCATCAACATATCGTCAGGAGCCGGCAAGCGTGGTATCGCCCGCTACGGGGCCTACTGCGCCAGCAAGTTCGCCGTCATCGGTTTCACTCAGTCGTTGGCCCATGAGATGGCGCCCTACCGAGTCAACGTGAACGCCATTTGCCCCGGCCTGGTGGATACCGAACGCGTTGACTTTATCGCCGCTGCCCTGGCTCCTGAAGGAACTTCCGGCGAGGAGCACCGTGCTCTGATGGTGCGAGAGCGCGAGATACGCGTGCCTTTGGGCCGCATCGCCCAGGGAGACGACATCGCCCGCATGGCCGCCTTCCTGTCCTCCGCCGAATCGGACTACATGACCGGGCTGAGCATCAGCGTATCCGGCGGGTCGGAGATGAGTTAGGCACGATTTGATATAATAGCAACGGGCCTCCTCGCGTGGTGTTTCGATATCGGCTCCCTGCCTGACCAGCAAGTCGCTATGCTCATCAGGCCTGAAGTCGCGCCGACAACGCCAACGTTGGAGTTCCTCAAACGTTGCTTCCGGTTCGTCAGTGAGGAATGGCCGCACGCCGTGCGAGTGAATGTGCCGGACGGCGGTTTTGAACGGCGTTTCCGGGAAAGCTGCGAGCGTCATCTACGCGGTTGGTCAGTTGCTCCAATCCGTGAAATGTGGCTTGGCGCGGGGCTTGAAACTCTCTCCGGCACATTGGGTATTCCCAACACGCGCTGGTTATGTAAAATCTATCCCTGATACCAGCGTTGCC
>CAYGAY010000009.1:0-202 GCA_964347975.1 uncultured Dehalococcoidia bacterium
CCGCCAATGTCACTGCCACTGCCGGACACGCGGCCCGTGGCGTAACTGGCGCTGATGGAACCGCCCTCGTTCTCGCCAACCAGACCGCCAATGTCACTGCCACTGCCGGACACGCGGCCCGTGGCGTAACTGGCGCTGACAGCGCCGCCCTCGGTCTGTCCAACCAGACCGCCAATATTCTGGCCTTCGCCGGACACGTTGC
>CAYGAY010000009.1:302-12318 GCA_964347975.1 uncultured Dehalococcoidia bacterium
CGGCGGCGTAACTGCCGCTGATGGCGCCCCGCGCATACCCGACCAGGCCGCCAACGAAGTTGTCGCCGGACACGTCGCCGGCGGCGTAACTGCCGCTGATGGCGCCCCGCGCATACCCGACCAGGCCGCCAACAAGGTCGTCGCCGGACACGTCGCCAGTGGTGTAACTGTTGCTGATCGCGCCCCGCCCATACCCAACCAGGCCGCCGACGTAGTCGTTGCCGGATACATTGACGGATACCAGTTCAACCTGTCGGAAAGTGCTGGCGTAAGCCGAAAACCCGAACAAGCCGACGAAATCCGTATCGCTCCGGGCGATGTACAGGTTGGCTATGGTATGCCCATTGCCGTTAAAAGCGGCGGTGAATTGGTGATCGAAATTTCCAATGGGACGCCAGCCCCGGCCGTCGTTCCAGTAGGCATCGCCGGCGTCAGCCTCGCCGTTGCCTTTGGTATCAAAATCCAGGTCGGCGGTCAGTTCGTAGCCGGTGCAGCCAGTGGACGGGCAGCCCATATCGGCAAGGGCATCGGGGAAAGCTGAGGCATAATCCGTGTGCGTAGCTGAGCCATCGCCGTCCAGGTCATGCCGCATCGCGTCCAGCTGCGCCAGGCTGGATATTTCTATCAAGCCATCGTTGTCGGCGTCATAGTCTCCGGCTGGCGCGGGCGCCGGTGTGGGTGCAGGTGTGGGCGCAGGTTCTGTTGGCGTCGCGGTGGGGCAGGACGATTGGTCGTCGTTGAGCCGCAGGGCTTCCCAATTCGCTGGCCACTGCGGCGCGCCGTAGCGTGCGCTGTTGCTGGCGACGATAAGCCAATAGTCGGCGCCGGGCGTGAGGCGGGTTATGGTGTAAGCGGTCTTATTGGCTACGTCAGCGAAGGCGAACCGCTCCAGCCAGTCGTCGCCGGCGGCGCGGTAGTCGGCATCAGCGAGCCAGCCGATGCGGTAGTAATTCGCCCCTGCTGCCGCACTCCAGGTCAGGTTGACTTCGCCGGGATTGGGGCCGTTCACTGCCTTTATGCCGGCCGGCGGCAGTGGCGGCAGGTCGTTCGATTGGGCCTGCGCTATGCTCACGCCAACGACAGCAGTTAGTAAGGCGGCCAGAGCCAGCATAGCGATAATCCCTTTCATAATCTGGTAGCTCCCGTTCTCAAATTGTCAGGCGGTCCACACCTTCGCGACATAGCTAGCTCTATATTACACACCATAATGCCGCCAGCCTTGCAAAATCCGGTCAGTTGATTAAGCCGCCGGCCATTATGGTAACATTCCGGCCACCAATCAAACTTGGAGGCTCCAACGTGACCACCGCCGACCGTCTCAACGTCATACCCCTGGGCGAAGCCATGTTCAGTCAGCGGGCGATCCGCCGTTTCAGAACGGACCCCATTCCCGCCGACGTGATGCAGGACATCATGCAGGCCGCCATCCGCGCTCCCAACGGCGGCAACAATCAGCAGTGGCATTTCATCGTCGTGCAGGGCGAGGAGATGCGTCGCAAGCTGGGCGAGCTGTACCGCGAGGCATGGTGGGCCAAGCGCGCCGACGCCGGCATCATGGGGCCGGAGGACATCCCGCCGGGACGAAACTCCATGCGATCTGCCATGCGCCTCGCCAACGAAATCGGCAACGCGCCGGCCATGGTGCTGGTCTGCGCCACCGCCAAAGGACCACAGGCGGCCGGTTCGGTCATCCCGGCGGCCCAGAATATGTTGCTTGCCGCGCGGGCTTTTGGCATCGGCGGCACCATCGCCACGTTGCATCCGGTGGTGGAAGAGCGGGTGCATGCCCTCTTCGGCATCCCCGACACCGCGCAGGTAGTCTATTGTATGCCCTTCGGCTACCCGCGAGGAAATTTCGGGCCGGTAACCCGCTTGCCTCTGAACGAGGTCTGTTCCTATGACCGCTGGGGCGCGCCGCCGGACTAGACCAAATGGGGCAAGGCAACGACAGGGGCGGGTTTCAAACCCGCCCTTATGATTTCGCCGGTGACTGGCGCCCTATCGGGTCCACTCGTAGCGGTAATCGCGCGCTGATCCACGTTCCGGCGTAGCCGTGGGGCTGTTGGGCAGGTAGGCGTAGTTGGGATCCGCGCCCACTTTCTGAGCCAGGGTGTTGCGGAGGACGCCGATGTTCTCCACCTCCAGTTCCACTGTATCGCCCGGCTCCAGCCACCGCGAGGTCTCGTAGCCCTTGCGGATGGACTCCCGCACGGAGCCGCCGCCCACGGTGCCGCTGCCGATAACATCGCCGGGAGCGATGCGGCTGTCCTTGGCGGCCCGCTCGATAATCTCGCCCCAACTGTACCAGGCGTTGACCGCCTCGCCGTCCCGCAGCCAGTCGTCACCGTTGACCCGCACGTGGCATTTCAGGTCCAGCCGACCATCCTTGATGTGAGGCGTCATCTCGTCGGTGGTCACTACCCAGGGGCCGATGGACGACGCCGAGTCCTTGCCCTTGGCCGGTCCCAGGCCGAAGGTCATCTCATCAAACTGCAAGTCCCGCGCGCTCCAGTCGTTGAAGATGCAGAAGCCGGCCACGTACTGCAACGCCTCCGACGCGGGCACGTTGGTTCCGGCCCGCCCGACGATGCAGCCGATTTCCAGCTCATAGTCCAACTGCTCGGACGCCGCCGGGTACGGTACGTCCTCGTCCGGCCCGTAGATAACCAGCGGGTTGGAGAAGTAGAACACCGGCATCCGATACCATACCGGATCAATCGTCCGCGTGCCCTGCGAGGTGGCGTGTTCCTCATAAACGATGTAGTCCCGCACCGTGGGCGGCTGAAGCACCGGAGCGCGGAGCCGCACGTCGGCCAGGGCCACGGCGGGCGCGGCTACGCTGCCGGCCAGCGCATCGCCAACCCGGTCGATAGCGGAATCGCCGGTATCCAGCAGGGCGCGAACATCGCGCAGTGGTTGGTCGGAGCCAATCAGCGCCGCCACGTCCACCACGGCGTCATCTTGGAGCACGCCGCAGCGAGGGCCGTTGCCATTGTCGTAAGTCAGGAGTTTCATGGTCGTAGTTCCTCTTCTGAAGCGGTTCTTGATTCAGGTAACGTCGGGGTAGCCGGCCAGCCTGGCGGCGCGCTGATATAGTCAGCAGCCTGGCGGATGTGCCGCTCCACCTCGTCAGCGGGTTCGCAGGCTCCTTGGTAAAAGCAAGTGCCATGGAGATGACCCTGCCGGGAGTAAAAGCGTCCGACCAGGGAGTTGATTGCGCTATCTGCCGAAGCCAGACGGACCAGCCCCCGCGACGTGTCGGGAGAAAATTGAGGCTCCTCGCCCGTCCGCGCCATGATCAGCCCATCAGTCGCCCGCTTGGTGGCGCGCCACGCCTTTTCGGCAGCATCGCGGGTGTAGCCAGACTCCAGCAACCGCAGCGCGTTCGCGTGGACGGCGCGGGCGTCGGCCAAGATGGCGGGTACGGGGTCGGTGGCTACCATCGGGATTTTGCTGTCCTGTTGGATTGGCGGAAAGGGAAAGGCTGCTAGATGCTGCTTCGTCCTTCGACATACTCCCGCGCCGCCTCGTAGTGCCAATTAGTTCTGATAACTGACCCACGATGGTTCCCGCCACTGCCATCGGCATTGCCCCTGTGCATCCGAAGCCGCCTCCAAAGCAGCGACCCGTTGCCGCGATTCGGGGTGTGGGTTCCCACTCGCACGATGCGGGGGCCGTTTCCGGTTCGGTACGGACTTCCCCTGTCTCGCGAAAGAAATAGACGCCCCGTTGCGGCCTGCTCATATGCCCGGAGCGCTCCGACAGCCGGCGCGCGCCGCCGAGATTGCGCTCCGGTTGGGCCATCAGGTCGTAAAACCGTGCCAGGGGATATGTGCGCTTATCACTCAATGGTTTCGAGAGCTCCGAACGTGGAATGATAATCGCCATTACGGCGGAAGCCGGAATCCAGTAGCGTTCCTGGACTCCGGCTTCCGCCGGAGAGACGGGCGCTCAGCGTTGACCGTCAGTGCATTGGCGAGAAGCTGGCCGGCGCCATGATCTTGTTTTCCTGTTTCACGCGACCCGGCGCTCCCGACGGCCACTGCGGTATCTTGCTGGCGGCGGCGCGGACTTCGGCGCGGTGGTTCAAGTCCTGATACGGCCAGACGTGCATCCACTTATTCAGGTCGCCGAACTCGGTGTACATCCCGGCGGCCAGCGGTGAGAACTCCTCGCGGTAGGGCAGGGACTCTTCCCAGCGGCGCAGCAGTTCCGGGATGGAACCATTCTCGTAAGTATAGACGCGCATCTCGTAAATGTTGCCCAGAGCCTGATCCCCACCCATGGGCCGCATGAAGGGCGCGGGGTTCCAGATTTCCGCGTTCATGTTGAGGATGTTGCCGGGCGTAATCTTCGGCGGCCAGTTGGGGTCCTGGGCGGCCTCGGCGCGGATGCGGTTGCGCTCTTCCACGCTGTCGTAGCCCCAGACGTGGATAATCTGGTTGAGCGGGCCAATCTCGGTATGCCAGAAGGCGGCGATGGGAGAATACTTCTCCCGGTGGGGCAGCGCCTCGGCGAAGGCTTCTTCCGCTTGCGGAACGGCGCCGGGCTTCAGGTCGTAGGTGCGGACTTCGTAAATCATAATACTCTCCCGGGGTGTAGGCCCCTTTGCCTTGTGCGGTATTTCGTGTGGCGCCGCCAGTGTAGCAACCGGGCCGGGCAGCGGCAACGGGAACCGAGACGCCGCTGGTTCCCCGCAGTCTGAGCAAGCCCTCAGTCGCGGCGTTCCAGATACATCGGCATTCCGCCCTTGGGACGCAGGGAAACCAGGGGGAGCAGGTCAGCCCGGTGGTGTGGATCGGGGCGCATCCGCCAGCGTTGTCCCAGCGTGGCCAGGATCAGCTTGGCTTCCGTCCGGGCGAAGGACTCGCCGATGCACTGGCGGGGGCCGCCGCCGAAGGGGTAGTAGGCGTAGCGGGGCAGGTTTTCGCGGAACTCCGGCGTCCAGCGATCGGGCCGGAAGGCCAGCGGTTCCTCGAACCAGCGGGCATCGCGCTGGACGATGATTTGCGGCGCGGCAAGCAGCGCGCCGGCCGGGATTTCGTAACCGCCCAGCTCGAAAGGTTGGAACGCCATCCTTGACCAGAACCAGATAGGCGGATACAGACGCAGCGATTCGGTAAGGATTTGGTCGGTGAACGTTAGGTTGGGTAGGTCGGCCAGCCTTGGCGGGCGTCCGTCGAGCGCCTCGTCCAGCTCGCGGTGAAAGCGGGCCTGAATGTCGGGATGGGTAGCAAGCAGATACCAGGTCCACGTAAGGCAGACGGCGGTGGTTTCGTGGCCGGCGCCGAAAAGGGTTATGGTTTGGTCATGCACCTGCCGGTCGGTCAGCGGTTGGCTGGAACCGTCATTATCCTCAAGCCTGGCCTCCAACAGCAGGGACAGCAGGTCGTCCTCTCGCAAACCCGACCGGCGGCGCCGTTCAATCAGGTCGTAGATAATCCGGTCCAGCTCGGCTTTGGCCCGTTTGAACCGCAGGGTGTAGGGGAGAGGCAGACGGTGGTACAGTCGGCGCAGCCGTGGCGGTTGGTTGGCGCGGGTTACGATATACTTGTTGCCGACTTCAAAGGCCCGGCCCATGCGCCGGACGTCATCGGGCAGTTCCAGTCCGAACAGGGTTTTGACCACAATGCGCAAGGTCAGCGCCCCCATCTCTGCGGCCATGTCCACCCGTTGCCCGTCGGCCCAGCCTTTATGGTGATGAGTGGCATACTGCCACATCGTCTCCCCGTAGCCTTCAATTCGGCTGCGGTGGAACTGTGGCTGCAGCAGTCGGCGCTGTTGGAGGTGGTCGGCGTCGTTGGCGGTTACGATGCCGTCGCCCATCACGTACTTGACCACTGCGGCGTTGGGGCCGCGCCCCACCCGTTGGTGGTGGGTTACCATGATGTCCCGAACCAGGTCGGGGTGATTAACCAGAAAGAGCAAAGCCGGCTTTACCGACATGGTAACCAGGTCCCCATAGGCTGCGGACTCCTGCATAAAGCGCAGCGGGTCCCTGATGTAGCGGAGAGTCTGGCCAATGATGGGCAGCTCCCTGGGGCCCGGGGGCAACGCGGCGCGGTCAACGACCGGCCGGGGCGGGTAAATTTTGGCGTCGGTTGCCATGAGTTTGGTTTGAAAGAACGGGCGTCGCCTGAACTCGTGGCGACGCCCGTCGCGCTCCGTTGCGAATTAGCCGTCCAGGGGGACGGTAGCGGTCAGCCGGGGATGGTCGCCCACGGCCCGCGTGGTGTGTCCCTGGCCGGTCAGGTCTTCGGCCAGTGTGGCATGGCCCGGGCCGAAACGATGCACGGTGCCGTCGCCCAACCCGATTTCGACCTCTCCCTCCAGCGTGATCACAAACTGCCGTCGCGGGGCGCAGTGCCAGTCGCTGAAGTACCCCGGTTCTACTCGGCGAAAAACGATTCCCGTGGTGGACTGCAAAGACGACAACTCGGGATGAGATCCCAGGTCCAATTCTTCAATGTGGGATTGTCCGTCATCGCCGGTGTAAAGTCTGATAATTGGCATGGTGTTCCTCCTCGTAAAGGATGGCGGCGGTTTCGACAAGTATATTGCACCTTGCGTTTAAACTGATTCGGCCGAGCCGATGTCCTGCGACGGTGGGAACCAGTCCTGCAACAGGTCAATAGCCTCACCCACCGCGGCGGCAGATTGCGTTACCATTGCGTCGGTCAGGTTGTTTTCGTAGAAATGAGTATGCAGGCTGCTGGCTAATGTAGCTGCCTGGTTCACCGTATGGGCGGCATCCGGGTCGGTTTGCCCGATTAGGGCAGCCAATTCGCCGGCGACGCGAAAAATGCCGACGTGGCTGGACAGCTTGATCTGATGGTCGGCTCCGATGGCCTTGACAGCCTGGGTGAACGTGCCCCACGACTTTTCGGCTACTTGCAGAAAGTCATTCTCGGACAGGCTGCGTTGGACGTGCTGCCGGTAATGGGCCTGGATGGAGCGGTAAGCAGTTGCGTAGGCTGCTGCCTCTTCCAGGGACAGCGCGGTGTCCCACCGCGGGGAAAAGGCTGCGCGGATGGCCGCAACAACTTGTTCGCCGGTGAAAGATGGTGGTGGGTTGCTCATACTAAATCGCGCCGGCGTCCTGCTCGTGTGTAAACCATTGTTGGAGGAGATCAATAGCCTCGCTCACCGCAGCAGCGGACTGGATGACCCGATCATCCGGCAGGTCGTTTTCGTAGAAATGAGTATGCAGGCTGTGGGCCACAACTGAGGCATCGCTCACCTTGCCGCCAGCTTCCGGAGAAGTTTGGGCAATCAGTTTGGCCAGTTCTCCGACGACGCGCATGATCCCGACATGGCTGGAGAGCTGAATCTGGTGGTCCGCGCCAATGGCTTTGATGGTCTGGGTGAAGGCTCCCCAGGATTTTTCCGCCACTTGCAAGTAATCGTTGTCCGCCAGACTACTCTGGACGTGCTCTCGGTAATGAGCCTCACTGGAACGGTAGGTTGCAGCCTTGTTCACCGCGTCCTCTCGCGTCAGGGAAGTATCCCACCGGGGAGAGTAGGCGGCCCGGATGGCGCCGGTGACTTGCTCCGCGGTAAAACGGGGTTGTGCCGTGCTCATAATACCATCTCCGTGAAACCGTCATCTTGCGGTATTTCCAACGGAAGCTGTGTTCCCAACAATTTGTCCAGTTCCTCTTCGTATTGGGTAATGATGTCATCTGCCCAATCCAGCAAGTCAACAACCCGCTGTCCTGCGGGATGTGAGCTGGTCCACAGCTCCAGATTCTCCAGTCGATTATCACTCCGGTCTCCGTTGATATGGTGAACGTTTTCATCGTCACTCAATGGCCGCCCCAAATGGCATTCCATTACGTAGCGATGTTCCAAATACCAGTTAGCCGCGCGGGATTTCTGCTTACCGAAATGACCCGGACGCCTGACTTCAACATAGCCATCTGCCTGTAAATTACGGTCAAGGCCGACGTTGTATCTCCTTGGCGCGGCCACCGGCGCGTCCATATCTCGGCCATCCCGTTGTCGGTTATAGTGAACCTCGCACATAAACTTGCGCTTTTGTTTTCGTTCACAACCAGGCCATTGGCACTTGCCGGAGTTCCGAACCGTTTTTCGCAGTGGCGCATCCATAGGGACGCCCCTCCGCTCCCGTCGCCAGTGCAATTCGCACCATCCGTTGGCCCTGGCTGGACGGTCGCATCCGTCATACTCGCATATTGCCCCGTTGTACGAAACAACTTTGTTCCGTATTGGTGCCGCCATGTCCAAGCCGTTGCGGAAACGGTAGTGATGCGCTCGGCAATAGCCTTTTTCGACTGCTTGCCTGTCGCAGCCTTTCTGCTGGCAGATTTTCCTTTGTCCGCTAACACGCGGTGGGGCTGCCATATTCCAGCCATTACGCTGGCGTTGGGCGTGCATGCCGCACATACCGTTCTCCCGTGAGGAGCGTTGGCAATCGTTCCAAGCGCAAATTTTCACCTCGTCGCGGCGACGGCGGTTACGTACCGGAACGTCCATATCCTTACCTTTGCTCCACCGGATATAGTGAGGGTTGCACCAGCCTCGGGCTACCACCGGGCGGTTGCACGTAGGGTACTGGCAGCTCCGCTGTTGTGTCATGCCTTGCTTACCTCAAGAGCCATCGGAATCTGTTTTCCCAAGAGTTTCTCCCGGTCGGACTTATATTTTTCCCGCAAAGCGTATGCCCAATTAACCAAGTCAATTACGCGCTGCCCGGCGGGTTGCTGGCTAGTCCATATTTCCAGATTGTCAAGACGGTTGTCGGCCTTATCCCCGTTGATATGGTGGATGTTCTCGCCGTCGTGCAACGGACGACCCAAGTAAGATTCCATCACATAACGGTGTTCATAGAACCACTCTCTGCCACCCGATAACCCCTTGCCGAAGTGGGTTGGGCGCCTGACCTGAACATATCCGTCTTTGGTTACTACACGGTTGAGGCCGGCTCGGCTTGTGCCCGACATTCTTATCGGGGCGTCCATATCGCGCCCTGCCAGTTGGCGCCGGTAGTGAATTCTGCACAACCCGACGCTGCTTATTTCACGCTCGCAACCGGGCCAGTGGCAAGGTCCGAATTCTCTTTTAGTGAACTCCCGGACTGGCAAATCCATTGGTGCCCCTTTCCGAGATCGGAGATAGTGAGCATTACACCAGCCGGCCGTATGTGCTGGGAGGTCGCACTCTTCCTGGCGGCAAATGAGACCCTCATTCCGTCGTCTAACAGGAGCATCCATGTCGTGCCCGTTGCGGAATCGGACGTAGTGTAGATTGCACCAACCTGCAGTCTCAGCAGGATGGTCGCACGGTGGATGCTGGCAGATTGCATTTGCCGGCTTGCGTCGAATCGGGGTTGACATATCCCGCCCGGCACGAAACCGCGCGTAGTGCGCAGCACAAAGTCCTTTGCCCCGTGCAGGACTTTGACACCCCTTCTGGCTGCAAGTACGGCCCTTATTCCGATGTTTCACTTGGGAGCCCATATCAAGGTCCATGTGAGAACGTACGCAGTGGGCGCGCAGCAGTTGATGCAACTTATTGCATCGCCACCACCCGCGCATTGTCAACCTGCGGCAGAGCCTTGATTTCGGCCAGGACGTCGTTGGGGATAGGGTCGTCGGATCCCACCACCATCATCGCCTGGCCGCGCGGGGCGATGCGGCCCACTTCCATAAAGCTGATGTTGATGTTGTGGCGGCCGGCCGTGGTGCCTACCGCGCCGATGATGCCGGGCTGGTCCTGATTGTCCACGAACAGCAGGTAAGGCGCGGACGGCGCAACGTCCATCCAGTAATTGTTGACACGCACCAGGTGGGGTTCGTCGCGCATTGACGTGCCGGCGATGGTGATGTCGTCGTCGCCGGAACCCCTTACCCGGGTATGCAACGTGGCGGTAATCAGGCTAGCGTACTCCCGGCTATCGGCGGAGGTCTGCTCTGTGATTTGCAGGCCGCGCTGCTGGGCCAGCACCGGCGCGTTGATGATGTTGACCGCCTCGCCGCTGACCGGCCCCAGCAGGCCCACCAGCGCGGCGGCCTTGAGGATGGCGGTGTTATGCTCGGCGACGTCGCCCTGGTAGCGCAGCGTGATTCCCACGAACTGCCCTTGGGCTAGACTGGTCAACAGCCGCCCGACCATGGACGCTACCGGCACATAGGGCGCGAGGATGGCGTGGATTTCCGGGGGCACGAAGGGCGCGTTGACAGTGTTGCGGGCCGGCTGGCCATCAAGTATGGCCAGGACCTGCTCGGCGGCTTCGATGGCAACATCCCGTTGCGCCTCCTCGGTCGATGCGCCCAGGTGCGGCGTGGCGACCAGGCGCGGATGCTTCAGCAGTGGCAGATCGCCCGGCGGCTCGTTGGTGAACACGTCCAGAGCGGCTCCACCCAGACGCCCGTTTTCCAGCGCCTCCAGCAGCGCCGCCTCGTCCACCAATTCGCCACGGGCCACGTTGATGAGGCGGGCGCCGGGTTTCATCAGCGCTAGCTGCGGGCCGCTAATCAGGTTGACCGTGCCGGGAGTCAGCGGGGTGTGCAGGGTGATAAAGTCGGCCTGGGGCAGCAGCTCGTCCAGTGACATCACGGCAACGCCCAATCGCGCTGCAAAGTCGGGAGCCACAAAGGGGTCGAACGCGATCAACCGCATACCGAAACTGGCGGCGCGGCGCGCCACCTCGGAACCAACTCGGCCCAGCCCGATGATCCCGAGCGTCTTGTTGCGGACTTCGATGCCCATGAACGCGGAACGCTGCCACTGGCCCTTTTTCATGGATGCGTAGGCTTGCGGCACGTTGCGCGCCAACGCCAGCATCAGCGCCATGGTGTGCTCGGCAGCGGCCACAGTGTTGCCGATGGGCGCGTTGACCACCGCGACTCCCGCGCGGGTGGCGGCGTCCAGATCGATGTTGTCCACGCCGATGCCGGCGCGGGCGACGACTTTGAGATTGTTCCCGGCAACGATAACCGGTTCCGTCACCCTGGTTTCGCTGCGCACCACCAGGGCGTCATAATCGGGAATAGTGGCAATGAGTTCGTCGGGGGAGAGTCCCCGCTTGATGTCAACGGGCACACGCTTCTTCAGCAGGTCAATGCCTTCGGATGCCACGTTATCGGTAATCAGTACTTTGGGCATGGGAGAGGAAGCCTCCGGGCCGGGGCCGACAGGGGCCGCCGGAATTGCATTGCGAGGAAGGCTAGCGCATCCGGCTGGCGAATCGTGAACGAACTGACACTGTTTGCCAGCGATGGTAGCATAACGATGGTAGCATAACGGCTTTCTACTGTCATTCACCGCTGGTTGAAACTGCTCGCCACCAAGGATTGAGGTTTCGCGCTATGACCACTCAAACCACGCCCTCGCGGGCCGCCTACCGTGAACTCATCCCCATCGTCCTGCCCGACGACTACGTCTGCTCCGACCCGGAGAAACGAGGCGATATGCTGCAAACCCCGGTCATCGACAAGAGCGGTTACTTCGTGGCTCGGCACTTCTCCGGCCGGCCCGACGTGTTTGTACGCACTGACGGCTTCATCTTTTACAATCAGTACAGCATGGACTATCACTTCCGGCCGGACCTGTACGTGGCCTTCGGCGTGGCTACGGACGCAATTCGCCGGCGCAACGGCTACGTGATCTGGGAAGTGGGCAAGCCGCCGGACTTCGCCCTGGAGGTAGCTTCCGAAACCACCAACGAGCGGGACACGGCGGAGAAGCCGGGCCTGTACGCCAGCGTCGGTATCATCGAATACTGGCGGGTGGACCCCACCGGGGGCGACTGGTACGGCTATCCCCTGGCTGGCGACGTGCTGATTGACGGCATCTACCACCCCATTAATATCGAGACCGACGCCGACGGAACCATCTGGGGCTACAGCGCCGTGCTGGATTTGTGCCTGTGCTGGAACCCGGCCTGGGACTGGGATGTTGACGACGAATCCGGGCTGCGCTTTTACGACCGCAAGACGGGCCGCTATCTCTGCGACATATCCCTGGTTGAAGCGGAACGGGACGAGGCGGTGGC
>CAYGAY010000009.1:12418-100108 GCA_964347975.1 uncultured Dehalococcoidia bacterium
AGCGGAACGGGACGAGGCGGTGGCGGAACTGGAACAAGCCCAGGAACGCATTCGCCAACTGGAGGCGGGGCTGGGCCGCTGATTGTTGCTACAAAACTTGGAGGATCTACCGATGATCAACGACTTTTCCGTCCTATACGCCGGACATGTCCTTGAGGGCGACGGCATCGGGTTTGAGGGCGTTCCAGCCAACGACCGCTGGTACGACAATGACCGCCTGGCCACGGCCATGGACATCGCCCGCCAAGCCGCCATTTTCCTGGATGATCTGGGTTTCGACACCCTCTGGATGGCGGAACATCACTTCCAGCGCGAGGGTTATGAGTGCATCCCCAACCTGCTCATTATGAGTCAGTACCTGGCCCAGCACACCAATCGCATCAAGTTCGGCTGCGGGTTCAATATCCTCCCCATGTGGCATCCCATCCGTCTGGCCGAGGATTTCGCCATGGTGGACATCCTCACCGGGGGGCGCGTGGTTTTCGGTATCGGTCGCGGCTATCACACCCGAGAGGTTGAATCCTTCGGCGCGCCCATGATCGACGGGGACGCGAACCGCGAACTCTTTGAAGAGCAGTTTGAGATCGTGATGAAGGCATTCAACAGTGACGCCTTCTCCCACCAGGGAAAGCACTACACTATTCCGCCGGATATCCCTTATCGCGGTTATGACCTCAAAGAAGTGACCTTGGTGCCCAGGCCCAAGACCCAACCCGTTGACGTCTGGCAGCCCATCGTCAGCGCGTCGGACCGGGCCTTGGACTTCATGGCCAAGTGGGGCATCAAGGGCGTAATCCTCGGCACCGGCCAGCAGTACGTGGACGAATGGGTTCGCCGATACCAGGCCGCCAACCAGCGCGCTGGTCGTGACCTGGCGTTGGGTGAGGGTCTGTGCATCGGCCTGTGGGCCATGGTGGACGACACGACCGCCGGCGCCCGCCACCAGCTGGAACCGCTGTTCGAGGAACACGTCAAGTTCGCCGCGCCGCTGGGAATGCTCCGCTACAGCGATCAGCAAATCGCCGCCACCGGGCCCGGCGGAGTAGCTCGCCACATCGCCGCCGGCACCAATTTCCAGGAGGTTATTGACAACCGAGCCTGGTTCGCCGGCAGCCCGGAGGATACTGTTGCGTACATCCAGGAATTGCAGGATAAATATCCGGGCCTGGAACAGATAATGATCGCCTTCCCCATGGGCGCCACCACGCAGCAGTTCAAGGACCAGATGGGCCGGTTCGCGGCCGAGGTTATGCCTCACTTCAAAAAGGAAACCGCAGCCGCGGAGGCGTGAAATTAGGATCCGACTGGCCGACTCGCCGCCTGGCGAAGTGGTTATCCCCAACCTTGACTCTTTCTTTGGCCCCGACGCGCCCACGTTGCCGGATGCCGACGCCATCCTGCATCGCAATGGGTATGTAATCCGGGAAGTGGCGTCGGCGTCCATCGCCGATAACGACACCGGTTGGAAATGATATTTGTACGCTCGGCTGGGAGTTCTCGAATACCAGCGGTTTGACCGCACCGGCGGCGAGCTATATGGGTCGGGGCCGGCCGGAGACTATCTGAAGGATGGAGTCTATTGGCCTATTTCCATTGATACCGATGCCGACGGAGTGGAATGTGGGTACAGTCCGCTATTGCACCCCAACCTGCGCGCGGGATGGCAGATTGGAACTGCAGGACCCGGACACCGGGGCAATTCTGCTGGACCGGCAGGGGATGCGGCTGGCTTTTGAGTTGTCACAGGCGACCTTGCGGGATCGGGATGAGAGGATACGGCAACTGGAGGAACAGCTGTGGCTATCGGAGAAATAGCGAACCATGGCCGTGCCAGGGAAAGGGGACTTGCACCGTCCCATATTGGAAATTACTGCCGAAGCAGGCTACCAGATGCGACGCCGCGAAATTGGTGTTTCCCCGGTACAGCGTTTAGAACTTACCGATTGGTCGCGCATGGGGCGACCAAAGGCGTATTCATAACCACTTCCGGCTTCAGCAACACCGCCCACCAAACCGCAGATAACGTATCCCGGCGCAGCGAGCCCATCCGGCTGGTTGACGACAAGGAATTGGCCCGCCTAATGATTAGGTATGGCGTTGGCGTCGTCACCGAGTTCACCTAAACCGAAGCCAAGGTGAAATCTACATTTGCCGGCCAGAGAGGGTTGGCTTGGGCGTTGCCGATCAATTGTCGGCTTTGGCTTGCAGCACGGTTCGCCAATGGCCTTTGAATGCTTCGCGTCGCTGGGTCCGGTCGGTGAAAAAGCCACCCGCCTTGTCCCGGACTGCGGCACGGCTGCCCAGGCGCCAGTTAGCCGTTGTCTCCTGACGTACCCAGCCCCAGATGGCGCCATTGGTCAAAAATCGGGGCGTTGCGACCCCGACGGTAACTGGGCCGGTTTACCGGGCGCAATTTCCAGTTCGGCGTGGTCAGATAATCCCGCAGTGCGTCGCCAGATTCTTGACCAATCACGGGCTGGCGAATTGTCCCAGAGCGCCGTCAGTGGTTAGGCGTGTTGCGCCCGCAACGCGCGCCGGAAGGCCGCCGAGGTGGCGGAGTTGTGGTTGCCCGCCAGTTCCAGCGCCGCTACCTCGCCGATTTCCAGGCACAGGGCTGAGCAGCAGCTGACTTGCTCGCCTCGGCTCGGACTGCTGGCGTCCACCAGAGCCGGCCCCGTGCTCCGACACCAGGGCCAGTTCGCCTTTCCGCACCCGCTTGCCCCGTAGCTCCGCATCAGCCGGCAAGTGGGTCGCGCCCACCGCACTTCGTAGTCGTCCAGTCCCACCTCCCGTTTGGCTTCTTTGAAGGCATCTTCGACGACCCAGCGCTGGCCTGCCGCCCGCACCAGTTCGGCCAAGGCCGCGTTCGCCGGACTGAAGCCGGCGTAGTAAGCCAGGTCATCGGGGTCGGCAATGCTGCGGCGCGCCAGCAGCCAATGGTTTTGGTCCGGTTCAGACCCGGGCCGGATTGATGCCCGTCCCCAATCGTAGAGACGCGGCCCCTGGCTGCCCTCTCCAGCGCTCAGGCGTTGCCACTGGTCAGCGGGTAGCTCCTGAGCCGGATCCCGAGCCGTCACCTGCGCGGGCCATGCTCCGTATCAACCCACAGCGGCTCGTTGCTCTTCACTGCCAGCACGTAGGCTATGCCCGGCTCTTCCAGTCCGGATCCCCAGATGCTCTACCACGTACTCCCGCAGGTCGTCCCGAACCGCATCGGCATCCCAGCGGTACGTCGCCACTATACTCGGCCGGTTGCCATCCGTTCTTGCGCTCCACCGAACCCAGCAGACCCTTCAGATAGGCCAGCGCCCGCTGTCGAGGCTCACGACGACTGAACCGCCCCGCGACCCGCTGGCGCAGTGCCCGGAGAACCATCTCCCAAGCCCGTACTTCCTCTCGTTCCAGTATGACGCGGCCCATCACCGACCCCTCCCCTCTCGTCAGTTGTCATACCACCCTATCACATGAAACTGCGGCTGTAATACTAGCCCGAATAACAAGTGTGGAGCGTGGTTGCCCGCAACCTTATCACATCATGGCTGAGGAGACTGCAGTGAAAATCGTCGCTGGCATTGACGTAGGCAAAGTTCACCTGGACCGGTCCGTGGCTGCTGGCCCCGTCCAGCGCTACGCCAACACTCCGGAGGGCATCGTCGACCTGGTGGCGGAACTGGCGCGACAACCGGTTGTCCTGGCGGTGTACGAACCCACCGGCGGGTATGAAAAACCCCTGGCCGCCGTATTAGACGCTGCCGGAATACCCGCCTGCCGAGTTCATCCCAACCGGGCCCGGGCCTACGCCCAGGCTGGGGGTCAGCTGGCCAAGACCGACCGGCGGGACGCCATGGCCCTGTCCCGATACGGCGCGGCCTTTGACTTTCCCGAAGCCCCAGAACCCGCAGACGCTCCCCGGCGGGCGCCCGGGTTTCCACCCAGCGGCACATCGCCTGGCTGGATGATGAGATTGACCGGCTGGATGCCGAGTACCAGACCTTGTTGCACAGCAGTCCGGCGCTGTCGGAAGCGGCGACTTTGTACCAGAGCGTGCCCGGCGTGGGGCTGCTGACGGCGGCCACTCTGGTGGCGGAACTGCCGGAACTGGGCCACTGTGATAGCAAGGCGGTAGTGGCCCTGGTGGGTCTGGCGCCCTGGGCCCGGGGCGGCGGCCAGCAGCGGGGGTGCCGCTCCATCCGGGGTGGGCGTGGCGCGGTGCGTCGGGCGCTGTACATGGCGGCATGGTCGGCCATCGGCGGGGCAAAGCCGGGAAAGGTGGCTTTGGTGGCGGTGATGCGGAAGTTGGTGTTGCAGCTGAACGCCATCGCCTACCGGGGTACGCCTTGGACTGCGGAACTCCCGCTCGTCAGCTGAAAAACCCTTGACAGACAACACAGATACTCCGGCGAAAGCCGGAGCTCGGAAACCGCAGAACACTTGATTTCCGCGACTATAATGCCGTTTCCGGTTACTGGATTCCCGCCCCGTATCAAGTACGCGGTGACCCCGTGTCAAGCACGGGGCAGGCTGTTCTTTCGCGGGAATGACGGTAGCTAAATTGCCCATATGCGATAGCCCTACGCGCGAGGATTGTATCACTCGCGCTTCGGACTAGAATTGTCGTGGTTTTTCGGGATTTGCTCCTTTGATGGGTGGTTGGCAGTTCAGTTGGTTTGCTTCGGGTTCGGGGGTTCAGGCAGTCGGCGCTACGGCCAGAGAGCGTTTTTGCGAATTGCAGTCCTAAGTTCGCGCGTGCTGACAGTTCTCGTTTGGTTTGAACCACCCTCGCGCAGCGGTGGTGACACCCGCCGTACTGGTCTATGCGGTACCGGGGAATGAACCGGCCTGTGAGCGATAGCCAGCGGTGCAGAAGATCCGACGTGCCGCAATGTACGGTTGCGGTGGTTGACCGTGTTACCTGAACCCCGGTGAACCCGATATTCAGCTGAGATTTCGGCAGCTGGGCCGTGGCCTTAGGCTTGCTGCCTTACGCGTGAGGTATAGTGTAAGGAACGGATGTGCTGTTATGCAAGGGGCAGGGTGTCATCATAGGAAATTTCGCTACTCAGGGGATTTCGCTACTTATCGAGGCAGAGTGGCCGAGACTACCCCTGGGCCAATAGGGGGCGGAGCTTGTCCAGGAGGGCTGCGACATCGTCCAGGCTTTCCGCGACCTCGAAAGCCGGCATCGTGTTCTCGTAGAAGTTCTCGTGGAGATCGCTGGCAGCGCGGAACAGACGGCGGATGTCGCCGTCGCCGGTTTCCGACCTGAGCCGGCTGACTGTAACGAGGTGGTGTCGATGGCGGCTGTGTTCCCAGCCGCGCTGTTCGGCGGCAGCCTTGAGGATTTGGACAGTGGCGCCCCAGCCCTTCTCAGATGCCTGTGGCAGATCGCCGTCGGCCAGTTCCCGTCTGGCCTGTGCCAGGAAATGCTCGCCGGCTTCTTGATACTGTTGGGTCGCCATTTTTCGCCTCTCCTATGGCTCTTACAGGTTAGCGTCTCAGACCGGTTCGGGCAATGCCGCCGGCGGGGCCTTGGTGATGTTCGAATCTGAGTAGCGAAATCTCCTCCGATTGCAGCCCGTGCAAAAACGTCGTTGCGAGCACAGCGTGGCAATCTCGTTCCGTTGGGAGGCGTCAGTTTGCCAACTTGCGCGCTGCCCCACCGAGATTCCTGCGTCCGTCTACAGCGGGCTCGGAATGACATTTTGCAGGAGCCTGCTCCGATTGGAAGGCGGAATGACACCGCAGGCGCGAAACGCTATAATTACGGGCCGTAGAAGCACGGCACACCCACCAATTGAGGCAGCGTCGCTATGGAATTCGCATTCACCCCTGAACAGGAAGCTCTGCGTTCCGAAGTCCAGCAGTTCATTGCGGAAAACGTAACGCCTGAAATCGTGGCGGAGCTGGAAAGCACCGGCGTCCGCCGGCGGGGACCCAAAACCCGCGAGATGTACAAGCAGATCGCCGAGCGGGGCTGGATTGGCATCTCCTGGCCCAGGGAATACGGCGGGCAGGCCGGCAGCCGTATTGACCAGTATATCGTCGAGGAAGAATTCGCCCGGGTGGGCATCACAGTGGGCGGGGCCGGCTCCGGCGCGCCGGCAATTCTGGCCGCCGGCACCGAGGAACAGAAGCAAGAGTTTCTGCCCGGCATCATCCGGGGGGAGATTTCCTTCGCGCTGGGCTTCACCGAGCCCCAGGCCGGAGCCGACCTGGCCGGCTTGCAGTGCCGCGCCGTCCGCGACGGCGACGAGTACGTCATCAACGGGCAGAAGATGTACACCACCGCGGCCCACTACGCGACGCACATCTATCTGATGGCCCGCACCGACCCCGACGCTCCCCGGCACCGCGGCATCAGCATCTTCCTGATCCCCATGGACACCCCCGGCATAACGGTGCGTCCGCTGTGGACCATCCAGAACGACCCGCCGGCTCCGCTGGGCACCACCTATGGCGACAACCGCACCAACGAAACCTTCTTCGAGAACGTGCGCGTGCCGGCGAGTTGTATGCTGGGCGAGGAGAACCAGGGCTGGTACGTGGGAGCCATGGGTCTCAACTTAGACCGGGTGGGAGCCTCCCGCTATTTGATCTCCATCCAACGGGACGAGGACATCGTGAACTGGGTCAAGGAGAACGACATCGAAGGCTACGCCATGCGGGAAGACCCCACGGTCCGCGACCGGCTGGCCGATATGTGGATCGAAGGGCAGGTGTGCCGGCTGATGACCCTGCGCAGCATGTCCATCGTGGAGAACGACGGCGTATTCACCTACGAGGGTTCCGCCGAGAAGGTCTTCGCTCCCGAACACGGTGTTCGCACCACCGAAACCATTGCACAGATGCTCGGCCCGTATGGGCAACTGCTGAACGGCTCGGAAGACGCGATCGAGAGCGGCGTGTTCGCCCACAACCTGATGGGCGCATTCCAGAGCGGGATCAACCACGGCAGCGTGCAGGTGATGCGCGACCAGGTGGCGCGTCGCGGACTGGGAATGCCGCGGGTGTAGCGGGGCCGGCACGATGACGGAACGGCAATCCGCCCCGGTCGCGGCCGGGGACGAGTTCTTGCGCCGGGGCCGGGAGCTGCTGGCCAAAGGTGAATTGGCGCTGGCCTCAGAAAAGGGCTGGCAGGCGGCGGTGTCTGCGGTCAACGCCTACGTCGGAGCAAATGGGCTGGGTGGCGATTTCGAGAAAGTAGCATTGGAATTGGCGAAAGACCACCGCAAGCATTGGAATACTGCGGAATGGCTGGTCAGCGCAATGGCTCTGCGCGACAACACGCTTTACGACTGGCTGGACCGGGACAACATCGGCCGGCGGCTTGACGACGTGCAGCGGCTGGTTATCCTGGTCAAGGACATGGCTGACCCGCCGCAAAACGCCGTCGATATACTAGGCCGGGCGTGGGAGTGTATGGACAACGGCTACCTGGCGCCGGCAGCCGACAAAGGATGGGAAGCGGCGCAGGCGGCGGTGAAAACTTACGCCCACGCCATTGGCTATGATTATCACGGTGAAAACGATTTTGAAAAGGTTATCGATATAGTTGAAAAAGAGGATGGCGGCAACCGGGAAGTTTCTAGGTGGGCATATGCGGCCGCAAATTTGTCTCAAACCGCCGCTTATTGCGTGGTGCGCCCTCCCCGCTACGCTGAAATCATCGCCAATGACCTCTGCGAAGTCAGGCAGTTGGTGGTCCTGATTGAAGGTCGTCTCATCGGGAAGAATCAGTCGGGGGTCTGATATGTCGGAATTCGGAGCGGACCACGCCCGAATCAGCGCCGAGTTCCTGCGTCGCAGCCGAGCATATCTGGCTAATGGAGCGTTGCTGCAAGCGTCAGAAAAAGGCTGGGGCGCCGCCGCCCACGCCGCCATGCACATCGCCAACCTCCGGGACTGGAATTATAAGGAACATTGGGAGTTTGACGGCGAGGTTGCTCCGCAATTAGTCCGAGAAACCGGTCTTAATGAAGTGCATCGTTGGGCCAGGAGCGCCAACGAGTTGCATCGCAATTTTTATCGCGACCGTCTGGATGCTCGTCACATTGCCGAATACCTCGACGACGTGTCAAACTTCGTCAGTCTCATCAGACGGCTAATTGGTCTGCCGCCCATTGACGATTAACGCTTATCTCCCATTATGGTCATTTACTCTTCACCCCAATCAAACCGTTACGAGGCACGATGAACGTACTACCCTCCGAAGAAGAACTCATGGTCAAAAACGCGGCCCGGGAGTTTCTGGAGGCGGAATGTCCGCCCAGCTTGGCCCGCGCTATTGAACAGGACGAGCGGGGCTACTCCGTGGAATTGTGGGAACAGATGGCATCCCTCGGCTGGTTCGGCATTTCTCTCCCGGAGTCCTACGGAGGCGGCGGTCTGCCGGTGTCCTACCTGGCGCTCATCCTGGAAGAGTGCGGGCGGGCTATCGCGCCGGTGCCCTTCCATAGCACGGCTACCGCCGCTCTGGCCGTAGCCCGGTATGGGTCCGATGAACAGAAGCAGGCGATCTTGCCCCGGGTCGCTCGCGGCGATTTGATAATGACCTGGGCGGCGCAGGAGCGGGACCCGCGAATGCGCTCCGACGCCATCCAATGTCGGGGCGAGGTTGAGGGCGACAGTCTGGTCATCAGCGGCGTCAAGCACTTCGTGGACAACTTCTCCGCTGCGGAGTTGATGGTAATGGCGGTCCGCACCGCCGCGCCCGCTGACGACAGCGCGGGCATCACGCTGGTCATCGTGCCGACCAATTCTGCTGGCATCGCGGAGACCCGTCTAACCACGCTGGCCAAGGACTCCCAGAGCAAACTGGCCCTGGACGGCGTCCGCGTCCCTTTGAGCGATGTCATCGGAGAAGTCAACGGCGGCTGGCCGGCCACGTCGGATATGCTGGACACGGGCACAGCTTTGCTGTGCGCCCAGATCATCGGCGCGGCGCGCAAAGACGCCGAGATGGCCATCGAATACGCCAAGAACCGCGTCGCCTTTGGCCGACCCATCGCCGGATTCCAGTCTATCCAGCATCTCTGCGCCGATATGATCGTGTGGGTGGACGGCGCTCAACTGCTGACCTACGAAGCCCTTTGGAAGCTGGACTCCGGATTGCCCTACAGCGTGGAGGTATCCCAGGCCAAAGCCTTCACCAACGACAAGTGCCAGGCAACGGTGCGCTCGTCCCAGCAAATTCACGGCGGTATCGGCTTCATGATGGAGTTCGACCTGCATCTCTGGTATCGTCGGGTGACCGCATGGACGATGCGGCTGGGCACCAGCTTCGAGCACCGGGCCCGCGTCGCCCGGGCCCTGCTGGACCAGCCGGGGCAGGTGAGACTGGGTATGAACCTGGAAGCCGTTGCCTGACCGGTCAACAGCGACGATACGCATGAAACAGTTTTCCGGATTCCGGCTTTCGCCGGAATGACGTGAAAAACCGAGCCGGAATGAAGTGAAGAGCTTGACCGAAGGAGGAGACCGACAATGCCCGCCGATCCCGTCTGCCCCGTCTGCAAGACTGAAATCAACGAGGACAGCGCCCGCGCCACCACGGGCCAGACCATGCACGGAGCCAACGAGGTTGACCCCAACGCCGGCACTCGCAGCTTCTACAACGGCGAGTGGTTCTATTTTTGCACCCTGCAATGCCGCACCAGGTTCCTGGCCGCGCCCAATACCTACATTGAGAGCTGACCGGTCACCGTCATTCCGGCGAAAGTGGGAATGACGGGGCAGGGCGGGAATGTCGAGTTTGCGATTGAGGAGGTAAATTATGCACGTCGGTCTGGTAATGGAATGCGATTACCGCGAAGGCCGCACCCAGGACGAGGCTTTCGACGAGGCCTTTGCCGTAGCCCAACTGGCTGACGAATCGGGCATTGACGGGGTGTGGCTGGCGGAGCGTCACTTCGCTGCGCCGCGCACGCCCACCGATCCGGGCGGCGCCGGCATCCCGTCGGTATCATCGGTACCCTTGATGATGGCCGGCATCGTCGCGGCCCGCACCGAGCGGGTGCGCGTCGGGACCGGCGTAAGCGTGCTGCCCCTGGCGCACCCGATACGCCTGGCGGAGGAAGCCGCCACCGTGGACAATATTTCCAAGGGGCGACTGGACTTCGGCATCGGGCGCAGCAGTTTCCCCCGCTCCTACCAAGGCTACGGCGTGCCCTTCGAGGAAAGCCGGGTGCGGTTCGCCGAGGCGCTGGAGATTATCCTCAAGGCTTGGAACAACTACCGCTTTTCTCACCACGGGCGCTATTACGATATGGACGACGTGGTGGTGACGCCACGGCCCTACCAGCAACCTCATCCTCCCATGCGCATCGCCGCCAACTCGGTGGACACCTTCCGCATCATCGGGGAATTGGGCTTCCCGCTGGTGACCGGCGTGCGCGGACAGGGTCTGAGGCAGGTTGCCGACAACCTTGCGCTGTATCGGGCCACCGCCGCTGAAAACGGTCACGACGTGGACGACGCCTACGTGCGAATGCCCATCTACGTGGGCGAGACCGTGGAGCAGGTTCGGGCCGACACCGAGGAAAGCACAATGCGGGCGTTCCGCCGCACCGCGGACACCTACATCCGCACGGTGGAAGCGGAGGGGGCCAACGCCACCGAGGAGCGCCGGCAACGGGCCGAGCAGCTGCTCAATACGACCTACGATGACCTGCTGGTTGACCGGGTGGCCTACGGCACGCCGGAGCAGGTGGCCGAGCGCCTCATATCCATCCGCGACGAACTGGGCGTGACCGGCTTCATCATGGAACCCAACGTGGGCGGAACGGTGCCGGCCGAGCGGGTGCAGAACTCCATCCGGCTGTACGCCGAGGAGGTGGGGCCGGCGCTGCGGGGATAGAAGCGCGGTGGCCTGGCACGACAGAAAGGCTCCGTCTTTACCGGCGGAGCCTTTCCATTGGAGAGCGCGGTTACGCTGCTATTCCGGTCGTTCTGATATGACGCGGCGCACTTCCAGATGCAATGCAGGCACGGACTCCGTTACCGTCTCCCAAACCGCATCTGATTCAACTCGCCACGGAATATGGGCGAGCATTACCCGAATTGCGATTAGCCTGTTCCAGTCAACGCCCGGAATTGACCGCAAGAGCGCCGGGGCAGACTGCCGGGATTGCCTGACCATATCGGCCAGCAGGCAGACTGCATGATAAACGGCAAATCGTGTCCTCAAGTCGCCGCCCTGGTAGTCGTCAGCATAGTTGCGCCGGAGCCATGCGATGACTTCACACCAATGGTTCAGCTGTAAAAGCCGATCGGCGTTGTCCGGTCCACGTTCATCCGGCGGTGTAGATAACATCCCGACCCTCCAGCTCGCGTTTAGCCCATTCGACGCCCCTTGCGACGTGCCTTTCAAGAAGCTCTTTGTCCTCAATCCACACGCGGCTGCCCAGCAGATTGTACAGATCCTCAACCACGGCCATGTGATTCTTTTTGAAGTACCAGGAACGTTCACTGGGGCCAAAGTCAACGATCAGGTAGAGGTCAACGAACTCGAAGGGGTCGTCAGCCAGCAGATATGGGAAGGGGTTGGGTCCAGGGCGGACCCAGCTCGGGTCAACCGCCATTTCCAGGACGTCCCAGCGCCGGCAGATTTCGGCGATGGCTTCCAGGGGCAGGTCGTCGCGGGTGAGCAGGGGTTTGGACTTGGGATCCGTCATGGTACTGCTCCGTTGGGATCAGCTCCCGATCTCACCCAGGAAGGCCAGCAGGGCCGCGTTCACCTCGTCGGGTTTCTCCTCGTGGAGGAAGTGTCCGCCGCCGGCGATGAACTGGGACCGGAGGTTGGCGGCCGTGCGCTTCCAGGACGCCTCGGGGTCCAACCCGCCGGCTTCGGCGGTGCGCTTGCGCCGCTCGCCCCACAGATAGAGCATGGGGATGTTGAGCTGCCGTTCTGCGTCGGCGCGCCAGTCGATGGGATCCTCGTAGGCGGCGGCGCGGTAGTAGGAAAAGCCGCCGCGCAGCGCTCCCGGCTGGGAGTAGGCTCGCGCGTACACCGCCACCTCCTCATCAGACATCATGGCCTGGTTCACCGACCAGTTGCGGTAGAAATGGCGCAAGTAGGCTTCCTCGTTGCCGCGCACCAGATGTTCGGCCAGGTCGGGTATCTGGTGGAAAAAGGAGTGCCAGCGCTCCCGGACGCCCTCGGGCGTCTGCGGCCCCAGCTGCTCCAGCGGATGCCCGCCGTCCAGCACCGCCAGGCGATCCACCTCCGCTTCGTGATCCAGACAGTAGCGGAACGACACTCTCACCCCGATGTCATGGCCCACGATGGCGACACGGTCGTGCCCAAGATGACGCGCCAGTTCATAGATGTCGGCGGCCGCGGTGCGGGTGCGGTAGTCCTGCAAGGGTTTCTCCGAGGCGCCGAACCCGCGCATATCGGGCACGATTACCTGGTATTGCTGCGACAGCACGGGTATTTGTTTGCGCCACGAGAACCACATCTCCGGCCACCCGTGCAGCAGGACCACCGGAAAACCGTCGCCCTCGATGACGAAATGTATGTTGACCCCGTTGACCCGCGCCGTGCGGTGATTGAAATCCCAATCGGCCATGGTTATCGCCTCCTGTACTAATGTTATTGCGAGCGTAGCGTGGCAATGACAAAGATGGGTCGGGTCATGGGAAATGCCACGCTACAGGCCCATCGCTGCTACAGGCTCATCGCTTCCAATCCCACCCGTGACAGGTCCTCGTCGCGCTGGCCGCTGGGGTAGCCGCCCACGCCGATGCCGCCGAGGATGACGCCGTCCTGCATGATGACCAGGCCGCCCTGGCCGTGGGTGAACCGGGGGTCGCCCAAGTCGGCGATGTTGCGGCCCTGGGCGGCCAGGCCGGCGGCGTGCTCGCCGGAATCCCGTCCCATGACGGCGGAGGTGTAAGCCTTGCGGATGGCGTGGCGGCGGCTGAAGATGCGCAGGTTCGCCATGGTGTAGTAGGCTACCAGCTCGCCGCCGGCGTCCACGATGGCCATGGCCACCGGCTCGTCGGGGAGTTCATGGGCCTTTTCGATCATCGCCCGCATTGCCGCCATAATCTGTTCGTTGCCGAGCGCCGGTTTCGTTGCCATATTCGTGCCTCCAGGCAGTTGTTTGGTTTGCGTTTTGCGGGTCGATGATAACACGATACGCTTGGCAGGCTCCCTTTCCGGGAGCCGCGCGTTCCAAACCGCGCACTCATGCGTACCCACTTTCGTTCAAACTGTCATTGCGAGCGCAGTGTGGCAATCTCGTCGCTGGAGGGATCGTCTCCTCATCAGCGAGATTGCCCGATTTGTCAAAGATCGGGCTTCGCTCCTCGCAATGACAAAGTGGGTACGCGTGAGAAACCGCGTAGGGTTGACAAACTATAACTGCCGCCCTGCGGTGGCGGTGGGACGCTGAACTCGTTTCATCCGACGCTGCCACGGAGACCGACATGGCTCCGGTCACCGGATACGAAACCCAACCGACGACGGCCATAAGCGCCGACCAGCCGGATTCGAGACCGACGGCATCGCTGGCTCGTTCCATCCCCCGGCGGCACCTCTGGGCCGGCGCAGTTGCGACGCTGCTGGTGGTGTTGGTCGTATGCCTGCTGGTGTGGGGACCGGGAATGGAATATCCCACCACGGTAACTTACGTAGCCTCCAGCGGCGGCTCCACCAAATTCCCGAAGACGCACCGGGGGCACCATTGACGCCAGGGCCAAATGGGTGACACGGGAAGCCACCTGGCAATTCGGCGGTATCAAGAACGGCATAATCTACGCCCTTGGTTTTGAAGGCAACCGCCATTTGGTGGCTTAACAGCAACGCCGACGTTTGGGGCGAATGGGTCACCGACGAAGCCGCCGCCGGCATCCAGGCCGCCTTGAGCGCGGACGAAGAAGCGGAAGGGTGGCCTACCGAGTAGTCACCGGCCAAACTGTCACGTATCATGGGGCGGTCTCCTTGCAGAGGCCGCCCTTTTGGGAGACTCTGTTACAATGCCGCCGTCGGTCTCACGGGAAATCGCCAACAAAGGAACCACTCGCCCATGACCATCACTGCCTCTAAAACGCACGTCTCCGATGACACCCTGGCTATCCTCAAGGCCATTCCCACCCAGACCCTGATTGACGGGCTGTGGGTGATGGGGTGGCCGATGAGCATGATTGAGGGAGCGAAGCCTCTGCAACCCGGTCAGCACATGGCCGGCCGAGCGGTGACGCTGCGTTTCGTACCCCACCGGCCCGACCTGGCTGCCGATAAGCCCAAAGGGGCAGATTCCGCCGAGTACGTGGCCTTCGAGTTGTGCGGGCCGGGAGAGGCGCTGGTGATCGACGCCATGGGCTGGCCGTACAGCAGCATCGGAGGGGACATCAAGTTTTATCGCCTCTACCAGCGTGGCGTGGGCGGACTGGTCACCGATGGGGCGGTGCGCGACACCAATACGCTGAAGGAGTACGGCTTTCCGGTCTATGCGGCCAATGCCACCGCCAAGCAGGGGCCGGCCGAGTTCTGGCCGTGGCAGGTGAACGATTGCATCCAGTGCGGCGGGGTCCTGGTGCGTCCCGGGGACGCCATCGTGGGCGACGACGACGGCGTGGTCGTGGTGCCGGCCGCAGCCGCCGGTGAGGTGATCCAAATCGCCCACCAGCGGGAGGAGGTTGAGGCCGTCATCAAGGCGCAGCTGGAGATGGAACAGTGCTCCCCCGGCAAGTACTACCCGTTCAACGACAATACCTGGAAACTCTTTGAAGAGAAGACGGGGAAGAAGCCGTATCGTTAGACTTTGGCCCTAACCCTAACCCTCTCCCATTGGGAGAAAGGACTATGCGCAACAGGAGGCATTAACATGGCCCGATTACCGGCTGCATCCCGGGACACCGTTCCGGCTGGACAGGAAGCCACCTTTGACGAGATTACCCAGAACGGCGCGGCCGTTCCGCCATATGGCCCCGGCTCGGTGATGACTCACGTGCCGGAGGCCAGTAAGCACGCGACAGGTCTGAACCAGTATCTGCGCAACCAATCCAGCGTGCCGCTGAAAGCCGCCGAACTGGCGATGCTGGTGGCGGCTCGCGAGATGGACTGCCAGCATATCTGGAACGCCCACGCCGGATCCGCACGCGCCGCCGGCGTGCCGGACGCGGTGGTGGACGCCATCCGCGACAATAAGCCGCTGCCGGAACTGTCCGCCGACGAGTCGGTCGTCATTCACCTGGGCCGGGAGATTCTGCGGAATCACCAGGTCAGCCGGGGCGGCTACCAGAGCGCGCTGGAGGTCTTCGGACAGCAGGGGGTGATTGAGCTTACGCTCATCCTGGGCAACTACACCATGCTGGCCATGCTTATCAACACTTTTGAGACCGACCTGCTGCCCGAGCGGACGGAGCCGCTGCTACAGCGGATACCGGGGTAGGCGAGCGGTGGCGCGGATTAGATGCCGACGATGCCGCGCGCAAATCTGCCCTGTCCCCTCCGGCATCTAATTCGCCGCAATCAATGGTCCGAAAATTGCTACGGAAGCGAATATGACCGCTGCAAAAACTTGGATGTAAAAGCCGAAGGCCGCCAGTTTAACCAAGGGTTCCTGTTCCGATGAAGGTTTTCGGAACAATGACCACAAACCTGTAAAAACTGCGGCGAGATAGAAGCCCAGGCTGGTTAGCGCAATACCGGCGGCGATTCCGGGAAACAGGATATTACCTTGACTAGATGGGGCGCCCAAGCCAGCGGCTCCCCGGCTGATATTGATAGCCGCCGCTACCGTAGCAGCGGCGATAATGGTAGCAACCGTTATGATGCCGATGCTGACCGTAGCCCAATCCGTAGCCCGGCCGCGCTGACGGCGGCGGTTTTCACGGACCATCGCTTCGGTCAAACAAGTGACGGGCAATGATGCTCATCACATAGCCCGAGCCAATGCAGGCGGCAAGAGTTCCGAAGCCCAGCCCAAAACCGTAAGCATCCGCTCCGTAGGCCATGGGCATCAGTATGGCGGCGGGCAGGCCCACCCACAGGCCAATGCCCAAAAGTACCCATTGGTTAACCACAATCGGCCGTTTTTTGTTCGTAGCCTTGCGTTTGCGGCGCCCCATGGCGACGCCTCCTTTCCCAACGCCGGCACAGAGAGCAACCGGCTGGTAAGGCCATGGTACAATGCAGCCGGCGGCCGGCGCAAATCAGGCCGGCGCGGCCGCTTTGCGATAAATCTGCACCCGGTGGCGGCACGAATCCACCACGTAGATGCGGCCCTCCGTGTCCACGCTCACCGAAGTCGGCCCCCAGAACAGGGCCTCCACGCCGGCTGACGTTTCCCGGTGCCGGTCGCGCCACGGACTGACCGCCGGGGCGAGGTTTGCCTCCCGCCGGGCGGTGGCCTCGTCCGGATTGGCGGCAAGGTAGTCTTCCGCCCACGTTGACGTGGTGGAGTCGCCGCGCAGTATGGCGGCTACCGCACCGTCGGGGCCGAAGATCTGCACCCGCTCGTTGCCCCAATCGGCGACGTAGACGTAACCGTCGTTATCCACCGCAACCGACGACGGGCGGTTCAGTTGACCTTTGCCGTCGCCGGAGGCGCCCCACTGGCCGACGAACCGGCCTTCCGGCGTGAACGCCTGGACCCGGTCGTTGCGCCAGTCGGCGACGAACACGTTGCCGCTGGCGTCGCAGGATACCCCCCAGGGGGTGTTGAACCGGCCGGGCTGGGTTCCGTACCCGCCCCAACCGTCCAGGTATTCACCGTCAACGGTGAAGCGCTGGATACGGTGATTCATCCCGTCCGTTATCAGCAAAGAGCCGTCGGGAGCGGCGGCGACGGCGGCGGGTCGGTTCAGTTGGCCCGGTTGTTCGCCGGACTCTCCCCAGCGCTTGATGAATTGACCGTCGGCGTCGAAGACATTGACGCGCTGCAACGCCTCGTCGGTGACGTAGAGCCGTCCGTCGTGGTCGCGAGCGATGCCGCTGGGCCACCAGAACTGCCCATCCTCGGCGCCGCCGGCGCCCCATTCTCCGATGTAGCCCTCGTCCACGGTGCAGACGCATACTCGCTTGAGCTCCAGCCGGCCCACGGATTCCGGGCCGCCGCGGTTGAGCACGTACATCACGCCGTCGTCGGCCAGGGCCAAGTCCACCGGATGAATGAACCCCCGGCCCCGGTAGGCGAGGAAGCCGACGGTGTGGCTGTAGGTGAACGTCGTGGTTGCAGGGGCGGTGGTCATGCCAGTTGGTACTCCCGGGAGGCGACGATGAGCTGGAGCATTTCGACGATCCGCTCCTCGGAGCAGGCGATGGCGTCGGGGCGGTCAAAGCGCACTTCGCCCCACGGAGTCGCCAAGGCCACCAAGCTCGCCAGGGCGCCCTCCGTCACCTCGAAAATCCCCACGGCGTCAAGGCAGGCTTCGGCCAGCGCAGGGGGCTGGAGTACGGGGCCGGCGGACTTGATCCGCTCGATGATGGCGCGGACGCCGGGGCGGCTGGCATCGCGCATTTCGGCGCCGGCGGCGTTGATGCGTTCCACCAGGTTGCCGGTGTCGATCCACTCCCGGCCGGTGTGCCAGCCCTCCACCGTGGGCGGGTTGAGGATTTCCTGGCCCATGAAATTGACGTCCATGGCCAGGTTGGAGATGGTCCACTCCGGAGTGCGATGGCTGCCGGCCAGCCGGGCGGTGCCGCCCACCAACTCGGCAGGGCTTTTGACGCGGGCGAGGCGCGCTGCGTCATCCGAGAAGAAATCGGAGAGGAAGAGGCAGCGCATCACGGCGCGGGTGTCGCCGCCGGTGCGGGTGAACTCGTCGGCGAGGATGCCGATGGCCGCATCGTCGGGCCGGTCGGAGACGAAGAAACCGTAGAGTTTGCCGGCGATGTAGCGGGCGGTGGCCGGCTGCCGGACGATGATGTCGATGACATCCTGTCCGCCGAAGGGTCCGGTGTGGCCGAGGAAGGTCTTCTCGCTGTCGTCGTGGTCGTCGTCCCGGTAGCGGAACTGCCAGTCAATGCGACCGTAAGGCCAGAAGGAGTCGCGGCTGGCGCGGATGCTCATGTACTGAGCGTTGTCAATGGTCCAGCCGGTGAAGGCCCGGGCGGCGGATTTCACGTCGTCCTCGGTGTAGTTGCCGATGCCCATGGAGAACAGTTCCAGCAACTCGCGGCCATAGTTCTCGTTGGGAGCGTCCCGGTGGTTGTCCTTGTTGTCCAGCCAGAAGATCATGGCGGGATCGCGGGACAGCTCCAGCAGGATGTCGGCAAACTTGCCCAGGCCGTGGCGGCGGAAGGTGTGGGTCTGGTTGACCACTGCTTTGGCGTGGTTCAGCTTGCCGTAGGCGGTGGCGAAGAGGCCGTGCCAGAACAGGGCCATCTTTTCTTCCAGGGGGCGCTGGCTGTTGATGATGCGATAGAGCCAGTAGCTCTGGCTGCTCTCCAGCAGCATCAGGCTGTTCTGATCGACGTGGTAACGGCGGATCAGGTCCTCGATCTCCAGGTCAGGCCGGTCTTCGGGATGCAGCAGTTCCTCGACGGTAGCCTCGTAGCCACGCGCCACGGCGCGGTCGATTTCAGCGCGGGTCGGAGTGAACCCGGCCCGGCGAAGCAGATGGGCGGCGCGGATGGTTTCAGAGTTGGCGAGGGCAATCCAGTCCGAAACCGGCGCAGTGTGCGTTGCGGTCGTCATCATTGACTCGTCCTTTACATACCGGATGACCCGGCGCTGATAAACCGACCTAAAAAGGTCTCCCATGACAGCACCAGCAAGCCGGAGCCGGTGAGTCCCAATGCAATGCCGGCGTTGCGGTAGCGACGGGCTGTTTCCAGGTGACTGTCAGAAAGGTTGTCAGGGCATTTCAATTGCGCCATTCCTTTTGCGGACATCCAAATGCCCGAGGCTGCCATTAGCAACGCCAGCAAACCGGCCAGGACACCGGCATAGCCATAGGTCAACAGCCAAAGCGACAAAAGCCCTAATGAAGTACAGTGAGGCTAATGCCCAACCCCAATTATTGCGCATGATTCGTCGTTACAAAGACGCCCAACAGTGACATGAGCGCACCGCCGCCGCCCATAATCAGGAAATTACCCGGACGGTCTGCGCTGGCGCGATGGGCCATCCATTCAGGCCAAATCCAGTAGATTATGGCAGCGGTAACGACAATCATCACGCCGGCCAGTATCAGAGACCGGCCCCATTTCGCGCTATTCATTAGCAACCATCCCCGGCATCTGCTGGCATTGCCAGCGCAACATTCCGGCGCGCTACATCAGGTTCCAGCGAGGGTTTGCATCCACCAACTCCCGCAGGTAGTCCACCAGCCAGGGGCGGACTGCTTCGGCCATGTAGAAAGTGGGCGCGATGAGTTCGGACTCGTCCTTGATGATGCCCTCTTCGAGGCAACGGGCGGCGACATCGGTTCCCGGCATAACGCTGACGCCGACGCGGAGGTTGGCGAGGGACGGCTTGAGGCCGCGGAGGAACTCCAGCTTGTTTTCGACCGACTCGCGGGTTTCGCCCGGTTCGCCGAACTGCTGGGAGATGGTGTAGTGGAGGTCGCCGGCTTCGCACAAATCCGTAGTTTCCTTCAGGGAGGCATAGCGGGAAGTATCGTTGTCGCCCTCGTGGGGGTCGCCGCCGCGGGTGCCGCCCATCATGACCAGGCCGCAGCCGGCCTGTTTCATCATACCGATCAGCTCAGCGTCGCAGGCGTAGGGGGCCAGGCAAGTGTTCCAGCGAACTTTGACCTCGGCCTCCATCAGGGCGTTGCAGAGTTCTTTGGCGTGCTCCAGGGGAACGTTGAAGCAGTTGTCCACGAAGAAAATCTTTTTCAGCCCGTAGCGGGCGGTAACATCGGAAACTTCCTCCACCACTTCGTCAATGGGGCGGATCACCCGCCAGGCTCCTTCGGGGGTGCGAATGTCGTCGGCGGAGGTAGGATAGTAGAACCCGCCCAGCTTGGTCAGCACGCTGACGCCGAAACCGGCCTGGGCATACTTGGGCATATCCAGGTCGTCGAGGCTGGGGCGGCTGATGAAGTCGGACGAGCAGCGGATTCCGTTGTACACGATCTCGCCGTTTTCGCGGTAGAGCACGCCGGTCATGCCGCGGTAGTCCGGCTCGCCGATATCGACCCGGTTGGCCAGTTCGGCGAAGGTTTCGCCGGCGTCGCCGGCGATGCCGATGTCGGGATTGACGAAATCGAATACCTGCTGGGGCATGATGCTGAAGGCCGGGCCGCCGCACACTATCGTCGCATCGGAGATGGCGCGTATGCGTTCAATGACGTTCCTGGTAATGGGCAGCTGCCACTGGGGATCGACGTAGCTGTGATTGCTGAGGTTTCGGATGGAGATGCCCACCAGCTGGGGATTGAAGTCGCGCACAGTCTGTTCAACTTCATCCAGATAGTTCTCGCTGGCAAACATGAGGTCCACCAGCTTGACCGTGTGCCGGGATCGGTCCACATGGCCGGCGACGTAGGCCAGTCCGATGGGTATGGGCTGGGCCCTCATGCGGCTCATCACCCGGTTGTGTCGGTTGGTAGCAATCAGTAGGATACGCATCTGCAATTCCCCCCTCGAGAGCGCGGCCGGCGGCGATAATTGCCCCGATTGTACACCAGGCCGGCGAACCGCGCTATTCGGCATCGTCGTCAGGGGCGCTTTCCGGTTTCGGGTCTGCGTCGATGAGAACCGCAGTGGGCAAGGGGACTGCGGCGGCGTGCCATTCCTCCACGACGTAGCTAATAACCCGGTAGCCGGCGGCGGTGAAGGGCGCGGCGACCAAGATGCCCCAGAAGCCCAGGAACAGCCCGAATATGGCCAGGGCCAGGACTATTGCCAGGGGGTGCAGACCCAGCGCCTGACCTTGCACCCGGGGCGCGATGAACGAGTTTTGAAGTACCTGCCACACCAGGTAAAGCGCCACCACAAAGGGGGTTTTCCCCAGGTCCGTCACCAGCATCACAACGACGGCTATGAGCAGCGAAAGGGTTGCCCCTACGATGGGGATCAATTCGGCGAAGGCGGCGATTATGGCCAGGATCGGGGCCGCCGACACGCCCATTGCCCAGAGGCCCAAGCCGATTACCACGCCGGTCATGGCGGCCAATAGCAGCTGCACGCGCAGGTAAAGGCCAATGGATTCGCCGGTCAACTGAGCGATCCGGGAGAAGTCATCACGCACCGGCCGGGGCAGCAGCCGACGCACGCCCCGGCCCAAGCCTTCCGGGTCGTACAGCAAGTAAAACAGGATGATGGGCAACGTGGCGAGGGAAACGACCAAGCCGACGCCGGTTTGCAGGATGCGCAATATCCGCAGCGCCGCCTCGTTGAGACCGCGAACCAACGCCTCGCGCAACTCTATCAGGCGGGGGTCAATCATCTCGCGGATGTCGGGCGGGACCCTACGCTCGTATTCGGCAATGGTTTCGTTGTAAATGGCCTGCACCTCCGCAACGAAATCCGGGGCGCGTTCCACCAGGGCAGAGGACTGGTCGATCACCCGCAGCACGCCCAGGGCCAGCACGACCACTACCGCAATCAACAGCAGCATAAGCACCAGCAGGACAGCCGCCATCCGGGTGGCCCGGGGCCATCGGCGGCCCAATGGCGTGCGTCGCTCCGCCAGGTTGGCCACGGGAGCCAGCAAATAGACGACAATCCCGCTCAGCAGGAAAGGCAGCAGCACCGCCAGCAGCTTCCAGATGACAACCAGCACAAGCACGGCCAGGGCGAGCGCGGCCATCAACCGGAGCCGGCGTGCTGCGACAGGGGACAATTCGGGGCGGGAGAACTGCACAGACTTGATCCTTGACAACGCGATGCGGCGCTCCGATGATACCGTAGCCGGTGTGACTGAACAAGGCAAAAGCAACTGTGCTACTCTCATGGGTATGAGCAAAGTGTTGAAAATGTTATGGGGCTTCTCCCGGTTTGGAACACGCTTCGGGCCAGTTGCGTTGGTCTGGTCGGCAATTTTGCTGGGAGCCGCCTGCTCAGCGGAAACGTCACCCGATGCTGCAACTGCGCCGCCGGTCCCGGAAGGCATCTACGATTTCAACATATCGGCGTATCAGGGCGCTGACGATTTAGGCGGTGACAACGTGGCCCTTTCCGACTTGCGCGGCCGGCCCGTGGTGTTGAATTTCTGGGCCGGCCTGTGTCCGCCGTGCCGCGCCGAGATGCCGGAATTCCAGCGCTTCGCCGATGACTACGCGGGCCGGGCGTTGGTCGTTGGCGTGGATTTGGGGCAGTTTTTCAGCCTGGGCAGCCAGGACGACGCCATCAAATTGCTCAACGAATTGGCGGTAACTTACCCGGCGGGCTATACCGACGACGGGAAGGTGGTGCGGGAACTCGGAGTGCTCGGCCTGCCCGCCACGTTTTTCATCTCCGCCGACGGCAGCCTGCATCGCAAATGGCAGGGTGTGCTGAATGGAGAAAAGCTGGCCGAAATCACTGACGAAATGCTTGCCCGGTAATCCAGGAAGGGAGACCGACGAACGACATGGCTAACGAAACGATGACTTTCGGGTGCAACCTGAGCGTTGACAACTATTGGGATATTGGGGAGTTCGCCCGCCGGGCCGAAGATCTGGGTTTCGACCGGGTGGCCGTGGGCGAGCACGTCATGGACGGCAACCCGCCCCGGCCTACGATGATGGGCATACCGGCAATGGCGGCGGCGGCCGGCGCAACCACCCGGTTGCGCGTCCTCACCGGCATCGTCATCGCGCCCTTGTACCACCCGGTCATGTTGGCCAAGCTGGTGTCCACTGTGGATCAAATCTCCGGGGGACGGCTGGACTTCGGCATCGGCATCAGCGGGCAGCGCGATACCCGGGCCGAGTTCGACGCGCTGGAGGTCCCGGTCAACACCCGGGGCCGGCGTACCGACGAGATGCTGCGGGTGATGAAACAACTATGGACCGAGGATCACGTAACCCATAGCGGACGGTTTTTCAACTTTGAAGACGTGACGCTGCTGCCCAAGACGCGCCAACAACCCTATCCTCCCATCTGGGTCGCCGGGCGCAGCGACGCGGCAATCCGCCGGGCTGCTATCGCCGGCGACGGGTGGTATCCCTATCTGTTCACCGTCAATCGCCTCCGGCGCTCCAACGCCAGCGTGCGCGAGATGGCTGAACATTCGGGCCGCGACCTGAGCGGTTTCCATTGGGGCCTCAACCAGCCTACCGCCATCGACGATGATCCCGACAAAGCGCTGGAAACCGCCGTCGCCCACGTTGGCCGGCGTTACGTCACGCCGGAACGCAGCGCCGACGACATCGCCCGGGCGTTGTGCATAACCGGGAACGCCGAGGACTGCGTCGGGGCAATCCAGGAACGCATCGACGCCGGCGTGCAGGATTTTGTGTTCGGCTTCCTGGCCGGAGAACCCGACGATTACTTTCGCCAGATGGAGTTGTTCTCCAACCGGGTGCTGACCCATTTCAAGTAAAGTTTCATTCTTCACCCTCAGCTGGGGCTATAATGCGGTCAGGAATGAAAACATTAACCCTTGCTTTATGGGCGCCATTGCTTTCCGGTATGCTGGTGGGAGCGAGCACCTGGCTGGTCTGGCGTTACACCGCCCTGCCCTGCACGCCGGAAAACGCGGTCGAGCTGATGTGCCGGCCCGGGCCGCTGGCCCGTTATCTGTCCACTACGGTCTTACATCATTGCATCATCCACTCCAGCATCGCTATCACCATTACCGGAGGTTCCGACCTGATGTTGTTTTTACGTGAGCGACAACGCAACAATGAGGAACGACGGCGCAACGACCAGATGATGGAATTAATGAAAAACACCTTGGAACGGGCTGCTGAAGAACGCCGGCAATCGGAAGAGCGGGCCGCTGAAGAACGCCGGCAATCGGAGGAGCGGGTCGCCGAAGAACGCCAGCGGGTCGCGGAAGAGCGCCAGCAGGCTGCGGCGGAACGGCAGGCATTTCTTGATGCGCTGACCCGGTTAACGGAGGCTATCAGCCAAAATGGACGTGACCGAGAATAGCGCCAGCCGGTACAGGATATTGCATCGAGGTGTGTATGAAATTCGGCATCTACAGTTCAATCGCCGACCGGCCGGCGGGAGAAGATCTGGCCCTGCGGGTTGATGAGGTGGTTGCCGAGGCCAAGCTGGCTGAGTCGGCAGGTTTCGATTCCTGCTTTTTCGGGGAGCACCACCAGGACCGAGACGGCTTCCTGCCGTCTCCGCTTATAGTGGCCACAGCGGTGGCCGCGCAGACTACCACATTGAACCTGGGTACTTCGGTGATACTGTTGCCGCTGCATCACCCCGTTCATCTTGCCGAGGATGTCATTACGCTGGATATAGTGTCGCGGGGCCGTTTCATACTGGGCGTGGGGTTAGGCTACCAGCCGGTGGATTTTCGCACCTTTGACATCCCGATTCAGCAACGGGTGAGCAGGTTTGAGGAAGAGATTGAAATTATCCGCCAGTGCTGGAGCGGCGAGCAATTTTCCTTCTCCGGCGAACACTTCAACCTGGACGACATTACCATCCGTCCCAAACCTTACTCCGATCCTGCTCCGCCGCTGTGGATTGGCGCCAGCCGGGCGCCCGGAGCGCGCCGGGCCGGGCGCATCGCCGACGGCTTTGTGGCCGGCCCCAGCACCGACCTGGAAAGCACCATAGCGTTGACCACGGCTTACCAACAGGCGGCGGAGGCCGCCGGGAAGGCGCCGGTGACTTGCCTGATGCGCGACGCCTGGGTCGCCCCGACTCGTGCCGAAGCCGAGCGCGTGTACGGGCCAGAGGTTATCGACGCCTACAAGTATTACTGGCGCAACGGCCTCAATGAGTTCCGTCGCTATACCGAGGAATCTCAGATCAACATTGACAACCTCGGACCTGATCGTCTCATCCTTGGCGAGCCGCAACGGGTGGTTGACGAGTTTCAGCGCTGGAAAGAGGCTACTGGCGCGGATTACTTTTTGCTCCGATTGCGCCACGCCCATTCCGGAGGGCCACCCCACGAGCGCATCATGGAGGCCATTCAGCTGTTCGGCGAGGAGGTGATTCCGCACTGCCGGTAATCCCAGCAGACCCAGACACGCGAAAGGGGGCAAGGAGCTTCCCAATGATTACAAACGCCGAACTGATTGCGATTATTGCTCTCGCAGTTACGGCATTCGTAAGCGCTGTCGGAGCAAGCCTTCGCGCTGGGAGGACTTCCCCGGCGCAGTGAGTTCAAGGATGCCAACGACAAAAATGATGCCTCCCACAAAGAGCTTTCCGACAGAATCGAGCAATCTCAGGCAAACCAGCTGACCGAAATCAGGCGCAGCCACCAACAACTGCTGCGGGCCTTGATAAACCACCGTCACCTGGAGGTCGCCGGCGAGCCGATATTTACAGAACCCCCCGACACTGAACTGGTCGCTGCCGACGATTAAGCAACACTGTATCCATATCCATCCCAATACAGGAGAACACACCATGCCCCGGTTTCCCGCCGCCAACCGAGATTCAGTCCCCCAGGAACAGGTGTCCGCCTTCGATGCCATAGTGTCCGCCCGAAACAACGTGGTGCCTGAGCAGGGGCCAATCGCCGTTCAGCTGCACGTGCCGGAGATTGCCCAGCGCGGCGAGGCGCTGCGCGCGTACCTGCGCGCCGACGGTTCTACCCTGCCCGACAACGTGGCGGAACTCGCCATGCTGACCACCGCCCGCGAGCTGGATTGCCAGTTTATCTGGCACGCTCACGCCGCCGCCGGACGCCGCGCCGGCCTGAGCGATGCTTTGGTGGACAGCCTGCGCGATAAACAGGACCTGCCCGCATTGTCGTCCGCTGAAGCGGCGGTGATCAATTATGGGCGCGAGTTCTTCCGCACGCGCCGCGTGTCGCAAGCGACCTTTGACGCCGCGCGTGCCGAGTTTAGCGACCGCGGGCTGGTGGAGTTGACCAACCTGATGGGTTACTACTCGGCGCTGGCGTTCAACATCAACGCCTTCGAGCAGCTGCCACCGCCATCGGACGAGCCGTTCCTGCCGGTCTAAATCGCGGCGAGCTTCCTGAAATACCGGGTGGGCGGGCGCTTGGAGGCGTCCGCCCTCGTCCGTGTGCAGCCGTGACTGACGGTTACTTGAAAACCGCCAAACACTTTGTGGAGTTGAAGATGTACGTTTCGTACCAGTCCACGATGTCGGCCTTGTAATCCAGTTCGTCCACGGCGCCGACGAGGCAGGCCCAGTTGAGCAGTTCCTGCTGACCGGCGTCTTCGATTTGCTCGGTGGAGATCCGCGCCCAAGCCTGGTAGTCGCCGGATTTCATCTCCTCGAACCGGGCACGGTCCGATTCGATGTCAGGGTACAGCCACCAGTGCTTCTCGGTCAGAAAAGCGTGGGACCAGGACGACGAGGCGATCAGAGCTACGCGCCAGGGAGAGTCCTTGAGGGTCTGCGCGGCGGCGGCTCCCACCTGCATGCACCGCTTGGGGGAGGGGCCGGGCGGATCCGGATCCGGCGAGCGCTCGACGCTGCCGCCCCGGTTGCGGATCACGCGGCTGCCGTAGCAGTTGACCAGCATGGGGACGACGGGATAGTCAAAACCCTTGCGGTCGTAGTCCAGGTAGAGGATGGTATTGAGGATGGCGTGGCCCAGGCCCGGCTCGTGGAGAGGCCGGTAGGCGTAGGCCATGTCGACGCCGCGGTCGATCATTCCTGAAACCAGGGCGCGGGCGGCCTCCTGGTGGCCCTGGTATCTGAATGTGGTGCCGGGCGGTTCGTTCCAAACGTTGCGCCGGCCGGCGTGGCCCGCTTCTCCGAAGGGTTTGCACTCGAATTCGTCATAGGCCAGTACGCAGAAAGGCGGGATGATGTCCTCGCGGAAGTTTTCGTACTGGTCATCGCCCCAGATGACCACGAAGTCGGGGTTGAAGGCGTCCAGTTCGTTGCGCAACTTGCGGAAACCGGCGACCATGCGCTCGCGGAGGCGAACGGCGGAGGCCAATCCCTCATCTTCTCCATACTCGATCCGCATGGGTTCCGGCCAGTTGGAGGGGTTTTTCATCTCCGCCGGCACCTTGTCGTTGGTGCGCAGGGTGCGCTTCAGTGACGATTCCCCATCCTCGTCGGGGCGGATCAGGGAAGGCGAGTGGGTGAGACCCAAGCCCAGCAGCTCTGCCATGATTTTAGCTCCTTAAAACAACAGCCGCGTCATTCCGGGGAAAGTCGAAATCCGGGGGCAGGGGCGGGTTTTAAACCCGTCGCTACGAAGGAACCACAAGGGTTGCTCCTACTTGAAAATGGCCAAGCACTTGTTGGAGTTGAACACGTAGGTTTCCACGTAGTCCAGAATCTCCGGCTTGTAGTCCAGCGTGTTCATGGCTCCGGCGAGGCACATCCAGTTGAGAAGCTCCTGCTGACCGGCGTCCTCAACCTGGGCGGTTGAGATGCGGCTCCAGGCCTGATAGTCGCCGGCCTTGAGTTCCTCGAAGCGCGCCCGGTCGGATTCTATATCAGGCCACAACCAGTTGTTCTTCTCGACCAGGAAGGCGTGGGACCAGGACGACGAGGCGATGAGGGCGACTCGCCAGGGCGATTCCTGAAGGGCCTGGGCCGCCGCCGCGCCCACTTCCAGGCACCGCTTGGGCGAGGGGCCGGGCGGGTCCGGGTCGGGCAGGTACTCAACGGCGCCGCCCCGGTTGCGAATAACGCGGCTGCCGTAGCAGTTGACCAGGAAAGGAACCACCGGATAGTCGAACCCCTTGCGGTCATAGTCCAGGTAGAGCAGGGTGTTCAGGATGGCGTGGCCCAGTCCCGGCTCGTGCAGGGGCTGATAAGCGTAGGCCATGTCCACGCCCCGGTCAATCATGCCCGACACCAGCGCGCGGGCGCCTTCTTTATGCCCCTGGTACCGGAAGGTGGTATCTTCAGGTTCGTTCCAGAAGTTTCGCGGCCGGTGAGCGAAGGGCTGCGCCTCAAAGTCATCGTAGGCCAGCACGCAGAATGGCGGGATGATGTCCTCACGGAAGTTCTCGTACTGGTCGTCACCCCAGATGACCACGAAATCAGGATTGAAGGCGTCCAGTTCCTCCCGGATGCGGCGGAAGCCGGCAACCAGACGGGCGCGATGTTCCAGCGACGAGGCATAACCTTCGTCTTCGCCATACTCCACCCGCATCGGCTCCGGCCAACTGGTGGGGTTTTTCAGCTCTTCCGGTATGCGCTTATTTCCCTGGAGGGTCCTCTTGAGCGGGATTGCCTTATCCGCATCGGGAGAAATCAATGGTGGGTAGTGGGTGAGGCCAAGGCCCAGGATTTCTGCCATTTCGTCACCGTCCGTAATGATCTGGGAGCAAGCGAATTTAATGGCGCCATTTTGCGTTTCACGCCGGAATGTGTCAACCGCCAAGGCAGTCTCATCAGGCTTGCGCGTGCCCACTTTAACCGGTCATTCCACGCTCTCCGCAGGCGGACGATGGAATCTCGTTCCGGCGGCGGCCGCCGCCTGTTGAGAGACTTGCCGGAGCGGCCGTTGCTGCACCGACGAGATTGCCACCCCCGTATCAAGTACGGGGTCGCAATGACAAAGTGGGTACGCATGAGGCCAGCATAAGGTTTGCATTATCCGCATTTTGGATATAATATATTGGCACATTTGCGAGGTTCGTAGTCTGATCAGCTCCCCATGTGAAGGTGAAGTCTCAATGGAACTGCGAGAAATTATCAGCTTCTACCATGTCGCCCGATTACGGAGCGTATCCAAAGCGGCGCGCAAGCTGGAATTGGGGCAGCCCACCGTTACTACCCACCTGAGAAAACTGGAAGGCGAGTTCGGCATCACGCTGTTCGACCGGATCAAACGGCCAATACAGTTGACCTCCGAGGGATCGCTGTTCTACGAGTTGGTGACCCCTATCGTGGAGTCCATCGACACGCTGAAAACCCAGATGGACTACTCCGAGGGGCGCGGTTCCTTCGTGGTGGGCGCTTATCCCGACATCGTTTCCTACCACCTGCCGCGGCCCATCCGCCAGTTCCGCGCTCGCTATCCGGACGTGCGGATGCGGCTAGTGGCACGTTCATATGCCAACCTGATCCAGCTGGTGAAGTCGGGCGAGGTGGACCTGGCCTTGTGTTCAGCGCCGCCCACCGACGACCCTTCGCTGGAATTCTCCGAGCTGTTTGACTACAACGTGGTGCTGATTTCCGAACCCAGCCACGAGTTGCTCCAGCGAGATCCTGTTTCCATTGAGGACATGGCCAGGTTCCCCCTGATTCTGAACAGTCCCGAGAGCCTGAGCCGCCGGCGCGTGGAGCAGAAGCTGCGAGAGAGCAGCGTCGGCTACGACGTGGTGCTGGAGATGGACAACACCGAGATGATCAAGCGCTACGTGGCCATCGGCATGGGCATCGCCATCGTCAGCGATTTCACCCTGCACCCCGAGGACCACGACCGCCTGGCGGTGGTGCGCCTCGACCACATCTTCCCGTCGGCCAACATCGGCGTCTGCACCCTGCGGGGCAAGTTCCACGGACGCGGGGTCCGCAACTTCATCAACACCCTGGAAGAAAGCCTGTCAGGTTTCCACGCCGACCTGTGGGACTGGGACGTTGACCACGGCGGAGAACCGGCGACGCGGGCCATCGCCAGCGGCACACAGTGACCGCGTCGCAGCAAGGGGATTAGCGCCCCGTTGTTTGGAAAGGCTGGAAGCCGCCTTCGTCAGCCATACCCACGACGAAGGCGGCAGTGTGGCGCTACCCCTGTCGAAGGGCTAATGGCAGAGCCGTAGCCCGGCAACCTGACTACTGGTCGGTTAACCTCGGGAGGGCGGTAGCGGTATCGCAGTGTCCCCAGGCAACTGCGGGTCTGTTATCACCAGGCGCTCAGGCTTGGGTTCCAGGAGCGGCAGCATCGTCCAGCCTTCCTTTACCACGATAGTGCCGGCGATAAAATCGTAACTATGCCGTCCCTCCCGGTTGGCCAGTGTCATCACTCCATTAAACAGCCATGGGATGATCAGCACATCCAGCTGTTTCAGCATTGCTCGTCCCAATGCCTGCCTGAAGGAAGGTCGCAGACCGTCCCGGTAGCTTAGTATCCGCATACCCATAACCAGGTGCCCTAGATCACCGCCGGCAAACCGCACCAACAGGCACAGATACAGCAGCCGCAGGATGACCCACAGAAGCGCCGCCGCAATCGGAATTAACGCAATCAGAACCGCGTCGCGAACCCGGTAATCGGCAAAGCTTTCGGCCAGGGCATCCGCAATAATACGGTCAGCGGCAGAGAGTTCCGCGACCGTCAGTTCATTCAACAACGGCCAGATTTCGCTAAATGCGATTCCGCCGATGACGGCAACGCTGCCCAAAAGCAGGAGCAGGCCGGCCGCAATCCATATTGCGCCGTTAATCAGCCGGGCGAAAAGGCGCGCCAACGGGTTCGGCGCGAGCGAAACCTGCGCCGAACCATCATTTGCCTGCCGCGGCTCAGAGCCGGGTTCGGAATAGAGAACTGGGCCGTTCATGGCGGGAAGAAACGTTGCAACTGTTTTCTTCTCTCCGGCGGTTTTACTGTAATGTGGGTTAGACGGCAGGCAGGCGCCCCAGGAACTCGCTGCTGCCCCGGGCAACCCACGCGTTCCACGACGTCATCAGGAAGCGGGCGCCTTTCTCCACGTAAGACGCCACATTGTCGTCGTTGACCAGGGTTCCGGCGGTGCGTCCGGCGCTCACGATCCGGGCCAGGGCGTCGTCTATTGCCGACTGAACTTCAGGGTGCCCTACGTTGCCAATGTGGCCCATGGTCTGGGACAGGTCGGTAGGCGCCACGAAGAAAACGTCGATGCCGTCCACCTTCAGGATGTCGTCCAGGTTGTCCAGGGCCGTGACTTCTTCGATCAGCACGATGACCATGGTCTGGTCGTTGGCGTGGTGAACGTAGTCGGGCACACCAAAGGACTGGCGACCGCCGAACATGCCGCGATAGCCGAGAGGAGCGAACTTGGACGCGCCCACGGCCGCCGCCGCTGCTTCCCGCGTGTTGACGTGGGGCAGGACGACGCCCATGGAGCCCCGGTCCAGGGTTCGGGTAATCAACGCGGCGTCGTTGGCGTTGCAGCGGGTTATGGAGGCCATGCCCCACAGGTCGCAGGCCCGGGTCATGTCGCCCAGGGTTTCCCAGTCCACCGGCCCGTGCTCGCACTCCATCCACACGGAATCGAACCCCAGGGGCCCGAGAAAGTCGATGATTTCGCTGGTCATCAGACCGGAGATGCAGGTGGCCGGTTGGCCCTGCCGCAACTTGTCCTTCACTGGATTGGCGCGTATCGCAGGCACGATTATCCCTCCTGTAAAACTTTTTCGGCGGAGTATAACAGCATCAAGAGAAGTCAGCGGCGGTCGCCAGTGGGGATGGTAAAGACGGTGCGCCCGTCGGCATCGTGGGTGTGGTTAGCCAGTCCCACCAGTATTGCGTTGGTCTGATGTACCGCAGCGGTCAAGGCGTCAATCTTGGCGTCCAAGGCGTCAATCTTGGCGTCCTGGCTGTCAACTTGTCTGGAGAGCCGTCCCAGCAAGAAACTGCCGCGCACTAACAGCACAATCAGAGTGATGGCAAGGCCGGCTCCGGTGATGGCCAGGCCGGCTCCGGCAATGGCGACGGCAATAACAGGAATAGTCATTGGACACTCCTCTGGGGTTGGTATCGGTTCGTGTTCGCTTTCGCGTGGCCGGGCCGGCTATTGCCTGGCTTCATAACCCCGCGGCGTGACCATCCGGCCGTTGTGAATGTAGGTGTTGGAGTTTCCGATCACCACAGTGGTGAACATATCGACGCCAAGGGCTGCGCCGTCCAGCCCGCCCAGGTCGGCCAGCATCACCGCCTGCTCGGGCCGGTAAGCGTGCCGGACGATACCCACGGGCGTGCCGGCCGGTCGATGCTCCAGGAATATTTCACGGGCTTCATCCAGCTGACCGGTGCGCCGGCGGCTGCGTGGGTTGTAGAGAACGGCGACGAAATCGCCGGCGGCGGCGGCCTCCAGGCGGCGGCGGATCTGCTGCCACGGGGTCAGGAGGTTGCTCAGGCTGATGGCGCAGAAATCCTGCATCAGCGGCGAACCGAGCAACGCCGCCGCCGATTGCAACGCCGATACGCCGGGGATGCTTTCAACAATAGGCTCTGCTCCATCCCAATCCCGGTCGGTGAGCACACGGTACACCGGCCCGGCCATGCCGTAGATGCCGGCGTCCCCGGAGGATACCACCGCCACCGTCTTGCCGGAATAGGCGATGTCCACCGCCAGGGCGGCCCGCTCCAGTTCCTGCCCCAATTCCATGCTGTGCAGGCTTTGGTCAGACGCCGACCCTGCCACCTGATCGATATAGTAACGATAGCCGACCAGTTCGTCACTGTCGGCGATGGCGGCGGCGGCAGCCGGCGTGAGGTGTCCAGAGTCGCCGGGGCCGATGCCCACCAGATACAACTTTCCTGTGCTCATAAACTGACTATCCGTGAAGGGATGCGTGCAATCGCGATCGTCGCCCGGTCGGATTTGACCCGGGGAACAACCACTCCTTGCGCTCCGGCCGCCAGCATAGCCGCCGGTTCCGCAACGCCGAAAACGCCCAGCAGGTCGCGCGCGGCTGACGCAGTGGGACGGTAGAGGCCGGCTGGGCTATCGACCGGGTCAGACGCGGTTAAACCGGCCAAGTTCAGCCGCGGGCCGTCGTAAGCCGCAATGGGTACAGCGAGGGACTTTGCCATGGCGATCAGGCCGGCCTCGTCCGCTTTGATGTTGGCGGTTGCGATTTTCGCCAAACTTTGCGCCGCGAGGCCGTGCTGCCGGAGAGTATTATCCAACAGTTCGCGCAAGTGGTCTTCGGATACGCCGCGGCGGCAGCCCATCCCGGCCACCAACGTCGGCGGACGGTAGATGACCACGGGTCGCACGGTATCCAGCGACAACACCCGGTCGGAAACGACCAGCGCGGCGGCGTACCCGGCGGATTTTGCGTTGGAAAGATCCGAGACGGCGCGGATGCTTTCTGAAAGGGGAACGTCATCGGGCCAAGGGACGCCCGTTTCCGGGTCCAGCCATAACGCCACCGGCTCGCCGTTAACCACGGCGGCCGCCGCGCGGGTCAGGTCGGTTGGCGTCGCTTCTATTTTCCAGCCCAGGCTGCGCCCCACGAGGTCGATGGCAGTGACGTCCAGCGCGTCGGACGCCGACGTAACGATGGCCTGAGCGCCGATTGCCACGGCCACCTGTTGCGCCAGGGCATCCGCGCCGCCGGCGTGGCTGGATAACAGGCTGACCGCGTAGCGGCCGGCATCGTCCACACACACCACGGCGGGGTCCTGACGCTTGCTCCCCAGCACCGGCGCCAATAGACGCACCGTCGCCCCCACCGGCAGAAGCGCTACCAACGCGCGATGGCGGGCGAACAGGTCCTGGATTACCGGACGCAGGGGCAGGTCGTAAAGTTGGGTATTCCCATCATCGTCTGACGCACCGCCGGCAGTACGTCGTTCCAGGTAGAGCGCGGCATCGGTCAAGGACGTCGCCAGCCGGCGGGCCAGCGCGGCGCCTGGCCGGGACACCGCAACGATGGCGATCCGGTGGGGATCCAGCGAGGGCATTCCCGTACGTCAGTTGTCCCCGGCCGAGGCTGGCTCCGGCTGCACTTCGTAACCGCCGGCCTCGTAGAGGTCGGCGCGGTCGGCATCGGCATGGGAACCCTGCCCGGCGCGGCGGTACAGGTGGGTGTATTGGTCAGAGTACAGATGCGACACGGCCACCGGTTCTCCAGCAGCGGGATCCAGCAGAGCGGGGTCCACGGCCTTGCCGACGATGATGAGGGCTTGCAAAGTGATTTTGGCGTCACGCACCTTCTGGGCGATGTCGGTTAACGTACCCCGGATGATCTGCTGGTCGGGCCAGCCGACGCGATAAGCCACGGCCACCGGGGTATCAGCAGGATAGCCCGCCTCCTGCAACTGGTTGGCGATACGGAACATGCGAGTGACGCTGAGGAAGATCACCAAGGTGCTGCCATGACGCGCCAGGCTGACCAGGTCCTCGCCTTCCGGCATGGGAACGCGGCCTTCAGCGCGGGTCATAATCACCGTCTGGGAGACTTCCGGCACCGTCAACTCGGCCTTAAGCACAGCGGCGGCGGCGAAGGCGGCGCTGACGCCGGGGATAATCTCGTAAGCGACGCCTTCGCGCTCCATGATCCGCATCTGTTCCAGCGTCGCGCCATACAGGGACGGGTCGCCGCTCTGGATGCGGGCTACCGTCTTGCCCTGGGCAACAGCGCGCAGGGTGGCGTCCATGATCTCGGGCAGGGACATCTCCTTGCTGCCGTACACCTGAGCGCCGGGCTTGGCGAAGTCGGCAATTTCAACCGGCACCAGGGAGTCGGCGTAGATGATCACGTCGGCATCGTCGATGATGCGTTTGGCTTTCAGCGTCAGAAGCTCGGGATCGCCCGGGCCGGCGCCGATGATATAGACCTTGCCGTGATTCGCCATGTGGGGCTACCTCCGTGGTTGTCCAGTTTACTTTTGTGATTGTGGTACAGGGCTTCTCATATCTTCCGTCCGGCTTCCCGCCCTGCCAGGTAGGCTCTGTCCCGTTCGTCCAAGTCTTCCCCATCGTAGCGAACTTTGCTCCCTGCAGCTCGTCCTCCGAAAAGAAAAACTACAGCCAACCCTGCGCGGGTAATGATAACCGAGATTTCGGTATCGTCAGCAAATATACCGTACAGGGTCCCAAACGCAAACAGCGCCCCTAACGACCAGAAAATTCAGTAATAGCGATCCCGATTACGTTTCTCATTGGTATCCTCCTATCCTGTCAGAGAGAGCCATGCCTTGCGCAATAGTACCCCCGCGACGCTTTTGCATTACAACGCGGTTGTACGCACTTCTCTGCGCCTTCTCCCGGCTGTATCACGTCCCTAAATCTCATGTTCCAAGTATGGTGGGAAGGCCCACGCTCGACGACCTGCACCAGTTCGCCGGTCGGATTGCGCCCATTGCAAAGTGCTGGCGCAACCAATCCATGCCGAAAAGCGAAGTGCGATTGCTCGCCGAAGCCATCACCAACCTCGTAGGGACTGGCACAAATGAAACAGGTTCTTGGCATTTCAATCCTACCTTCTGGGCTAATCATGCCGGCAAACGGAATGCCTTGTTATCGCCGGATAATCAGCAGGGAGAAGTAGTCCAAGTCTTCGGCAGACAGTTCCTGGATGTTCCTAACCACCCGCTCGCGCTCCGTGGTGGCGCGGCGGACGTAGATGGTGCGGCCGGCCAGACCCAGCCGTTCCAGGTTGGCGAGGGCGTCCAGCAATGTGCGGTTGACCTTCATCAGGACGATGGTGTCGTAGAGGGCAATGGCCTCCCGCAAGTCGTCGATGCCGTACACCGCCGGCAGGATGGCGAGGCGCTGGCCGTGATGGACCAACGGGGCCGCCGCCGATGCCGCCGCCGCCATCACCGATGACACGCCGGGGATCACCTCCACCGCCAGGTGGGGGTATTCTTCCTGGATGGTTTCCAGCACGTAGGCGAAGGTGCTGTAGAGCATCGGGTCGCCTTCGGTGATGAAAGCAACGTCCCTGCCGGCCTCCAGGTGGGCGGCCAAATCGCGGGCCGCGCCGCGCCAGACATCTAGGGCCGCTTCCTCATCGTTGGTGGGGAACTTGGCCCGCACCACTTCCTGCCGCTCCTCGTCGATGATCCCCTTCACGATTGAGTAGGCGTAACTCTCCACGCTGACGCCGGCCTGGGGTACCCATACCACGGGCACCGATTGCAGCACACGCTGCGCCTTCACCGTCAGCAGTTCGGGGTCGCCGGGTCCGACGCCGACGCCATAGAGTCTTCCCGCTGGCGATGGTGTGGTCATTTATTTCTGCCCCCAAACGATAAACACAGGATTCAGGGCTTCCAAGCGCAGCGCCCCGTCAGGCAACTCCCGCCCTCGAGACGCCGAGACCATGGTGAACCCCGGCGATACGCCGGCCTTTTGCAGCGCCCGGTAGGTTGCGTTGGCACGCTCCATAGCCGCGAAGTTGGCTACCAGCCGGCCCGTCGGCCGCAACCGGCCGATTGCCATTGCGATGATGTCGGGCATCGCGGACCCGCCGCCGCCGATAAATACGGAGTCCGGGTCGGGCAAGCCGGCCAAGGCATCGGGGGCGGCGCCGATGATGACGGACACCCGCCCGTTTCCGTACCGGGCCACGTTGGTTCGCAGCAGGTCGGCACTGCTGGCATCCTTGTCCACTGCGTACACGCAGCCCTGATGAGCGATACGCGCCGCCTCTACCGCCACCGAACCGGAGCCGGCGCCGATGTCCCATACGACGCTATTGGAGCGCAGCCCCAGGAGGTACAGGCTCACTGCCCGCACTTCGGACTTGGTGATCTGTCCGCGCAGCGGACGCCGTTGCTCAAAAGCATCGTCGGGCAGCCCCAATGCTCGCTCAGCGGTCTGGATAGCGGCCTTATTCGACGTCATCATCGCCTGCGGGGTCAGCGGCGGTTGCTGTTATGCCGTGGCGAACGGCAAACTGGCGGATAAGTTCCACCTGATCGTCAGTCGGATTATCAAGTACCCTCGTCAGAGTGGCATTGTCGTACTGATCCCTGCGATCCCTTCGCTTATTATCGAAGTTCTCCCAATGCTCAAGACCTTTGCCGATAGCCCAAAACATAAACTAGATACTCCTCTCTCCGATTAGCTCGACGGCCACCGCGAACATGGCATAGGCTATCACTCCCAAGCTCGCAATGTCGATAACCGGCTGCCAGTTGTCCCAGAAGCGCCATGCGCCACCGGTGACGTGAACCGACATTGTTAACGTCATCGCGGCAGCTCCGAAGGGCGCGAACAAGGTGTGGAACCTGCGCCATCGCCTTCTGATGGCTCTGTGCAGCCTTCGCAATCTTGCATTCCTCATTGCCTTGTCAGGTGACGGCAGTGGTGATGCAGAACTGGCGATGGCCGTTCTTCCGCACGGTCAGCTTTGGTCAACACCCGTAGCGGTCTCCGGGGCGCGCATGGGGATGCCATCGGGCGATGTGCTGGCCGACCCCAGCAGGTTGCCCTCAAAATCAAAGCAGAGGGCGTCAACGATGATCACCTCGCCGTCATCACCCAGGTATTTTTGTGCTTCCTCGCACACCATCCGGCACATCAGGGGGAATACGCTCATCACATCGTGCTCTTGAGCGAGTTCCTGGAAGTGCCGTCCGCTGGAGGCGTCGGCCATTTCCGCCTGCAACTCCGCCGACGCTCCGCACTGCGCGGCCAGACTGGCGAGAAAGCCGGTGTCCACTTGGTTGCCGGCGACATGGGTGACGAAGTGGCCCATGGCCATCTTGGAGAACTTGCCCACCATGCCCACGTGGGCCACGCGCTTGATGCCCTTGTTGACGCATCGCTTCATTGACGGGCCGGAGAAGATGCCGGCCTCAATGTAAGCCATATCGGGCAAGTCCAGCAGCCGGCGGGTGTATTCCTCGCTGCGGGTGCCGGTGGACAGCACCAGATGGTCGAGCCCGTTGGTGGCTGCCACGTCGATGGCCAGGTGGACGCTGGCCCGCCAGGCCGCTGTGCTGAAGGGTTGCACTACGCCGGTGCTGCCCAGGATGCTGATACCGCCCAGCACGCCCAGCCGGGCGTTGGTGGTCTGCTTGGCGATTTCCTCGCCGTTGGGCACGGAGATGCGGGCCCGCACGCCGGTATCCGGCGGCCAGCCGCATTGCACCAGTCCCTCGGCGACGGCCTCAGCCATCATCCGGCGCGGCACTCGCGTAACGGCCGGTTCGCCGACTTCGATGCCGGTGCCGGGTCGAGTTACGGTGCCCACGCCGGGGCCGCCGGTGATTTGCAGGCCCTTGTTGCCGTCGGGCAGCCGCCAGACGCCGACGACTATTTCGGCGCCGTGGGTGACGTCGGGGTCGTCGCCGCCGTCCTTGATGGCGGAACACCGGACGCCCTCGGAAGGCTCCATGGGCCAACTGCGATGAACTTTGAGGATCGCCGGCCCCCGTCCGCCGGGCAACGGCACGGACACTGCATCGGGAGCTTGGCCCGACAGCATCAAGATAACGGCGGCCTTGGCGGCGGCGGCGGCAGTGGCGCCGGTGGTGTAGCCGGTGCGCATCCCCCGCGGGTCACGCTTGGTGGGTCGGGAGTAGTCGCTTTCCGGGCGTTCGCCGTCGTTATGATTTAGCTCGGTGTCGGGCATAGTGTTCACTATAGCATTCCAGCGCTTCCGCATGGCAGGGGGATTGCGACGGTCAGCTCTCCGATTCCAGCCGGCGCACCCGTGCCCGCAGGCGTTCGTTCTCCGCCAGCAATGCGGCGCGTTCCGCTTCGTAAGCCGCCCGTTCCGCTTCGTAAGCTACCCGTTCCTGCCGCCAGTTTTCCAGGTACGTTCCGGTGGCCGGGTCGTAGAAGCGCGGCCAGCCCTCGTCCCAGCACAGGTACAACTGCATCAGTTCGCTGTACCCTTTCAGGATGCCGTCGGGTTCGATGGTCAACTGGATGGGATGATATGCGCCATCCTGCAAAACCCATCCAGACATCGGCTCACCGTGATGGCCGCCGCCGCTGGGGTCGAACCGCCAGTATTCGGAGATGCCAATGGTAGCGTACACCCGGGGCTTGACAACCGTATCCTCGGAGCCAGTGCTCTCCGAACCGACTTCCAGCGCCAGATCGGGCGGCTTTCCAGCCTCCCAGGGCAAGTAGAGTTTGCGGCGGCGGATGGCGGCCTGGTCCACGCCGAAGGCCAGGTAGATGTCGGGCTGACGCCGGACGTTGAGGTTGGACGGCTCGTAGCAGAGGATGGTGTTGCTGCTGAGGAAGACGTCCGGGCGCGTCTTAAATCCGGTGAACCGGCTGTGCATTATGCCGAGGATTTCCTGTACGACGAATTCCTGTTCCATGGCGTCCGGCATCGGCTCCGGTTCGTCGGGGTTGTAGTCCAGGCTGGCGTAGTCGATCTCACCCTGCTTTACGTAGGGGAGCATCGCAGGAATTTTTGCGGCAGTAGTCATGGCTGGTCTCGATGGCGCTGGGCATTGCCGGTTGGATAGCTCACCCTGCAATTCTACCCCATTCGGGAAGGTATGCGAAACTGTCGCCGGCAAAAATGAACCGGCCTGCGGTGAGGCCGGTTGCGTTGCCGGGGCCGGCAGAGACCGGGGTTTGCCGGCTCCGGCTCTAGCTATGGGGATAGGGCCAGCTTTCCACCAGAGGTTGAACCGGCGCGGCGGCCGGTTCAGCGACAGCCATGGCGGGCTGCTCCGGGGAGGCTCGACGATACAATGGCTTGAGGCCGCGCTGGCGGCTTTGCTGCGAGTCCCGGGTCCGCCGGGGGGCGATGAGGAGCCCGGCAGCGACGCCCAGGGCCGCGCTGGCAGCCAAGATGGCAAGGCTGTGTTTGAGGTTGCGGTTCATAACGTCCCTGCTGTCGGCGAGTATGGCGTCGATTGCGGGCCGGCGGTTTGCCCTTATCTCTGGCCGGTGAGGATACCTTCGTCATCCAGCACGAATCCGGCGGGGTGTTCGTGACGACCCCGCATCCGACGCCAGAAGCCGGCGCCTCGGTCATAGCCGCCGCGTACGCCCCGGCGAATGTTGGAACGGGTTTCCTTACCGCTTCTGGGCGCCAGCAGCATTCCCGCGGCGGCGCCGACGGCCAAACCACCGAGGATGAGAGCAGTGTTGCGTTTGACGTTGTTGTTCATCGTGATACCTCCTGATATGGGTTGCGATGGATTGTTGGATATTCGGAGCGATTCTGAGCGCTCACTGCCTGTTATTTATTATGAATTGTAATAGATTGTAGCACGTTTGTCAATAGTTGAAGGGCCCTCATACGTACCCACTTTAACCGGTCATTCCACGACCGCCGTAGGCGGGCGATGGAATCTCGTTCCGGCGGTCGCCACTTTCTGTTGCGAGAGCCTTGACGGAACGGCCATTGCTACGTCGACGAGATTGCGACCCCGTATCAAGTACGGGGTCGCAATGACAAAGTGGGTGCGCGTGAGTAGAAGGCCCTGGCGCAAGCCATTCGACGCCGGGGTTATGCGGGGGCATCAAGGGGAGCTTTCGCGGCCCGCACCCGGTCGCTGGCTACCGCTACCAGCCGGTCGTCCACGCCCAGCGGCGGCGCGACCGACATTGGGATGTCAGGATATTCTTCCTGCAACCGGCGCATTGTGCCCAGAACGTTGCGGCGGAGGATCAGGCCGGGGAAGAAGATGTATGGCGCGCAGATGATGCTGCCCACACCGCGCCGGTGAACCAGCTCGGCGGCGGCGTGTTCCATGGTGGGGTCGCCGTAGTGGGATTGGGCCACGGCCACCGCGTAGCCGTCCCCCAGATCCCGTTCAACCCAACTGCCCAGTTCTTTCAGCCAGAGGCAATCGTCGTATCGGGTCTGGGTGCCGGCCTTGACCAGCAGGATGCCGGCCGGCCCGGCTCCGGTGGGTTCCCGCACCCGGTCCGGCAATGCCGCGATGCGCTCCCGCACCAGTTCGGCGATGCGGAGGTCAGCGCCCAGGCCGTCGGCCAGGCGGACTTCCACATCAGGCGTCTGGGCTGCAATGTCCTCCAGCACCTCTGCCATCTCCACGGTAGCGTGCTTGCCGTTGCCCAGCAGGTAGGGAGCGATGATGACCCGGTTCAGTCCGGCCTCGGCGAGTATCGATACCGCTTCGGGCGGGTGGGGCGGCAGAAACTCCAGGCAGGACACGATGACCCGTTCGGCATCGTCGCTTAATGATTCCGACAGGCGCCGCGCTGCTTCCCGCAGTCCCACCGGAGTATTGGGGCAGCCCAGGCACCAGGCCGGGAACCGGGCCCCGTCGGCGGCCCAGGCGCAGGAGCACTCATCGCGGCTCGCTCCCCGCTGGCTGCCGTGGCACAGCAGCACCACGCCCCAGCCGGCGTTGTCGCCGTTGACGTTGTTTTCGGCAGGCATGGGCGGTCAATCCTCCAGCAGGTCAAGCAGGGCGTTCACAGTAGCGGCAGCGGCTGAACTTCCCCCGCGTCGTCCCAGGATAGTAATTTGCGGCACGTCTCGCGCCGCCAATTCGGCTTTGGATTCGGGGCAGGCTACAAAGCCCACCGGCATACCGATTACCGCGGCCGGCGCCACCTGGCCGGCGTCGATCAAATCCAGGAGCGCCAGCAGGGCCGTGGGGGCGTTGCCAATAGCCAGCAGCGAGCCGTCCATCTGCGGCGCCAGCTCGCGCACGGCGGCTACGCTGCGAGTCGTACCTTCACGGCGGGCGCGCTCGGCAACCTGGGGGGCGTCGATGAGGCAGGCGGTTGTCACGCTCCGACGGTTCAGGGCAACTCGGGATATGCCAACCTGCACCATGCGCACGTCGGTGATTACGCGGCGGGTGTTTCGCAAGGATTCCAGGGCGACGGCCACTGCCCCGTCGCTGAAGCGCACGTCGGTGCTGATGGCGGGGTCGCCCTCGGCCCGCACGATGCGATGGAGCACGTACCGCTCCTCAGGGGACAGGCGGGCAGCATTGGCATCGTCGCGCAGGCTGTCCGCGACCATGACCAGGCTTTGCCGGTCGATTTCCTCCGGGAGGAGGGCGTATTTTTCAACGAGGGTCATAATTGCGCGATCAACTGGCGATGCCGGGTCAGCAGTCACATCGCCCTTCACCGGTGCGACATCACGTTTATCAATCGGTGGTTGACCGGATCGACGCCCATTCCCAACCCCTGCAAGGTATCGCTGCCCAGCAGTTTCGGACAACCTCCCTCGCCAAATACAAAGACGCGCACCAAGTCTATATCGTCGTACCGGATCTTCACTTCTCCCATTTCCACCGTGGTCACAGTGCCGTCAGCAAGGCCGGCGGGGCGCGGCGGCAGGTTGGGAATCCAGCCCAGATCCCGTAACGTATCACCGGGAAGCTGGCTGTAAGACGCTCCAGTATCCACCCGCATATCTATGTGCTGCAAATCTGAACCATCGGCGGCCCAGATTCCCAGTATAGTTCGAACTTCGCCCATATCGCTCTCCCTGCTTACCCCGCCACCACGTTCACCAGGCGGCCGGGGACGTACACCACGTTGCGCACGGTTTTGCCGTCGATGTGGGCCTGCACGCGCTGGCTGTCCAGGGCGCGCATCTTCGCTTCTTCCTCATCGATGCTGGCGGGGACGCTGATGCGGTCCCGCAGCCGGCCGTTCACCTGCACCACCAGGGTCAACTCGTCCTCGGCGGTCAACTCTTCATCCCAGGCCGGGAACGGCTGCTGATGGACGCTGTAGCCGTGTCCGGTTCGTTCCCACAGCTCTTCGGCCACATGGGGAGCGATGGGGGCCAGCATCAGCAGGAACTTTTCCACGCATTCCCGCCACGTTGCGGAGTCCACTGATTGATCGTTCCAAACCTTGCTCAGGTGATTCACCAACTCCATCAGCGCGGCGATGGTCGTGTTGAACTTGAACTTGTCCAGGTCGTCGTAGCATTTGCGGATGGTCTGGTGCAGGATGCGCTGGGTGTCGCGCACCGCCGATGGATCAGTGGCCCGGTCATCCAGCTGGGCGGCGTCGCGTTCGACGATGGCCCAAAGGCGATTCAGCCAGCGAACCACGCCGTTGATGCCCTCGTCGCTCCACGGGCCACCCTGGTCCCAGGGGCCGATGAACATGAGGAAACAGCGCACGGCGTCGGCGCCGACTTGCTCGATCACGTCGTCGGGGTTGACCACGTTGCCCCGGCTCTTGCTCATCTTTTCGTGGTCGCTGCCGAGGATCACGCCCTGGTTGAACAGACGCAGGAAGGGCTCGTCAATTTGGAGCATCCCCATGTCGCGCAGCGACTTGATGAAAAACCGGCTGTACAGCAGGTGCATCACGGCGTGCTCGGCGCCGCCGGTGTATTGCTGGACCGGCATCCATTGGGAGGCGATTTCCGGCTCATAGGGGCCGTCGCTGTATTGGGGAGTGCAGTAGCGCAGCATGTACCACGACGAATCCATGAAGGTGTCCATGGTGTCGGTTTCCCGCCGGCCCGGTCCGCCGCAATTGGGGCAAGGGGTGTTGACAAAGGACTCGTTGATGGCCAGGGGCGACTCGCCGGTGGGCCGAAACTCGGCGTCCTCGGGGAGCAGCACCGGCAGGTCTGCTTCGGGCACCGGCTGCACGCCGCATTTACTATCCGGGTTCTGGCAGTACACCATGGGAATGGGCGTGCCCCAATAACGCTGGCGGGAAATCAGCCAGTCGCGCAAGCGATAGGTGACGGCCCGGTGTCCCCAGCCCCGGCGCTCCACGTCGTTGGCGATGGCAGCCATGCCCTCGGCATCGGTCATGCCCTCGTATGCGCCCGAGTTGGTCATAAAGCCGGGTCCGAGGTAGGCTTCCGCCGGCTCTTTGCCGTCCCAATGGATGGGCGCGATCACCGTGCGGATGGGCAGGCGGTATTTGCGGGCGAAGTCGTAGTCGCGCTGGTCGTGGGCCGGCACGCCCATGACGGCGCCGGTGCCGTAGGTGGTCAGGACGTAATCGGCGACGTAAATCGGTATGCTGTCGTTGTTGAGGCGGTTGCGGGCATAGGCTCCGGTGAAAACGCCGGTCTTCTCGCGCTCGGCGGAAAGGCGGTCGATTTCGGAGGCGGCCCGGGCCTGGTCGATGTAGGTCTGCACCTCTTCACGGCGATGCTCGGCGGTGAGTTTTTCCACCAGGGGATGCTCCGGCGCCAACACCAGGAAGGTGACGCCGAAAATGGTGTCGATGCGGGTGGTAAAAGTCCGAATTTCCCGTTCCTCAATGTTGTAGTCCGAGATGTCGAACCCGATCTCCACGCCCTCGCTGCGGCCAATCCAGTTCCGCTGCATCGTCAGGATTTTGTCCGGCCAGTCGTCCAGGGTGGTGAAATCCAGCAGTTCGTCGGCGTAGTCGGTGATGCGGAAGAACCACTGCTCAAAATCCCGCCGGGTGATGGGGGCGTCGCACCGCTCGCACACGCCGTTGAGCACTTGCTCGTTGGCCAGGACGGTCTGGCAGGACGGGCACCACACCACCGGAGCTTTGGCCCGGTAGGCCAGCCCCTGCTCGTACAGCTTGATGAAGAACCACTGGTTCCAGCGGTAATATTCCGGCAGGCAGCAGACTACTTCCCGGTCCCAGTCATAGATCGCCCCAATGGACCGCAGTTGCCGGCGCATATTCTCCACGTTGGACATCGTCCATTCGTAGGGATGGATGCCCCGGGAGATGGCGGCGTTTTCGGCGGGCAGGCCGAAGGCGTCGAACCCGATGGGGTGGAGCACGTTGTACCCCTGCATTCGCCGGAAACGGGCATGGGCGTCGGACGGCGCCATGGCATACCAGTGGCCAATATGCAGATCCCCCGAGGGATAGGGGTACATCGTCATCTCGAACCACTTGGGACTGGGGTCGTCATCGCTAACCCGGTAGATTCCGTCGCGTTCCCAACGCTCCTGCCACTTGCGGTCGATATCGACGGCGTTAAAGCGGAGCTCAACCTGTCGATGGGCTGTGGTCATAGGAAAGAAACCCTCAAAAATTCATTGCTGAGGGACAGTATATCATCCGCAACGATGGTGGAAACGCTGACCGGCGATTGACATATCCTCGCGCCTTCTCATAATTACTGTGACAGGCACGAGCGCGCCGCCGATTGCCGCACCTCTCCCAACCTGCCCTGTGGTCGCCCGGCGCTGTTACCCCCGTGAATAATCCATCCGACGGCAGTATTGAAGCGGCCGAGCAGCCGCCGGCAACAGGTCCGGAGCCTCCTTCCGATGGGCCGGATATAGTCCGGCTGGGACACCGGCCGGCGCCGGTCCGGGTGCCCGTCCGCCGGCAGCGAGTCCCGCCCCGTCGCTGGTCATCCACGCCGCTGCTGCTCCTCCTCATATTCCTGATGCTCAACGTGATCGGCGGCGCCCTGCTGGCTACTCCCTTTGCCGCCGCCGACGGGGACCGGGCCCCGATTCAGACGGCCTTCTTCACCGCCATATCGGCATCCACCGTTACCGGACTGGTGATGGTGGACACTCCGGTGTTCTGGTCACTGTTTGGACAGATCGTAATTTTCCTGCTCATGCTCCTGGGCGGTCTGGAGTTCATTACCGCCGCCACAGTGCTGATTGGGGTCATGGGGCGGCGCGCTACCGCGCTGGAGGAGGACGTGTACCAGGATACGGTAGGCGCCGGATACACCAGGAACCTCACCTATATCGCGCGGAACATCGTCGTTGCCTTCTTTATCGGATACATTGTCGGCGCAGTGTTGATTTACTTCGAGATGCGTTCGGTCGCCGATTTTTCCCTTGGCGAAACCATCTGGCAATCGCTGTTTTTGTCAGTTTCCGGGCTGAACAACGCCGGGTTTTCCATACTGCCCAACGCGGCCAGCGGGGGCAACGCGGCCACCCTGGAGGCTCATCCCTTCCTGGCGGCAGTGATCACGCCCTTGATTTTCGCCGGCGCGCTGGGCTGGCCGATCATTATAGATATGCGTCGGAACTGGAACCCGCGATTGGATCTGAGGCGATGGCGGGGTCTGTTCCTGTTCAATTTCACGCGGTTATCGCTGGATACCAAATTGGTGCTGATTTTGACCGTTGTGCTTTATGCGTTCGCCACGTCAGCATTCCTATTCGCGGAATGGAACGGTGTCCTGGGCGAGTACACGGGTCTGGGCAAACTCGGCTCCGCGCTATTTCACGGGGTGAGTGGGCGCACGGCCGGCTTCGCCGCGCTGGACTGGGGAGCGACTTCGGATTTTACTCACCTGGTATTCAGTGGCCTGATGTTCGTGGGCGGCTCCACGGCGTCGGTGGCCGGCGGCATCAAGGTCAACACGGTGGCGGTCCTCCTGGTGGCGGCGCGGTCATCTGCGCTGCGCCACCCGCGAGCGGAAATTTTCCGGCGGGAAATTGGCCAGGCCCTGGTGGCGCGCGCCTTGCTGGTGGCTCTGCTGAGCGTAGCCTTCCTCGGGGTAGTGGTGCCCATTCTCACCTACACCGACCCGCACATTGAGTTTGTGCCGCTGATGTTCGATACCGTGTCGGCCTTTGGGACGAATGGTATGTCCTCCGGCGCTTCGCTCCAGCTCAGCCTGGCCGGGTCCATCATTTTCATGTTCACCATGCTGGTGGGGCGAGTGGGGCCCCTCACGCTGATAATGCTGCTGGCGCCCCGGGAAAACGCCACCTATCGTTACCCCGAAGAACCCGTTAGAATTGGATAGTCGTCATGCCAAAACAAGTTTGCGTAATCGGTTTGGGTCGCTTCGGCACCAGGTTGGCCAGCACGCTGTTTCAGCGCGATCACGAAGTGTTGGCCATTGACCTGGACGAGCGGAAAGTCCAGGAAATGCTGGGCCGGGTCACCTACGCTGTGGAGGCCAACGCCACCAGCGAGACCGCCCTCCGCGACCTGGGGGTGGCCGACATGGACGTGGCCGTGGTGGCCCTGGGCAGCCAGATCCAGTCCAGCATCATCACCACCATGCTGCTCAAGTCCATGGGCTTGCCCTACGTCATCGCCCGCGCCACCGACACCCAGCACGCGGAAATCCTGCACCGGGTGGGCGCCGACAAGGTGGTGTTTCCGGAAGAAGAAGCCGCCGAGCGGGCCGCCAGCCTGGACCTAAGCCCCAACTACGTTGAGTTTATGAACATCACCGAGGACGCGGGCGTTCACAAGCTCCGCCCGCCGGAGCGTATGCGCGGCCTGTCGCTGCACGACGCCGGCCTGGGCTCGGAAGCCCAGCGTCACCGGGTATCCGTAATGGTGTTGCGACGCGGTCGCGAGTATATTTTGAACCCCGCGGACGATGAGATCATTGACGATGGCGACGTTCTGGTGGTCGTCGGAAGCCACGGGGACGTGGAACGCGTTTTCACCCGGTAAAACAACGGGCGTCCGGGACGATGGGATAAGTTATGACTGACCGAATCGGCTATCTGGGTCCGGCGGGGACTTACACGGAACAGGCCGCATCGCTCTGGGCGCCCGAGGCAGATCTGGTTCCCTACCCCACCATCCTGGCCGTAGGAACTGCCGTGGCCGGTGATGAGCTGGACGCCGGCGTGGTTCCCATCGAGAACAGCCTGGAAGGATCGGTCACCTTTACGCTGGACTTGCTGATCGCCCAATCGGAACTGTCCATCAGAAACGAGGTGGTCATTCCCATCCACCATTACCTGGTGGCCCCGACGGGGGTTCCCGCCGAATCGGTGCAGGTCATCTATTCACATCCCCAGGCGCTGGCCCAGTGCCGCGCGTATCTGGAGACCCATTTCCCCACGCTGCCCCGGGAAGCCTCGCTGAGCACGGCCGCCGCCGTGGCCGATATGCAGTCCAGCCGGGTCCCCGCGGCAGCCATCTGCCCACAGCGAGCAACCGAAATCTATGACGTGCAGGTACTGGACCAGGGCATCCAGGACAACGACACCAACCAGACCCGTTTTGTGGTGCTGGCTCGCGACGACCATGATCCCACCGGCCACGACCGAACCTCCATCTGCTTCTCCTTCACCGTGGACCGGCCGGGGAACCTCTACAACTCCATCGGTGAGTTTGCCCGTCGGGACATCAACCTGGTGAAAATTGAAAGCCGGCCCACCAAGCAGGAGCTGGGCCGGTATATCTTCCTGATCGATTGCGAGGGCCACCGCGCCGAGACGGAGGTGGCAGCGGCGCTGGAAGGGTTGCGCCGCCGGGTGGACATGCTGAAGGTGCTCGGTTCCTATCCCGCCTGGGAACCGCCGGAAGGGTAACGCGGCGGCGGTACGCGCCGGGGCCGGCGGGATCGCGCGTCCCCGCCCGTTCATATGCTCAAAAGTCCGGGTGGTCAAAAATCCGGGTGGTCAAAAATCCGGGCGCCGGATATGCCGTTCCCGCTGCGGGCGCTGTTCCTGGTACGGGGCGACAGCATGAGCCCGGGGCTGCGGGACGGCGATTTGATATTAGTCGCGCCAAGACGGCGCCGGCGCCACGATTACAACCGGGGCGCAATAGTGGTAGCCTCGATACCGACTTCGAGCGCTCCCGGCGCGGATGATTCGATCAGCGTCAAGCGGGTGGTGGGGTTGCCCGGAGAATACGTATGCGCCGGCAAGGACGGCTCAGTATGGATCGAGGACGAGTTGCTGCCTGAACCCTACCTGACGCCGGCGGCGCGGGCGGCGCCGGGTCCGGACTTGTCCTGGCTGTGCGCTGAGGACGAGTACATTTTGATGGGTGACAACCGGGCGGACAGTTGGGACGGCCGGCATACCGGCCCGACGCCCGCCTGGAAAATTATCGGCAGAGTGTGGCTGAAGCTGCCGACCCGCTGGCTGCTGGGTCGGAGGACGCCGGGCCATACCGGCCAAACCCACTGATCACGATGGCTTTTGATTCCAAGCTATACCGGGCCGCCAGCTGGGCCGGCCGCAATCGCCGGCTGCTGCGGATGCGGCCGGTGTTCAAAGCGTTCCAATTGCGGCGGGCCATCACACGCCTGGCCCAACGCTGGCGTCCCCTGCGGGTGCTGTTGGCGATACTGGCGGTGGTGACCCGCAACGATGTCCAGCAGCTCACGGCCGGCATTGCCTATTACGGCATAATATCGCTGATCCCGGTCTCGGTGGTGGCGCTGCAGATCTTCGACCTGGTGCTGAGCGATGCCGGAGCCCGGACCTGGTTCGCGGCAATCTCAGACGGTCTGCTGCCGCCCAACGTTGACTGGACCACGCTGCGGCCAACCGAGGATCTGGCGGCGGCCGGCATCGCCGGCGCGTTGGCCTTGCTGGGCCTGGTGTGGGGTTCCGTCAAGCTCTTTGGAGCCGTGGGCGTGGTGGTGAACCGGATGTGGGGAATAGAACCGATTCAGGTGGGCATCCTGGGGAAAACTCGCGAGTATCTGTTCCTCAGCGCCACCGCCCTGGTGCTGCTGGTGTCCAGCATCCTGACCTCCGTAACCGTTCCCGACCTGGCGTCCAGGGTGCTGGGGGCGGTGCAGTTGACGGGACTGGCGAATGTGATCGCGGTTCAGCCGTGGTGGCCGGGAGTACTGGCCTGGCTGCTGTCGGTGACGGCGTTCCTGCTGGTGTACCGCTACGTGCCGGAACACCGGGTCCGCTGGCGGTGGGCCGCCGTGGGCGCGCTGGGAGCAAGCACCGGCTTCGAGGTGGTGAACTACGTCTTCTCCCTGTTTCTCAACTATGCGGCGCCCTCGCACCTGCTGTACGGGCCGTTGGCTTCGATATTTATCTTCCTGATCTGGCTCTTCGTATCCGGCTTGATCCTGGCCTCCGGGGCGGCGTTGACGGCCTATGCGCAGAGCGTGTATGACGGCGACGGGCCGACACCCGGGCCGGGGTGGTTCTTGACTCCGTAGGCTCAATCGCCCGTCGCCACGGCCCTAAAGTTTCCAGAAAGTTCCCACCTGGCAGACGATGTCCACCTTGTTGATGGACTGGGCCGGCCAGCCCACCATATTGAGCCAGTCCTCGAAATGGGACTGTTCCACCGCTTCACATTCCGATACCAGCAGCCCATTCTCCAGGTCGCCGTACACCTTGAGGACAGTGGTGCGGCGGTCGGGTCGCCACTTGCGAACGGCGTCCAGCTTGTCGCGGAAATCGGCTTCGGTGATGCCGGGAACCTGGTGAATGGCAATGAATCGGGCCATTGTGTCAAACTCCAACTTCAGCCCGTCATTCCGGCTTTCCCGGAATGACGGCAGGGGCAGGGGGAAGGACAAGGGGTCAGTCGGCGGGCGGCACGAAGGGATAGGGTATCGGCGGACCGTCGCGCAGGGGCAGCACCACGGTCGCCGTTCCCGGCATACTCTCGATGCCATCCTGGGTTTTCATGCCGATTTCCAACTCGATGAAGCCCATCCGGTTCTTCTCGTATTTGCTGGTGATGCGACCCCACATGATCAGCACGTCGCCGGGGACCAGCATCGCCCGGTGCTCAAAGCGCGCCTTCCAGGGCCAACCGTTGGGCAGGGTCCAGTCCTTCAGGTATTGGGGCACTACGCTCTGCTTCCACGAGCCATGCACCAGGATGCTGGGGTTGCGGTCGTGGTTGAGACCGAAGTCCAGATCGTAGTGGATGCGGTGAAAGTTTTCGATGGCGGCGCTCCACCGGAACAGGTGGGTTGGCGTGGGTTTGTAGATGTACTTGGGCAGTTCGTCGCCCTCGTTCACGTCCTCGTAGTAAATCTGCTTCTTGTCGCGGAGGCTGTCGGCGTCGGGACGCTCGTTGCGCCGCCAAATTTCCTCCGGCTCCATATTGAGGAGGTCGTCCAGCAGAGTGGTCATTGTCAAGACTCCTGGATTCCGGCTTTCGCCGGAATGACGTTCCAAAAGTTAGCGGCGGATGGTGGACGCCCGCGTAATGCAAAGGGTTACGTCGTCCTGGTTCCAGTAGCGGGTTTCGCGGGTGATGATGAGAAAGGGCGTTCCGTCCCGGCCCAACCGCTCCCGGATATCGGAGTAACGGTTCTGGAAAAAGATTTTGTCGCCGATGCTGGGATAGGCATACACTTCGATCTCGTTGCCGGCGTTGAGCACACGCACCAGGCCGGTGGGAACCGGGGGCAGTTCGCCGGGCCGTTCTACTGATCCGATGCCGTCGGATTCGGGGTTTTCCTCGAAAGCTGCGGTGATGGGATCGCCCTGGTCGGGCCGGATGCGGCCGGCCAGGTAGCTGACCATAATCGGCGGGGCGATCAGCTCGCCGTAGCGGGTGGACTTGGCAAACTCGTCATCCCAATAGCGGGGGTCGGGGTCCATCAGCGCCTGGGTAAAGCGGCGCATATACTCTCCGTCCACCACGCCCCAGGATTCCACAACGTCGCCGCTGACGCCCACCATAGCCTGGACTTCCGGGGTTAGAGCAGTGGGAGGTGCTTGTTGAGTCATAGGAAGATGCTCCACGTGGTTGGAGTGATTTCGCAGGGCAAGCGTAGCGCAGGGTGTCGGGTTCGTCAATTAGGGGAGCCGCCTGGGCAGCGTTCCGATTTAGGTGGTTTGATTGATCAGTCCCCGATTTTGGAGCAGTACCGTCAGGTGGTGAGGCGACCATGCCGTTCCCTGCCGTTCCCGACGCCGATACTCCCGATTGTGCCGTTCCAGCCGCGATGTGGTCTTGAACCGCTCCGGCCCAGTCGTCAAATGCCGCTGCCCGCAAGCGACGCGCCGCAGCCCAGCCCGTCCCGCCGGCGTTCCTCCGGTACTCCCGCCGCAGATGAAACTGGCATCACTGGTGCGGCGACCGGGCGTCCCTTACGGGTGTGATACACTAGCCGCCGATTTTCAGATGGACGGCTCGCCGCTGCTGAAGGGCCGCCCCAGGCAAAGGCAAGCTATGGTTCCCCCCGATTCGCTATTTGGCGTCATTCCCGTTTGGGTCGGCGTATATGTCCTGACGGCATTGACCTTCGCCCTGGCGGGTTACGTGGCATATCGCCGCGTGTTCCGGTTGGTGTTGCAGGGATTGCCGGTGGCTCGTTTCGACCGGCCCTTGACCCGGCTGGCCGGCGCGGCCGGCATCGTCTTGGGACAACGCAAGGTGCTGCAGCGGGTGGGCCGTACCGACCCGCGTTCCCGGGGCATCGACCTGGCCGGGCTCGGCCACGCGGCGATATTCTGGGGTTTCCTGTCCTTCAGCCTTTCTTACCTGATTTTCATATTCGGCGGTTCCATCTGGCATACTCTGGGAGAGACCATCCTTACCAAAACCGGCGTCCTGGTGTACAGCAGCTACCTGGATATTCTGGCCCTCGTCATCCTTGCCGCTTTGGTCTGGGCGCTGTTCCGACGCTGGGTCGCCCAGCCCCATCGTCTCAGTTTCGACCTCACCCGCAAGGGCGAGTCGATAATCATCGTCGGCCTCACCGCCGGCCTGATGATTGCTACCCTGCTGGTGCATTCCTTTTACGTCGCCACCGGACACGGCGGGCCGGAGGCCGGCGTACTCGTGGGCGGAGCCATCGGCAGCTGGTTCAGCGCGGCCGGTATGTCGCCGGCCGCCGCCGGCGTGTGGCAGGCAATCTTCTGGTGGATCCACCTCCTGATAGTCCTCGGGTTTGCCCTCTACATACCCTTTTCCAAGCACATCCACATGGTGGCCGCCCCCCTCAACGCCTTTTTCCGCAACCTGGAACCCAGGGGCGCGTTGCAGATTGACCTTATCGACCTGGACAGCATGGACGAGAACACCCGGTTCGGGGCCTCCCGGGTGCAGGATTTTACCTGGAAGCAGCTGCTGGACGGCTACGCCTGCGCCGTTTGCGGACGCTGCACTGACGCCTGCCCGGCCCACACGACGGGCAAGGTTCTTTCTCCCATGCACATTGTCGAAAACCTGAAAGAGCACATGATCGCCATCGGCCACCAGGGCCCGAGGAACGCCGGACACGCCGAACCCATCCCCCTGATCGACGGAGCGATACCCGAGCAGGCCGTGTGGGACTGCGTGTCCTGCGGCGCCTGCATGGAGGAATGTCCGGTGGTGGTGGAGCACGTGCCGACCATCATGGACATGCGCCGCAGCCTGGTGCTGGAAGAATCCCGCATACCGGAGACCGGCATGAATGCCCTGCTCAGCATGGAACAGCGGGGACACCCCTGGCGCGGCACCACCTTCGGACGCACCGACTGGGCCGAGGGCCTGAACGTGCCCACCATCGCCGAAAAACCGGATGCCGAAGTGCTGTTCTGGGTGGGCTGCACCGCCGCTTTGGAGCAGCGCAGCCAGGGCGTTGCCCGTTCCATGGTCAAGGTACTCAAGTCGGCCGGCGTGGACTTCGCCATCCTGGGCAATGAGGAATCCTGCACCGGCGACCCGGCCCGCCGCATGGGCAACGAGTACCTCTACCAGACGATGGCCCAGCAGAACGTCGAGGTCCTGAACGCCTACGACATCAAGACCATCGTCACCATCTGCCCCCACTGCTTCAACACCATCCGCAACGAGTACCCCCAGTTCGGCGGCAACTACGAGGTGCTGCACTACAGCCAGTTCGTGGACGGCCTCATCCAGGCGGGTCGCATCAAGCCGGTGCGCGTGATGGACGTGTCGGTGGCCTATCACGACTCCTGTTTCCTGGGGCGGCACAACGGCGTGTACGACGAGCCGCGCAACGTGGCCCGGGCGATTCCAGGACTGGAGTTGGTGGAGATGGCGCCCCGGCACCGGGAACGCGGTTTCTGCTGCGGCGCCGGCGGCGGCCACATGTGGATCGAGGAAAGCCAGGGCGAGCGCATCAATCACGCCCGCACCGGCCACTTCCTGGAAACCGGCGCGGACACCGTGGGCGTCTCCTGCCCCTTCTGCCTGCAAATGATGACCGAAGGCATCCAGTCCAAAGGCCAAGCCGAAACCAAGGGCGCCCGGGACATCCTGGAGATTTTGGCCGACAGTCTGGAGGATGGCTGATGGATACCCGGCTTTCGCGCCATGCCGGACTTGCCGCCGCTTTGTCCCTGGAACGCTGACCAAGAACGCTGACCAATGTTGCTGGAAGTCCTGGAACGACGGTTGCTTTTCCAACCCAGGCCGGTGAGCGAGGCATTGCCCACGGACCTGGGCATGGATTACGAGGAAACCTGGGCTGAAACGGGCGCTGGACGGCGGTTGCAATGTTGGCATATCCCTGGCGACCGACGCCCCGAATTGACCTGGCTGTGGTTTGGCGGAGCCGGTGGCAACCTCAGCCGGCGTGTCGGGGAGTTCGCAGCGGTGCGCCGGCACACCGGAGCCAACATCTTCGGGTTTGATTACGGCGGTTTCGGCAACAGCCCCGGAAAGGCTTCAGTCAACAGCACTGCCGTTGATGCCCGGGCCGCTCTCGATCACCTGCATCAACGTTATGGCGTCGCGGGAGAACGGACGCTGTACGTCGGCATCTCCATGGGCGCGGCGGTAGCCATACGACTGGCTGCTGAAACGTTGTCCCCTTTGGGGATGGCCCTGGTAGCGCCTTTCGCATCGCTGAGAGACATGGCTCAGCTCTTCTACCCACGCCTGACCTGGGGCGGCCGGCTGGTGGGGAACCGGTATAACTCCCTGCGGTGGGTGGAACGCATCGGCTGTCCACTGATCGTCCTGCACGGGTCCGCCGATACGTTGGTGCCCATCGGGCAGGGACGGAAGTTATGCCAGGCGGCGCAAGAACCCAAGACCCTCGCCGAGATTGCCGGAGCGGGGCACGAGGACATTGGCGACTACCCTGATTTCTGGAAGGCCCTCTGTTCGTGGGTGGACGCTGTTTCGGAGAATCCTGAACCCGAACCCGGCGCCCTCAAACGCCCCTGATGATTTCGGAGCCGTAATCCAGCAGTTCCAGGTCCGGGCGCGCCCTCGCCACGTATTCAACCAGATCGTCCAGCATACTGTCTATGTATGCGGTGTCATTGCTTACGCAGGAAACCAGCAGGGTCAGGCTCTGCCACGCATTGCCGTCCGCCTCGGCATCCTGGGCCACCGAGACGTTGAACCTGGCGCGGATCCGCTGGGTCAGGCTGCGGGCGGTCTGCCGGCGGGTTTTAAGACTGCGGCTGTCGGGTATCCGCAGAGCAATGCGCGCTATTCCCACGTGCATAGGTCAGCAGTCTCCAAAGTGGAATAAATCACCGTCGAGTTGCTGCCGGTCGGCGCAACCGCAGCTGGCGAACCGGCGCCGGCGCCAGCCGCCCTTGCTATTGACGGCAGATAGACTGCGGGATAGATTATGATTCGTTATGTTCCTTTGCATACATTGGCGAAATTCGGGGTAGCGCTGCAATGTAGAGGGTTTGGTTTTCCCGTCATTCCCGCGAAAGCGGGAATCCGGTAGCGTTTTCTGGACTCCGGCTTTCGCCGGAGTGACGGATTATCAATCAAACCACCTGAAACGGAACGCTACCGAAATTCGGGTGGCATAGCTGCCATACGCCCGCTTTAGATACGCGGTTTCACCGCCAATAGTACTGGCGTAATCGTTCTCACTATGGCAACTTATCCTGGCGACCCTGGGCGCCGTCCCGGGACCTCGACTCCTAACGCTGAGGTACCCGAGGTCGTCATTTCCCGTTTGCCACAATACGTGCGCACGCTGACCCAGTTGCTGGAAGCGGGAGTTGAGGTCACGAACTCGCAGCAGTTGGGCGCCCAGTTGCAGGTCACACCGGCGCAAATTCGCAAGGACCTGTCCTATTTTGGCAGGTTTGGCAAACAGGGCCGCGGTTACCGGGTACGGCATCTGCTGACCGAGCTTAAGCAAATCCTCGGGCTGGATGGAGAGTGGAATGTCGCCGTAATCGGTGTCGGCCGGCTGGGTAACGCTATCCTGAATTATCCCGGTTTCGACCCCGACGGGTTTCACCTCGTTGCTGCTTTCGATAACAATCCGGGCAATGTGGGCCGGGTTGTGGGCGGCGTCGCGGTGCAGCCCATGAGCGTGTTGGCCGAAACCGTGGCCACGAGAAATATCAATATCGCCATCGTGGCCGTTCCCAGCGCGCACACCCAGACGGTGATCGACCAGCTGGTCGAGTGCGGTGTCCGGGCAATACTGAACTACGCTCCCATCAACGCCCAAGTGCCGCCAGGAGTGCGGCTTCGCAGCATCGATCCGGTCCTGGCATTGCAATCGATGACTTACTACCTGACCGAATCATATCACTTGGTCAACGGGACACGTCTTTTGGACTAGGAGGCTGGCTGAGGCCGCTGCGCCATGGAGCGGTGCGGAGCCGACCGGCGACGGCGGGCCACGGTCACGCGAACCTGCGCCCGGCGCAACGACGCTAACGCCTGCTCCAGCTCGACATCGGACATGCGGTTCGCGATCTGTTGCTGTGCGCGTTCCATGGCATTCTGGGCGCGCGCTTCGTCGATCTCATCGACGTCTTCGGCCGCGTCAGCCAGTATGACCACCTGGTTCCCCAGCACTTCGATGTAACCGCCGGAGAGCGCGAGATAGGACTCTTCCCCTCCGGTGCGCACCGTCAACTCGCCGGGTTGTAGAATCGTCATCAACGGGGCATGGTTGGGGAGGATCCCCAACTGTCCCGCAATGCCCGGCGCGACCATGGCATCGACTTCACCCGAGAAAACCTCGCGCTCAGCAGTGATGATTTGCAACTGCATAGGCATCGGGAAACGCTCCTGCTGGTTCCGTTCGCCGGGTTTTGGTTATGTCGTGGCCCGCATCTGTTCGGCCTTCTCCACTGCCTCTTCGATGGTGCCGACCATGTAGAAAGCCTGTTCCGGCAGGTCGTCGTGCTGGCCGTCCAGGATCTCGGCGAAACCGCGCACCGTGTCGCGCACCGCAACGTATTTGCCCGGCTGGTTGGTGAAAGTCTCCGCGACAAAGAAGGGCTGGGTGAGGAACCGCTGGATTTTGCGGGCGCGGAACACCGTCAGCCGGTCTTCGTCCGACAACTCTTCGATACCCAGAATGGCGATGATGTCCTGTAGGTCCCGGTAGCGTTGCAGCACCTGCTGTACGCCGCGGGCCACCCGGTAGTGCTCATCACCCACGATGCGAGGTTCGAGAATGCGCGCGAAGGAAGCCAGGGGGTCCACAGCCGGATAGAGGCCCTGCGCCGCCAGCGCGCGCTCGAGAGACACCACTGCGTCCAGGTGCCCGAAGGTGGTGACGATGCCGGGGTCGGTGTAGTCGTCGGCGGGCACGTAGATGGCCTGGAAAGAGGTAATGCTCCCGCTCTTGGTGGACGTGATCCGCTCCTGGAGCGCACCCATCTCAGTGCTCAGCGTCGGCTGGTAACCGACCGCGGAGGGCATACGGCCCAGCAGCGCGGACACCTCCATACCGGCCAGAATGTAGCGGTAGATGTTGTCGATGAACAGCAGAACGTCCTGGTTCTGCTCTTCGCGGAAGTACTCCGCCATGGTGAGGCCCGTAAGACCGATGCGGGCGCGGACGCCCGGCGTTTCGTTCATCTGCCCGAACACCAGCACGGTGCTGCCCAACACGCCGGAGTCCTGCATTTCATGCCAGAGGTCGTTGCCTTCACGGGAGCGTTCTCCCACGCCGGCGAATACGGACACGCCGCTGTGCACGGCGCCGATGTTGCGGATCAGTTCTTGAATAATGACGGTTTTGCCTACGCCGGCGCCGCCATATGCGCCAACCTTGCCGCCTTTCGGGAAGGGAGTGATCAGGTCGAACACCTTGATGCCCGTTTCCAGGATCTCGACGTTGGGGTTCTGGTCATCGAATGCCGGCGGGTCCCGGTGGATGGGCCAGAACTGTCCCGCCTCCACGGCGCCCAGGTTGTCAAGGGGCGTGCCGGTAACGTCAAAGAGGCGTCCCAGCGTTTCGGGACCTACGGGCACTGCAACCTTGTCTCCGGTGTCGGTGACCACGGTGCCCCGGGCCAGCCCGTCGGTGGAGCCCAGCGCGAGACAACGCGCCCAGTGGTTCCCGATGTGCTGCTGCACTTCCAGCACGAGACGCTCACCCGAGTTGTCCACTTCAAGGGCGTCAAACAGGTTGGGGAGTTGGTCCGGGGGGAACTCCACGTCCACCACCGTACCGATAACTTGGGCAATCTGTCCGGGCATGTTGGTTGTCCTCCGGGTGTACTTGCTTAACGCCGCCAGAACAAGAAACGGCGGCGGGGTTCCTCCGGTTGTTCCTCCGGGTTCGGTTCATCGAAAGACTCGCCTTTGGCCTCGGCTTCAGCTTTCCGCAGTAGCCATTCCCGCCAAGCCCGGTTACTTTCGGCCCTCCCCTCTTGTCGGGCTTTTTCTTTAATAAGTTCTCCCAAAACCATATTGATTACCTCCCCTGCCGCCAGAGAAGGCAGTGCATGATGGACAAACTCCTGCTCCAAACATTTAGAGCGGCTGTAGCTACATCATACCAAGCGGTTTCCGGAACAACCGGTTGCTTGCAGGATTCTATGGCCATCGGCGCGACAGCGGAGACGCCGTAAGTAGCCAGAAACCATCGGTACAGTGCGGCGGGAATATGGAACGGGAACAATTGGGTGTTCGCCGGTCATCCACGATTACCCCTCCAGCGCGATTTGCCCGCCCACCAGGTCCAGCAGTTCGTTGGTGATGCTGTCCTGGCGGAGCTTGTTCATTACCAAAGTGAGGTCTGAGGCAAGTTGGTTCGCGTTGTCGGTGGCGTTGCGCATGGCAACCATGCGGGCCGACTGTTCGCTGGCAATGCTTTCGAGGATGGCGTGGTACACCTGCATTTCCACGAACTGCGGGAGCAGGGCGCTCAGCACCGTCGCCGGGTCCGGCTCGTATATGTAGCCCACCCGCTGAGCCGATGCCAACTCCGCCGGCTCCACCGGCAGGATGCGGCGGACCACGGGCTCCTGTTGCACCGTGGACACGAACCGCATATACGCCAAGTGCACCTCGTCAAATTCGCCCTCGGTGTATCCGTCAATCACCAGGCGTGAGATTGCCGTCGTGTCCGCCAGCGCCACACGGTCGCTGAGGTCCGTAAAGACCGCCTGCACGGTGTCCGTGTAGCGCACCATAAAGTCGCGGCCCTTGCGTCCGACCACGATGCTGCGCACCGTGGCGGAGCTGTCCAGAATGAACCGAGCCACCTGCCGGTTGATGTTGGCGTGCATCCCGCCGGCCAAACCCCGGTCGGGGGTGATAACCACCATGCCCACGTTGTTCACCGGCCGCGTCTGCAGCAAAGGATGAACCGTGTCATACTCCCCGGCGGGTTGAGCCGCCAGTTCCGCGATGACTTCAAGGATCTTTTCCGCGTAGGGCCGTCCGTCCGTCACGGCCAATTGAGCGCGGCGCATCTTGGATGCCGCGATGAGGGACATCGCGTTGGTTACCTTGCCGGTGTTCTCGACGCTGCGGATACGCCGGCGTATGTCTCTAACGCTGGGCATGGCTTAACCCTGCTGTTGCCTTTTGTGCTTCGCCGGTGGCGCCCCGTTCCTACTGGAAAGTGGGCTTGAAGTCATTGATGGCCGCGGTCAACTGCCCTTCCAGCTCGTCGCCGAGGCTGCCCGTTTCCCGGATGGACTGGCTGAGTTCAGGATGGGACGCGTTGACGTGACGGAGCATCTGCTCTTCAAAAGCGCCTACCCGCTCCAGGGGCACATCCTCCATCAGCCCGGCGTTGACCGCGTAGAGAACGATCACCTCGTCGCCCAGATTGAGGGGCTGGTATTGGCCCTGCTTCAGGGCTTCGGTAGCCAACTGGCCCCGGGCCAACTGGGCGCGGGTCGCGGCGTCCAGGTCGGCGGTGCCGAACTGGGCGAACGTTGCCAACTCTCGATATTGGGCCAGGTCCAGTCGCAAGCGTCCCGCCACCTGCCGCACCGCGCGGGTTTGAGCGGCGCCGCCCACGCGGGAAACCGACAGTCCCACGTTGACCGCCGGCCGGATGCCGACGTTGAACAACTCCGGCTCCAGGTAGATCTGACCGTCAGTGATGGAGATGACGTTGGTCGGGATGTAGGCGGAAACGTCCCCGGCCTGGGTCTCGATGATGGGTAGCGCCGTCAGAGACCCGCCTCCGAATTCGTCATCCATACGGGCCGCTCGTTCCAGCAGCCGGCTGTGCAGGTAGAAAACGTCGCCGGGATAAGCTTCGCGGCCGGCGGGACGGCGCAGCAGCAGCGACATCTGGCGATAAGCCCAGGCGTGCTTGGTCAGGTCGTCATAGACGATGAGCACGTCCTTGCCCTCTTCCATGAAGGCTTCGCCCATGGCGCAGCCCGCATAGGGCGCGATGAACTGCAACGGGGCGGAGTCTGCGGAGCCGGCGTTGACCACAATGGTATGGTCCATCGCGCCGTACTCTTCCAGGATGCCCACCACCTGGGCCACCTTCCCTTGCTTCTGTCCGATGGCGACGTAGATGCAGATCAGATCAGTCTCCCGCTGGTTGATGATGGTGTCGATAGCGATGGCAGTTTTGCCGGTGGAACGGTCGCCGATGATCAGCTCGCGTTGGCCGCGACCAATCGGAATCATGGCGTCGATGGCCTTAATGCCGGTTTGAACCGGGGTGTCCACCGACCTTCGGACCACCACGTTGGGAGCGGTACGCTCCACGGGCATGGTGCGTTCGGTGGTGACGGGGCCCTTGCCGTCCAGCGGGCGACCGAGAGGGTCGACCACCCGACCGATCAGCGTGTCGCCCACCGGCACTTCGATGATCTGCCCCATGGCGCGGACGCGGTCGCCTTCCTTGACTGCGTTGGGGTCGCCGAGGATGGCTGCGCCGACAATGTCGGATTCCAGGTTCAAGGCCAAGCCCAGAACGTCGTTGCCGAAGTCCAGCAGCTCATTGGAGCGAACACTCTGCAGGCCCTGGATGCTGGCGATTCCGTCGCCGACCTGCACGACGGTTCCCACGTCCACGAGGGTCAAGTCGCCGCCGAACTCCTCAATTTGCCGCTTGATGAGAGATACTATCTCCTGTCCTCTGACTGCCATCGGCCAGTCTCCTTATGTCGTTTGATCAGGCAGCCTGCGCCCGCACCGTCTGGCGCATCCGTTCCAGCGCGGTGCTGGTGCTGCCGTCGAGCAGCCGGTCGCCAATCTGGATGATGAGGCCGCCCAGAATGGAGTCGTCAACCTGGGCGCTAAGCGCCACCTCACGGCCCACGAGTTGCGCCACGAAATTGGTGATCCGCTCCAGCTCGGCGTCTTCCAGGGAAACCGCCGTCGTGACCTCAACCCGTTGACGCCCCAGTCGCTCGTCCAGGAGGTGCGAATAGCCCTCTTGCACGTCGCGCATTGCGTCCACGCCGCCTCGGTTGACCAGCAAGGAAACCAGGTTGCGCACCAACGGATGCACCTCGGAGAGCACATCTTCGATGGCGGATGTCTTGCGCTCTGCGGGGACTTCGGCGTGCTTCAAAAACAGCGCGAATTCCGCATCGCCCAACACATCTGCGGCCAGGCGCAGATCCTGGTCCCATTGCTCGAGTTGTTCATGTTCCTCGGCCAACTCAAAGATGGCCTGGGCGTAGCGTTGCCCCGACAAGCGGTTTGCCACGGCTTGCTGCCTCCCTGTTTAGCGTAACTTTCCCGAAGCGTTCAACCTGAGCGCGACGGGGCCGGGGGTCGGGTCGCGTCGCCCCGGCAACGCGACCCGACCTGTGTGCCTTGACGGATCAGTTGCGGCGCAGCGCCTGCTCCCCTTCCGCCAATACCTGGTCGATGAGTTCCTGATGAGCCTGCCGGTCGACGCTGCGGCGGATGATCCGCTCCGCGGCCGAAATGGCCAGGTCGCCAAAGGCGGCGCGCACTTCGTTGATGGCGGCGTCCCGTTCCCGGGCGATGTCCGCCCTGGCGCGCTCGGAGAACTCCTCGGCGGCCTGTCGCGCGCGACCCATCTCTTCTTCTCGGAAACGGTCCGCGGCTTCGCGGGCCTGGTCCAACAGCCGTTGGCCCTCGCGCCGGGCCTCGTTGAGTTCTTCCTCGATGGCAGCGCGGGACGTGGCCGCTTCCTCCCGGGCCCGATCAGCCGCGGACAGGCTTTCGCGAATGCTGTCAACCCGATTGTCCAGAGCGTTAAGCAACGGCCGGTAGGCCAGCGCTCCCAGCAGGATCAGCAGGATGACGTAGTTGATCAGGTAGCTGATCAACGAGGGAACGTTCAATCCCAGTTCAACCATGTTGTTACACCACGAAGAGCAGGATCACTGCGACGATGAGTGAATAGATACCCAGCGCCTCGGCGAATGCGATGGCCAGAATCATGTTGGTGGTGATCGCGCCGGCGGCGTCGGGGTTGCGCCCGATGGCGTTCATCGCGCCGGAGCCCAGGATGCCGATGCCGATGCCGGGGCCGACCACGCCGAGGCCGATGGCCAAGCCGGCAGCCAATAGCTTGGCGCCTTCTTCGGTGATGCCCTGGGCGCCCACCGACAGCAACATCGCAAACATTGAGAGGTCAAGTGCCATTGTTGAAAATCCTCCGGTTCAAGGTTGGCCTTGTGTTTCAGCTTGCCCCGGCTGCAATGCTGCCCGGGGCGAATGCCCAATTTTGACCGCCGGCCGTGGCTCCTCTAGTGTTCCTCGTGGCTCACCGCCACCGATAGGAACACCAGAGTCAAACCGGCGAAGATAACCGCCTGCACCAAACCCACGAGAAGTTCCAGACCGAAGACGAATTGCGTCGCCACGAAAGGCACCAGGAAGGTGATCATTATCACCAGTATTTCCCCGGCAGTCATGTTCCCGAAGAGACGGAAGGTGAACGAGACGACGCGAACCAATTCGGAAAGCAGCTCAAGGATTCCGACGAAGACCCCGATAAGTCCCGACGGTCCTTTGCGAAGCTCGCCGAACGCGAAGAACTTCTTGAGGTATCCGAAGCTGTGCGCCCGAAATCCCCAGTACTCCACGAACACAAAGGAGATCAGGGCGAGAGCCAAAGGCATATTCACGTCAGTCCCGGCCGGCCGGATCAGGTGCGTCGCCAGTTTGAACTCGCCGCCGACGTTGGCGCCGTAGCCCACCGCCTGGTAGATGGGTATAAGGAAAATCGCAATCCAGGCGTTGAACAACACGAAGAAGAAAATGGTTGCCACAACGGGGAAAACCCTGCGGCCCATCTCAGGGCCGAGCACCGAAGATGAGAAGTTGAGAACCGCCTCAAACATTATCTCAACCAGGGCTTGCAGCCGGGTCGGCACAACTTTGGGTTTGCGCCCGGCGCTGACGAAAAGCACCAGCATTACAATGCTGGTGAACCACGCGGAGAGCAAAGTATTGGTGACGGCGAACTGCATCAGGCCCAGGCCATGATGCTCTTCTTCACCATGCTCTTCTTCCGTCGAGGGCGCGTCCGTCGCCTTGGCTTCCCCGTGATCGTCAGCCTTTTTGTCCGCGACGCGATAGCCCACCACGCTTTCGCGGACGGATGCCGGGAATACCGGGTCGGGCGGAAGGTGAATTGCCGGCCGCGAAAGGAAGGAACTTTCCAGCCCGAACATTTTGGAGCCGATGGCTCCGACCACAAAACCGACGATGAGGAGCACCGCCATGCCGATGCCGAACAGGAGAAATGCCCGTTTGCGCGTCACGACTACCAGTTGCCTCCGTGGTCACTTTGCTCGCGGTCCTGCCTGGCGGCAGACCGTAGGCCGCGTTTGGAGCCGTAGATGGCGGGCAGCACCATGCGATACACCCCGTAAAAGGCGACCACGCTGCCCAGCACTGTGCCGATGAGCACCATCAGGGCCACCTGTCCGGTGAGTTTCCCCAACCAGACGCCCCCTACTATGCCCAGCACGATGCACAGCGCGACGTACCACCCCAAACCCGTCAGCCGCAGGGCTACTATCAGCCATTGCGGCATTTCCGATTCCAAACGGCAGGCATATTAGCATTCGTTATGCAGCGTGTCAATTGGAGGAGCGGCGAAAACCGTAACCCGCGTTACGAAAAAGCCCCACCGTCACCGGGGCAGGGCTGAGTGCATCAGGGCTTCGAGAACCGGCATGGGCCGGATCTATCTTCGCTCGAAATCCTCCATGTCCAGTTCGTTGATGAGATCCGTGAACGCTGACAAACCCTGCAACTCCTCTTCGGTAACCTCAGCGGGCGCATCCTCACCGTCCCCTCTCTGGGAAGCAGCGGGCTGGCCGGTTTCCTGATCCATTGAAATGGCCGCCTTTTCCATCACCTGGTCAGCGACGTAAATGGGGACTTCGGCGCGCACTGCCACCGCCATCGCGTCGCTGGGGCGAGAGTCGATTTCGTGGGTATGGTCGCCAATCCTGATGACGATTTTGGCGTAGAACGTTTCGTTCTGGAGATCATTGACCAGGATGTGCTCAAAAGAACCGCCCACCGACTTGACGAGATCAACGAGCAGGTCGTGAGTCAGCGGACGCGGGACCGTCATCCCCTGCATCCTGACGGCAATGGCTTCAGCTTCGGTGGGGCCAATCCATATGAGCAGGAACAGGCTGGTCTCCAGTTCTTTGAGCACCACCACCCGCTGGTAGTTCATCTGGCTGATCCGGATGCTGTCGATTACCAGTTCACGCATCTCGCTGCATCGCTCCGCTGACTGCATCCGGAAAGGGCTGCCAGTCAATCCAGCCGCCCCCGCCCGTTTGCGCGCCTGATTTTACACCCGGTTGGAGCGGTAATGTCAAGTGAAACAGGCGTCGTCGCGCACGCTGGGACCGGGGACGACGCCTACTGAACGGGTTTGACCGGTCAGCCTTTGCGGAGTGGTCTTCGATGGGCCGCGGCCGCCTATCGGTACTCGATCCGTTCTCGCAGGTCTTCGGGGACAAAGTCCTGGGGAGAGGGCGCCGTCGGGTTCGCGCCGGCGGACAGAGTGGCGCCCGCGAGCATGTCGATGCCTTTGCGAATGGAGCCGGTGGCAGCGTTTAGTTCCCGTTCCAGGTCTCTCAGGGTGCGCAGGGCGTAGGCGTCGGCCTGGTTGCGCCGATTTTCGGCTTCCTGCTCAGCCTGGCCGATGATGCGTTGGGATTTTATCTCAGCATCGCGGAGCGTCTCCTCGGCTTTGCGACCGAGTTCGTGGTCGCTGAGCCGGGTGCGAAAATCCTGTTCCAGTTGTTGACGGGCCTGGTGCGCTTCGGTCACCGCCGAGGACATAATGTCGTCCTTGCGGGACAGCATCTCTTCAGCCCGGTGTATTTCCTGCGGAATGGACATGCGCAACTGCGCCACCAATTCACTCAGTTTGGTCCGGTCAACCATCACGTTGCTGCTGAGCGGAACTGACTTGCTGGAGTCAACCAGCAGCTCGATCCGGTCGATTATGTTGTTGATGTCGATGATATCCCCCTCGCGCCGGCGGCATGACTTGCCTGGAACGGCTACCGCTACGGCGACTGGTACTTATCAGCCAGGGCCCGCGCCACGTGGAGCGGCACCATGCCGGCAATGTCGCCCCCCAACTGCGCGACCTCCTTCAACAGGCTGGAGCTGATGAACATATGCTCCTGGTCGCTCATGAGGGACACCATGTCCACGTCCGGTTCCAGCCGGCGATTCATAAAGAACATTTGAGATTCGTACTCAAAGTCGGGTCCGCTGCGCAGCCCGCGAATGATGGCAGCCGCGCCCGCCTCCCGGGCGGCCTTCACCACCAGTCCGTTGAACGGTCGGACTGTCGCGTTGTCCAGGTCGGCCACCGCTTCCCGCATCAGCCCCACGCGCTCCTCAGTGCTGAACAACAGACTCTTGGACGGCGTGTCATATACGGCGATAATCAGGGAATCGAAAAGCCGCGCGGCCCGTTGCGCCACGTTGAGATGTCCCATGGTCACCGGGTCGAAAGTCCCCGGATATAGAGCGGTTACCATTCGGCAATTCTCCAAGCTTGTTTTGACTCCAGTCAGGTTGCGTCTGCGCATTCCGCGCGATAGAACGCCACCGCGTTGTCGCCATATCGGCGGGTGTCGTACCGACGCAGTCCGTGCACCCGATCCGGCATTTCCTGTCGGCTGCTGTGTCCCAACACTACTGTCGCGTTGGAGACAAGCAGGCCCGACTCCCAGAGCGCGGCCAGCGTCGGGGTTGGGTCACCCATCCGGTAGGGAGGGTCCAACAACGCCAGGCCATAACGCTCACCTCCGAATTCTCCGGCTCCGGCGCGTCGCAGCCATCCCGGGACATCGGCGCAGTGTACTCGGCCCGCCTCGGCATAGCCGGCGCGCTCCAGGTTGTCCTGAAGGACCAGGCGCTGCCGACGGTTGCGTTCGACGAAATCGGCCCAGGCTGCTCCGCGGCTTAACGCTTCAATGCCCAGACTGCCGGTGCCGGCGAACAGGTCAACAGCGCGGTGGTCGATAACTTGACTGGCTTCCAATATGTTAAAGATGGCGGCGCGCACCCGTTCCGTGGTTGGCCGAATGCCGGCTACCGCGGCGCCTTTCAGCCGGATGCCACGTGCCTCGCCACTGGCAACACGCATCGAATTGGAATTGCGTGGAGACATTTTATATCCGACCCGGATCGGGCGACGTTTGCAGCGTCTGCGGGTTTTGGCCGATTTTCGCGCGATAGGCCATGCCGACGTCAGTATAACCCGTTCGCGTGGTTTCCGTTCATGTCATGCTTGCCCGGTTGCCGGGGGTGTGCTACCATCGTTGCCGCTATACTCCGCCGCAGTGGATATTAGCCCGTACTCTTGACCAATCATGCGCTGGGCGCGCCGCGCCAACTGCGGCTCCCGTGACGTTTGCCCACTCGGTTCGCCGGTCAGCCACGCAGCAATGTCCACTCCGCAATACGCCCAATCACGGACGCCCGGCGGCGCGGCGTTTCGCCGGGCATTGGCCGAAGCTGCGCCCCCTCTCGGCGCTGGCGCCGTCATCACTATCGGAGTGTTCGACGGCGTTCACCGCGGGCACCGGCACCTCCTCCGGCGGATGCTTGAATTGGCGGAACCCCCGCTCGTTCCAACCGTCATCACCTTCAGCAACCATCCCGCTGAGGTGGTGAACCCGGAGCGCACCGTCACCAAAATCATCACCCCTGAGGAGAAGGTGAACCTTCTCTACGACGCCGGCGTTGGCTGTGTTATATGTGTCGAGTTCACCAATGACCTGGCTAACCTTGACGCCAACGAATTTACGCATCTGCTGGTGGACTGCCTGCAAATGCGCGGCATCGTGACGGGACCGGACTTCGCCCTCGGTCGCAACCGCAGCGGCAATCTGGAATACCTGCGACGGCGCGGTCAAGCCATGGGCTTCTGGGTGGAAACCGTCGCGCCGCTGGAATTGGAAGGCGCCGCCGTTCGCAGCCGCCGCGTACGCAACGCCCTGGCCGACGGCAACGTAGACGGCGCGGAATACCTGCTGGGCCGGTCCTACGCTACCGATGGCGTGGTAGTGCATGGGGCGAAGATGGGACGGCAACTGGGCTTCCCTACGGCCAATATCATCCCGACGCAGAACTTTGTGATCCCCGCCGACGGCGTGTACGCCACCTATGCCACCGTGAACGGCGTGCGCCACATGGCGGCCACCAGCATCGGCGTAAGGCCCACTTTCGGCCTGAGCCAGCGCCTCATCGAGGCCCATTTGCTGGATTTCTCCGACGACATTTACGACGAAAATCTGCGCCTGGAGTTCGTCTCCCGCCTGCGCGGGCAGGAAACCTTCGACGGCATCGAGGCGCTCATCACGCAGATGAACCGGGACGTGGCGAACGCCCGCTCCATTCTCGAGGAACACGACCGGCTGGACCACGCCTAATCCGCCGGTCAATTGATGACCCGGCAATCGAGGTGTGTGTTGACCAGTCAAGTGCAGATCCCCGAAAACCTGTCCACCATCACCCGGCGCGGGGTGAGCCGCATCATCTCCGAAGATGAGTTCACGGCCATGTTGCGGCGCGGTCGGCCCCTGCGCCTCAAGATGGGTTTCGACCCCAGCCGGCCCGACATCCACCTGGGTCACGTGGTCGGCCTCCGCAAGCTGCGCCAGCTGCAGGATCTGGGCCACCAGGTCATCCTCATCGTGGGCGACTGGACGGCGCAAATCGGCGACCCCTCCGGCCGCTCGGCCACGCGCACCATGCTCACCCATGCCGAGGTGCTGGAAAACGCCGATTCCTATATGCGCCAGTTCTTCAAGGTAGTGGACCGGGAACGTACCCAGGTGGAATGGCAGAGCCAATGGTTCGGCGAGTTCACCCTGGCCAACGTCATCGAGCTGACCAGCCGTTTCACCATCAACCAGTTCCTGCACCGGGAGGACTTCGCCAACCGATACTCCCAGAACCAGCCCATCGCCATCACCGAGATGCTGTATCCGCTGATGCAAGCCTACGACTCGGTAGTCATCGAGTCGGACGTGGAGTTCGGCGGCACCGACCAGATGTTCAACCTGCTGGTAGGCCGGGAGTTGCAGGGCATGATGGGCCAGACGCCCCAGCAATGTTTCCTCATGCCCATCCTGGTCGGCACCGACGGCGTGCAAAAGATGAGCAAAAGCCTGGGCAACTACGTAGCGTTGGAGGAGCCGCCTACCGAGATGTACGGCAAGCTCATGTCCCTGCCCGACGGCCTGATTGCGTCTTACTACGAATACCTGACCGACGTGCCCGACGCCGACATTGCCGAGATGCAGCAGTCCATGGCGTCGGAAACGGCCAACCCCATGGACTTCAAGAAGGGGCTGGCCCGCCGCATCACCGCCACTTTCCATGACACTGGCGCGGCGGAGTCCGCCGAGGCCCATTTTGAGCAGGTGGTGCAACGCCGGGATTTGCCCGACGAAATGCCGGAGGTCAGCCTTGCCGACATTGGCGAGTTAAGCGTCAACCGGCTGCTGGCGCAGACCGGCCTGGCGTCCAGCAACGCGGAGGCGCGCCGGCTGGTAGGCCAGGGCGCGGTGGAAGTAATACGGGCTAACGGCGAGCGGGTGGCCGTGGCAGCCGGCGACGCGCCGGCCCTGGCGGCGGGGGATGTGGTGCGCGCCGGACGGCGGCGGTTCGTGCGGGTGGTGGGGTAGGCTAACTGACTTGGTACAACCAGGCGTAGGCGCTTTCGGGCAGCCGCAGGGCCGGGGGCAGCAGGTCGTTCAGTTCACCGAACAATCGGCCGCTATTTTGGCAAGCGTCTATAAAATTGGTCTCCGGTAAATTTAGATTGTGCTGGAAGCTGTGCAACTGATCAAGATACGACCAGCCGAACCGCAAATCACGCTGCGGATAGCGGTTATGCAAGCGATGACGCAAGTAACGATGCCGGTTGCTCGAAGCGCCCAGATCGGTGTAGCCGTCCAGGCGCATTAGCGCCGACACCACATCAATTCCGGCGCTCCATACCAACATCCCCACATCGGACAGCTCAAGGAACGCCCTGTCGTATTGCTGGACACTCGCCGGCCGGTACACTTCGGCGGCGTTATCCAGCCGACGCCGGGCGGATTGCAGATAATCCTGTGGAACGCGGTCAGTCATTGCTTTCTTTCAGTATCCTGACCATATCGTCCGCAATTTCCAAGTGCAGTTCCAAGTCGAAGTCTTCCCAAAAGGAAAACCTGCTTGGGCTCAGGCTGTCTTCGTAATAATACAGCAGCGCTTTATAGCCGGCTTCTATTCCCCAGCGGTTCTGTTCCACGGATAACCGCTTCGCGGCGGCGGCGGGTTCCTCGTCAGGCGCTATCTCAGCCAATACTTTGTTGACCGCTGTCAGCAACAAGGCCGGCGACTCGGAGGGATCTGTCTCCAAGGCTAGCCGGGCCTGTTCCAGCAATTCGCCCACGGATGCGGTCTCCGTATTCAGCAGCGGGGTTGTCATAGCTATACCTCAATCACCCATAGATGATAGTCAAGCATATCACACGCTCGCTTAAACCGTTGCAGCGTCTTGCGCCCTCTGCCATGATTAGCCCGGTCAATCACGTCAGGACAACCCGCTATGACCACCCCCGCCGCCCACGCCATCACCCCCCGGCAGTTCATCGTCAAGTGGCAATCCGTCGCCTTTGGCGAAAAGCAGGCGTCGCAGGAAATGTTCCTTGACCTGTGCGCCCTGGTGGGCCATCCCAGCCCGGTGGCCTACGGCAACCCCGACGTTTTCACCTTTGAGAAGTGGGTGCCCGGCGGTTTTGCCGACGCCTACCTGGAGGAGCGGTTCGGCTGGGAGTTCAAGGGCAGCGATGACCAGCTGGACGGCGCTTTTAACCAGCTCCTGCGCTACCAGGTCTATCTGAAAACGCCGCCCCTGCTCATCGTGTCGTCCTTTCGCACCATCCTCATCCGCACCAACTTTCCGGGGATGGAAACCCTGCTCCACGAAATCCCCATTGCCACGCTGGACCAGCCGGAGCAGCTGACCAAACTGCGCAACGCCTTTTTCGCTCCCGGCGAGTTTCGCCCCGACCGCACGGTGGAGGACGTTACCCGCGAAACGGCCAACCTGTTCCGCGACATCGTGGCCGATATGGAACAGCACATCAACGACAACGTCACCCCGTACTCCGATACGGGGCCGGAACGGCTGGCCCGCTATCTCAACCAGATTGTGTTCTGCCTCTACGCCGAAGACGCCGGCCTGCTGCCCGACGGCCTGTTCACCGAGATTGTGCGCCAGCAGTTTCGCCGTCCCGACCTGTTCAACCAGGCCGTGGCCAACCTGTTCGCGCAGATGGCATCGGGCGGCCTGTTCGGGGCCGCCGCGATTCCCCATTTCAACGGCGACCTGTTCAACCAGGCCGATACCGTCGAGTTGAGCGCCGTCGCCCTGCAACGCCTGGGCGAGGCCACCGGCAAAAACTGGCGCAACATCGAGCCGTCCATCTTCGGCACCCTGTTCGAGCGGGCGCTGGACGCCTCCAAGCGCTCGCAGCTGGGCGCGCATTACACCGGCGCCGACGACATCATGCTGGTGATTGACCCGGTGGTAATGGAACCTCTGCGCCGGGAATGGGAAACCGTCCGCCACCAGGCGGGCGAACTGCTGGCCGACGACGCTGCCGACGCCGCCCGGGCCCGGCTGTTGGCCTTCCAGCAAAGGCTGGCCGGCGTAACCGTCCTCGACCCGGCCTGCGGCAGCGGCAACTTCCTGTACCTGGCCCTGCGCTCCCTGCTGGATTTGGAGAAGCAGGTCATCGACTTCGCCGCCGCGCAAGGCTGGGAGAGTATGACGCCCACGGTCAAGCCCGACCGGATGCTGGGCATCGAAATCAACCCCTACGCCGCCGAACTGACCCGCACCGCCCTCTGGATTGGCTACATCCAATGGCACCAGGCCAACGGCTTCCCCTACACCCACCGCCCGATACTGACCCCGCTGGACACCATCCGCCAGGCCGATGCCATTCTGGATTTATCCGACCCGGAGAACCCCGCCGAACCGGAATGGCCGGCGGCGGAGTTTATTGTGGGGAACCCGCCGTTTCTGGGTAGCCAACTGATTCGGGGACATCTTAAGGACGGCTATACTGCTTGTTTGTTTAACGTCTTTGCAAACCGCATACCAAATTACAGTGACTACTGCTGTTACTGGTTTGAGAGAGCCCGTAGCATGGTTGCAAATGGTAAGGCAAGGCGCGTTGGTCTTTTGGCAACCCAAGGAATCCGTGGCGGTGCTAATCGGCGTGTTTTGGAGAGGATTAAAGAGACTGGCGATATTTTTCTAGCCCATTCGGACCGTCCGTGGGTTTTGGACGGTGCGGCAGTACACGTTTCAATCGTGGGATTTGATGATGGTACACAAACCGAAAAATTGCTGAATGGCGAAGCCGTATCGTCTATCAACGCTAACCTCATGGCGGGAGCGGATTTAACGAAAGCCCACCGACTGGACGAAAACTCGGGCAGGTCGTTCATTGGCGATATGAAAAAGGGTAAATTTGAAGTTGACAATGAGACCGCTGTTGAAATGATAGCCACAGCGGGCAACCCTAATGGCCGTCCGAACACCGATGTAGTGCGTCCCTGGGCCAACGCTTTGGACATTACACGGCGACCACGTAATATGTGGATAATAGACTTCGATATGAATATGCCAGAATATGAAGCGGCTCAATATGAAAAGCCGTTTGAGTACATCAAGCAGCACGTGAAACCATTTCGAGACAGCGTAAGGAATCCGCTTGAAAGGCGACGATGGTGGGTTCACGGACGTACTGCTCCAGATTTCCGATCGGCGGTAAGCAATCTGAAAAGGTACATTGCAACGCCCAGAGTCGCAAAACATCGCCTTTTCGTGTTCTTGTCATCTCACATCCTCCCGGACGGGGCCATAGTTGCTGTCGCCAGCGATGATGATTTTGATTTCGGTGTTTTGCATTCCCGTATCCATGAAGTCTGGGCACTAGCTATGGGAACGCAACTTGAATCACGACCTCGCTACTCACACACCGCAACCTTTGAAACCTTCCCCTTCCCGGAACCCACCGACGCGCTGCGCGCCGCCATCGCCCAAGCCGCCGCCGAGCTGAACCGCCTGCGGGAGAACTGGCTGAACCCCACCGACGCCGACGGCAACCCGGCCCTCAACGCAACCGACCTGCGTCGCCGCACGCTGACCAACCTCTACAACCGGCGCCCCACCTGGCTGGCCAACGCCCACGCCGCCCTGGACGCCGCCGTAGCCGCCGCCTACGGCTGGCCGGCGGACTTGCCGGATGCGGTGGTGTTGGAGCGGCTGCTGGCCCTGAACCTGGCGCGGGCGGGATAGCTTGGTGGAGTGCGGTAGTTGCGGATTGTAGTACAATACAGCGTACCTGGGCTGAAAATGGCGGCGGGTGAACGATATGGAATTGTTCTGGCAAATCCTCGGTATGACGCTGATCGTAATCGGTTTCACTGGCCTGTTCTTAGGAATAGGCGGGATGCTCTACCCCCTGTACCGTGCGTACCGCGTCCAGCAAAGCGGCAAGCCGGGGGCCACCCCGTCGGAGGGGCATTCGGGTGAAATCCAGCCATGAGCCCCGGAGTGCATCCGTTGTGGTTGCTGGTTTCACTATTCGGTCTAATCATAATCGGAGTAGGCATTCTGGCGTTTCTTACGCCGGTTCCCGCTGACCGTCTGACACCGGCTCAGGGAAGCCTGCTTACCATTGGCGACTGGATGGTAAAAGTAGCCATTGGCGCAATCCTGGGGTTGGGCGGCTCACGGCTTGCCACCCGGCGAAGCAAGCCGTCGCCCGGTTAGTGTCGCCGCGCTGAACCCCCGTGGCGTCGGCGCTCCCTGACCAACGCCCACGCCGCCCTAGCTACCGCCTACGCTTGGCCGGCGGACTTGCTCGACGCGCAGCTGTTGGATCGGCCGCCGGCGTTGAACTTGGCGCGGGCAGGATAAGCCCGAGTACAGAATAGCCCGTGCCGCCAACCGGGTGCCGGAAAAAACGATATGGCCCAAGCGACGGGCAGGTTTGCGAAACAGCGCCATTGCTGGCACAATGCCGGCATGGTGGTACAAATTACAATTAGAGACGTCCCGGAAACGGTACGCGACGAGTTGGCTGCCCGCGCCGCGCGCAATCACCAGTCCATGCAGGAGTTTCTGCTTGGCGAGCTGGAGCGTATCGCCTCTCGGCCCGCAATGAGCCAGTGGCTCCAGGAGGTACGACAGCGCAAGCCGGCCACCGGACCCGCATCGCATCATCCAGCATCCTCAATGCCAGGGATGCGGACCGGAAGTGAGTGCGGTCATTGACTCCTCGGTTATCGTCGCATCCCTGCTTGATTCAGGGCCGGAAGGGCAGTGGGCCGAATCGGTGATAGCCGAGGCGCCCCTGGCCGCCCCGGAACTTGCCCTGGCTGAGGCTGGCAACATCTTGCGTCGGCTGGAAAGTTCCAGTCAAATAATAGCAGTGGAGGCCAGTATAGCCTACGCCACCTGCTCAGGCTTGACCTGGATTTGTTCCCATTCCGACCGTTCGCAGAGCGCATATGGGGATTGCGCGGCAACCTGACCGGCTACGACGCCTGGTATGTAGCATTAGCCGAAGCGCTCAACCGACCATAGTTCACATTAGACCGGAAACTCAGCCAATCCCCCGGCCCCACGTGCCAAATCATGGTCCCCCCAGCGTCCATATACACGTAAACGCATAGCCTCGGGCGCGCGGCTGAGCTGGCCCCGCAAAGTTACAAGCAGGAGCGCGGCTATGTCCGGCGCCTATCCCTTAGGCGGGACGGCGTGCTCCGACCACTCCGCACTTACTTCATTATCTTACTGTCCAAGGCGGGGGATGTCAATAGGAAACGGCAACCCGTAATTGCCGCCTGCGGCCCGTCCGCCGGCTTGGCTCGGAGCCGCGGGAACGGACCGCTGGCGCGGAACCTGGCGTGGGCGGGCGCTGAATAACGGCGGCGGGTAGTGACCGCGTTTATCAGAGTTGTCTCCAGTCAAAGCTGGCTCCGAGCTCCCGTAGCATCTCGAAGGTATTGATGCAACGGATGTCAAACTGCTGGCAGAGGTCTGGCAGCGGTACCTTGCGCCTGGCATTCGGAGCGGATACCTCGTTAGTTACGACGACTGCGCCATTTGCCATAGCGTAAGCGGCAAGCCACCCGTCAGCCGCTCTGGCAAGCTCGGCACGGGCCGCCGGCGTGAATTGGGGATTTTCCTGTACCCAATCTATCAACCGCCGGTAGGCATTGGCAATGGATTGGGTAGCGGTAGCAGGAAACCAATCATTGGCTGCCTGTTCTGTCCATTGAACCAGATAAGAGGGGGAGATTATCTCATCGTACACCCGGTCGATTATCAGCAACCTACCGGCGGCGAGATGGTGGCTCAGGCAGTCCCAGAAACCAGGGCACAGGTCCGGCGCATAGTAATGATGGTATGCCGCCACCAGTACATCGGTATCCGACGCGTACCTGGTTTCGTCGTGATGCGTCATAGCCGGATGCCCAGCTTGCCGGGCATATTATCAAAAGTAGCGCCCCTCAACCCGGTGAGAGCATACGCTTCGCGATAGGATAAACGTCCTCCCTTTACAGCGCGAACTGCCGCTGCCGCGAAACGAACCCCGATGCGCCAGCGTTGGGTATTCCAGAAATTGCCGCCGTCCATGGACTGCCGGCCTCGGGTTCCTTGCGCCTTATGCTCATTATAAAAATCAAAGAAGGCATCTCGGTCAATTAATTCCAGGTCAAGAGCCCGGCGTGCGGCTACAATCCTGCTGACTTTAAAGCGTCGCGCTATTTGTTGGTAAGCGTCCCGGTATTCTTCGACGTAAGGCCAGAGCGCGCGTAAGTCGGCTTCCGGCACTAGAAATTCCGCCGCTATTTTGTCGCATAGCTGCTCAACGTCGTGCTCCGATGGCAACAATGACTCAATAGCAGAAACGCCTTCCTCACCGATGAACAGATGCGCCAGTTCGTGGGCCAAGGTGAACATCTGGGCCGCCTTGTAATCGGCATTGTTCACAAAAACGAGCGGAGCATACTCATCCACCAGTGCGAAGCCTTCAAATTCGTCAGGATCGAGCTTGCGACTGGTGTTGTTGCCCACAACACCATTGAAAACCACCAGTATGCCGGCGGCCTCGGCGTTATCGCGCAGCAGCCCGATGGCGTCAGACCAGGTAAGCGCTGGCGCAACCCAGTCGTCGGCAAGTCCTAGGGCAACGCGCATTGCATCAGCTACGGCGCTGTAATTGCCGTTGGGATGATAGGCCCCGACGAACGCTATGGGTTCGGCGCCGGTTTCTATCAGTTCCTCGCGCAGCCATTCCTGGCGATGCTGCATTGCATAAACCGTTTCCAGCAGGTCAAGGCTGGGGCGGGCCGGCGACTCGTTGGCGCGAGTGCGAAAGTCTCGGATTGGCAGCGGTTCAACGGGCGGGAAGGTGAGGAACAGGTAGCCCAGGGGACTGTGTGTAGCGCCGGCCAACCGTTCCGCCCAATCCATGCTGATTTCGCCGGAGCGTTCCCATTCCAGCACCCGCTCGGCTTTCAGTCCTACTTTGCGTGCCAGTTCGTCGGTCGTAAGGTCGGCACGCTCCCGCGCCCAACGCAACACGTCGGGTTGCAATGTTATCGGCTCCCGTCGGCTGGTCATAATCCATACCATCTTGGCGGGATGTTAGCCAAATGCGCGACAACCCGTCAAATCGCCGTCGCCCGTCAGACCCGCCACAATACCCCTGACTCTTCGGAGGCAGATATGCCGATATTGAACCTGTTGCTGGCAGGAGCGCAGCGAGGTATCTGACACATCTCGCTACGCTATACTATGCCTGCGCCCCGGTCCAACCGTCTGCCCCCATCAGGAGGCTTTACAATGACTACCGCCCAAAAATTAATGACCGCCGATGACTTGCTGGCAATGCCGTACGATGGCAAGCGCTACGAACTTGTCCGGGGAGAACTGATAGAAATGCCGCCAGCAAGCCACGAGCACGGCAGAGTTGCCGCGCGTTTCGGCCGGCGCATCGGCAATTTTGCCGAGGAGCGCGACCTGGGCCATGGCATCGCCGCCGAGACCGGAGTTAGTATCGAGCGCAACCCCGACACCATGCGCGCGCCCGACTACGGGTTCATATCCTATGAACGCATGGCGGAACCGCCCCCGCCGCGTGGCTATGCCGATGTCGTTCCCGATTTGGTGCTGGAAGTAGTTTCACCCGACGACCGGCAGCCCGACATAGACGCCAAAACGCAAATGTGGCTTGAGGCCGGCGTGCGGCTGGCGCTGGTACTGTACATTGCAGCCCGCGCGATAGTCGCCCACCGGAATGACGGCGCAGTGCAGCGGTTTGGCCCCGATGATACGCTGACTTGTGAGCCGGTGTTGCCCGGTTTCGCCGGCCCCGTGGCCGATATTTTCACCTACTGACCTTGCCCATTATCATCAGGAGTTTCCCGTGGTCATCTCCAACGACAGCGACCAAGCCATCCGCCAGCGCACCGATGCGTGGCAGAAAAAGGCCGACGCCGCGCCCCGGCGCAAAGCGGCCTACAAAACCCTCAGCCAGCTTCCCGTCGCCCCGGTGTACGGCCCAACGGACATTGCCGACAGCGACTATCTGCGGGACGTTGGCCTCCCCGGCGAGTATCCCTACCTGCGCGGCGTCCATCCCACCGGCTACCGCTCGCGGCTTTGGACGATGCGGATGTTCGCCGGGTTCGGCGAACCGGCGGAGACCAACGAGCGGTTCCGCTTTCTCCTCGACCAGGGCGAAACGGGCCTCAGCGTCGCCTTCGATATGCCCACCCTGTACGGGTACGACCACGACGACCCGCGGGCGCGGGGCGAGTTCGGCAAGTGCGGCGTGGCCGTGTCCTGCCTGGAGGATATGCAGACCGTCTTTGACGGCATCCCCCTGGACCAGGTTACGACCTCCATGACCATCAACAGCCCGGCGGCCATCATCTGGGCTATGTATATCGCGGCCGCCGAGCGGCAGGGGGCCGCTATCGCGTCGCTGGGCGGCACCATCCAGAACGACATTCTGAAAGAGTATATCGCCCAGAACGAATACATCTTTCCTCCCCACCCGTCCATGCGCCTGGTGGTGGATACCGTGGAGTTCGCCACCGACAATATGCCCCGGTTCAATCCCATCAGCATCAGCGGCTACCACATCCGCGAGGCCGGCAGCAACGCCGTGCAGGAGCTGGCCTTCACCCTGGCCGACGGATTTGAGTACGTGCGCCACTGCGTGGAGCGGGGCATGGCCGTGGACGATTTCGCCCCTCGGCTCAGTTTCTTTTTCAACGTCCACAACGACTTTTTTGAGGAGATCGCCAAGTTCCGCTCGGCGCGTCGCATCTGGGCGCGGGTGCTGCGGGAGACCTTCGGCGCGGAATCCGAGCGCTCGGGCTGGATGCGGTTCCACGCCCAGACTTCCGGCGCGTCGCTGACGGCGCAGCAGCCGGAGAACAACGTGGTGCGCGTGTCCTTGCAAGCCCTGGCCGCCGTGCTGGGCGGCTGCCAGTCGCTGCATACCAACAGCAAGGACGAAGCCTGGGCGCTGCCCTCCGCCGAGGCCGCCCGGCAAGCCCTCCGCACCCAGCAGATAATCGCCCACGAAACCGGCGTAACCGACACCGTTGACCCCCTGGGCGGCAGCTACTTCCTGGAAGCGCTGACCAACCAGGTCGAGGCCGGCGCTTACAACTACTTCGGGCAAATCGACCGGCACGGCGGCGTAATCCCGGCGCTGGAATCCGGCTTCTTCCAGCGGGAGATTGCCGACGCCGCCTATATCTACCAGCAGGAAGAAGACCGCAAAGAGCGCATCACCGTGGGCGTCAACGAATACGTGGCCGAGGATGAAAACCTGTCCATACCCATCCTGCGGGTGGACGAGGCCGGCGAGCAGCGGCACATCGCCCACCTGAACGAAGTGCGCCGCCGCCGGGACGGCCGGGAGGTCGCCGTCCGCCTGCGCGCCCTGGAAACCGCCGCCCGCCAACAGGGCAGCGACGCCAACCTGATGTACCCGCTGGTGGAAGCGGTGAAGGCAGAGGCCACGCTGGGGGAGATGATGGGCGTGTTCCGGGACGTGTTCGGCGAATACCAGCCTGCTTGGGGCTTCTGATTGGAGACCAACTATGGTAACGGCAAAACCAAAAGGCAGGTACACCTACGAGGATTACGCGGCCAAACCGGACGATGAAAAATGGGAACTGATTGATGGAGTTTTGTATCAGACGGCAGCAGGAGCCAGCGCACGTCATCAGGAAGTGTCCGAAAACTTGGGAGAGTTACTCATACCCCATATCCGGCCGCGCCGTTTGGGGCGGCTTTATCGCCCGCGCTTTGACCTGATTGTGCCGGGCGATACGGCGGTTGAACCTGACCTGCTGTTTGTCAGTACCGCACGGCGGGACATTATCACAACACGCGGCTGCGAAGGGCCACCGGATTTGGTGGTGGAAGTCCTGTCGCCGTCCAATCCCCGCCATGACTTGGAACGCAAGCGGGAACTGTATGCCCGGCACGGCGTACCGGAGTATCTGATTCTGGAGCCGTATCAGGAGACTGTACTGGCCCTGGTTAAACCCGGAGTCAGCTCCGGCCAAGGGGCCTATGGGTCGGAAAGGCTGTATCGCCCTGGTGATATGCTCTCCATCGCCGCCATTCCCGGACTGGCGATTGCGGTAGCCGACGTTTTCGCCGAGCCGTGGTAAGAAGCAAGCTGTGGTAGGTGAGGATCTGTCCGGCGCCATCAGGAACCGGCAAAGAAACCATCTAAAACGGGACGCTGACCACATGCTACAGTTGCTGTTGCTGGCGACGTTGTGCTCAACATTGACCCTAACCCTGGCAGCCTGCACCGCTCCCGAACCGACGCCGACGCCGGCCTTCCCGGAGGAAGCTATCCCAACGACAGCGGCTATTGCGACGATCATAGCAGAGCGGGTGCCGGCCGCAGATTCAGTACCCATTGGCACGCCGCCGCACGTGCCGACACCATCGCCCGCGCCAACCGCAATTCCGGCCCCTTCTTCCACGCCGGAGCCAACGCCCGGGCCCACTCTGCTGCTGACCTCTACATCTGCGCCCTCAACTCCGGAGCCGCCAACGCCGGCGTCCGCGCCGGTCATTCCCTCTGCCAATTTAGAGTACGGTACCATGTCAGCCAACCGGATCAAGGCCCTGCCCTGGGTGACCGACGGGGTTCGCGGTCTGGAGGGCGAAGCGGTCGAGGTTCTGATTGACATCGCTGTACGGGATGGCGACATGTTCAACAACCTGATGAACCTGCCGTGGATCCAGGACGAGATCACCGCTCACGAGGCCGCCGCCATCGATGAGATATACGGAATTGCCTATTCCGCCCGCGACCTGGCTGAAGCGATGCTGGCGAAACCCTGGATCCAGGACGACATCACCCGCGACGAAGCCGTGGTAATCGACCGCTTGAACAGTACCATACGCGCTGAGGACGAATCCCTCGAGTATGAAGTCATACAGAAGGCAATTGATATCCTGGGGATGCCCTTCCTGGACACCGTGGCAAGCCCCGACGCACTGGCAATGCGGTCGCTGGAAAGTTTTGAGGATGAAGGGTCGGCCGGGTTCCTGGAGCTGATGGCCCATCCTGCCCTCAGCGACGGCATCACCGATGCAGAAGCCAAAATCGTTCTCCTGCTGGGCGGAACCAGAAGAAACAAACCACAGTCAGTGCCGCTTCTGCTCAACGGACTGCTCACCGGTGAGGGAGTGTACCAAGAGGAGCGAACCATCCATTTGCCTCTTTCTGGCGCGGTGACGCTGGCCATTGTACGGCTCCGCGACCAAAATACACACAGCATGGACTATTTTGAACACGCTGTCCGCAACCTCGAAGGGTTCATGGACGTGCCGTTTCCCACCAACCACCTGGTCTGGTACTTCGACGCCCCAACCGCTGGACAGCACCATGGTACGCACATATCCTCCCATCCGGAACGAGATGAAATAGACTATGCGCGTGGCCCACGGCACATTGCCCATGAGTCCGCCCATTACCATTGGAGCGGCGCTGGAACACACTGGTTGCGTTACGGTATGCAAGGGTGGATCGCCGAAGGTGGCGCGGATTTCGTTACCATAATCTCCGAGAATGCGCGCGTGGGGCGACCACTGGACGCCAACAGGTCGCCTTGTTTCTTTGAAATCCATATCCGGGAACTGGAACTTGCCGACCCCGGAACGGAAGACCCCGAATACAGCTGCACTTACCGATTGGGGCAGCGGCTCTTCCTGGATCTCTATCTTAACCTGGACCAGGAAACTTTCCGGCAGGGGTTCCGCAGCCTTTACCTGAAAAGACTACGTGATGTCCCTGATGACGGTTGTGGAGATTCCGATCTGAACGTCTGCCACGTTAGACACGCCTTCAAGGAGGGCGTGTCGCCCGAGGTGGCAGCGATGGTGGATCAGGTTATCGCCCGCTGGTACGACGGCACGGAGCCATACGACCTGTCCCGTCTCGACCACCGCCCGGTTGATCCAAGCCTGCCCGCCGTCAACGGCCAACTCGCTAACGCTTTCATCTCCCTGGATCAGGAGTGGCCCGCTGACCCGAGCGCCCGTACCGGCAGGGTCTCGCTGGCTCAGCTGAAGGCTCTCAGCGGGCGGGTCTATCTGTACTGGAGAGCCACGTTCCCGAACGCTGCGCAAACCACGGCGATTCCCCTGACCACCGTGGAGTATTACATGGACGGGTTTGTACACGAGCGCAATGAATATACACTGCGGGTTCGCGCGGGAACGACTGAACGTTGGCACCGGGATGCTATCGGCTCCTCCGATCCCGACCGGTGGGCAATCGGGACCCATGGCGTGTACATATACCAAGGTGACCGCAAGGTGGCGCAGGTCGAGTTTGAAGTTGTTCCCTGACCGTGCGCAAACCGGCGCGCCCGGGAAAAATGCGGCGGCGTTTCAGTTGCCGCCGCATTTTGCAGTGAGCATACCGGCGATCTTACGCCGTCGCCCCTTCCTTGGCCTGCTTGGCGGTGCCGATCACTCGCTGTTCGTGTTCTGCGGAATCTGTTCAAGGCAATTGCCTCATTAGCCAAGCACCCTAAGGATGATGCCACCAACGATGATGGTGCCCATCAGCCCGATGATAGTGAGGTAACTGCGCGTGAGATTGGCTTCTACTCGGCCCAGCCGGACATTGTTCTCCTGCCGGAACTCGCGCTGTTCCTCCCGGTATTGCCGCTGTTCCTCCCGGTATTGCCGCTGTTCCTCCCGGTATTGCCGCTGTTCCTCAATGAACAACGCCATCGTGGCTTCCAGTGCGGCCAGACGGGATTCGATGCCTGCCAGGCGTTGTTCTACACCTGGCAGTGGAGCTGCTGCTTGCGTTGTCATGCTATCCTTTGAGGATCTCGTAATGAGGGCCGAACTAGAAACCCGCCCTCTTTACGGTTAGGAAAGGCAAACTGCTGTGCCGCCTACGCAGTCGCTCCCTCCTTGGCCTGCTTGGCCGTGTCAATCACCCGCTGCTCGATGTTCTGCGGCACCTGTTCGTAGTGGTCGAACTCATAGCGGTAGGAGCCGCGCCCGCCGGTCATGGAGCGCAGGTCTTGGGAGTAGCGTTGCACCTCGGCCTGCGGCACTTCCGCCTCGATGACGGTGTAGCGGTTTTCGGGGTTCATGCCCAGAATGCGGCCCCGCTTGCCGTTCAGGTCGCTGATGATGTCGCCGGTGTAGTTCTCTGGAACGGTAACGTACAGCCTGACGATGGGCTCCAGCAGCACGGGCGACGCCTTCTGCATCCCCTGGCGCAGGGCCTGGCTGCCGGCAATCTCGAATGCGATGGGCTTGCCGTCCACCGGGTGGGTGCTGCCGTCGTAGATGACGGCCTTGAGGTCCACCACCGGGAAGCCGGCCAATACGCCCTCTTTCAGCGTGTTGACTACCCCCTTCTCCACTGCCGGAATCAGTTCCCGCGGCACGCGGCCTCCGACTACCTCGTTGCCGAACTCGAAGCCTTCGTCGCGCACACGCGGCTCCAATCGCAGCAGCACGTGACCGTACTGACCGCTGCCGCCGGTCTGCTTCTTGTGCCGGTACTCGGAGTTGGTGACCTGGGTGATGGTCTCGCGGTAGGGCACCACGGGCAACTTGACGTTGAGGCTGGCGCCGAACTTGCGCTTAATGCGGTCCAAAGCCACCTCGATCTGCACTTCGCCCAGGCCGGTGAGCAGGCTCTCGCTGGTCTCCGGATTGCGGGTGAACTGGAGGCTGGGGTCGTCCTCGACGATGCGCGCCAGGGAGGTGCTCATCTTGTCCAGGTCGGCTTGGGTCGCCGGCACCACGGCCAGCGAGTAGAAGCCTTTGGGGAAGTCGATGCCGGGCAGGGTAACGCGATTGTCGCTGGCGGCCAACGTGTCCCCGGTGAGGGTGGCGTTCAGTTTGCCCACTGCGCCGATGTCGCCGGCGACCACTTCGGCCACGTTGTCCTGGTTCTTGCCCTGGGGCAGGTACAACTGACCCAGCCGCTCGGATTCGCCCTTGTTGACGTTATAAACCTCGCCGTTGGAATGGGCCGTGCCGCGAAAGACCCGGAACATGGAAAGCTTGCCTACGAAGGGGTCGGATGTGGTCTTGAACACCAGCGCGGCAGCGGGGCCGGAGGCGTCGGACACTACATCGTCGTCTCCGGAGGTGGCGGGAAGGTCGGCTGGAGACGGCAGGAAGTCCCGTATCACCTGCGCCAGCTCTTCGACGCCGATGTTTTGCGTAGCCGAGGAGATCAGAATTGGTACCAGGTCCCCGTTGCGGATGGCTTCGCGGGCGCCGGCAGTTACCTCGGCGGCGGTGATTTCCTCGCCTTCCAGGTACTTGTCGGCCAGGTCGTCGTCGGACTCTGCCACGGCCTCAATGAGACGCTCGCGGGCGGAATCAAAATCGCCCATCACCCCGGCGGGGATGTCGGCCGGCGGATCGATGACGCTCACCAGGCCGGAGAAGTCCTGGGCTTCGCCGATGGGCAATTGGAAGGGGACACAGCGGTTTCCGAAGATGCGCGCCAGTTCCTGTACGTTGCGCTCAAAGTTTGCGTTTTCCCGGTCCATTTTGTTGAGGACAATGGCGATGGGCAATCCGCGCGCCTGCGCCATGTCCCAGGCGCGCTCGGTGCCAACGTCAACGCCGGTGGGAGCGGCCACCAGGATCATGGTAGATTCCACCACGCGCAGGGCGGCGACGGCTTCCCCCAGAAACTCGTCATATCCCGGGGTGTCGAGCAGGTTGACCTTGTCGTCTCCCTCCGAAAACCGCAACAGGCTGGTCTGCACGCTGGCAGAGCGCCTGGTTTCCTCCGGTTCATAGTCGGAAACGGTGTTGCCGTCCTCAACGCGGCCGATCCGGTTAATTACCTTGGCGTTGAACAGCATGGTCTCGGCAAGGGTGGTCTTGCCCGCGCCGCTGTGGGACAGCAGCGCAACGTTGCGAATGGTACTGGCGGATACGGCCATCGTGTTACCCCTCTTTGGTTCGTCAATCAGGTGCCAATGGCTGATTGTAGCGAAACCGCGCTGCCTGTTGCAACCGCAAGGCGACAGCGGTACAATCGTAGGCCAGCGACCGGCAGCGAGCCGCTCCTTCAGCGACTCCCCCCTCGGGACCGGCCGCTCCTTCTTTTAATCTGAAACTACCTTCTCTTTATTCCAGCGGAAGCCGGGCTCCAGAGGTTCTTTGGCCTCACACCGACGTCTGCGTGATCACCCGCGGCGCCACCTTGCGAGACAGCCAGCGTCCGTCGTCAGAGCTGCCGAGCAGGTGCCCGTCCCGGACGATGATCTTGCCGCGCAGCAGGGTCATAATCGGGTAGCCTTCGCACTGAAAGCCGTCCCAGATGGAATAGTCGGAGTCGGCGTGCAGTTCGTTCACCGTTATCGTCTTCTTCAAGTTGGGGTCGAAGATGACGATGTCGGCATCGCTGCCCACGGCAATCGCGCCTTTCTGCGGGTACATCCCCAGGATTTTCGCGGCGTTGGTTGAGGTGATGGCGGCGAACCGTTCCAGGTCGATCCGCCCGTTAGCGGCCAGCTTGGTGTAGGTCACCGGCATACGGGTCTCGATGCCGTTGTGGCCGCCGCACAGGGCGCGAATGGTATCCCCCGCCAGCTTGACGTTCTTGTAGGTGGTCCATTCGTCGGTGGCGGTGGTGCAGATGGGGCCGTCCACCAAGCCCTGTTGCAGCGCGTCGCGGTCGTCGGAAAACTTGATGGCCGGGTAGGTGTGGATGGCCAGTCCTTCGGGCTTCCGGTAGTCGTCGCAGGTGAACTCCAGGTAGTTGTGCAGGGCCTCGCCGTACACTGGCAGCTGGGCGGCGCGGGCTTCCGCTATGGCGGCCACGCCCTCCTTGGCCGTGGTGTGGACGAAATAGATGCCCGTTTCGGTCTTCTGGGCCAATCGCACCACTTTGCGGAACGATATGTCTTCGGAGATGTTGTTGTGAGCCAGGTGCAGGTTGGAAGCGTGGTCGCGGCCCTCCCGCTCCAGTTTCTCCTCCATGTAAGTGACGATGTCGTCTTCCTCAGCGTGAACGGCCATGATCCCGCCGTGCTTGCCCACTTCCTGGAAAATCTCCCACAGGTGTCCCATGGGCACGCGGGCGTGGAAGGTAGTGAAGATCTTGAAGCTGGCGACGCCCGATTGGATGGCTTCGCCGATCTCGCCCATGGTGCTGGGTGGAATGGCCCCGGCCAGGATGTAGTGGAAGGTGTGGTCAATATACGAATGGCCGTGGAAAATGTCTCGACGGGTTTCGATCTGGGCCATGATCGGGTCCGAAGGCGGAACCGCGCCCGGCGTCAAAGGCAGCGCGCCGGCAAAGTCCACGAAGGTGGTCACTCCCCCGAAGGCGGCGGCGCGGCTGGCGGCTTCGGGCGGTTGCGTGAACACGCCATCGTCGCCGCCGGCCCAGTAATCGGGCACCGGTACGTTGATATGAGCGTGGGGTTCGATGCCACCGGGCAGAACAATCATTCCGCTCGCGTCAATGACCTCCCCCGCGCCCAAATCGTCCAAAATGCCGGGGGCTACCACCGCGGCAATCTGCTCGCCCGCTATGCCGACGTCTTTGAGGCCAACTCCTGCCGGCGTGACCACAGTCCCGCCCTTGATAATCAAATCCAGCATTATCCCCTCCTGCATCGACGATTCAAGAACGTCGGTATCGAGACTGTGACCAACAGCAGCTGACCGAGCCGATTATAGCGCAGTGAACCGGACATCGCCCCAACATAGTTGTGCTGCCCGCATCGGGAAGACGGTCTCCACACGGCGACCGAGACAACTATGCGCCGGCGCCGCTGCCAATCCACCCGGCGGCGCGCTCCGCAATCATAACCGCTGTGGCGTTGGTATTGGCCCGCACCACGTTGGGGCAGATGGAAATATCCACCACCCGCAGGTTGTTGACGCCATGCACCCGGCAATACTGGTTCACCACCGCTAAAGGATCGCCGGCCGGCCCCATGCGGCACGACCCCGACGTGTGAAAAGTGGTGAACACATTGCGCAGCAACCAGTCATCCAGCGCAGCATCATCGGACAGCTCCGCCGCCGTGGGCGACAGCGGTTCGCCGGCGATGGAAGCGAAGGAGGACTGACCGAGAATGCGCCGGCACAGGCGCACGCTTTCCCGCAGTCGCTGCCGGTCCCAATCGCTGCGGAGATAGCGGTAGTCAATCAAGGGTTTGTCGTGAGGGTCGGCCGACGCCAGGCGCAGCTCGCCGGCGCTGTCGGCCAGTTGCAGGATGCAGGTCATCCGCAGCGTCGGCTGTGTTGCTTGGAAGGCGGGCTCTGTGCCCGGCCCGCTGCCCAGGGGGCTGGGGCCGGAAGCGACGTTGTTCACGTACACGTGCATATCGTTGCGCGCGGTTGACCCTGACGTGGTGTAGCGCAGCAGGGTTTGGATGCGCGAGCCGGCGAAATCGCCGGCGGTGTAGTCGGGATGCAGCGCGGTGTCTACGTACACCAAGGGGTGGTCCCGCAAATTCTGGCCCACGCCCGGCAGGTCGCGCACGACCGGGATCCCCAACTTGGCTAAATGGTCGGCGGGGCCGACGCCGGACAGCATCAGCAGTTGCGGCGAGGCGATCCCGCTGGCGCACAAAACGATCTCGCCGCCTTCCACCGTGAACACGTCGCCGCCGCTTTCGACCTCCACGCCCACGGCGGTTTCGCCTTCAAACAGTATCCTTCGCGCCACGACGTTGCCGCGTATCGTCAGGTTGAGCCGGTGGCGGGCCGGCAACAAGTAGGCCAGGGCGGTACTCATACGGATGCCGGCCGGGTTGTTCATCGGGGCCGGCCCGAAACCCTCTGAAGACGGGTGGTTCAGATCCGGATCTTCAGGGTAGCCGAGATCAGCGCAAGCCCGCGCGAAGGCGCGCTGGAAGGGATGCCAGGCATCTCGCGGCGCGCGCGCCACCGGGATTGGGCCATCACTGCCGTGAAAGTCGTCGTGGGCGTCGGCGTCGATTTCCAATTTGCGGAAGAAGGGCAGAATGCGTCGGTAGGCCCACTGGTCGTTGCCCGATTCCGCCCAGGCGTCGTAGTCCTCGGGCAGGCCGCGCAGGAAAACCTGTCCGTTGACTGCGCCGGAGCCGCCCATAACCCGGCCCCGGGCAATCTGCATCGGTTCCGGCTGTCGGTCGGTGCCAATAGCCTGATACGACCAGTTGTAAGCGGCGCCGGGAGCGGATGCCTCCTGGCTGGCGCCGTCCCGCAGTTCCGGCGGCCATTGCTCAAAATCGACGAAATCCGGCCCCGCCTCCAGCAGCAGCGCCGAGCGGTTGGGATCTTCAGATAGGCGCGCCGCCAGAGCGCAACCTGCCGAACCGCCGCCGATGATGATTACGTCGTACTGCATAACGATATTATTCCCCGGGCCATCGCACCCTCACCGTCATTCCCGCGAAAGCGGGAATCCAGTGACCTCATGCGTCAATCGTGTTTCCGTTTCCTGCATATTACGACTTCTGGACTCCTGCGTTGGCAGGAGTGACGGGTGTGTAGCCTATGACGGACTGCCCTGCTGTTATTCCCCATGCCCGCATTATAGCCCATCCGCCCGTGCTACAATGTCGCGCCGTACCAGTGGACGTATGGAACCAACCCAATGCTATTCCGTGGCCTCACCCTGAATAACCTGCGGCTCACTTTGCCCACCCCGCTGCGCTACGCGCTGTTTGCCCTGTTCATTGCCGGCATCCTGGCCTACGGCGCAGCCGTCGCGGGCTATATGCTGGCAAACTTCGACCTCATCAACCTCATCCGAGATGTGAACACCGATGATGCGTTCTATTATTTCCAGATAGCCTACCACCTGGCCGAAGGAAAGTTTTCCACCTTCGACGGCGGCATCACCCGCACCAACGGCTACCATCCCCTCTGGATGTTTCTCATCACGCCGTTCTACTGGATATTAGACAAAGAGGCTGCCCTGCTCGCCATCAAGGCGTTCGAGATTATGCTCATCGCCGGCGGCGTGGCCTGTATCGCCGCGGCGGCCCGGCTGGCGCGGCTGCCCTGGCTACTGCTGTTCGCCACGTTGCCGTTGCTCTACCAATACCAAGCTTTGTTTATCGGGATGGAAGCGGCTGCTGCGCTGTTTATGCTGGGGCTGTTCTTCCTGACTATCCTCCTCTACGCGCGAAATCCGGCGCGCTGGACTTGGCCGCTGGCCGCCGTCGCGTTTGCTCTGCCCTGGGTGCGCCTGGAATACATCGCCATATCGCTGACGGCCACCGTTGCGCTGTGCGTCATAGAATGGTCCAGGCGGGAGCGGCCGGGTGGCGCATCCTGGCGAACTGCTATAATTTCTACCC
>CAYGAY010000010.1:0-19060 GCA_964347975.1 uncultured Dehalococcoidia bacterium
GCCGGGCGTTGGGCCGTAGCCTCAGGCTTGCCGCCCACCGGTAGGTATAGTGTAGAAAACTAATGTGCTGTTGGGCAAGGGGCGGGTGTCAGTGATCCAAGACGATTGCAAAGTCGCCTTTCAGCCTTTGCCCCATACCGCCACTACGGCGAAAGCCGGAGTCGATAGGCATTGATGGGGCAAAGACGTTCTGGATTCCGGCTTTCGCCGGAATGGTGGAATGACTTTGCAATCGCCCTAAGAGCCTGTTGACATTTCCCGTCATTTGTATGTTGCGTATGCTTTGCAAATCGGCCAAATTGCGGGGTCAGGGCGAGGGGCGCGTCGTCCGGGAATTAGGATTGTCCTGAAACCATTTGCGGCAGCCGCTCCAGCAGATCGGGCAGGTTGGGGATTGACCGGACCCGGTCTCGCCGCACGAAGAGGAACTGCACATCCTTGACCTTTTTGCCGGTGGCGCGTTGCGCGGCGGCGGCGTAGGATGCGCCCTGCCATTGGTAATGCTCCATCCTAGCTTGCTCTGCTGCGTCATCGGCCACCGCATCCGACTTGTAGTCCACGATAACCAGCCGGTCGTCGTGGTCCAGGTAGAGCAGGTCGATGATGCCCTCGATGACCACCGGGCCGTTGGGGGTATCCAGTTGAGCGGCTACCGGGATTTCCGGCCACAGTTGCGGAGCTTTGAGCGCGGCCGCCACCGCTTCGTGGCGCACCGCCCGTTTGGCCAGCCGGGCGATGGCGCCGGCGCTGCCGTGGACTCCGCCCTGGCTGGCCTGCCACCCGGCCAACCGGTCGATGGCGCGGTCCAGTTGCTCCTGGAGTTGGGCTAGCGACTCACCGTCGGCAGCCGGCAGTTGCGGCAGAGTCTCGGCCATTGCGTACTGGAGAACCGCGTGCAGCGCGCTGCCGAAGGCGGTACCGCCGCGTCCCCCCACCCAGGGCCGTTCTTCGTCCGGTTCGGCGTCCTTGTCATCGATGACGACGGCTGCAACTTCTCCCGGCGCGGCCGTTGCGTCAGCATCCGCTCCGGCTTGACGGGCCAGCCAGGTGGCGGTAACAGCCTGGGGAAGTGAACGGTTTTCGATAGATTTCGTCCGCTCCTGCTGCCAGGTTTCAGCTTGGTAGGCCAGCGCGGTCAGATCGTTGTCCGGCCCGGCGGCGATGGGACGCGGCGGCAGGTCTGGGATCGGGTCGATAACCGAATGGGGCAGGGTGTCTGATTGCGCTGTGATGGCGGCAATGACGGCGTTGCAGAGGGTCCTGCTTCTGGGTTGTTGGCAATGCCGGCTGACCAGCAGATGGTCGCGGGCGCGGGTCGCGGCGACGTAGGCAAGGCGCACCTCTTCGGCGACGTGGTGGTTGGCTTCGGCCTTGGCCAGATCAGCGTACTCGAGAGTACGGATTCGCGCGCTGGCTGCGCCAATGGATACCGCCGCCTTTCCGGTATCGGGATCCACCAGCAGGGCGGGAGAATCGGAACGGGGCGCATAGTCCAAGTCGCGCAGGATGACGATGGGAAACTCCAGGCCCTTGGCGGAGTGCATGGTCATGATGCGCACGGCATCGTCGTCGCTCTCCGGGGCCGGCAGCTCGTTGATCCGGCTGGCGTCATCCCGCTGCATCTCGGCCCACAGGATGAACTGGCGCAGATTCCACGACGCCGGCGCGCCGGCGGTGGGGCCGTCGGTCTCCAGGATGCGGGCCCGCTCCACCAGGAACCGGCGGCGGCGCCACATCTCCCGGGGGCGATATTCAACCAGATCCAGCTCTTCCAGCCGGCGCTCGCGCACGAACTCACTGATGAGACGGGAGACCGGCACTTCGTGGCGACGCAGGTAGTACCGGTGGAGACAGGCCATGCCGTCGCCCACCGGGGACAACGCCGCGCCATCTGCCACGTCCAGATAGTTCCACGTCGCGCCGGTATCCCGCCAGTTCAGCAGCTCAACATCGGAGCAGGCGAAGGCCGGGGAGCGCAGGGCGGCCACTACCGCCACCGCGTCGGCAGGATTGTCGATGGCGCGCAGACAGTTGAGGAGGTCCTGCACCTCCTGGGTGTCGAACAGCAGGGAGCCGCCCTCGATGCGATAAGGGATGCCGGCGTCCTCCAGGGCACGCTCCAGTATTCCCAGCCCGGTGCGGGTGCGGACCAGGATGCACACGTCGCCCAGCCGGGCCGGGCGGAGGCAGCCGCTATCCTTGTCATACACCTTCAGGCGGTCGGCGCCGTCGGTGGTGTAAGCTCCGATCAGGCGGGCAATCTGCGCGGCTTCCCGCCGGCGGACGTCGTCGGCCCGACCATCCGACGGTTCCCCGAACACCTTTACGCCGGCGTCCAGACCATCCTGCTGGACGCCGGCGTTGGGTTGCAGGGGGCGGTATTCCGTCTGTAGGCCGGAGGCGTCCTCACCCATAACCTGCCCGAACAGGGCGTTGACCCACTCCAGCACCGGCTGCTGCGAGCGGCGATTTTCGGAGAGGGTGAGTTCGTCCAGCTGACCGCCCTGCTTCACCCGCTGGACGACGCCCAGGTCGGCGCCGCGGAAGCGGTAGATGGACTGCTTGGCATCGCCCACGATGAACAGCCGGCCCGGAGCCAGGGGCAGCGTGTGCCAGGGCTGCCGTCCCACCGGGGCATCGCCGGCGGCGGCCAGGTAGAAGCCGATTTCAGCCTGCAACGGGTCGGTGTCCTGGAACTCGTCGATGAGGATATGGGTGTAGTGGTCCTGGAAATGGCGGCGGGCGTCGGCGTTGTCCCGCAGCAGAGCCCGGGCCCACACCAGCAGGTCGTCGAAAGTCGCCGCGCCGTCGGCCCGGCGGTCCGCGGCGTACCCTGCGGCGAAGTGTTGGTGGAGATTTTGCAGGAGTGGGTACAGAGCAGCCGCTTGAATGCGGGCGCTAAAAGCGCCGCACGCCGCGCTGAAACGACTACGCACTTCTCGGTTGCCGCCTCTAATGGAGGGGCCAATGTTGCCATCGTTGACGATTTCAGCTGCCGCAATAACGTCGTCACATACTTCCCGCGCGGCTTGAACTACGGAGATGGCATTGGTGAGATCGTCCAGAAGGCTTGCGGAAGTGCCGGTGCGGTTGCGGTCCAATTCGCACAATTCTTGGAGTTCCCGGAGTATATCGTCGGCGGCGTTGAACGGGTCAGCGGACGCCAGGCAGTCCTCGTTGGGCAGTTGGTGATAATTCCGGTGGAACGCCTGGGCCAGGTTGCGCCAGTAGCCCAATCCGATGCCAACGCTGATCAAGTGGCGCAGGACCCGCTGCAACTCGGGGTCTGCCGTGGGCCCGTTGCCCAGCGACCAATCCAGCCACTTGTTCCAGCGTTCGGTGAAATCCTGGGCGGAGTCCAGCTCGTCCCACTGGGTCCAGCCGTAGGGCAGGCCCGCAGCCATGGGCCGCTGGCGGAGCAACTGGGCGGCGAAGCTGTGAATGGTCTGGATGGACGCCCGGTCCAGCTCGGCGATGGCGTCGCTGATGCGCTGGAGTTCTTCATCCGACCATACGATGCGCTCCATACCGTCCCTGACCAGCGGATCATCCGAGCCGGCCCGGTATGCGTCATCCAGCAGATCGTCCATGCGGGCGCGGATGCGTTCCGACAGTTCCGCCGCCGCCATCTCGGTGAAAGTGATGGCGACGATGTTTTCCATCCTGACCCCATTCTTAACCAGAGCCACCACACGGCTGACCAGGGCGTAAGTCTTGCCCGTGCCGGCGCCGGCCTCGACGATGAGGTTGGCGTCCAGGTCGCGGACGATGCGCCGGCCGGCGCTCGCGTCGTCAGTGGGATTAGTCATCGGTTTCGTTAGTAGCGGAGCAGGTTGGTTGGGACCAGTCGCCCCGCCAGGGGATCGACGGCAAGGGCGGCTTCCTCCAGGGAGACCACGCCCAGCAGGCTTGGCTCATTGTCTTCTGCAAATATGACCGGCGTGGGGAACTCAATCCCTTCCAGTCTTATGGTGGTGTATCCTATGTCAACCGGGACGATTCTGCCGTCGGCCGTCTCGGAGGGGAGAGACCTTTCGACCGGCACGCCCAATCTTTGCAGCATTGCTCTAGGCACTGCCGTGTAGGTTGAGCCGGTATCGACGGTGACCTCGAGTTCCTCGAACCGTCGTCCCCGTGGGTCGCCTATTCCTACGGTTACTGTTACCGTTCCCATTGTGCTTCTCCCTGGGGCTGTCTCAATTTTCTATGGCGGCCGGGCCGCCCAGGACGTTGAAGGGTTGGGCGGCCGGGTCGTGGCGGCCCTTGCGCTCCCAGATCTGCCGCCGACGGGTCGGGCAGAGGCGGTTGAAGTCGCAGTAGCGGCAGTTGCCGTGGTCCCTCTCCTCCGGCGTGGCGGGGAAAATGCCGGCGCGGGCCATGCCCAGGATACGGCGCAGCGTGGCGTGGAAACCGGCCAGACCCTCGGCGTCGTTGTACGGGCTGCGGTCGAAAATCCTGTCCTCGCTCAGCGGAAAACAGTAGGACGCGGTGAGGCTGGTATCGGGGTAGAGCTGCCCGGCGGCGGCCACGTACACCGGAAGCTGCAACGCCCGCCCGTTGGCGATGGTGTAATCGGGCTGCCCCCCTCGCGTCCCGACCAGGTATCGCGCCGGGTTGCCGGTCTTGAAATCGCGCACCCGCACCTCGTCGGCCAGCACGTCCAGCCGGTCAATCTTGCCGCGAAAATGGACTATGCCGAGACCCGGCACGTCCACCGGCGCGTCGTCGAAGGTTTGTTCCGAGCGGGATTCCAGCGACGCCCCGGCCAACCAGTCGGCGTCCGCGGCGAAGAAGCGTTGCAGGCCGTCCCGGATGGCCTCCTTTTCCATCTCCCAGAGCAGGGGATAGCCGGTGATGCCCATGCGCTCGGCGGCGGCGAATTCCGCGTTGGCCAACGTCAGCAACTCCGCCGCGGACTGCATTTTCCGGTTGACGAATTCCTCCAAGATCCGATGCACCAGCACGCCGTGGTCCAGGGCGGATATTTCGCCGTCCTCGTCGGCGACGGGCGACGGTGAGATGCCCAGCACACGATTGAGGAAGTAGCGGTAGGGGCAGGCGGCCCATGTCTCCAGGGCGCTGGGAGACACTGGGCGATCCGGGACGCCGATGCCGGTTATTCGCCGGGAGCCGGGGCCAACGCGCCCGTCCCACTCGGTGAGGGTTAGGCCCAGCCGGGCCTCCCGCGCCTTCAGGGCGTTGCGGATACGGGCGTCAGTTGACCAGGCGGGGTGGGATTCCAACGGGCCGGAGGCGTTGACCAGCAGGTGCATCAGGTTGTAGTCGGCTAAATCGGCCGGCGCAAGGACGTCGCCCTGGGCATCGCCCACGGCATCGGCCAGCTGCCGGAGGCCGGCCTCCCGGGAGGGTATGACGGTGAGCCACGGCTTGCGGGCGGCGTCGGCGGCCAGGTTTTCGGAGGTGAGGCGTCCAGTGGGGGCGACCGTGGCCTCATGGAGCAGGTTGGCGGCTTCCAGCAGCCAGGGCGAGGGGTACGCCATGCGGTGGTTGGCGCCGGCCACAGCATAGCTGAGCACGGCCCGGTCGGCAGAGGCCACAGCGCCAAGGAACTCGTAGCGTTCCAGCGCGCGCCGGGTCCGGGCCGCCGCTCCGCCGTCCCGCCATTCGTCCACGATGGTCGGACGGTGGGACGGCGGGAACCGGCCTTCCGCCATGCCGACGGCGAAAACCGCGCTGTACTGCGCGCCCACAATGCCGGACGGCGGGCCCACGTACACGCCGAAACCTACCGGCCGGCCCCGGTAGGACACCGGACTCTGCAACTCGTCGCTGATGGTCTCGCGTAGAACGTCCACGTCGTATTCGGCGTCCCAATTCGCCAGCCCGCTGAGGCCGTCCAGGATTTCTGCAATGCGCCGGTAGTCCTCCGCGTCACCCTCGGCGCGCCGGTGGTAATCGGCCAGCAGGGCCTTGAGTCGCTCTGCCGCCGACTGCCACGTCCGCTCGGGTTCAGCGGAACTGCGCAACTGCCCCAGGCGGCGCGCCAGTCGGTCGATAAAGGCGATGAGGAGGTCTGCGCCGGGCGGCCCGGTTCCGACCGCCTCGCCGGAGCGTTCCCGCTCTCGCCGGACCTGCTGCTCGACGTAAGCCGCAAGCCGGGCGGCCCACTCCCCGACCGTTCCATTGGCCCGCGCCGCCCGGGCCAGGTCGGCCCACTGAGTGGCCGGGACCTCGTACCCGAGCCGGCGCCGACCGGGGTTGGGAGCCGGCGGGAACCGCACTGGGCACGACATAATCAAGTCGATGAACCGCTCCCGGTCGATGGTGGGTTCGGCGTCCGCGCCGCCGTCCATTGACGCCAGCAACACCAGCGCGCCCAGCAGGAACCGTCCTGCTCCGGTGTCGGCCAGGGCGCGTCGCGGCACGCCGGAACTGGGGATGCCGGCGAAATCCAGCTCCTGACGCAGCAGGCTGTCGTAGGGCGATTCCTGCCGGCGCACCACGGCGATACGATGGAAGGGCACGTCATCGGCCACTGCAATTATGCGCCGCACCACGGCCCGAACTTCATCTACCGGGTCAGGCGCGACGGTGACCGCCAGGGCGTTGCCGGCAACGGCCCGCCGCAACGGCATAGCGCCATCCGTCGTCGCGTCTCCGCCGGTGAGCCGGTCATACAAGGCCAGCGCCGGCCCGTCGGCGTCGCCATCGCCGTTCAATCCGATGATGACCCGGCACTTGCCCCGTCCCAGCAAAGCCTGCATCAGCTCGAGATCGCCCTCGGTGGGATGCCGGGGCAGATAGTAGATGACTGCCGGCTCCCGGCCCGGCGGCCAGTGGTTGGGCAGGGCTTGCGCGGCCAGCCTCGGCAGTTCGTACCGGGTGTAGTAGCCGTCCCGGTCCAGCAGCGCGCGGAATTTGCCGTACAGTCCGGGCAGGTTCAGGTGGGCGTGGTTCGACAAGCTCACCGGAGGCGGCGCGCCGGCCGAGTCAAGGGCCGGGCGCTGCTCCCACTGGCGGAAAGCGCCGGCCAGTTCAGCGTACAGCCGGCGGCGTCCCGCCAGCGAGAGCGGGAGATTCTCGGACGCCAGCCACTGGTCGGTCACCCGACGCACGGCCTGGGATTCGTCCAGCCGGTTCAATGCCTGGCGTTGAGGCGCGCCGTCATCCTTGGCCGGACGGAGCATGGGCCGGGCCAGCTCTGCGGCCAGACGCTCCCCGGTCTGCGCCGTCACGTTGAGCACGTTGCGCGCGCCCAGCAGGTGGCGCACCGAGCTGGCCACGTCGCGATGGGCGGTGATGACAACCACGCGGGCAAAAGGATCGTCGCCATCGGCCTGCTGCGCGGCGGCAACGGCAGCGGCGAGGGCCGTCAGGGCGGGTTGGCCGATTTGGGTGACGGTGACGAGAGACATGGCGGTTCTAGACGGACTGTTTTACTTTACCAGTTTCCGCCTCATGCGTACCTACTTTGTCATGGCGAGGAGCGAAGCCTGATCTTTGACAAATCGGGCAATCTCGCGGGCTGAGCGATGCATCCTTCGGCAACGAGATTGCCACGCTACGCTCGCAATGGCAGTTTGCGGAAAGTGGGTACGTATGAGGTTTCCGGCCAGTTTCGTTCTCCAGCCAGGGGGATAGGCACGGAGTTGCCGCCGGGCGACCAGTGACGGACTTTCAACGCGAAGGCGCAGAGGCGCAAAGGATTTCGGATCGCTGCTCACTACGCTCCGGGCAATGACAGAATGGCGGGCAAAGGGTCGTTGACCCATGGCGGCAGGGCGACCTACAATCCGGCCAACTCGCTATCTCCTGGAGTTTCCCATGACCGCTTTCGCCAACGACTACGCTCATCCTGAATATCTGACCGATCCGGCGTGGGTGGCCGCGCATCTGGACGACCCCAAGGTGGTCGTGCTGGACTGCGCCAACACCGCCGACGCGTGGCAGCGGGGACATATTCCCGGCGCGGCCCACGTTGCCGACAACTGGGCCAAAGACCCGGACACCGCCCTGGGTCCCGGGGCTCGCGGGCAGCACGTCATGACGCCGGAGCAGTTCAAGGCCATGGCCGAAGGGCTTGGCATCGGCGACGATACCACCGTGGTCACCTACGACCACGCCCAGAGCCTCACCGCCGCCCGGATCTGGTGGGTGTTCAACTACTACGGCCATGGCAACGTCATGGTGCTCAACGGCGGATGGCGGGCCTGGGTCAATGCCGGCCGGCCCATCGACTTCGGGCGGCCCAGGGCGCCGGGGGCGGTTACTTTCACCCCCCAGGCCGACGAGTCGTTCATCGCCACCGGCGACGAGCTGAAGGAAGCCTGCTCATTAGAAGGCGGGATCGGGGATAACGTGGTGGTGTGGGACGTGCGCAGCGACGCGGAATGGGACGGCAGCGCCACGAACTATACCAACAAGCGGGTGGGACACGTTCCCGGCGCGGCGCACCTGGAATGGTTCCACCTGATGGACCGCAACACCCACGAGTTCAAGCCCGCGGCCGAAATCCGGCGCATCCTCGCCGAGCACGGCATCACGCCGGACAAGACGGCATACTCCTATTGACAGGCCGGCATCCGTGCGGCGCACGGAAACTTCGTACTCCGCCTCGTCGGTTTCGAGAACGCCAGGAACTACGACGCCTCCATGGGAGAGTGGGCCAACCGGGACGACACGCCGTTGACGGTGTAACGGCAGGCTGGGGCGAATAACTATTGGCCCCTACACTTGGTCAACAATGGCCTCTCGAAAATCCCGCAAGGTGCGGATACGGCGCGTAATCGACGGCGATTCGCTGGAGGTGAAATACGCCGGGCTGTTCAGCTTTCTGCGGCGGCCTTTCCAGGTGAGGTTGTACGGTATCGACGCGCCGGAACTGGCGCAACCCCTTGGCCCGGAGGCGCGGAACCAGTTGACCTCGCTGGTGCGCGGGGGCGGCATACGGCTCCGGGAGGTGGCCAGGGATCGCTATGGCCGCACCGTCGGGCTGGTATATCCCGGCTCCCGGCGCCGGGAGTGCGTCAACGTGGCAATGGTGCGCTCCGGCATGGCCTGGTGGTATCGCCGCTACGGCGGCCGGGACCTGGGGTTTCCGGAAGCGGAGGCCGAGGCCAAAACACGGCGGCGGGGCGTATGGAGAAAGGGCCGGAGTTCCCAGCGTCCCTGGGACTACCGCGCGGAGATGCGCCGCGCGAGGCAGCGGCGCCGGCGGGCGCGGCGCATCTCCGCGTGGGGCCTGGCCGCGGCGATTCTGGCTGTCCTGGCGGCCCTGCTGGCGCTGACTATCCTCCTGCCCCGGTAGCCCCGGCCGACATTGTTACCCGCGAGCTATGGAACCAGTGGGTGGCCGATCAACCCCCAATAGGGAATTATCGCCAGCAGCAGCACGGCGATGACCAGTACCGTCATGGTGATGCCGAAGCGGAAGATCTCCGGGTTGCCGATGTTGGCCCGTTGGTACACGAAAACCGCCGAGGTTCCGCCCGCGCCGTAGTAGACCGCGGAATCGCCTACCACCACGGCGGCCATGCCGCATACCAGCGGGTCCAGGCCCAATGACTCGGCGGCGGCCATGGTGACCGGTATCACCAGGGCCAGGTAGCCGGCGATGTTGGGCAACAGCATTCGCAGCACGGCGAAGCAGACGCACAAGGCCAACAGCACCAGCAACGGCGATGAGGCGAACCCGGATACCCCGCCCACCAGCGTTTCCGAGAACCATGCCGCCGCCCCGGTGGTGACCATGGCATGGGACAATGACAGGGACGTGGCGATGACGAAGAAGTTGGACCAGCCCAGGTTGCGCTCAAAATCCCGCCACGTCAGTATGCCTACTCTGGGCAGCAGGATAAGGCACATTGCGATCAGCGCCGGCACCGCCGGATGCAGCCCGTGGGCGAAGTCGGTGAACCACAGCAGGGCGGTCAGCATCACGATGGCGCCGGCGCGCCACTCCACGGCGCTCATGGGCTCCAGGGATATAGGGGCTGCGCCGGCGTCTGCGATGCGGAAACCGGCACGGTAGAACAGGAACAGGGCGATGCCTCCGACGACCAGGTTGGCGTAAAAGGGCACGCTCATCAGCACGAACCACCGGCCCCACGAGAAATCTCCCAGCAGGCCCGATGCCACCACGGGAGTTATGCCGCCGGCCAGCAGCGCGGTGGACCCGAGGCGATTGAGGCTGCCCATGGCCATCATGGTTGCCTTGTAGAACGGGTGCCCCTGGGGTATGTTCCACTGCGCCAGCACTTGCTCGTACACGTGGACCATTATCGCGCCCCGCGTGCTGGCGGAGGGCAGGGCGAAGGTGAGGGCAGCAAAGGAAAACAGCATCTGGACGTAGAGCAGGCGGGGGCTGCCGGCCGCCCCGCGCATCAGAAAGGTGGCCAGGCGCTCGGCCAGACCGGAGCTATGCACCGCCAGTCCCAGGGTCAGGATGCCGATGAGGAAATAGGCCACGGGCTGGGAGAACCCGTAAACCGCCGCGCCGGCGTCGGGCACGGCTCCCACCAGGACCAGCAGCGCCACGCCGCCGACGCCGGTCACCGCGACGGGTATAACCTCGGTGGCCCACAATGCCACCGCAAACACCATGACCGCCAGGGCCCGCTGACCCGTCTCGGTCAACCCCTCGGGCGTGGGCATCAGGAGAATGCCCAGAAACAGCGCGCCGGCCGCCAGAAGCTTGGCGGCCGTGGGGCCTTGGACGGCGCGAGAGATGGCGGATGTTCCGGAAAACAGTTCCGCTACCGTTCGGTTTGGCGCAGCGGGCTGCTGGTAACCCGGTTGACGGATGTGACGCCGCGTATCCCCTCGATGCGGGAAAACACCCGGTTCAGCTCTTCCAGGTCCTTGACATGGATGGTGAGTTCCATGCTCACCGTGGCGTCATCGTTTTCTCGCGTCACCACCCAGGCGATATTGATCTTGTCGTCCGATACCCTGGTGCTCACGTCGCGCAGCAGGCCCACTCGGTCCATGGCTTCGATGCGAACGCGCACGGGATACAATTCCTGCTTCTGCCCCCAGGACACGGGCACCAGGCGTTCCTTTTCGTCCTCGTTCAGCACGTTGATGCAGCCGACCTTGTGGACGCTGACGCCCCGGGAGCGGGTGACGAAGCCGATGATGTGGTCGCCCTGGATCGGGTTGCAGCACCGGGCGATGCTGGTGAGCAGGTCGCCCACGCCCAGGACCGAAATGCCGGAGGAGGGGCTGGACAGGGACCGGCTTCCCGTGAGCTTGGGCATCCACTCCGCTTCTTCGATATCTTCCCGGCGATGCTGAGTCAGCCGGGCACTCAGGGCGGAGTCGCTCAACTCGCCGGAGCCAATGGCGGCGAGGAGGTCTTCCATGGCGTCGTAGCGGCAGGCTTCCAGCACCTCCCGGTCGGGCATCTTGACGCCCATGCGGTGCATTTCGCGGCGCAGCAGGTCGCGGCCCCGGCCAATGTTGGCGCTGCGGGCCTGGCGGTTGAACCAGGAGCGGATCTTCTGACGGGCGCTGTTGGTGGCGACGTAGCCGCGCGCCGGGTTGAGCCAGTCGGGCGACGGCCCCCGGCCGGTCTTGCCGGCGACGATTTCCACGGTATCGCTGTTCTCCAGCGGGGTGTCCAGCGACACCAGCCGGCCGTTCACCTTGGCGCCGGAGATGCGGTGGCCCAGGTCGGTGTGAATCTTGTAGGCGAAGTCGATGGGCGTGGACCCGGCGGCCAGCTCCACGATATCGCCCTTGGGGGTATAGACGAATACCTGGTCGTGGAAGAGGTCTTCCCGCACCCGGTCCAGGAACTCGTCCGTATCCGGCGTTTCCCGTTGCAGTTCCAGCAGTCGCCGCAGACCCGTCATGCGCTGCTCGAAGCTGGCGCTACTTCCATTAGACCCCGCGCGCTCCTTGTAGCGCCAATGGGCGGCTACGCCGTACTCGGCAACCTGGTGCATGTCATGGGTCTTGATCTGCACTTCCAGGGGATGACCGCCGTCACAGATCACGGTGGTGTGCAGGGCTTGGTACATGTTCTGCTTGGGTGTGGCGATGTAATCGTCGAACTGACCGGGCATCGGGCTCCATATCTGATGAGTGACGCCCAGAGCGGAGTAGCAGTCGGCGATCTCGTCAACAATGACCCGGAGGGCATACAGGTCATAGATATCGCTGAGTTCCTTGCCTTCGGCGGCGTATTTGTCCATCTTGCGATGAATGGAGTAAATGCCCTTGGGTCGCCCGTTCACGTCGGCGCGCAGCCCGTGCTCAGCCAGCTGGTGGCGCAGGCTCTCCGCAACATCGGCCACGTAGGCTTCGCGCTGGGAGCGGCGGGCGGCCAGCATACGGGAGATTTCCCGGTACTTGGCCTCGTTGAGGTGGCGGAAGGCCAGGTCGTCCAGCTGCCACTTCAGTTCCCAGATGCCCAGGCGATGGGCCAGCGGGGAGTACACGTCCAGGGTTTCCTGGGCGATGCGCTGGCGCTTGTGTTCGGGCAGGGGGTCCAGCGTTCGCATATTGTGGAGACGGTCGGCCAGCTTGATGAGCACCACCCGGATGTCCTCGGCCATGGCGACCAGCATCTTGCGCAGGCTTTCGGCGTAAAGGTTTTCCAGGGACGCGCCGCCGTTGGCTTCGGAATCCGGGGGCCGGTAATCGACGCGGGTGAGCTTGGTAACGCCGTCCACCAGTCGGGCCACGTCCCTGCCGAATCTGCTCTCCAGGTTCGCCATGGCAACGCCGCAGTCTTCCATCACGTCGTGGAGGAGCGCCGCTATTATCGTGTCCGGGTCTAGGTAGAGGTCGGCCAGGATGGTTGCGGCGGCCAGGGGATGCACGATGTAGGGGTCGCCGGAGAGACGCAGCTGCCCGTGGTGGCACCGTTCCGCGAAATCATAAGCGGAACTGATGCGGTCAAGTTGGGCCGCGTCGTCCACGTATTCGGACACGCGGGCGATGAGATCGGTGGACTCGCTGGCAACCGCGACCATAAGCGCCCTCCTGATCTGGCGAGATGCGGGCGCGGCGGCCCCCCACCTCAGCGCGACATTGCGCTACAGCCTGTCCGGAAATGATACCCAGACCCGCCGGGTATGTCCAGCGCGACGCCGACGACAGGGCGGTGATTCTCCGGGTGACGGTTTACTGGAACATCTCGCCCACGGAGCGGCCCTCGTGGATGCGGCGGATGGCCTCGCCCAGGAGGGGGGCGACGGACAGGACGGTGAGGTTGCCGACGCGCTGATCGGACATGAGGGGCACCGAATCGGTTACCACCACCTCCTCGAAGGGGCTTTCCTTGAGCAGCCGGGGCGCGGCGGGAGCGAACACCGGGTGGGTGGCGCAGCAGAACACCTCGGTCACGCCGGCGTCGAGGAGGGCGTTGGCGGCGTTGACGATGGTGCCGCCGGTGAGGATCTCATCGTCGAAAGTGAGGGCGCGTTTGCCGCGGACGTCGCCGATGACGTTGAGGGTCTCGGAGCGGTCGTCATTGGCGGTCCGTCGCTTTTCGATGACGGCCACCGGGACGCCGAGGCGCTCCGCCATGTCCCGGGCCCGCTTGCTGATGCCGAAGTCAACGGCCACCAGCACCAGGTCCTCCAGACCCTTCTCGGCGAAGTAGTTGGACAGGATCGGCTCGGCGGTGAGCTCGTCCACCGGAATGTTGAAGAATCCCTGGATCTGTCCGGCGTGGAGGTCAAGGGTCAGCAGCCGGTCGGCCCCGGCGGTGGTGAGCAGATCGGCGACCAGCCGCGCGGTGATGGGAACTCGGGGCTGGTCCTTCTTGTCGGTTCGCCCGTATCCGTAGTAGGAGACTACGGCGGTGATCCGGCCGGCCGAGGCCCGCTTGCAGGCGTCGATCATGATCAGCAGTTCCATCAGGTTGTCGTTGGTGGGCGCAACCGTGGGCTGAACGATGAAAACGTCGCGCTCGCGGATGTTTTCGTGGATGCGGACGAAGGTGTTGTCGTTGGCGAACTTGAACGCCTCGCTCGCGCCCATAGGAATGCCCAGGTAGTTGCACACGTCCTGGGCTAGTCGGGGGTGGGCGTTGCCGGAAAATACCTTCAGTTCGTCAAGCATGGCGGGCATAAAACACCTTTGGGATGGCAGCATTGCAGGCAGCACGGCCGGCCTGGAGGCCGGCAAATGCAGCGGGGCAGTCGGCTACGTAATGGTAATTGGGCAGCTGATAGTAGTCAACGGGCCAGCGCGCTCACGCGCACTCACTTTGATAATCTGTCATTGCGAGAACGCCGTCAGGCGTTCGTGGCAATCTCGTTCCAGTACTCAACGACCGCGCCCCAACCGTACCTGCTGCGCTAACGAGATTGCCACCCCCGTATCAAAGCTGGCCCCGTGCCTGACACGGGGTACGGGGTCGCAATGACAAAGTGGGTACGCGTGGGGCCGGCGCGCCGGCCCGGTCTTTGCTAAAATGATTTTGGGATTCGGGAAGAACCACGATGAACCAGACCAACTGGATCAGGGAACTGTTTGAGGCCGCCCTGATTGGCATCTTCGTTTTCATCGCCATCCAGGTGGCGGTGGCGAACTTTCGCGTGGAAGGCTCCAGTATGCGGCCCACCCTGTTGCCGGGCCATTACCTGATGGTCAACAAGTTGGTGTACTCCCAGGTGGATACCGAGCGGCTGGGCGACGTCATCCCCTTCTGGGAACCCGGCGAGACGCGGCTGTTTCACGCCATTCTGGATAGCGAGAGGCTGGGCAAGATCATCCCCTTCTGGCAGCCCGAAAAGCCTGGCATGGTCCACGTCGCGCTGAATACCGTCTGGCTACGCAAAATCATCCCCTTCTGGCAACTGGAAGGGGCGCGTCTGATCCACGCCATCCGACCGCCTCAAAGGGGCGACTTAATTGTTTTTGACTACCCCCTGGAACCGGACCGCCAGTTCGTGAAGCGCATCATCGGCGAACCCGGCGACCTGGTGGCAATCGCCGGCGGACAGGTCAGCGTCAACAACCGGATCCTGGACGAGCCGTACCTGGAGCGCCTCGGAAATACCCGTATGCACGCTGTGCGACTGGCCGGCGACGAGTATTTCGTCCTGGGAGACAACCGCGACGGCAGTCGGGATTCCCGCCACTGGGGGCCGCTGCCGGAGGATCACATCATCGGCAGGGTGTGGGCCATCTACTGGCCCCGGTCGGCGTGGGGGTTTCCGAAGTAGGGAGTTTTCTTTTATTCGGCTTCGATGACCGGGCCGACAAGTACGTCATCGCCCTCGACCCGGATGGCGAACTTACGCAGGGCCTCGGTGGCCGGGGGGGTGACCGGACTACCGCTGACCACGTCGAAAACGGCCCCGTGGAGCGGACAGACCAATTCGCCTTCCTCCAGGTCTCCCTCGGACAGATTGGCGTAGGCGTGGGTGCAGATGTCGTCGCACGCGTGCAGGTCCCCGCCCAGGTTGACCAGCAGGATTTCCTCCGCGCCAACCCGCACGGACATCATGTCCCCCGGCGGAATGTCGCTGACAGAGGCTACTTTGACAAATTCGTCGGCCATTAGGGTACTCCTTGATTGCTCAGCCCGATAACTGCGGCGGTTGATGCAACGACGGCTGCGGCCACCCTCGCTGCCCTTATTCGGTCAATCATTATATGACAAATGCCGGATTTCGGGGCGAGCCATTTGCGGCAAGGGCAGGACCGCACCCCAAAGGGACGAGCGATTTGCCCTCACGCGTACCCACTTGGTCATTGCGAGGAGCGAAGCCCGATCTTTGACAAATCGGGCAATCCCCTTGGGAGAGCGATGTTTGCTCCGGCGACGAGATTGCCACGCTTCGCTCGCAATGCCAGGACACGCAAGGTTGGTACGCGTGAGGCGATTGGTATTCTCAACGTCGGTAGATATGGAATTTTTCTTCTTGTCGCCTCGCCAGCAGACCAGGGCCGGGGAGTACATCAGCATCGCCACGCTCCTGGTGTGCCCTTTGGTACGCCGCATCAGCCGGTTCAACTTCCCCCGCCACACCGAATGCCGCCCTTCGTTGCGTTGACGCGCCCCTCGAACTCCGCCACACGATGTTCGAGCAGCAGCGCCCGCCGGCGCGGTGCGCTCATGCTACCCTCCGGGTTTCGGCCGCTCCGCCGATTTTGTGCGCCTGTAGGGTAGCATCGGCTTGTCTGCCTAAAAACTGGCGCACACCCTGGTATCGGGGCAGCGTTGCAATTCAGGTGGTACGGAACGCTACCCACTGACGGCAGCCTCTTGCGCGCCGCTCATTGGTTTCGTATATTTGTTCGTAATTGCAAAAGGAGGATGCACAATGTACGCTTACGCTGATGAACCGGGAAACGTGGAATACTTGGCCCCTGCTGACGCGCCGCGCATGATTTCCCGTTGGGAAGAATTGGGCCGGCCGGCGATTGAGCTCGAACCGGGCGTGATCGTCAGCAACCTGGAACGCTGGCTTGGCAACAATCTCCCGGCTTCCGGAATCCATCTGGGACGCATTCGGGAATACTTGTATATCGAGACCTTCGGCATATCCGCCAATGCCGCCTGAACCAGCAATGACGCAACGCCTCTACAACGATCTATCGTACCTCTGGCCTGTTGTCAGTCCACCGGAGGAATATATCCCGGACGGTGTCCTGTTTCGCGATATCATCCGCAGCAGGTTGGCGCCATCCCGTGTTACCGGTGGCAGACGTCCGCGTTTGCTCGAATTGGGATGCGGCGGAGGTCACCTGCTCTCGCACTTGACGCCACACTTCGACGCAGAAGCCGTGGACTTGTCGCCAACGATGCTCGATCTGTCCCGCGCCCGGAACGTAACGACTCCCCATCATCAGGGCGACATGCGTTCCATCCGGCTGGATCGCCGGTTCGACGTGGTGCTCATTTATGACGCGATAAACTATATGCTCAACGAAACGGACCTGCGCGCCGCCATAGGGACGGCCGCGGCCCACCTGGCTTCAGGCGGGTTGCTGTTGCTGGCTCCGGATCACCTGTCCGACAGTTTCTCCGGTCCCCGCGTCATCGATTGGAACCGGCACAGCCCCAATCAGGACGTGACTTTCATCGAGTACGTAGTGGACCCCGACCCCGCCGATACCACCATTGAATCGGTGTTCTTCTTTATCACCAACCGCGCGGGACGCATAGAGGTGCAGCAAGACCGACACACCTTCGGGCTATTTCCCAAAGCCACATGGATTGCCCTGTTGGAGGAGGCCGGCTTCACCGCCGAATACCAGGCGACCGAAGGCTACGAAGGCGATATTGGCGGCAACCTGTTCGTGGGAACCAGATAATCCCCTCTCCCTTGATGGGAGAGGGCTAGGGTGAGGGTGATGGATACCAGAGCCAGAGCACGACAACTGCGCCAACAATCGACTGATGCCGAACGTAAGTTGTGGTCAGTCCTGCGGAACCATCAACTGGCCGGCTACAAGTCCCGCCGGCAAGTTCCGATTGGAAATTACATCGTTGATTTCGTGTGTTTTGAAAAGAAACTCGTCGTTGAAGTTGACGGTGGACAGCACCGGGCGCAGGCGAAATATGATGATAACCGTACCCAGTTTCTTCAGTCCGCCGGCTTCCGCGTAATGAGGTTTTGGAACAATGAGGTTCTGAGTGAAACGGATGGGGTGTTGCAGGCCATACTGATGACATTTGCCCAGGACATACCACCCTCACCCTAACCCTCTCCCATCAAGGGAGAGGGGACTCTTCCCTACTCGTCGTCCAGACCCGGCACCGGGAATTTGTTGCTCAGGTGTCGCACCTCGTCGCTGATCGTGGACATCACGGCCTCTTCTCCGATGTTGCCCAGCGTTCGCACGATCAGTCTGGCGACCGCCCGGGTGTCTTCTTCACCCATACCTCGGCTGGTGATGGCCGGCGTTCCCAGGCGCAGGCCGGAGGCGGTGCGCGGCGGCAGTTGGTCATACGGGATAGCGTTCTTATTAGCGACGATGTTCACCGATTCCAAGGCCCGTTCCGCCTGCCGGCCGGTGATGCCCAGGGGCGTCAAGTCCACCAGCATCAGGTGGTTGTCGGTGCCGCCGGCCACCAGGCGCACGCCGGCCTCGGATAACTCCTGCGCCATGACCTGCGCGTTGGCGACGACCTGGCGGGCGTAGCGCGCGAAATCGGGCTGCAGCGCCTCTCCGAAGCAGACTGCTTTGGCGGCGATGACGTGCATGAACGGTCCGCCCTGCATATAGGGGAACACGGCGAAGTCAACCTTCCGCCCCAGCTCCGCTTCGGTCAGTATCATCCCGCCCCGGGGGCCGCGCAGGGTTTTCTGCGTGGTGGACGTAACGATCTGCGCGTGAGGGAGCGGCGACGGATGGGCCCCGCCGGCGATGAGGCCGGAGATATGCGCCATATCCACCATCAGCATTGCTCCCACCGAGTCGGCGATGGCGCGAAAGCGCGGGAAATCCAATACGCGAGAATAGCTGCTGCACCCGGCGACGATGAGCTTGGGATTGCGCTCTTTCGCCAACTCCTCTACCTGGTCGTAGTCGATGGTCTCGGTGTCCCGGTCCACGCCGTAGGCGACGAAGTTGTACAGGTTGCCGGAAAAATTCACTCCGGCGCCGTGGGTCAGGTGGCCGCCCATGTCGAGCTGCATTCCCAGCACCGTATCCCCCGGCTCCAGGACGGCGAAGTAGGCGGCCATGTTGGCCTGGGCGCCGCTGTGGGCCTGTACGTTGGCGTGTTCCGCGCCGAACAGCTCCCGGGCCCGGTCGATGGCCAGCGTCTCCACCACATCGACGAACTCACAGCCGCCGTAGTAGCGCCGGCCGGGATAGCCCTCGGCGTACTTGTTGTTCATCAACTGCGCCTGGGCGTCCAGTACCGCCTTGCTGGCGTAATTCTCCGAAGCGATGAGCACGATGGAGTCGCGCTGGCGGCGGTTTTCGTTATCAATTGCCGCCGCAACGGCGGGGTCAATGCGGTCAAGCAGGGTGGTCATGGATGGGTGGCTCCTGAAGTGTCGTCGCCTCTTTCCTCACGCAGTCGCTGAACTTCGGCCAGCAGCCGGGCGTTCTCCGCCTCGAGGCGATCCTTGCCTGCCGTGAGGCGGGCATTGCGTTCCGTGAGGCGGGTATTGCGTTCCGT
>CAYGAY010000010.1:19160-86066 GCA_964347975.1 uncultured Dehalococcoidia bacterium
TTCCGTGAGGCGGGTATTGCGTTCCGTGAGGCGGGTATTGTGTTCCGTGAGGCGGGCTTGCGCCTGCTGCCAGTGTTCCAGCTCTTCGCCCGTCGCCGGGTCATGCGCCCGGAACCGCAGGCCATCCCAGCGGAAGTTGAGGCTCAGCAGTATGCTGGTGACCCCGACGATTCCGCTGTCGTACTCCACGGTCGGGAACCGCTGGTAGCGTCCGTCCACCAGGCCCTCGCCGATGATGGGCTGACCATAGTAGCGCCCGCCAAAGGGGTCAAACCGCCAGTACTCCGGCACGCCGATTTGCTGGTACACGTCCCGCTTGCGGAGCACATCGTTGCGGTAGGTGCGACGGGATGCCACTTCCACTACGAGGTCCGGCGGTTTGCCGTTCTGCACCGGGTCGTAGCCCACTCGCCGCCAGATGGCGTCGGTGTCCACGTCAAAAGCCACCATGCAGTCGGGAATGACGTGGGGCGGCGGGCCGCTGGTGCGGGTGACCGGCGCCGTCGGATCGTAGTAAATCGGGATTTCCCGCCCAATCAGGATGGTCGGGTGGTCCTTGTAGGAGTAACCCGGCGTCAGCACGCTGAGAAACATATCCTGCAAGTAATCGGTAGGACGGATTTGCTGCATATCCTTGCGCCGTGGGGGCAGTTCGGGGTATGGCTCCCAATGCCGTGCCGCCGGTTCCTGTGGAGACTTGGTTGTAGTCATAACGCCTCGCGTTTCCCGGACGCCTGATTTACGGGGAGGAGGGCGCGCGGCCCGCCCGGTTGCCCGACTATGATAACAAATCCGGCGGCGGCCCGGTCAGCTGATCAATCGCGCGCCCCGGGGCCGCCGCTTGCCGCCGTGGACCGACGGCTCGGCGCACCACTTGGCCGCCAAACGCCGCACTGCCTGGCAGATGTCGTCATCAAAGCCCAGCAGGTCGCAGATTACGCGATGGTCCAGGAGGGCGCGGTTGGGGTCGGCGTCGGCCAGGTAGGCCGGCTGCAACTCCAAATCGCGCCGCCGGCCCCTGCGTGGCGGGCGGCGCGATTTGCTCATACACCGCCGAGAGCAGGGCGCCGGTGCCGCAGGCGAAGTCGCCGATGCGGAGTTGAGCGATGGCGTCGGCATCTGACCAATCGAAATCCGCTTCATCGGAGGCGCTGGATTCCCGCTTTCGCGGGAATGACGGGAAAACTAGACCACCTAAATTGCAACGCTACCTCGGCGTCGGCAGTCGTTGACGGCGTATCGGTCCGTTGCTACCATCGCGCCATGACTGTGGCAACGCCTTCCCATATCCCCATGCCGATGTGCTCGTGCAAGTGAAATACGCACTTTTGACCGGCATCCCCAACCGGACAATGGGCGTGCTGGGCCCAGCAAACGCCATCAGCAACGCAGAGGCGCAGAGCCGCAATGATTAAGGATTTATAGACATGGAGCACAGACAGCCCAACGCCGAGTCAATTGTCAAGTCAGCCCACGAAGGCGAATTCGCCGTACCCGAATTTCAGCGGGGGTTCGTGTGGAGCGTCGCCCAGGTACGTGAACTTGCCGATTCCCTTACGCACGATTATCCCGTTGGCAGCATCTTGACGTGGAAATCAGACACTGCCATACAACGGGGCGACAGCGGGGAGCCACGTCAAAAATCATGGATTATTGACGGCCAGCAACGAACTACGGCCCTTTGCACACTGTTCAACAAACGCCCGGACTGGTGGGACAACAATCGCAGCGGCACTTGGGCCGAACACATGATCAGCTACGACATACGGCTCGACATTGGGGTGTCAGAGATAACCTTCGTATCGCGCAAGTCTCCTACGCGGCGCTATATTCCGGTCAAGGACATCCTGGAGTGCGGAGACTTGTACGCCTTCGCCGAGGATCTGGTCGCAGGTGGCCAAGCCTTTGCCAGCAGCGTAGGCGCATTGGCCAACCATCTTGCAAAGGTAACCAGAATCAAGGACGCGATTCTACCTACGGTAGAAATTGACGACACTATTGAACTGACGGAAGTAGCCGAAATTTTCAAAAGGCTCAACTCAACCGGGACGCGAGTGCAGCAGGCGGACATATACCTGGGCGTGGTAGCATCCCGAAACCCTGGCTGGGTGAACCAAAACTTCATCAAGTTTATTGACGAGCTTGATGATCAGGGGTTTGATATTGAGCCGGCTTTCCTGTTTCGATCTTTCACCGGAATTGGCATCGGCAAAAGCCGGTTCCGCGATATTGACCAAAGCTTTTGGGAGAACCTCGGCAACAGCACAGCATGGAGCACGACCCAAAGGGCCTTGCGGTCAGTATGCCAAGGACTTCGGCAGTACGGCATCATAAATTCCGATCTAGCGTTGAGCTCCAACGCAATTGTCGCGGCGGCAGTGTACCGCGCAAAGTTCCCGCAAGGCCCCTTCGGGCCATTTTTGTCATGGATGCTGAACTCAGTCAGGGAAGGATTTTTTAGCGGGCCGACGGAAACGAAGCTGGATCGAGTCATTAGCGTAGTGCAGAGCGCCAATTCCGGTAATCAAGCCTTGCACGGCCTGGATGCTCTGCTGAGCAACCCTCCGAAATTCACTCCGGAAGATTTCATTGAGACCGTCAGTGGGCGCAATTCCGTACAGAGGCTCATGATTTATCTGCTCGCGTTCAAGAATGATGCACAAGATTGGAATACCGACAGCTACAGAATCAGAGCCGAGGCAGTGGGCAGCTATGAACCCGAATGGCATCACATTTTCCCGCGCAAATGGATCAGGGACAACGTGCCGGGAATAGACCGGAAGCTCGTGGATTCCGTTGCCAACATGGCAGTGATAAGCGGAGGAGCAAACCGCAAAATCGCGGCAAAGGCACCCAAGGACTACATTGCTGAACTCAACTTGGCAGCGCGGGGACTGCTGGACCAGCAGGCAATTCCGGACCCCACCTTCGTGGAGCCGAAACAGTACCAAGATTGGCTCCGTGGCCGGGCTGAACGATTGGCGCAAGCGTCCAACCAATACTTGGAAGAGCTGCGCAATGAAGGATAATCTTCGCCAAATTATATTTCGCCGCCCCAACCCAACCGCAACCCTCGCACGGGAATAAGCTCTTGCCCTACTGGATCGACGGCTAATTTGAAAATTTCCAGCGTCGTCGCTCCCAGTAAAAAATGGCCGTCCGGCCCGAAAATCACGGGGCAGATGTTGGTACGCTCGCCAATGCGGATTGCTGCTACACCATAATTGCGCATCTCACTTTCGCCATTGGCGTAAAAGCATGGGTGTTCCCCTTTCCGGTTCAATATGCAACCGTTCAAACAGCGATGCCGGGAACATGGAATCGGATGCTCCCGTGTCAACCACGGCACCCACAGGAAGCATATCGCTCCCGGATCCATAGGGGTGTCCAACGGAAACTTGGACGCTGAAATAACCCATGACGTTCTCCTTTCGTCGGCTGACCGTCAAGCCGCCACGTTGCCATATATCACCGTAACATACGCAACGTCAATTCAAGAGACCGTCGATGCCATTTCAACTTATGTGGGCTATTTCTCTCGCCGAAGCCGGCGCTATGCTGGCCGCCGCTCGCGATGAATGAAGCGGAGGGATACCTGCGAGGCCGCGAGGTCGCCGACGCCGGCCGTCGGATGCCGGCGCGGTCGCCATCGCCGCCCCCCGGCAGTTGCCCGACAACGCCTGCAAAATCCCCATGGCGGCCAACCTGACAGCCCGGGCCGTTGCCAACCTACTGGCGGCAGCGTGAAGGGACCGGGCAAAACGTGTCGTCCTTGACATACCGTTACCCCTGTAACAGAATGTCGCCATCCCAACCCTGCGCAGGAACGAGAGTATGACAACAGTACAAAACGGTTCTCGCACTACCGTAAATGTCAACGGCACTGCCGTCGAAATGTACTCCGGCGGCAATGGCCCTCCACTGGTGTTTTTCCACGGCGCCGGCGGATCCAACGGCTGGCAGCCCTATCACGAAGATTTGGCGTCGGACTATACAGTCTTCGTGCCCAGCCAGCCCGGTTTCAACGGCACCGAAGCTCCGGCCTGGGTCAAGACCATCAGCGACGTGGCACATTTCAACCATATGTTCATCGACGCCCTGGGCCTCCAGGACATCGTGCTGATGGGTTCGTCCATGGGCGGTTGGGTCTCAGCCGAAATGGCGGCTATGGACGACCATAATATTGACGCCCTCGTCCTGGTTGACGCCGCCGGCATCAAGCCTCGCGAGGGCGAGATCGCGGAAATCTTCATGGTGTCGGCTGATACCCGCCTCAAGCAGCGTTTTCACGACCCCAGCCAGGTGCCCAATTACGAGAACTACACCCGCGAACTGAGCCCCGAAGAACAGCTCGTCGTCCACTCTAACGCCATCATGGCGTCGCAACTCTGCTGGAAGCCCTACCTGCACAATCCCAGCCTGCCCTTCACCCTGTCCCGCGTGGATACCCCCACTCTCATCGTCTGGGGCAACCAGGACGCCATCATTCCGGTGGAGTGCGGCCACCTGTTCCAGCAGGCCATTCAGGGCAGCCAACTCCGCGTCATTGACAACTGCGGACACTCGCCGGCCGTGGAAAAGCGCGAGGACTTCGTTGCCGCCGTCACCGGGTTCCTGAACAGCATCTAGATTCCACTGGATTCCAGCCCCGTATCAAGTACGGGACGACGTTCTTTCGCCGGAATGACGACGAACGCGAACGCCGCCAGCGCCCCGCCAAAGCAAGAAGGAGCAAACACCATGGCGCACCAACTCGAAGTTTTCTGGTTCTCCGAACAGCCCTACGGTCACGTCACCGAAGATGACCTGGCGCCGTACGAATCGGGCCGGATGCACTTCCCCAACACCTACTTTGATCCCGAAAAAGCCCACGTCCTCTACACCAACTACCATGACCAGTACCAACTGGCCGATGAGGTTGGCTTTGACGGCATTATGTCCAACGAGCACCACAGCTCCTACTGGTGCATGAAGCCCTCCGTCAACGTGGACGCCGCCGTCATCACCCAGCGCACCAAGAACGCCAAGATCGCCATGCTGGGCAATGTCATCGCGGTCAACGACCCGGTGAAGATGGCGGAAGAGATCGCCATGTTGGACTGCATCAGCAACGGCCGCATCATCTCGGGCTTTGTCCGGGGCACCGCCGTGGAGACGCTGCACGCCGGCTACCCGCCCACCGAGAACCGCCCCCGGTTCGAGGAGGCCCACGACCTGATTGTCAAGTGCTGGACCGAACCCGGCCCCTTCCGCTGGGAGGGCGAGTACTGGCCGCACCGCATGGTCAACCCGTGGGTGGTTCCGATGCAGAAGCCCCATCCGCCGGTGTGGTTCCCCGGCACCGGCAGCCCGGAATCCGTGATCTGGGCCGCCAAGCATCGTTACCCCTACATGAACCTGGGCTCCCTGCTTGACCTGACCAAGCAGCTCAAGGGCATCTACCACGAGACCGCCGCCGAGGAAGGCTACGAAGCCGGCCCGGAACACTTCGGCTACCTGATTCGCTGCCTGGTCGCCGACACCGACGAGAAGGCTCAGGAAATCGGCCGCACCTTTCTGTGGACCGAGAACCATCGCAACCGTGGTCCGATGGAATTCAACGACCCGCCCGGCTACCAGTCCCGCGAGGCGCTGCGCATCAAGATGTCGCGCCCCCTCATCGGCACCGGCACCATGGGCCGCCGCATGACCTACGAAGACCTCCAGGCCGCCTACAATATCATCGTCGGCAGCCCGGAGACGGTGACCGAAAAGCTACGCCACATCCGCCAGGATTTGGAACCCGGCTACATCCTCATCTACGGCAACGAAGGTCATATGCCCCACGAGGACGTGATGCGCTCCGTGGAGCTACTGGGGACGCGGGTGATACCGGCGCTGAAGGAAGGGTAGTGCGGGTAGCGAAGCCACCGCCTTTTAAATCCGACAGTACCTTGCCGGCGTCTTGGCTAGACGCCGGCAAGGTACTTCACCCGGAACACGCGGGACGTTATCCCCCATTCAGCACGTTGGTCAGGGAGGCATCTAATGTCTATCCGTGAAACCAGAATAGCGGTTGGAAAAGTTAGGAAATACATCGAAACGCAGCGTGACATTCTGCAAGACAGCGAAGGACAAACGAGGGTCATATTGATTGACCCTATATTGAATGCCCTGGGATGGCAAACCAATAATCCCAACTCCGTAAGGCACGAGTACGAAATGGGTAACGGGAAGGCTGACTATGCGCTCATAGATCCCGAACGCATAAACCATTTGTGATTGTCGAGGCCAAGAAACTAGGGGACGAACGCCTGGAAAGGCACATTCCACAAATCGACCATTATGCTGGCGACCAAGCGAGCATCGTCAGATATGGTGTAATCACCAACGGCAACATCTGGCGAGTGTTTGAAAACGACGGACACGGATTCATGTATAGCAACGTCCTGGCAATATCCATAACTAGCGACCCGGGCGAAAAGTGCGCTTCAGAACTATCGCGGTTGTTGGGCGCTCCCATTCCTGAACCAAGCCAACCTGATGATACCCATTGGCAAACAGTCATACCGCAAAACGGCGTACTGTGGAACGATGCTATATGGAGGTAAGAAATCCTCTGCAATCGAAAGGGCGCATTTGCCTGATATGTCTATATTTGTAGCTATCGATGCTCCGTGACTGTCCAAAATTCAGTCCGGAGGTGCGTAACGCATTGCTTACAGGGAACATGAAATGGCTACCACGATTGTGCTTTCGTCTGAATCTGAGGAACGGCTTGACTTCCTAGCGTCGCAAACGGGGCGCTCCAAGGCATCCTTGTTGCGCGAGATGATAGAGCGCGGGCTTGAAGATGTAGAGGATTACTACCTTGCCGTCGAGGTGCTGAAACGCATCCGCCTTGGAAGGGAACGTGTCCATTCGTCCCCCGAGGTGAGGCGGGACCTTGGCTTGGACAATTGAATACTCTGACACGGCCAGAGCTCAGTTGCGCCGGCTCGACAGGCAGATATCCCGGCGCGTGGTGGATTACATGGACGAGCGGGTTGCCACAAGGGACAATCCGCGCAGTATTGGACAAGCCCTGACCGGCCCCATGCGCGGATTATAGCGTTACCGGGTTGGCGATTGCCGCGTCGTTTGCGATATTCAAGACAACGTTTTGTGCGTCTTGGTGGTTCGGGTCGGCAGGCGCGATAGGGTGTATTGCTGATCCCCGTCAATGTCGCCGACACCGACGAGAAGGCCCAGGAAATCGGCCGCATCTTCCTGTAGACCGAGAACCACCGCAACCGTGGTCCGATGGAATTCAACGACCCGCCGGGCTACCAGTCCCACGAGGACGTGATGCGCTCCGTGGATCTGCTGGGGACGCGGGTGATACCGGCGCTGAAGGAAGGTTAAATCAGGGCCGACCAACTTAGCTTCGGCGCCGACCGTTGGCATTGCGCCTGACGGTCGGCGCTTTGATTATTCGCTCGGCCGGTAAGAACGAGTGCGAGGTGGGTTTGAAGCCCGTCCTTTTGCGAACTGAACACTCCGGCATTCACTCTTCCGATGGCCGGTTCTGCGGACGTTGCCGCGTGGCGCCGTCGGCCTCGATTCGGATTACCGTGACTCCCTGCGACCTGGCAAATTCTTCCTGGGGTGCGGCGACGTTTTGAGCGATGGCCAGGGCAATGGCAGGATGTCCGGTGGTGGCGCTCATAATCCGCGCCCGTTCAGCGGCGCGGGTGATGTCGCTGTTGTCGAGGGTGCGGGATATTTCGCCGGTAATGACGTAGGTTTCGCGCTCCCGGTCCTGGGCGGTGACAATGACGTCGGCTTCCATGACTTCCAGAATATCCTCGCGGGTAATACGTCCAGCGTCTCGGGCGTCCAGCAGGATGTTTTCCAGCTCGTTGGCTTGAGGCATACCCCGCGCCTTGAGGATATGAGTTCTTTCCAGCATCAGATGGCGGAAAACGATGCCGGGTATTCTGCTGTGTACATCGTATTCCATTTGCCTGCCGTTGAGGTTGCCGAGTTGGCCTTCGATGCGGTTCAGGCGGCGGTTAGTTGTAGCTTGTTCAGTTTTCAGTTCCGCAACGTCGGTTTTGAGTTCCGCAACGTCGGTTTTGAGTTCCGAGATGTCGTTCTCCATCCTAGCCTGGACTTCCCGTATTTCCTGTACGCTGGCCTCCAGCCGGGCTTGGGCAGCTCTGAGTTCGGCCAGGTCTGACTCAACACGGTCCAGACGTTCAACGGTGGTCGTGATGACCCGGCTGCTGACCAGCGCGTAGCTTGCGATTTGCTCGGTGGTATCTCTGAGCGTTGAAGCCAACTCCGTCAGTCGGTCCTGAATCTGAACCAGCAGCTCCCCATGATGTTGAACTACGGCGGGCAGTTGCCGGAGTTCCTGCCCCAGCACGTGATTCCGCATCGCCTCCTGGAGCTCCGGGTTCTGCTCCATGGCGGACAGGATGTCAGAGAAGTTGTTGATGGTAGCCATAATGGTTTAATTTCAGGCGTATGGCATTCTAATCTACCATACGCCACGGCCCCCAATTGCGGAGGCAACTATGCAGCGCGCCGGCGAAAACGCGGCCTCTGCTACTTCCCGTTTCGCGCCGGCGACCCGTCGGGATAGAGGTCGTCCCACAGCGCGTCGCGCCAGTCCACGCCTACGGGCAGGATGGCCTGGGCCGGGCGCAGCATGTAGTAATTGTCGCCGGCGCCGGGCGGTGCGCTGCCTTCGGCCACCGCGCGGGTGGCCTGCAAGAGTTGGCGGCGCGCGTAGATGATAGCCATGTCGGTGCGGCTCAGGTTCTCGCGGGAGCGGTCCACGATGTAGCCCATGCTCTCCTGCACCGCGACGTCCTGGGCGTTCACGCCGTCGATGCCGCTGAAAGTCTCGGTCTTCTGCACCGTCCGGTCAATCATCCAGTTGTTGTTCCGGTTGACCCTGGTGCGGAAGTCGTCGAGCATATGCTCGGGACCGCGCCCGTAACCGCGGTCCATGTCGATACGTTCTTCTTCCTCTATGGGTTCGTCATAGGACAGGTCCCAGTTCCAGACCATCACGTTGTGATCGTCCATGGGCACCCACATATGGCCGGAGGCCAGGAATCCCACCGGGCCTGCCTTGCCCCGGTATCCGCGCTGGCTCGCCCGGATCTGGTGGAAGGGCATCACGAAATGGTACGCCCGGACATGGTTGCCTTCGTCGCCCAACGAACGTATGCCGGCGTAACGGTAGCCGTAGTCGGTGAGGTCCACTTCCAGTTCGGGCGGCTTGCCCTGCACGTGGGGAGAGTCGATGCGCAGGCCGGCATGAGTGGTATCCGTCCGCAAGGTGCGGTGGAGGATGGTGGCGTGGGCGGAGTCGATGCCGCCTTCCAGCGCCTGGAGCCAATTGCACTCCTGAATGTTCTTGGTGACGTGGCGGTGGGTCTCCGGCACGGCGGCCCACTCGAACTTGGGCGGGGGCGGCCTATGCTCTTTCGGCCCCATATAGGCCCAGATGACGCCCCCCAGTTCCATAGTGGGATAGGACGTAGTGGTCATCTTGGACGGAAAATCGCTGTCCTCGGGCTCGTTCATCATGTCCACGCACTGGCCATTCACGTCGAACTTCCAGCCGTGATACACGCAGCGCAGGCCGCACTCCTCGTTGCGTCCCAGCCACAGCGACACCAGCCGGTGGGGGCAAAACTCGTCCAGCAGGCCAATGCGTCCGTCGGTGTCACGGAAAGCGACCAGATCTTCGCCCAGCAGCTTGACACGGACCGGCTCGCCGTCCGGCTCGGACAGTTCCCAGGACAACAGGGCCGGCGTCCAATAGCGGCGCATCAACTCGCCCATGGGGGTGCCCGGCCCAACTTGAGTAAGGGTCATATTCTCTGCCTGTGAAATCATAGGGCATACCTCCTCTTGACGGGGTGTCAGAGTAGCAGTTATCGGGCGGATTTGCTATGCTGGCGCTGCCGACGCGACCCACAGCCCGGCGCGTTGCCCGGCAAGGATACCAGCATAACCACAATGACGACGCTGAACGACGTTCGCGCTGCCCTGATAGCGCAGGGCTATCCAGCCGATCAAGTTGACGCCATGCTCAACCTGGCTGGCCGTATGGCACTTGAAGGCTCGCTGGCGTCGAAAGACGACCTGAACCAATTGCGGGATGAGTTCACGCAATTCAAGAGCGATGTTATCGAGAGATTTGCCGAGCTGCGCATCGAAATGAACGAAAGGTTCGCGGAGCAACGCGCGGATGCCGACGCCCGCAAGCGACGCATCATCAAGTGGGCAGCCGGAGCGGTGATCGGCGGCATCGCGGTGAACATAGCCGTCCTTGGTATAGGTATCGCTATTGTGGCGTTGCTCGTCCGATAATTGGACACGGCCTTCCCAGATGCAAATTGTAGATACCCACGTACACATTGGCCGGAACCACTATGAGCCGGTGGAAATGCTGCTGGCCCAGATGGAGCTGAATGGCGTTGCCAAGACGGTGCTGGTGCAGTCCACCGCCACGCTGGACAACTCCTACGTGCTGGAATGCCGGCAGCGTTTCCCGGGCCGGTTGGCTGTGGTGTGCCGCGTGGACGTGGACGACCCCGCTGCGCCGGACACGCTGGAAAGTCTGCATGCCGCCGGCGCCGAGACCCTGCGAATCAGGAACTTTCACCGCTCGCCGGGTAATGACCCGCTGCGCATCTGGCGCGCTGCCGCCAACCTCGGTATGTCCGTTAGCGTGGGCGGGCCCGCAGAGGGTTTCGCGTCTCCCGAATTCGCCAACTTGGTGGCAGAGTTGCCGAATCTGACCGTCATCATCGAGCATCTGGCCGGCATGGGCATCCACGCCATCGGCGCTTCGACCATGCCGCCTGACGACATATTTCGGCAGGCCCTCACCCTGGCGCGCTTCCCCAATACAGTGATGAAAATCCACGGCATGGGCGAGATCAGCGCCCCGCCTTTCCCGTACCAAAATACGCCGCCCTACGCGCGCATGGCTTACGACACCTTTGGGCCGGAGCGGATGATCTGGGGTTCCGATTGGCCCCGGGTAACCAAACCGGGAGGGCTACCGCAACTCGCTGCGCTACACCTGGGAGCAGATGGAGGAATGGTGTCCCGGGCTAGACTTGGCGAAGATTTTCGGTGAGACGGCTCTGACTCTGTGGTCGTTTGACTGACGGCCGCCGGCGCGTCCGACAAGTCCGGCAAATCCTGTAATCCGGTCAGCGCGTATTATTGTCCAAATGGGCTGGCGTGATTTACCATTGTTCATTAGTGCGGTGAATTTGCGACCGCAATAGAGCGCGTAACAATCATAGGAGGAAATAGTTGATGACCAAGTACCTCAAGTACATCGCCGGCATGATGATGCTGGCGACCATGGCGGCGCTGCTTGCCTGCGGCCAGGAAGAGACCCCGGCCCCTGCGACAGGCGGCACTCAGCCTACCGCCGCGATGCAAGCTACCGAAGCGCCGTCCACGGCCATGGCGGAGCAGCCGCCCACGGCCATGGCGGAGCAGCCGCCCACGGCCATGGCGGAGCAGCCGCCTACGGCCATGGCGGAGCAGCCGCCTACGGAAGCCGTGCCCGCGCCCGCGGCTACCGATGCCGTGCCAGTGCAGTCCGGCAGTCGTCTCGCCACCGTGCAGGGTCGCGGCACCCTCATTTGCGCCAGCAACAACAGCCTGGCCGGTTTCGGTTTTATAGATGACAACGGCAACACCGTCGGCTTTGATATTGACCTCTGCCGCGCCGTGGCCGCCGCCGTCCTGGGCAACCCCGACGCCGTGGAATATCGCCCCACCACCGCCGCCGAGCGCGGCCCGACCATGCAGTCCGGCGAAGTGGACATGATGTCCCGCAACACCACCTGGACCAGCAGTCGCAACATCGGCTGGGGCAACTTCGCGCCCACGATGTTCTACGACGGCCAGGGCTTCATGGTGCCCAGGAGCCTGGGCGTTTCCAGCCTGACGGAACTGGAAGGCTCCGCAGTATGCGTGCAGCAGGGCACCACTACTGAGCTGAACCTACAGGACTTCATCAACCAGAACAATCTCAACATTGAAGTGATCGTTTTCCCGGACAACGTGAGCTCCAACGCCGGCTACACCAGCGGCCAGTGCGACGCCCTCACCACCGACCGCTCCGGCCTGGTCAGCACCCGCGCCGGCTTTGACAATCCCGACGACCACACCATCCTGCCCGGCACCATCTCCGAGGAGCCCCTGGGGCCGGTGGTCCCCCACGGCGATGAGCAGTGGTACGACGTCGTTTCCGTCGTGATGGGCATCCTCATCTACTCCGAGGCTTTTAGCATCACTTCCAACAGCGTGCCTACCGCCGTCACCGGCGACTCCGCCGTTGACCGCCTGTTCGGGCTGGAAGGCTCCTACGGGCAGGAGGAAATCGGGCTCTCCGCTACCGTGGCCCAGGACGTCATCCGCGCCGTGGGCAACTACGGCGAGATTTACGACCGCCACCTGACCCCGCTGGGACTGGAGCGGGAAGGCAGCCGCAATGCCCTGTGGTCGGCCGCACCCTGCCAGGACTGCCCCAAGGGCGGCCAGATTTACACGGCTCCCTTGCGCTAACACGCCAGGGCAGGTCGGCGGGCCTCAACAGGCCCAACGCAGGGGCGGGTTTCAAACCCGCCCCTATTGCTGATGGCGCGAGCGGGCGCGATTTCCGCCAATGCGCTAGAATGGCGCCCGACACGGATACCGGAGCCGGCAATCCTTATGACGACGCTACTGCAACGGCTGACCTACCAGGGCATCCCGGTTTGGCGGCACGCCACGGTCATCGAGTGGACCGCGCAGATTGTGTCGGCTTTCCTGGTGGCGGCCCTGGTAGTCGGGGCCATTGCCAACATTGGCAACGCCATCAACGAGCGGGACATTCCCTACGGCTTCAGCTTCCTGTCCCGAGAGTACCAGACGCCCATCGGCGACACCTTCATTCCCTATGAGTCGTCCGATACGTTTCTTTACGCCTTCGGAGTAGCCGCGCTGAACACCGTGGTCGTCGCCGTGGCCGGCGTCATTCTGGCGACGCTGCTGGGCATTTTCATCGGCGTCGTCCGGTTGTCTGGCAACTGGATTGCCTCCCGGCTGGCGCTGGTTTATATTGAGTTTTTCCGCAACGTGCCGCTGCTGGTGCAGCTGCTTTTCTGGTTCTACATCATGCTGGCTTTTCCCATCGAGCGGGAAAGCTGGGTCATCGGCGGCGCGCTGTACATCAACAACGCCGGCGTCTCATTCCCCTGGCCCATGGGAACATCCCTGTGGGCCGTCCTGATTTGGCTGGCGTGCGCGGCGGCGGCCGTCGTCGCCGGCGTCGCCGTCCATCGCCGGCTGTCCGACCGGGAAAGTGAAACCGGCCAAGCCTCCTACCCCGTCGTTGTCGGGTGCGTCGTCGCCGTGGCAATCGGCGCGCTGTCCTGGCTGATAATGAGTTTTATTTTCGGCGACTCGCCCTTCGCCATCTCCGTGCCGGAACCGCAGGGCCGCTTCGCCCGGGTGCAGGACGGCTTCACGGCCCGGGCTGGGTTCATCGTCCTGCTGGTTGGCCTGGTGATGTACACCGCGTCATTCATCGCCGAAATCGTGCGGGCCGGCATCCAGTCCGTGGGGCGGGGCCAGATCGAGGCCGCCCGGGCCCTGGGTCTGTCGCCGGTTAACACCCTGCGCCAGGTAACGTTCCCCCAAGCCCTGCGCGTCATCATCCCGCCGTGGATCAGCCAGTGCCTCAACCTCACCAAGAACAGCAGCCTGGGCCTGGCCATCGGCTTCACCGAACTCACCAGCGTCGCCCTGACCATGACCCAAACCGCGCCGGCCGTGTCCATTTTCATGGTGCTGATGGCAGCCTACCTGGCGATGAGCCTCACCTGGTCGCTGATTGGCAACCTGTACAACCGGCGTATCAGCTTTTCCTGAAAACGATGACCACCGACCGGAACATCCCAACCCCGGCGTCAACCGCGCTGCCGCCGCCGCGGCTGAGCGTGGGGGCGGCCGGCTGGGTTCGCGCCAACCTGTTCAGCAACTGGTTCAACACCTTGCTCTCCGTCATATTCGGCCCCGTCCTGGTACTCGGCCTGTGGTTCGGTCTGAAGTGGATATTCTTCGACGCCGACTGGACCGTGGTCACGACGCTGGGCGGGCGCTTTGTCATCGGCCAGTACAATACTACCGAAGCCTGTCCCGGCAACAACTGTTTCTGGCGGCCCCAGGTTGCCCTGATGCTGGTGACGATGCTGCTGGGAATGGGTTGGGCCGTGGCCGGCGGCCTCGCCCGCAACATCGCCATCATCGCCACCGTCGTCATCGCCCTGTTCGCCTTCCTGCCCTATGGTCTTGACAAGATGGGATGGGACGTGCGCCTGCTGCTGCTGGCCAACGCGCCGGCTTTGCTGGCCGGCTGGGCCCTGGCCCGTTACACTCCGTTGGGCGCCCCACGCTGGATAGCGATCCTGGCCGTTGCGGTCTTCATCATTACTCTGGTTCTGTTCCGGGGCATCCCCGGCGTACCGGGATTGCAGCCGGTACCGGTGCGCAACTGGGGCGGCCTGATGCTGAACCTGCTGCTGGCGGTGGCCGGCATTACCATCAGCTTTCCCATCGGCATCGCGTTGGCTCTGGGCCGGCGCAGCCGCCTGCCAGTGGTCAAGTGGTTGTGCGTAACCTTCATTGAAGTGTTCCGCGGCGTGCCGCTGATAACCCTGCTGTTCATGTCGCAGACGCTGGTGCCGCTGGCTTTTCCGGAGGAATTCCCGCAGAACTCCCTGTTCCGCGCCGCCATCGTGATTACGCTGTTCAGCGCGGCTTATATGGCCGAGAACATCCGCGGCGGTCTGCAGGCGCTGCACCCAGGCCAGGCCGAGGCGGCCCGCGCCCTGGGCCTTCCCGGCTGGCACACGACGATGCTCATATCCCTGCCCCAGGCCATCCGCAACGTCATCCCGGCCATCGTCGGCCAGTTCATTGGCCTGTTCAAGGACACCAGCCTGGTCTATATCATCGGGATGGTGGACATCGTGCAACTCAGCCGCGTTTTCATCTCCGGCAACACCGAATTCCTGGACGACGCGCCGGAGGTCTTTCTTTTCATCGCAGTGGTCTTCTGGGTTTTCTGTTACGGGATGTCCTACGTCAGCCGGCACATTGAGCAGCGCCTGGGGGTTGGCGAGCGATAGCGCCGGCCGCCGCCACTAACGCAACGGAGCATACTATGACTGCCAACGGAAATACCGCCGCCGTGGAAGACATTATCATCTGCCACGACGTGCACAAGTGGTACGGCAACTTTCACGCCCTGCGCGGGATCACCACCACCGTCAAGAAAGGCGAGGTGGTGGTCATCATAGGCCCGTCGGGATCGGGCAAATCCACCTTTATCCGCACCATCAACCGCCTGGAGCAGCACCAGCGTGGCGACATCGTCGTTGACGGCATCGAGTTGACCAACGACGTGCGCAACATTGACGCCATCCGCCGGGACGTGGGCATGGTTTTCCAGTCTTTCAACCTGTTCCCCCACTTGACGGTGCTGCGGAATATCACTCTGGCGCCGAACAAGGTACGCAAACTCCCGATGCACGAGGCCGAGGGCATCGCCATGGAGCTTCTGGACCGGGTGGGCATACCGGAACAGGCGGACAAGTATCCGGCCCAACTCTCCGGCGGTCAGCAGCAGAGAGTAGCCATCGCCCGCGCCCTGGCCATGCAGCCCAACATCATGCTCTTTGACGAGCCGACCTCGGCCCTGGACCCGGAGATGATTAAAGAGGTACTGGAGGTGATGCGCGAGCTGGCCGAATCGCAGATGACGATACTGGCCGTATCGCACGAGTTGGGCTTTGCCCGCGAGGTGGCCGACCGCATCATGATGTTCGACGAGGGCCAGATTGTCGAAGATCAGCCGCCCGATGAGTTTTTTAACAACCCCCGCCACGAACGGGTCAAGCACTTTCTATCGCAGATTCTGTAACTCCCCCTGCCGTCATTCCGGCGAAAGCCGGAGTGACGGGTGTGTGATTGGAGCGACAAAGTGGCGCTGGTGAGAAAATTCGGACGGTGGGTCTGGGCCGGCGGCGCCGCTGAATCCCACTGGGCCAGGGAGCGCCGTTTGCCCCTCTGGGAACATCCCTGGTTCACCCGGCTCTATCGTATCGCCCTGCTCACGGGTTGGGCCGCGGTGATCGCATTTTTTCTCATCTGGAATCTGGTGTGGGCTACGCCGTGAGGGGGTTGGGGCCGTTCAGCCTCTGGCGGGCCGGTAGTCCCTGGGGTCAAGGCAGGCGTCGTACATCGTCTGGTCTATTGGAACCCAGGCTGTACCGTGGATGCCGCGGCGGGAGGCGCTGCCCGGGCCCACGGGGAACGCGGATTTAAAGGAAAGCGTCCGGTCCTGCGACGCGGCAATCTGCTTCGCCAGGCTGACCGCCGGGCCGAAGTCGGAATCCTGGCTGACGATGGTGGCAACGTCGTAGCGGCGTTCGTGGGTAGCCTGCACCAAGTCCAGAGCAAGGCTGACGTCAACGCCTTTTTCCTGGCCTCCCCGGTTGACCTTGCCCTGATAAACGTAGATGCCGCCGTTTCGCAAGTATCTGATTTTGTTTAACCAGAAGCCATGCCAGAACGGCCGGCTGGATTCATCAGGGACGCCGGTATAGAAGCGGATTTCGGCCAAGGCGCGGCCCGGCTCTCTGGCGGTCAAGGCGTTGGCGAGCTTCTCGACATCGTAACTCGGCCAAGCGTAAGACGATGCCTTGTCCCTAGGGTTTGCGTGCCAAGCGTCCCTCGCTAAGTGGTAGAGATTCTGGCCGTCGATGAAAACTATGGTGTCCATAAGCAAGAACCCCGCCCGGGGAATTCTGGGACTAGGCCAGGTCCAGCGGACGGGGAGTAGATTGCGACTATTGTAATGTCCCTTCGGACTTGCTGTCAAGTGCGCCATCGGCAAAAATACCCCGTCCAGGGAAACCTGATGTTGACAACACCACGGTTGAAAGCGGGGGCGTGTGAGGTTTGCTGGGCCAATGTTTCAATGGCGAGGCGGCTCAGCAACCCATCCGATTGGCTTCCGCCTTCCGGATCTAAAGGCGCAGCGCGTTCGTGGGTATGAGGCGTCCGGCCACGGGATCTACGGCCAGCAGCGCTTCTTCCAGCGTGACCACGCCAAGCAAAGTAGGCTCGCCCGCTTCGGCGAAGATCACCGGCGTGGAGAATTCCAGTCCTTCAAGTCTGACCATGGTTTTTCCGAGGTCCACAGGGGCGTTGCTTCCGTCCGCCAGTTCAGCCTGTACTGAGCGTTCTACCGGCACTCCCAGACGCTGCAACGTGGTTCTGGGTACCGCAGTGAAGGTTGAGCCGGTGTCCACAATTACATCGATGTTTTCGAACCTCCGGCCTTGCGGGTCTCCGATACCTATGGTGACCACAACGGTTCCCATTGCATTGCTCCTTTTCGTGCTTGGTCAGGTTAGCAACTCTAACCGGCCTGGGCAATGGCGCGGACGGCGTGGGGGCCGGGGCGGGGGGATGTTGGCCGTTATCCCGGCGGGGAAACGTCAGAAGCGGGATTTTCTGGATTGGGTTGGCGTCAGCGTCTGGCGGGCCGGTAGTCCCTGGGGTCGCGGCAGGCGTCGTACATCGCCTGGTCTATGTGAACCCAGATTGTGCCTGGGACGCCGCGATGGGAAACTCTGCCCTTATGGAAAGGGAAAGCGGATTCAAAGGTGAGTTTCCGGTTCTGTGACGCGGCAATCTGCTTGGCCAAGCCGACCGCCGGGCCAAAGTCCGAATCCTGGCTGACGATGATAGCAACGTCGTAGCGGCGTTCGTGGGTTGCCTGCACCAAGTCCAAGGCGAGGCTGACGTCAACGCCTTTCTCACCCCCGGCGTTGACCTTGCCCTGATAAACGTAGATGCCGCCGTTTCGCAAGTACCGGATTTTATTTGACCAAAATCCATGCAAGAATGGCCTACTGGATTCATCCGGAACGCCAGTATAGAAACGGATTTCAGTCAAGGTGCGGCCCGGCTCTCTGGCGGTCAAGGCGTTGGCCAGCTTTGCGACGTCGTAGCTGGCCCAAGCGTAGGGCGACGACCGGTCGGAAGGGTCGGCCAGCCAAGCCGTCTTGGCCAGATGATAGAGATTCTGACCGTCGATGAAAGCTATGGTGTCCATAGGCAAAAAAACACCCGCCCGGGGAATTCTGGACGAAGCCAGGTCCAGCAGGCGGGGGGCAAATCGAGAATTATTGTACGCGGCTTTGGGTTCGCCGTCAAGGGCGCAAAAACCCCCGTCCAGGGAAATTGGCGCGAGCCAACTCCCGATGTTGGCCGTTATCCCGCCGGGAAATCGTCAGAAGCAGGATTGCCAGGATCATTGGATTTTCAGGATGACGCAGCGCAAGGGCCGACCAACCCAATCCTGCCAATCCCAATAGTCCCGCAAATCCTGATACTGACGACACTACGGTTTAAAGCGGGGGCGCGTGTGGTTGGCGTGGTCGCCAACTCACTCTCCCCCGCCGGCGTGCTGAAAGCGCACCCTAGTGGACTATGTTCAGGGTTCACTCTGCATCCGTACCCTGTTCCGGTTCGGGAGGCGGGTCGTCCAGGGCCGCCCTCATAAAGGACTCCAGTATGGGATGCCATGGTAGAACGTACACGCCTTTATCATCAACGCGGGCTTTCGGGTTGGTGACCAGATCCTCGGCGACACGGGCGCATAGTAGATCAAATTTTGTGGGATGGTTGTTGCGTGCCAAGCCAAAGACCCCCCTATGGATCCCTTGTTCCATCACGCCGACTGCGGGGACGATGGAGCTATCGTCTGTCAAGTGTTGTGACAGTAAAATCGCTGCCACACCGACGCGCTCGGCATCCTTGGCAGATTCTTCCTGGAGCTCTTGGTCACGCGCGATGATGTGCGTGATATTTACCTTCATCTTTTTCCTCCAAATTGTCCACCTGATTTGGAATCGCCGTTTCTTTTTTCGGCATACGGCTACGCAGGTCTGACGTATCCCGCTGATCGGGCGGATACACCATATCAATGCAGTTGTTACACATCTGCGGCAAAACCGTATTGCCAGCCTCGCCTTGTTTTTCCTCCTCCCGGTTCTGGGAGTTTTGCTCCGTTGCGACCGGGCGATAATCACCGCGACAATGATGCCTATTATGGCAACAAGCACACTCAGTATAGTAGCGAGCGCACCCACCATCTGCCAATCTATCGCCATGTTCATCGCCTCTACTACTGTATTTTACCTGCCTTGCATTTCTGAATACGTGCAGGCTAACCTCCTTTCGTTGCCCCCATCTGCCGCGCCGCCAGCGCCGCCTGCCCCGGGTCGCTCAGCAACTCGGCTACGGCGGTTTCGATGGCTCGCGCCGTCGCGCTCTCCGGCTGCCAGGTGTGGCGCAGTAAACGCCGCGCCGCGCGGGATTGGGCGTCTCCGGCCGGGCGATGCAATATGTCGCTGCTCTCGATCAGCGCGGCGCACTCCGACGCCGCCAACGCTCCCAACTGGCTCAGCCTGACGTGCCGCGGCTCGGCAGCGTCGTAGCGCGGGATGGGCAACTTCCAGCCGTGCTTGTGGAAGTGTCTGGCGCCATACAGTCCTTTCGGCCTGAATATATCTGCCCGCTTTTCAATGGTTTGGCTGTTTAGTATCGCCAAAAGGTAATGGGCTTCGTCTTTCGATTGGCATATTGTCTGGTAAAGGTTGGTGTCCAATATGGCATGGCTGTCCTTGATGATTGCCGCCGTAGGCCGGCCTGCTTCGGTATAAGCGATGCGCGTCGTTCCATCGCCGGCAATGGCACCCCGCAGGTATTCAAGCTGGCTGGTGAGTTTGCTGAGGTGATTCATGTTGTCAAACAGTTCGGTAATGCCGCGTCCCTTATGCGCTTCCCGGAACATTGCGGCGGCATTGTCCCAGCGGCGGCGCATGGTATTGTGCAACGCTGCCACGTCGAAGCCGCCATCACCGGGCAGCAAGGGCAGGGTCATCGTGGAGCGATGCACGGGTAGGGCCGCTTGCAATGGGTCTAATGCGACATAGGGGGCGATACACTCGCCCAGGTACACGTCAAACAGGTGGTCGTTATGCACCACGCCGTCCAGCCGGTGCAACTGGCCATCGTACTTGATTTTATCTTGGCTGCTTTGACGCGCTCGGACGTTGGTGGTGTTGGCGGCGGGAATCGCGGCAGTGTGGGGCAGCGTGTCAACTAAAAACAGACGGCGGTCAGTGACGTCCGCGCCTCGGCTGGACAGTTCGGCGTAGGGCGACTTGAACGTGCCGTCGTCGTGGTGCAGGGCCTCGGATACCCTGGTGATGCCCGCGTAGTCTTCCTGCCAGTTGCCGCGCCACACCTGCACGGTTGCCGGCGCCAACGTGACGCCCTGACCTGTGCCGATGTACTCCGCAAAGACTACGCTGGCCGGCATGGGGAAGAAGTCGGGTACTACGTTGTCCAGATCCCACGGCTCCTGAACCTGGAGGTTCAGCCCGATAGTGGCCGCGTTGCGCCCGCCTTTGCGTCGGTAGGTTCCGGCGCGCCACTTGAGATGCTGGCTGGTACGGAGGACGCTGTGGGGCAGCACCATGCCGATCTGGGTGCCGGGTTTGGCATATAGTTCTGCGCAACGGCTGTAGAACAGAGTGGCGACATCTTGATTAGCGGAATTTCTCCCGCCGGCCCAGATTTGGTAGCGGGACTCGCTCATGCCGCGCAGCTCTTCCCGGATGATGTCCGCGCTCTGGCCGTAGGTGAGCCAGGGCGGGTTGCCGATGATGGCGTCAACCTTCTCCTCGGCGATGATGGCGGGGCGGATCATGTTGCGGACGTAGTAGGCCCAGACGTGGTTGCGGTCGGCGGCGTGGAGTTGGCCCATGGCGGCAGCCACGGCTTTGACGCTGCGGCGGGCGTCGTCGGACATGGGGTAGTCGTCGGCGATGCGCTCGGCGTCGCGGCCCTCGTCAATGGCGGCGGCCATTTCGGCGATGAGGCGGTCAACGTCGGCCTGGCGGCGGGCCAGTTCCCGGGGGATGCTGAAAGTAACCGGCTCGGTGGCGCCGGGCAGGATCTCGCCGGTGTTGAGTTCAACGGTTTGGCTGGCGGACAGGGTGCCGGTGTCGTAGCGGAGCTGCATGGAGTCGCCCAGGTAGATGGGCGCAGTGGTGGCCGCCACGTCGGGGTTTTCGGCGCGGGCGGCGCGGATGGTGTCGGCGGCGGCCATGACCCAGGTGGCTTTGGCCAGCTGCACCGCCACCGGGTGAATGTCGATGCCGACCACATTGTTCTGCAACAGCCGCAGCGTCTCGGTTGGGGATAGGCCGTCGGCTTGTTGCAGGATGCGCTCTACCGCCGTCTCGATGAACGTTCCGCTGCCGCAGCCGGGGTCCATCACCCGCTGGTTCAACGGGTCGGCAACCACGGTTTCGGTGATTGCCTGGGCCAGCCAGCGGGGCGTGTAGTATTCGCCGAGGCGCTTGCGTTCCTCCTGGGTGATGACGTTCTGGTACAGGGTGGGCGCGACTTCCCGGGGCCGGTCCGCCCAGTTGAACCGCTCCACCTGGCGGGTGATTTCCCGCAGGTAGGCGCTATCGCCGATTTCGGTGGGCCAGGTGAACAGGTCGGCGTCGATGATGCCGTGCAGGTCGGACTGCTCGGCCAGGATGCGGCCTTTCAGCAGCTCGTCGGGTCGTTCTTCCGCGTAGCGGGCCACGTCGCCCAGCAGTTGCTGCTGGATGATGGCGGCGATGAGGCTGGTGATGTAGGTGTGGCGGATGAACAGCCAGTCGCTTTCGTCGTTGGCGGCGGCGGCGTCCCGGCCCAGGGCCACCTGCAGCAAGTCCTGCCACAGCCGGCGCTTGACCGCCACGGTGGGGTTGTCCCGGTTTTTGGTATAGGCTTGCAGCAGCAGGTGGTTGCTGGCGCGGAACAGGGGCGAGCCGACGCCGAAGTACCGGGCCAGGTTGCCGGCGTTGGGCGACAGGTCGGATTCGTTGCGGTCAATGATGTCGCTGAGGTACTCCCGGAGGCGCACCGCCTGTTCGGGCCGGTCGAACTCCCGCGCTGCGCGCAGGCTGATGGCCATGGCATAGTGGCTCTCGCCAACGTTGCGCTCCAGCCACCGCCGGCCGTCGGTGAGGATGCCATTCTGCACGCCCTTGCCGGCCGCCGCGGCCGCCGCCAGGTAGCCGTCCAGTTGCTCCACGTGGGCCGGGTCAACGGCATTGTGGACGGTTATATCGCGCTTAACTTCAATGAACGTGTTGCGCGCGTAGATGTCAACGCGGCGGTTGTCCTGGTCGGCGGGATGTTCTTCCAGGGTGATTTCATCCGGGGCGACGACGCCGGCGCCGATGATAAAGTCGCGGATGCGGATGGCGATTTCGTTCTCCATCCGGCCGGCCTGGTGAGCGTCCAATAGCGCGGCCAGCCGCGCGCCTTCATCGACAGCAGTGGGGAGTTCGGCGTTGGTCGTCATACCGCCATTATAGCAAGGGCATTCGGACGTACAAGCACATTTGGTCGATTTATGAGTTTGCCCGGGCCGGCCCGGGCAGGTACAATCCCATTATCTATCCACACCCCGCAGGAGTTCAGCCATGCCCAACCGGCAGATGCAGATAGGCGTCGTCTTTCCTCAAACTGAGATCGGTTCCGACCCCATTGCAGTGCGTGACTATGTTCAGGCTGCGGAGCAATTGGGATATGCCCACATCATCGCCTATGACCACGTATTGGGCGCGGATACTGGCTATCATCAGCCCTGGACGGGCAGCTATACCAAGGACAGTATGTTTCACGAGATATTCGTCGTCTTTGGCTACATGGCCGCCTTGACCACCAACGTGGAATTGGTGTCCGCAATTGTCATCCTTGGCCAGCGGCAGACCGCGCTGGTGGCTAAGCAGGCCGCCGAGGTGGACGTACTCAGCGGCGGCCGGCTGCGCCTGGGCGTCGGCATCGGCTGGAACCCGGTGGAGTACGAGGCCCTGAGCGAGGATTTCACTACTCGGGGCCGCCGGGCGGAGGAACAGATGGAACTACTGCGCCGTCTGTGGACGGAAGAGGTGGTTGACTTTCACGGCCGTTATCACAACGTCACCAACGCCGGCATCAACCCCCGGCCCGTGCAGCGACCGATACCGCTGTGGATGGGCGCCGGCAGCCGGGCGCGGGGTCCCATCCCTACCGACCGGGTGCTGAGTCGGGTAGGCCGGTGCGCCGACGGCTGGTTCCCGCAGTTTCAGTCGGACGACCCTCAAGCGGCCACGGCCATCGCCAAGGTACGCCAGGCCGCCGAGGCCGCCGGCCGTGACCCGGACGCCATCGGCATGGAACCGCGCGTTAACTATTCCGATGGCGACCCTGAGTTTTGGCAGGCCCGAGCTGAGGAGTGGCGCGGCATGGGGGCATCCCACTTTTCCGTCAACACCATGTCGGCTAACCTGACCACGCCGGACGCTCACATCAACGCCATTCGCGAGTTCAAAGAAGTCATCACCGGGTAGGAACTACCCTCACCCTAACCCTCTCCCTGAGGGATAGGGAATGAATCAAGGAGGCATCATCATGGGCAGGCTGGACGGCAAGGTTGCTTTGATCAGTGGCGGCGCCCGGGGACAGGGCGCGGTGGAAGCCCGGATGTTCGCCGCGGAAGGCGCGTCCGTCGTCTTTGGCGACATCCTGGATGACGAGGGCCGCCGCGTCGAGGCCGAAATCCGGGAGTTGGGCGGCCAGGCGACCTATGTTCATTTGGACGTCACCAGCGAAGACGACTGGCAGTCCGCCGTCAATGCCGCCGTATCCGAGTACGGCAAGCTGAACGTCCTGGTCAACAATGCCGGCATTGTACTGGGCCGCAGCATCGAGGACATGACCGTTGCGGAATGGGACCGGCTGTTTGATGTGAACGCCAAGGGCGTGTTTCTCGGCACCAAGGCCAGTCTGCCCGCCTTGCGGGAGGCTGGCGGCGGCAGTATCGTCAACATATCCTCCACCGCCGGGTTGGTGGGCAACGACTACAATCTTGCCGGCTACAGTAGCACCAAGGGCGCGGTGCGGCTGTTTACCAAGTCCACCGCCATTCAGCACGCTGCCGAGGGCATCCGGTGCAACTCGGTCCACCCCGGTCCCATCGACACCCCGATGCTGCGAGAATCCCGTGCCAACCGGGGCAGCGGCCTCAGCGATGAGGAACAGCTGCGGCGCGTACCCCTGGGCCGCATCGGCAGGCCGGAGGACATCGCCTACGCCGTCATCTACCTGGCATCGGATGAGGCAGCATTCGTCACCGGCAGCGAGGTCGTGGTGGATGGCGGGCGAACCGCGATGTAAAGCGCAAGGGCGCCTCTGGAAAGGCGCCCTCGTTTCTGGTTAGAAATGGTCGGGGCGGCCAGATTCGAACTGGCGACCCCCTGCACCCCATGCAGGTGCGCTACCGGGCTGCGCTACGCCCCGCCCCGACAACTTCAGAATATCACTGATAGCGGCAATTGGCAAACCCGAAAACGCCATCCAGCGTGTTGGATTCGCTGACCATGAACGGAGATTGTTACAGCATCCTCGGGGTGCCGACGGCGGCAACGGCGGAGGAAATCCGGGCCGCCTATCGACGCTTGGCGCGTCAGTACCATCCCGACCTCAACTCCAACCCGGAGGCGGAGGCCCGGATGAAGGAAATCAACGAAGCCTATGCGACGCTGTCCGATCCCACGCGCCGCCGCCACTACGACATCTACGGTACGACTGACCCGACCGGCGTGGATGTCCACAGTCGGGGCCGGCAACGTCCGCGTCGTTCGACCTTCAGCGATCCACCGAGTTCCCGCCCTTTTTTACCCCGGCGCGGTGAGGACATTCCCGCGACGGTGTTGATCACCCGGCGCGAGGCCAGGCACGGGTGCCGCAAAACCTTTCCCGTGGCGCGCCTGGAAACCTGTCCCCGTTGCCGCGGAACGGGTCAGGAACCGGAGGAAACGCTGGATGTTGGGCAATGCTGGCGGTGCGCCGGAGAACAACGTCTCCGCCATGACCTGACACTCAACGCTACCATACCCGCCGGCATGTCCGATGGCCGGCGCCTACGACTGCGCGGCCAGGGTCACGCTGGCGTTGACGGCGGACCCAAGGGGCACATTTACGTAACCGTGCGGGTAGTGCGAAATACTGGATTGCACCGAACGCTCGCTTTCGTTTGGCGACACCTGTTCAGCTGAACCCGATGGCTGCCATTCCGACCGACTTCTCCGCGCTGACGGCATACCTGCGGGACTGGCTGGCCGCGGTTCCGTCCCCCGGGTTAGCGATTTCAGTGACCGATCGCCAGAAGACCCTTTACTCGGCCTCGCTGGGTTATGGCGATGCCGCCGCTCGCCGGCCGGTGCGGGCCGACACCACCTTCCAGATCGGCAGCATCGGCAAGTCGATGACCGCATTGGCGTTGATGCAACTGGTCCAAGCGGGTCGTTTAGACCTGGACGCGCCGTTGAGCACTCACCTTCCCTGGTTTGCGATACCGTCCCGATATGGTCCCATCGCCCTCAAACACATGCTCAGCCATACTGCCGGCCTGCCAGCCGGAACAGATTTCACGCCGGCCGCCCGTTACGAAGGGTACGCCCTGCGCGAGGCTGAGGCAGCCTGGGAACCCGGCTCCCGATTTCATTACTCCAACACCGGCTACAAGCTGCTGGGATGGTTGCTGGAGGACGTAACCGGGCTTCCCTACGGCGAAGTCATACGCCGACGGGTGCTGGAACCTTTGGGCATGGCCGCGACGGATCCGGCGCTCACGCATAGCGGTCGTCGCCAGATGGCGACCGGATACGTGCCGCTGCACGACGACCGGCCGTACCGGCGGGGCGACCCGCTCGTTCCGGGCGACTGGTCCGAATACGCAGTGGGGGATGGCAGCCAGGCCTCCACCGCTGAAGATATGGCCCGATATGCGCGCCTGTGGTTGAACGACGGGCGGAGCGGCATTCACGCCATCGTATCCCCTGCCTCATTTGCCCGCATGACTGCCGCGGTGATCGATATGCGCCGGGGTGGAGATTACCAGCATGATTACGGATACGGTTTCGGCGTAATCTGTCACCACGCCGACGGCCATCGTTTTATCGGGCACGGCGGCGGCACCGTAGGTTTCCGGTCGATCATGCTCACCGACCAGACGGATGGCTTGGGGGTCGTTATCCTCTGCAACGGAGTCGGCGTCGATACTTACCCTCCGGCACGTTACGCGCTACAGGTCGCCGCGGCGCTACGCGACAAGCAGCCCATGCCGGAACCCCCCGAGGTTCCCGACCCTACGCGCATCGTCAACGCTGACCGTTACGCGGGAGCATACCTGGACACCGTCAGCGGGCGGCGCTTATTTATCCAGACTTCCGGGAAGGGGCTACATTTGGACGCCGGCACGTATGGCTGCCATCTGGAGCATATCGCAGGCGACGCATTCTGCGCGCCCCACGATGCCTTCGATCCCTTCCCACTGCGGTTCCGTTCCGCCGCTACCGATGACGACGGCCCCGTGTTCGAAGTCCATCACGGCCCGGACGTGTATGTGAGAGCCGGCAGTGAGCCTCAAGACGCGACCGCGCCACATCCGCAGGAGTGGTCAGCGTTCCCCGGCCAGTACCGCAGTCACGCGCCCTACCTCACCACCTTTCGCGTCATCCTGCGCCGCGGGCGCCTGCGCCTGGCATGGCCTCACGGCGGCGAGGAGGAGCTTGTCCCTCAGAACCCCGACGACAAACTGTCCGGCTGGTTCAAAATCGGTCCGGTGAGCGAACCAAGCGCCGAGAGGTTGCGCTTCGACACGGTGGTAGGCAATCGGGCGTTGCGTATCCGCTGGACGGGCGGAGGGGATTTCTACCGGGTTGACTAATATCCACCCCGACTACAACTGTCCCACGTATTCGCCATAGGCGGCGGCATCCATTAATCCGTCCAGCTCGCTGGGGTCGGAGATGCGAACGCGTAGCATCCATCCCTCGCCGAAGGGGTCATTGTTCACCAGCTCCGGTTCGTGGGCCAGGCGTCCGTTGACTTCGGTGACCGCGCCGCTCACCGGGGAATAGAGATCCGAAACGGCTTTCACCGATTCAATCTCGCCCATCTTTGCCAGATATCCGACGGTGGCGCCCACAGTTGGCAGCTCCAGGTATACCACGTCGCCTAACTGGTCCTGGGCGTAGTGGGTTATACCCACCAGCACTGTACCGGTGTCGGCCTGCTCCAACAGGGCCCACTCATGTTCCTGGGTATATTTGCGGTCATCGGGATTCACCTTTACTGATACCTCCGAATGATTGCGGTCGGCGCGTCAGTCAGTTGGGCCACGTCAGCCCGAACGCCGATAGAAGGGGAGTTCCACCGTGGACACCTCCGCCAGCCGTCCCCGGATATCCACCGTCAGGGTCGTACCGGGAGCGGCGTGAGCCGGGTCCACAAAGGCCATGGCGATACAGCGCTCCAGCGTGGGCGAGTAGCTGCCGCTGCTGACGACGCCGACCACCTCGCCATCGGCCAGCACGTCGTAGCCGGCTCGCGGCGCGCTGCGGCCGGGTAGCGTTAGTCCCACCAGCCGCCGCTGGGTGCCGTACACCCGCTGATGATCCAGTACGTCGGCGCCGTTGTACCCCCCGTCCCGTCGGACGAAGCGGTCCTGGCCGGCCTCGATGGGTGTGATCGTGTCCGTCAGTTCATGTCCGTGCAGCGGCAGGCCGGCCTCTAAACGCAGGACGTCCCGCGCTCCCAGCCCGCAGGGAGTGGCGCCGGCTGCATATAGCTTCTGCCAGATGGGAACCGTATCGGACGCGCCCATCGCCAGTTCGAACCCGTCCTCGCCGGTGTAGCCAGTACGTCCGATGAACACTCGCCGTCCGTCGATGTGCCCCCGTCCCCAGGTGAAAGGACGCAGCAGCGACGGAGCCGGGGTTCGCCCGGGGTTCCGGGCCAGTCGCGCGCCCGGAGCGAAATCCTCGCACAACCGATCCACCACGCCGGCGGAGGCTGGCCCCTGCAACGCAATCAGGCCGGTAAGCATGGTCCGGTCGGTAATCTGGACGCCCCGGCCATCGAAGTGATGCGCCAGCTGGCGGTCAAACCAGAGGGCCACTGCCGCGCGGTTTCCGGCGTTGGGGATCAGCAGAAACTCATCGTCGGACAGCCGGTAGAAGATGGTATCGTCAATAACGCCGCCCCGTTCGTTGCAGACGAAACAGTAACGAGCCCGGCCGGCCCTCAGCGATGACGCGGACCCGGTGAGCAGGATGTCCAGCAGTCCCGCAGCGTTGGGCCCACCGATGTGCAGCCGGCCCATATGAGACACGTCGAAAATGCCGGCATCGGTGCGAACCGCTTCGACCTCTGAGATGGCGCCCTGGTATTGCACGGGCATATCCCAACCGCCGAAGGGCACCATCCGGGCGCCAAGATCAACGTGGGTCTGGTAGAGGGCGGTGCGAAGATTATCAGAGTTGATATCGGTCGACATGGCAGGCGTAGGTTGTGTCGAGAGTTGCTTGAGAAGCTTTGCTAAATCATAATACCCCCAAGATTGTCAGGGCGCAACGACGGAACGAAGCTCATACGTACCCACTTTCCGGACACTGTCATTGCGAGCGATGCGCGGCAATCTCGTCGCCGGAGCAAACGTCGCTCACCCATCGAGATTGCCGCGTCGCTCCGCTCCCCGCAATGACAAACTGGGTACGCATCAGCGAAAGGCGCAAGGCCAAGCCCCGCGCGTCGATATGATATGATAGCCTCACATTGATTCTCGTGTCCCAACAGGGCAATCGACACCATCGCTACCGGAGGGATGAGGTTACGATGCCGCGACTGACGCCGCAGGAGATTGACGCGTATCTCGAAGGCCCCCACGTGGCCCACTTCGCGTCCATCCGGGAAGATGGCACTCCTCACATTTCGCCCGTTTGGTACCAATGGGCGGACCGCAAAGTCACCGTCGTTTCCGGTGATTCGGCAGTCAAAACCCGCAACGTGCGCCGCAACCCCAAGGTCGCCATCTCAGTTGCTACCGACGAATGGCCTTACCAATACGTTATCCTCGAGGGCAAGGCCACCGTGCGCAGCGACAATCTGAAGGAAGCGGTCCGCAGCATATTCTCCCGCTACGAGGGCGACGAACGAGGCGAACAGGACGCCGCCGAATTGACTGAGGGCGACCAGAAGCTGGTGGCCATCGAGATAGACGTGAATCGCGTCCTGTCGTGGAAAGGCATTGACCAGTAACGTGATCGGTCAGGAAATCCGGCCCAGCGACTCGATACCCGCAGCGGTGGACGCCGTCATCATCGGCGGCGGCGTCATGGGCTGTGCCATCCAATACAACCTGGCGCAGCTGGGCATCACCAACACCGTACTCCTGGAACGCGACGTAATCGGCTCCGGCAGCACCGGCCGTTCCCAAGCCATTTGCCGGATGCACTATTCCAACCGAATAACCACCCAACTGGCCTGGCACAGCCTACAGGTATTCGCCGATTTCGACGCCAGGGTGGGCGGTACGTCGGGTTTTGTGAATACCGGCTATCTGGTGGTCGTGAACGAGGCCGATCAGGGCGGCCTGGAGCGCAACGTCGCCATGCAGCAGGAGCTGGGTGTGCCCACCTCCGTGGTTAGCCGGGACGATCTGGCCCGGCTGGCTCCGATGGTAACTCTGCACGACGACGAACGCGCGGCTTGGGAACCGGAATCAGGTTACGCGGATCCCTACCAGGTCACCGTGGCTTACGCTGCCCGGGCACGGGAGGCCGGCGCCAGCATTGTGACGCGCAACGCGGCCCAGGGCATCGAGACGAATGGCGGGCGTGTCCAAGCGGTCACTACCGTAAACGGCGACCGTATCGCTACCGACGCCGCCATCGTGGCGGCCGGCCCCTGGTCAAAGCAGCTACTGGCCGGCGTCGGGGTTGACGTGCCGCTGTTACCCGTGCGTCACCAGGTCGCCACTGTCGCTCGCCCGGTCGAAATAGTACCGCATCATCCCACGGTGGGGGACATCAGCCAGTCTTTCTCCTTCCGACCCGACGGCGCCAATTTCACCACCATGGGGTTCGGCGACGACGAGGAACAGCCAGACCCCGAAGTTTATCCCCAGGGAGTGGACATTTCCGAGGCGGCATCGGCCCGGGCCCGTCTGGGCCGCCGTATCCCCGGCATGGCGAACTGCTACTATCGCGGCGGCTGGTCCGGCCTGTTCACCACTACCCCCGACTGGCATCCCATACTGGACGCGGTGCCCGGTGTGGATGGCCTGTTCTGCGCCGTGGGTTTCAGCGGCCACGGCTTCAAGCTGTCGCCGGCCATCGGCAAAGCCATGGCCGAACTGGTAGCCGACGGCGGCGCCCGGGACGTTGACCTGAGGCCACTGAGATTCAGCCGGTTCGCTGAGGGGGACCTCCTGGAATCCAGCTACCGCTACCGGGTGCTGGCGTAAGCATGGCCCGAGTGCGCTGATGACCGCAACGGGTTTGCTGTCGCCGAACCAAATCTACCAGGGCGACGCCAGGGCGCTGCTGGAGCGGGTGGAGCCGGAATCGGTGGCGCTGAGTTTCTGGTCGCCGCCGTACTGCGTCGGCAAGTCTTACGAGGCCGGGCTGGACTTTGCGGGGTGGTCGGACCTACTGCGGGAGACCATTGCCGGTCATTTCGCCGTTATCACGCCGGGTGGTTTTCTGGGCGTGAACATCGCCGACATTCTGGCCTTTGAAGACCCCGATATGCCGCGCATCCAGGCGGATAACGTCAGCGCCAAGAAGGTGAAAATCACGCGGGAACAAGTCCTGGCTGCCCAGAGGGCCAACCCCGGTTTTGACAAGTATCAACTGGCGGCGCTGCTGGGATGCAGCGAACAGACCATCGACCGGCGGCTGAAAAACAACAACGCGCGGGGCGGCAAGTACGCGCCTCAAACCAGAGTGAAACTTACCGCCGGCCTCATTGAGCAGTGGGCCGCCGACGCCGGCTTTTACCTGTACGACCGGCGGGTGTGGGTCAAGGACCCTTGCTGGGAAAACAGCCGTTGGCACAGCCTGTCGTACCGCGCCGTGGACGAGTGGGAACACCTGCTGATTTTCTGGAAACCGGGCATAACGGTGGTGGACCGGGAACGGCTGAATGCCGGCGAATGGGCGGAATGGGGTTCGCGGGCGGTGTGGCAAATCCCGTCGGTGCGTTCCAACAACGCCCACGAATCGCAGTTTCCGGTAGAATTGCCCCGCCGGATGATAAAGTTGCTCACGGAGCCGGATGACCTGGCGCTGGACTGCTTTGTGGGCAGCGGCACCACGGCGATTGCGGCGATACAGGAGGGCCGGCGGTTTATGGGCTTTGACATTAACCCGGAGAGCGTGCGGCTGGCCGGGCGGCTCGCGGCAGATGCGTTAACCATAACCGGGCGGTTGGCGGTATCATAGCGTCGCACAGGCTGCGATTCCGGCGGAGACTCCCATGCTGACCCACGAGCAAACCAAAACCGCCTACGACCTGCTGGCGCAGGCCGACGTGGCTTTTGACGCCGGCGATGAAATCCTCGGTTCCCGGAAGCTCTGGGAGGCTTTCGCGGATGCAATGAACGCCATCGCTCGGAAGCGAGGGCTGCCGCCGTGCCGCGATGACGATGACATCCGCCGAGTGCTGAAGCAGATAGCTAATGAAGAGATAGACTATCTTTCCCTGGCAGTGCGCTTTCATGCCGCCCTCCGGTTTCGCCGGGCGGCTGCGAAAGACGGCCCGGAGGATTACGAAGTCGAGTTTATAGCGCCGGAAATACCGGGCATTATCGACGACCTATTCGCGCTGGCCTGACTGCCATGAATCCTTACGAACACGCCGGACAGGCCCGGTACTTGCTGAGCGTCGTTAGCCATCCCCTAGCTGCCTCCAACCGGCAACTTCTTTCAGAAATATTGTGGGGCGCTGCTACCCAAATGGTCAAATCCGTCGCTAAAGCGCATAACCTCCGGAACAACAGCCATCGCGCCTTGTTCCGCGCCGTTAGCCGGATTGATACTCGTCTGGCGCCAAACCAGGGCCTGATGCTCGACTTCAACTCGGCTGAGGAGCTGCACGTGAATTTTTACGATGGCGATATGGGTGATGTGGAATTTGAGGAACGCCGCGACGCCACCATCCGATTTGTTGCTAAAATGCAGCGCATACCAGCCACGCCCTGACCTCCCACCAACGGAGCAATCCCGAATGTCCGCCAACTTTCAATCCCACTACATACCCAACACCATTGCCGAGCAGGAGGAGTTGCTCTCTGCCATCGGCCTGCGTCAGATAGACGACCTGTTTGAGGACATCCCCGACGGCTATCGCAATCCGCCGCTGGAACTGCCCACGCCGATGTCGGAGCTGGAGATTCAGCGCGAGTTGGGCGAGATGGCCGCGCGCAACCGGCCGTTGAGCAGCGGCCCTTCTTTCCTGGGCGCCGGCTGCTATCATCACTTCATTCCCTCCATCGTCAAGGCGGTGATGACCCGGGGCGAGTTCCTCACGGCATACACGCCTTACCAGCCCGAAGTGTCTCAGGGCACGTTGCAGGTGATTTTCGAGTTCCAAACGATGATTTCTGCTCTGTACGGCATGGAGGTGGCCAACGCCGGTATGTACGACGGCGCCACCAGCCTGGCCGAAGCGGTGCTGATGGCCTGCCGCGTTACCCGGCGGCAGCAGGTTATCGTCAGCGATACGGTGGCTCCCGCTTACCGGCAAGTCATCGCCACCTACTGCCAGGCCCAGGGTATCGCCATCGACGTCATGCCCACTGCCGCCGCACCCGGAGCCGTTACCGAGGCCACCGCCGGCATCGTCGCCCAGTACCCCAACTTTTACGGCGGCCTGGACGACTTGTCGGCATTGGGCGAGGCAGCCCACGCCGACGGCGCGCTGCTGGTGGTCTCCGCCGACCCCCTGGCCATGGGGATGCTGCGTCCTCCCGGCGAGTTCGGCGCCGACATTGTAACGGGAGAAGGCCAGCCCATCGGGATTCCGCCCTCTTTCGGCGGGCCGTACTTGGGGCTGTTCAGCTGCCAGCAGCAGTACATCCGCCAGATGCCCAGCCGCCTGGTGGGTCGCACCACCGATACCGAGGGGCGCGCCGGCTACGTCCTCACCCTGCAAACCCGGGAGCAGCATATTCGTCGCGAGCGCGCCACGTCCAACATTTGCACCAACGAAGCACTGTACGCTCTGGCGTCGGCCATCTACCTGGCGGCCATGGGACGCCACGGCCTGCGGCAGGTTGCCGAATTGTGCTACCACAAAGCCCACTATGCCGCCGCCGGCATCGCGAAACTGGATGGATACTCTCTGCCCCAATCGGGCGAGTTTTTCCAGGAGTTCGTCGTCTCATGTCACAAACCGCCTGGGGAGGTCAATCGCCAGTTGATGGAACGCAACATCCTGGGGGGACTGGACGTGAGCGACCGCTTTGATAACGGGATGCTCCTCTGCGTCACCGAGATGAATTCCCGCGCTGATATTGATGCCCTCGTCGCCGGCCTGGAAGCGGTGAAATAATCACTGCGGCCCTGCGTTACCCTGACCTTGCGCAAGAAAAGAGTAGTCACCTGATGAGACGGTTGCGCACCAGCTACGCGGACGATTGGGAGGACATGGGGGTCGCTGACGACCCGCGGTTCCGCGTTTTCGGTCGGTCAATAAAGCCGATCCCTGCCCTGCTGATGATCGCGGCGGGCACGGTCGTCTTCCTGGCGATTATGATCGTTAACTCTCAGGGCTGGATCACCGAAACGCGGTGGATTCGCTGGACGATAATGGGCGTGTGCTGGGCTGGCCTGACGGCCATCCTGGCGGCCTCCGTCGCTGCCCTGTTGGTAATGGCCCAATACCTGCGTCGTTCGCGGATCCAATTGGCTCGATTGGACGGCGCAACCCACGAGGAGGCCCTGACCGAGACCAACCGCTTCATTCGCCGGACGGTGTACGGCCGGCTGGCTTTATACGCGGTGGGTTGCGTTGGGGTATGGGTGGTGCTGGGCAGTCCGTTGATTTTCGATTGGGCCGGGCCGCTGCCCTATTTTGCAGGGTTGGCAGTGTTGTTGTCCGTTTTAGCTATCCAAGGCACTTTTGGCCGGCAGATCTGGGACCGTCTACAGCGTCTCGCCGGCGTATTCAGCCGGCGGCCGGGTCCGATGCGCTAACCCAGGATTTGACAGTTGGCAGCGGATAACGACCATGTCGAACGTAACCACGGCCAGGAGGCGTCCCTATGGACCCCCGGAAGCTGTTATCCGCGCTGCACATACCCACCATGCTGCTGGGCCTGTGGTTTCTTTTCATTCAGCCCTATGTGTCCGATGCTCTCCCCGCGGAGAAAGCGCAGGGAATCGGCATCCTGCTGGTGCTGGCCGGCCTCGCCCTTGAACCGATCAGCATCCTCGTCAACTCGATTCGACCCGAAACCATCACTCCCACCGTCCGTTTCTGCACCGACTGCGTGATCGTGGCCGCTTTGGGCACGTGGGTAGTGCTGACCACCTGGTGAACATCGCCACCTAGACAAGAGGAGAAGCCGGAACAATGCTGAACAAAGGCGGAAATCGAGACACCACCAGGCTGCTGATGGACCGGAGCGTGCCCGGCAGAGTGGGAGTTATAACGCCCGAGCTGGACGTGCCCGTTGCGCCTCTACCCAGTGGGGGCTACTTGCGCGACGACCTGCCCCTGCCCGAAGTTTCGGAGCCGGAGGTGGTGCAGTATTTCACCGCTCTAAGCCAGCTCAACTTCAGCATCGACACTCACTTCTATCCACTTGGGTCATGCACCATGAAGTACAACCCCAAGATCAACGATGAAGTGGCCTTCCTGCCCGGTTTTGCCGGCATTCATCCCCACCAACCCGCCGAGCAATCCCAGGGCGCTCTGGATCTGCTGTACCGTCTCCAGGGTTTCCTGACCGAGGTGACCGGCATGGCCGCCACCAGTCTGGCGACCCTGGCGGGAGCCCACGGCGAACTGGGCGGTGTGCTGATGATGCGCGCCTACCATCTGGCCGGGGGTGACCGGGGACGTACCAAAATGGGCATCCCCGACAGCGCCCACGGCACCAATCCGGCGTCGGCAGCCATGGCCGGTTTCGACGTAGTCACCATCCCGTCCGACGCCGACGGCAATACCGATCTGGCGGCTCTGCGCGAGCTGGCCGGGAACGACCTGGCCGGCGTGATGATCACCCTGCCCAGCACCCTTGGCCTCTTCGACACCAATATTCTGGAGGTGTGCCGGATCGTCCACGACTGCGGAGGGCTGGTGTACGGCGACGGCGCCAATATGAACGCCCTTCTGGGACGGGCCAAGCTGGGCGAGCTGGGCTTCGACGTTTGCCACCTGAACCTGCACAAGACCTTCAGCACGCCCCACGGCGGCGGCGGCCCAGGCGCCGGCCCGGTGTGTTGTGGCGCAAACCTGGCCCCATACCTGGCAGCTCCCGTCGTTGACCGGACCGACGCCGGTGAATACACACTGGCCGAGCCGGAGCACAGCATCGGCAAAATCAGCGGCTTCCACGGCAACTTCGGCGTGCTGGCGCGCGCCTATACTTACATCCGCACGCTGGGCGCAGCCGGCCTGCATTCCATCAGCGGCAACGCCGTGCTCAACGCCAACTACATCATGCACGCCCTCAAGGACATTTACGCCCTGCCCTATGACCGGACGTGTATGCACGAGGTGGTCTTCTCCGCGGACCGGCAGCGGGAGCGCGGCGTAAGCGGGCTGGAGGTGGCGAAGCGCCTGCTGGACTATGGTTTCCACGCTCCGACGATGTACTTCCCCCTCATCGTCCACGAGGCGCTGATGATCGAGCCAACGGAATCTGAGACCAAGGAAACGTTGGACGCGTTCATCGACGCCCTCCGGGCCATCGACGCCGAGGCGACGATGGAGCCGGAGACGGTCCAGCATGCGCCTCACACTACGCCGGTGTCGCGGCTGGACGAGGCTACGGCGGCGCGACGGCCGGTGTTGCGGTGGGAAGCGGCAGCGGGTTAGAGTGAATAGCGGTGATCCAATTCGTCGATGCGGAACACAAAGTCGGGGAGCATTTGTAAGCCTCGGCGCCATTCCGATCGGAATTGAAGAAGACACAATTGAAGGTTGTCCAAGTCGGTTATGACCAGTATTGGCTCCCTATACGGATTGCGTCGAGCAGGTTGGACTTGCCCGACGCATTGGGCCCAATGATAAACGCACGGTCACTCAACGGAATGTCAACGTCGGTGAAGTTGCGCCAGTTTTCCAGCTTCAGTCGGGTAATAATCATAAGGCAATCTCCAGCTGCGAATGCTGATGAGCCTCTATTATAACCCGCGGGAATTCCCTACCCGCCCTGCTCTTCCAGCGCCTGCTGCAGCGCGTCCGGGTCGATACCGACCTCGACGCCGGCCCGTTCCTGCTGGAGCAGCATTGCCACTCTGGAGTCGCGTCCAGCCCAGCCGCGGTTCATGGCCTCCGTCATTTCGGCCAGCGTGGTGTTGGCCAACTTCATGGGCACGTCGAACTCTCGTCCCACGGCGACGGCCAGGTCAACGTCCTTGCGGGCCAGGCGCAGGGCGAAGTCCGGCGGGTCGTAGTCGTTGATCAGGAAGTGCTGGGCCAGGCCCTCGAACATCCCACGACGGCCGCCGGCGCCCTTGCGCACCGCCAGCCACAGGGCCAACGGATCCACTCCCGCCTTAATGCCCATGGTGAAGACCTCAGCCAGCGCCGTCTGCACGATGTAGCCGGCGCAGTTGTGCACCAGCTTGGCGACGGAGCCGCTGCCGATGGGGCCGACGTAGTAGGCGGCGTCGCCGATGGAATCAAGCACGGCTTTGTGCTGGTCGAACACGGCTTTGTCGCCGCCGACCCAGATGGCGAGACGGCCGCTGGCGGCGCCGGCCGGCCCGCCGCTCACGGGGGCGTCCAGCACGTTGATGCCCTGGGGCGCAACACGGTTGTGGATCTGCCGGATCAGCGTCGGCGAACTGGTGCTGAGATCGAAATAGGTCTTGCCGGCCGCCATGCCCGACATGATGCCGTCCTCGCCCAGGGACACCGCCTCCACTTCCACCGGCCCGGGGAGTGACGTGAACACAATATCGGTCGACTCCGCTACCGCCCGGGGCGTGTCGGCCCATATTGCGCCAGCCTCGAGGTGCGGTGTGGCAGCCTCCCGCCGGATGTCATGCACCACCATGTCGTTACCGCCGCGCAGGCAGTTGTACGCCATGCTGGCGCCCATAGTGCCCAACCCGATAAAACCAACCTTTGCCATCTTGGTCATCTCCTGGTTCGATTGCCCAACAGAGTTGGGGAAAGTAAAGGCATTCTAACAGAGGGGAGTTGGACGACGCCGGCGAGCGGCCTTATTCCCCGGGGGCGAACCCGGTTGAATCGGTTCGGGCCGACGGCTACAATCGCGGCACCCAGGCGCGCATTCCGAGCGCGCATTTGAGATTCCCCAACGAACCGTGAACGCCGCCGCTGGAGGTGTAATCTTGGCAGACCTGACGAACGCAGAGGTGCGGGCTTTGGCCAACGCCTCGGGCATCAACATCCCCGACGATTTGCTGCCGGAAGTGCGGGAATCGTTGAACGGCCTGCTGGAAGCGCTGGACGCAGTCACTGAGCCCAACGTAGCCAACATCGAGCCGTTGCCCATCATCGTTTCTCCAACAGCCCGTAAGATGGAGGCGTGACAATGGCAGACCCCAACCTTTGCTACCTCTCCGCGACCGAACTCGGCGAGCGCATCGCCGCCGGCGATATATCATCGGTTGACGCCACCGAGGCGTACCTGGAAAGAATTTCCCGGTTGGATGGCAACTACGCATCCTACATAACGGTGACCGCCGACCGGGCTCGAGAAGATGCCCGCCGCGCCGACGCCGAAATTTCCGCCGGCAACCGACGCGGGCCACTGCACGGGGTGCCCGTTGCCGTCAAGGATCAGTTCAACACCGCCGGTATCGTCACCACCAATGGTTCCACCATCCTGGCCGAAAACGTCCCCGACGAGGACGCCACCATCATGGCCCGCCTGCGTGACGCCGGCACCGTCCTGCTGGGCAAGCTCAACATGAGCGAGTACGCCAGCGGCGACGCCTTTCGGCATCCCTACGGCCGGCCGCGCAACCCCTGGGATACCGAACGCAACCCCGGCACTTCCAGCAGCGGGTCGGGAGCGGCGACGGCTGCCTTCCTCTGCGCCACCTCTCTAGGCGAGGACACCGGCGGCAGCATCCGTGGCCCCGCCGCCTTCTGCGGACTGGTGGGCATTCGCCCTACCTTCGGCCTGGTCAGCCGCCACGGGGTATTCGGCGCCAGTTGGTCCATGGACACCGCAGGACCCGTCTCCCGCACCGTTACGGACTGCGCCAACACCCTGGCCGCTATCGCCGGCCACGACCCCAAAGACCCGCAGACTTGGGACGTTCCCGTGCCCGACTACGCCGCCGCGCTGGACGGCAACATCAACGGCCTGAAGGTCGGCATCATTACGGAGCGAGTCCACACCGACGCCAACGATCCCGAGGTGCGTGACGCGGTGATCGCGGCGACGGCGGCGCTGGCTGGCCTGGGCGCCGAGGTTCGAGAGGTGTCCATACCCCTGATCGTCAACTCCTCGGAAATCTCCTATGGCATCATCAGCAGCGATGCGGCCATGCTGAACTGGGACATCATTTCCACCGAGCGACTGCGTGAATTGGATCACAACAACCAGGTGCGCCTGCTGATGGGCAGCATCCTCCCAGCCAAGGTATATCAGAAGTCCATGCGCCTGCGTGATGCCCTCCGCGGGCAGATTCTTGCCGCCCTGGAGGATGTGGACGCGCTGGTGATGCCGACGTCTTCCGTCCCGGCCACGTTGATCCCTCAGTCAACCGGCCTGGGCGCCAAGGCGGATGTTATAGCCGGTTTCAAGGGCCGCCGCGGGTTCACGGCGCCATTCAACCTGGCTAACCTGCCGGCTTTGTCCATCAACTGCGGGTTCACGGTGTCGGGGCTGCCCATTGGATTGCAAATCGCAGGGCGGGCCTTTGACGAGACGACGCTGTTCCGCGCCGCCTACGCCTACGAGCAGGCTACCGACTGGGGGGAGCGGCGTCCGCCCGGCGTATAATCAGTTCATGCTATTGGAGAGGCTGCGCTGATGCTGACCGCTGACCACGCCTCGACCGCCGAAGGCTTTCTGGCGGATTCGGACCGGGAGTTTGCGGCGGGGGATGTGCTGCAAGCGTCGGAAAAGCTGTGGGGCGCCGCCGCTCACGCGATGATGGCGGTGGCCCAGCAGCGTGGCCTGGAGCACGGCGCTCACCGGACGATGATTAACGCGGCCCGGCAGATTGCCGATGAGCTGGACGATGACCGGCTGCGCCTGGGAATATCGGAGGCGCAGCATTTCCACTCCAATTTTTACAACGGCACGATGGAGCCGGAGGATATTGAGTATGGCCGCCCGTTAGTGCATCGGTACGTTGCACTGATGTTGGAACTATTGGAGGCAGCAGGATGACTGTAAGCGCCGAGGTGACCGATAAAATCGCCGCCATCGCCAGGGATTTGCTTTACGATAGGTTTGGGGGGTAAGTTCGTGTTTGACCCCATCATCGTGAAACAGAAGGTTGACCACGATGACGAGGAATACCTGGAGATATACATTATCTACAAGGGGGATATGAAAAACCTAGACCCCGGGTGGACCGTGGGCTTGGGGCGGCGGATGTTGCCGGCGTTGGAGGAAATCGGCGTGTCGGAACCTCCGGCCCATTCGTTCGTTGAAAAGTCCGAATGGCTGGCCGGGCCGCCGAAGTAGGCTGCATGGCACCGCGGGACCTGATTCGGATTGCTCGCCGCCATGCAACGGGTGACGGAAGGCGAGGCCGGCCTCGCCAGACTGACTTGTGTCGCTCCGCCAGCGCTGCCTACTATGCGATGTTCCATACCCTAGCCAGATGCAGCGCGGATATGGTAGCCGGGGCCACCCGCGCCCGGCGGAGCCAGCCGGCATGGGAACAAACCTACCGCGCCTTGGAACATGGCCATGCCAAGAATCAGTGCAGAAACGGCGCTGTGATGCGGCAGTTTCCGCCGGCGATACAGGATTTTGCCAGATATTTCGTCGATATGCAGGGACTGCGCCACTACGCCGACTACGCTCCAGTGACGAACCTTGACCGCTCACAGGTGTTGCATCTGCAGGTGTTGCATCTGGTTGACGAAACTGAGCGGATCACTGCCCAATTCAGCAACACGCCGGCCAGCGACCGCCGCGCTTTCGCCATTTACGCGCTTTTCCGGTTGCGGCGGTATTGAGAGGTAATCACCACTATGCCCAACCCTAACGAACTTACCGCCGCGCAGGCGGCGCGCGCCATTGCCAACCGGCAGTTGACCGCAGTGGAGCTTGCCGAAGCCTGCCTCACTCGCATCGAGGCGCTGGACGGCCAGTTGCTGGCCTGGGTCTATGCTGATCGGGATACCGTCCTGGCCGACGCCCGCGCTGCCGATGCAGTAGTGGCGGAAGGTCAACCCCTCGGACCATTGCACGGCGTGCCCATTGGCCTGAAGGACATCTACTACACCGCGGGCATTCCCACTCGCGCCGGCAGCGAGGTTTATAAAGACTTCGTGCCGGAATACGATGCCGCTTCGTGGACTCTGCTCAGGCGAGCCGGCGCGGTGATGCTGGGCAAGACCGTTACCACCGAGTTCGCCTGCCTGGACCCATCACCCACGTTCAATCCCTGGAACGCGGCGCACACGCCGGGGGGCAGCAGCAGCGGGTCGGCAGTAGCGGTGGCGTCTCGGATGTGCCCGGCGGCGCTGGGTTCGCAGACCGTCGGCTCCGTGTTGCGGCCGGCGGCTTACAACGGCGTGGTGGGATTCAAGCCCACCTTCGGGCGGGTCAGCCGGCACGGCGTCGTTCCCGTAAGCTGGAACCTGGATACCGTTGGCTGGCTGGTGCGGTCGGTGGAGGACGCTGCCCTGTTGCTCCAGGTGACGGCCGGCCCGGACGTGGCCGATCCGGTTTCGTCTCGTCAGCCAGTAGGCGATTACCTGTCGGCCGTACAAGAGCCGGCGCTCCCGCGTATCGGGCTGCTGCGTCGCTATTTTTATGAGAGGGCGGACGCGGAGACGAGACGGCATCTGGACGGCGTCGCGGAGCAACTGGCCCAAGCCGGCGCGGAAATTGAAGAGCTGCCCATGCCCGACAGCATTGAGGAAGCCTACGATGACCAGCGCCTGATCATGTCAGTGGAAGCGGCGGCGTTCCACGAGCCGATGTACCGCCGGCAGGCCGAAGACTATCAACCCAAACTGCGCGCCATGCTGGCCGAGGGTTTGCAGGTGGACGGCATCGTGTACGCCCGTGCCCTGGAGCGCCGACGCCGGTTCATCGACGATATGGAGCAGCTTTCCCAGCGTTGCGACGCGATGCTCACGCCGGCAACGCCTGCGCCGTCCCAGGCCGACCGCACCAACACCGGCGATCCTGCCTTTCAGGGTCCTTGGACCTCCTGCGGGCTGCCGGCCATCGCCCTTCCTTCGGGTCTGGCGGAGTCGGGGCTGCCGCTGGGGATACAACTGGTGGCCTCGCCCTTCGCTGAGGCACGGCTGCTTTCGGCAGCCGCCTGGTGCGAGGCGGCGCTGGGGGTGACGCTGACCCCGCCGCTGTAACCGGCTCGGTTGGCCATGGCTACCGCCCTTGATACGCTGGCAACGTCATCGAATTTTAGTGTAGGATGATGCACCGCAACCGTAACCGCGAACGAGGAGTACCATAAATGGCTACCACCCGCAGCCGCCGTCTGGCCCGCCCGGTTTCCATCGTCGGCGCCGGTCTTTCCCAGTTCGGCGCGTATCCCGACAAGACCAGCCGAGATCTGTTCGTTGAGGCTTTCCAGGATATGCAGGACAATATCGACACCGGCATATCCCCCCAGGACATCGAGGCCGGTTACCTGGGCAACTACTCCGCCGACCTTTTCGAACACCAGGGCCACACTGCTCCCATCATGGCCGATTGGCTGGGAATGACTCCCACGCCGATGACTCGCATCGAGAATGCCTGCGCCAGCAGCGGCAGCGCCCTGCGCGAAGGCGTCATGGCTATTGCCAGCGGCATGTACGACGTGGTGTTGGTCGGCGGCGTGGAAAAGATGACGTCGCTGCCCACCGAGGGCGTTACCGACGTGCTGGCGTCGGCCGCTGACGGGCTGTATGAGGTGCCGGCCGGCCTGACTTTCCCCGGCATCTTCGGCGCCATCGCCAAGGCCCACATGGATCGTTATGAGACTAACCTGAACCACCTGCTCAAGGTTGGCGTCAAGAACCACGAAAACGGCAAGCTCAACCCCAAGGCCCAATTCCAGCAGACCGTCCGCGACATGATGGAGCGGCGCAAGGCCCGAGCCGAGCAGCGTGGCGAGCCCGTGCCCGATTGGGAGGACGAGTTGGATTTCCTCAACGACGCCCGCGCCAACCCATGGATCGCCTGGCCCCTGCGTCTCTACGACTGCGCTCCCATCACGGATGGCGCGTCTTGCGTACTGCTGGTGGCCAGCGAGATCGCCGGACAGTTTACCGACAAGCCGGTACATATCGCCGGCATCGGCCAGGCCACCGGCCGGCCCCTGCACGATGCCGAGGAGCTGACCTCCCTGTCGGCGGCGAAGATCGCATCCGCCCAGGCTTACGAAATGGCGGGCATCACTCCTGAACAGGTTGGCGTGGCCGAGGTGCATGACTGCTTCACCATCGCCGAAATCGTCGCCAGCGAAGACCTCGGCTTTTTTGCTCCAGGCGAAGGACCCCATGCCGTTGACGAGGGCCGTACCGCGCGCGACGGCGACCGCCCCATCAACACCAGCGGGGGCCTGAAAGCCAAGGGTCATCCAGTGGGAGCCAGCGGGGTTGCCCAGGTAATCGAGGTGTACAAGCAGCTTCGCGGCGAAGCGGGCGACCGCCAACTTGACAATCCCGACCTGGAGTTCGGTCTCACTCACAACGTAGGCGGCACCGGCGGCACCTGCGTCGTCAATGTCCTACAGCGGGGTTAGGAGACGTCTGATGACCACCGATGCCGAATCTCGTCCGTTCAACGCCGCGTCGTTCTACGCCTTCCTCAAGGAGGGCAGGTTCATGGGCGTCCGCTGCCGTGAGAATGGGAACATCTACGCCGAGGCGCGGCCCATGGACCCGGCGAGCCACAGCAGCGATATGGAGTGGCACGAACTGAGCGGCCGGGCCACTCTCAGCACCTTCACGTGCATATCCGTCGCCCCGGCCTCGCTGGAGGCCAAGGGGTACGGTCGCAACAATCCTTACTGCACCGGCATAGTTACGCTGGAGGAGGGGCCGCGCATTTCGGCGCGCATCGCCGGCGTGGATGCGGCGAACCCCCAGAACATTCGCACCGGCATGGCCCTGGCGCTGGACCTCTCCGACATCGATCCGGAGAATCCGGGTCTCGTGTTCCGGCCGGCATGACCTTGCAGTTCTGACCGACCGCTGACAAATCATCGCATCGACGAGGCCGGCCCGCCTGGCGGGCCGGCCTCTATTTCAAAGTGAACGGTCGCGCTGATCCCCATGGCGGTCTCCCGCCATGGGTCAGGTTGCTCCGGCCCTCTTGCACACGTTGCACGTCTTGTCGTACCAAACGTACGCGGAGTTAGGTTCGTGGTACACCTCGAACTGGGATACACTGCGGTATTTGCGACAGTTAAAGCACAGTTCGGTGTGATGCGGGTCCAGCTGGGACGGTATTCCTCGCTCTGCGCTGACGTAGGTCTTTCTTATCCGGCGCTTCGAGAAAGGAAGGCGCTGAAGAAAGCGCTCTTCAAACTTCAGTTTCCACGCCTGGCCGCCGGGCATTGGGCGGAACATCAAGCTCTGCTCGTCATCGGGCTGGCGCTCGTGGATGAAATTAATATAGTCTGCCAGCCGCTGGTGCATCTTGCCGACGACTTCCTCGTAAGTATCCCCGATAGCAGGTATATCCACCTCAACACAGAACCCTTCCCACGTCTCGGGATTGGCCTGGGTTCGCTTAATGTAGCAGGTTAGTTGTTGTGGTGTCCTGTTCACGATACTCCTGGGCGATGCCGGCCGGCATCGCCCTTTTAGATTTCCCTCTGGGGAGGACTGGTAGGGGATTCGGGATTAGTCCAGACCGCGCGTGCCTACCCAGCCCGTTTCGGAGACGTCTATCATCTCACCGTTGGGACCTTCATACTTGGTCTCCACGTTCTGGGTGCGCGGGCCGGTCATACCGGCGTGGAGCGCGTGGTTGACCTCTGCCATGGGATGGGAGTTAGCGGCGAGCAGGCGCGCCTCGGTCTCCTCAAGGCTCTCGACCTCGAAGCCGATGTGGTGGATGCCTTCCCAGTCCTTGCCGCGCTCGCCGGCCACGGCGTCGCTCTGGAAGTCCAGGATGGCCATGTTCACGTTGCCGTCGCTGAGCATATAGCCGTTGGCGTTGGCGCTCTCCAGCTTGGCGACTTCACGCAGTCCGAAAACTTCCGAATAGAACTTCGCGGTCTTTTCGGCGTCGTTGGTGGCGATGGCGATGTGTTTGATCTGAGGCATTACGTCCCTCCTGTGGCCAAATAGCAAGGCCGGGTTGAATAATCGCTCCCTACGGGAGTTGATGCGCCAACGATACCACTTTTGCGACGGGCGGGCTAGTCAGCGCCTCCCCTCACGCGTACCCGCTTTTGTCATTGCGAGCAAAGCGCGGCAATCCCGTCAGCATAGCGGGGCTTGAAGTGGAAAGCCGCTAACGCCGCAACGCTCATACGTACCCACTTTAACCGGCCATTGCTACGCCGGCGAGATTGCCACCCCCGTATCAATACGGGGTCGCAATGACAAGGTGGGTACGGGTGAGCGCGCTTCTCCGGGGCTGGCTTGAACTACTGCCGGCTCAGCCGCTGTTCTGACCAGCGGACTCCCCGAACTGCCGGCCGAATAGGGTAGTCAACAATGCGCTGATGATTGTTGCCGCGAGGCACATATAGCCGATCCCCACATACCCGATGCCTGCCAATAGCGCCCCCGCTATCGCAGCGCCCAGCATCCCGCCAGCCTGGTTGCTGAAGCCCATGAGGCCCACTCCGGTGGCTTTGGACTCGCCCGAATACTCGGTGCTGGCAGAGATCAGGATTGGGAACGTCATGCTCAGCAGGCCCGAACTGACCGTGGCCACGGCCACCGTTGCCCACAGTCCGAGGCTGACGGAAAAGAGCACGAGCCCGAACGCTCCGCCGGCGACAGTGACGGCGGCGATGATGGCGCCGCGGCGCCTCAGGTTCGCCACGAATGACGCGCCGTAGTTGCCGACCGTTTGCCCAAGGGCGGCTATCGCCAGGGGCAGGGCCACAAAGCCCACGCTCAGTTGGAAGGTATGTATCAAATAGGCGGCAAAGTAGCTGATACTTCCCCAATAGGCGATTCGTTGCGTCAGGTTCACCGCCACGGCCACGCGGAAAAACCGCATCGACACCAGCGACCGGTACCTGGAAAAATACGCAAGATTCCGAACTCGCTCGCCGCGATCTTTGGGGAGCCACAACCAGTTGGCCGCCAGCCCAGCCCCGAGCAGCGCGCCGTACACAACGAAGGGCAGCCGCCAGCCTCCAACGTCCGCCAGCACAGCGACCAGCGGTACGCTGACGGCCGCGGCAATTCCCTGGATCGACAGCAGGGCGCTCACGGCCTGGGCGCGCCGGGCCGGCGAGATGACATCGGTGACCGACCCCACGATGTTGGGAGGTATCACTCCGCCACCTAGCCCGGTCAGGACCCGCAGCGTCAATAACGTCTCCAGGTTGGGCGCAATTGCGCACGCCAGCATGGATATGGAGAGCGCGGCCAGGCACACGATGGCCACAGGGCGGCGGCCAAATGAGTCGGACAAGGGGCCGGCCGATACTCCGGTCACTGCCCAGGCCGCGAAGGTCGCGGTGGCCAACTGGCCCGCAACGGCAACCGATATGTCCAGGTCGGTCGCGATCTCCACCAGGAGCGGCGGAATGATAAGGATCGCGCTTATCGTCGCAAAGACGGTGAGCCCAAGCACGGCCATGAACCATGCTTTGTTCACCTCCCGGTCGCCGGTCGCTGCGGTTTGCGTTGCTATGTTATCCGTTCCTTTTTCGAGCGTTTGCCGCGACCATGTGGCGACGCCCACCCACTAGGCAGGCAAATTCGTGTAAGAAATCTATGGGGACGGTCGGCCATTCCCCTGCCTTGGTACCTCTGCGCCCGGCGGTTGATTGAGTCCGATTCTTTCATGCCATGCTACCTGTACCCTCCAACTGAGCATCGAGCTCAGGGTCACGGCGAGGATGGTAGCCCCCAAAGTGGTCAACACCGGTACTCCTTTGACCAGAATGATTCCGTCCCGCCACAAGTCAACCGAGAACGACAGCACGCCCAGGATCAACAAAACTGCCCAAATCCTCTTTAGATATTGCTCTTGACTGAGCTCGCGAATTCTTGGCGGTCGCAACCAATGCTTAGTCCGGGCCCACACGCTGTCTCTTTCGGTCATCGGATCATCTCGTGAAAAAGCTGACAACTACGGCTCCCAAACCGTAGCCTATTCCGCCCGCGACAAGCAAGGTGAGTATGCCCTCATGCCATCCGGCGCCGATAGCGGAGGGCAGCACCGCCACCACAAAGACAAGGGCTATAAAAATTCCGGCAATGTTCATCGGGTTCATGACGACCTACCGCGCCCTTCACGAATATGTTCAATGATAAACGATGTTAGTGCGGTTGCGAAATCGCCGTCGGCAAACATCTACTCCTGAAGTGGATTACAATACCTCAAAACCCTTTCATCCAATGAAGCCGGCCGAGGCCGGCTTCGCGAGGTATTGCCATGCGTTTGGAAAACAAGGTTGCTCTGATCAGCGGCGGCTCGCGGGGGCAGGGAGCTGCTGAGGCGCGGTTATTTGCCGGCGAGGGCTGCAAGGTGGTTATCGGCGACGTGCTGGAGGAAGAGGGACGGCAGCTGGAGGCCGAGATCAACGAGACCGGAGGTGAGTGCGTCTTTGTCCGGTTGGATGTTACCAGCGAGGACGAGTGGAACGCCGCCGTCAACACCGCCGTGGAGCGGTTCGGCAAGCTGGACATCCTGGTGAACAACGCCGGAATCTACCGGCAGGTGGGCATCGAGGATACCAGCGAAGAGCTGTGGGACAACATCTTCGACATCAACGCCAAGGGGGTGTTCCTGGGCACCAAGGCGGCCATACCGGAGATGCGGAAAGCCGGCGGCGGCTCCATTATCAACATCTCCAGTGTGGCCGGACTCATCGGCAGCTGGCGGGCGTCAGCCTACGGCGCCACCAAGGGCGCGGTGCGCCTTTTCACCAAGTCCACCGCCATCCAGTACGCCGCTGAGGGCATTCGCTGCAACTCCGTGCATCCGGGCATTATCGAGACGCCCATGACGACGCCGACATTGCTACGAGACGACGCGGCGCGCCAGGCGTCGCTGGACCGCACTCCCATCGGCCGCGTCGGGCAAGCCGAGGACGTGGCCTGGGGCGTGCTGTTCCTGGCCTCGGACGAGTCTTCCTTTATGACGGGCAGCGAACTGGTCATTGACGGCGGGTTGTTCGCGCAGTAAGCATGACGCGAATAGGGCTGTGGCGCTGGCGATTTCCTTATCCGCGTCAGCCCTTCGGTTGTTTGCCAGCGCCGACCCCACTCATGCGTGTTCAGGTGCCCGGCCTGGTTCCTCAGCTGAGGAACTGGCAAGGGCCGGCGCGGTATTTGCCGGGGCAGTAATCTCGTTGCGCTATCGTCGCAGTAGTTCCGAGTTTATTGCCAGCGCCGACCCGGTTACAGTCGAGTTCAAAGTCAGCAGGGTTTGGAAAGGGCCGCGCCACGAGCCCATGACCGTCGAGACGGAGTGAAGTGAAATATCTTGCGGGTTTGAGTTTGAGGAGGGACGCAAGTACATCGTCTATGCTCGCAACGGGCGGACTGGCCTTTGCGCTCGCGCCTCCGCTACTCTGCTGGCGATACGCGATTTCGCCGCGCTGGGCGAGGGCTGGCGGCCCGAATCCGCATCCGATACCTTTACCCTGCCGCGGGATGACACGCCGCCGGGAGAGCGCTGCGGCTTGACGGCGAATCCCGGCCATAATCACCCGGACATCGCCGCTTTGGGATTGCTGGCCGGGCTGGTATGGCTGGGAGCGCGGCGGCGGCGTTTCCGCCACTAATCGGGTAAAATTGTCATTGCGAGCGCAGCGTGGCAATCTCGTTGTCATGCAGACGATTGCCCTTCTCCGATGGTATCCAACAACGGCGTTCACTGCCGGAACGAGATTCCATCGCCCGCCTACGGCGAGCGCGGAATGACAAAGTGGATACGCGTGAGTATAAAACAGTGAGGTGCTTACACAATGCGACTGGAAAACAAGGTGGCTTTCATCAGCGGCGGCGCCCGAGGGATGGGCGCGACCGAGGCGCGAATGTTCTCCCAGGAGGGTTGCAAGGTGGTTATCGGCGACCTGCGGGACGAGTTGGGCCGGCAGGTGGAGGCCGAGATTAACGAGCTGGGCGGCGAGTGTCTGTACGTCCACCTGGACGTTACCGACGAACAGTCCTGGAAGGACGGCATCGCCGCCGCCGTGGAGCGGTTCGGCAAGCTGGACATTCTGGTGAACAACGCCGGCATCTATATGCCGGAAACCGTGGAGAACACCACCATTGAGAATTGGGACACTACGCTGTCCGTCAACGCCAAGGGCGTGTTCCTGGGCACCAAGGCCGCCATTCCCGAGTTGCGGCGCAACGGCGGCGGTTCCATCGTGAACATCTCCAGCGTGGCCGGGCTGGTGGGCAACCACATCTCCTCGGCCTACACCGCGTCAAAAGGCGCGGTGCGGCTGTTCACGAAGTCCACTGCCATCCAGCACGCCGCCGACGGCATCCGCTGCAACAGCGTGCATCCCGGCACCATCGAGACTGACATGACAGCCGATCTGCTGGCCGCCGGAGGACGGGAGGACCGGCTGAACCGCACCCCACTGGGTCGCTTGGGGCAGGCCGAGGACATCGCATACGGCGTGTTGTTCCTGGCGTCCGACGAAGCGTCCTTTATGACGGGCAGCGAATTGGTCATTGACGGCGGCCGGACCGCGATGTAACCGCTCTGTAGCAAATGGGGATGTTTTCCGGCGGGTTTTCCCTGCTGCAATGCCGGCTGCCCGAAGCCAATCCTTATGTCCGCCTCCAGCACGCCGTGTTTCACGTGCTGGAGGCGGACAGCGGCGGCGCGGCGCGAATCGTGGACTTCACCATCTTCGGGCTAGTGCTGTTCAGCGCGGTAAATCTGGCGGTCGGCAACACCAAGCTGGAGTTTTTCTTCATCGGCGTATTCGCCGCCGAATACATCATCCGCCTGTGGTGCATCGTGTGGCATCGCAACTACCGGCGGGGCGGGTGGCAAGCGCGGTTGCGCTACGCCACCACCAACGGGGCGGCCATCATCGACTTCATCGCCATCTGGCCCACGCTGGTGGTGATGATTGTTTTCGGAGAGGTGGAAGTGCTGCCCATCTTTCGCCTCATCTCCCGGCTGATAATGACCGGGAGGCGGTTCCCGGCGATGCGGCTGATGGGTCGCGTCATGCTGCGGTCGGCAAGCCAACTAATTAGCGTCCTGGTAACCCTCAGCGTGTTCTGGCTGGCGGCCGGCTACCTGATGCACTCCGCCGAGACCAACCTGCCCAACGGCAACCACGAGCAGTTCGGCAACATTGGCGAGTCGCTCTGGGCGTCGGTGGTGATTTTGACCACATTGCCGTCGCTGGAGGTGGTGCCGGGGACGCTGGTGGGGCGCGTCATTGCCGGCTTCATCGCCCTGCTGGGCATCGGCCTTTTCGCGCTCCCCGCCGGCATCCTGACGTCGAACTTTCTTGACGCTTACCAGCAAGTGCGCGAGGGTACGGTCGACGCCGAAACAAACGCCTGCCGGCTGCAAACGGAACCGGCAGCGTGCTAGGATAGCCAAGCCCTGATGCGCCATACCAACGAGACTGCTGCGCCGCGCTCGCAATGACTGGAACCGGCACATCTTGCCCGCCAGCGCCGCTTGCTCAACGCAACTAGAATATGCCATGGAATCGATACATAGAGATGCAGCCGAATCTCCTGATAGGAGTTACGCACTTAAAATCCCATGCCCGTCACTCCGGCAAAAGCCGGAGTCCAGAAGTCGCAAAGTGCAAGAATCGGAACGGTGGTTAACGATTTCGGGCGCTGGATGCCGGCTTTCGCCGGAATAACGGAAGTAAAGGCTCTCAATTGCGTAAGTCCTATGATGATTGGGAATATAGCAAAGTACCCCCCACCCGATAAAACCGGTCTCCAAAGCGATTTTCCCCGAACCATCTGGATGCTCTGGCATCAGGGCTGGGAAAACGCGCCGGAACTGGTGCAACGCTGCCGGCGCTCGTGGGAATACCACAACCCCGGCTGGACCATCCACGCCCTGGATGCGGAAAACCTGGCCGACTACGTTGACCTGAGCGAGCTATCCCTGCCGCTGGATAAGGGCAACCTGGCGTGGCTGTCCGATTTGGTTCGTATCAATCTGCTGCGAACCCACGGCGGGGTGTGGGCCGACGCCACTACCTTCTGCAATCGCCCGCTGAATGAATGGCTCTACGACCATCTAGGCAGCGGGTTCTTCTCCTTTGAGCGGGGCGGGGGAGCCATTGGCTGGTTCATGGCTGCTGCGCCGGGCAACCCGCTGGTGGATATTTGGCGGCGTGAGGCCCATACCTACTGGAAGGACGCCCCGCCGCAGCTGTGGCTGTCGCAGACGCGCCATAGCTTCGCCAAGCGGCTGATGGACGCCGCCTACTTTTCGGCGGGCCGGCCGCGGCCTCGCGCCATCGCTTATACGCTGCGCCTCCTGGGAATGTTTCTGCGAACTTTCCCCGTATTCCTGCTATCGCCGCTTTTCCGGAATGTACTCAAAGTTGCTCACTACTATTGGTTGTACTTTATCTTCAAAAAATGCTACAAAACGCATCGGCAATTCCGGCAAATTTGGGACCGGACGCCGAAAGTGCCGGCGGTCGGCCTTATCGAGTTGGGCGGAATGGTCGGACTGGCCCAACCAATTTCCGCCGATAGGAAGCTGGAAATAGACGAGCGCCTAGTGTCGGTGTACAAACTGAACTGGCGGCTTGACCCCGCGAAGGTTGTTCCGGGAACGTTTGCTCACTACCTGCTGGCGACGATTCCGAGATAGCCATGCCAACGCGCCGTCTCAAAATGACCGCCATCTTTGCTGCGGCGTTGCCGCATCACCCGGATGTTGCCGGCGACATCGCGGGCGCACTGTTGTGCGGACGGATTGAGACGGCGCGGCGCATGGCGCGCACGGTGGCGAAACTGCCCGACTTCTCCGGCGCGCTGGTCTCCCCGAAATACCGCTGTCTATGGATGCGCAACACCAAAGTGGCATCGGAAAGCATCCTGGCGGCATTGCGTTGCGCCGACCCCGACGCGGCGTGGTTCGGCGTTGACCGGAGCGTATCCGCTATCTATCGCAATGCCCCGGAGGCGCGGGATTACTTCACCTTCGCTTTCGTCAGACATCCTTTCGCCCGGGCCCTCTCGTTCTATTCGGACGTATTACTGTCTCCAGAAACCTATACGGGAGAACAGCGCATCCACAAAACGGAGCGACGGCAGAACTATTTCAACTCATGCTACGGACTGGCGGAGGTCGGCAGTTTCGACGATTATTGCCAATGGCTGAACACGCCTTATGCTGCCGACTGGTGCGCCGACCGTCACTATAGATCCCAGCATCTCCAGTTGCGCCTGGATGACGGACGCCGGCCTGACTTCATCGGTCGCTTTGAAAACCTGGCTGTGGACTGGAATAGCATTGCCAGCCGCCTTGGCCTGCCGGAGACGACATTACCCATGCTGAACACGGTGGCCGGCTGGCAAGCGCCGTCGCTGGATGCGCTGGAAAAGGTTAGAGCGCGGCGGGGCCATTATCTGACGGAGCGAAACAAGGCGCTGCTGCGAAGGCGGTACGCGGACGACCTGGAGATATTCAGCTACGCGCCGGATTGAGGTCTGACGGCGCAACTACCCCCGGTCTTGCTCCCCTTCCGGCACTGGCATACCCGGCCGCCAACCCCGGGGCGTCGAGTGGCCATGGCGGTTATCCCGTCCCAGTGCCCAGAGAAAGGCGGTGACGTCAATTCCGGCCCGCTCTACTTGGCTGCCCAATGTCCTTCCGCGCATTGGCCGGCTGCCCCAATCGACAAGCCCTATGGTGGTTTCCCCGTTGGACAGCATAACGTGGCTGCCACTGCCACGATGTCGGCGGCTAATCACCTCAAATCCAAACCTGCGGAATACCGCTACCGCCTCCCGGAACGGAACATTTGCAATGGGCACTGCCATCTAGCAGTTAACCCACACCGTCGCCGTTTCTACCAAGCAGCCTTGCTCCGCCCAGTCACTCACGATGCGGTACTTCTCGTCATCGGATACTGCCGGGCGGCCGGCGACTTCCAGGAAAAGCTCAATCGCGCCTTGTACCATGTACAGGGCCTCATCCCAATCGTCGCCCTCGGACACGCAACCCGGCAGGGATGGGACGAACACCGAGTAGCCGGGTTCTCCGCCGCCGGATACGAGCAGCACCTCAAACTTCTCCGCCTGGGGCAGCGCATCGTCTTGCTGCAATCCCGACTGGTCAGGCGTCGTTACCATAGCGTTTGACCTCCTTGCGATGGATCAGTCCCTCTTACCGCCCCATGGCGTATCCGTCCCGCCGCAGGTCGGCGCCGCCGTACAGTGCGCCCCGTTCCCGGTCAACCTCGATGGCGCAGAGGGAACCCATGCGGGGCGTCCACTCGTTCCACACGTCCACGTCGTGGCCGCGCTGGCGCAGTTCGTCCACCACCGACGGGGCGATGCGCGATTCCACGCCCACCAGGCCGGGCCGGTAGGCGTGGGGCCAGAAGGAGTTGGGGAAGCTCCAGGTGGAGGCGCGGGGCTGCTCGATGGCCTGCTGCACGTTCATCCCGAACTCGGCCACGTTGAGGAACAGCTGCACCATGGACTGGGGCTGGACGTCGCCGCCCGGCGTGCCGAAGGGCAGCCAGGGCCGGCCGTCCTTGAAGGCCATGGCCGGGTTGGGCGTCAAACGTGGACGCTTGCCGGGAGCCAGGCTGCTGGGATGGTCCTCGTCCAGCCAGTTCTGGGAGCCCCGGGCCGAGGCCATGAAGCCCAAGCCGGGGATGATGGGCGCTCCGCCAAAGCCGTCGCTGGGTGTGGCGGAGAAGGCGTTGCCCCACCGGTCCACGGCACAGATGTACGACGTGTCGGCGGACAGCGGGCCCGCCACCGCTTCCGGCTGGCCCGCCGGGCGGTGTCCATTGCCGGCTTGATGCTCCCAGGGATTGCCAGCATCGGGCATTTCCGGGTTGGCCCGGCGGAGGTCAATCTCCCGCCGGCGAATGTCGGCGTACTCCCGGGACAGCAAGCCGGCCATGGGCACGTCCACAAAATCGGGGTCGCCATACCAGGCGTGGCGGTCGGCGAAGGCCAGCTTCAGCGCCTCCAGCACGGTGTGGATGTAGTCGGCGGAATTGTGCCCCATGCTTTGCAAATCGCAGCCTTCCAGGAGGCGCAGGGCATGCAGGTTCATTGGCCCCTGGCACCACGGGCCGCAGGCGTACACGCTGATGCCCTTGTAGTCAATCATGGGCGGAACATCAATGCCCACGGCAAAGTCGGCCAAATCCCGCATCGACAGCCACCCGCCCTGACTGCGGATGAAGGCGACCATTTCCTCGGCGATGTCGCCCTTGTAGAACAAATCGCGGGCGGCGCGGATGCCGGCCTCCCGGCCCTGCCCGGCGGCGGAGCGCTCGGCGTCAATCATGCGCTGGAAAGTGCGGGCCAGGTCGGACTGCACCAGCACGTCGCCGATGCCCAGGGCCTTGCCATGGGGATAGAAAATCTGCATCGTGCTGGTCCACTGGCTGGTGTCGCCCTCGTCCAGGATGATGTTGTCGCCGCTGCTGACCAGGGCGCGGTGCAACGTGGCCGGGATGGGGAAGCCGCCGCGGGCCAGCTCCAGAGCCGGCGTGACAACCTGCTCGAAGGTCATGGCGCCGTAGTGGCTCAGCGCGGTGAGCCAGGCGTCGGGAGCGGCGGGAGTGACGGTGCGCATGACGCCATGGGGCATATCGCCGTTGTGCTCGCGGCGGAAGTAGTCAATGGACGCCTCGGCCGGCCAACGTCCCAGGCCGCTGATCTCCCTGGTATCGCCGCTGGCGGCGTGGTGGATGATGATGGGAGCGACGCCGCCGAAGCTGGTGTACTGGGGCAGCGTTACGTTGATGGCAATGCCGGCCGCCACGCCGGCGTCAATGGCGTTGCCGCCCTGCTCCAGGATACGGTAGCCGGCCGCCGTGGCGAGATAGTGGCCGGCGCTGATCATGTGGCTCACGCCGCCAACCAGGGGGCGATAGCTATTGAGTCCCAATGCCATAATGATTGACCTCCGCAGCGGGGCTGCGTCCAGGATTTGTTGAGATTGTCGCGCTGCGTTTGCGATACTGTGGGAGGAAGTATAGGGCAACGGGCCGGGAGCTGCCAGTTTATGACATTTGAGACATCGAATGTGTGCAGGCCCTGCTATAATCGCGCAATGGTAGAGCCGGGAGAATTCAGACGGCGACGCGAACGGCGAGACAACGCCGACCCGGCAGGGGACGGCTCGGCCAATACGGAGCGCCGGGAGCGGCAGTCGGGGCTGCGGCGAATCCTCCGGGAGCAGTTCCCCGAGCGGACCAGAAGCAATCTGCTGCCGGCTCTGCATTTTTTGCAGCATGAGCACGGCTACCTGCCGGAGTGGGCCTTGCAAGTGGTAGGCTGGCACCTGCGCGTGCCGGCGTCGGAGGTATATGGGTCAGCCACGTCGTACTCGGAGCTGCGACTTGATACGCCGCCGGTGCTCGTCATCACCGTTTGCACGGGATTGGCTTGCTGGCTGGCCGGCAGCGACGATCTGTTGGCGTCGGCGCAGAAGACGGGAGAGGAAGGCACGAGCGTCAGAACCACCGCCTGCGCGTTCATCTGCGGCGTTGCGCCGGCGGTCAGCGTGACCGGTCAAGGGGGCTACCGGCGGTGGTTGGGGCGCATGAACGCGGGTCGTTTGGCGGCGGTCATTGCAGAGGCCAACCAATGACAGAGGTCGATAGCCTGGCAAACTGGGCCGCCATGGCCAGCGCAGCGCGCCAGCGCATCGTCGGGTCGGATCGCCCTACTCGGGTGATGGTCCAATGGGGTCACTGCAGCCAGGCGGTGGGTGCGGATGTGTTGTACCGGCGACTGACCGAAGCGCTTTCGCGCCGGCGAGATGTGCTGGTGATTGCAACCGGCTGCGACGGCGCGTGTTTCGCAGCCACGCAAGTGGTGGTGGAACGGGCTGACGGAACAACGCGTTTCTTCGACTGCGTAGGCGCGAGCGATGACCCGTCCGCCATCATCGCCGCGGTGGATGAAGATGCGCCAGAAGACCGGGCGCGCCCGTCGCCAGACCTGGAGGCTTTTTTCGCGCCCCAGCACATCGCGCTGATGGAAAACGTTGGCAGCATAAATCCGATTTCCCTGGAAGAATACCTGGCGTCGGGTGGCTACAGAGGATTAGCAACGGCGCTGTCCATGTCTCCTGAAGCCGTCATCCAGCTGGTACTGGACGCCGGCCTGCTGGGCCGCGGCGGCGCGTATTTCCCGGCGGCGCGCAAGTGGCAGGCCGCTCGGCGGGCCGGATTCTCGACCAATCACGCGGCACACCGTCACTTGGTGGTTAACGCCGAGGAAGGCGAGCCGGGAGTGTTCAAAGACCGGCACCTCATGGAGGGCAACCCGCATCGCATCATCGAGGGCGCCCTGATTGCCGCCTACGCTGCGGGCGCGGACAGCGTGGTGATCTACGTCAACGCTGAGGCGGACCTGTCGGCGGATCGGTTGTCGGCGGCGGTGGCTGAGGCCAACGCCGCAGGTCTCTGCGGTCCAAACGCTCTGGGCAGCGAATTCGGATGCACCATGGAAGTACGTCGCGGAGCCGGCGGATACGTTTGCGGCGAGGAAACCACGCTGCTGAACACCATCGAAGGACGGCGGCGAGAGCCACGGCTGCGCCCGCCCTTCCCCACTGACGCGGGACTGTACGGCGAGCCGACGGTGATCAACAACGCCGAAACACTGTGCAACGTGCCGGGAATTCTCACCGGCGGCGCGCGCCGTTTCGCATCCGTTGGGCTGAACGAGGCCAGGGGAACGCGGCTGGTGTCGCTCAGCGGCGCAGCGCTGCGACCCGGATTGGCCGAGGTTCCCCTGGGGACGACGGTTCGTCAGGTGATTGAACAAGTGGGCGGAGGCGTTCCGGATGAACGGCATATCGGGTTCGCGGTAGTGGGCGGGCCGTCCAGCGGCATACTTCCGGCGGTGGAGTTGGACGTTGCTTTGCGTCCCGGGATGTTGCACTCCAGCGGGGTGGTGATGGGCGCCGGCGGTATCATCGTGTTTGACGACGCGGCGTCGCCTTCGACGGTGACCCTGAAATTGGCCGAGTACAACGCGGCCGAGTCTTGCGGGAAATGCACTCCCTGCCGCGAGGGCACGCCGCGCATCGTAGAGGTGTTGGCGCGAGTGGCGTCGGGCGACGGGCCGGCGTCGGATATTCAGGATCTCCGAGACCTTTCGGAAATTGTGGGAGCGGCGTCGCTCTGCGGCCTGGGCCAAATGGCAGGCAATCCGGTGAACAGCCTGCTGCACTTCTATGGCGACCGACTGGCGTAGTTTGGCATTGGCGGGCGAATTTTCCGCCCTTTGGGTATGCTTGCGCTAGCGCAGCGTCTCCTTGCCGAGGCGGTGGGAACCGCCTTTCTGCTGATGGCCGTGGTGGGCAGTGGGATTGCGGCGCAGCGGCTCAGCCCCGGCGACGTTGGGCTGCAACTGTTCGAGAACGCGGTGGCTACCGCCTTTGCGCTGATGGCGCTAATCTGGGCCTTCGGCCCGGTGTCGGGGGCGCATTTCAACCCGGCGGTGACGCTGGCCGACGTCGTACTGCACAAAAGGCCGGCGGCCGAAGGGGTTGCCTACGTCATAGCGCAGGTAATTGGCGGTATTGCGGGAACAACCCTCGCCAACCTGATGTTCGCGCTGCCGCCGGTTGCCTGGTCCGGCACGGTGCGGGGCGGCTATGGCCAGCTCATCGGCGAGGTGGTTGCCACGCTGGGGCTGCTGTCGGTGATATTCCTGATTTCCCGGCATCGCGGGGCGGTTGTCGCGCCGGCGGTGGGCGCCTACATCGGCGCGGCCTATTTCTTTACTTCGTCAACCAGTTTCGCCAACCCGGCGGTCACGGTGGCGCGGATGTTCTCCGACACCTTTGCCGGGATACATCCCGCCTCCGCGCCGGCTTTCATTGCGATGCAACTGGTGGGGGCCGGCTTTGCGATTGGGCTAGTCTGGCTGCTGCGGGGCCGGGGGTAGGCCCGGTACGTAAATCCAGCCTTCCAGCCGGGCGGCCGGGAGTTCGTCATCGCTGGGACAGTGGAAGCGGGAGCAGTCTTGCGCCCACATTGCGGCGCCCACGGCGGCTATCACTGCGTCCAGGCAATCGTCGCTGGCGCGGCAACCCAGCCGGGCCCGGTTCATATTGAGCACCTTTATACCCGCTGCGTCGGGCAGGCCCCGGATAATCAGGCTACGGTTTTCCAGCGCATAACGCCCCCTCTTATAGCCCTTGCTAACCGTGCGGTCAAAGCCCACGGCGTTGAGGAATGCGCCGGGCATCAACTCCAGCAGCGTTACCGCCGGCTGGTCGGGCGGTTCCAGCGGAGGCACAAACCAGCCGGCGGGGCGGGCTTGATGCAAGTCGTGGAGCATCCGTGTACCGTAGTAGGTCATTGGCATCATATTGGGTATGACGCCATGCAGGGGGGAGAAACTTTCGGAGAAATAGGCGGCGTCGCCGGCGCGCTTGACTTCGCCGTAGATGGCGACGAATTCGTGGCGGGCGGCGATAAAGTCCGCCAGGGTCATACCGGCGACAGCGCGCCACACGTCGGGCATGGCGTCGTGCAGCGCGCCGTCGGGAGAAAGATAGCCGGCAAAATCAGCCGGCACGCCGAAAGGAAAGTCCATGGCCACCACCGCCGGCGTCCGGGTCGCGGCCAGCAGGCGGTAAACGTCAGCCCGGCGGACGGGCTGAACGCTGTTCAGCCGCAGCGCGCCATCACGGGTCATCCGGCCCTGCGCCACCCAGGTATAAAGGTCATCCTGGCGGCCGCTGAAATCGACGCCGATGATGGTACTCATAATGACGCCGGTGGTAGCGAAGGCGGCGGCGACGCTGATTGATGCCGGGCCTACGATGACAACGGTTATCGCGGCCTTGGGGTGGACAATCGTATTGGCGCGGCTGGCGGTCGCCGGGCTTGAACTGTGGGAACGTTATCTCGAGCGGGCGCGGGAATCCGCGGAATAGCAACACAAGCGGCGGATTGCCGGGTATTATACCCTCTATCACTGCCGAAGGAGAAGATACTGCAATGGATTACACCAAGCGACGGGAGCGGTATCGCGCCGTTCTGGCCGGCGATGTCTGTGTGCATCCCGGCTCTGTGTTTGACCCGATTTCGGCGCGGGCCGCCGAGGATCTGGGGTTCGAGGTCGGTATGTTCGCCGGCTCCATCGCCAGCGGAACGGTGCTGGGCGCGCCGGACTACGTGGTGCTGACCCTCAGCGAATTTGCCGAGCAGATCTACCGCATCTGTCGAGCGGGCCAGCTGCCCCTGATGGTGGACGCGGACCACGGCTACGGCAATGCCCTCAGCGTCAAGCGAACCGTTGAGGAGTTGGAAGCCTCCGGCGTTGCCGCGCTGACCATCGAGGACACCGTGCTGCCCATGCAGTTCGGCGGCGGCGCCAGGTTCATATCCCTGGAAGAGGGCGTGGGGAAAATGAAGGCCGCCCTGTCCGGTCGCACCGACCCCAACCTGGTGGTCGCCGGCCGCACCAGCAGCCTGGCCGAGGGCGTGGACGAGTGCATCCGCCGCGTCAAGGCTTACGAAGCCGCCGGCGTGGATGCCATCTTCCTGGCCGGCGCCAGCGCGAAGGAACAGGTTGCGGCGGTGAACGCTGAGCTGAACATTCCGCTGCTGCTGGGCGGCGCCGGCGGCGAGCTTTCGGACAAGGAATGGCTGGGGCAGAACGGCGTCCGCGTTGCATTGCAGGGGCACCTGCCCTTTCAGGCAGCCATCAAGGCGGTGTACGACACGCTGAAGGCGTTGCGCGAGGGCGTCGCGCCGGCCGACCTGCGGGACACGCTGGCGTCAGCCGACCTCATCGCTCAGGTAACCCGCAAGGCTGATTACGACCAGCAGATTGCCGACTACCTGAGATAATAGATGATTGCAGGGGCGAGGCGTGATTCGCCCCTGCAGAGAAAACGGACCCGACACTACCACAACGGAGGAATCATCATGGCATTCGTTTGCAACCACCTGCACCTGCGCAGCGAAGACCCGGACAACGCCGCCAAGTTCTACGTGGACAACTTCGGCGCGGAGATCGTATCCACTCGGCCGCTGGCCAACACCGTGTCCCACCAGTTGGAGCTCAACGGCCAGCCCCTGCTGACCGTATCCGGCGAGGCCGAGGGTGAGAACGCCGTCCCCGGCTCCACCCACCCGCGCTTCGGCCTGGACCACTTTGGTTTCCAGACCGATGACATCCAGGCGGCATTTGAGAATTTCAAGGCCAACGGGGCCAACATCATCTGCGAACCGTGGACCATGCCTTCAGGGTCCCAGGTAATGTTCGTAGAAGCGCCGGACAAGGTGAGTCTGGAGATTATCCAGCGGCCTGACTAGGGGCAATACAGGCACTCCAGCGCATCGGGGCGTCCGCAAAGGGCGCCCCGATTTTCGCCGGCGCTGTAATCCCGACATACCGATACCCAGCAATACCGGATGGTGGCTGAAATGGCAACCGGAACGACGACTGCATTGCCCACGCGTCGGCTATTCACCGTGGATGAATATTTCGCCATGGGGGAAGCCGGCATCCTGACCAGGGGCGACGGGATCGAGCTGCTCGACGGGGAGCTGTTCTGCAAGTACGACAGTTCCCGGCGGCGCTTCACGGTGGAGGAATACTACAAGATGGCCGAGGTCGGCATTCTGGCCCCCGACGAGCGGGTTGAGTTACTGGACGGGGAGATCATTACCATGCCGCCAATAGGCGACTGGCACGCCGCTTGCGTTGCCGATTTTGACGAACTATTGCAGGAAACGGTCGGGAGGCGGGCGAGCAAGCGCACACAAAGCCCGCTGCGGTTAAGCGACTACTATGTGCCGGAGCCGGACTTTATGCTGCTCCGCCGACGCTCCGATTCATACCGGTCAGGCACTCCGCGTCCTGGCGACGTGCTGCTGGTGATTGAAGTGACCGATTCTACCGGAGATTATGACCGGCGACACAAACTGGCGGCTTACGCTCGCTTTGGCGTTCCCGAAGCGTGGTTGGCGGTCAGGGAGGATCATCAAGTTGAGGTTCACTCTGAACCTGTGGACGGGGTTTATACCCGTGTCGAAACCGTCGGAATGGACGGGGTTCTCACTCCGACCGCCTTCCCGGGTATTGCCGTTCCGGTGAGCGAAGTTATATCGGAGTAATTACAAGCCGGCGAAAAAGTCGGCGGGCACCGTTTCGCCGGTGGCCACTGGCGGAATGGCACGGATGAAGTGCTCGATTCCGATTACCGAAGCGGCCACCTCCCGAGGGACACGCTCGTAAGGCCAGTCGGGCTGCAACTGGGTGAAGTGCCGCTTGATGCAGGCCATCTTGGCGTCCAGGCCGTCCGAGGCATCCACGGTGAGGCTGATGGTTTCGGGGTCGGCGCCGTCGTTGGCCCGGTCCGGTGGCGGCATGGGAAAGTCCACGCCGGCGGCCTGGAGGGTCTCAGCCATATGGACGCGGAAGCCACGTGGGCGCACGCTGTAAAACAGCCGGTCGGTCTGGTGCGGCGGAATGCCAATGGCCATGTGGTGGGGGAAGGCGGTTTCGTCAGCGGCCAGTCGGAAAGCGGTGGTGGCGTGTTTGCAGATGGCGATGTGGTCCGGATGGCCGTAGAGACCGTCCATGCCGAAGGTGAGGATAACCTGAGGCTTGAACCGGCGGACTTCAAAGACTAGCCGGGCCACTACCTCATGCTCATCGGCCTGCACGAAGGCTTTGGGATGGTGATTGTCGTCCCAGCCGGCCATCCCGGAGTCGCGATAGCCCAGGACCTCGTGAGATTCGATGCCCAACTCCCTGATCGCCTCCGCCAGTTCGGCGCGACGCACCTCGCCGATGGTTTCGCGGGTGGCAGATCCTGGTTGCCGGATTTCGCCCAGCTCGCCGGATGTGGTGGTGATCAACCGCGCCGTCACCCCTCTGGCCGTGTGCATAGCGATGGTCCCGCCAACGGGAAACGCTTCGTCGTCGGGATGGGCGAATAGGATGAGCAAGCGATGGTCGGGCATTTTAGGCAACTGTCTCCAATTGGCGCTACATGTTTGAAACTATAAACTCGCTACTCCCGCGAAAGCGGGAAATCCAGCGCTCCTCGTCCACCTCAAAGTGAAACGCCGCTAGTGCGCCGAATCTGTCGGGAATGTTGGAAGCATCGCTGGCGTTATCAAGGCAAGACTAGCGTCGGTCAGTTTCAGGCGAGACATGTGAATCTGTATGCAACGCACGTCGCAGAGCTCCCAGCCCTCAGACGCAAGGCTATCGTCCAAAGAGCGCAAGACGCACCTCGGATCGGGACAAGCCGACTTGCTCGGCTACCTCGGCAATTATTCTTCCCAGCGTACCAACCTTAACTTGAGGGTGACGAGGAATGGTAACACTGCATTCTACGCCGTCAATTTCGGTAGTTACGGTCATATGACTTCCTTGCTGGCGGACGAGCCGGTAGCCATAATGCCGGCGCAACAACCGGGCCAGATCATCACCCGACAGGTCGCGCCGCAACGTCATACGGCGATAACCTCGTCCTTGACCAGATGCAGCCTGATTATTCCTGGGCCGTCAGTGTCGGCAAAGTGGCAGGCAACGGCGTCCTTGACCATCGCCTTGAGGTCAGCCCAATCCTCGCCTTGCGTGAAAATTGGGTAGCCCAGGGCGCGGGCGTCATAGCCGCCCTCGACAGCTTCGGTAACTTCAAAGATTATTTCGGGCGACGTCATTCTCGGCTCTCCGATGCCATGGCATTGCTGGTTTGGTAGGGGCGAATAATCATTCGCCCCTACCAATAGTCTCAGTTACTGGTCCAAAACTTCCAGCACTTCCAGGATGATGCCCTGGGGGCCCTCGAAGAACATCACGCGCCGGCCGCCGCCGACGGTGGTTTCTTCCAGCACCTTGGCCCCGCTGTCCTTCAGATCCTGCATGGTGCTTTCGATGTCGGTGGTGTCGATGGCGATGTGCTCGAACCCGTAGTTCTGGGGATGGGTCTGAGTGGCGATGTGGTCGGTTACGTTGAGGGGCAGGCCGTGCAGGTCCAGCCGGAACCCGCCGTTGGCGGCCTCGGAGGTCACGGTGGCGCCCAGCTTCTGCACGTACCAATCAGCGGTGGCCTTGGGGTCGGGGGTCTTGAGGTGAACGTGGTTGAGTGAGAATGCCATGATGGTGAACCCTCCTTGCTACGGCAGTCCCGTCATTCCGGCTTTGGCCGGAATCCATTGTGTTCTATGGACTCCGGCTTTCGCCGGAGCGACGACCTACATTTGTGCCGATTGTAACATAACGCGCCGACCGACCCGCGCGGTGATATACTTGCGCTGAAATTGTTCCAGGAGGCGTTGTTGATGCTGGCATTTCTGGGAGGAACGGGACCGGAAGGAAAGGGTTTGGCGCTGCGACTGGCCATGGCCGGCGAATCGGTGGTGATCGGTTCGCGGGACGCCGGGCGGGCTCAGGAGGCGGCAAATGAGCTGCTGGAGCTGGCGCCGGGCGTTACCATCTCCGGCGCGGTGAACCCGGAGGCGGCGGCCCGGGCCGACGTGGTGTTCCTCACCATGCCCTACAACGGTATGTCTCCCACCATTGACGGCGTCGGGGAAGCGTTGAGCGGGAAGACGGTGGTGACGGTTATCGCGCCTATGAGGTTTGAGAGGGGCGTCGGGGCCATCGCCGATGACGTACCCGCCGGATCGGCGGCCCAGGAGGCCCAGGCCGCCGCCCCTGATTCGCGGGTGGTGGCCGCGTTTCAAAACGTGTCCGCCGAGGAACTGTTGCGGCCCGGCGTCACGCTGGACGAGGACGTGGTAATCTGCGCCGACGACGTGGAGGCTAAGCAGGTAGTTGTTGACCTGACGCGGAAGATCCCCAACCTGCGCCCGGTGGATGCCGGCGCTCTCTACAACGCCAGGTACGTGGAGCAGATAACGCCCCTGCTAGTGAACATCAATCGCATCCACCGGGTGCATTCAGGGGTGCGCATAACCGGAGTTTAATGCCACGCACAACGGACTAGCGCCCTCGGGTCATCGTTCCACATTACAGGCGAAGACGCGACCGCTCGAAAACAGAGACCGATCTTGACCGGAGGTAACAACCATGCCACGAGCTACACTTGACCTGCAGAATGCCGCCGACCTGTCCGCCGTCGGCGGGCAGTGGAAATGCGCCTATGGGTTCGTGCCAGGCCAACCCAACGAGGGTGTGGAAAGCGAGGCGGAAGGTTCGCCATGCCGACTGCCCGACTATGACGACTCCGGTTGGGACGCCTGCGAGGACCTGGGGGCCTGGCGCCGGCGCGGGGTGTCCTTCATTTGGTATCGCATCAAGGCGACGTTGCCGGAAACGGTGGGAGGTCGGTCCATCGAAGGGGCGCGTTGCCTGTTCGAGTCATGCATCGACGACTACGGCGAGATCTGGATCAACGGGGAGTGCGACCGGGAGCGGGCCACGGTGCAGGGGTTCAACGTACCCCAGCGCGTGGTCGTGTCCGCGGAACCCCAGGCCGGCGATGAGGTGACCATCGCCATATTGGCGATGAATGGGCCGCTGGCGGCGCCTGGGGGAGCCGTGTTCGTGCGTTACGCCACGCTGGCCTTCGAGTGGCGGGAATCGGGGTATTAGCGACGCGGCCGGGGCGGTTTTCAAACCCGCCCCGGCGTTTGCCGGTTACGCCAGCCAGTTGTCATCGTCTGCTTCACCTTCGTCGTCGCCGTAGTTGGTTACGACCTGACCAGGGTTGTGCGCGTAGCCATTCGATTCCAACTCAGCGCGGATGGTTGGAGCGAATTCGGCGGGCGCCCGGCTGGCGGGCAGCGTGATTTCCACTTTGCCGCCGCTGACGAAGATCTCGCCGGGATCCTCACGGGCCAGTTCTACGCTCACTGACTCGCGGTGGATGCCGAAGTCGTCAGTGATCGAAAAGACGATGGCCATGTCATCCATTGTGATGATGGTTATGTTGTCGTTGTCGTCGGACATTTTCACCCTCACCCTGGCCCTCTCCCATCAAGGGAGAGGGGAGTTTGCTAGTCCTGTGGCGGCCATTCGGTACCGCCCTCGGCGGGACGCTCGGCGGCGGGTCGGGCCATGCCGTCGGCCACCGCCTGCTGGAACTCGTTGAGGATCACTGCGCCCCACTCGGCGGCTTTGCTGACGCGATGAGCGGTGCGGCGGCCTCGAGCCTGCTGCCGGCTTTCGGCTTCGTCGCTGATGGACGCCGCGGCCTGCGCTACCATCTCGTCCATGGCGTCGATTGCGGGAACCAGGGAACGGGCCGTCTCAATAAAGCGGGCGATTTCGCCCATGTTTTCGTCGAACACCACGAAGACGGGCACGGTGCCGGCCCGGTGTTCGGGCAAGAAACTGTTGGTCAGCTCAAGTTCGTCGTCGCGGTTGAAGACGCTGAGGCGGATGTTATTGCTGGCGTCGGCCAGCTTGAGGACGGCCGGAGTGGTGGACATGGCGTCGCCGCACCAATCGGAGGTGAACACGGCCAAGTTGACCGGCTTCTCCAGTCTGCTGAAGTAGTCCAGCACGTTGGATGGAATTTCCACGCCGGCGTGGATCTGCTGGAACGGGTCCTTGTTGACCTTGATGATGTCGATGTACTGGTCGGTGGTCATTCCCTGGGCGAATTTTTCTGCTGACAGTGCCATGGCGTACCTCCTGGATTCCGGCCCCGTATCGCGGTACGGGGTGACGTTCTTTCGCCGTAATGACGGTTTGATGGAGCGATCGGCGTGGCCTTTTGCCGCCGGGGGCGGCCGGTGCTACAATCGTGCCGATATATTACCAGCCCGGCGCGAGTCTGCCGGCGCTGATTTGAATGGAGCCGCTGTTGACAACCGAACGAGGCGGAGTGTACCTGAAATATGCCCTGTTCTGCCGGGAAACCGAGGAGGGGGACGGCGATGACCTGAGTTTCAGGGGAGTGATCGACCTGGTGGACATCCCGATGCCCGAGGAGCCGCCCGGCGGCGACGGCCCGCGGGTGCTGGCGGAGGTGGATGCTCAACTGGCCTTCTGCATCGCCGGCGCCGCAGCCGGGGAGCACACGCTGGAGGTGACCATCCGCGCGCCGGGGGCCAGCCTGTCCAGCCCGCCGCCCCAGGCCGTCACCTGGGACGAAGGGATCTTTTTCCAACGCTGGATCAAGCCCTTCCGCATCCCGGTAACCCGCCTGGGCCGCCACGTGGCCGCCATCGCCTTTGATGGTATGCCGCTGGGAGAGGCCAGTTTCCTGGTGCGGCTGAAGCCGTGAGGGGGCGAGGCTGGCCGCCGTGCTAGAATGGGGAGAATGCCGGAGAGGCGGAGGAGGCGAAAATGGACTGTGCAATTGTCACTGATTGGATAGGCCGCATGGGCTGCCGCTTGAACAATACGCACGTTGACGAGTGGGCCGGGTTAACATTTCTGGGCGTTGCTTGCCTGGCCGGACTGTCCATCATTGGAATGGCGTTTCGCGATGGCGTAATCAGACCATGGCGCGCCAGCACACCGGATACCCAAAGTTTGCTGGACGTTGACGCCGGCAAGGAATAGCGCCATCGTGCTGGAAAACATACTCCCGCATATCGCTATCTGGGGCTTGGTGTTCGCGGCCCTGAACCTGTTCATCACTGTTGAAAAGCACCTGCGAGACAGTAGCAAGTCTGCCTATAGCAAAATAGTAGTGGCAGTTATAGCGACGGTGCTGGTGGCATACGCTTTCGGAATCGGCGTGTTTGTCGTGGACGCGCTATTCGACAGTGCGGAAACAGCACCGATGGAATGAGGTGGGATTTCTGGTGCGATTGGCGTCGTGACCACGATCATGTCGCTGGGGTGCGGCTTTCTGCTCATGCCCAATACAACGACGATTTTGCGTTCCGGCACGAGAAGATAATAGCAGATAGCTAAATCCTGTGACCGCAAGGAGGTCCACGGTGTCGTACCGTACAGTAGCATTAACTATCATCGCCCTCACATCGAGCGTTTGCTGGCCTGTGCCTCACTAGCCACACCCACCCCAACGGCGACCTCACAGATAGACAGCATGACCCTCGAAACACGAAATTGAGCACTACTTGGAGTGGGCGAGAATAACGCCAAGTGATTCGCCTCCTGCTACTGCGCTCGAATCCGAACCTGTTCAATGCGTCGAACTGCGTGAGAAATTCCCCAACGAATACGAGCAACTGGTTGGCAACGTGATAACCATTGGTGCTAGTTTGAGGTGATTTTGAAAATGCCACGAGGTTCCACTAT
>CAYGAY010000011.1:0-85029 GCA_964347975.1 uncultured Dehalococcoidia bacterium
TCTGCAAGCGCGGTCAGTGGAACGCGCGGATGGCGGTGGAAACCACTTTCTCCATCGCTCTATTGCCCGCTTCACTCTCTGACACTAACTAGCACCAATGGTTATTATTGCTCCTAACCCGCCAGCCCTACCTGCACGATGCGAGGCTTGTCCACACCCGGCGATGCCGACATATTGGAACATCGCGCCGTCCGCATCATTATCCGCATCGTATTCGCTCCCAGTGAATTTCAGGTTTCCTACCCTTCATTGCCACAGATGATTCTATGCTAAAATCGCCCCTGAATCCCTCACGGAGACTGCAACAATGGCCGATATTGAACTGGTCCAAACTGTGAAACGGGGCCGCGACGCGGTGGCCGCCTGGCGCGACGAGCACCCCAATCAAATCATGGACCTCAACGCTTGTTACATGAGCCATGCGCGGATCCCCATGGTGAATCTGCGCGGGGCTGATATGCGGGGTGGAGACTTTATGGGCGCTATGGTGCGCCGCGGGGATCTCTCCAACGGCTATCTTAACGACGCGCATTTCTATCGGGCGGACCTGCGCGAGGCAAACTTCAACCGTGCCATCGCCTCCGGGGCAAACTTCCGAGGCGCTGACCTGCGTAACGCCAACCTGGCCGGCGTGAACCTGGACCGGGCCACGCTGTCAGAGGCCAACCTTTCCGGGGCCGACCTGACCAACGCCAACCTGGACCGGGCCAACCTGGATCGGACCAATTTCACCGGGGCCAACCTTACCGGAGCGAGCTTCAACGGCGCAAACCTTTCTCGAACTAATCTTTCGTCTTGCGTCCTCAACGGGGCCGACTTTTACGAAGCCGTCCTCAACGACGTCGGCACTGAGGCCGCTGATTTCCGCAACTGCGTGATCGGTTATACCGTGTTCCAAAATTGCTCTCTGGATGCCGCCATCGGCCTGGACGATATCCGACACGACGCTCCCAGCACGATAGGACTGGACACTTTGCTCCGGTCTCGTGGCGTGTTGCCGGAGTCTTTCATTCTGGGCTCCGGAGTGCCCGCCGCGGTGGTTGGCCTCCAGGATTCCGTAGCGGACACTCCGGTTTCCACCATGGAAGTGCATATCTCGTGCGCCGACGCCGACGTGGACTTCGCGCGGGAGCTGGAAAGCCGCCTGCGTTCCGCCGGTCTCCGCAGTTGGGTCTTTGCAGAGAGCTTTCGCGGCAACCCGCTGGTGGACCGTCGCGCCACTTCGGGCGAAGAAGAAATCGAGCGGTGGGTTCGCCACTACGACCGCCTTATCGTGGTTTGCACCGGCGCCGCATTGGACAGCGAAACCGTCCGCAACGACATCACCGCCGCCCACGAGTTTCAAAAGACGTCGGATCGATGGACCATGTTCCTCGTCGATGCCGATGGCGTTATGGCGTCAGGTCGCACCAGGAGCGCGCGCTTGTTGAAAGAAGAACACCGCGTGTTCGACCTGACGGGCCAGGCCGCCGGCGACGCGGACTATCAAACGGCTTTCGATGACCTTATCGCCAATCTCCGCGAAGACCATCCGGCCAGCGCCAGCGCGCCGCCGCGCCGCGAGATTGATCCTCGTACCCTGCAACTGTAATCCACCAGGACTTACGCAGTTGAGAGCCTTTACTTCCGCCATTCCGGCTTTCGCCGGAATCCAGTGCCCGAAATCGTTAACCATCGCTCGGGTGCTCTCACATGCGACTTCTGGACTCCGGCTTTCGCCGGAGTGACGGGCGTGGCAAGCGACAGGGGCGGGTTCTGAAACCCGCCCCCGCTCATGTCCGTTCCGAAGAACCGACGGATTTGGCCGGCTACACCCTTTAGATGTAGTCTTCCTCCTCGTACATCATATCGACGTTGTCGGTGCTCTGGTTCAGGCCGCGGACCACCTGGGCCTTGAACTCGGCGAGCATTTCATCGGAGATTTCGTTGCCGTTGGCGCGGGCGGCGTCCTTCAACTGGTCGAAGGCCCATTCGCCGGTGTCGCCGTGCGGCATATCGAAGAAGCCGGTTTCGAAGACCGGGAGTTCGCCGGGGCCGAAGTAGCCCTTACCCTCAAGGTTGTAGCCTTCGAGGTCGTGGGTGCCCTTGCCCAGCACCTGACCGGTGGCGGCGTAGTGCTCCATGGTTGCCTTCATGCCGTACTTCTGGATAGGGCAGACTTTCATACAGACGCCACAGCCCAGGTAGCGAGCCATCACGGGGCGGCAGCGCTTGAAGTACAGCTTGTTCTTCTCAATTCCCCGCCACCAGATCTTGTCCCGCATCAGAGCGCGGCCTGGGCAGCGGTTCACGCAAACCTGGCACACCTGGCAGAAGGCGTGGATGCCGTAGTCCACCGGCTCGTCGTAGCTGACGTTGGCGTCGGTGGTGATCATCATGATGCGGCAGCGGGAGCCGACGTGGGGGGTCAGCAGGTAGCCGCAGGCGCCCAGCTGGCCTAGGCCGGCGGCGACGAACATCGGAATATAGGGGCCGGTGTTGTCGTTGGGGCTGTGCACCTGGGCGCGGTAGCCGAGGCTGCGGATGAAGTTGCCCAGCTCCAGACCGGCGGCGCCTTCCGTGCGGTAGGTACTGGAGTGGACGATCTCAGCGTCGATGCTGGGGATGGTCTGGGTAGGCTCGAAGTCCTGCTCGTAGGCCAGGCAGACCACGCTAGGGAAGCGGACCCAGTCCTTCTTGCTCTGATAGACATAGCGGATGTCGAAGGCGGTGATGCCGACTTCACAGAAACCGAGCTCCCGGGCCTTCTGCTTGATGGCCTCGGCAACGTTCTCGCCGGTGGGGTCGGCGGTGGGCTCAAGGTCGCCGGTCAAGCGGGCGGCCATTACCAGGTTGCGATTGAGCTTGTCGTGTTCCTTGCGGATCTCGCGCATTTCCGCGTGCTGGTCGCGCAGGGTGTTGGCCCAATCGCGAGAAGCGCGCTCGGTGATGTTCATGGTCTCAACGGGATATTCCCGAGAATACCAGTCAACTTCGCGCTGGTTCATGGGGATGCCGGGAACGGTTTCCAGTTCCTCGGGCACCGGGATGGTGACAGGCGCGTCGCCCAGGTACTTGCCGGGTCGCCGTACCTCATGGCCAATCGTTAGCATATCCTCCTCCTTGGTTGGACCGCGTAGATACGCTTAATTTGTGAAGAGGGTAAATCCCCGGTTTGATGATGTCAATACTCTTCCCCCCAAATAATTACATTCCTTTGCGTGATGATGATTATCGGGCCACTATTGGGAACTCTTTGCTTCGGGCCGGCATGGCGTCAACGCCGACCGGCGTGTGTTCGTATCGCCGCAGCCAGGCGACGGATGCCCTCGGCCAGTTCGTCAGTTTCATATAGGGATATGCTGATGCGAAGGGCGTCGGCAAACGCCCCGGAAGCGGAGAAGGCGGTGCCGGGGCGGTACGAAACGCCTATTTCCCGGGCTGACGGCAGCAGAGCATCGGCGTCGATGCCGTCGTTCAGGTTCAGCCAGTAGAAGTAACCGCCGCCGGGCGGCGTGAAGCTGACGGTTTCGGACAATTCGGCCCCCAGCAGGTCGGCAACGTCGTCATGGCGTTGGCCATAGACACGGCGGAGGGTATTGATGTTCTCCTGTAGCAAACCCATCTCCAGCGTCGCGTGGGCGAGGTTTGCGGCAAAATGGTTCAGGCCCCCGCCGCTGGCAGCGACCCCGGAATTTACGAAACGCTGGATGATTTCGGGCGATGCGTGCACCCATCCCAGACGCAGGCCCGGGGAGAGTATCTTCGAGAATGATCCCAGCGATACAACGCAACCATCGGGCGATGCGTCGAGCATGGCCATGGGCGGCGGTGGTGGCTGTGGCCCGTAGTGCAGCAGCTGGTACACCTCGTCTGCAATGATGGTAAAGCCGTGTCGCTGCGCCAGCTCCACCAAGTGGCGGCGTCGGTCCAGCGTCAGGACCGAGCCGTTGGGATTTTGGTACGTGGGTATCGTGTAGAGGAGCCGGGGTTTTGAAACATCGCCGGCCTCCAGCATAGTGGCCAGGGCAGCGGTGTCCAGGCCGTCGGCGTCAGTGGGGACGCCGATCACTTTCAGACCGTGATCCACAAAGATCCGACCGATAAGATAGTAAGTTGGTTCCTCTACCAGGACGATATCGCCGACCGTCGCAAAGAGCGTGGCAGCGAGGTCAATGGCGGCAGAGGCTCCGGCGGTGAGGAACAACGAGGCCGGGCTGACGTGCCTGCCGTAAGCGTCCTGCCCGGAAAGATACCCGGCCAATGCTTCCAGCATAGGGCCGAACCCCTGAACCGCGCCGTACTGCAAGGGAACGGCTGATTGCTTGCCGAGGACGGATTGGGCCGCAGCAGCCAGGGCGTCGCAGGGATGAAGGCGCGGAGAAGGGTGTCCCCAACCGAGGTCAATGACGCCATCGGGAATGGAGATCAGCAGGGAGGGAAGGTCACCGTTCATCGTGTCGTATGTCACTGGCCAATCAACTCCAGGGTAGCCGCCAGCGTCTCGGGGGCCGGAGGTCACGGTCTAGAAACTCCTCAAGACTGGAGCGGTGCAGCACGGTTCGCCCGCCCCCACTGGCGTCTTCATCAATCAAGGTCGAAGGCACGTCATCCCAGTCAAAGCCTCGGCGGCCAAAAGCGTCCCGCTGCTCCCACACTATAACCCGGTCGGAATCCAGGGCCCAGCCACTGGATGCGTCGCCTTCGTGTTTCAGCATCGCCGCAAGGCGCAGCAAGTCATTGAGCCGCGCTTTCACCCGGTCATAGCGTTTTTCTGCGTAACTGAGCCAGGTGACGGTTTGGCACCATTGGGGCGGTGTTTCATTGATGGAATCTGCAATCAGGCGGCTGAGGGTCCCGGACGAAAGGGCCAGCCAATCCGTCGGGAGACGGTCTTCGCCCAGACTCTCCATGATTTCCGTCAAATAACGACGGTACAGGTGTCCCGTTATGCCACGCCGAATTTCCTGGATCCGGCCGTTCAGCCTTTGGCGCAGTTCTTCCTTGTGCGGCGGCAGAGCGGTAGTGGTGTAGATCATCATGCTCCGCTTGACTATCTCGTCGGGATACGGAGCCGGATCGTTGGAGTTCATCGAGAGTATGAAACCAGGATATTCCTCAACCGGGGGCGGCAACTCCTCTTTGATGATATCCAACCCGTGCCGGCGGAACGCGCTGCGTCCGATGTCGTCGAATACCACCGGAAAGCGCCGGTAACCCTGCTGCAACCCGCGTAGTTGGGAGTTGGTAAAACCCCGTTTGTCCACGGTGTTCACCCTGCCGAACATGGAGGTCATCAAAGTGTCGATTATGCTGCTCTTGCCGCAGTTTGATTTGCCGTACACGATGGCGAAAGACGGGTATCGGATTACGTCTTCGTCCCGGAGGGACGCCAACGATCGCATATCGCACATAAACGGCGAAAAGTAAAGCCACGACCACAGGGTGAAATAGTCACGTTGCAACCGCGCAACGTCGCCCTCGAAGGCGTCTTCGTAGTTGGCGAAATAGTTGGTCAGCAAATCGGCGTCCGCCCTGACTTTCGCATCATCCCAATCCAATGGGAATAGATCTCCGGACAGGTTGGCGGTGCCCTCCGAACGGTTTATTGAAAGGTAGCGGTGTTCCGCCTGTTCGGCAGACTTGACCAACCGGCTTCGGCTGATTTCGCGTTTCACCTGCGGGGTGATACGCTGCTGGCCGCTGCGGAATGCGGGTATTGCGGCGCTGATTTGGGGGAGCCAGGCCCGCTTTACCTTCTCTATCTTATCGATTTGCGTGGCCACGGAAACTTGCAGTTCGTCAGCGGGAATCTGGTCGATAACCAGCGTTGTCTCCTTATTTGAAACGGCCGGGACTTCATCGATCTCTATTTCGGCACGTACGATTCGTTCCTCAGGCAACGGGACCTCATCGGAGGCCGACTCGCGTATGCCGTCGTACATCCCGAGGTAATGACGCCAGGCATCAGGGTCGTCGTCAAACTTCACCAGGGTTTCGGGTTGCAGTCCGGAGAAGGCGCGCTCCGACAGGTTGGCGGAACCGATGATGACCCGCGTATGTCCGTTAGTCGTATCTTCCAGCAGGAAAATCTTGGCGTGGGCGATATGCTTGCGCAGGACCCGAAAATTCGCCCGTCCTTCGCGGACCTGCCGCAGAATGTGCCCCTGCCTCTCGTCGCGCAATCCCATGATGGCAGCGCGGGTATCGCCAACCGCCACCTGCTGGAAGGCCAGAACGTCCTTGATGTCGTGCAGCGTGGTCTCGCACCCGAAAACGCACTCGAGTTCGGAGAAATCGAAATCGTCCAACATTTTGACGATGGCCGGTATGCTGGCCGAGTAAGTGAGCACGCGCAACCGGTCATAACCCTTGAACAGATCCCAGTGGAATTTGCTTTCCGAAAGAAACCGGGCCTGCACTACCCGCAGGCCGATTCCATCATCCAGCAAGAAATCGCCCTGTGTCGCCATGCTCGCCCCCCCGGATGATTGGATTGAATTGCATTTTAGTGCATTCAGGCTTCGCATCGTAGTGGCGGTTGTCGAAACGGGACCGTCGCATCCCAAAAAAGAGGGCCGGCGGGATTGCTCCCGCCGGCCCTCTTTGCCGGTTTGGCAAGATGTGGAGCTCGGACTAAATGTAGTCCTGGTCCTCCGCCATCATCTGCAGCACGTCGCCGGACTGCAACTCGATGGCGCGCTGGATCTGTAGCTTGAGGTTCTCCAGCATCTCGTCGGGGATCTCGCCTTCGTTCTCGCGGGCGACTTCCTTCATCTCGTCAAAGGCCCACTCATCGGAGTTGCCGTGGGGCATTTCGAAGAAGTCGCGCTCGAAGACCGGCAGTTCGCCGGGGCCGAAGTAGCCCTTGCCCTCAAGGTTGTAGCCTTCGAGGTCGTGGGTGCCCTTGCCCAGCACCTGACCGGTGGCGGCGTAGTGCTCCATGGTTGCCTTCATGCCGTACTTCTGGATAGGGCAGACTTTCATACAGACGCCACAGCCCAGGTAGCGAGCCATCACGGGGCGGCAGCGCTTGAAGTACAGCTTGTTCTTCTCAATTCCCCGCCACCAGATCTTGTCGCGCATCAGGGCGCGGCCCGGGCAGCGGTTCACGCAGACCTGGCACACCTGGCAGAAGGCATGGATGCCGTAGTCCACCGGCGAGTCATAGGTGACGTTAGCGTCGGTGGTGATCATCATCAACCGCATCCGGTTGCCGGTGTGCGGGGACAGCAGGTATCCACAGGCGCCCAGGGAGCCGAGGCCGGCCGCCACGAACATGGGGATGACCGGGCCGGTGGCGTCGCTGGAGTGCACGACGTGGGCCTTGTAGCCCAGGGAGCGGATGAAGTTGCCCAGTTCCAAGCCGGCCGCAGCCTGCGTCCGATAGGTGCTGGAGTGCACGATCTCGGCGTCAACGCTGGGGATGGTCTGTGTGGGCTCGAAGTCCTGCTCGTAGCACAGGCAGATGGCGTGAGGAAGGATGGTGAAGCCGCGCTTGCTCTTGTAGTCATAGCGCGGGTCGTAGGACGTGATGCCCACTTCCAGGTAACCCAGCTGGCGGGCCTTGTCCTTGATGAGCTGGGAGATGTCCTCGCCGGTGGGCTCAGCAGTGGGCTCCATCTCAGAGGTCGCGCGGGCAGCCATGATCAGGTTGCTGTTGAGCTTGTCGTGCTCCTTGCGGATCTCACGCATCTCAGCGTGGAGGTCGCGCAGGGTGTTGGACCAGTCCCGGGACGCGCGCTCGGTGATGTTCATGGTTTCCAGCGGATACTCGCGGGCGTACCAGTCAACCTCACGGTTGGTCATCGGGATACCGGGAACGGTTTCCAACTCCTCCGGAATTGGAATCGTGATTTCGGCGTCCCCCCAGTGCCTTCCGGGACGGACTACCTCATGCCCAATGGTTAGCATATTAGCCTCCTCGCTAGTTGGCTTTGCCGCGCAAGGGCGGCGGCATTTGGGGCAATTTATACCGTTGCCGCCACTTTGTCAACAACCAATCGAAAGTTGTCGAAAGAATTGCGACGATGCTGCGGAACAGGCCACGAATCCGGACTAATTCAGTCGGTAAACGCCCGGTCAATGCCGCCTTCCGAAACGATCCCCGGAATGTTTTCCAGCAGAAATCGAACCGGAACTGCGGTCGGGGTGACGTTCACCGTCGCCTTGCCCCGTCTGTGCCGCTCCCGGGAACCGGCCGGCGGGTCAACCGCGTTGACGCCCGGCCCGGCGTGGGGCAAAATATTCCCGCCATGAAATTGCACGAGTACCAGGCCAAGGAAATCTTTGCCCGCTACGGCATCCCAGTCCCGAATAGCAAACTGGCTAAGTCATCTGGAGAAGCCGCGGCCGCCGCAACGCTCTTCAGGGGACGCGCCGCCGTGAAGGCCCAGGTACATGCCGGAGGTCGTGGCCTGGCCGGCGGCGTGAAGGTGGTTGACTCAGTGGATGAGGCGCGAAGTTTCGCCGGCGCATTGCTGGGTTCTCGGCTGGTGACAAACCAGACCGACGCCGGCGGCGTGCCGGTTGACAGCGTGTTGGTGGAAGAACTGGCCGACATCGCCGCCGAGATGTATGTCGCGATCACCATCGATCGCAACCACCGCGCCCCCATGTTGATCGGCAGCGGGGCCGGCGGAACGTCCATTGAGCAAGTTGCCGCCACCAATCCGGATGCCATCATCACCGAAGCGGTGGAACCGGGCCTCGGACTGATGCCCTTTCAGTGCCGGCGCGTGGCCGCCCGGTTGGGTCTGAGCGGCGCCGCGGCGCGACAGGGGGCGGCTATATTCGCCGCGTTGTACCGCATTTTTACCGAAAACGATTGCACCCTGGTCGAGGTTAACCCGCTGGTCGTCACGGGCGACGGCGACGTGATGGCGCTGGACGCAAAGGTGGAAGTCGAAGACGACGCCCTGTATCGACACCCTGATCTGCAACAACTGCGTGACCGCAGCCAGGAAGATGCCCTGGAAGCGGAGGCTGCGGACGGCGATATCGCCTATGTAAGTCTGGACGGCAGCGTGGGCTGCCTGGTCAACGGGGCGGGACTGGCCATGGCCACCCTGGACGTAGCCAGCGCCGCCGGGGCTGCCCCGGCAAACTTCCTGGATGTTGGAGGCGGCGCATCGGAAGAAAAGGTGGCCGCCGCCATGGGGATCATCCTGTCCGACCCCAAGGTTGACCGGGTGCTGGTCAACATTTTCGGCGGCATCCTGCGCTGCGACGTGGCGGCCCGGGGCATTGTCATGGCCTACCAGGAGCGGCAGGCCACTCAGCCCCTGGTGGTCCGGATGCTGGGCACCAACCTGGAGGAAGGAAATGAGATCCTGGCCCAGTCCGGTTTGGATGTCACCTTTACCGACACCTTGACCGAAGCGGCGGCGGCCCTGTCGTCCCGGGCCGGGGCAGCGGTTCCTTAACGTCATGGGTATTCTGGTCAACGAACAGTCCCGTATTCTGGTGCAGGGCATTACCGGAAGAGAAGGGAGTTTCCACGCCCGGTCCTGCATGGAATACGGGACGCAGTTGGTTGCTGGTGTGACCCCGGGCAGAGGCGGCCAGCAATTTGATGGCACAGCGCCAGTTTTTGACTCGGTGGGCGAGGCGGTAGATGCCACCGACGCCAACGTTTCCCTCATCTTCGTTCCGCCGGCCTTTGCGGCCGACGCCATCGCGGAGTCGGTGGATGCCGGCGTGCCGCTGATAACCTGCATCACAGAAGGCATACCGGTGCGCGACATGGTGGGGCTGTATCGCTACGTGCAGGCGCATTCCGTTCGTCTGATTGGCCCCAACTGCCCGGGCATGATCAACCCCGGAGCGCGCTGCAAGGTGGGAATCATGCCCGGCAACATACACATGCCGGGACGGGTCGGCGTAGTTTCTCGCAGCGGTACGCTGACCTATGAAGCCGTGGGGCAGTTGACGAACTTGGGGATCGGTCAATCGTCTTGCGTTGGCATCGGTGGCGACCCCATTATTGGCAGCAACTTCGTCGATATACTGCGGCTGTACGACGAAGACCCGAACACCGACATGGTGGTGTTCATCGGGGAAATCGGCGGCACGATGGAACAGGAAGCTGCTGAGTACATCGGGTCCTCGGAATTCACCAAGCCCGTTTGCGCGCTGGTCGTCGGCGCCACCGCCCCGTCGGGCAAACGCATGGGCCATGCCGGGGCGATAATCACGGGAGAATCCGCAACAGCCGCGTCCAAAACCCTGGCCCTGGAACGCGCGGGAGCCGCCATAATCCCAACCCCGGCCGATATCGGAACAACCGCGCGGGACGTACTCGCGGCAGCGGGGCTGGCCGGCTGATTTGCGCCGACGCCGGTGCGGGTAGCGTTCTAAAACGGAACGCTATCGCCGGTGCAGCGTAGTTGGGCAGAAACCTGAATTTTGGGTTATAGTTATACATAGGCGTCCCGGCGGGCGTAGCTTAGTGGTAAAGCCCCAGCCTTCCAAGCTGGCTACGTGGGTTCGATTCCCATCGCCCGCTCCAGAATTGTGTCCGCAGATAAGGCCGGCGCCCCAGCCGTCTGTTCCACAGCTCGGCGCAGCGCATGAACGCTGACGGATCTCGGAACCAATCGGCGTAGCCGATGCTCCTCTCATGCGCGCTGGCCCCCATGTCCGGCGTCAGATCCTCGTAGGCGGCGAAGCAGCTTGCCCCCTCGGCTCACGCCCGCAAAATTGCGCAAACCTGCACGCCCGGTTGTGGATTTTCGGCGGGCGCATGCCTATTTTGATGAACGCGATTGCCGCTAACGGATCACTCACCGCGGCAATTACAGCCTATCCTATCGAGAAAGGGACAGCGACAGACTATGAAACTGATCAGTAGTTGGAGCCACTACCTGGAATTCCAATGCGACGACTGTGGCGCCACCGCACACGTGGACGCGGCGCGAAACTTTCCCAGCGCGGTGGCATGCCGCTCCGGCCAGTGTCGAACTTCTCCTCAACAACTCGAAGCGGCCGCGAATGACGCCCGCCTCGTCCAGATGGGAATACCGGCCGGCCACCGTGGATGTTGACAACCGTGAGCCGAGTATTCAGGCCAACCGCTGGTCCGGGCTTACCATCCTGCCCTGATCGTCGAACAGCCGCAGAGGCCAACACCGGCGCGGACGCCGGCGGCCCGGAGCCACGTTATCAATCCAACGACGATAGCAACATCTCCTTCAAATCGGAGAAATCAACCGGCTTGACCACAAAGTCTTGCGCGCCACGCTCCCGAGCTTCATTTATGCGTTGGGGATCCCCGTATGCGGACACTACGATGGCCTGAACCTCAGGCCACGACTCGCCCAAGGCCCCGAGCAGCTCCATGCCATCCATGCCAGGCATGTTAAGGTCGGTCAGAATCAGCTGGATACCAGGGTTTTCGCGCAGCACTTCAAGCGCCTCAAGCCCCGACTGGGCAAAGAACAACTCGTAGATCCCGGCGCGAACCTCGCGACGCATCCTCTGCTTGAACATTACCTGAACATCCGGCTCATCATCGACCACCAGCACCCGACGCGCCGAACCGTGTTCTGACATTTCCGACTCCTCCACATCACAATTGACCGACACATTGAGGCAACTTACGATCCCGCTTGGTACGGATCGGCGAGGCCCGGCTCAATCCTACCACAGCGGCCCAGGATTACGACCCGGCTCCCGTTTGCCTGTTTCGACCGGAGTTCGGCTTCGGACCCAAGTCGCTCCAAGTTCTCCTTGCTTGTTTCAAAGCGAACCGTGCCCGACGACGCCATCAATCCGCGCTGTGCATCGTCGCCAGGACTCGAACGGCGGCCTGCTGAAGGGCGTCGGCATCCAGGGTGGCCCGCAACTCTCCGTCTTCACCCTGACCGAAACTCTCCTCCACTCGGAACTCGTCGATGAGGGTAGAGAAGGCGGTGAGCCGCTCCGCATCGCTGGCGTCGTAAAAGGCGGTGAGGCTGCCGTCGGCAATATGACGGTCGATCTCGGCGGTCAGCAACTCTTCCTCCACCACGCGGCGCTGGATCATCCCGATATTCTGAAGGTTGCGGCCCAGGTAACAGCCCCCGAACTGCATGACCTCGCACTCACGGCCTTCCAAACCGTCGATTTCGGCAAACCAGTGGTAGCGCGGCTCCAGTTCGTGCTCGGTAAGATAGTCCCGCACCTGCTGGTCCTCCGGGGCCGGGTCGGCCGGGTCGAATACCAGCTTCACGGTGTGCATCATCAATCCGGCGGGTTCAACGGTGATGTACATTGCACAGTCTCCTGTTAGCGTATGTCATGGCGAGCGCAGCGTGGCAATCTCTTCGGGATCGCCGCTTCGCTAGCGCTCCTCGCAATGACAGCGGATTAGCCTTCGACGGCGCGGACGATGCGGTCCACGTTTTCGGGGCCGGGGGTGATGGTCTTGTTGTCCACCAGGCGCATGGCCTCGACGATGGCGTCGTGGTAAGGCGTGGGAACGCCGGTTTCAAGCCCTTTGTCGCAGATGAGGCCGTTCATAAAGTCGATTTCCGACTTGCGGCCCTTGTGCACGTCCTGGGCCATGGAGGCCAGCCAGTTGACCCGGCCGCCGGCCTGGGACAGCCGGCCGTCCAGTTCCTCGAACACGTCGCCCTGGTCAGCCTCGGCCCAGAATTCCGCCGAGATGCCATTGATGTCCACCACGTTGAGGCCCTGGGCGAGGCCAACCTGAGCACCCTCTTTGGCGAGGTTGATGCGGATGCGGCGGATGCGAGCGTCGCCGGCCATTTCCTGGCTGCCCATCTGACTCATGGCCGAGATGGCGTTGCCCATTCCATTCTGGCACAGCTTGGCCCACCGCTCTCCCGGCAAGTTGTCGGTGGCGTAGGCAGCGTCGATGTTGTCCAGTTTGGCCGCAATGGCCTCGGACCGTGGGGTCACGGCGCCGTTGAACTCACCGACGCGGAACACGGTGTGGCCGTGATCACGCCCGGGCGCGCCGCCCCGGTTGACGTGGGCCGGCTCCCAGAGGGCGACTTCAATATGGGAAGCAATGCAGCCCAGCTGCCGGTCCGGACCCACTATGGCGGCAATGGTCGGGTCGTTCCAGCAGTTCTGGATGGACACAAAGGCGCCATCGTCCTTTACGTACCGCTTGATGAAGTGGGTGGCCCACTCGGTATCGTAGGACTTGACGGTGATGAAGGCGTAGTCGAAGGGTTCGGTGATGTTCTGGGCGTCAGTGAGGTGCATCGCGTTGACCGGGACGGTGAAATCACCCTGGCTGCCACTGGCGCGCAGACCCTCGGCCCGCATCTTTTCCACGTGCTCGGGCCACATATCGATAAAGGTGATGTCGTCCTCCCCGGCCTGGACGAGAAATGCGCCCACGTAGCTGCCCACGGCGCCGGGGCCCATGATAACGATGCGGTCTGCCATGATGTCATCTCCGAGACTATTCGTTGGGTAGTTCGACTGCATTTTTACAGTGACCGGCGGATTTTGTCCATTCCGAGGGCGCGGCACTCACAACGGGGCCATTAATATTGAGGAACCAGCCGGGCGTCGGCTATAATCGTGTTGACTACACCTAATCGCAAGACGATCATGCCCGTTGACTACTATGAGACCCTCGGCGTGGACCGAGGGGCCAATGACGAGGAAATCCGCCGCGCCTTCCGCCGGAAGGCCATGGAGTTCCACCCCGACCGGAACAAAACTCCCGGCGCCGAGGATAGGTTCAAGGAGATCAACGAAGCCTATCAGGTTCTCAGCGACCAGGAAAAACGGTCCCGTTACGACCGTTTCGGCCACGCCGGCGTGAACGGCGGCGGTGACCGTCCCTTTGATGGCTTCGATCCCTTCGGGGGCTTCGGCGACATTTTCGACACATTCTTCGGCGGCGGCGCCAGGACTGCAAGCCAGCCCCGGACCGGGGACGACATCAGCCACCGGGTTACGCTGACCTTTGTTGAGGCAGTCTTTGGTTGCGAACGGGACATCGAGGTGACCCGCGTCGAGCCATGCCGCCAATGTTCCGGCGCGGGCAACGAACCGGGGACGCCAATCACCACCTGCGCCGTGTGCAACGGCAGCGGCCAGGTTCGCCGCGCCCAGCGCAGCGTGTTCGGGCAGTTCGCCGTAACCAGCCCATGTTCCAGCTGCAACGGGTCGGGCCGCTCCATTGAAACCCCGTGCGGCAACTGCCGCGCTCGTGGCCTGGAACGCCGCCGCCGCACCAGAACCGTTACCATTCCTGCCGGCATCGACGACGGTATGCAGGTGCGCGTCACCGGCGAAGGTGATACGGGATTGAACGGCGGCCCGCCCGGCAACCTGTACGTCCAGGTGAGGGTACAAGATCACCCTCTGTTCGTCAGGGATGACTCTGACCTGCTGCACCGGCTCACCATCAACATGGCGGACGCGGCCCTGGGCGCGAAGAAATCGGTCCCGACGCTGGATGGCGAGGACGTTGACCTTGACATCCCGGCCGGCACCCAGTCGGGCAGCCAGTTCCGCGTCCGCGGCCGCGGCGTTCCCAGGCTGAGACGAGACGGTCGTCCGACGGACCGTCGGGGCGATATCCGCGTGCTGGTGGACGTGGAAATACCGGCCAAACTCAATAAATACCAGCGGAAATTGCTGGAAGACCTGTCCTATTCCTTTGATAACAACGGGAAAGCGCCGCCGGCCGCGCCCAGAAAGCGCCGAACCTCAGGAAGGAAAAAATCCAGCGCCACCCAGGCGCCGGAGGAACCGGCGACCGCTCCGGAAAACGATGCTCCCGAATCCCCCTCCGACGAGGCCGGCGACGACAAACAGCGGGGGCTGTTTGACCGCATCAAAGACACCCTCTCGCCCAAAGACGATTGATCCGAGACCCCTTTGTCACGCTGACCCTCCGCCGGTGGAATCTAGGCTGCGATGTCCTGGCACGAACTCTGCATCACCGTTCCCTTCGAGTACGTTGAGCCGGTGTCCTATCTGTTCGAGCGTTACGGCTACGGTCTGAGCGTGGAGACCAGGCCGGGCGAACACGCCGTGCTGCGCTCGTATCTGCCCAGCCTGTCCCGCCGGCGGCTCGCCCACATCGAGGTTGGCATCAAACTCGCTTCCAGCGTGGCCGAGCTTGGTGAGCTAGAAATCCGGCCGTTGGACGACGGCGAGGACTGGCGCAACAACTGGAAACAGCACTTCACCTTGCTGCGAGTGGGGCGCAACCTGGTGATCAAGCCGTCCTGGATCGATTACGAAGAGCAGGATGGGGACGTGGTGGTGGATCTGGATCCCGGGCTGGCTTTCGGCACCGGATACCACCCGACGACTTATTCGTGCCTGGAGGCGTTGGAGGAGTTGGTGCGACCGGGCTGCACAGTGCTGGACGTGGGCGCCGGTTCGGGTATTTTGACCATCGCAGCGGCAAAACTGGGGGCCGGGCACATCACGGCGGTGGACATCGACGGGCACGCGGTGCGGGCGGCGCGGCGCAATTTCCGGCGCGCCGGCATCACTGGGCGGGTCAACGCCGCAACCGGCAGCGTCCCCGGCGCGGCGACGCGGGGGCGCGTTTATGACCTGGCAGTGGCCAATATCAGCGCGCGGGGGATTAGAATAGTAGCCCCGGCCATCCCGGAATTGCTGGCCCATGACGGCGTGTTCATCGCATCGGGCGTCATCGTGGAACAGCACGACGAGGCGGCTGACGCTATCGCCGGAGCCGGTTTGGCGATTGACGAAATCAGGCAGAAAGAAGACTGGCTGACGATTTTGAGCCGACAGCATTAGACGTCATCCACCGGACTATGAACACCGTCACGTTGGACCGATTTGAGCTGGTTGGGCCGCTGGGGAGCGGAGCCGATTACGACGTGCGCGCCGCCGTGGACCGGGAGACCGGGCAGCAGGTGGTGTTGAAACGGCCCACGCCACAGACGGTCAGGCGACGGATGCACGGGCCGACGGAGGAACGTACCACCCGGGCGCTGGAAGCTTACCAGCGAGCCGGCCAACACTGCTCGGCCGTGTCCCGGGTCATCGGCGTCACCGACGCAGCCGTCCACGACGATTATTTCGGTGACGACGTGGGCGAACCATACCGGGTACGTGTGGAGGAACGGGCGTCGGGGATCCCGCTGGTGGGTGACCCCATGAGCCGCATCCTGCGGGTGCCCATCGGGCTGGGGCAGAACCTCTTCGCACTGCATCCCTTGGCGTTGCCGGAGGGCGTCGGCGACTGGCCGGTGCAGATGCAGTTGCTGGAAGCCCAGGAAATGTATGCGGCGGCCGGATACGCCCTGCTGGACCTAGGACCGCACAACGTCTTCTATTCTCCCGGAACGGGCCGCGTCGCGCTGGTTGACGCCAGCGCGCTGGTGGGCCACGGTATCGACCGCGCTCAAGGGAATCGGGGGCCGCAGGACATCCACGATTTCTACGTCGAGATGCTGAAGTTCTACGTCGCGCCGCTGCTGCCCCCCACCGACCAGACCGGCTACTACGACCCCTACAACCAGCGGCCCGTCATCAGCCTGGAGCAGGAGTGCGACGATTTGAGCCGGGCATTTGCGTCGGCCGGCGACGATTTGCGCGAGGCGACGACGTCCTGTCTTGGCAAGGTGCGCCGGCGTGGATACGGGTCGGTGGCGGAGTTTGGGCAGGACTTGCAGGAATGTCTGGGCCTCATTACCATTCGGAATGATCAAATGGCCGAGCGGGACGCAGCGACCATAGCCTGGCAAGGGGCGTTGCATCGCCTGACCGAAAACCACTGGACTCGCTACCTCTTTGACGCGGACGCTGAGCTTGCCGCGTTGTCCGCCTGACCTTTGACACCCAAACCATTGTGAGGATGCAGCTATCATGCTCACCAGTTCGTTGGCGATACTTCACGACAATACCGCTCACGGGGAGGACAGCTACCTGACCCGAGATCTGGGCGATGGCAACTTCCTGGACGTAGTGCTTGACGGCGTAACCGGCCACGGTGGCGACGAAGCCAGCGGGTCGGTGGCCGACGCGCTGAACCGGGCGGCCATCACCGGCCCGGCGGACATCGTTGCCGTCCTCGACGAGCTGAATTCCGAGTTTCACCAGGTTGGCGGCGGTCGTTTCCTGCTCACCACCGCCTCGGCCGCCCTGTATCTGAACGGACGGCTGCACATCCTTTCGGTGGGAGACAGTCCCATATACGTAATCCGCCCGGATGGATTCGAGCAATACAGCGGCCGCATGGGAGGAATCATCCGTCTGGGCGTATCCAAAGCGGTGGGCGGCGAGGCCAACCTGACGGTGTTTCAAACCGAGTTGGACCTGACGGCGGCCGACCGTTTAGTATCTTGCACCGACGGCGTGAGCGACAACCTGCTGGGCGAAGAGTTGATGGACATTGTGCGGTCGTCGGGCCACGCCGAAACGGCGTCGGAACGGGTAAAGGCCCTGGTTGACGAACATATTGAACAAGGGCGGGACATCCGGTTCCGCGGCGGCAGGTTCCGCCACGACGACGAGACAGCCATTTTCCGGTTTTTTGCGGAGGGGTAAGACGTTCCGGTTTCCAATTGGAGGGTCAAATAGGGCGTGGACGACAAAACGGAAGGGAGGTGTCGAGATGGCGCGACGTGATGAAGTTCCGCCGTTTATGGATTTGCGAAGGTGGTGGGTGAAATTGAGCATCGGCTTGGGAGTGGGAATCCCGGCTGCGGTGCTGATGGTGCTGGCCTACGGAATAGCTCCGGGCAGTGTGGCGATCGGTGTTGCGACTGCCGGATGTTGCGTAGGTGTAGTGTACCTGATTGATCGTCTGGGCAAGATGATACCCTGATGAAGGTCAGTCAAGAGGAATCTGGACCAGGGCCGGAGCGAAGTGGCCCAGACTGGATTGTGGTCGGTGTCGGCGTTATGACGGTTGGCGCCGCCATAGCTACCGCAACTGCGCTGGGGGCAAGCAATGCAGCCAGGGAATCGGGAAATGGAAACTCGGAACTGATTGCCTACTTGGCCGTTGGCGCAGCGGTGGTAAGTTTGGGCACGTTTCTCATGGTCGTAGTAACCAGCCTGTCAACGTTGTTCAGAAGATCCCCGTTGGATCAGGAAAGAGAAATCAAGCGGTCAGCGGTGGGGCTTTACGTACAAGTATTTGCAGCGATTCTATTCGCGCTCCTGGTGATTGTCGGGCCGTTCTTTGCCCGTGGTCAACAGGACATCGATGCCGGAAACGATCGGCGGGACTGTCCCAGCCGTAGCGGTTCTACACCAGACGGCACACGGGATACGACACAGCGCAGCGCATCCTGCCTGTCGCTGCGCTAACGATATACTGGTATGTTAGACTGTCTGCCAGGTTGAATGCTCGATCCGCAAATCTTTCGACTTTATCACTTGGACTGTTTCCGGCCGAGACGGGCCGCAAGGAGAACTCAATTGGGCAAGATAAAGGTTGCCATTATCGGCGTAGGCAACTGCGCCTCTTCCCTGGTTCAAGGCATCCATAAGTACGTCGAGGTGCCCGACGACGAACCGGTCCCCGGCGTGATGCACAACCGCATCGGCGAATATCGCATCGAGGATATCGAGGTGGTCGCCGCCTTTGACGTTGATCGTAACAAGGTTGGCAAAGACCTCTCCCATGCCATCTTCACTGAGCCGAACAACACCATCAAATTCGCCGATGTACCGCACCTAGGAGTGCCGGTAGAGCGCGGGATGACCCACGATGGCATCGGGCGTTACCTGTCCGACGTGGTGGTGAAGTCGCCCCACAGCACGTCCGACATTTCCGGCATTCTCAAAGAGCGGGAAGTGGACGTGGTCATCAACTACCTGCCGGTGGGCAGCGAGATGGCGACCAAGTGGTACGTGGAGCAGATCCTGGACGCGCGCTGCGCCATGATCAACTGCATTCCCGTTTTCATCGCCCGCGAAACCTATTGGCGCAACCGCTTCGAAGAGCGGGGTGTGCCAGTCATCGGCGACGACATCAAATCGCAGGTGGGCGCCACCATCGTCCACCGGGTACTGACCCGCCTGATGGAAGACCGGGGCGCGGAGATCGACAACACCTACCAGTTGAACTTCGGCGGCAACACCGACTTCCTGAATATGCTGGAGCGCGAGCGGTTAGTGTCCAAAAAAATCTCGAAGACCGGCTCCGTTACCAGCCAGATGCAAGAGGAACCGGAAGCGGACGCCATTCACATCGGCCCCAGCGACCATGTGCCGTGGCTGCAGGACCGAAAGTGGTGCTACATTCACATCGACGGCAAGGTATTTGGCGGCGCGCCGGTGAAAATGGAGGTGAAGCTGGAAGTTTGGGACAGCCCCAACTCGGCCGGCGTGGTGGTGGATGCTATCCGTTGCGCCAAGCTGGCCCTGGACAACGGGCAGAGCGGCGCTGTTTTTGCGCCCTCGGCCTATTTCATGAAGAGCCCGCCCGTCCAATACACCGACTCCGAAGCCCACGACATGGTGGAGGCGTTTATCGCCGACCCGTCGGTGGCCGGCGTCCGGTTCAAGCACAGCGACGGGAGCAGGTAGCCGCGCGCCCGGCAAACGCAGCCGGCAAAGGGGCCGGGCCATGAAAATCGCCATGGTCTCGCCTTACGACTTCGCCTGGCCGGGCGGAGTCAACGTTCACGTCGCCCAACTTTCCTCGGAGCTGAGATATCGAGGCCATTCGGTTCGCATCATTGCGCCGCAAACGCCCGCCCGCCCGCTGACCGCAGGTTTGGCGGAAGAGCATTTCATACCCATGGGGCGCACGGTGCCGTTATCCGCCGGCGGTTCTCAAGCGCGAGTCGCGCTCTCCTGGCGGTTGTATTCGCGAGTCCGGAGGCTCATGGCGCGCGAGCAGTTTGACATCGTGCACCTGCACGAGCCGCTGGCGCCGCTCCTGCCCTTGATCGTGCTGCACCACTCCAACGCGGTGAACATCGGCACCTTTCATGCCTATTCAGACCGGCAGCGGCTCTACCGGCTGTCGCGGCCGGCGTTGCGGCGGTGGCACCAGCGTCTGCACGGGCACATCGCGGTGTCGGCGGCGGCCCGCGCCTTCGTGGCTCCCCACTTCCCCCAATGCGCTTACCAGCTCATACCCAACGGTATCGAATATCCTAGGTTCGCCGGCGCCATGCCCTTTCCCCACCTCAGAGACGGCAAAAAAAACATCCTGTTTGTAGGCCGCAAAGACGAACGCAAGGGCCTGCGTTACCTGCTGAAGGCTTTCATCGTTCTTCGTCATCAACGGGAAGACCTGCGTCTGGTAATCGCCGGGCCCGGGGATCTTGACCGGGAAAGCGCCGATTCCCTGGAGGAAATCGTCCGCATCGATGACCGAGCAGTGCTCAACGCCGGGGCAGTCACCAACGACGCCCTCCCTCGCTACTATGCCAGCGCCGACGTTTTTTGCAGTCCGGCCACCGGCGGGGAGAGTTTCGGCATCGTGCTCTTGGAGGCCATGGCCGCCGGCGCCCCGGTCGTCGCCTCTGACATCCACGGCTATCGGGACGTGGTCGCTCATGGGGAAACTGGACTGCTGGTTCCGGCGCGGGCGCCCCACGCCATCGCCGGCGCCATCTCCCGCTTGCTCGACAACCCGAGTCTGGCCCTGCGCCTATCTGAAAAGGGACGGCGCGTCGCCCAACAATACCGTTGGCAACGGGTCGCCTCTGAGGTCGAAGCCTATTACCAGCGCTGCGCTGAGGAGGTCAAAAGAGTTGGATTTGCCCGGTAGAGAAGAGTTCCGAGCCGCCGTTTTGCGCTACCTGGAGATCCCCGGCGCAAAGGCCCTCAATTCCGTAGGACTTACCCCCAACAGCATCACGCTGTTCGGTTTCCTGGTATGTGCGGCGGGGGCGGCCCTGGCGGCGCTGGACTGGCCGCTGTACGGAGGGGTCGTCTTTCTGGCCGGTGGGATCCTGGACCTTTTTGATGGCGCGTTGGCGCGGTTGACGGGCAAAGCGTCGCCCTTCGGCGCGTTGCTGGATTCCGTTTTCGACCGGCTGGGCGAGGCCGCATTGTTCGTGGGATTGGGGTTGTACTACCTGTGGAGCGACTTGCCGGCGACACAGTTGCTTTTGAGTATGCTGGCGGTGCTGCTCGGCTTGGTATTCTCGCAAGGAGTATCCTACCTGCGCGCTCGTGGCGAAGGTTTGGGGGCGTTCACTCGTTCCGGCATAATGACCCGGACCGAGCGGGTCATCATCCTGGGCGCCGGATTGATTGCCGAGGGTTTGGCCCCCGTGCCGGTGATGGTGTGGGTGCTGTGGGTGATTGCCGGGGTGTCGTGCTTTACGCTGTTCCAGCGGATGTTCACCATTCGGAGCATATTGGAACGGCAAGGAGAGTAATCCCATGGTTGCAAAGCCAATTGTTGCAACACCGACGTTGCTGCTGGAATCGATGTGGGTGGACGGGGAAACGGAAACGTCCCCGCTGGTCCTGGATTTTCGTCCGGTGGTGGATCTGATGGCTCAACTGGAGTACTCAGAGCGGGACATTGACCGTTGGTTTATCGAGTTCAATCACGCCAACCACGAACTGGTGGGCAAGCTGGAGCTGGATGCGGAAGGAGCGCTGTTGATAACGCCTATGTTGAGGGAAGCAGGGTCTAGCGACGAAATGGCGACGCTGGTCAGTTTGGCAAATTGGGCTGAAGGCTACGGCGGAGACGCCCATGGTTCCCGGTTGGGCATTCGGATGCCCAACGGACAGATATATGCGCCTGACGCCGCCTGGATTTCGCCGGAGCAGCAGGCTAACCGACCTCAGCCATACCCACCGCCGGATGACTGGCTGCTGCCCTTCTGTCCGGCTTTTGTGGTGGAGATACGCTCACGCAGCGACCGACTGGCGGCGTTGCAGCGCAAGATGGCGGACTATATCGCCAACGGCGCCCTGCTGGGCTGGTTGATCGACCCTCTCCAAAGGCGGGTTCATGTCTATCTGCCCGGACAAGAACCTGTGGTTCTGGATGACCCGGAGGTTGTCAGCGGCGAGCCGGTCTTGCCGGGTTTTGTGTTTGAAGTTCGGCAACGGATTTTTGACCGGGATGGCGTTGAGCGATAGCGCCATATCGCATGGTAAGATGGCGGGCAGGTTTAGCTTTAGGAGGTTGTCAATATGGCGTCGCATTCCATGGGTCTGTCGCTGCACGACGCGGCGCGACAGATGGGAGTTCCCTTCACGGTGGAAAACGAACCGGCGGACCGATTTATTGAGGTCAACGGCTTGAGGTTCCACTACCTGGAATGGGGCAAGCCGGAATTGCCAACCATAATGATGCTGCACGGGGTCCAGCAACAGGCGCACAGCTGGGACTTCATCAGCTTGCCCCTGTCGGTGGACTACCATGTGATTGCCGTGGACCAACGCGGGCATGGCGACAGCGACTGGGCGCCGGACGGCGATTACTCAACCGACGCGCACGTCGGAGACGTAGAGGCGTTGGTCGGCGCGTTTGGCCTGGAAGATTTTCACCTGATCGGTCACTCCATGGGCGGGCGCAACAGCCTGGCCTGGGCGTCGGGCCGGCCGGGCATCTTGCAGTCGTTAACCATCGTGGATACCGGGCCGGAAACGCAGCGCCGCGGCTCCAACCGTATTCAGCAGTTCCGGGAGCTTCCAGACGAATTGGATACCCTGGAAGAGTTTGCCCAGCGCGTTATGGAATACACCGGGCGCAGCCGGGAGCAGACGCTGGGCGCCTTGAAGTACAGCATCCGGCAACGGGATGATGGCAAGTGGACTTGGAAATACGACAAGGTAATACGCACTCGAGGATTCCGGGCGCCGGCCTGGACGCCGGAACAACTGTGGGAAGGCTGGCACAAGATAGACTGCCCCGCGCTGGTAGTGCGCGGCGACCGCAGCGATATTTTCGCCGACGAGACGATGGCGCGGATGGCAGCCGAGCATCCCGACTGCACGACGGTTACTATCGCCAACGCCGGCCACCTGGTGCAGGGCGACAATCCGCCGGACTTTCTGGCAGCGGTGCGGGAGCTGCTGGGGCGCTTTGCGTAAAACGGACCGCTCCCGGAGATGTTCCGACGCGGCTCAGCCTGCCGTGACTGTGGGCGGCCGGTTTTCCAGCGCGGGCCGCGTTGCAGGGACTGTTATCGCGAATATCGCTATCGTCAACAGTGGTCTAACTGGCACGAGCCTGAGTACCTGGAAGGGCAGGACGAGCGCGACCGGGAGTTGGGCCGCTACGCATTTTTTGTATATGTTCTGAACACCGATTACGGCCATTACGTCGGACACACCGCAAATGTATTCGCGCGGGTAAAACGGCATCAGGCCGGTAGGGTTCCGTCCACGGCTGGCGGCAATCCGGTATTGATGTGGCGGTCCAGGCCAATGTCCAGTCGGGAAAGTGCCGCCCGGTTTGAGGCGGCCATGAAGTCTTGGCGGGATTCGGAATCGCCGCGCTTCCGGGAAACGACGGGGTTTGACCCGGAACCATTTGAGGAACTCATTGACTACAGGCAGCCAGCGGGCGGAGCAGCGTCCCGTGGGGGGTGCCTGGTATTGCCGGCGCTGGGACTTGCAGTGATAGCGCTTACCCTGATAGCTCTGCTTGGATGATAACTTGGGCGGATGCGTCAGAGTAATCGCCAGACCGGTCAGAACCCAAGCACACGGGGCAGAACCTCCCCCAGCGCATACCCCAGCGTCGCCGTTACCGCCCCGATGCCCAGAATCTCCAGCCCCTGCAACAGCGGCGATTTGCGAACAATCCGCCCTTTCACAATTCCCAGGCCGAACAGCGCCAGCAGCGACAGGCCCACCGACCACCCGATGGCGGCGGGGCCGACTTCAAGGAACAAAAACGGCAGGATGGGGATGATGGCGGAAGCCCCGAAGGACACGCACATTACGGCAGCGTCTTTCAGCGGACTGCCGCCAAAGTCGGGGCTGATGCCGAGTTTCTTTTCCAGCAGAGTGTTGAGCCACAGGGTTTCGTTGCTGGCGATCTCGTTGGCGAGATGCACGGCAGCGTCGAAGGTCTGGCCTTCGCGCTGCAAAAGGATGACCAGTTCGGCCAGTTCCTCGGCGGGTTTCTCCTCCAGTTCCCGCATTTCGCGGGCGATTTCGGACTCTCGGACGTCCTGCTCGGCGCGGGAGCCGAGGTAGGCGCCGGCGGCCATGCTAATCATCCCGGCGGCAGCGGCGGAAAGGCCGGCCACCAGGACGGTTGAGGTCGTGCCGACGGCGGCGGCGACGGAAGTAGTCAGGGCAACGGTGCTGATGATGCCGTCCTGGGCGCCGAATACGACCTCGCGGAGGCGGCCCAGGTTGGCGACGTGAAAAGGCTCTTTGTCCAGGGCGCGGGCGGCGTCAATGTAGGTCTCCAGGTCGATGGGTAGCGCCGGCGATTCGGCGGTGGCGGGAACGGGCGCAGCCGTTGGCCGGCCGGCGGGGGGCAGCCGCAGCCGGGCCAGCGCGTCGGAAAAGGCTATCTGGTGCTCCTTTTCCTGCTCCATCGCACTGGTAAAAGCGGCGACGGCGACGGCGTGGCCTTCGGCCATGGCCTCGCTAATCATCCGGGGGTAGGTGCGGGTGTACTCGCGGGTTTCGCCGGCGATGACGCTGGTCAGATTATCTACGGTGTCGCCAACCTCGCCGGCGACCTGGAGGTAGCTGACGCCGTGGCGGGTCTCCGCGTCGGCTATCCGCTCGAAAACGGCGGCGACTTCGGGCAGCCCTTCCTCCCGGGCCTTCCGGGCGTAGGCGGTGTAGGTGAGGTGGGCGACGGCCTCGGATACGATGGCCTGCCAGAGGTTGCGGTCGGTTAGCGAGAGATTAGCCGGGTCGGGCGGCGCGCCGGTCATGGTTACAGCCTGGGGGATGCGTGATGGGCGAGTACCAGCCAGTCGTCTCCGGAGCGGACGAAGATGTTGGTCGCCAGTACGCCGAATCCCTGGGCCTGACCTTCAACGACGCTGGTGATGCTTTCAATGCAGGTTACGAAACCGCAGTTGCCTTCCACGGCGATGTTCACATAGTGGATGTTGAAGTGCATCAGGGCGGCGCCGTTGAAAATGCCCTGCCAGGAGCGGCGGATGTCGGGCCAGCCGACGATGGGCTGCCAGCCGGGATGGACGCAGAGGGCGCGGTCGGACTGCTCCCAGACGGCGTCCATTTCGGCCATGTCCAGCGAGCCGAAGGCGTCGTAGAAACGCTGGTTGGCCTCACGGAGGGCGAGGATGTTGGCGTTGTCGGAAAGCATCAGGTCAGTAGCTTGGCGGCGTAGTCGTCCAGTTGGCGGAGGGCGTCGTCGCGGGGCGCGCTGTCGGCAAAGACCATGGCGCGGGTAGCGCCGGCGTCCTCGTAGCCCTTGAGCACCTCGGGGTCGGCCGGCAGACCAAAGACGGATACCTCAATTTCTTGGGGGTCGCGACCGGCTTCCAAGGCCAGGCGGACTATTTCCTCGCGGGTCTCGTTCAGCCGCTCCGGCGTGATGCGGTTGGGCATCCAGCCATCGCCCCACCCGACCACCCTCCGCGCCACGTTGGGCGCGGCGCCGCCGATGAGCACCGGCGGGTGCGGCTGCTGCACCGGTTTGGGCGAAGAGTAGATGGGCGGGAAGTCGATATGCCGGCCGTGGAACTCGCCGGCTTCGTTAGTCCACAACTCTTTCATGGCGGCGATGGATTCGCGGGTGTAACCAATACGCTGGGAGAACTCGATGCCGAACAGCTCTGTTTCCTCCCTAAGCCAGCCGGTGCCGATGCCAAAGAGGAATCGTCCGTTGCTGAAATAGTCGAGGGTGGCGATCTCCTTGGCCAGCAGGATGGGGTTGCGCTCCGGCACCAGGCAGATGCCCGTGCCCAGCTTAAGGGTCGTGGTTACTGCCGAGGCGCGGCCCAGCGCGACAAAAGGATCAACGCATTCGTAGTACATCTGCGGTATCACGCCGTCGGGCGAACCCGGCCACGGCGTCTTGGGGCCAGCCGGTATGGCGGGATGTTCCGGCACCCACAATGATTCGAAACCATGGGCTTCGCAGGCTTCGGCCAGCTCGGCGACGTCGATGGACGACTGGGTGACGAACATTGCGATACCGATTTTCATTGCGTTGACCTCATGACTGGAAGCAGATTGGCGACTCGCCGCCATCTGAATTATAACGTAGGGGCGAATGATTATTCGCCCCTAATATGTTTATCGGTTCCGCTGGCGTTAGGCTTGCGGGGAGAAGCTGGCGGGCACTAGGACTTTGGTCTGCTGGTTGACCAGGAACTCCCGGGTGGGCGGAGGCCAGTGCGGGCTGGCGGAGGCCTCGGTCCGGATACGGTCGCGCGCGCCCAGATCCTCGTAGGGCCAGATGTGAACCCACTTGTTCAGCCCGCCGAATTCGCTATACAGGCCGGCGGCCAGTGGTGAGAACTTTTCCCGGTGCTCAATGGCGGCGGACCAGATGTCCAGAACCTTGGGCATCGCCCCGTTCTGATATTCGTAAATCCGCATTTCATAGACGTTGCCCAGTTTTTGGCCGCCGCCCATGGGCCGCATGAAGGGAGCCGGATGGTAGATCTCGGATTCCATGTGGAGGATGGTACCCTGGCTGTCCGGGGGCCAGTTGGGGTCTTTACTGGCAGCGGCGCGGATCTCCTCCCGTTCATCCAGGCTCTCGTAGGGCCAGATATGGATGACCTGATTCAGCGGGCCGATTTCGGTGTGGAAGAATGCGGCCAGCTTGGAATACTGTTCTCGGTGGGGCAGCGCTTTCTCGAAGGCTTCTTCAAAAATCGGCACGCCTCCGGGCTTGAGGTCGTAAGTGCGAACTTCATAGATCATGGGGCCGTACCTCCTGGCAGGCGGGATTTTGCAGGTGTCGGATTAAGCGGAAAGATAATCCATGCAACGGCCGCAGTCTAGCAGACAGGTAGAATCGGGGCAACCGAGCGGGGTATTATGTACGCGACGCCGCTGTGGAAGCGGCGTGACGAAGATACTGCAAGGAGGTTTCGCTACGATGGGCGCAACTGAAATGGTAGCAAAGTGGGTTGTGGAGACGACCTATGAGGACATTCCTCCCGACGCAATTCGCGTCGCCAACGAGTCCTGTTTTGACCTGCTTGGAGTGATCCTGGCCGGCTCCACCCAGAAGGTGGGGGAGATCATCCGGGGTTACGCCGGCGATCTGGGCGGCGCCGAGGAGGCCACGATTTTGGCTACCGGCGAGCGCACGTCGGTCCTCAACGCCGCGCTGGTCAACGGCACCATGGGCCATGCGCTGGACTATGACGATTTCGGCGGTTTCGGGCATCCCACCGTCGCCATCTTCCCCGCGCTGCTGGCCTTGGGTGAGAGCATCGGCGCTACTGGCCGGGACCTCATGGAGGCTTACGTCGTTGGGTGTGAGGTCGGCCTGGCTGTAGATTACGCCACCCACTACCATACCCAGCAGATGCATCGTGGGTTCCACAGCACGGCCATCCTGGGCCGGCTCGCGGCGGCAGCGGCCTGCGCCAAGCTGCTCAAACTGAACGCTGAGCAGACCACCATGGCGCTGGGCATGGCCGGGTCCATGGCCGGCGGCGTCATCCATAACTTCGGCACCATGACCAAGCCGTTGCACGCCGGCATGACCTGCCGCGACGGCGTGATGGCGGCGCAGCTGGCCCAACGCGGTTTCACCGCCGGCGACCAGATCCTGGAGCATCCGGTGGGCTTTACGGCCACGGTCATCGGCGACGAGCACACCAACCTCGAAGAAGCGGCCGGGAAGCTGGGCAAGCCTTTCCGGGTACAGGACGCCCTGATGATCAAGAAGTATCCGTCCTGCGGGGGGAATCATGCCATGCTGGACAGCGTGTTCGGCCTGATGCGCGAGCACCGGTTCGGCCACGAAGACGTCGCCAACGCCGAAGTGGTGCAGTCCTACGCCTCGACGGTGATGCTCTACGAGGAGCCGGAGAGCGACCTGAAGGGCAAGTTCAGCGCCAAGTACAACATGGCGGCAGCCCTGGTGGAGGGTGAAATCGCCATCGATACCTTCACCGACGACAAGATTGTTGACCCGGACATAGTGGGCATGATGGAAAGGGTCCGCATTCGAGTCCAGTCCAAGTTCGAGCGAGGCGGCGGCACGGTCTCCAAGGGGGCGCCCATCCGCATCACGCTGAAGGATGGCCGGGTGTTCGAGCACGAAACGCCTCGTGGCAACATCCTGGGCAGCCAGGCCAACCCGTGGGGAATCGAAAACATCGCCGGCAAGTTCCGCAACAACGTGGGGCTGGTACTGTCGGACGACCGCGTTGAGGACGCAGTGAGCCAGTGGCAGGACGTGACGCAGGTCGGGGACGTCGGGGAGGCGATACGGGGGACGCTGGTGCGGTAGGCGGCCTTGCTGGAGTTATGCCGGCCGCGCGTTGCTTTATAATTGAAGGGACGCGGCGGCCGGCCAATCCGTCTTGCTGGTTGCCCGCGTAAGGAGGCGGAAAATGCCTAAATCAGCCTTTGTATTTTTGATGGTGCTGCTGACCGGATGCTTTCTGGTGATGGTCGGGCTGATGGGTGCAATTTCCGCTGACTGCCCGCGCCCGCTGTTGCAGTTTCCCATACTCCCGCCACACTGTGCCGCGCTTGCCGGCTGCGCCAGCATGGGATTGCTGCTGTTCCTAGTCGGTGCAATCGGCACTTCGGTAGCCGGGATATATGACGCAATCAGCCAGGACCGCAAGATTGAGCGCAGCCCATGAGCCGGAAAACACTATTGCAGACTGTCCACATGGTCCTCTTCGGCTTCTTTGCCGCTGCGGCTTTATCAGGGGCAGTGTCATGGCTGACAACCAGCAAGTTGGAAGGGCTGGTAGTCGGCGCCACCGTGGCAGCAGTCATCGCCACTAGCAGCGCGTTTGTGGAGCGAATATTTCCGCTGGATGAGTAGGAGGCTGGTGGTGCATCAGAAAGGGAAGGCCAATAAGCCTCCCCTCTCCTGCGGTAAAAACTAGTAAAAACCTTGCACTGGTGTTAGCCAATGAGGCCCCGCAGGAATTCGCGGCTCTGGCGCATGGCAATATCGGGGTCAGGCGCTTGCCCGCATTGGCGCCCGAGGAAATCTCCGCGGCGCCCGTTCACTGGTGGTTCCAATGCTTCAATGAGCACGGATTCCAGACCCTACTGTCGTACCAGGAGTGATCGGACCTGATCATCTGGCTCAAGTAAGAGTTAACTGTGTCCGCCGGCGTTGCTCCGGTAAGGGTTCGCAGACCGCGTTCACCTATCATCTGCGTGATTACGTCGTACTTGAGTGGGGCGTCAGCATCCTCCAAAACGGTTAGAATTGCTTCACGCCAGCCAATTTCGCGGTTTGTCATGCCTCCTCCGAGTGCTATGTGATCCGTTCCGGGTTAGTCGTCCATCTCCGGCATCAACACGAACTCGGGGTAAGACTCCATGCCCAGTTCGGCGGCGTCCTGGCCGATTCGTTCGGTGGCCTCGGAGACCCGGACCCCGATGGTTTTCTCTATGGCGAACCAGACGACCCACGACAAACCGAAGACGAATGCGCCGATGGACAAGATGCCGATGAGCTGGGTGACAAAATTGCCGCCGGCGGCGATGCACACCGCGACGGTGCCCCAAACCCCGGCAAACAGGTGAACCGGCACCGCGCCAACCACGTCGTCAACCTTGACGATCTCCAGCAGCTTAATCCCGCCGGTACAGATTGCTCCGCCGGTGATGCCGATTATGACCGCCCAGAAGTGGGGCGCGATGTCAGGGCCGGCCGTTATGGAAACCAAACCGGCCAACCCTCCGTTAAGGCCCACCAACAAGTCTATGCGCCCAAACACCAGGCGGGACAGGGCAATGGCGGTGATGACGCCGGCCGCTGCCGCCAGATTGGTGTTCACAAGAACATTGCTCATCCCCACCGCGTCGCCGGCCGATCCCAGGGCCAATTGGGATCCTCCGTTGAAACCGAACCAGCCGAACCACAGGACGAATACGCCCAGGGTCACCAGCACGACGTTGGACGGCGGAGTGGCGCGCACGCTGCCGTCCGGCCGGAACTTGCCCAAGCGTGGCCCAACCACCAGCGCCCCGGCCAGGGCGGCCCAGCCGCCGGCGCTGTGGACGATGGTGGAGCCGGCGAAGTCCTGAAAACCCATCTCCGAAAGCCAGCCGCCGCCCCAGGTCCAGGCTCCGATGATAGGGTAGATGAACGCCGTCAGCAGTAGAGTGAAGAGAAAGAATGACCACATATGAACGCGCTCAGCCAACGTGCCGGACACGATTGACGCTGTGGTGGCAACGAAGACCATCTGGAAGAACCAGTCGGACATCACCGAATAACCGTTGCTTATGACCCCCTCCAGGGCGGAGTCGTCTCCGCCGATCAGGGCGATCTCGTCGGCGGATGGGCCGTAGAGCGGCCAGACGACCGTGCCAATGACCGACTGGACGTTGTTGTACATCAGGTTGTACCCGATGAAATAGAAGGCCAAACCGGCGATGGAGTAGAGGCCGATGTTCTTCAGGCAGATCATGGAGGCGTTCTTGGTCCGCACCGAACCGGCCTCCAGCATAGTGAAACCGGCGCACATCCACATCACCAACGCGCCCCAGATGAGAAAGGCGAACGTGTTGAGTATGAACTGTGTTTCGTCGCTGACGCCGGCAGCGTGGGCGGCGTGAGGCCAGGCGACGAAGGCCAGCGCCGGCAAGATCAAGGCTGCCGCAATAGCGATAAGGCGATAACGGGAGGTGGGCAGGCCCGGCGGCATTCGCATTTTAAATCTCCGGTCACGCGTTCGCGTCACTAATCGCTCCAAAGCATATTGCTACGCGCTGGGAGCCCAGCGCAGTCCCGGCCGGCCGTTCGCCGGCCGGCGCTTGGGCCCATCACGCCGGGTCCGTCAACCCCTCGGGCCGGCGGACCCGGCCGCGCGCGATGCCTTCCGTTCCGCTTGAGGAACGGGTTTTACGGTTCCAGTCGTATGGTATCTCCGACCTTGATGTCTCCGCCCTGGAGGACCACGGTCAGGATGCCGCGCCGGCCGAATATCTCTTTTTGCAGGCCGGGGATGAGGGCATCCATTTTCTGACACGGTTCGCAGTCGCCGGTGACTTCCAGGGTGACGTGGTCATCCGGATCGCCGATGAAAAAGACGTGGCCCTGGCGAGCCTGCGACAGGTCCATCCCGGTCACCGTGATGTTTTCCTTTATCTGGCCGGGTTCAAGCCCGTAATGGTCCAACGTCTCTTTGTCCATAACCAGGACTTGTCGGAGGTTGCGCGGGTTGCGGCTGCGGTCGCCTTCCAATCCTTCCGCCGATATCGCCCGGGCCGCTTCCACCGGGTCGGACGGAGTACCCTTGACGCGGGCGATGTGCAGCTTGACTATCGTGCCGGATTGCATGATGTGGCTCCTGGTGGCGGGACCGACCCGGCCCCGGAAGATATCTGCTTCGGATAGCGGGATTTTAGGGTATGACCGGGAAGTTGGCAAACGGCGCATTTTTGCCGTAGGCCGGACGATTGGGTAGAATGCGCAGCAATTCGTTGACCCGGCCTTTCGCCGGAGTTTTGTGAGGCTACCGTTATGGCTTACGAGTTTATCAAGACTGAGGTGGTGGACGGGGTGCTGGTGATGACCATGCACGACCCGCCGACACGCAATGCGCTGGGGCCGGATATGGCCGCGGAGATGTTCGAGCGACTGGACGAGTTTGAGAATAACCCGGAAGAGCGGGTGCTGCTGCTGACCGGGACCGAACCGTCCTTCTGCTCCGGGGCCAACGTCCGCGGGTTCCGGCAGCGCATTGACGAGCGGGAGCGCGCAACGGAACCGGAACCGCTGACCTGGGGCAAGATGGAGTATATCAAGGGCCGGCAGCGCAGCGGCGAAAGCGGCCCGCAGGTCAATTTCGTGCCCCTGCGCATTCACGACCTGCAAAAGCCGTCCATCGCCGTGGTGAACGGCCCGGCCGCCGGGGTGGGCTGCGGGTTAGCGCTGTCGTGCGACATCCGCGTTGTGGGGGACAGCGGGCGTCTGTCCGAGCGGTTCGTGCTCAACGGGTTGATTCCGGGGGACGGCAGCTGCTGGCAGTTGCCCAAGCTGATCGGCACCAGCAACACCCTGCTGCTGCAGTACACCGGCGACTGGATGGCCGGCGAAGACGCGGTGCGCATCGGCCTGGCCAGCAAGTGTTTTCCCGACGACCACTTGATGGAAGGAGCCATGGAACTGGCGACCCGCATCGCCAAAGGGCCGACGGTGGCGCACTCGCTGACCAAATACCTGGTGCACGAGAGCATGGAGCTGTCCTTCCGCGAAGCGCTGGAGTTGGCGTCGGCTGCCCAGGAACACGTGCGCCGCACCGAGGACCACAAAATCGCGGTGCAGTGGTTCCTGGACAAGAACCGGGGAATGCCGCCCTTCGTTGGGAGATAAATGAAATCCCTCCTGGGCCGGGGGATCGGGAAGAAAAACCGGCAGGGCCTTTTCAAAATCCGGTGTTGGTGGAGGATATTGCGACTGGTTGGACGGCAAGGCGTTGTGCCCGGCCGGTCAGCGGTTCCCGTTCCGACCACAATTGACACTGGCCCCGCAGCAGGGCCAAGGCCCTCGCTCTGGGGAAATACTTTGCCCCAAGGCAGACATTGGTCGGTAAGTTGGGCCAGTTCCTGGCGCAGCAGGGCAAATTCTTCCGGCAAGGTCGTCGAGCCTGTCATCATCCACCTCCTCCACACCTCTATTTTCCTGCTTGCTCCACGACTTTGAAAAGACCCTGCGCACTCACGCGTACCCACTTTCCGCAAACTGTCATGGCGAGCGTAGCGTGGCAATCCGGTTGCCGAAGGATGCGTCGCTCCGCCCGCGAGATTGCCCGATTGGTCAAAGATCGGGCTTCGCTTCTCGCAATGACAAAGAGGGGTGCGCGTGAGGCGTGTCGCGCCAGAGATGCGGACTTTCTTTTGAGCTATCCCCTTGTTATCATTGCACCACTCAGAAACACTCCATCGCAGGAAAGGGAGGAAATTATGGCTTACACGCCGAGAAGATTGGGACACGTGAACATATTCGTCCGAAATGCGGAGCGGGCCCGGGACTGGTACGCGGACCTGTTGGGCCTGCATTGCTACGGGTTCAGGCCGGGAGGCGCCGCCTTCATGTCGGCGGACCTGGAGAACTCCCATGAGATCGCGCTGACCGAGGTGGGGGAGAAGGCCCTGGGGCCGCAGGGCGGGCAGGTGGGCCTGAACCACATGGCCTGGTATATGGACACGCTGGAGGATCTGAAGGAGCTTTACCATCGGGTCAAGGAGAAGAACATCCCCATCGATCGGGTTTCGGACCATGGTCACGCCATCGGCATCTACATCCGCGACCCCGACGGCAACGGCATCGAACTGTCCTACGAGATGCCACGCAATGAGTGGGGACACGACGAGAGCGGGTACATGATCGGCAACACTGCCAAGGGCCGGCTCTCCGGGCCGTGGGACGAGGAACTGGCCGCCCAGGCGGCGCTGGTAGCGCATTAGGCTGGACCGTCCAACCACGGCATAGCTTTTCGGGGCGTCATATGACGCCCCGGTTTCTTCAAATCCTTACCCGCTGCTCATTCGACGCAGCGGGTTTAGTGCATCACCAGCCCGCCATCCACGTTGATGGTCTGTCCGGTGATGTTCCGCGCGCCCGGGCTGGCCAGAAAAGCGGCCATTGCGGCAATGTCCTCCGGCTCGTTGGCCCGGCCGATGGGGATGTTGGACGCCCGCTGCGCCTGCAATTCGTCAACTGATACTCCCAGCTCCGCCGCCCGCTGTTCCATGGTGCTGCTGGACATGGCAGTGATCGTTGAACCGGGACAGATGGCGTTGACGTTGATATCGTAACGCGCCAATTGGTGCGCCGCGATGAGCGTCATTGAGATCACAGCTCCCTTGCTGGCGGCATAGGCAGCGTTGGAGGTGCCCCGGTAGCCCTTGCCGGCGATGGACGCGATGTTGACGATGCGGCCGCCATTGCCCTGCTCGATCATCTGCCGGGCGGCGCGCTGCATGACGAAGAACGCGCCCCGGGCGTTGACCCGGTGGATGCGATCCCAGTCATCCTCGGTGATGTCCATGATGTCCAGGTAACGGGTCACGCCGGCGTTGTTCACCAGAATGTCCACGCGGCCCAGGGCGTTCACCGCCTCGGCGATCACCCGGTCGATGTCCGTGCCGTCGCCAATGTCGGCGGCGATGGCAACGCTTTGCCGCCCGGTCGCCCGAACGTCCGTCGCCGTCTCTTCTACGTTATCGGCCAGGATGTCCGTTACCGCTACATTGGCCCCGTCGTTGGCCAGCGCCAGCGCCGTGGCCCGACCCATGCCGCGCCCCGCGCCGGTGACCAATGCAACTTTTCCTTCCAGAGACATGAGGTTTCCTCCCGGCGGGGTGATTAGTTTTGCTGCGCCAGAGGCTCAATAATGTCCAGCAGCGTCGCCACCTCGCTCAGCGAGTCTGCGATGTCGTCAGCGTGCAAAAACCGCTTGCGCTGGTAGAAATTTCTGTGCAGACCGTTGGCAATTTCGCGTAAACCTCGGAGCCGGCTGTCGCCTGTCATCTGGCCGGCCTGGTACAGCACTTCGCCAAAATGCTCGTGCCGGGCGTACTGCCAGCCCTGTGCCGTGGCCACGGCTTTAGCCATCCAGGCGGCTGCCCCCCAGCCCTTTTCCGAGGCTTGATGCAGGTCGTCCTCGGCCAGGTAGTGGTGGCTGCGCTCCAGGAAGTGGCGCGACTGGAGGCAGTAATCCTCAATGGTTTCACCGAATTCATCAAAAGGTTCTATCGGGGCCATTTGGGTCATAGTCTGACACCTCAAGGGGTGCTGGGGTGAAAAGATGTCGGCATTATAGCAGTCGCAGACGGCTAAACGCCGACGGGTTGGCGGGCGTCCTGGCAAGCCGGGCAAAGCGGTTGATTAAGTTGCGCCGGGTGGGGTTCGCCGCAGCGGTGGCATAACTTGTGCGTACCGTTTCTGCCGTAACGAGTGTAGCAGGAAATGCACAAGGGCTTGTCCAGGTCAAAATCTTTCGCCGTCCCACATTCAATACAGAACCCGGAGGTTTCGATGACTCTGGCGATGTCCGACGCTGTTCGCACCTGCTGCCGCGCCGCCGCGCCATTTCGCGTGGCGCCGCCGCCCCATGCTAGCGGCTCGGCTGCCGCGTCATTCGCCAGCGATTTCACGTACTCGTCAATTTCGTGCCGCAATTTGGGGTCGCGAACCAGCAGCCCAACGTCACGGGAGTACATTGCCGAGGTCTCGAGCAGGTTCATCGTGCTGACGAGAGCAGTGGTTTCGTTGGCGTAGATTTTGGCGTGGAGCATCCTTACCGGAATTGCGGTAACGCCGTCATACTCCGCCATGGGACTGGACTCGTCTGCGCGATAGTAAATGGTCACCGGCACGCCTCGCCCCTGCGCGGCGGCTACCTCCCGTTTCAAATGGCCCCAGTGCTTGTTGTACGGGGACACCAGCGTAAGACGCTGCTGCGCCTGGGCGACAATCCGCATCAGCGCGTCGCCAATCTGCCAGTCCGTCAGCAATTCAACCGCCGTTCCGGAACGCCCAAACATAATGGCTGCCTGCCCTCCTCTTATAAAGTACGCAGCAGTTCCTGGTAGTTCTCCCGGCCGGTGCGCCGCAGGCGGTGGTCGTCCGTGACCTCCATATCGCCGGAGTCTTCCAGCAGCTCAACGTGGGCCACTACCTCGGTCAGGGCGGCGAAGAAGTTGCCGCCTTCCAGCTTGCGCCGCTCGAAGGTGCGGCGGGTTACGTCTTCCAGGGGTTGCGGTTCCGGCCCGGCGGTTACGAGGATGCGCCCAAGCCGCCGGGAGTGAAACCGGATGAGGTCGGCGGCTCGCTGGGCCGTCTGGAAGTTGAATTTGTGGTTGTTGTACAGGCGATGAGCCGGCAGGATGGCGACTTCCGTGCCCAGATCGGCCACCCGTTGCAGCGAGCGGAGATAGGTGAGCAGGCCGTAGGAATCGTCGGGGTCCTGGTAGTGGACGGGCAGGCTTTGGCGCATCTCTCTGGTGTAGTCCGTCTTCATGGTGGGGTGGGGGCTGATCTCCGGCAGCACGTGGTCGCCGGTGAATACGATGTCGCTGCCGGCGCCTTTGCCGATCACCGCGCAGATCTCGTCCGGCGAGTGTCCCGGAGCGTGCATGTATCGCAGGATGCCCTGCCGCTCGTCGTGAATGATGTGGTGCCCAACCCGGTGGGAGCGGCGGGACTCCATATAGCGATTGCGCTCGTCCGAATCGGACGGACTGAAACCGTTGGCCCGGGCCGTTGCCCACATGGCTTCCTTGATGGGAGAATTGGCTGCCATTTGCAGGTCTCGCGGGTCGAAGGGCAGCAACGGTTGGTAAATGTCGTGAGCCCACAACTCGGCGCCGGATTGCTCAATAACCCGCGCCACGCCCCCGTCGTGGTCGGCGTGCCCGTGGGTGATGATAACCCGTTCGATGTCCGACGCCTGCAAGCCGCACAGCGCCATGCCCGACCGCAGTGTTTCAAAGGACACCTCCGCGCCTGGGTCAATCAGCGTCAACCCCTCGTTCTCGAAGATGTACGCCCAAGTCGGTCCAGTATGGGAGTGGCCCTCCTGGGGAACCGCCACCGTGTGAATCCGGCGTCCGTGGCCGTCAGTCAGGCGCAGAGTCATCCCATTCCCGGCGGAATCGCCGTTGCGGAGTACATCCACCTCCGTAAAGTAGTCGGGCATCCGTTATTCCTCCTCTGACCGGAGCCGGCATGATTGGCCAATGACACCGGGCCGGCGCGCTTCGAGACGGCATTATACCCGGTGCGGCCAACTGTGGCGCTGTTGTCCCGCCTCTTCCAGCGTCGCCCATTGAGAATAACAGGAAAGCGGTTCGGTTGACTGTCAATAGCCGTGTCGGTAAAATAGGGCAACACTGAGTAGCCGTTGATTGCGAAAACCCGCATCAGCGGCTCAGGAAATCGTAAGGAGGTGGCGCTATCGCCAGGCAATACAGGGTCAACGAACAGATACGCGTTCCACGAGTAAGAGTAATTGGGGAAGATGGCGAGCAGCTTGGCGTTATGACGGTGTCCGACGCTCTCTCCCGGGCGCGGATGAATGACCTTGACCTGGTGGAAGTGGCGCCCAACGCCGACCCGCCGGTGGCCCGGCTGCTGGACTATGGCAAGCTCCGTTACCTGTCGTCCAAGAAGGAACGCGAGACCCGCAAATCCCAGAAGAGCAACGAACTGAAGGAAGTGCGGTTCCGCCCCAATATCGGCACCCACGACTTCGACGCCAAGCTCCGCAAGGTGCGCCAGTTCATCGGCAACGGCGACAAAGTGAAATTGACGGTGCGCTTCCGCGGCCGGGAAGCGGTGCATCAGGACCACGGCCTCTCGTTGTTGAAGCGGGTGGCTGAGGAACTGAAGGACGACATCCGGCTGGAACAGCAGCCTTCCATGGAGGGTCGCGCCATGTCCATGGTGCTCATCCCCAGCGCCACGGCTGCGGCGCGCAACGAGCGCAAGGAAGCAGTAACAACGGAATAACGGTAATATGCCCAAACTCAAAACCCACAAAGGCGCCAAGGCGCGTATCCACGTAACCGGCTCGGGCAAGCTGCTGCGCCGCAAGCGCATGAGCAGCCACCTGCGCCGCAAGAAGCCCAAGAAGGTCACTCGCAAATACGCGCAGAAAATCAGCTTCGACCAAGCCGACGTCAAGCGCTTGAGTCGGCTGGTGCCCTACGACGTCTAAATCAACGGAGAACCGCCAACCGTGCCCAGAGTCAAAAGGGGCGTCACCAAGCGCGCCCGCCACAAGAAAATCCTGAAAGCCGCCAAGGGTTACCAGGCGTCCTCGGGGCGCAACTACAAGTGGGCCAAAGAGGCGGTTATGCACGCCTGGAGCCACGCCTACCGTCACCGGCGCCAGCGCAAGGGCGACTTTCGCCGCCTGTGGATCATCCGCATCGGCGCCGCCTGCCGCCTGCACGGCACGACTTACAGCCAGTTCATGCACGGCCTCAACGTGGCCGGCATCGAGATCGACCGCAAAATGCTGGCCGACCTCGCCGTTCGCGATCCGGACGCCTTCGAGCGGCTGGTGGAGATCGCCAGCGCCGCCACGGTTTCGTGAACCCCCGCGCCAGTTTGGTGGCATCCTAGTGAACACGGTGACGCAGACTTTCAAAGGGCCAGCCACGCCGGTCAACGAGAGAGTCGGTTGGATAACTTCTTTCGAGGCATCTGCTATACTCCGAGCGTGGTCATTGAGACGCATTTTTATGCTCAAGACATAGCACGAACGTTCCAAAGCAGCAACCAAATCGTGCTCAATTTAGCCCAACTTTGTAAACAGGCCCTAGCGACGGATTGCGTCCCCGGCTAATCACGAGAGCCCCTGCCACAATCGACTCCGCATCACCCGTGAAACCGCGTCAGCAGCCGGTATAGCGCCTCCGCGCCGAACTCCAGCGCGGATAGGGGCACCCGCTCGTTGGCGGCGTGGATGGTTTTGAGGAAGTCAAAATCGGTCGGCAGGTTCATGGGCATCCAGCCGTAGGTTTGGATGCCCAGCGTCGCGAAGTGCCGGCCGTCGGTGCCGGCGGGCATCAGCATGGGCACTGACACCGCTTCCGGATCTTGCTCGCCGATGATGCCGGCCAGGGTGTCGAACAGGCCCATGTCCAAAATCCAGGGCTTGGGCTGGAAATTGATCGCCTGCAACTCAATGCTGGAGCCGGCGATGTTCTGCAATTCACCCAACAAGTCTTCGGCGGTGTAGCCCGGCAACATACGGCAGTCCAGATTGACGGTAACCTCGCTGGGTATGACGTTGGCCTTTTCGCCGCCGTTGATGATGGTGGCGTTGGCGGTGTGCCGGAACAGCGGTTCCAGCTCGCGGCCGGCTTGCCCCATGCGCCGCAGTATCCGTCCGGTCCAGCGCGGGTTGAGCAGCAGCTGGAGAAAGGCGCCGTCCAGTTTTGGCAGTCGGGCGCTTATGGCCTCAATCATCATCCGGGTAACCGGATGGACGTGGAACGGCAACGGCTTTTTGTCCAGCTGGACCAGGAACCGGGCCATACGGGTTAGCGCGGTGTCGCGATGCACCAGGGAGCCGTGTCCGCCGGAACCGCGGGCGGTTGCCTGAACCCGGCAGCCCTGCTTTTCGGCCACCTGCACCATGTAGAACTTGCGGCCCCGATAGGTTTTGCTGAAGCCGCCGAACTCGCCCAGGGCGTAACGCACGCCGTCGAATAAATCGGGCCGCTCGCGAACCAGCCAGGCCGCGCCGGTGTTGCCGCCGGCCTCTTCGTCGCTGACCAAGGCGAGTATCACGTCGCCCGGAAGGTCAACGCCATGATGATGGGCGCGCATGAAGGCGTCCATCATCATGGCAACGCCGCCTTTCATGTCCAGCGCGCCCCGGCCCCAAACGTAACCATCCTGGAAACGGCCTTCAAAGGGCGGCACATCCCAGGGCTGCGCCGCGGTTGGGACCACGTCCAGATGGCCGTACAACAGCAGGGGCGGAGCGTCGCCACGACCGCACAGGCGACTGACCACGTTGACCCGGTGGGGGTCGTCGCCCAACAATTCGGCGGCAATGCCGGCGTCGGCTAGTACCTGGCCGCAGTAGGCGGCACACTCGCGCTCATTGCCGGGCGGGTTGGTGGTATCGTAACGGATGAGCCGCTGCAACAGGTCCGCAACCGGAGGTATGGTTCCGGTTTTCAAGGGCTATCCCCGCCGGAATGACGGGATGGCGGCGGGAATGACGGGAAGCGTCAACACAACCTAGCGGGAAGCCTCGTTGTCATCGCCCAAGTCGGCGTTCAGACCTTGCAGGAACTCTTCGATGCTTGAGGGCAGCGGGGTGGTCGGCTCCGGGCGATTATCGGCGCCGTACTCGTTGTCGTACATTTCTTCGATGCGGACCAGCACGTCGCCGTCGGGCAACTGTCCATCCTTGGCGGTCAGCTCGTCGTACTGTTTCTGGCCTCGTTCCGCCTGGGCGATGTAATCCGGCAGGTCGTAAAGCCGGCAGAGCAGGCCCATCATGCGGGCCGCGCCCTGATAATCGTCGTCCAAGTTGAGATACTGGGGCAGATGCACCACGAAAGCGCGGGTCTCCAGACCCATCCTGGTGGCGGTCTCCGTGACGGTATAGGTGATGGTTGTGGGGCCTTCGTAGCTGCTGGGGCGAGCGTTGGCTATGCTGTAGTCTCGCTCCACGTTCTCGCCGGTGCCCAATCCCGATACCACCAGCGGACGGGTATGGGGCACCATGTCGTACATCCCGCCGATCAGGGCGTACTGCTTGACGCCGAATTGCCGGATGATCTCCAGCAGGGCATCCGAGTAATCCTCGCCGTAGAGATGGGGTTCCAGCAGGTGGGCGGTCAGGATGTGCCGACCGTCCTCCGGGTTGGCATAGCGGATGATGGTGTTGGGGATGGTAACTTCACGCTGTCCGTTGACCAGATAGGAACGAGGACGATACCGAGTGAAATCGTAGTAACGGCCCGGCCGGTGGAGACGGCCCAACTCGCGACTGCGCAGGTGCCGTTCAATGCGACCCAACGCGAGGCTGCCCACGTTCCCCACATCGATCCAGGGCCGCAACACCGCCAGCAGATGCGGCTCGTGCAGCTCGGGAACGGGTTCGACGATGTCAAATTCTCCAATTCTCATAACAGGGCCCACGGTAGCATTACGCCCCAACAGCGTCAAGGCAACGGCGCATCACCCGATCCCCAGGTCGGCCTGCATGTCGGCCACGGCCTGGTTGCGGGTTTTACGCTGCCACTGGGGCCGGGCGTTGATGGGTTCGTTGATGATTTCGGGGTCGATTTTAAGGGCCACGAAGACGGGGCCGGGCTGGCCGAGGATCTCCTCGATCTGGCCGGCGAAGTCCTCCAGGTTGTCGATGGAGTAGGTGGCCGGATAACCGCAGCCCTGGGCCACCACGTCGTAGGCCATCTGCTCGGCGTTGGGCACGGGCTGGCCGCCGGTGGTGGCGTACACGCCATTGTCCAGCATGAAGTGGTAGAAGTTGGCCGGCGCCTTCTCGGCGATGGTGGGCAGCGCGCCCATGCCCATCAGCACGTCGCCCTCGGAGTCGAAGAGCACCACCTGCTGGTCGGGGATGGCCAGGGCCAGGCCCAGGGCGAAGGAGGCGTGGCCGCCCATGGCCGGGTCGCCCAGGGGCAGGTCCCGGTCGGGCCGGTCGCTCAGCTCCACCCAGTGCCGTCCGCCGCGCCCCGGTATCACCACCGCGTCGCCGCGATGCCTGTTGAAAATCTCCAGCATTTCCGCTGTTTTCATCATAGTTGAATGACCTCTTGCATGGTCTGTCGCGCGCTCAATGACAGAGCCGGCTCTACCGGCTTACGTTGAAGCCGTGGTATTCGTCGCCCACCAGCACGGCCACCGGGCGCTTGTTCCGCTCGGCCTCGGCGAAGGCGATGGAGATGCGGTCGGCGTCCTCGTCCGATTCAACCAGGTAATAGTTGATGTTGAAGGCGTGGAGGAACCGCTCGGTGTAGAAGGCGGCGGTGTCGTTGATGACGCCGTGGCGGGTCCAGCCCCGGTAGCCTACCATCATCACCACGGGCACGTTCATGCCGATGCCCCAGCCGCGCAGGGAGTCGCCCGACTCCATCATGCCGGTGTTCTGGATGAGGATGACCGGCTTCTTGCCGCCGGCGGCCAGGCCGGCCGCGGTGGAAAAGGCGTGGCCCTCCCGGCTGACCGGCACCAGGTCCAGGCTGGGCTCCGCGCTCATCAGCACGTAGAGAAAGTTCGTCTCGCTGTCGGGCAGCCAGACCACGTGGGTAGCGCCATTCTTCTTCAACTCCGCCAGGACGGTGGCGGGACTCAACTCGGCCATGGAGGACACCTGCCTACTAATCTATGTTTGGAGCAACCGGCGCCGCCGGATTGCCGCCCACAGATATACCCGGCAGTCGGGCCGGCGTCAACCGGGAACCCCCGGGACCTTTGCTATAATTGTGAACGCGAGAAGATACCTCTCAACAGCCTGCGGATAATAAGTGGAGCATCTTATGAGTACTGAAAATCGTAATGGCCCTGAGGAGACCGCAGCCGCGGAACCTTTCGACCTGGCAAAGCGCATCGCCGAACTGGAAGCCCAGGGCATCGTGTCTCCCAGCAAAGGGCCGCGGGAATCCTTGTGGCAACGTCCTAATGCCAAGTGGCCCGGCGCCTTGAAGTGGTTCCTTGACCGGGAGTATCAGGATCGCCCGCGGAGTGATCAGGAATGACGACGCCCCGGTTGATTGCGGCCTACGCGGACACTACCGCTCTCATCCCCGTCCTCGCTGATGAAGAGCCGGTTCGAGAGGCAGTCTTGGGTCGGCTGAACCGATACCAGATACTGTTGTCGGCCAACTTGTTGGATGCAGAGGTTCGGTCGGCAGCCACTTTCTCAGGCCAGGAATTGGATATGAGTATGCTGTCCGGCATCCGCTGGATTATGCCCAACCGGCCTTTGGCCGATGAGATGGCAGCTATTGCTGACATCGCTAACTTGCCCGCCGCGCGGCTGTGGCATCTGGCGGTGGCTCTCTTTTTCGCTGAATTGGTCCCCGGACTGGTCTTTATAACCCTGGACGAGCAGCAGGAAGCCGCGGCGCGGGATTTGGGGTTAGCGGTGGAATGACCTCCCCGACCGGCCAGGTTCCGCACGTACATCCGGCGCCGCCCACGGCGGTTCTGCGGTGGGCGGTGCAGGGTGTTTCCCCAGAGACGCAAGTCGTGATGCATGATTGTCCAGTATAATAATGGTACAATGCTGCACACTGATCGGGTTATTCTCTGCGTAGCGGAGGATAGCCCCCGGCAGGCCCCGTATAGCCGGGGAAGCACAAGCGGACTTTGAACGAGGATACCCCGCCATAGTCCTGCACGATGCCGGCAGTTCGGGGTTGGCCCCTGCGTAGCGGGGACCGGCCCCTCTTTTATGAGAGCACAACGAGACCTGGTCCGGCCGTTTGTCCTAAGCTATCCCGGCGCAGCTTGTCAGCAACAATGCGCCAGTCCTCAAAATCCGGTTTCCCCAGCAAATGGCGTCCGATTGGCGAAACCACCAAATCGGCCATCTGCAATTCCGCTATGTTGTCCCCTTTGGCCCGTAAATTCAGCGCTAGAATTCGGTCGGTAATAGCACTGCCTGACATTCGGCCTGTCCCGTTAGCCTTCAGGTTCAACCACTCGCGTTCCAACGCCCGGTTCAACGGGGGTGAGCTACGGCTTTCCGCAATGATTATCCCGCCATCGCGCACACTACCGATTTCTTCGCAAAACAACTCTACCAAAGCTTCAAAGCAGGTCAGGTAAAGGTCACGTCCAGAAAATTGGTGGAATGCCGGCGTATCCTTGCGTATGGCGCACGCAATCACCGAGTATTGCAGATCCCGCATCAGTGCGTTCAGACATTCGTAGAACTGACTGCGAAAATCGGCGTCTTGTAACCGTTCAAACCCCTTCCGGTTGCGGGCAATGTCCGCAGTATGCAGCACGACGTCGGTTTTCTCGAGCAACCGGCGCTTGAAGTCATTGAGCCTTTCCGTCAATGGCCCGTCGGCATAGCCTTTGTTCGCAATGATTCCACCCAATATAAAGACGGGGTAATCACTGCTGGCTGTGGATGGATTATGCTCGCCGGTCTCGTCCAAGTATAGAGTTTTCATTCTGATCGTCCACACTGAAATTAACTATGACTATACTATTTACATGGTAGCATTTGCCGTTGCGTTATGTTATCCTGCCCGCTCCAGGTTCAGCGCCAGCAGCCGCTCCAGTATCTCCCCATCCGCCAGGTCGGCCGGCCAGCCGTAGGCGTCGGCTACTGCCGCGTCCAGCGCGCGGTGCGCGTGGTCCAGCCAGGTGGGACGCTGGTTGTACAGGTTGGTCAGCGTCCGCCGGCGCAGCTCCGCCGCGCTTAATCCCGCCGGATTGAGCCAGCCCTCCCGCAGCCGGTTCAGCTCGGCGGCGGCAGCGGCGATGGCCTCCCGCTGGGCGTCGGTGGGATGCGGAAAGGGGAAGGTTTCAAAGCAGGTGGTGGGCGTGTAGCGCGGGCGCGTTTCTAACTGCGTACCCATAGCGGAGGCCCATAGCATATGTACGCGGCTTTGCAGTACGCCGAAGAAGTAATCATCGTTCCTTGCGAAAACGATAATGGTGGCATCCGGCAGCACGTCGCCGTCAATCCAACGGAACATCCGGTGCCTGGATACCATGCTGGTGCCAATGTAGCGCTCTAAACCGGCCAATGCTTGCCGCATACCTGGACGGGCCTCGGCATGAATCCACCACAATTCAGCGTAACGTTTTCTCCTATTTTGAATTCTGTCCGGCTTTACATTCGCCACAACATACTCAAAAGGCGCTTCGTACAAAGCAGCATCGGACTCTGGCATATCCGTGCCAAAGTCTATTATCCACATATTGCGAGAATGCTGATTAATGTCACGCCCTATCATCCAACGTTTGACAACATCGCTGTTAGTTTTGCCGTGCGGATTGGGCTGGGCCAATATCTCGTTTGCAACCTGCTCCGAAATTTCAAATGGGCCGACTTTCGTAGCGCCCATGAAACTAATGTTTGCATTTTCTTCCAGCGTCCGCGCCAGCGACAAATCTGCCCCCGCCGTCAAGTCGACATTGATATTCGCAACCGCGTGATCGTCCAGACGGCGGTCGACCTCGCTCCCGTCGTCAAAACAGACGATGGAGATATGTACGGCGGCTCCCTCCAGCACCCAATCCTTATCCGATATGGCTTCAAAAATATCCCCGGTCTCTTTGATTCGCGTCAGCACTCGGCGGTTGGACTGGAATCGTATCGCTTGCGTCGCCAGCAGGCCCGCCCGTTTCGTCGCCCCCGTTTCAATCTGCGCCCGCGCTTTCTCAAACCAGTAGCAGCACAGGTCACTGTAGTTGGGAATGCGGTTACCGTAGAGTTGATACACTGCATCCACGTAATCGTCGCCCAGCGACTCCCGGAAGGGGAAGTGTCCCAAAAACGGCGGGTTGCCCACGATGAACTCCGCCGCCGGCCATTCGGGTTCCTTCGGATGCTCCGGGTCCGTCAAGTCCAGTATGGCGTCGGTCTGCCGGATGGTGTTCAGCGGGGTCAGAATGGGACGCTGCGTGTAGGGGAAGCCGTTGGCCTGGTGCCACTGGATGTAGCCGATCCACAGGGCGGTGCGGGCCAGTTCCGCCGCGTAGTGGTTGATCTCCATTCCCAGCATCTGGTCGGGCTGCACCATTGGTAAAGCGTCCTGCGGCGTCCGGCCGGGCCAGCCCTGGGCGGCGGCGAAGTCAATCACCTCCCGCTCCAAATCCAGCAGCGACCGCAGGGCGATGTACAGGAAGTTGCCGCTGCCGCAGGCCGGGTCCAGCACGGTGACCGAGGCCAAACGCCGGCGGAAGGCTTCCAGGCGTTGCTGCGCCCGCTCATCCTGAACCTGTGGTTCGACAATCTCACCATGAGCGGCGAGGTCAGCAAGCTCACCCTCCAGCAGCCCCTCAATCTCCCGCCGCGCCGCTTCCCATTCCCGGCGCAGGGGCGTCATCACCACCGGCTCCACCACCAGGGCGATATCGTCCGCGCCGGTGTAGTGGGCTCCCGTCTGGGCCCGCTTGGAGGCGTCCAGGGCCCGCTCGAACAGCGTGCCGAATATGGACGGCTCGATGTCCCGCCAGTTCTTTTCGCAGGCTTCCCCCAGCCGTTGCAGGGCTGCCGTGCTCAATTCAACAGTGTCTATCACGTTGAACAGGTCGCCGTTGAAGTGGGCGATTTCGTCCGCGCCGGAAAACCCGCCGGTGGCCATCTGGGCGAACAGGCTGCGGATGGCCCGGTCGAACCGCGCCGGGTCGCGGTAATGCTGCTGTACGATGCGGGTGAACAGGCCATCGGGGAGCAGGCCCGCGTCCTCGGAATAGAGACAGAACACCAGCTGGTTGAGGTAGCGGGCCAGCCGCTCGGGATCCTCGTTGCGCTCTTCCATATCTTCCACGATGGACTGGAACAGGGCGGCCGTTTCCCGCGTCACCGCGTCCACCGACCGCAGCCGCTCCCGGAAACGGTGGGGCGCGAAGAACGCGTCCCGCACCAGGCCCAGCCGCTCCGGGTGTTCCAGCTCGGATACGCCGATGTCGTACCGGGCCGTTTCCATGCCCGGGAAGTTGGTCTGGATGCGTATCGTCTGGAAGGACGACACGATGAGCAGTGGCGGCGTCTTCAGATGGACCTGGTAGCGGAGCAGCTGGTCGAAAGCCCCGTCCAGCTGGGCGTCCCGTCCCTTGAACTCCCAGCCGAAGCGCTCCTCAAAGTAGGCGTCGGCGAACCCGCCCGGGACCGCCTTCTCAAAGGTGAAGGCCTCGGGATCCCCATAGGCCGCCGGCGCCGGATGGCCAGCCAGTCCGCACAGGTCGTTGAAAAAGGACTGCGCCCCCTGCCGCTCGCCAAAGCCGGCGTCCCGCCAGCGGGCGATGAACTCCGGCGGGGTTATGGTCGGCAGTTGCGGCGTCATGTCAGCGCATCCTCCACCGGAAAGTTATCATTCGCCAACCGGGGCGGCAACCTCGTATAATGCTTCCGCTGGCCGCGCCGGTACTACCAACCCTGAATCGTCCCGACTGAACACATCCGGAGAGAGGTGTAACCATGGCTGAATACGCGCATCCCGAATCGCTGGTATCCACCGATTGGGTGGCCGAACACGGCGGCGACGCCAACGTGCGCCTGGTGGAGGTTGACGTGGACACCGCCGCCTACGAGCAGGGGCACATCGCCGGCGCCGTCAGTTTCAACTGGCAGTCCCAGTTGCAGCAGAATGTCGTCCGCGACATCGTTTCCCGCGACGAGATGGAAGCTCTGCTCAGCAGCAACGGCGTCTCGCCCGACACCACCATCGTCCTCTACGGCGACAACAACAACTGGTTCGCCGCCTGGGCCTTCTGGCAGCTGAAGTATTACGGCCACGCCGACGTCCGGCTGATGAACGGCGGGCGCGTGCTGTGGCTGGCCGAGAACCGGCCCACCACCACCGAAGCGCCTTCGTATCCAGCCACCAACTACAGCATCACCACCGAAAATAATGACCTGCGCGCCCTGCGCGACTACGTGTTGCAGGCCGTCAACAGCGGCAGCCACGCCCTAGTGGACGTGCGCTCGCCCGACGAGTTCTCCGGCGCCCTTAACGCTCCGCCCAACCTGCCCCAGGAAGGCTCCCAGCGCAACGGCCACATCCCCGGCGCGGCCAATATCCCCTGGGGCCAGGCCGTGAATGAGGACGGCACCTTCAAGTCCGCCGACGAACTCAGCCAGCTCTACGGCGGCCGGGGAGTGGACGGTTCCCGCGAGACCATCGCCTACTGCCGCATCGGAGAGCGTTCCTCCCACACCTGGTTCGTGCTGAGCCAGTTGCTGGGCTACGACAACGTCCGCAACTACGACGGCTCCTGGACCGAGTGGGGCAGCACCGTTGGCGCGCCCATCCAGCGGGACGTGTAGGGCTTGTTGACAATTTGAAGCCCGCACCAGTTGATGACGCCGTCTATCCAGGGGCGAATAGTCGTTCGCCCCTGCGGTCTATTTCAGGCGGATGAACTCCTGGCAGACGCGAGCGGCGTCGTAGATTTCGCTTAGGTTGGCCGTCTCGCGGGTGGTGTGGAAATCGCGGACGCCGATGCCCACCGGCAAGGCGGCGATGCCGTGCTCAAAGAACACGTTGGCGTCGGAGCCGCCCCCGGTGGATTCCATAGCGGGCGTGAGGCCGATTTTAGCCACGGCGCGGGAGATGTCGGCCAGGGCCGGGTGATCGTCAGGAACGCTGTAGGCCCGGTACTGGCTCCAGATGTTGAGATCCAGTTGCGCCTTGGGATACATAGCGGCGGCCTGGTCAAAGGCGCGGCGAAACTCGGCGGTATAGTTCTCCAGCTTGGCCTGGTCCCGGGAGCGCAGCTCGCCGTCCAGGTAGGCCCGCTCCGGGATGATGTTGCGCTTCAGGCCGCCTTCCAGCAGCCCGATGTTGCTGGTGGTCTCGTGGTCGATGCGGCCCAGGGGCAGGCGGGTCAGGATGTTGGCGGCCACCAGCAGGGCCGATACGCCGTTTTCCGGCTCCAGGCCGGCGTGGGCGGCGACGCCGGTGATGTGGCACTGCACGATGTTCTGCGCCGGCGCGCCGACGCAGATGCGGCTGACCGGCCCCTCGCCGTCGAAGACGATGCCGCTTTTCGCCTCCACCAGCGAGAAGTCCAGGTTGCGCGCCCCGTTGAGACCGCCCTCCTCGGCGCGGGAGAACACCACCTGCACCGGCCGGATGGGGTTGCCGTCTTCCATCGCCGACGTGAGTCCTTCCAGCACGATGGCGATGCCGGCCTTGCAGTCGCCGCCGAGGATGGTGCTGCCATCGGAACGCAGGGTTGCGCCGTCGGCGTCCAGCATGGGCTTGATGCCCCGGCCCGGCTCCACGGTGTCCATGTGGGCGGAGAGCATGACCGGCGGCTGGCTGGCGGCGCCGTCGGAACCGGCGAAAGTAGCCACCAGGTTGCCGTAGTCATCATGCCGCACGACGCCGCCCAGGTTGGCGAGGACGTTGGAGAGGTGGGCGTCGATGGCGTCCTCCTCGCCGGTGGGGCTGTCGATTTGGATGAGGTCGATGAGGGTTTGGGTGAGGCGTTGGCGGTTGGGCATGGTAAGGCTCCTGGCGGGTGGCGGTGGGTGATACAGGCATTATGCGCCGAGACAAGGTGGGGCGGTAGGGGTGGTTGTGGTAAGATTTGCTACTGTAAGGGCAATGGCTATTCGGTAAGAGGCACTGTGATGGTTATCAAATCATTGGAACTGGAGAACGTGGGCCCGTTCAGGTTCCATTCGGCGGCTAATGACGCCAGTGATGGGAAGGTTTGCATAGAATTTGACAACCATGTCAACCTGTTTATTGGTCCAAACAACACTGGCAAGTCCACCATACTGCAAGCTGTGGACTTGCTTACCGAGCGCTGGACAGTGGACTTTAGCAATCGCTACCTAAAGACCGTTGGTTTTTCGGATGATTTTGCGCGCGTAGCCATGCTATGGCATAACGGACAAAATCAGCGGCTGCGGTTCCACAGCAGCTATCATGTTCTGTCAGCGGTTATGCGCAAAATGACGACCGCCGCTCCCCCCCAGAGCTCCGAACAGCCGGGGTTTAAATATGCTCCCGCCCGTATCCGCGTGCGCCGCCAGTCACCCGCTCAGGCCGTCGAGATGGAGCCGGTAGGGACTATTCAACACCTGGACTTGGGAACACCACAGGAAGTCAGTTACGCGGACTGGAGCCGGCACAAACGAGAGGACTTCGGGTATGTAGGCTATGCTACTCATACCGACCACAGCCTGCATGATGCGCAAGGCTTCGCGACCTACAGTCGTGCCCACAACGAATTTGAACATGGCGTGTTCAGAACTATGCAGCAGATTATCTCGCAAATCACACAAGGATTCCCGATGCTGCTTGGTGTCAATAATTTTGCAAGTAGTCCGGCGACAATAGTTGCCGACCAAACCCCGGATGGTCGAGTGTCAATTGATGACTTGAGCCTTGGCACCCGGTATATTCTGGCTTGGATAGTCCAGTTTGTTGACAATTTCGCACTACGATATAAAGACATACCCAATTGGCAAGATATGCCCGGCATTTTCATCATCGATGAAATCGATGCCCATCTTCATCCGTCCTGGCAGCGGCGCATCATCCCAACGCTGACGCGCCATTTCCCCAACGTGCAGATTTTCGCTAGCACCCACTCGCCTATGATGGTAGCCGGGTTGAAAGCCGGACAGGTGCATCTGCTCAAGCGGGATGAAACCGGGCGGGTGGTTTGGTCGCGCAACGAGCAGGACATCATCGGCTGGACGGCGGATGAGATCTACCGCACGTTTATGGGGATTGACGACCCTACCGATGAGCTGACGGTGCAACGCGCCAATCGGTTGCGAGAGCTGCGCGATAAGGAATCGCCGACGGCGGAGGAAGTGCTGGAGCTGAATAACTTGCGCCGTCAGGTCAATCAGGATTTGCTGGCCGGGGGCCGAATTAACGCGCAACGAGAGCGTTTTGACGCGATAATGCAGGAGTATCTGCGCTCTCGGATGTCCGATTTGTCGCAGGACGGGGCGTAAATCGCTATGCGCTGGGTTGCCCGTGGGCCGGAACCTCCCAACTTGGTTGGATACCGGCAGAACTCCACGCAAGAATGGGTAGATTATTATTCGCGCCGGACTGGCGACGAACCGCCGGCCCATTGGGTCAGCTTCCGGGATGAACTGGGCTGTCGCTTCTCCGATAAATGCGGTTACTGCGAACGGCAGTGCGACCTCCAGGCCGAACATTCTGGTCGCTTGCCCACGCTGGACCACTTCCGACCGCGCAGCCTTTACCCACTGCTCACCTACGAATGGACTAACTGGATTTTCAGTTGCCACCAGTGCAATGTTGATTACAAGCAGGACAAATGGCCGGCCGAAGGGTATGTTGACCCTTGTGCGTCCGCTGATGCGGAACGGCCGGAGCATTTCTTTGACTATGACGACGACACTGGCGAAGTAAAACCAAAAACCGGTATTGGGACGACAGCTCAGCGCAAAGCGCACCGCACCATAATTGATTTGGGATTGAATGCCCTTAATCTCCGGGTAGAGCGTCTGAACTGGATTGACTGGCTGAAAGAACGATTAGCAGATCGTCCCTTTATAGAATGGCCGGCTATCTTGGAACGATACACAGAACCCTCGATAGAATTCAGCGGCATTACCAGAATGTTTCTGGTTCAGTATTTTCCCGACCGTGAAACGCGATAACGTGCTGTCCAGCGTTGACACCGCTGCCCCGGCTCGCCCATAATCCCAACTACCATGCAGTTTGACGTGCAATTATTTGCCCTGTACCGGGAGCGCGCCGGCGCCTCGGTGGTATCCGCCAACGTCCCCGACGGGGCCACCGTGGGCGACCTCACTGCCGTTGTCCGAGCCGACTATCCCCGGCTGGCGCCGCCGGAGGTGCGCATCGTGGTGGCGGTGAACGCCGAGTACGCTGATGATGACCAGATCTTGCACCCCGGCGACGAGGTCTGCCTGATCCCCCCGGTTAGCGGAGGTTGCTGACGATGATTATTCTCACCGACGAACCCCTCGACCCGGTGGCCGTTACCGACTCGGTGCGGGCGGACCGCAACGGCGCGGTGGTCACCTTCCTGGGCACTACCCGCGACAACTTCGGCGGCAAGACCGTAACCCGGCTGGAGTACGAAGCCTACGACGAAATGGCAATCAAGAAGCTGGGCGAAGTGCGGGACAGCCTGCGCGCCGACTACGGCATCGAGGACATCGCCATCGCGCATCGCACCGGCCGGGTGGACGTGGGGCACATCAGCCTGGTGGTGGCCGTGGCCTCACCCCACCGGGTGGCGGCTTTTGAGGCGTGCCACGAGGCGGTGAACCGCATCAAAACCATCGTGCCCATCTGGAAGAAGGAATGGTTTGCCGACGGCTCCCGGTGGGTGGCCTGCGAAGACCACGAGTTCGCCGACGAGGCGGAACACGCCCATGCTCACGCCGAACGGCACGCCGCTGCGGCGGTTGGGGATTAGCGCAGGCCGGCGATAAGATGCACCAGCATCGTCCTTGACGCCAGGTCAATTTCCTGCACCACCTGCTCAATTGCCGGCAGCAGTATCTCCGCGCCGGTATCCGACGCTACCACGTACACATCGTTGCTGCCCGTTTGCAGTATCTCCCGCACCGCGCCCAGGTTTTCGCCCTGGTCGGTGATGACGGTCAGCCCCACCAACTGGTAGTGGTAATACTCGCCCGGCGGCAGTTCGGGCGCCGAGTTAACTGGCGCGAGGATCCATTCGTCGGCCAGTCGTCGCGCGGTGTGAGGATCATTCAGCCCTTCCAACCGGAGCAGGGCGTCTCCGCCGGGGAGGTCGCGACAGGAAACAACGGTGTGGATTTGGCCGGCGATGGTCAGCTCGCTGCCGGCCTGAAACCGGGTCGGGTTGTCGGAATGGGAGCGGATGCGGATGGCGCCGTCCAAGCCATGGCTGCGGATGACGCGGCCCACTACGACCGCGTCGTCCGGCGCGATAGTAGGAGCGCTCCGGCTGCGCGACGGAGCCGGCTTAAAGTAGCGCCTGGAGCGACGGCGGCTAGACAATCTCCAGCACAGCTCGAGTGCCATCCTTGACAGCTGCCACCCGAAGCAGGACACGCATTGCCTGGGCCACTCGTCCCTGTCGCCCGATCACTTTGCCTTTGTCCTCGGGGGCGACTTCAAGGCGTATTACTATCTGGTCGCCTTCGTCGGTCTCCGTGACCCGAACCGCTTCCGGGTTGGAGGTTAGCGACTGAGCGATGAACTCAATCAGCTCTTTCATCCGCGTGGACCTTGCTGAAGATGTCGTTGCGGTCGAAAATCCGACGCACCGGGTCTGAGGGTTGAGCGCCTTTGCGCAGCCAGTCCACGGCCCGCGCTTCGTCGAGGGTCACGGCCGGCGGGTCCGCCATGGGGTCGTAGTGGCCGATGCCGTCAATGTAAGCGCCATCCCGGGGGTTGCGCTTTTCGGTGACGACGATGCGATAGTAAGGGCGGCCTTTTTTACCTACGCGCCGCAGGCGAATCCGTAGCATTTGATCTCCGTGTCGCTGTTGAAGGGAATAAAGGAACAGCATTTAGGTTAGGGTTTTCTGACGGGTTTGTCAAACGATTGCCGGAACCTCAAAAGATCGATTCACCGCAGTGAATCGGTGTGCGCCGGCAGCGTATGAGGATGGATTAAAAAAGGTATCGGGCCCAGACTGGACCTTTGGCTTGTCGCCCGATAACTCCCAGAACCTCTGGGGCGACGGTAGACACTGGTCTGGGCCCGACTGACGGGCTGAATGCCGTTGTTGGAAAAGCGATGACGCTAAGAGGCGTTCACCCCGTCGTGTCCAGACTGGTGCCTACCATCGCCCCAGCATGTTAAACTGTATTCCATTAGCAATCACCTCCTTTCTCAAAATTTCGCGCGAGCGCTTGACCACAATTTACAACCAGGGACGCTCCTTGTCAACCCATTATCCAACAGATTCGTTTGCATCGCTCCAACCCGAAAACCCTTGGCGTGTGGTTTTCATGGGCACGCCGCAGTTCGCGGCGCCGGCGCTGAACGCATTGTGTTTAAACCCGGCGGTTACCGTTGTCGCCGCTTACACGCCGCCCGACCGCCGGCGGGGGCGCGGCCAAGCCCTCGCTCCTTCACCCGTCAAGCAGCGAGCGCAACAGTTGGGCATTCCGGTGGAACAGCCGGCGACCCTGCGCAACCCGGTTGCAGTGGACCGGCTAGCCGCCTACGCGCCCGACATGGCGGTGGTTGCCGCCTACGGTCGGCTTCTGCCGACTGAAGTCCTGAATTTGCCCCGGTTCGGTTGCCTGAACCTGCATCCCTCGCTTTTGCCCCGGCATCGCGGCCCGTCGCCGGTGGCCGGCGCGATCCTGGCCGGGGATGCGACCACGGGCGTTACGGTGATGCTGCTGGATGAAGGAATGGACACCGGCCCAATCATCGCGCAGCGGGTGCGACGGGTTGAGCCGGAGGACGACGCGGAAACGCTGACCGCCGCTCTATTCGAGGATGGCGCGGCCCTGCTGAACGAGATAATTCCGGATTGGATTGCGGGCGCCCTTGCGGCGGTTCCGCAAAACGACGAGCAGGCGACCTACACCTCGAAGATGGAACGCGCGGACGGGATAGCCGATTGGACGCGGCCGGCGGAGTTTCTCTCCCGTCAGCAACGGGCGTATGCGCCGTGGCCGGGACTGCATACCAAGTGGGACGGCAAGGAAGTCAAGCTGCTTGCCGTTGCGCCGAGACCGCATGGCTACGCCGAGCCCGGAATAGTAACTGCCACCGACGATGAGCCGGTTGCCGTCGGTTCCGGGCGCGGCCTGCTGGCCGTCCGTCGTTTGCAACTGGAAGGCCGCCGCCCCGCCGACGCGGCAGACTTCGTGCGTGGCTATCCGCATTTTATTGGGGCGCGGCTGGAGTAGCCTGGGTCGATCAGTTTTGTCATTGCGAGCGTAGCGTGGCAATCTCGTTGGGGTAAGGACCGCTGTTGCCGGAACGAGATTGCCGCGTCGCTGCGCTCTCCGCAATGACAAAGGATTGGGGGCGGCGTTCTCGCGGTAGTGTAGAATGCCCGGCAAACCCGCCGGCCGGCGCCGGCGGATTGCTACGGAGGGAGTTATGTCTTTTGCAGGAGTGCCCACCGAGACCGAAGTGCTGGCGTGGTACCGAGATGAAAACAATTGGGGACGCTGGGGTCAGCAGGACCAACTGGGGGCGCTGAACCTGATCACCACCGCCAAGCGGACGCAGGCCGCGGCCCTGGTGCAAACCGGCGAGACGGTCAGCTGCGCCCGCCCCATCACCACTGACATGGCGCCCGACATCACCAACCAAGTGCAGCGGTTCATGGTGGACAGCGGCGAAGGCCGCGATACCGACCCGCTGGAACGGCGCAACTCCCGGCGGGGCGCGGCCGAGTTCATCGGCATGGTCTTTCATGGGCAGACTATTACTCACATCGACGCCCTGTCGCACTACTCCTATGACGGTCTGATGTATAACGGGGTTCCCGCCGCCGTGGTCACCTCACGGGAGGGCGCGCAGAGCCACGCCATCGACCTGACTGCGCAAGGTCTGGTGAGCCGGGGCGTGCTGCTGGACGTGGCCCGGGCCCGCGGCGTGGACTGGCTTACGCCCGACGCGCCGGTGATGCCGGAGGACCTGGGCGCCGCCGAGCGGGACCAGGGCGTCACGGTGGAGGAGGGCGACATCCTGCTGGTGCGGACGGGCAACTACCGCCGGCGCTTGGTAGAAGGCCCCGTGCCCGGCACCGAGCCGAGCGTCGCCTGCCACGTGGCCTGCGCGCCCTGGTTCAAGGAGCGGGGCATCGCCATGCTGGGCACGGACACGTCCAACGACATTCGACCCAACCAGTACGCCAACATCGTCTCGCCCCTGCACATCGCCTGTCTGGTCTATCTGGGCGTCTGGATGATCGACAACGCCAACCTGGAGGATGTGGCCGAGGTCGCCGCCCGGCACGGACGCTGGGAGTTCATGCTGTCCATCGGGGCGCTGCGGCTGCGCAATGTAACGGGCAGCCCAGTGAACCCGATAGCGATTTTCTGACTACTACACCCCCTGGAACCACGCCGGCCGCTTCTGTGAGAACGCTCGTATCCCTTCCTGGAAGTCCCGGGTCATGCCGATGTTGGCAATAGCGTCGGTTTCGGCGTCCAGTTGCGTCGCCAGATCGGAGTCCCAGCTGCCGTCGAAAAGGGCTTTGACCCGTCCGTAAGCGCGGGTGGGTCCCTGGGCGAGACGGTCGGCGGTCTCCATGGCGTGGCGCTCGAAATGGGACGCCTCAAACACCTGGCTCACCAGGCCCAACTCCAGGGCGTATTGTGCCCCGATAGGCTGACGAGCCAGGTAGATTTCCATAGCCCGGCCCTGTCCCACGATACGCGGCAGCATATAGGTTGAACCGCCGTCGGCGGTGCAGCCTATGTTGGCGTAGGCCAGCAGGAACCGGGCATCGGATGAAGCCACCCGCAGGTCGCACGCCAGGGCCAGACTGAAGCCCGCGCCGGCCGCCACGCCGTTGATCGCGGCCACCACCGGCTTATCCAGCCGGCGAATACCCATCACCACCTGCCGGTGGAGATCATCAGCCAACTCTCGCAGGTGCTCGGAAAGACCCTCCGGGCCGCCGGATTCGAGTTGCGCGGTGAAGTCCCGCACGTCGGCGCCGGAACAGAAAGCTCCGTCCGTGCCCGTGAGCAAGACCGCGCGGGTGTCTCCCCCCCGGCAGGACGCGATGGCCTGACCCAACTCGGACACCATCTCCGGCGACAAGGCGTTACGAGCCTCCGGGCGGTTCAGGCGAATGACGGCCAGGGTTCCTTTGCGTTCCAGTTGGACGCGGTTTTCAGCAGTGGTCATCGGGGCCTCCAAACATCCAGTTATGGCCGTTGGCGCCATTTCGCCGCCGACGCTCATCGGCCACGCCGGCGTCAAATCCGAGCCGATAGCCTTCTTCTCTGCCTTCTTCGCGGGCCTTGTTTATCTCCTCACGCGCTTTAGCCAACTCCTTTTGCCGCCGCTGCCAGATGGCCTGCCGTGCATAGTCAATGCCAAACAGCATCGCGTAACCTCCCGTCTCAAACAGTGGCCAGAACAGTGCCGACAACGGCGTCAGGTCTGCCGCTGTAATCAGCGTTTCCAATCCCTGCCATTTCCGTTCGCCCACAATCAGCACAGCCGCGGCGTTGACCAACAGGATAACCGCAGCCGCTACCGCAATTTTTACCGGTATGCTAATGGATTTCCGCGGTTCCATTATACGAGGTTACCGCGTCACTGCCCCTTCGGACGCGGAGGACACCAGCTTGGCGTATTTGGCCAGCACGCCGGTGGTGTACTTGGGCGCCATGGGCGTCCAGGCGGCGCGTCGGTCGGTCATCTCCTCCTCAGTGATGCGGGCCTCCAGGCGGCGGTTGGGGATGTCCAGGGTGATGATGTCGCCTTCCTGGAGCATACCTATCGGGCCGCCGACCATGGCCTCCGGCGCCACGTGCCCAACCATCGGGCCGTGAGACGCGCCGGAGAACCGGCCATCGGTGATCAAGGCCACGGTCTCTCCGAGTCCCTGCCCGATGAGTGCGCTGGTCACGGCCAGCATCTCGCGCATCCCCGGCCCGCCCTTCGGGCCTTCGTAGCGGATCACCACTATATCGCCGTCCTTGATCTCACCCCGCTGGATGGCCTGGAAGGCCGGCTCCTCCTGGTCGAACACCCGGGCCGGGCCTTCGTACACCTTTTCCTGGTGGCCGGCCACCTTGATGACGGCGCCGTCGGGGGCCAGATTGCCGCGGAGGATGGCCAGGCCGCCGGTGGGACTGCGCGGCGCGTCCATGGTATAGACGACGGGTTGGTCGTCCACGGTGTCGGTTTCGTTGAGGTTTTGCGCCAGCGTCTTGCCGTTCACCGACATGGCGTCGCCGTGAAGGAGGCCAGCGTCCAGCAGTCGCTTGCCGATGAGGGCCACACCACCGTAGCGACTCAGGTCGGCCATGACGTAGCGGCCGCCGGGTTTCATGTCGGTGATATAGGGCGTGCGGCGGCTGATGCGGTCGAAGTCCTCCAGGGTCAGGTCAACCTCGGCTTCGCAGGCAATGGCCATCAGGTGCAGAACAGCGTTGGTGGAGCCGCCCATGGCCGCCACCAGCGTGATGGCGTTCTCAAAAGCCGGTCGGGTAAGGATATCCCGGGGCCGTATGCCCTCGTCCAGCATCCGCATCACGGCCTCGCCGGCCCGACGCGCTTCGTCGCCCTTGCGTGGGTCCACCGCCGTCAGCGAAGAATCGCCGGGCAGGGACAGGCCCATGATTTCGATGGCCGTGGACATGGTGTTGGCGGTGAACAGACCGCCGCATGAACCCTCGCCGGGGCAGGCGGCGCACTCCAGTTCGGTCAGTTCTTCGCCGGTGATGCGTCCGGCGGCCCAGGCCCCAACCGCCTCAAACACATCCTGAATGTTCACGTCGTTACCGCGATACTGACCCGGCAGGATACTGCCGCCGTACACGAAGACGCTGGGGATGTTCAGGCGAACCATTGCCATCACGCAGCCCGGCATATTCTTGTCGCAGCCGCCCACGGTAACCAGGCCGTCCATCCGTTGCCCGAAGACCACCGTTTCAATGGAATCAGCGATGACTTCACGGCTCACCAGCGACGCTTTCATGCCCTCGGTGCCCATGGAGATGCCGTCGCTGACGGTGATGGTGCCGAACTGAAAAGGCGTGCCGTTGCTCTGGCGGATACCCTCTTTTGCGGCGTCAGCCCAGCGGTCCAGGTGGACGTTGCAGGGCGTAACGTCGCTGGCCAGGTTGGCCACGGCGACGAAGGGCTTGGCCAGGTCGTCGTCAGTCAGGCCCATGGCCCGAAGATAAGAACGGGCTGGCGCCCGTTCCGGCCCTTCGGTAATGTCGCTGCTGCGATGCTTCAACAGGGCCTTCGGGCGGCGTGTCGTAGTAGTCAAAACGGCCTCCTCAATGGGCATCATTGCCAGTGTAAGCGGATGTATTCGCGCGAATTCGTCGTTTGATTATAGATTGGGCCTACGGGAGCGGCAAGGAAGAACGGCCCAGGCCGGTTGCCGCGACGCCATATGCTAGAATTGCGCCATGTAACCGTCGGCTTCCCGTTGCTGAGGGGATAACGCGGCTATAACTCAGGAGGCTTCCCCATGACCCAACTGTACAGCGAACGATGCACCGCCTGCCGCCGGGATTCGCCCCACGTTACCGACGCGGAGATTGCCGAGTTGCACCCCGTGGTCAAAGACTGGGCCCTGATTGACGAAGCCGGCATACCCAAGCTGGACCGACAATTCAAGTTCAAGAACTTCGTGCAGGCCCTGGAGTTCACCAACGCCCTGGGCGAAATGGCCGAATCGGAAGGGCATCACCCCCGCCTGACCACTGAGTGGGGCCGGGTCAGCGTAACTTGGTGGACCCACAAAATCCGCAACCTGCACCGCAACGACTTCATCATGGCCGCCAAGACGGACCAGCTCTATGCAGAGCGCGCGCCGGCGGACGGGTAGGGCGGTATCCTTCTCGGATACCCTCCGCTGAAACGGCATATTGACGAGTTCGGGATTACGATATGCACAAAGGCGAAAGGCGTAGACTGACGGATGGATTTGAACACGCGGAAGGAACGGTTTGCGCTGGCGTACATCAACGCGGTAGCGACCTCCACAAATTGTGAGGTGCTTGAGCCTCAGGTGGACCAGGGTAGCGTAGATGGTTTTCTGGTGGGGCCGGCCAGAGGCCGCGACCTGACAGATTCCAGGCCAAGGCCACTGAGCAGCATGTGATGCGGGACAACCGGCTGCACTTTCCTCTGTCGATACGCGATTACGATAACCTGAGAACCGCTGTGTTCCCGTTTGTCCTGATTGTAGTCCTGGCGCCGAACGACGAGACACAATGGCTAACCCAGACCGATGACGAGCTTTGCTTGCGGCACTGCGGTTACTGGATGTCACTGGTGGGCAGGCCGGAAGTATCGAACACTAACAGCGTGACGGTGCATATACCGACAGCAAACGTTTTCGGCAGCAGCGGGCTAACCGACTTGATGGATAAAGTGGCAAGGGTGGTATGGGCGGGTAACGTCCCAGCTGTACCACGAAGATGACCCAAATGACGGCTGCCCGTGGTCGAATCGCCGCAAAGTAGATTGGGCGAAACAGCCACTGGACAGAAACTTATTGCCTGAACCTCTTCAAAAGTCATTGAAACATACGCAGCAGGCGGTTTTCAAAATTCGCCACCGTGAGGAGTTCCTGGCTGCCGTTGTCAAGACGCTATGGCCATATGCTCGTATGTACCGGCATAACCCAGAATAATCTCCCAACAGGAGCTTTCACAAAATGCGAGTTGTCTATTCTCTCCGTTCCCGCGACCTGAACGCCGTGGCCGCTGAAGCGGCCTGGGCCGAGTCCATGGGTTACAATGGCGTATCCACCAACGAGACCGCCCACGACCCCTTCCTGCCCTTGGCCGTGGCTGCCACCTCCACCAGCCAGGTTACTCTGGAAACCCACGTCGCTATCGCCTTTCCCCGCTCGCCCATGGTGGTGGCCTACACCGCCCGCGACTTGCAGGACAACAGCGGCGGTCGTTTCCGCCTCGGCCTGGGCACGCAGGTGAAGGGACACATCGAGCGTCGGTTCTCCACCCGCTGGACCGGCTCGCCGGGGCCGCGCCTGCGGGAGTACGTCCAGTCGCTGCGCGCCATCTGGAACTGCTGGGACACCGGCAGCAACCTGGAATACGCCGGCGATTTCTACCAGTTCTCGCTGATGACGCCATTCTTCAGTCCCGGCCCCAGCCAGTACCCGCATCCCCAGATCTTTACCGCCGCCGTCAACGGGTACAACTGCCTGGTGGCCGGGGAATGCAGCGACGGATTGATGCTGCACAGCCTGGTGTCGCCGGAGTACGTGCGACAGGTGGTGTTGCCCAACGTCGCCGAGGGCGCGCGTCGGGCCGGTCGCAGCGTTGACGAAGTCACCATAGTCGGCAACGGTTTCATCGTAACCGGCCCCAACCAGGCCGCCATCCGGGAAGCCGCCGAGGAGACGCGGAAGCGCATCGCCTTCTACTCGTCCACCCGCACCTACTTCCCGGTGCTGGAGTGCCACGGCTTCGAGGACATCGGGCGACAGTTGCACGCGCTTTCCCGGGAAGGCCGCTGGGACGATATGACCGCCCTCGTGCCGGACGAAATGTTGAACGCCCTGTCGATCATCGGGGAGTACGACGAGATCCCTGGCATGTTCAAGGAACGCTACGGCGACATGGTTGACGAGATGCACTTCACCATCCAGACCGCCGGAGATGCCGAGGAAGCCCAACTGCGGCGCATCGTGCGGGAGTTGCAGGAACAATAATAATTTCGCCATTCCGGCGAAACCGGAATCCAGGTTCCTATACCCATAAAGACGGTCTGGATTCCCGCGAAAGCGGAAACGACGGGTATGTTGAATTGCCGGGGGTTCAAGCTGGGCAGCGAGTCGGAGCTGGCCTACCGGCTGAAGTGGGAGGCTTGGGAATGGCTGTACTGCGCGGCCGGCTGCCGTTGCATCGGGCTGGAGGTGCGGTTGCAGGGGCCGTGGGGTTCCGTAGTTGACGTGGTGGGCGTTGGCCCCAACAACGTGATCTACGCCGTGGAGGTTAAGGCGTCCCGCTCCGATTTTGCCCGTGATAACCACACCAAGGCGGATATCGCCCGGCTCCGTCAGCGCCAGGACGCTTTGCGCCGGCGCATGGAATTGGCGAACGCTCCGGGCTATCGCTCGACCAACGGAGACCGCGCCCGGCTGGAGCAGGAGGCCGAACGGCTGCGGGAGCGGCTGTCAACGATATCCACCAAGTTCCACGACCCGCGTTTCCTGACCATCGCCGACTATCACTACATCATGGCTCCCGCGGGCGTGGCGCCGGCGGAGAACCTGGCGCCGGGATGGGGCCTGCTGGAGCCGGGCCCGCGAGAGGTAGTATCGGCTCCCGAAAAGGCGATACGCAAAAGCGGCGGCATCGTTTCCAACGTGCTGCGAGCCATCGCCCGCGCCAATTCCACCGCCATGATGCGGGCTTACGGGGTGCGGTGGGGCGTTGAAGGGGCGGAGTTTCCTAAGAATCCCTAACAAAATGGCTTACCAATCCATAATCAGGCGGCTAATCTCGCGGTAAGTTCATTCCATCATGGCACGTTGGTACAGTATTCACGGAAGCGGGAGGGCGTACCCGATGGCGAAACCTTTGGTAAGCGACGAACTGTGGGAGATCCTGCAACCGCTACTGCCCAGTCCCAACCCCGGCGGTTCCGCAATCCGGGACGCAAACCTCTGGATGACCGCAAAGCCCTGACCGGCATTCTGTTCGTATTGCAGAGCGGCATTCCCTGGGAGAAGCTGCCCCAGGAGATGGGCTGCGGTTCGGGGATGACCTGCTGGCGTCGGCTGCGGGATTGGCCGCAAGCGGGAGTGTGGCAAAAGCTCCATGAAACGCGGTTGTCCCGATGGCCCGGCGCGGACCGGCTGGACTGGTCCCGGGCTTGCGTGGACAGCGCGTCGGTGCGGGACGTGGGCGGCGGGGAAAAAGACCGGCCCCAATCCTACGGACCGCGGCAAGCCGGGGAGCAAGCATCACGTGCTCACCGAGGCCAAGGGAACGCCGCTGTCGGCCCTCCTGACCGGCGCCAATCGCCACGATGTAACCCAGTTGCGGCCCCTGGTGGACGCCGTGCCGCCGCTGGGAGGTCGACGGGGACGGCCCCGTCGCCGACCCCAGCGGCTGTACGCTGACCGGGCTTATGACTCGCGGCAGCATCGCCAGGAACTGCGGGCGCGGCACATTGCGCCAGCGCTGGCCCGGCGGGGCGCCGAACATGGCAGCGGGCTGGGAGTGTAGCGCTGGGTGGTGGAGCGGACCTTGGGCTGGTTGCGCCAGTTCCGCCGGCGGCGGGTGCGCTACGAGCGCCGCGCTGACATCCATGAAGCCTTCCGGTCCCTGGGCTGCTCGATCATCTGCTTCCGACGACTATCACCTTTTTGTTAGGGGTTCTTAGTCAAACTTGCATAGTCAGATAGAGGAAGAAACGGGACACGGTTGCTGCGCTGGCGATCAAACTGTAGTGTGGGAGGTGCGGCAAGCCATGGCTCAGGAAAAATTTGCAGTACGGTTGTCCGAGGAAGATCGGGCCCAACTGGAGCGGTTGATCCGTAAGGGTCAACACTCGGCTCGGATCATCAATCGGGCCCGCATCCTGCTCAAGACCGACGCGGTCTTGAGCGCTTCCCAGGTGGCGACGGCCCTGGATACGTCGGAGCGCACGGTGTTTCACACCAAACGTCGGTATGCTGAGGAGGGATTGGAGGGCGTAGTGCATGACCATCCCCAGGCCAATCGGTAGCGCAAGCTGGATGATCGGGGCGAAGCCCACCTGGTTGCGTTGGCTTGCAGCGACGCGCCGGAGGGCCATGACTACTGGACGTTGCGGTGCTGGCCCACCGGGCTGTGGAATTAGGCTTGGTGGCGAGCCTGTCCTATGAGACGGTACGCCTCCGGCTCAAAAAAACGTACTGAAGCCCTGGCGGAAACAGCAGTGGCGCATCCCCAAGGTAGGCGGGGAGTTGGTGGCGGCCATGGCGGATGCCGTGCTGGATCTCTACGCCGAGCTCCACGATCCCAAGCGTCCGGTGGTGTGCTTGGACGAGACCACCACCCAATTGCTGGCAGATGTGAGAGAACCGTTGCTCACCCAGCTAGGACGACCCAGGCGCCAGGACTATGAGTATCGCCGTGGCGGTACTCGCAATCTTTTCCTGTTCTGTGAACCCCGGGCGGGCTGGCGCCACGTGGCCATCACGGAACGGCGCGCCATGCCGGACTTCGCTCACCAGATGCGTTGGCTGGTGGACACAGCCTACCCCCACGCTTCCGTGATCCGCGTCGTCCTGGACAACTGGAACATCCACCGCATGGCGTCCCTGTACGAGACCTTCCCTCCCGCCGAGGCCCGCCGTATCGTCAAACGCCTGGAGTTTCACCACACGCCCAAACACGCCAGTTGGCTGAACATGGCAGCAATGGAAGTTGATATTTTGTTGCATTTCGCGTAGCCTGGACTTCACTCTCCCCCAGCGGGTAGCGCTGCCGGGCTGACCCTCCCGAAAGGGGGCGTTTCTCTTTGGGATTGTACGCCGATTTTACCCACGTGCGGGAGAGTGCGCGACATTGGCAATTGTTCAGACTGGGGAGGGTTGGGAGAGGATATGGTGAAGGGCGCGGTAAGAGTTGCGGCCCCGCAAGCGCCACGTGCCGAACAGAGCAGCCAGAACGCTCCCGGCGTCGCCGCCCTCCGGTGACCGGGTCCCGCCGCTGATTTTCCGGCTCACTACCGTTGGGCGCAGGCTCCGCTCCGCTGCATTGTTGTCCGCGCTCACCCGGGGGGTCAGCAAGGTCGCCAAGGCTACTATTGCGGCGAGCTCTACGGTTCCGATCTGCCGACAGGCGAGTATCATCGTCCGGGGCTGGCGCTTAAAGAGCCGGGCATGGGGATGTATCTGGAAGGCGGCAGTTTGAGCGCGGTCAGCCGGTTCAGGGGTACCGGGCGCTCGCAGCGCTGGGATGGGCTAAAGAGGTTGTGGTTCAGCCGCAGGTCCCGCCAGTCCGCCGCCATGGGCCGAGCCACCAGCCTAACCGGAATCGCCCTGGCCATCGCCACCGGAAGGAGCCCGGAGCAGCCCCAAAGAGAACAGGCCCTCCGACACAACGTGAATATCATCGACCTCAGCCCGGAGCGAGCCGCCGGCGTGCAGCACTGATTTTCCCGATGGCAGAAGCTGTTTTGCGCCTTCCGGCTGTGCTTGGCCGGAACTGCTGGTTGTTATGTGGCGGTTTTGGGTCTCTGTCATTCCCACAGGCCCTGCCACCACCATAGCCTTCCGTCCGCTGTTTGGCATGACCCGGCGTCGGTCGTGACCCTTCTGACCTTGTCCCGGGGGCTCTGACCTCCCAGGGCTTCCCTCCCACATGTTTCGCCTGCCGGCCCTCCGGCAGGAGCGACGGCTCCCTGAGCGCTTTCTCCATGTCGTCTTTAACTCTATTGCGCCTTAAGTTGAGAATACCGGCCTGGAAAACGCTTGACACGCTGGCTTGACACGCTGGGCAGACTGTGCTAATTTTCCTTTCGTGCCGGCATAACGATACGAAGTATCAGAATGACGGGACAGTACCAGGGCCAAGCAGCGGCCCGAAAATAGGAGAACGCGCGGACACCCGTATGAACACATTTACCCAGACAAGAATACCGTGGCAACTCGCCGGAGCGGCCCTGAGCTCGGCCGTCCTGGCAATAGCTCTGCTGGCCGTGACCATGACCACCGGCCCTGCGATGGCCCAGGACGAGACCAAGTCCCGGACCGGAAAGAACGCCGAGGAGTACGAATACCCCATCCCCTGCTCCGAGGAAGCACAACCGGGCCCCGATACGACGGAAGTCATCGACCGCGGTTACTACGCCCTTTTCGACGCCTTCTGGGACTACGAAGTCGGGCACCTGTCCAACAACTTCTGCCCCCCGGCGGTGGAATACATTCCCGGAAACCCCGATGCGGTCCCCGCTACGGAGCCACGGAACATCCGCTCCGACGCCAAAATCCACATCAGCGAGACGGTCTTCTCCATCCCCGACAGCTACAAGGTCACGGTCATCGACAGCGGCGATTCCAACGGCAACTCCGGCGCCGTCACCGGCCCCACCATAGACCTGGCCGACTACCCCTTCCTAGGCCATGAGGACACCGTATCAGCCGGCAATTCCCTCTGGTGGGTCAGGCTCGACGATCCGAGGACAACTGCCGACGACGAGACGTCGCCCTTGCAGATCGGCTTCTCCACCGACCTGCTGGAAGCGGCGGACTGGTACAAGGACGAAGACGAGAGTGCCGAAACTGAAGAGGAACCGGTGCAGTTCCGGTTCGCGGCGGTGCACGTGCTCAAGGACGGGTCGCCGCAGGAGGCGCACGTCCTGGACGCCCACTTCTTCGCTTTCGACCAGCTGGACCCGAACACGCCCGCACGAGATAGGGAAGCGCGGTGGAGCAACGTCCAAACCGCCATAGCCAGCGAAATCGATATGTTCACCAGCGAGTACCGGCCAATGCAGTTCGCCTTCACCAAACCCGGCGTGTACCTGGTGCAGGCGCAAGTCCAAGGGCACGTGCGGAAAGAAGCGCCTGATGGCGTCGACCCCAATGACTGGAGTCCCATCAGCCCGGACGAGAGCATAACCAGCCCGGTCCAGTGGTACACCTTCCACGTGGGCCGCGAAGCGGGCCTCTCGGTGGAAATCACCGCCGACGACGAGACCCCTAACGACGCCAGCACCACGGCCACCGACGGCACCGTGTCCTTCACCGTCAACGCCGCCAACGGCGGGCCCGACGGCGTGGATGAGGCCGTGGTCCAGGTCCGCCTGCCCGAAGGCTTGGAGTACCAGGCCGGGTCCGCCTCCGTTTCCGACGTCAACTATGAGTGCGGCGTCATCTCCTGGCCCCTGGGCAGCGTGGGCGTCGCCGACCGCAACACGCTGACCTTCACCGCCGACGTCGGCGACCAGGCGACCCGCTGGATGGCCGCGACCGCCGAGATCCGCAACCTCGACGTGGCGGACCTGGACCGCGATTCCGCAGACAACTTCTCCTCGGCCACGGTGCGGCTGCGCAGCCCGCGGGCCCGCCCGCCCCGGTTCGGCGGCGTCACCCGCTCCATACCGGAGCACGCCAGCGCGGGGGCTCACGCCGGCGACCCGGTGGCCGCCAGCAACCCCGACGCCCGGAAGCTCTATTACTCCCTGTCGGGACGCTGCCACGACTGGTTCGAAGTCCAAGTCAACGGGCAGATCACCCTGGCCAGCGGCGTGCACCTCGACTACCAGGAACAGTGGGACTTCCCACTAACCATCCACGTCAGCGACCGCGTGGATGCCTCGGGCGCCGCCGACCCGGCCAACGACGACAGCGTCCCGGCGCTGATCCAGGTGATTGACACCGAGGACTCCGCCATCCACCCGACGGTCACTTTCTCCCTGAGCAATCCCAACCTCGACCGCCAGCGGAACCTGGACCTGTCCCACCCGGTGCTGGGATACACCGTGGACGTGAACACCCAGCTGCACAACCTGCCGGAAGGGGCGTCTCCCACCTATGACTGGCAAGAGGGAGACGATTACATCCCCAACTGGGCCGACCGGCTCCACACCAGCTACTATCCGGCCCAAGGGCTTTCCGCCGGCCCCGCCACCTACACGGTGCACGTCAAGTGGGACGGCGGAGGCGTCACCGCCACGCACACCATCGAGTGGTTCAATCCAGACCAGCAGCATCCCGGTCCCGGCAGCTGACCGGCCGGTTCCGCCAGCCTGACTCGGGCGGAGGCCCGGTCAAAGCCAACCGCCCCGGCCGGACGCATTGGCCGGCCGGGGCAGCTGCCAGGGGCACCTGGAGACCACTGGAAGTTTTAGTGGTACGCGAAAAGAAATCCATGAACGCCGGAGCTGCATCACATGGGCAACTATAGAATCCGACGGACGACCCGGCTGCTCGGCCTGCTCGCCGTACTGGCGGCCGCATTTGCCTTTGCCGCTCCTCTCGAGGCCCAGGAGGGGCCGGAGAGCCACTACGTCGACTTGGTCATGCTTTATGAATATGATAGGTGGGTAGTTGTATACAAAGTCCAAAATCTTGGGACCGCGACGGCCACTGGAGTTACCGTATCATTTCTGCTTGAGGGCTTGGCATCAAGTACCCCCTTTCCAGACGCGAGGACTGTGAACGGTACCAACGAGACGTTCACATGGGAGGTTGGGAATATACTACCGGGCGAGACCAGGACCGTTGTGCAATTCTCTACAGGGGTCCACCCCGGTATCCAGACTTTGCCGGCCCCTGTTGGCTGGGAGGGCCACCCCGGAGTCATAAACGCCACAGCTTCCGCCCTTGAGCCTGAACCGAGCATCTTGTTGGCCAATAACCACCTGACATTATATGGATATTATCATACTGGCCTCAATCAGACTGATCACATGGTTCAGAGTCCCCTGTCACTCCTGCTGTCCGTAGACAACTTAGAGCCGGAAGCAGGAGGCGATGTGAACTTCGGCTTATCCGCCCAAAACTACAATCCGGGGTACGTTACCAGTTGGCATTTCGGCGGTCACATCGCCGATATAGTTATCCAGGTGGAATTATCCGATGGACTGCAATTCAAATCCGGCTGGGTTCCGCCCGATGAATTTGCGATTGCGTTCTCGGGCCGGTCGGCAACGTGGCAGCCAGCGGCAGTGGACAAAAAGGCGAACACGAGTGGAAATGCTAAACCCGCTTTTCAGGAAATCGCCATTCAGGCCCAATTGACCCAGTCGGAAAACTTGAACGACATCCCGTTGGAGGAGCGGTGCATCACCGCCTGGGTATCCAGCAGCAAGCCTCCCCCCAACCCGCGGAACCCCTTACGCCGGCTCACGCAATGCCTGGGCGACGACCCGCCGGTGTTGTTTAATGACCAGGAACTAGGCCTGTTCACGCTCCACCCCTGCGTCGGAGTCACCCCGATAGCATACCCCTGCCGGGACGACGACAGCGACAACACGGCGGATAACGGCCTGGAAGTGGTGGCACATTTACGGACCGATCGGCAATATGCGCCACGGCGCCAAGGCGTAGGACGAAGCAGCTACTTCATTGGCGGTCATCCCTATGACGAACACGGATACCTCTATCTGAGGCCAGGAAGCGTAATCGTCCAGGTCAAGGACCCCGACGGGCGAGTTGTTGACGCAGATGGCAACCTGGGATGGTGGGCACGCGCGACAAACGGCTTGGAGACAACTTTGGATAACCGTTCACAGTTGTCCGATGACTGGACTCATCTGAGGTGGGAAATGGCCTCGGTTCAGCGGCCCAGCGACGACGGGCACGCCCGTTTCTTCAATACGCGGCGCACCACTGAATTCCTTAACACAGACGGCCTCCAATACCCCGCTGACGGCACCATAGGCCCTTTCCACTCAGCCTTTAAAGCAGACTACCCGATTGACCTCAAGTTCGACACTCTCGGTGCCTACGTCTTTGACTTCACCCAGGTGTCCAGAAACAACAACGGCACGCCCAGCGACACCACGGACGACGTGGATTACACAGCTACCGGAAGATACACCGTCCACGTGGGCCCCGTCGCGGAGCTGGCGGTGCGGGACGGGGGGGCCAACCCGGATCTGCCGGCCGGCCAGTCGGCCTTCACCATCCTCGCGGTAAACAACGGCCCGGACCCGGCTTCCGACGCCCAGGTGACGGTGACCCTGCCCGCGAACGCAACCTACCAGTCCCAAGCCGCCAGCGCGGGAACCTACGACTCCACCAGCGGGGTCTGGACCGTCGGCGAGTTGCGGCACACGGATTCTATCCGGCACGTCCAGGGTCGAGATGGGGAGGTACTGACCATCATAGCCGACTACGCCGGGGACGAGACGGCCACCGCCAGCATCGTCAACGCCGTGAACTACTCCGTCTGCATCGATAGCGCGGGCGACGACCTGGACCACGACAACCAGGCCGCTTGCGAGGCCGTAACCGGCGCCAGCTGGCACACGACGCCCGTGCTGGACCACCGCAACGACAACAACGATGCCGCAATCACCGCGGCAGACGGCAGCGGAGTCCACCTGGCAACCTTGCCCAGCGACCAACCCGACACGGCCAGCGTGGTCCTCCAGTGGGACGCGGTAGCTGAGGTGAACGGCTACCCCGTGCTCCACTACGAGGTATGGCGGACCGACAACTGCGCCGACTACGAAACGTGCGCCGGGGAAGCGGCCCCGGTGGGGGTAGTGGACGGGGCGGCCGACCCAATGTACGTAGATACGGACGTGGCAACCGGGAGCCTGTACGCCTACCAGGTGCGGGCAGTGGGCCTGTGGGGCCCCCCAGGCTTGCTGCCCGATCCGAGGAGCCTGTGGGGCGCCAAAGGCCCCCTGTCCGAGCCGGTGATCCGGAAGGCCGGGGTGGCCACCCCGCCCCCCGACCCCAACTCTGCGCCCCTGGGCCGCATCCGGAGCCCCGACCTGCTCGTGGTGGGAGATCCCGTCAACGTCCGGCTGGACGACCGGGAGATCGACTACCTGGCCCGCATCGAGGCCAACCCGAACCAGCAAGCCGCCGACCCCTGCGTCGGCTATGACCCGCGTTCCGGCGTTTCCATCCCGGCCTGGCAGTGGCAGCGGGCCGACGCCCAGCCCGGCGACCCCAATACGCCCGACGGCGCCACTTGGACCGACATCGGCCGCACCGGGTACGTCGGCCCGACCTACTTCTACATCCCGGTGGCTGGCGACCAGGGCAAGTTCCTGCGGGCCACCCTGACCTACGGCAACCCCCCGGCCACGGCGACCACCGGCTTCGTCGGCCCGGTGGGGGCGGCCGCCTCCCAAACCGCCGCCGCTGCCCTCACCGGCACGGCGGCGGTGGGCCAGACGCTGACCGCCAGCTTGACGGCCGCCGTGGCCACCGACCTGGGCTACTGGCAGTGGGAGGTCAGCAGCGACTACACCGCTGACGGCGACGACCGCAACGATACCTGGACCTACCCCGCAATCACCTACGAGGACTGCGTCGCGTCCCTCAACGGTGGGGGCGGCCGCCATTACAGGCTGACTGGCAACAACGCGGACAAGTTCTTCCGCGCCTACGTCCACTACACCGACGGCGACGGCAACCGCAAGCGGGCACAGACCGGCGTATCGGGCCCGGTGGCGGCGACCCAGGGTCGCCAGCAGAATAATCTCCCGGTGATAGCCATAACCGCCGCCAACGGGGCGGTTGCCGAGGGGACGGACAGCGCGGTGACCGCCACCGTCAGCCTCAGCGCCCCCAGCGCCGAGACCGTTACCGTGAACTGGCGTACCAGCGACGGAACCGCCGCCGCCGGCGCGGACTACGCCGCCATCGCGGGCGCCCTGACCTTCGCGCCGGGCGGGCCGCTTACCCAGAAGGTGAGCGTCGCCATCCTGGACGACACCGAGCACGAGGCCAACCCGGAAACCTTCACCATCGTCCTGTCCAACCCTTCCAACGCGGCCATCGATCCCAACAATGACCGGGTCACGGTGACCATAACCAGCGACGACCCGGCGCCCAACAGCGAAGCCCCGGTGTCCAACAACCCGCCGGTCTTCGACGCCGGAACCGACGCCTTCACCGTGACAGAGAACACGACGGCGGTGGGCACGGTCACCGCCACCGACCCGGACGTCGGCGACCGCGTGACCTTCGCCCTGAACGGCGGGGCCGACGCGGCCAGGTTCGCCATCACCCCGGAGGGAGCGCTGACCTTCCGGACCGCGCCGGACCACGAGCGGCCCGCCGACGCCGGCGGGGACAACGGCTATCAGGTGGTCGTGCGGGCCTCGGACGGCTCCCTGACCGCCGACCAGACCGTCACAGTGACGGTGACCGACGCGGCCGAGACGGACGCCACCCTGAAGGCCCTGTCCCTGGCCGACCAGGACGGCAACCCGGTGGACATCGGAACCTTCGCCCCGGCCACCACAGCCTACGCCGCCAGCGTGGACAACGACGTAACCGGCGTAACGGCCACAGCCACGCCCAACCACCCGGACGCCACCGTCGCCGGTGACGGCAACACGGCCCTGGCGGAGGGAGAGAACACGGTCACCGTAACCGTGACGGCGGAGGACGGCAGCACCACCCAGGATTACGTCATCACCGTGACCCGGGCGGCGGCCGAGACGCCCAACAACCCGCCGGTCTTCGATGCCGGAACCGACGCCTTCACCGTGACGGAGAACACGACGGCGGTGGGCACGGTCACCGCCACCGACCCGGACGTCGGAGACAGCGTGACCTTCGCCCTGAACGGCGGCGCCGACGCGGCCCAGTTCGCCATCACCCCGGAGGGAGCGCTGACCTTCCTGACCGCGCCGGACCACGAGCGGCCCGCCGACGCCGACGGGGACAACGGCTACCAGGTCGTGGTGCGCGCATCCGATGGCTCCCTGACCGCCGACCAGACCGTCACCGTGACGGTGACCGACGCGGCCGAGACCGACGCCACCCTGAAGGCCCTGTCCCTGGCCGACCAGGACGGCATCCCGGTGGACATCGGAACCTTCGCCCCGGCCACCACGGCCTACGCCGCCAGCGTGGGCAACGACGTAACCGACATAACGGCCACGGCCACGCCCAACCACCCGGACGCCACCGTTGCCGGTGACGGCAACACGGCCCTGGCGGAGGGAGAGAACACGGTCACCATAACCGTGACGGCGGAGGACGGCAGCGCCACCCAGGATTACGTCATCACCGTGACCCGGGCGGCGGCTGAGACGGCCGAGAAGCCCGGCACGGTTCGGAACCTGTCCGTCTCCGTCGGCGCCGGCAGCATGACGATTTCCTGGGAAGCCCCCGATACGGGCGGCGCGGCCTCCGGTTACGACGTCGACTACGACCTTGCGGGCGGGGGCGGCCAGTGGGTGACGGCCTTGGATAACGGTGAGGCCACCAGCGTCACCGTCACGGGCTTGGCCCCCGGCGAGTACCGTATCCGGGTACGGGCCACCAATTCGTATGGCAGCAGCAAATGGGTCCGCGACCGCGTCACCGTCGGCGGCTGATGAGCGCGGGCGTTGCGCGACCAGGCGGCATTCCGGCCGACGTCGGGCATCGCCTGAAGCCACGTCTTCGGCTCATCGAACGGCCCGTCTTCGTCGCCGGAACCAACGAGGCCAAGTTCGCCATCACCCCGGAGGGAGCGCTGACCTTCCGGACCGCGCCGGACCACGGCGGCCCGCCGACGCCGGCGGGGACAACGGCTACCAGGTGGTCGTGCGAGCCTCGGACGGCTCCCTGACCGCCGACCAAAGCGTCACCGTCACGGTGACCGACGCGGCCGAGACCGACGCCACCCTGAAGGCCCTGTCCCTGGCCGACCAGGACGGCAACTCGGTGGACATCGGAACCTTCGACCCGGCGACCACGGCCTACACCGCCAGGGTGGGCAGCCAGGTGACCGGCGTAACGGCCACGGCCACGCCCAACCCCCGGACGCCACCGTTACAGTCGGGCATCGGCGAGTGCTTGATGTGGCTGTCCCCGCAGGCATTTTGCAACCTGGGGCGGGGACAGACCGCCTTGACTGGGGCGGTTTTCAGGCGGCCTTGCGGAGCTGGTCCGGGTTGGCCAGCAGGGCTTGGAACCGGGCGTCGTCGATTATCTTCACGTCCAGTTGCCGGGCCTTCGTCAGCTTGCTGCCGGGCTTCTCGCCGACGATCAGGTAGTTGGTGCGCTCGGACACCGTGGAGCCGGTCCTGCCGCCCAGGCTCCGGATGGCCGCCTCGGCTTCCACCCGGGAGTAACCGAGCAGCTTGCCGGTGACGACGAAATCAAGTCCGTCCCAGGGTCGGGGTGGGGGTGCGGCGGCTTCGGGGGTGTCGATGCTGACCAGGCCGGCGTCGACCAGGGCCTAGCACCAGCGCTCGCCCAGACCGTCTATGTCCATGGCCCGCTTGCTGACGAAGTGTCTCAGGGCCTCGGGCAGGCGGGACGGGCAGCTGTGGTTGACGCACCAGTGGGCGGCCGCGTCGTCTTCTTGGTCGACCGGCTCAGCGCAGGCCGGGCAGCGGTCGGGCATGGTCCACACGGGGTTGGCTCGGTTTGGGGCGGCGTCGATGGGAGCTAGGACTTGGGGTATCACGTCGCCGGCCCGTTCTATGGTCACCAAGTCGCCGGGGCGGAGGTTGCGTCGGGCCACGTAGTCGGCGTTGTGCAGGGAAGCGTGTCTTGCGACAACTCCGCCCACGGCTGCCGAGGCCAGTTCCGCCACCGGCGTGAGCTTGCCGAACCGGCCGACGCTGACGCTGATGGCCTCCAGTCGGGTGGCGACGCGTTCCGACGGGAACTTCCAGGCGACGGCCCAGCGGGGCTCGTGTCCAGTGTTGCCCAGCGTCCGTTGCTGGGCCAGGTCGTCAACCTTGATCACGATGCCGTCGGCTTGGCAATCCCACTGGTCCCGTTGCTCCAGCAATCTCTTGGTGGTAGGCGGCGACTTCCTCGGTGTCGTGGCAGACCCGGCGGTTGTTCTCCACGGGGATTCCGTAGTCGGACAGAGCGTCCAGGCCGGCGGACTGGGAGGCCAGCGTTCCCGGGTGGCCGGCGGCGAGGGTATAGCCCCAGAAGCGGAGTTTCTTGCTGGCGGCGACCGCGGTGTCGTGCTGGCGGACTGCGCCGGCGCCGGCGCCGGCGTTGCGCGGGTTGGCGTAGGGGTCCAGGCCGGCGGCGATGCGTTCTTTGTTGACCCTCTGGAACTCGCTGACGGGCAGGTAAACTTCGCCTCTCACGTCCAGGTCGGCCGGGGCGTTGGCGCGCAGGACGTGGGGCAGTCCTCGAACAGTGCGGACGTTGCCGGTCACGTCCTCGCCGGTGTGCCCGTCGCCCCGGGTGACGGCGCGCACCAGTTCGTGGTTTCGGTATTCCAGCCGGCAGGCCAGCCCGTCTATCTTGAGCTCCGCAGTCATGGCGAAGCGGTCGTCGCGCAGCGCGGCGGCGGTGTGGCGATGCCACTCCGTGAAATCCTCCAGGCTGAAGGCGTTGCCCAGGCTCAGCATGGGCTCGGGATGGACTACCGTTCCGAAGCCGGCGGCGGGTGCGCCGGGCACCCTTTGGGTGGGCGAGTTGGCGGCGGGCGGCTGTTCCTGCTGTTCTTCCAGCCGGCGGAGCCGTTCCAGCAGGGCGTCGTACTCGCCGTCGCTGACGGCGGGTTTCTGCTCCTCGTGATAGAGCCGGTCGTGGCGGCGATCTGCTCCTGTAGCTGCCGGATTTCAGCGGAGGTCTGGCGATCCGGCGACGGAGAGTCCTATGCCCTAGTGGACGACTGGCCCTTGGCCGCGGGACGTTGGTCCGACCTGGAGGAGGCACTGGCCCGGCGCGAGGGTGGGGGTTCATCTCTGGCTGACGCGGACGATTTTCAAAGGGTCTATGCGGACTTGCCGGCGACCTCTTGCTTCCAATGCAAAGCCCTGTCGGCATGGACCGGGCGGTGATGTTGCGGGGCGGTCCGGGCTGGGCTGGTTCAGAGGTCTGTGTTGGAGAGTCGGGCTTCCAGTTCCCGGATGCGGGCCTCGGCTTCGGCGGTGCGGGCTTCGGCGGCGACACGGGCTTCGTGCTCGCTATCGGCGCGGGCCCGCTCGTTGTCAGCCCGGTTGCGGGCGTCGTTCGCACGGGCTTCGGCAGCGAGACGGGCTATGCGTTCGCTCTCAAAGGTGGCGATGTGCATTCCGGTCTTCGGGTCGTAGCAACTCAACTGGCCGTCTTCCCATCGCCAGTCCACGTTCAATGCCGCGCTGTGTCCCTCCAACACTCCGCCGGTCAGCTCGGCAATGTCTATCCGCTCATACCGGCCGTTCACCAGCCGGTCGCCGGCCAGTCTGGCGCCGTGAAACTCTCCGGTGGCGTCGAACCGCCAATACTCCGGTATCAGCAGCCTCTCGTAGAACTCGCGCTTCGCTCCAACGTCGATGTGGCCCGTAGCCGGCGAGGCTATCTCGAGGACCAGGTCTGGCGGCTTGCCCTGCTCTGAGATGACGTAGCCGTTGGCGCCACGGTAGGCGGCGGGGTTCACTCGGAAGGCCACCAGCAGGTCGGGATACCTCATCTCGTCGCCACGCCGGGCGGTGATGTACTTCTCGCCGGATACGATGGTGCTATCGGGGTTGCCCAGGAACTGCTTCAGATGGTGTTGGAGGCCGGTTTCGCTGAGGTGCTCGGCGGATGTCATGTCGTCGGGTTCGCGTTCCGGTGGGTCGGGTAGCCGGAAACGGCTTGGGGATTGGGTGATTTTGGCGTCGGCGGTGGTCATGCTGAACCTCTGTGGGCTTAGCGCGGATGGGTGGGTCGTTACCGGATGGATGATGGCCGGATTATACCGGTGTATTCTTCGGCCCAGGTAGGGCTTGATCCGGTTCAGGTGATTGCTGCCAACCGCCGTGGTTTTCTGGATTGCCGGTGTTGCTCGGCGCAGTCGGGACAAGGGGTTTGGCCTCTGGGCGCGACGTTTGGGCAGTCCCGGCAGAGGCCGAGTTCCTTGCGCCGTTGTTGTCAGCATAAGCTTCGCCCCCTGGTGGCACTCTTGCGCTTGTTGGCGATGAACCCCTTCTGGGTGGTCTGCTTGCCGACTTCGCGAACGTAGGCGGAAGCCACGTGGGATACATCGGCGACCAGCAAGGTAGGACAGACCGCCCCCGGAAAACGGTCACCCATCAGGGAAAGGTGGAAAGCGCCAAGCAAAACGCGATGCAGGACAGGGTTGATCCCCTCGAGTTCGTACGCCATCTGAAAATCCTGGGTTGGCGGTGGCAGTGTGGCGCCTTTGGTACGAGTGGGTGTTCGGTTGGTCGACCCTTAGGTTCCCAGAACCTTATCAGGAGTCCTGGTGCAGAAGCCGCTGTTCCAGTTCGCGGATGCGGGCCTGGTCTCGGGCCCTGGCTTCGCGTTCGGCGCGGAGTTCGGCTTCGGCAGCGAGACGGGCTATGCGTTCGCTTTCAAAGGTGGCGATGTGCAGCCCGGTCTTCGGGTCGTAGCAACTCAACTGGCCGTCTTCCCATCGCCAGTCCACGTTCAATGCCGCGCTGTGTCCCTCCAACACTCCGCCGGTCAGCTCGGCAATGTCTATCCGCTCATACCGGCCGTTCACCAGCCGGTCGCCGGCCAGTCTGGCGCCGTGAAACTCTCCGGTGGCGTCGAACCGCCAATACTCCGGTATCAGCAGCCTCTCGTAGAACTCGCGCTTCGCTCCAACGTCGATGTGGCCCGTAGCCGGCGAGGCTATCTCGAGGACCAGGTCTGGCGGCTTGCCCTGCTCTGAGATGACGTAGCCGTTGGCGCCACGGTAGGCGGCGGGGTTCACTCGGAAGGCCACCAGCAGGTCGGGATACCTCATCTCGTCGCCACGCCGGGCGGTGATGTACTTCTCGCCGGATACGATGGTGCTATCGGGGTTGCCCAGGAACTGCTTCAGATGGTGTTGGAGGCCGGTTTCGCTGAGGTGCTCGGCGGATGTCATGTCGTCGGGTTCGCGTTCCGGTGGGTCGGGTAGCCGGAAACGGCTTGGGGATTGGGTGATTTTGGCGTCGGCGGTGGTCATGCTGAACCTCTGTGGGCTTAGCGTGGATGGGTGGGTCGTTACCAGATGGATGATGAGCCGGATTATACCGGTGTATTCTTCGGTCCAGATAGGGCTTGATCCGGTTCAGGTGATTGCTGCCAAGCGTCGTGGTTCCCTTGATTGCCGGTGCTGCTCGGCGCAGTCGGGACAAGGGGTTTGGCCTTCGGTCGCGACGTTTGGGCAGTCCCGGCAGAGGCCGAGTTCCTTACGCCGTTGGCGTTCCCCGGCGGCGCGTACCCGCCTGCGTTCTCGCTTCTGCTCGGTTGTCAGCATAAGCTTCGCCCCCGGGTGGCGCTCTTGCGCTTGTTGGCGATGAACACCTTCTGGGTGGTCTGCTTGCCGACTTCGCGATTGCTGGATTTGATATTGCCAGCGTTGGGCGGCACGGGGAGAAGAAAACGTGATGGAGCATACTGCCCACTGTCCGCGTGTGCGGGTCAAACCCAGACGGATACGAGGGACCGATGACTGTTGACGGTACATCCCTGTACTTACGGGGGGAAGCCCTCGGAACTGTGCAACCGCTCTAATCGTGGCTTTTCTGGGCCTCGAACTCGGTTTCAATGCGCCCGGCTGTACGCTGTAACGGTAGGTGTGCGGCCCCTGTCTGCCCTTTGGCCGCTGGGAGACTATAACAGCGTTTTCAGGTTTTTCCACTTCCATACCACCACCTCACCGGCTCCGTTCAGAGGTGTCGGAAAGTGGCCTCTCTTCCGCAACTGGAAGCACTTTTTACCCAATTCTCTGGCCATCCTGAGCTCTCGCCTAACGCCCTTTGCTTGGTGGGTATGATCGCCAAAATTGCAGTGATGCCGCGTCTCCTTGAAGGGCCTACCCTAGAAAAGCGATTAGACTGGAGCTCACCGTCAGGAAGAAGACATTGGCCGATTGGCGTCTTTGACTGACTCGGTCGGCCATCTCGACGCTGAGCTTGTACTGCTCCAGTGCATGGGAGTAGTACTCCGGTGGGTAATCCATCTGGTCGTTCCCAACCAGGCGGGTGTTCAGTTCTTCCCCTGTCAAACCATTGCCTTGTTACACGGCCCGGTGCATGGATGCTGTCTGCCGTTAGTTCAGGACGGATACATCAGACCGGCCGCTGGCGAGCAGCGTCTACAAGGCACGCTCATCATTTCGCCTACCGGCTCCGGGAAGTTGCGCACGAAGTACCGGATTGCAGCGTTCCGTCCAATCCTTCGGTGTAAACCCACTGTGGCGCTGTAGGTTCAGGCAAGCAGGTCTTCGACCTTCACTGCCAGTGTGCGATCGATGTTGGATAAGGTGTCAAACCGGGGACTCTGCTCACCCTTCTCGATGCGAACCAGTGTGACCCGCCCAATTGCCGAACGTCCTGCCAATTCCTCTTGGGTCAATCCCGCTCGCTTCCTGGCGCTGCGGATGCGCCGGCCTAAGCTCTGGCGGCCTTGCCTTGCGATGGCTTCTACCCGCGGCCGGTACGATTCGTCGCAGTAGTGGCGGGCAAAGTCCCAAGGTATCTCAATGTTCTCCCCCTCGGCCATATGCACCACAATTTCGTAGGGATTGGGCAACTCCAAGCCGGCGATGCCTCCTCCCTCCGCGACCTCGGGCAGGTCCCGGAAGGGGATCAGACCCGTGCCGCCGTCCGCAAAGGTCAGCGCGATTCCTTCGTCCATTGAAGCCGCAGTCAGCATCATCCGGTCGGCATTCTTTACCAACACTGCTTCTATCACCTATCTCCTGTGTATCCGGTCCCAGGCGCTTCTGATTGCCGCGGCGTGCTTGGCGTATGTCTGCAAGATGTCTCGATAATTTCCCGGCGGCGGCTCATCCATGTAGCTGCCACCGTTCAACTCGATGCGGCACACATCCTCGTTGCCTACCCAGATATGAACGTGAGGCGGTTCAAACGCATACTCCCTGGTGTTGACGATGAAGCGGAACTGTCCCCCTGTTGCCACCGTGGGCGTTGCTCACCTCATAGCCACCTAAAGCTGGCAACTGTCTGTTATTGCATCATGTAATGATACATCAGGTCGCGTTTCAATCCTCACCCGGGTGCGCGCCAAGATTTAGGCAGGACTGGGTTGGGGATGAGGGGAGGGGCCAGATGGCGTCCCCGCGACCACTGAGCAAGTGGGTTCGCAAATTGAGCGCTGCCTGAGCCCCGGCCTTGGTCCAACGCATCCCCGCCTGTTTGAGCCGCGCCGCGATTACCTGCTTGCCGGCGCTCTCCACCGTGCCGCTGCCCATGGGGTAGCTAGCCCCGAGCACGGAATTCAGCATAACGCATCCGGCGCCGGTTGGTCTCAAAGTAAGGGACCTCCCTGGAACTGCAGGGCGGTGCGCCGGTTTGTGGAGGACCGCTTCGGGTTGGCGCTGCGCCGCAGCAGTTGTTTGAACTACCGGCACCGGTTGGGGTTGGTGCTGAAGCGCCCGAAGAAACTGTTGCTCAAGGCCGACCCGGTGCGACGGGAAGCTTTCGTGTCAGAGTATGTCGCTTTGACCGCGGCGGCGCGACGGACGGGAGCCAAGGTATGCTTCGCCGACGCGGCCCACTTGCCAGCGGATGCTGATCTACGGGCCAAGTGGGCGCTGTAAGGCGAACCGGCTCTGATGGGATCCACCACCAGCCCGCGACGGGGTGAGGAGGCCGCGCCGCCGGCGTCGGGGGCTTCCCAGGAGATAGTCAGCCCGCCGGCGCCGACGGAGACGGGCAGCTGCCGAACCGTACCGGGTTTCCCAGTGGCCGTCAGCGCAACGGGGAGGCATCATCATCCGATGCCTCCCCGCTGGCCGGCCCCCGGGGACCCGAACCGTCGTCCGATGTCTACCCGTCGGCCTGACTGGGACTCGATCCATCGTTGTCCAGCACGTCCACCCCGGCCGAACCCGCGCCCGGGGCCACCGTGTAGCCGTCCCCCAAACGCACCGTCACTGTCACGCGGCCGTCGGGCTCCTCCGTCGAGTCGTCCACGGTCGCAACCCGCAGCCGCGTCTCCGTCTCGTTCGCTCCGAATGCCGCAGTCGTCGGCGGGGCCACGGCCAGCACGCTCCCGGTCTCGCCCACCACCACTGTCACCGTCAGCGGCGACGACGCATCGCCCGTGCGCGAGAAAACAAACACTGCATCCTCACCCTCCGTGACCGCACCCGCCTCCGCTGCCACCGCCACGACCGGCAGATCGTTGTCGGTGATCGTGCCGGTGGCGGTGGCGTCGTCGATCCGCGCCGTCCCTACGTGGTAGAACCCATTACTGAGCGGTTCGTCCTCATGCCGGTCGGGGAGCGTCAACGTGAGCGTCACGGTCTCGTCCGGCTCGGCGATGTCATCGTCCACGACGTCAAGGGTGACGTTCTTCGAGGTATCGCCGGGGGCGAAGGTCACTGTGCCTGAGGTCGTGCCGGTGTAGTCCGCGGCCTGCGCCGTGCCCGGCGCGATGGCGTAATCGACGGTGACCGACAACTCACTGGCCGGACTCAGGGTCAGCGCGAACACCAGATCGGCGTCCTCGGATGCCGCGGCATCGGCCACGCTGAGCGCCGGCCGGGGAGTGCCCGCCACCCGCAGCGTCGCCTCGGACGGATCCCCCACCACATACCCGGAGGCATGGCCGTCGGGGGGAAGCAGGGTCAACTCCGCCGTTCGGTCGGCCTCGGTGACGATGCCATCCACGAACTCCGGATCGCGCATCTCCAGGGTGGAACTCCCCTCTGGGAAGGTGCGGTATCCCTCCCGCAGGACGACGCCCTGACCCCGATACACGACCTGGTACCCGATGGTCAGAGCGATCGACAGATTCCCCCTCCGCCTCAGGGTGAACACGACCTCTCCGTTCTCAGTCTCCGTTGCCGATTCGACTGTCACGACCTGTTGGTCGTTGTCGGTGATCGTTCCCGTGGCGGCGCCGGCCCCGAGGTTCGCCGGCCCCGTGAGGTTGGCGAGGGTGAGGGTCACCGTCTCGTTCGGCTCAGCGGCCTCGTCGTCCACCAGATCCAGGGTGACGCCCTTGGAGGTCTCGCCCGGGGCGAAGGTTACGGAGCCCGAGGTGGCGCCGGTGTAGTCGGCGGCCTGCGCCGTGTCCGGCGTGATCTCGTAGTCGACAGTGACCTCCTGCGAACTGGCCGGATGCAGGGTCAGCGCGAACACCAGGTCGGCATCCTCCGAGGCCGAGGCGTCGGCAACGGTCAGTGTCGGTGTGTCGTCGTTGTCCTCCACCGTCACCGTGGCTACCGAGGGCGTGCCCAGGTCGTAGGCGCCACCATCGGTGAGCGTCAGGGTCAGGGTGGAGTCGGGTTCGTCAGTGTTGTCGTCCTCGGTCGCCAGGCTCACCTTGACCGTGGTTGCATCGGCCGGGATGGTGGCCGAGGTGGGCGCGTCATTGATCAGCGCCGTGCCGCCGCCGGTTACGGAGAAGGTCACGGCCAGGGCCGCGCCGGTATCCTCGCTGGCCCGCGTCAGGGTGAACTCCACGTCCGCCCCCTCGGTCACGTTGCCGCCGGAGGTCACCGTCACCACCGGCAGGTCGTTGTCGTCCGGGGCGTCGTCGTTGTCCTGGACCGTCAGCGTGGCCGAGCGGTCGCTGCCCAGGTCGTAGGCGGCGCCGTCGCTCAGCGTCAGGGTCAGGGTGGCGTCGGGTTCGTCGGTGTTGTCGTCATCGGTCGCCAGGCTCACCGTGCCCGTGGTCTCGTTGGCCGGGATGGTCGCCGCGGTTGGCGCGTTACTGCTCAGCACTGCGTCACCGCCGGTCACCGTGAAGCTCACCAAGAGGGCCGCGCCGGTATCCTCGCTGGCCCGCGTCAGAGTGAACTCCGCGCTTTCGCCCTCGGTCACGTCGTCGCCGGAGGACACCGTCACAGACGGCAGGTCGTTGTCGGTGATCGTTCCCGTGGCCGCACCGTCGGCGATGCTGGCCGTCCCGGTCAGGCCGGACAGGGTGAGGGTCACCGTCTCGTCCGGCTCGTCCGCCGTGTCGTCCACCAGATTGAGGGTGACGTCTTGCGAGGTCTCGCCGGGGGCGAAGGTTACGCTGCCCGCGGCGGCGCCGGTGTAGTCGGCGGCCTGCGCCGTGTCCGGCGTGATGGCGTAGTTGACCGTCACCCTTCCCGAACTGGCCGGGTCCAGGGTGATCTCGAACACCAGGTCGGCGTCCTCGGAGGCCGTGGCGTCGGCCGCGCTCAGCGCCGGCGTGCCGTCGTTGTCCTCTACCGTCAGCGTGGCCGCGCGGTCGCTGCCCAGGTCGTAGGCGGCGCCGTCGGTCAGCGTCAGGGTCAGCGTGGCGTCGGGTTCGTCGGTCTCGTCGTCCTCGGTGGCCAGGCTCACCGTGACCGTGGTCCCGTTGGCCGGGATGGTGGCCGAGGTTGGCGCGTCGTCGCTCAGCGCCGACCCAGGGTCGGTTACGGAGAAGGTTACGGTCAGGGCCGCGCCGGTATCCTCGCTGGCCCGCGTCAGGATGAACTCCGCGTCCGCGCCCTCGGTCACGTCGCCGCCGGAGGACACCGTCACCACCGGCCGGTCGTTGCCGCCTGGGGGCTCGACTGGGAGGTCGTTGTCGGTGATGGTGCCGGTGGCCGTGGCATCCGCGATCCGCGCCGTCCCCACGCGGTAGAACCCAGGACTGAGCTGGTTGTCCTCATGCCAGTCGGGGAGCGTCAGGGTGAGCGTCACGGTCTCGTCAGGCTCGGCGATGCCATCGTCCACGACGTCAAGGGTGACGTTCTTCGAGGTATCGCCGGGGGCGAAGGTTACGGAGCCCGAGGCGGCGCCGGTGTAGTCCGCTGCCTGCGCCGTGTCCGGCGTGATGGCGTAGTTGACCGTCACCGTTACCGAACCGGCTGGGCTCAGGGAGAGCGCGAACACCAGGTCGGCGTCCTCGGATGCCGCGGCGTCGGCTGCGCTGAGCGCCGGCCGGGGAGTGCCCGCCACCTGCAGCGTCGCCTCGGACGGGTCCCCCACCACATACCCGGAGGAATAGTCGTCGGGGGGAAGCAGGGTCAAATCCACCGTTCGGTCGGCCTCGGTGACGATGCCCTCCACGAACTCCAGATCGCGCATCTCCAGGGCGGAACTCCCCTCCGCGAAGGTCAGATATCCCTCCCGCAGGCTGAGACCCTGACCCCGATACACGGACTGGTATCCGACTACCAGGGCGACCGACAAATCCCCCGTCCGCATCAGGGTGAACACAACCTCTCCGTTCTCAGTCTCCGTCGCCGACACGACCGTCACAATCGGTATGGCGTTGTCGGTAATCGTGTCCGTGCCGTCGTTGTCCTGGACGGTCAGCGTGGCCGCGCGGTCGCTGCCCAGGTCGTAGGCGGCGCCGTCGGTCAGCGTCAGGGTCAGCGTGGCGTCGGGTTCGTCGGTCTCGTCGTCCTCGGTGGCCAGGCTCACCGTGACCGTGGGCTTGTTGGCCGGGATGGTGGCCGTGGTTGGCGCGTCATTGGTCAGCGCCGACCCGCCGCCGGTTACGGTGAAGGTCACGGGCAAGGCAAGCGTCGCATCGCCCGTCCGCGTCAGGGTGAACTCGGCGTCCTCCCCCTCGGTCACGTCGCCGCCCGAGGCTACCGTAACCTGCGGCAGGTCGTTGTCGGTGATGGTGCCGGTGGCCGTCCCGTCGGCGATGCTGGCCGTCCCGGTCAGGCCGGACAGGGTGAGGGTCACCGTCTCGTCCGGCTCGTCCGCCGCGTCGTCCACCAGATTGAGGGTGACGTCTTGCGAGGTCTCGCCCGGGGCGAAGGTTACGGATCCCGAGGCGGTTCCGGTGTAGTCGGCGGCCTGCGCCGTGTCCGGCGTGATGGCGTAGTTGACCTTCACCGTTCCCGAACTGGCCGGATCCAGGGTGATCTCAAACACCAGGTCGGCGTCCTCCGAGGCCGCGGCGTCGGCCGCGCTCAGCGCCGGCGTGCCGTCGTTGTCCTGGACGGTCAGCGTCGCCGCGCGGTCGCTGCCCAGGTCGTAGGCCGCGCCGTCGCTCAGCGTCAAGGTCAGCGTGGCGTCGGGTTCGTCGGTGTTGTCGTCCTCGGTCGCCAGGCTCACCTTGACCGTGGTCGCGTTGGCCGGGATGGTCGCCGCGGTTGGCGGGTCATCGCTCAGCGCCGACCCGGGGTCGGACACCGTGAAGGTCACGGGCAGGGCCGCCCCGGTGTCCGCGCTGGCCCGCGTCAGCGTGAACTCCGCGTCCGCCCCCTCAGTCACGTCGCCGCCGGAGGACACCGTCACCACCGGCAAGTCATTGTCGGTGATCGTTCCGGTGGCCGCGCCGTCGGCGATGCTCGCCGTCCCGGTGACCCCGGACAGGGTGAGCGTCACCGTCTCCTCCGGCTCGTCCGTCGTGTCGTCCACCAGATTGAGGGTGACGTCTTGCGAGGTCTCGCCCGGGGCGAAGGTTACGCTGCCGGAGGCGGCGCCGGTGTAGTCGGCGGCCTGCGCCGTGTCCGGCGTGATGGCGTAGTTGACCGTCACCCTTCCCGAACTGGCCGGGTCCAGGGTGATCTCGAACACCAGGTCGGCGTCCTCGGAGGCCGATGCGTCGGCCGCGCTCAGCGCCGGCGTGCCGTCGTTGTCCTGGACGGTCAGCGTGGCCGCGCGGTCGCTGCCCAGGTCGTAGGCGGCGCCGTCGGTCAGCGTCAGGGTCAGCGTGGCGTCGGGTTCGTCGGTCTCGTCGTCCTCGGTGGACAGGCTCACCGTGACCGTGGTCTTGTTGGCCGGGATGGTCGCCGAGGTGGACGCCGCGTCGCTCAGCGCCGACCCGGGGTCGGACACGGAGAAGGTCACGGGCAGGGCAAGCGTCGCATCGCCCGTCCGCGTCAGGGTGAACTCGGCGTCCGCCCCCTCGGTCACGTCGCCGCCGGAGGCTACCGTAACCTGCGGCAGGTCGTTGTCGGTGATGGTGCCGGTGGCCGTCCCGTCGGCGATGCTCGCCGTCCCGGTCAGGCCGGACAGGGTGAGGGTCACCGTCTCGTCCGGTTCGTCCGTCGTGTCGTCCACCAGATTGAGGGTGACGTCTTGCGAGGTCTCGCCGGGGGCGAAGGTTACGCTGCCCGCGGCGGCGCCGGTGTAGTCGGCGGCCTGCGCCGTGTCCGGCGTGATGGCGTAATTGACCGTCACCGTTCCCGAACTGGCCGGGTCCAGGGTGATCTCGAACACCAGGTCGGCGTCCTCCGAGGCCGATGCGTCGGCCGCGCTCAGCGCCGGCGTGCCGTCGTTGTCCTGGACGGTCAGCGTCGCCGCGCGGTCGCTGCCCAGGTCGTAGGCGGCGCCGTCGGTCAGCGTCAGGGTCAGCGTGGCGTCGGGTTCGTCGGTGTTGTCGTCCTCGGTGGCCAGGCTCACCGTGACCGTGGTCGCGTTGGCCGGGATGGTGGCCGCGGTTGGCGCGTCGTCGCTCAGCGCCGCGTCGCCGCCGGTCACCGTGAAGGTCACGGGCAGGGCAAGCGTCGCATCGCCCGTCCGCGTCAGGGTGAACTCGGCGTCCGCCCCCTCGGTCACGTCGCCGCCGGAGGCTACCGTAACCTGCGGCAGGTCGTTGTCGGTGATGGTGCCGGTGGCCGTCCCGTCGGCGATGCTCGCCGTCCCGGTCAGGCCGGACAGGGTGAGGGTCACCGTCTCGTCCGGCTCGTCCGCCGTGTCGTCCACCAGATTGAGGGTGACGTCTTGCGAGGTCT
>CAYGAY010000012.1:0-83534 GCA_964347975.1 uncultured Dehalococcoidia bacterium
CCTGAAGCGATTTCCCGAAATGGCCGGATGCGCCGATTTGGTCATTTCCCATGCCGCCATGGAGCATATCGACGACCTGGAGTGAAAGGCGAAACGCAGGCGCCGGGTCAACGGGCGGACTGTCCCCCCGACTTCAAAGGCTGAGAACAAAGATGAACGACTTTCCCAGGTCGGTGGCCATCGTCGCCAATTCGGATACCAACCTGTACCGCTTTCGCGCGCCGATCATGCGCAAGCTCCTGGCGATGGGCGTCATCGTGTACGCCATTGCGCCGCCCGGGCGGTTTGTAGCAGACATAGAGAGTATGGGCGCGGTGTTCATTCCGTGGGAACTGGACCGCCGCAGCGTGAATCCGCTGTCTGCCGCCTGGAATACAATCTCATTGGTAAGAATCTACCGGCGACTCCGGCCGGACCTGGTTCACCACTTCACCATCAAGCCCAACCTGTACGGCATCGTCGCGGCCCGGTTGGCCGGCGTCCCGGCGGTCTTCGGCGGGGTCACGGGTTTGGGTTCTGCGTTCTTGCCGGGCAATCGGCGACACTCCATACTGCGTTCCGGATTGGGGCTGTTGTACCGCGCATCGGTGAAGTTAAGCGACTGCTACACTTTTATGAACCAACATGACAAGGACGTTTTGGTAGGGGCGGGGAGTTCATCGAGCAGCAAGGGGAAGGTCATCAAGGGAGGGGCGGGGATCGACCTTGCGGCCTTCAGCTCCGACGCAGTGTCCGGCCATTGCCGGGAGCGGGTCAGGGCGGAATTAGGGATAGCGCCGGGGGCGCCGGTGGTCTGCATGGCCTCGCGCCTGCTGTACGACAAGGGCGTGCCCCAGTACGTGGAAGCGGCCCGCTTGGTGCGGAGCCGGCTGCCGGACGCCTGCTTCCTCCTCGTCGGCGAGCCTGACCCGGGCAATCCGGGAACGGTCACCTACGATGACCTTGATGCTTGGGCCGGCGATGGTTCGGTTAAGTGCACCGGGCACCGCGACGACATCCCGGCCGTGTTTGCCATATCCGACGTGGTTGCCCATCCGACCGACTATCCCGAGGGCATACCCCGGGTTCTCATTGAAGCGGCCGCCATGGGAAAGCCGGTAGTCTCCACCGCGCTCCCGGGTGTCGTGGAAATATTGGAAGAGGGCGTGAACGGAATTTCCGTTCCCCCACGGGATGGGGTTGAACTGGCGAAGGCCATCGAAAGTCTGCTGACCGATGACGACCTTCGCCGCTGCTACGGCGCCGCCGGGCGCAGCAAGGTTGAAGCCGAATACGACGACCGGGCGGTGGCGGAGCGGTACGTCGCCGAGTACCGCCGGGTGTGGGCGGATGCCGGCGCGCGCCGCCCGCGGACGCGCGTAAAGGCGCGCGCCTTCGCGCCGGCTATAACCGGCGCCGGGACCGGGCAGTCCGGCGCGTCCGTATCGGTAATCATACCAGCGCGCAACGAGGAAGCCACCATCGCGGCCACGCTGGACTCGGTTCTCGCACAGGATTATGCGGAGCCGATTGAGGTCATCGTGGCCGACGGCTCGGATTATCCAACGATGGCCGGGATAATCCGGGCGTCCTACCCCGAGGTTCGCATCGTCCCCAACCCGGAGCGCAACGCGCCGGCCGGACTCAACTGCGCCATCCGGGAGGCCACCGGCGAGGTCATCGTCCGCTGCGACGCCCACACCACGCTCCCGCCCGGATACGTCCGGCGCGCCGTGGGGACGCTGGAGCGCACCGGCGCATCCAACGCGGGCGGACGGCAGCAGGCAGCCGGGACGACGTTCTTTGAGAAGGCGGTGGCGGTGGCGATGAACTCGCTGCCGGGCTCGGGAGGCGCTCCCTACCGAGTGGGAACCGCCCCAGGGCCAACCGACACCGTCTACCTCGGCGCGTGGCGCCGCGACACCCTGGAAGCCGTGGGCGGATTCAATGCCAGCTTGAACCGGAATGAGGACTACGAACTCAACTGGCGTCTCCGCCGGCGCGGGGGAACGGTCTGGTTCGATCCGGAGCTTGCCGCCGAATACCGTCCCCGCGGTAATATGGCGTCGCTGGTGCGCCAGTACTTCAACAATGGCCGGTGGAAGTCAACGATGCTGATGCTGCATCCCAAGTCACTGCGGTTCCGGCACCTGGCCGCCCCCATGCTGTCGCTGGCCCTTGTCGTCTCGGCTGGCCTGGCCATCTCCGGGGTGTTCTGGTGGGCGGCGGCGTTGCCGCTCCTCTACCTTGCCTTCCTCGTGTTGTGGGCAGCCTCCGTTGGGCGACTGCGCCGTGAGCCGTCCGCGGCACTCATCCCGGTAGTGCTGGCGGCAATGCACCTGAGTTGGGGAATCGGTTTCTTCATTCCGGCGCGACTCTCCAGAAAGATACGACGTGATACATTCCTCACTCCCCCCTGAAATCGAATCTGCCAGGACTGACGCAGTTGGGAATTTCCCCTGTCATTGGAATGTTCAACCGCCAGTTTAGCCATAATTTGGAATACGCCGTCAATCATGAGGAGGCGTGATTCCGGCTGCTGCCAACGCCGCTTGGTACTGCTCCGGCGTATTGACGTCCCACAGCAGCTCGGGCGCGCCCAGTTCAACCCGCTGTGTTGCGTCCTTGTGCCGCTCCGTCACGGCGCGCATTCCCTGGGTAGCCTCGGTAATGTCCAACAGTTCGCCGTACAGAGTGCGACTGACGGCGATGGGGTGGCCCCCCTTTCCGTTGCAGGTCGGTATGGTGATGAGCGCGTCATCCCCGTTCCGATGGGACTCCAGAACTCGCCGCATGATTCCCGGGCTGCGGGGTTGGTCAACGTTGAGAAAAAGGATCGGCCCGGCCGCATCGTCAGCAGAGGAGATCGCGCGCAACCCCGTTTTGATGGAAGTGGTCTTCCCCTCGGCGTAATCGGGATTGACCACGCACCGCACATTGCCCAAGGCGTACACGTCGCTGTTCACCCCGATGCGCGCCTGCAACTCGTCGGCCCGGTGGCCCAGCACCACCACTACTTCGTCTGCCCCAGCCTCGCGCAGGGCGACGATCTGGTGGACGATAAGAAAGCGGCCCCGCCAGTCCAGCAACGCTTTCAGCGTGCCCATGCGGCGGGACACGCCGGCAGCGAGGAGGACGGCGGAGGTTAAGGGTGATGGGGTGGACGCAGGCATACACTTGGGAGGCGGGGTTGCGGGCCGCTGATCGCGATCCCCAACGGAGTATAACGGACGGCTGATTGATAGACTACCTGCGGGAGTTTCGAGACAGGACAGGCGCGTATGAAATTACAACGTAACAGTTGTCAGGTATAGCGCCCCGCGCCGGCCCTGCGCCGGGCTCCATAGGAGTTCATCGCCGCCGGCGTGGGGCGCTGCCGGGTGGTCGGCGGCGGCGCGCGCCTTTGGCTGTTCCCCGTGCTCACGATCTGACCCTTCCCCGTATCCTGTCGGACGAGCCGCTATTCCCAGCCAGTTCCCGGTCACAAAAGATAAACTGGCCGGCGTAACCTGCATATGGCCCAAAATAATCTTGCGCCCATCGTATGATTCTGGCGTCGGTGGATGGCTTTCCCCTGCCAAACCACCTGTTGGTCACCAGTCGCCTGATGTGCGTGTCCACCGGGAACGCTTCCAATTTATCTAGAGACATCAAGGCGACGCAATCGGCTATCTTTAAACCGATACCATTGTTTTCTTTGTTGCCAGGTCGCCCTTGCATTAGAGTGCGCATGACATCGGTGTAAGACCGTTGCCGGAGTTGGCAAACTTCAAGGTCTCCGTCATGTACACGTCGAGCAGCTGCGATTAATGCCGAGGGAAAATCTCGGCTGAATCTACCTGCGAGTTCCAACTCAATCAATCTCTCCAATCCGACTTCTACTATCCGTTGTGGCCTTGGGAAAATGCGCTGTTCGTCATCACCCAGCTTCACCGTTTGACTGCTCAGCGTGGCGACCTCAGATACGCATTGTCGGATGTTTGGGATTTTGTTGCTCTTTGAGCAGATGTACGACGCCAGGCACTCCCAGGGTTCTTGTCGCAAAACCCGCATCCCCCGGTACTGCCGTACCAAATCTGCTATCATCGGATCGCGCCTGCTGATGTCAGCGTAAATGCCCTCAACGTCATCATCCTCCCGGAAGTACCGTAGCAACATTTCGTCGTCCGCATCAGTAGATGGCCGTTCTCCGCCGGGGCCGCCGATACGGTATGAGACAGCGCCATCTACCCCGTCCGGCTGGCCGACGTGGATGAGATTTTCGCCCAGCACACCGGAAAACCATCCGCCGCCGAAGGGACGCCAGCGAAACGCTTGCCCCATGGTCAAGCTCAGTTTCAAATCGAAAGGTTGAGTAATTTCCAGTTCCCGCGTCATCTCAATCCCGCCGCTGAAATCCGTTGCCTGCGTTCCAGCCTGTCATAGCATTCTGCTTGACCATTCCAATAATCGCCTAACGCCCCTGCCGTTGCCCCCGCACCAGAGTATAATATTCCCACTCCCACCGAATGCCCGTAGCAGTATCCCATGACATACCATAGCAAACCAGCATCCGAGCCAACCTCGCCAGGTGCGACATGACTACTGCCAACCTCTCCGCCCAATCTCCACCCGGTCCCGCCGCGTTCCAATTGCCGGACCCGCCCCCACGACATCCCGACGAAATGACATCCGTAGAGCACCTTCACGAACCCGGCAGCACCCACCACTTGGCCCAGTTCCTCGGCAATCCTGACACCACTTTGGTCACCGCTGAGCGTTACATCGTCCGGGAACCCGGCTCCTCCGCTGCCGAGCGGCGGGTGCCCGATCTGCTCATCGCCTTCGACGTTGATCCCGGAGCCTACCGGGCGCGCAACGGATATGTCATCTCGGAGCAGGGCAAGCCGCCGGACTTCGTGCTGGAAGTCGCCTCGGCAAGCACGGGGCGGAGTGACGTTGCGGAAAAGCGGGATGCCTACGCGGCCTTTGGCATCCTGGAGTACTGGCGGTTTGACCAAACCGGGGAGCACCATGGCTCGCGGCTAGCCGGGGATCGGCTGGAGGAAGGGAGGTACGTACCGATTCCGATTGATGGGCTGAACGAGGATGTGTTGCAGGGTTACAGCGCGGCGCTGAACTTGCACTTGCGATGGGAAGCCGGCCGGCTGGGGTGGCATGACCCGGCCACGGGGGAGCACATCCCTACCTATGAGTCCCAGCGGGCCAGAGCCGACCAGGAGGGCCGCCGCGCCGACCAGGAGGGCCGCCGCGCCGACCAGGAGGGCCGCCGCGCCGACCAGGAGCGGGCGGCGCGCATCCAGGCCGAGGCCCGCGTTCGCGAGCTGGAAAACGAACTCCACCAGCTGAGGAACCAGTAGCTCACTCGACCAAACCGACGCCGTTCAAGATTGTCTGCTCAACCCCGAACGGTTACCCCAAAGCGCCAGCTTTATCTTATCTCCCCGCCTTGCGCCGCCCGTGGAACAGGTATTGCTGGGAGTAGCCGGCGTACTGGCCGAAGTATTCCTGTGCCCATTCCACCATGGCCCGGTCAGGGGGCTTTTTCTGCATGGGAAAGTACCATTCCGCCAGGGCGCGGCGCACCCACACGTCCACCGGGAAGGCCGCCAGCTTTTCCAGGGAGAAGACGGCGATGCAATCGGCTATTTTCGCTCCGATGCCGTAGCAGTCCATCAGCCTGGCCTTGGTCTCCGGGTAGGGTAACCGTATCAACTCGTCCAGATCCAGCTCGCCGTCGCATACCCTTCGGGCAGCGGCGATTACGTAGGGCGCGCGGAACCCCAACCCCAACTCGCGCAGGAAACCTTCGCCGGCCGACGCCAAACTCTCCGGGGACGGAAAAGTATGGCGCACTTCGCCGTCCAGTTCCAACGGCTCGCCCAGGCGGTCCGCCATCGCCTCCATGTTCTGGTGGATGCGCGGGATGTTGGACGTGGCCGAGCAGATGAAGGCCACCGTGCATTCCCAGGGTTCCTGTCGCAGGATGCGTAGTCCCGGGTATCTCGCCACCATCTCAGCCACCCGGCGGTCGCGGCAGATGTCGGCATAGATGGCGTGGATATCGTCGTCCAGCCGGAAGTAAGAGTGGAGCAGCGCGTTTGTGGCGCCGGGACATCCTTCCCAGCCGGCAGCGCGGTACTCCGCTCCCGCCGGGTTCTGTCGGATATGTATGAGCCGCCGGCCGAGGACGCCGGAATACCAACCGTCGCCCAATTTGCGCCAGCGATGGGCTTGCCCGCTCTCCAGGCTCTCCGCCAGGTCGAAGGGCTGTTCAATGGCTAGTTGCACGACGGAAGCCCGCAGAGACCGGTTTGGAACCTGCCCCTACAAACGGCTCAACTGCAACCAGCGAGCCGCCTGTTCCCCCACGCTGCTGACGCTGGATCGCTCGATTGAGCACGGTGGCAGGGCGTTGAGGAAACGGTCGCCGTAATTGGCCGTCTGGATGCGACGGTCCAGTATGACCACTGCGCCCCGGTCAACCTTGCTCCGGATCAGGCGGCCAAATCCCTGGCGGAAGCGCAGCACGGCGTGGGGCACCTGGAACTCGTTGAAGGGATTGTTGTACAGGTTGCCCCGGGCCTTGATGATGGGATCAGTGGGCACCGGAAAGGGCAGCCGGCACAGCAATAACCCCCGCAGCACGCCCGATTCCATATCGACCCCCTCCCAGAAGCTGGCCGTGCCCAGCAACACGGCGCGGGAATCGGAATGCAAGCGGTCAATGAGCTGGCGGGGCGTCCCGTCGATACCCTGGGCCAGCACGGTGATGCCCATGGCCCGCAGCGGCCCGCGCACCTGGAACGACGCCTCTCGCAACGCGCTGTGGGAGGTGAACAGTGCCATCAGGTGGCCGTCCAACGCCTGCGCCATGTTGGTGATTACCTGGGCAGTCCCCCGGGCGTGTTCCGCGCCACGGCGCGGATCGGGGAGATCGTCGGGCACCATGAGCAGCGTGTTTCGCCGGTAGTTGAAGGGGCTATCCACCAGCAATTCATCGCTCTCTTCAGGGAAGCCCACCCGCTGCCGGAGGAAAGCGAAATTGGCGTCGGTGGCCAGCGTGGCGCTGGTCAGCACCACCGACTCCTTCTGCTCAAACAGCTGTTCAGAGAGGATGGGGCCCACCGACAAGGGCGTGGAGTGAAGGGTCAGGCTGCGCCGGACCATATCGATCCACTGGATCTGTTCATCGTCATAACGGCCAAAAACCGACGCCAGCCGCTCGTTCAGCAGGGCAATGTCCTCTCTGAAGCCGGCTAGCTCGGAAGCGCCATCGTCGTCGGAAAGGTTGTAATGGCCCTCGTCAACGGCTCGCTCCACGTCCGCCAGGCGATTTGCGCATTCGGTCAAAAAGGCGGCCAGCGATTCCCATTCCAGCGTCACCGTGCCCCATTCGCGGCTTTGCCGGACGCCGGCCTCCAGCGATAGCGGCTGCCGGTCGTTGTCTCCCCGGCTTTCCGCCTGATAGAGGCGGGTCACCGCGTCCCACAGTTGCTGCCAACCCTGCAACGACTGGTTGCAGGCGGCGGTAGCCCCGGTGAGCGCATCGCGCGTGCGGGCGACGTTGTCGTCCCCGGCCGCCTGGCTCGCCGCCCCGGTCAAAAATCTGAGCAGACGATAGATGCTGTCCAGCTCCTGGGGCAGGTCGTCTTCGGTGATCTCAAAGCCCAGCTGGCGACTGGCTTCTTCCTCCAGATGATGAGCCTCATCAACGATCAGCCGTTGATAGTCCTGGAGCACGGTGCCGCCCACCGCCAGATCGGCCAGCAGCAGGGCGTGGTTCACCACGAGGATATGGGCCGATTCGGCGCGGCGTCGCGCCTGGCGGAGGAAGCAGGGAGCGCCGCCCCGGAAGGACTGACAGACCCCCTGGTTGTCGGCGCACAGCCGCGACCACGCCCGCAGGTCACCGAAACTCAGGTTGAGATCCGTGCGATCCCCATTCTCGGTATCGTCGAGCCACACCGCCGTTTTGCCCAGCACCCGCGCCTCGTCTTCGGTCAGGTTGTCGGAGCCGCCCAGATTGGACCAGCGCCGCAGGCAGAGGTAGTTGGAGCGGCCCTTCAGCTGCGCGTATCTGACCGCGTTGGGCTGGAGGATGCCGGCCTCCTCCAGTATCTCGACAACCGCCGGAATATCCTTGTTCATCAACTGTTCTTGCAGGTTGATGGTGTTGGTGGAGATGACCACCCGCTGTCCGCGGCTGGCGGCGTACAGCACCGCCGGCAGCAGATAAGCGATGCTCTTGCCAATCCCGGTGCCCCCCTCCACGATGAGCTTGCGCCCCTGGTAAACGGCCCGAGTGACCGCTTTGAGCATCTCGGCCTGCTGGGGGCGGTTCTCAAAACCGGGGAATGATCGGGCGAATGTGCCATGGGGTTCCAGCAGTTCCTCAACCTGCTGCTCGGTGAGTTCCCGGCGCACCGCGCTGCGGATCGGTTCGCCGGCCCGATCTGTCAAAAATCCGTCGGACAGGCGATTGGCCAGGCTTTCCAAATTCAGTCCGTTGAGCCCTACGACGCCGGCGTCGCCTGGGGCGGTGAGCCCACTTTGGCGGACTGAGCCGGCGCCTCCGGCGTGGGGGATCAGCCCTTCCAGCAGGTCGGCGATGGACGCGTTGGCGGCCCGGGCCGCTCTGGCGATGAAGGCGACCTTTGCGGCGGGATAAGACGTTCCCAGTTTCAACAGCCGGTGGAAAACCAGCGCGGTAGTCTCGGCGTCGGCGGTGGCCCGGTGGGCCTGGCTGTGGTCCAGACCCAAATGTTTCGCCAGCGCCACCAGGTTGTATTCGGGCAAGGTGGGCAGGAATATGGAGGCCAGATCCCAAGTGTTATAGCTGGGGTTGCTCAAGTGAAGCCCATGGGAACGCAGGAAGCCCAGGTCGAAGGCGATGTTGTGGCCAACCACGGGAAGGTCGCCAACAAAGTCAGCGAACTCTTCAACAATTCGCTCAAAGGCCGGAGCGCGCTCAATCTGCGCCGGGCTGATTGAAGTCAGTTGCTGGATGAACGTCGGGATCTGCCGGCGTCCCGGGTTGACAAAGGTCTGGTAGCGCTCCAGCACCTCGCCGCCCTGGAACTTTACGGCGCCCACCTCGATGATGGCGTCGGCGTGGGCCTGCAACCCGGTGGTTTCCAGGTCGATGCAGACGAACTGGCGTTCAAATATGTCGCCTCGGGGCAAAGCCGTTTGCGTCATTTGAAAATCACACCGTCGTTCCTGCGAAAGCGGGAACCGGGAAATACCTGAATGAAGGCATTAGCTGACACTTTCTAGGCGGACCGGAGACGATAGGGGCGCGGCATACCCTGCCGCAAACCCTCCAAAGGTTGGAAGTCGCCCCGGTGCAACGCGGCCAGAAACTGCGCTTCGTCGAAAATCTCGTCGGGAAACTCGGTCACGAACCGGCCCAACCCGTGGGTGCTGTGGGCGTCGCTGCCGCCGGTTACGGGCAAATTCAGTCGGTGGGCCACCTCGGCGGCGAAGCGGTTCTCTTCGTCGGATGTGCCGCCATTGGCGACTTCGACGGCATCCGCCAACTTGAAAACCGGATGGAGCATAGCCGTTTCCGGTTCCTGCGGTATTGGTTCGTCCGGATTGGGATAGAGATACGGCCGGGTGCGGTGGTGCTGTCCGAGCACGCCGCGGAAGGGATGCGCCGACACTACGAAGCCGCCCGCAGCGTGGGTGGCCTTGCTCAGTTCCTCGGCGCGATGAAAACCGCTCTGGTAGCGGTCAACGCCAAAGGCCAGGATGTGCCCCATGTCGGTGTCTGCCTCCATGGCCCGAATCAGCACCACGTTATGCCGAGCGGCAAAGGCGGCGAACTCATGTCGGTCCCAAGGCCCGGCGTGTTCGGTGATGCAAAGGCCGCGCAAGCCGAGGCGTTCCGCTTCGAGGATCAGATCTTCCGGGGTCAGGCTGGAATCAGCACTGCCTTTGGTTGTGTGTATGTGAAGGTCAAATATTCGTGCCATAAGCCACACCAGTCTATTGGCAGGGGCGGGCCACGTCAACGGTGTGGTTCGCTCACGGTAGCGTTGCAATTCAGGTGGTTTGGTTGATCAGGCCACGCTTTTGGAGGAGTATCAATAAGTTGTGGGGCGACCATACCGTTCCCTGCCGTTCCCGACGCCGAATGGAACGGCGATAAGCATGATGGCGGCGCATCGCCAACTGGCAATCGGGACATTGCGCCTGATAAAACATTGCGCCTGATAAACGTCCCGCGCCCCCGGCAACGCTTGGCACACTCGCACCGGGAGCTCCTGTTCCAACTCGGTTCCCAATTGATACAGCAGCCCCCTGATGGACACCTCCAAAACCTGCCCGCTGCCCTATCGTACAACCAAACCACCTGAATCGGAACGCTGCCCTGCATTTAGTGGCGGTTGACGGTTACACCGCCGCGATATAGTCTGTTATCATACGGTCGGGAGGGTCGCCCCGCAATTCGCTCATCAAGACGTGGTTCTTGCCCAGCCGTCCTTCTCCATGTACCTGCTCTACTTGGACGACGCTGGTTCCGTAACCAACCCGGACGATAAGCGTTTCGTCCTCGCCGGCATTGCGGTACTTGAACGCCAAGCGTATTGGCTTCAGACGGAATTGGAGCGGCTGGCCGGAAGTTTGACTCAGCGCCTTGGCAACGAGACGCCCGAAGCTCTTGAGTTCCACAGGAATCCAATCCGGAAGGGCAACGGTTGGTGGCGGAAGTTGGGGCCGGAGGAACGCCGTTCAATGATAGTCGATGCTCTGCTGACTGCGCGGTGAATGGGCATGGTTTGGCGTAGTGGTTAACAAGCGTGCGGTTGTCCGAAGATCCGGTCGAGTATGCTTTCGAGCAGATTTCCAGTCTATTTGACCAATTCCTCGGTCGTATAAACAGGCGGGGCTATCCTCCACAGCGCGGACTCATAGTTCTTGATAAGCCGGAAAAATCAATGCAAGAGGCTCGCCTCCAATCTTTAGCGTTCCAATTCAGTACGCTCAGGAATCGGCGGGGAACGATGCATAACCTGGTTGATGTACCGTTCTTTGTTGATTCCAGGGCTGCTCGCCTCATTCAATACGCCGATCTGGTTTCGTATGCACTGTGGCGGAAATTCGAACCGGGCGATGACGAGTTCTTCGACGCAATCTCAAACTTCTTCGACCGGGAAGGTAGCATCGTTCACGGCCTGCATCACTTTCGTGACCGCGCCGACCCCTGCGATTGCCCGGGGTGCGGCCCCAGATTGCCATAACTCCATCCTTGATCCGTTTGCCACCGCCGGGCCCAGGCCCTACAATGGTATCAAACTCCGGGGATGCACCGATCCGCTCCATTATTGACCGGAGCATGGACACCCATCATGCGAATGCCCGGACAACGCCGCAGCCACGAACCCGACGAGGTTGGACAACGCGCCGGCCTGTTCGCCGAGGCCATCCGCGACGGCGACATGGACTTGGCCTGGTCCATGCTCTCCAAGGAAACCCGCGGTATGCGTATGGGCGTCTGGGCTACCCGTCTCAACATCGATATGCAGGTGGCATACCGAGCCGCTTACGATGTCAACCATCCCATGCGCGATTCGATGATGGACGACTTTCGCACCACCGTCCTGCGTCTCTGGCCTCTGGAAGACCTTTCCGAGTTGGCGGCCGCGCCCACCCGCTACGTGGACGACGAGCACGCCTTCGTATTCCTGCCCTTCGGCGTCAAGGATGAAACGGTGGTGCAGCACAGCCGGCTCATGTCCGGGCTGATGATCCCCATGTTGCGGGAAGATGCCCAGTGGCAGATTGACCTCCCCGGCTGGCGTTTCCTGGACACATCCGACCCCCGCAGTCGTGGCTAAGCGTCCCGCGCGCACCCGTTCCCGAGGCGGGCGCAAGCGACCGTCCGCCGACACAAACGGCTCCGCGCTGCATCATCCTGAGGAAGCCCACGACCGACGTGGCCGGCCCGCCAGCTCGGACGCCGGCGCCTGCGAATTGTGCGAACGGGCCGTCGAGCGTTTCACCGTGCATCACCTGGTGCCTCGGGCCCGGGGCGGCAACCACGGCCCGACCGCATTGTTGTGCCCCACCTGCCACCGACAGGTTCACGCCATGTTTTCCGTAACCACCCTGGCCGAAGAGTTGCGCAGCGTGGAACTCTTGCGGGCCAATCCCCGCGTCGCCGACTTCCTCCGCTGGATGCGAAAGCAACGGGGCACGACATTCCGGGTGCGGCGAGCGCGGGAACGCCGGTGAGGTTGTCATTACTCATGCTATTATGAAGCCGCTATGACTACGCCACCCGCTTTCTCATCCCGGCAAGTGGCCGCCGCCATCCACGCCGGCCTCAGTGGCAGCCGGCAGAATGTCGTCCTTTCCACTGGTCGGGCGGCCGAGCGGGCTGCTGCCCACCGGAACATACTGGCCCATTACCAACAGCGCGTCCGGAAAAGCCTGGCCGAAGGCGGTTATTTGCAAGTGGCCGAAAAATCCTGGGGCGCTTACGCCCAGACCATCAAGACCATCGGAGCAGACCACCGGTTACGTATTTCCCATCACGCCAGTATCATTGGCGTGGCCAGCCGGCTGGCCACGTTGGTTAGAACCTCCGACCCGGCTAACGGGTATGTCTTGCGGCACGGATTAGCCACCGCGCGGAGCCTGCACCAACATTTCTATGAGAACGATTTGCCGGCGGAAGAAGTGATTGAGGCGGCAACCGACGTTGCGACTGCAATAAGCTTGCTGCAACAACTGTTCCCCCCGGAGCCGGCGCTCTGATGACCGCCGCAACCGAAACCGCCGATGCCGTCATCATCGGGGGCGGTGTGATGGGGTGCAGCATCGCCTGCAACCTGGCGCTGACCGTTGCCGACCACGGCCTGCGGCGTATCGTGCTGCTGGAACGCGATACCCTGGGCAGCGGCTCCACCGGGCGCAGCAGCGCGGCCATCCGTATGCACTACTCCACCGCCGTCAACGCCGAACTGGCCTGGCGCAGTTTGCAGATTTTCCGCAACTTCGAGGACATCATCGGCGGAGAGTGCGGCTACACCCGTACCGGCTACCTGGTCTTCGCCGGCGAAGCGGATCTGCCGTCCTTCCGTTCCAACATTGCCACCCAGCAGTCGGTGGGCGTGATTACCGACATTATCAGCGCCTATGACGCCGCGGCGCTGGCTCCCGGTTTCGCGGTGGATGACGCCGCCGCCATTGCCTACGAGCCTTACTCCGGCCATGCCGACGCTTCCGGCGCCGCCTACGCCTACGCTACCCGCGCCCGTTCCGAGGGTGTTGCCATACGGTTGCAAACTCCGGTTACCGCTATTGAAACCAGCGACGATGGCAGCCGGGTCGTGGGTGTTCGCACCGCCCACGGCGAGCGAATCGCCACCGGCGTCGCCGTGGTGGCCACCGGGCCGTGGACGGCGCGGTTCCTGGCGCCCCACGGCATCGACGTCCCACTCATCGCCACGCGCCACGAGGTGCTGCACTTCCGCCGTCCGCTGGACCGGGTGCCTCACCACCCCGGCGGAGCAGACATCGGCAATCGCATTTACTTCCGCCCCGAAGGGCAGGATCTGACCCTGGTGGGCAACGGCAACCACTCTGACGTGGTGGATGACCCGGAGGTGTACGCCCAGCGGGCCAGCGCGGCGTTCATCCAGGACGTGTGGCAGCGTCTCGCCAGGCGCATCCCGCCCATCGCCGACGCGGAGCTCGCGGCCGGATACGCCGGCCTCTACACCAACACGCCCGACTCCCATCCCGTCATGGATCGCATCGACGGAGTGGACGGCCTCTATGTATGCAGCGGGTTCAGCGGCCACGGCTTCAAGCTGTCCCCAATGGTGGGCGTGCTGATGGCCGAGCTGATCGGCAACGGCGCAGCCTCCACCGTGGACATCACCCCCTTGCGCCTTTCCCGTTTCGCCGATGGCGACCTGAACAACGCGGGCTACGGGTTTGACGTGCTGGCATAACCCTATTTTCCCGCATTCCGGCGAAAGCCGGCATCCAGAGATCTGCTACTATGACCGCTAACGCCGCCCACGCTCCCGCCGTGGCAGTATCCGGCCTGTCCAAGAGTTTCGGCCGGGTGCGGGCAGTGGACAATGTCAGCCTGAACATTCCGGCCGGCGGCGTGTACGGGCTGCTGGGGCCTAACGGTTCCGGCAAGACCACGCTCCTGTCGATGCTGGCCGGCTTTCTGCGCCCCACTGCCGGGGCGATAACGCTGTTGGGTCAAAGCGGTCCCGCCGGGATGCGGGAGGCCTTGGGCAATGTCGGCGCGCTGATTGAGCGGCCTACCTTCTGGCCATACCTGTCTTGTCGCGACAACATGCGCTGTCTACAGGGCGCCTATGCAACCGGCGGCGGAGACGGCGCAATCGACGAGTTGCTGGCAACTGTGAACCTGGACGGCGATGCGGCGGAGCGCAAGTTTGGCGCCTGCTCCACCGGAATGAAGCAGCGTCTGGGCATCGCCGCCACCCTGCTGGGGAATCCGGCCCTGCTGATTCTTGACGAACCGACCAACGGGTTGGACCCGGCCGGCATTGTTGAGGTTCGCCAGCTAATCCGCAGCCTGGCCAGCGATAACGGACGCACGATTGTTCTGGCCAGCCATCTGCTCAACGAAGTGGAGCAGGTTTGCGACCGGGTAGGCGTAATGGCTCGGGGACGGCTGCTGTACTCCGGCCCGGTAGCCGAAATGGGCGCGCCGTCGCAGGCGCGCGTCCGCACCACGGATAATGAGCGGGCGGCGGCGCTGCTGCGGGAAGGGGGCTGGGATGTAATCGCCCAATCCGCCGACGGCTTGGAAATAGCCGCCACGCCGGGGCAGGAATGGGAAATCAGCCGGGATTTAGCCGGCGCCGGGGTTTATATCGCCGCAATGACCACTACCGGCGGCTCGCTGGAGGCCGGATTTATGGCCGTAACCGGCGAGGAGAACGGGGATGTTTGACATCGCCCGGTCCGTCGCGGTGAGCATCCGCTGGGAGTGGTTTCGCCTGTCTCGTCGCCGAGCCTTTCAGGTAATCATCGGGATGGTGGCGGCGGCGGTCGTCCTCATCCTGGCCGGCGGCGTTCTGCTGCGGGGGCCGGCTGACGACACCATCGCGCCGGCGATGTTTCCCTTTTTCATCTTTCTGGCGTTGAGCGTGGTCGGGCCGTTTCTGGCGGTTTTTCTGACGGCCATCATTTTCAGCGGCGAATATGGCTGGGGCACGCTGCGGGCTTTGCTGGCCCGGGGGCAGCCCCGCTGGCGGGTGGCGTTGTCCAAGCTGCTGCTGGTGGGCGGCATACTGGCCGTGGTCTGGGCGGTGTCATGGGGTCTGGCCGGCGTGGTCGGTCTGCTGGCCGGCGCCCCCGGCGTGGCGGCGTTGTCGCCTTTTGGCGACACTCCACTGAGTTGGGGATCAATCGCCGGGCGCTTTTTCGCCAGCCTGCCGGGGGCCCTTGCCTATATGAGCCTCACCGCGCTGCTGTGCGTAGCCAGCCGTTCGACCACTTTCGGCGTGATCGTGGCCGCCGCCATTCTGATTGCGGAATCCACGGCCTACCCGGTCGCCATTCTGATAGTCAACGAGGTCTATGATTTCCAACTGGCGGATTACCTGCGCTGGACGCTGCGCGGGTCAGTATCAGGGCTGGCCGGCAACGACGAGGTAAGCGCCTGGCATTTCGCGCCGGCGGTGGTCGCCTACATCGCCTTGTTCGGCACGCTGACGCTGGCCGTGCTGACCCGGCGGGATGTGAGCGGCGGCAATGGCTGAGAACTCGCGAACCGGCGACGGCGTTAGTTTGCCAAACTTGTGCGCTACCCCACCGAGATTCCTGCGTCCGCCTACGGCGGACTCGGAATGACATTTTGCGCGAGCCTACGGGCCGGCGCAATGCTAGGCTACGGCGGCGATGCGGGTTATAATGCCGTCGGTTTTGCAGCATACCCTTGGTTGAGTTTGAGCAGGATGTCCCAAGCGCCACAGAACAGTTCCAATGACGAGTATGTCCGGCAGTTTCTGCCCCCGGAGCGACGTGGGCAGGCAACCTCCGGCGCGGAGGTAAGGGAAGCCGCAGCGGAAGTGCCGGCTGCGGAAGTTGTGGAGGTTGTCGAAGCTGCGCCGGATACGCAGATGTCCGACGGCGCGGTTCCGGCGGCTGCGGTCAAATCGGCATCGCCCGACCCGATACCCGCCACCCCTCCCATCCCCGAACCGGAAGCCCTGCCGTCTCCGGAAACGTTGGCCGAGGATATGGAAGATGACGATACCCTTCCGGCTTATGTGGAGGCCAACGATCTCTTCAAGATTTACAAGCCGGCGGATTTGGAAGTAGTGGCGCTGCGTGGCGTGGATCTGGAGGTGAAACCGGGCGAGCTGATTGGGATTGTGGGCGCCAGCGGATCGGGCAAGACCACGCTGCTCAACATTCTGGCCGGCCTGGAGAGCCCATCGGCGGGCCGGATCCGCGTGGGCGAACGCGACCTGCTGGACATCAGCGATCAGGATTTGGTGGAGTATCGTCGTCGCGAGGTGGGTTTCGTCTGGCAGGCCACGGGCCGCAACCTGATCCCCTATCTGAACGTGCGGGATAACATCGAGCTGCCCCAGGCCATCGCCGGCACGAACCGCCGCCAGCGTCGGGAGCGGGCGGAAGAACTATTGGACGCCCTGCAGATGTCGGACAAGGGACGACGTTACCCCGCGGAACTGTCGGGGGGCGAGCAGCAACGGGTCGCCATCGCGGTGGCCCTGGCCAACAGCCCGCCCCTGCTGCTGGCCGACGAACCCACCGGCGAGCTGGATACCAACATGGCCGAGGACGTCTTCCTGATGCTGCAACGCATCAATCGGCGGTTCGACGTGACCATTATCATCGTCACCCACTACGCCGGCATCGCCCGCTGGGTGGACCGGGTGGTGCGGATCCGGGACGGGCGCATCGGTTCCGAGTCCTATTTGATGTCCTCCTACCGGGGCGGTGAAGGACAGGAAGAAGAGTACCTCGTGGTGGACCGGGCCGGCCGGCTGCAACTGCCCCGGGAATATGTGGAGCGTCTTTCCCTGGACGGACTGGCCAGCGCGGGAATGGACGAACAATCGGGGTCCATCACCCTGCGGCCGGCGTCGGCGCCCCATCGCAGCCGGGAACGGCACGAAGCGGGGGCCGACGATTAACCCGCGCGGCCGGTTGCCGCCCGGTCAGTACGTCTTTAGACAAGGTGAGTCAATGGTCGAGGCGGTGACAACGGCGCTGGCTACAGAGTCGGCAACCCGCGAGTTTGGCGAAGGAGAGAGCGCGGTCCGGGCGGTGAATGAAGTCACCGTCAGCATCGAGCCGGGCGAGTTTGTAGCGCTGGTCGGGCGTTCCGGCTCGGGCAAGACTACCCTTTTGAACCTGCTGGCCGGTCTGGATCGCCCCAGCGCGGGCAAGGTCTGGTTCGAGGGACGGGATTTGTCCCAGCTGTCGGAGCGGGAGTTGGTGGGGCTGCGGCGGGAAAAGATCGGTTTCGTGTTCCAGTCCTTTGGACTGATACCATTGCTGTCCGCCTTTGAAAACGTGGAACTGCCACTCCATATCGGCGGCATATCATGGCGAGACCGGAGACGACGGGCCAACGAGGTACTGGACCTGGTGGGACTGCTGGGCCGCGCCGGACACCGCCCCTATGAGTTGTCGGGCGGCGAGCAGCAACGGGTCGCCATCGCCCGGGCCCTGGTGGCCGGCCCGTCGGTCCTGTTCGCCGACGAACCAACCGGCGAGTTGGACAGCGTCACGGCCCGGAGCATCGGCGGTATCATGCGCGAAATCGCCGCCAGTCGCGGCGTTACAGTGGTGACCGCCACCCACGACCTGATGCTGGCCGACATGACCGACCGGCGATTGCAGATGGCGGACGGCCGGATTACCGGTGGCGAGTGACGGGCGGCGGGCGGACGGGCGGACCATCACGTTTGCCCAATGTTGGGCGGCGTGCTATATTCTAGCTGGTTAAGCAGACCGCAACGCTCATATGTACCCACTTTCCGCAAACTGCCATTGCGAGCGTAGCGCAGCAATCTGGTTGCCGAAGGATGCGCCGCTCAGCCTGTGGGATTGCCGCGCCGCATGGCCTCGCATTGACAAAAGTGGGTACGCGGCGTGAGGACAGCAACGAATTTCGCAAATGGGAGCACTGCATGGCTTACGTAACGCCACGAGAGGGCGAAACTCCGGAGAGTTTGGTAAATCGGTTCCGCGCATCGGTGCAGCACGCCGGCATCCTGCGCGAGTTGAAAGATCGCCGGTTCTTCCGGTCCAAGGCCCAGAAGGAGCGGCTGGCGGCCCAGCGTGCCGCCCGGCGGCGACGGCGGCAGCGGCGGTAAGCCCACCGGCTTGGTCCGGCGGGAACCTGACAAATTGACCGCATGATGGGCTGGATGCTAGACTCCGGCCCGTTGCGACAGCCTGAGCGCGCCCGCCTGGAGCGACCAGCCCTGGGCGGCGCTCTGGAGATTAAGGAGGGCGGGTTTGCCTCGCTACGATTATCGGTGTACTGAGTGCGCCAACGAGTTTGAGTTGGTTCAGAAGTTCAGCGCGGCCGGCCAGGGAGAGTGCCCGTCGTGCGGCGGCGCAGGTCAGCGCGTGTTCCACGCTGTGCCGGTGATATACAAGGGCAGCGGTTTTTACACTACCGACTACGGCCGGCCCAAGCGCCCCACGGAAAGCCAGGAAGCTAAGGAAGCGGCCGCTGAATCGTCGTCCACCAAGAGCTCCGGCGACAGCTCCGACACCAAGTCCAGCGATTCCGGTTCCTCCGGCGGTTCGGAAGCGGCGAGCGTCGCCGCGGCCGGCGGGGATTCCGCCTAGCCGGTATCTTTTCGACAGGCGTTCGAGACAAGCCGCGCTTTCGAGGGCGGCATTTTCTTGTCCTGAAACGCAGCGACTTTCATCATGCGCGCTTTGATACAGCGGGTTGCGTCGGCATCGGTCCTGATCGACAATGCCGAGGTGGGCAGCATCGGCCCCGGTTTGGTGGTGCTGCTGGGCGTGGCCGACGGGGACGCTGCCGCCGATGCGCGGTGGGTTGTGGACAAGGTGGTGCATATGCGGATCTTCGCCGACGAAGCGGGCCGTTTCAACCGATCCGCGCTGGACGTGGACGGCGGGCTGCTGGTGGTATCCCAGTTCACCCTCTACGCTGATACTCGCCGGGGCCGGCGTCCCGACTTCACCCGCGCCGCCGCGCCAGAGGCGGCCCACCGCCTCTACGAAGAGGCGGTGGCGATGTTCCGCGATACCGGTCTGAACGTGGCCACCGGCGAGTTTCAGGCGTATATGCAGGTGAGGCTGCATAACGACGGCCCCGTGACCATCATGGTGGACAGCGCCGACCGGGGCCGGCCCCGGCGGGGGTAACCGGGACGAGACGCTAACCGACGCTATCCGGTCAACCAGACCAGCGTTTCGTCCACCACTTCCGTCGGTATGTCCCGCCGCACGGTGGCGCGTCCCACGTCCTCCAGCAGCACCCAACGGTTGGCGCCGCCGACGGTTTTCTTGTCCAGGGACATCGCCGCCCTGATGTCATCCAGGTCAACTCCCCGGGCGGTGATAGGCAGACTAAAACGTTCGAGCAGGGCGCGCTGGCGTTCCAGGATGTCGTCGCCAATCATGCCCATTTCCCGGGCGATGCGCCCGGCGCCCATCATGCCCACGGCTACGCCCTCACCGTGCATGAAGCGCCCGTACTCCGTGGATGCTTCCAGCGCGTGGCCGATGGTGTGGCCGTAGTTCAGCAGAATGCGAATGCCCAGGGTTTCCCGCTCGTCCTGGCTGACCACATCGGCTTTAATCGCCATGCTGCGGCGGATGACCTCAGTGGAGAGCTCCGGCTCCACCTCCATCAGCGCCTCGGCGTGCTCCTCAAATACGTCCACGAGCGACGGGTCCAGGATCAGGCCGTGCTTGATGGCCTCGGCCCAGCCTTCCGACAATTCCCGTTTGCCCAGGCTGGACAGGGCCTGCACGTCGGCGAGGACGGCGCGGGGCTGGTAGAATGCGCCGACCATGTTCTTGGCCTGGGGCAGGTTGACCGCCACCTTGCCGCCGATGGATGCGTCCACCATGGCGGCCATGCTGGTGGGCACCTGGACGAAGGGTACGCCGCGCAGGAACGTGCTGGCAATGAAGCCCCCCAGGTCGCCGGCCACGCCGCCGCCGATGGCGATGATGGGCTGGCCCCGCTCAGCCTTCAGGCTCACCAGCCACTCGTAGATCTCCTGGGCCTGCTGGAAGGATTTGCTGGTCTCGCCGGCCGGGATGATGAAGCAATGGGCGGCGATGCCGGCGCGCTGCAAGGCCCACTGGGCGTTGCGTCCGTAGGGCCGCATCACGTTCTCGTCGGTGATGATGTAGGCAGTGTCGCCCAGGCCAAGCTCGGCGATGTGCTCGCCCAGCCGGTCGATAACGCCCCAGCCGGCGACGACGGGATAGCTGCCGCCGGAGTGCTGGACGGTCGCGGCGAGGTCGGGGTTGGTCATTATTGTCCTCCCGGTGGAGAGATCTGGTCGGTGGCGTAAACGGTGGATTCAAAAATCCGCAGCACCTCGTCGGCCACCTGTTCCGGAGTACGGTCGTCGGTGGCTACGGCGTGGTGGGCCTGGGCGTAGGCGGGGGCGCGCTCGTTGAGGAGCTCGCGGATGCGCTCCAGGGGATCGCCTTCGCCGAGCATGGGCCGGACGGCGACGTTGGGGCTGCCTCGGGTGATGCGGCGGTGGATGGTTTCGGGCTGGGCGGTCAGGCAGAACACGATGCCGTTTTCCAGCAGCGCCTGCCGGGTGAGTTCCTGAGCGAATGCTCCGCCGCCGGCCGCGATGATCTTGCCGCCACCCTCGCAAAGGGTCAGCGCCGCGTGACGTTCCATATGGCGGAAGACGATCTCGCCATCCTCGCTGAAGATGCGGTGGATTGACTTGCCGGACCGGCGCACGATCTCCTCGTCCAAGTCGGTCATGCGGCGGTTGGTCATCCGCGCGATGATGCGTCCCACGTGGCTTTTGCCGGTGGCCATGAAGCCGACGAGGATGATGTTTGCCGGGCCCTCCGGCGGTTGGAGGTTTGACGAGATTGCCACGCTAGGCTCGCAATGACACTGCCGCTAGGCCGGGCGAGGCGGCGGCGGCGCGTAGCCGGAGGCGGTGCAGAACTCGACGCTGTTGCCGTCAGGGTCTTCAATGAAGAAATAGGCCTGGCCGTCGTACCGAATGCCGCCGCGCAAGATCTCGAAGCCGTTGCTCTCCAGGGTGGCGCGAGTTTCCTCCAGGTTATCCACCTGGAAGGCGTGGTGGACGTTGCCGGGCTTGGCGGGGGCTTCGTCGGTCTCAATCAAGTGAACCATCACCCCGTTTTCCAGCTGGAGCCAGGTAATTGCCGGATTGTCCACCTGGCTTTGGATCTGCTTGATGCCCAGCAGGTCGTTGTAAAAGGCCATGGCGCGGGCGGTGTCCTTGACCATGGTGGTTACGTGATTGATCTGGCGAATTTCGATTTGGCCGGCCATGTTGTCCCTCCATGCTCCGTAGCTGTCAAAAGGCGTGTTAAAGCATTATGGGTATTATGCCATACAACCGAGGCGCGGGTTCACAGCGCTTGCCAGGCGCCTTCTCCCAGCAGAGGAACGTAGCTGCAAAAACCCAATTCCTCCATGACCGGGCCTTGAGGTCCGACCCGAACGCGCGTCAGCGTCTGCCGCTCGAAACTTCCCACTGGAAGCGCCAGTCGCCCGGAGGGTTTTAGCTGAGCGAGCAGAGCCTCCGGCACCTGCGGGGCGGCGGCGGAAACCAGGATGGCGTCGAAGGGCGCGAGGTCGGGAACCCCCAGGATTTCGCCCGCCAATTGCACCGATACGTTGGAAATCCCACAGGCGTCGAGGTTCCGGCGCGCGAAAGACACCAGCTCCGGTATGCGTTCCACCGCCAGCACGGAACCGAAGGGCAGCAGTTCGGCGATGACGGCGGCCTGGTAACCGCTGCCGGCACCCACTTCCAGCACGTACTCGTCGCCGCGCAATTGCAGGACGTTGGCGGCGTGGGCAACCATCTGAGGCTGTGAGATCGTCTGGCCGTTACCGATGGACAGGGCGATGTTCAGGTACGACCTGGCTCGCAACGGCTGCGGCACGAAACGTTCCCGGGGCACGCGGCGCATGGCGTCCAGGGTCGGCCCCTCTCCCATGGTTTTCGCCAGGTGGTCAAACAGACGCCTGCGGTCGGCTTCAAGAGGGTCATTCATTGCCGGAAACAGCGATGCCAAGGGTATGACTTTTCCGATTACCCAAGCTCGCCGCGCAGGCTGTAGATCTGACCGGGCCGACCTCCTTCGGGGAGGCCGAGGGGGAGATGGACGTTCAGCAGGAAGGGGCGGTTTTCCCGTTCCACTATGCCGAGGCCATGCTCGATGGCGTCGCTGATGGTAGCTTCGTCCGTGGCGTCCATGGCCTCGACGCCGAAGCCCTCGGCCAGCTTGACCGGGTCGATGTTGTCGAGGACGACGCCCCGGTACTCGCCGGTCTCCTTCATGTTGGCGTTGGCGTTGGCGAAGGAGTTGGCGACGATGCCGTAGGCTCCGTTGTTGGAGATGCAGTAGAGGACCGGAACGCCGTGGCTGGCCGCCGTCCACAGGGCATGGTCGGAGTAGTACAGCGAGCCGTCGCCGACCAGACCGACCACCGGCTGGTCGGGCGCGCCCAGCTTGGCGCCGATGGTCATGCCCACGCCGTAGCCCTCGGAACCGCCGGCGGGGCGGATGTACTGGTTGCTGCCGGCGTCGCCGGAGTTGGACAGGATGTCCTGAGCCACGGCAAACTGCTCTATGGCGACCAAACCGCCGCCGCGACTTTCGAGAGCGGCGTCCAGGGCGTCGCCCAATGCGACGGCACGGACCTTGCCCTCCTGGGCCGGCGCGCGCCAGGCGGCGTCGCGCCGCTGAGCGCGCAGGGCGGCAACCTCCTCCCGGGCATGGCTGCGACGGTCGGCCAGATCCTCGGAGCCGTCGGTGGCGTCCAGCAAACTCTGGGCGGCGCGGCGCTCGTCGGCCAGGATAGCGAGATCCAGGCCGGGGATGTTTTCCAGGTTCTCGGCGTCGGCGCCGATGGCGATGGTGCGCTGGGCATTGTAGAAGGCGGTGTAGTCACTGGCGTTGCCGGCGCCGTTGTGGGTTACGCCGATGCACAGGATGAGGTCGGGGTTCAGATCGGGGGCCTGCTCCAGACGACGGCCGCCGGCGTGGAGGGGGTGCTTGATGGGGACGGCGCGGGGGTCGCCGACTACCGGGACGCCGAACCGCTCGGCCAGCTGGGTGACCTCGGCGATTGCGCCGCTCTTCCAGACGCCATCGCCCACGTACATGAGGGGGCGCTGGGCGTCGCGCAGGGCGCGGGCCACGGCCTCCACGTCCGAGTCGGAGGGGTAGCCGGCGCGGAAATCAGGGGTATGTCCGTCGATGATGTTGGCGGTGTGCTCGGCCGGACCCAACAGACGGTCGTACACGGCGAGATGCACCGGGCCGACGGGCGGGGTCATGGCGACGCGCAGGGCGCGCTCCAGAGCGGCGGGCAGGCCCTCCGGCTCGATGACCGTCCAGTTCGCCTTCATCAGGGGCGCGGCGATGGCCGTTGGGCCGGCGTTGTGGCTGACGTCCAGGCTGATCTTGCCGGCGAAGCTGCCGGTGTCGCCGGCGAAGGTGATGACCACCACGGGCAGGCTGCCGGTCCAGACGTTGATGAGCTGGCCCATGGCCTGGGCCAGGCCGGCGCCCAGGTGGACCACCATGACGCCGGGGGCCAGGTTGGCCTGGGTGTAACCGCCGGCCATGGCCGTCACCGCGCCCTCGTGGAGACCCAGGATGCCGTGGATGTCGGAGCGGGAGTGCAGTTCGTTGAAGAACAGCGCCTCGCGGGAGCCGGAGTTGTTGAAGACGTACTTGACGCCGGAGGCCACCATCTGCTCCACCATGAGGCGGGACGCGCTGGCGGTCATTTCCCTGGTCTGCATTGTGCTACTCCTTGATCGGATCGCGGGTCGCGCTATCGGTTGTTGCGGGAATAGTACGGCCCGCAGTGCCGGATGTCCACCTGACAAACCGGAACCAAGCAGCGACTGCCAGTGATTGCGGGGTTTCAAGGCTCGGTGGTAGGCTGGCGCGCAGCGAAGGAAGAGCCATGACCGGCCGCGACAGACAATCGACGCCCCACGCGGACGCCGCCGGCGAGCACGGCTTTAACGCCGTCAACCGGGGCGTGTACATCGCGGACAACCTGAACTTCCTGCGCGCGCTCAACGACGAGTGCATCGACCTGGTTTGCATCGACCCGCCCTTTGCCAAAAACGACACCTTCACCGGCGACCGCATCCGGCCGGCCTTGAGCGCGGAGGAGCGCGCGATTGAGCGGCGCCTGCTGGCCGGCTGGGGCGTAACCAACCCGCGGGAGGCGGAAGCCGCCGGCATCGTCTGGCCCGACGGCGAGTTGCAGGGCGGCTACCGGGACATCTGGTCGTGGGAAGGCGACATTCACGAAGAATGGCTGACGAGCATCGAGGAAGACTACCCGGCGATACACGCGACGATTGAAGGAACGCGGTTGGCGCATAGCGACAGCATGGCCGCTTACTTGTGTTACATGGCGATACGGCTGATTGAGATATTCCGGGTGCTGAAGCTAACCGGGAGCCTCTATCTGCATTGCGACCAAACCGCTGGAGCGTACCTGCGCGAGTTGCTGGACAGCATATTCGGAGCGGAGCATCTCCGCAGTGAAATCACTTGGCGACGCACTAACGCAAAGGGGTTGGCGTTCCGGAGCTTTCCCAACAATGACGACACCATCCTGTACTACTCCAGAGGTGGCGAACGTACGTGGAATCGTCAATTTCGTCCCCACGACCCTGAGTACGTGCAGAGATATTATCGCCACGTAGAACCGGAAACCGGCCGCCGCTATTCCCTTGCCGATCTTACTAATCCTAACCGGAACCGCCCCAACCTGACCTATGAGTGGAACGGCCATCACCGAGTATGGCGGTGGACGAAAGAGCGGATGCAGGAAGCTCACGACAGGGGGTTGATTCACTATACCGCTAGCGGACTGGCGCGGCAAAAGCGCTATCTCGACGAAGTTGAGGGCAACCCGGTTGACAGCATCTGGGACGACATCAGGCCATTACAGGCACAATCGAGGGAACGCACGGGCTACCCAACGCAGAAGCCCGTTGCCCTGGCCGAACGCATCATCACCGCCAGCACTAACCCCGGCGATGTGGTGCTCGACTGTTTCGCCGGCTGCGCCTACGCCGGCGTGGCGGCAGAACGGCTGGGCCGGCGGTGGGTCGCCTGTGACTTCAATCCCCGCGCCTGGACGATTTTCAAGCGCCAGTTCAACAAGCCGTCCCTGGCCCTGCTGCGCTGTAACGATGAGACCACCGGCCAGCAGGTGCTCGGCAACGAACCTGTTGCCACGGTTCACGGCCCCACGGAACTTCCCGTACGTACGTCGCTGGCGGTTGCGGCGATTCCGCAAAGTTTCGCCCTGCCGGAACGCCGGTTCAAGGTGCCGGCAAGCATCATACCGGAACGGCAGATGCTGGAGCTGCTGCTGGAGCTGAGCGGCTACCTGGCCTGGTGCTGCGGTTACGCCAACCGGATGCCCGACGGCAGCATCACCCGCACCACGCGCAACTTTCACCTGGACCACATCGCGCCCAAGTCCCGAGAAGGAACCAGCAATGAAATCCAGAACCGCGCGCCCATGTGCCCCTACCACAACATCCGCAAGAACAACCGCCAGATTGCGCTGTCGCAGTACCGGCAGGAAATCGCGGACGCCGGGGAGATGATGGTGAACTCGGTGAACGACCTGATCAACCTGGACTACGCGCTGGCCCAGGCGATGGAACTGTACGGCTAGGCGTATGCGGCCCGGCAATAACGCCGGCGCTCCTCGCGGCCCTTTCCATTCCATCCCCCTTGTTTTATCCTTGCCCGGCTGATCCTACCCATTCTGAACCCAACTCGCGGCAGGTGGAACCATGAAATATGACGTCATAGTCATCGGGGCCGGCTCCGGCGGCTGTACCGTAGCCTCCCGGCTGGCCGAAGATCCCAACCGCTCCGTGCTGTTGCTGGAGGCCGGGCCGGACTATCCCGAATACGAGCGCTACCCCGACGACCTGAAGTACGGCTACAAGCCCGACGCCTCCGCCCAGGGCGCGCCGCACAACTGGACCTGGTGGGCCCAGGGGTCTCCCGAGCAGACCGATTTGCTGCCCGCGCCGCGGGGCAAGGTCGTGGGCGGGACCAGCGCCATCAACGGCCAGGTGCTGTTGCGCGGCGTGCCCGAAGATTACGACGGCTGGGCCGCCGAGGGCAACGACCAATGGTCTTTCGTCAACGTCCTGCCCTATTTCCGCAAGATGGAAACCGATCTGGACATCAGCGACGACTTCCACGGTTCGGAAGGCCCCATTCCGGTTCGGAGATTCCCGCGACCGGAGTGGCTGCCCTTCCAGCAGGCTTTCGTCCAGTCCTGCCTCGAAGCCGGCTATCCCTCCGACGAGGACATGAACCATCCCGACTCCGGCGGCGTGGGCCCCATCCCCATGAATAACCCCGAGGGCGTTCGTATGAGCACGGCGCTGACGTTCCTGGGCGCCGTCCGTCACCGCCTCAACATTACCGTGCGGCCCAATGTGGTGGTGCGCCGCATCGTATTCGACGGCAAGCGCGCCGTCGGCGTCGCAGTGGAGAGCGGCGGCGAGGTATTCCTCATGGAGGCCGACCGCATCGTACTCTCCGCCGGCGCCATGGCCTCTCCCCAAATCCTGATGCTGTCCGGCGTCGGGCCGGCGGACCACCTGCGCGAAATGGGCATCCCGGTAATCCACGACCTACCCGGCGTGGGCCGGAACCTGCGCGACCATCCCATCGTTGCCGTTATCTGCAAAGTGCGTGATGATCACGAGCAGGATCCCCTGGCGCCGCGCACCCAGACCGCCCTGCGCTACACCGCCACCGGCTCTCCCGACCGTAACGATATGCAGATCACGGCGTCGTCCTTCTCCACTCCCATCGGCGGCGCAGACCCCTTCGAGCCGGGCGGCGTCCGTATCCAGTGCATCCTGGAGCTGGCCGACGGGGCCGGCGAGGTCCGCCTGTCCGCCAACGACCCCTACGTGCAACCCTCGCTCAACTACCATTATCTGGAGGAGGAACGAGACGTGGAGCGTCTGCGGGAGGCCGTGCGCATCAGCGTCAACTTGCTGGAAAACGATGCCTTCGGACCCATCGTAGAAGAAATACAACAGCCCGCGCCCCAGGATCTGGCCTCAGACGAAGCGTTGGACAACTGGATGCGTCGCACGGTGTTCAACACCACCCACGCCTCGGGCACCTGCAAGATCGGGCCCGCCAGCGACCCCATGGCGGTGGTTGACCAGTATTTGAACATCCACGGCTTGGAGGGCATTAAAGTGGCCGACGCCTCGGTGATGCCCAACGTGATCCGCGCCAACACCAACTGCACCACCATCATGATCGGCGAACGCTGCGCCGACTGGGTGAAAGCGGGGCAATAAGCCGAAACAACCGCGAATTGAAGATTAGGGTGGCTTGAAACCCGCCCTACTGGGAAATTAGTTGAGCGCCAAAAGGGTTGTTTGCATGAAATGGGAATACACCGTTGACAAGATACAGATTCGTTCGGGAGGGTTTTTCGGCGGAGGGATGAACGTCGATTCTGTCGATGAAGAATACTTGAACGAACGTGGCGCGTCGGGATGGGAACTGGTGTCGGCCATGCCCCTTTTCGTGCCGCAGAACCCCACCGACTGCTATGTGTACTACTACTGGAAACGGCCCGTTGCGGAGTAGGGCCTGCGATTACATCGCCGGCGTGATTGAGCGACGCAATCGTAGGCTGAACACCGTCGGATGGCGTGCTATACTGAGCCCGTCATTCTGACTGGGAAACTGACAAATGGCTACGGTAGTTTCGTTCATCAACTATAAGGGCGGGGTAGGGAAAACCACGTCTGCATATCATGTGGCTTGTTCATTGGCGCAACATCGCCGCCAGCGGGTATTGATGATTGACATTGATCCACAAACCAATTTGACTTTCCTTTGCGCCACCATAGACCAGTGGGAGAGGCGTAAGCAAAATATCGGAACAATCAAGAACCTCTACGAGCAATTTACCGCAGAACGGGCTATGGAAGTCCGTCGGTTCATCTGGAGCGACGCGGTGACAATTGGCCGTTATCCTATTCGGAACCTGGACCTCATCCCATGCGACATAGAATTGCTGGGCGAGGATCTGAGCAGAGATGGTGAAATCGTCGGCACCTTCCCGACGATGCAAGCCTTACGGCAAAACGCCCGACGCTATATGCGCGAACGTTCTTTCTTGACCAATGTCATCCAGGAGGTCCGCGACCGGTATGATTGGGTCATCATTGACTGCCCACCGAATTTATACCTGATGACGCAGAATGCCCTTCATGCCAGCGACTACTACGTGGTTACGGCCATTCCGGACCACCTGTCAACGATTGGGTTGAACATTCTGACCAGGAAAGTGCGGGAAATAGGAGAAGGCATCGCAGCTGCGCAACCTTTAGCCGGCGAAAATGGACATACCGTGGCGGAGTTGGGCGCCATCGTTTTCGTCAAGGTAAGGTTAGGTGGAGCGATGATTACCAATACACATTCCGATACGATGGCTGCGACCATGAATACCTTCGGAGATAGGGTAGTACGTAAATGGACAACTGAATTGATTGGTTACAGCGAGGCTGCGGAGAACCGGGTTCCCGTTTGGGAGCACAACTCGGATAACGCTCGGAGAGTTGCCCGTAACGACGAATATCCGACGATAACAAGGGAACTGTTCAGCCGATTGGGACCGTAGTTATGATGACCATGAGCAAACCACAGTCATATTCAATAGATTCTCTGTTCCGAGGGTTGAAGGGTCTGCTCCATTCTCTTCCCACTGATGCAGAGAAGCGTGAACTTCTGCGGGATTTGAAGGAGGCTCAAGACTTCCTGGAAGAGTTGCGATTGCTGGTGGACGCGATCCCGACGATGGAGTCTAGCCAGGAATTGTCGGTTGGCCTATCGCGCCTCTATGCCCTCACGGAACGAGCGCATCGGGATAACGGTCTTCAAAGACTCCTGGGGTTGCGCGGCCCAGCAGTTGGCAGGAAAAAAACCGTTGTCTCTGCGGATATCGAGGGCCGAGTTAGCCAATTGGCAGCAGCAATCGCCGAATCCGAAATCCCTGAACTTACGGAGTTGATTGCGCAGGAACCACTGGCCGTTTTGAAGGCGCTAGCTGGCGACATTGGGATACGAACCCGTTCAAAAGAACGTAAGACGGATTTGGCGAGCCGAATTATTACCCACGTTGAGAACCAACGAGGGTACGCGCTCCTGAGAGGTAACGGCGCAGAAACTGACGCCCATGCCCATAATATAAAGTAATTTTCCGACGGCTTTGGGGTGACCGTTCTGCCGTCAATTTCTTGACAGTGTACGGATCGATCCGTAGCATAGGCGCATATAGTCGCTGGAATCGGATGTTGCAATCTGAAGTGATTGAACAGTCCTTTACAGGAGGGAAAACGATGGCTAATCGGGAAGACATTGCATTGATGGGCCATCTGATGCGTCGGGCCGGATTTGGCGCGGCGCATCATGAGTTGGTGGAGCGATCCGGAAAGGGATACGAAGCCACGGTGGAAGAACTGCTGTACCCCGAACTTTTCGAGCCGGTGGACGATGAATTGCTCTACCGCTTCATGCCCGGTTACGAAGGCGCCCTTGGCCCGCCGCTGAACCAGGCCGACTGGGTCTATCGAATGGTCAACACGGAGCGGCCGCTGGAAGAGAAAATGGCGCTGTTCTGGCACCAGCTCTTCGCTACCGGGAACTCCAAGGTGGACAACCCACCGGAACTCACCCAGCAGATCGCCATGTTCCGGCGCGTCGGGCTGGGCAAATTCCGCGATATCCTGGTGGAACTGGCCCAGAACCCAGCCATGATCTTCTGGCTGGACAACAACGGCAACCACCGGGGCGCCATCAACGAGAACTGGGGCCGTGAGTTGCTGGAACTCTTCTCCATGGGCGTCGGCAACTACTCGGAAGACGACATCAAAGAGGCCAGCCGCGCCTTCACCGGCTGGACCATCGGCCCCAAGATTCCCCGCAACCCCCTGGGCCGCTTCTACTGGAGCTTCGAATACCGCCCCGAAGACCACGACGACGGCGAGAAGACTTTTCTGGGACACACCGGCAACTTCGACGGCCAGGATATCGTCGATATCGTGGTGAACCAGCCGGCCACTGCCCGGTTCCTCTCCCGGCACCTCTACAACTTCTTCGTGGCCGACGAGCCTCAGGTGCCCAGCTGGAACATCACGCCGCCCAACGACCCGGATGCCATTGACCAACTCATCGCCGCCTACGACGAATCCGACGGCGACATTCGGGAGATGCTCCGGGTTCTGTTCAACTCGGATTTCTTCAAGCAGGCCCGCTTCAGCCGCGTCAAGAGCCCGGCGGAACTGGTGGTGAGCACCGTGAAACTGGCCGGCAACTACGATGCACCGCGCCCCGGCTTCAACGCCCTGGCTTTCGAGTGCGCCTACCAGGGGCAGGAACTGCTCAACCCGCCCAGCGTGGAAAGCTGGCACACCGGCAGCGAGTGGATTGACGGCGGCGCGCTGGTGCGCCGGGTCAACTTCGCCGCCGGCCTGCTCGGCGACCTTTCCCTGCCCGGCGTCCGTTCCATGGTGGACAACCTGCGCCAGCGCGGCTCCCTCGGCCCCGAGGAACTGGTGGAGGCCTGTCTGGAGCTGATCGGCCCCCTGGAAGTCAGCGACGGCACCCGCGCCGAGCTGCTGGACGAAGCCCGCAGCTACGGCGAACTGCGCTGGGACACCGAGGCGGACGCCGCCGAATCCGAGAAACGCGTTGGTGTGCTGCTGGCTCTCATCGCCGCGTCCCGCGATTTTCAATTTGCATAACCACCATGCCCCGTCATTCCCGCGACAGAACAGCCTGCCCCGTGCTTGACGCGGGGGCACCCCGTACCTGATACGGGGCGGGAATCCAGGGGCCTGCGCCCAAGCCAACCGGCACGGAGGAAATAGACATGGCGACGACGAAAAAAGACCCGGTGGTGGTGGTTCTGCAGATGACCGGCGCCAACGACTACCTGAACACCGTCATTCCCTATACCAACGGTCACTACTACGACGCCCGCCCCAAGGTCGGCATCCCTGCTGACCAGGTTATCCCCATCGACGACGAGCTGGCTTTCAACCCGCAGATGGGTCCCGTCAAGAAGCTGTGGGATGAGGGCAAGATGGCCATCGTCCACGGCATCGGCTACGCCAACTCGCCGCGCTCCCACTTCCGGTCTATGGACATCTGGCACACTTGCGAGCCTGACATCGTCGGAACGGAAGGCTGGGCCGGCCGCGTCATCCGTGATCTTGATCCCCGCGGCGAGAACGTGCTGAAGGGCGTTAACTTCGGTCAGGGTTTGCCACGGGCGCTGGCCCTCCGCGGCGTGCCCGTCACCTCGGTGTCCAGCCTGGAATCCTATGGCGTCCTCTCCAGCGTTCCCATTGACGCCGAACGCGACCGGCTTCTGGACCGCTTCGCCCGCATGTACTCCCCCACCGTCGGCGCCGGCCCGGTGATGGACTACCTGGGACAGACCGGCCAGGACGCTCTCAAGGGCGCCGACATCATCCGCGCCGCCCCGGAACAGTACGCCTCCACCGTCGAATACGCCGACACCCCCATCGCCAAGTACCTGCGGGACATCGCCCAGGTCTATCTGGCCGATCTGGGAACCCAGCTGTTCTACACCCAGCACGGCAGCTTCGACAGCCACTTCAATCAGCCGCCGATGCACACCAAGCTGTGGATCGATATGTCCCGGGCCATCGGAGACTTCTTCGACGACCTGGCCGAGCATGACGCCGGCGATAACCTGATCATGGTGCTGTTCACCGAATTCGGCCGCCGCGTCAAGGACAACGGCACCGGCACTGACCACGGCGCCGGCGGAGCCGCCTTCGTCATCGGCAACCAGGTTAAGGGCGGCCATTACAGCGCCTACCCGTCCCTGCGCCCCGAGGACCTGACCCAGGGCGACCTTGAGCCCAACTACGACTTCCGCGGCTTCTACTCCACCATCATCGAGAAGTGGCTGGGATTGGACCCGGTGCCCATCGTCAACGGCGCCTTCGAGCAGTTGGACTTCGTGTAACCAACCATATCTCAGAAAACCCCCTCTCCCCTTGCGGGAGAGGGTTGGGGTGAGGGGGTGTCTCCCTCTGGATTACGTGAAGGAGGATAACCATGCTTACCACAGTGGCCGCCGGCCGGGTCTTTGACTACAGCTACTGCATCGGCATGTACGGCATGTCGGGGCAGGGATTCTGGTCACCCCAGGACTTCGCGCTGGCCGACGACACGCTCTACGTGCTCAGCCGGGGCGCTGAAGAGTTGGGACAGCGCGTCAGCCGCGTTACGCTGGATCACCAGTTCCTCGGCCAGTTCGGCGCTTTTGGCCGGGGCGACGGGCAGTTCGTCTGGCCCCGCTCCATCACCCTGGACGATGACGGCAACGTCTATGCCTCCGACGACTTTCTCAACCGGATCTCCGTGTTCGACCCGGAGGGCGGTTTCCGGTCCTGCTGGGGCGATTCGGGCAGCGCCCAGGGCGAGCTGAACGGCCCCTGCGGTCTGGCCTTCGACGCCGACGGCAATTTGCTGGTGGTGGACAGCCAGAACCACCGGGTGCAGAAGTTCACCAAAGAGGGCAAGCGCCTCGGCGGCTTCGGACAGAAGGGCAAGGGCGACGGCCAGTTCCACCTCCCCTGGGGCCTGTGCCTGGACGCCGAAGGCAACGTGTACGTAGCCGACTGGAAGAACAACCGAGTGCAGAAATTCGACGCCGAGGGCAACTTCCTCCTCAAGTTCGAGGCGTCTCCCGCCTCCGGCATGGGTGACCTGTCCGGCCCAACGGGCGTTGCGGTGGACTCGGAAGGCGACGTGTACGTCACTGACTGGGGCAACCACCGGTTGCAGATTTACGCTCCTGACGGGCGTTTCATCGCCACCCTGGTCGGCGACGCCCAGCAGCCCTCGCCATGGACCCAGACCTACATCGACGCCAATCCCGACATCATCAAGGCGAGGCGTCGGGTGAACCTGGAACCGGAGTGGCGCTTCCGACGCCCCGTGTCGGTTCGCGTGGACGATAACGACCGCATTCTCGTCCTGGAGGCCAACCGCCACCGCATCCAGGTGTACGACAAGGTCAAAGACTACGAGGAGCACCCGCTGAACTTATAGAAGTTTCCCGTCGGCTGCCAACACGCATGGGGGCGAATAATCATTCGCCCCCACGTTTTTGGACGCTATAATACCGTCCAACATCGGGTTCGGATATGACAACCGCCGAAGGAGGAACGCCATGACGCAGCAGGCCACCAGTATCGACGCCGCGCGCACCGCCGTTTTGATTATGGACTTCCAGCAGCGCATCATCGCCAACGTGGCTGCCGAGCCGGCGGCGGTCGTTGAGAATGCGGCCAAAGCCCTCGCCGGCGCCCGCCAGGCCGGCATTCCCGTCATCTACGTGGTGCATCGCGGCGGCCCCTTCGCCGAGTATGCCCCCGACGTGGAACTCCACGAAGGCGTCGCGCCCGCCCCGGGCGAACTGGTCATCACCAAGGTCCGCCCCGGACCCTTCTCCACCACAGCGCTGGACGTAACCCTGCGTGAGATGGGCAAGGACAACTTGGTGATCATGGGCGTTGCCACCAGCGGCTGCGTGCTTTCATCGGTCCGCTGGGCGGTGGACATCAATTACAGTTTCATCGTCCTCTCCGACGCTTGCTCCGACGGCGATCCTGAAGTGCATCGCGTCCTCACCGAAAAGATCTACCCGCGCCAGGGGGCGGTGATGACCACCGACGAATTCCTCGCGGCGCTGTAGGGGCAGTTTTCAACCCTTCGGCATGGCGATGAGATTGCCACGCTGCGCTCGCAATGACCGAGGAGCAACGGTATGAAATACGACGTCATCGTTATCGGCGCCGGTTCCGCCGGCGGAACCATGGCAACGCGCCTGTCCGAGGACCCTGCCCGCACCGTGCTTCTATTAGAAGCCGGGCCGGACTACCCCGACCTGGAACAGACGCCCGATGATCTGAAATTCGGCTACGCTCCCCGCGCCTCGGAAATGGGCGCGCCGCACAACTGGTCTTTTGTGGGAACAGGCACGCCCCGCCAGACGGAGCCGGTGAACGTACCCCGGGGCCGCGTCGTCGGCGGCACCAGCGCCATCAACGGTCAGGTCTTCCTCCGCGGCGTGCCCGAGGACTATGACCGCTGGGCTGAGTGGGGCAATGACCAGTGGAGCTATATCAACGTCCTTCCCTTCTTCCGCCGGCAGGAAACGGACACCGACATCACCGACGACTTCCACGGCTTCGACGGCCCGATACCCGTCCGGCGCCATCGCCGCGAGAACTGGCTGCCGCTGCAAGAGGCTTTCGTCCAGGCTTGTTCCGACATCGGTTACAACGAGGTGTACGACCACAATCACCCCGATTCCACCGGCGTCGGCCCCTTTCCCATGAACAACCCCAACGGCGTGCGGATGAGCACCGCTTTGAGCTACGTTAATCCCAACCGTCACCGGTTGAATCTGACTATTCGCGGCAACGTCCGCGTGCGTCGCATCCTGTTTGAGGGCTTGCGGGCCGTCGGGGCGGAGGTGGAGAGCGGCGGCGAAACCTTCCAGGTCGAGGGCGAGCAGATCGTCCTCTGCGCCGGCGCCATCGCCTCGCCCCAACTGCTGATGCTGTCGGGCGTAGGCCCGGCAGAGCAGCTACGCAGCCTGGGCATTCCGCTGGTCAAGGATCTGCCGGGCGTGGGCCAGAACCTGCGCGACCATCCCCTGGTTCCCGTGCGCGTGAAGGTGAAGGATGACTTCCCCCTTGATCCCGACGCGCCGCGTATCCAGACCGTGCTGCGGTACACCGCCAGCGGCTCCGACGCTCGCAACGATATGCAGATTTTTCCCTCATCCTTCTCGACGCCGCTGGGTGGCGACCCCTTCGACAACGAGGGCATCCGCATCACGTGCATGATGGAACTGGCGGAGAGCGCCGGCGAACTCACACTGCAATCCACCGACCCCGACGTGCAGCCTCACATCGACTGCCGGTACCTCGAAGCCGAATGGGACCGGGAACGTATGCGGGAAGCCGTCCGCATCGCGTTGGGCCTGCTGAATCACGAGCAGTTTCATAACATCTACGACGGCCTGATCTCGCCCACCGAAGATGATTTGGTCTCCGACGATACGCTGGACGACTGGATGCTCCGCGAGGTCTGCATCGGCCAGCACCTCTCCGGCACCTGCAAGATGGGGCCGGGCAGCGACCCCATGGCGGTGGTGGACCAGTACTGCCGCGTCCACGGCATCGCAGCCCTGCGCGTCGCTGACGCCTCCGTCATGCCCGACGTCATTCGCGCCAACACCAATTGCACCACCATCATGATCGGCGAGCGCGTCGCCAATTGGATTGCCGAGGGGTGAGCCGTCAAGAATGCAGGTAGGGGGGCGGGTTTGCCCCCCCTGCGGGCGGAAGAACTTAACGCCAAAAAGGAGCAAAGCAATGTCAGTAGGAATCATCGTCCCCCTGCCGGCCTACACCCTGGACCCGGCATTCATCGCCAGGAAAGCCGAAGACCTGGGCTTCGAATCAATCTGGTATCACGAGCATCCCATCCTGCCCGTGCATAGCGAAAGCCCCTTCCCGGCTACCGGCGGAGAGATACCCTGGACCTATCGCCACTTCTCCGACCCCTACATGGCGTTGGCTATGGCCGCTGCGGTCACCGAAAAGATCAAGCTCTGCACCGGCATCACCCTGGTTCCCGAGCGCAACCCCCTCATCCTCGCCAAGCAGATTTCCGTGCTGGACCGCCACAGCAACGGGCGGTTCGTTTTCGGCATCGGCGCCGGCTGGAACCGGGAAGAAACCGAGATGATGGGCGGCGACTTCGACCGCCGCTGGACTCAGACCGAAGACGCCGTGAACGCCCTCAAAGCCCTCTGGACGGAGGATCAGGCCGAATACCACGGCAAATACTACAACTTCCCGCCCGTTTATATGTACCCCAAGCCGGTTCAACAGCCCCACCCGCCCGTCGTGCTGGGCGGCAACGCCCGCAACGTGCTCCGCCGCGTGGTGCGCTACGGCGACGGGTGGCTCCCTAATCGCGCGAATCCCGCCCAAATAGCAGACAGCCGCCAGCAGCTGGACGCCTTGGCCGAAGAGCGGGGCCGCGACCCCGAGTCCCTGACCATCTCCGTGTTCGGCCAGCAGCCGGACACCACCCGCCAGACGGTCGATGACTTCCTCAACGCCGGCGCCATGCGCGTCTGCGTCTGGCCCAACCACTCCGACAGCGAGGAGGAAATGGGCCAGCAGCTGGAGAGGATGGCGGAGACGCTGCTGCGATAAACGTGTCTGTTATTGCCAGGAGCGTAGCGACGCGGCAATCTCGTTGATGCGCCGGCATTTATCCGAGATTGCCACGCTGCGCTCGCAATGACAAAGTAACCGGAATGCACACACAACCAGGAGGCAGCAGAAATGGCAACCTATGTGTATGTAGCGGCCCAGGATGACAACAAGGTATCCATCTTCACCATGGACGAGGCCAGCGGGGCGTTGACGCTGGTGGGCGAGGAGCCCGTCTCCGGCGGGCCGTCCCTGCTTGCCATCAGCCCCGACCGGCAGACACTGTACGCCGGCCACCGCGAGGTCCCCGAAATCACCAGTCACCGCATCAATCAGCAGACCGGCGAACTGACCACTACCGGCTCGGTTACGCCCCCCGGCCAGCCGGCCTATCTTTCCACCGACCGAACCGGCCGGTACCTGCTGTCGTCCTACTACGCCGATGGGCGCGCCGCCGTGCATCCCCTGGACGATGACGGCAGCGTGGGCGGCGCGGCGACGGCCGTGGTGGACACCGACTCCGGCGCCCACGCCATGCTGACCGACCGTTCCAACCGGTTCGCCTACGTGCCCCACATCGCCAGGCAGCAGGACAACGTGCTGGAACCGCCCAGGAACATCCCCGGCCCCAACGTCATCTACCAGTTCCGGTTCGACCCATCCAGCGGCGCGCTGACCCCCAACGACCCGCCAACGCTGGCCCAGGGCGACAACATCGGCCCGCGACACTTCACCTTCCATCCCTCTTTGGATATTGTATATTTCTCCAACGAGCAGGGATGCAGCGTGTCTTCGTACACGATTGACGGGGAGGGCCGGCTTACGCCCCTGGAAACCGTCTCAACCCTGCCCGCCGGCGTCGCCGAGCGCAACACCTGCTCGCAGATCCAGTTCTCGCCGGATGGCAGTTTGCTATTCGTCCCCAACCGTGGGCACAACAGCATCGCCAGCTTTACCGTGGACGGCGAAGGCCGGCTGACTGCGGCGGATCACGCGGCCACGGAGGCCGTGCCCAGCGCCTTCAGCCTGGACCCATCCGGCCGCTACGTCTTTGCCGCCGGCTCGGCGACGGGCCAGCTGGCGTCCTACAGCATCAACGCCGCTACCGGCGCGATGACCCCGCTGGGAACCTATGCGGTGGGCGAGCGCCCCATGTGGGTTTTGACGACTACGCTGGGCGAGTAACGCCCGGCCCGGACACCGCCGCCGTCACCTTCCCCGCAGGCGGCGGTTTTCTTCACGCAGTCGGCGGACTTCTTCACGCAGATGGACCTCTTCCTGCTCCATCATGCGCTGGTTTTCCAGCAGGATGCGCTGATCTTCCAGCAGGATACGCTGGTTTTCCAGCAAGCGGATACGATCCTGCTCCGGGTGTTCATATTCCTGCCCGGTTGCCGGGTCGTGGATGGTGAATAGCTCATTTCCCCGGTAGCGGAAGTTCAGGTTCAGCAGCGGGCTGATGGAGCCTACGCCGCCGCCGTCGTAGCGCAGCAGGGGCAGTCGTTGATACTGCCCGCCAACCAGCCGTTCGCCGATGACCGCCTGTCCGAACATCTCGCCGCCCGTTGGGTCAAAGCGCCAGTATTCGGGCACCAGCAGCATCTGGTAAATGTCGCGCTTGCGGCCCATATCGTTGCGATAGGTGCTGGGTGAAGCGATCTCCACCACCACGTCCGGGGGCTTGCCGTTCTGTACCGGGTCGTACCCGACGCGGCGACGGATGGCGGCGGCGTCCACGTTGAGGGCAATCAGGATGTCCGGGCGGATGTGTGAAAACCGGCGGGTAATCGAATCCCGCTCGCCGTAATAAATCGGAATTTCGCTGCCAATGATAATGTCGGGATGGTGGGGGTAGTGATAGCCGGGAGCGAGCGCGGAGCGCAGCTTGACGGCCAGATCTTCCTCGGAAGGGCGTTGCTGCATATCCTTCTCTTCTTTCTCCAGGTGGGGGTACGGCTCCCACTGCTCCGCAGCTGGCGTGGTTTGGGCTTGTGGGGTGGTCATCCGGCATTCCTCCCGGCGGCCTGCGTTGCGATTGAGTTGATTATACCCAACTCCTGAACCGGTTTGTCCAGACGGAATGCAATGAGGGAGGCCGTCTTTCTAACGGCGCTCCATCGAAAGTTTGGCTCTAATGTTGCGAAGGTAGCGTTGCAATTTAGGTGGTTTAGTTTTCTCGTCATTCCGGATTTCGCCGGAAGACGGATTATGCGAAATCTCTCACGCGTACCCACTTTAGCCTGTCATTCCACGACCGCCGTAGGCGGGCGATGGAATCTCGTTCCGGCGGTCGCCACTTTCTGTTGCGAGAGCCTTGACGGAACGGCCATTGCTACGCCAGCGAGATTGCCATGCTACGCTCGCAATGACAAAGCGGGTACGCGTGAGTGGGAAATCTCGGTTGATAGAAGGGGCTTGGAGATGTTATCATGGCCCCGCTAACTCATAATGACAGTGGCCTATGTTCAAATGAAAGTTTGCTGAATGGGTTTTTATTTTATTTCTATCCTGACTTGCCGAGCGAGAGTTGGACGTTCGGCGCCTATCATCTCAGCGGGGTTGACGGCCCTAACCGAGGCTGTCCTCAGCGACCATCCGGTCAATGCTCCCCGCTCATCTCCTGTACGGAGTGACCGTTCTAATTGCCGGCTGATTAGGGCCTGTGGGAATTCCCTGGCGCATTGCCAACAGTAGGCCAGCCAGCAGTCCGCGCTGGCGCAAAGCACACGCAGCCCAAGGAGGCTTTATGACCAACACCATCAGAATCGACGATATGCTTAATCAATTCGGTATCACCAGCAAAGACGCGCAGCAAACCGCTCGCAATGCCTTATTCCAGAGCCGCATTATCCAGAAAAATCCTAACCGCCTCAACATCTCCGGCCACAAAATTGATCGCGCCCGGCGGGCGCTCAACGAGCAATTTCTCTGGCACTGCAACAACGGCGATTGCCGCCGGGAGGCTGGGGCACAGAATACCGTCAAGCCGTTGCTGCTAGTTGAGCAGTACGATTGCCACGTTTGCGGCGGCAGTCCCGGCGCCGAAGCGTTGCGGAATATGACGGAAAGCGCGACTGACGCGGGAAAGTCGCGTATCCTTGTCGTTGGCGGCACCGAAAAGAAAGAGCGGGAAATCCGGCAAAAGTCCTCCGCCAGCATTGAGTGGCGTTTCATAGACAGTACGAAAGCGCGGGGCGACCGTTACTATCGTTCCGACCGCGATTGGGCCCACATCATTATCATTTGGCAAAGCACGCCCGTTGATCATCCGGTTTCATCCCATTTCGATGGCAAAGGCGATTCCCGGGTCATCACCGTGCGCCGCCGCGGCATCGGCTGCTTGGCCGCTGAGATAATAAGCCATTGCCAGAAGGGTTAGCCCCGCGTCGCAATCCCCCTGCTGATGCGATACTATTGACCCAATTCCATACCCGACAGGGGGAGGTTCACCATGCGACTTGAAAGAAAAGTAGCCCTCATCAGCGGCGGCGCCCGCGGCCAGGGCGCTGCCGAAGCCAGGCTGTTCGCCCAGGAGGGCGCTGCCGTGATCATAGGCGACATCCTTGACGAAGAGGGGATGAAACTCGAAGCCGAGATCCGTGAATTGGGCGGCAATGCCACCTATGTCCACCTGGATGTCACCGACGCCGACCAGTGGGCCAACGCCGTCACCGAAGCGGTGAACCGTTACGGCAAGCTGGACATCCTGGTCAACAACGCCGGTATCGGCGGAACCGCCATCGGCGGCCCCAACGCGCCGCGCATTCATGAGGCTCCCACCGAAGTCTGGGATCAGATCATGGACGTGAACGGCAAGGGCGTCTTTCTGGGCACTCGCGCCGCCATCCCGGCCATGCGCACCGCCGGCGGCGGCTCCATCATCAACATCTCGTCCATCGCCGGAATAATCGCCACCAGGCCCGGCTCCGGCGCCGGCTCAGCCTACGCCAGCTCCAAGGGAGCGGTGCGGCTGCTCACCAAGTCCACCGCCGTGCAATACGCCGGTGAGAACATCCGCTGCAACTCAGTCCATCCCGGGTTTATCGACACCGCCATGACGGCGCGGACCATGGCCGATCCGGAGCAGCGCCAGCTGCGTGTCGATTCAACCCCCATCGGACGCATCGGCACGGTGGACGACATTGCCTATGGCGTACTGTTCCTGGCGTCGGAAGAATCGTCCTTCATGACCGGCAGTGAGCTGGTGATCGACGGGGGCTATACGGCGCAGTAGGCCGGGCGGGTCAGTCGATAGCGTGGAGCGCGCCGTCCTCCGTGCGCACCAGCAGCCGCCCTTCCCCATAAACCGGGTCGGTGCGGACGCCGGCGGAAAGTTGCAGTCGCCAGCGTTCCGTGCCTTCGGCCCGGTTCAGGCCGTAGAGCCAGCCCGATTTATCTCCGAAAACCAGCAATTCGCCCACCACCACCGGCGACGCAACAATGCCGTCCTCGGCCTGGAACTGCCACTCCTCCTCGCCCGCAATCGCGTCGATAGCGTACATCTTGCCCACCGTGTCACCGATGTACAGCCTCTCTCCCGCCACTGCCGGGGCGGAGATGATGCCTTCAGTCCTCTTGAGGCGCGAGGAGTAATCATCGGGATAATCCGACCCGAACCGCCAACGGTCGCCCGGTTGGGACGGTGGCGCTGGCAACGGAAACCCCCACAGCCACAGCTGGGACCAGGTTCGGGTGACGGCATACTGGCCGGGGTATTCCAGCGCGTCGGCCGCCATGGCGTGCAACTGACGCTGCGCCACGAAGTAAGTCAGCCCGTTGGCGGTCACCGGCGGGGCCGTCAAAGATCCCGCGCTGCGAAATCGTGCCCGTTCCTGGCCGGTCCTGGCGTCCAGTGCGTATAGGCTCCGGTCGGCGGAGGCGGTGAAAATAAGATTGCCGTCCAGGGACGGAGGCGACCGTACTTCGCCCAGTGATTCGTGGAACCAGATGTTCTCGCCGGTAGATGCGTCCAGGGCATAGGTGACGCCATCCAGCGCGCCGGCGTACACGATGCCGTTGGCCACCGATACCGGACCGGCCGTCGAATCGCCCATCTCATACTCCCAGCGTATCTCCTGGCTGACCGGATCCCTGGCGACCAGCCGGCGGTCCGGCGTCGTGTAATACAGCGTGTCGTTGGCCATGGCCAACGAGTTTCCCAGTGGTCCGGTGGCGGGCATGGAAGCCAATTCCTGCCCCGTTCCGGCATCCAGCACCGCGATGTGGAAGTGCGCGCCCAGGTAGATGCGCCCTCCCGATACGATAGGCGCGGCCAGCGTCGCCGGGCCGGTGTCTACGCTCCAGGCCAGCTTGCCCTGCGGCTCGTCCAGCGCGTCAGCCGCCTGTCGCGTTAGCCCTAGGTTGCGGCCGGCCATTGTCCATTCCTGACCCGTGGACGCCGAGTCGAACAGTATCTCGGGCTGCCGTCCCCACAGGATCACGGGGTCGGGGATGAAGGGAAAGTTCAACCAGACCGTGAAGCCGATCACTGCAATGGCGATTAACGCGATGATGCCGTTGCGACGGGAGATAAACCGACGCCGGCGTGGGACTTGCTGGGCCCAGTCGGGCAGGACGTCCGTTTCCGGATGACTGGATTGGCTCGCCACCGGCGCGGCGGCGGGATCTTCTGATTCTGATGGGTTGGAGGACATGGCTATTCAGTTTCACACGGAGAGGATGCAAAGATACGGCGGGATGCAATGATACACCCCGCCGCCATAATGTGTTTTCAGCAATCGCAGTTACACGTTGCGCAGCTTGGGGTCGAGGCGGTCGCGGAGCCAGTCGCCCAACAGGTTCATGGACAGTACTGTCAGCACGATGGCGAGGGTAGGGAAGAAGAACAGCCACCACGCCGTGACAATGAGCGCGCGTCCGTCGGCCACCATCAGACCCCAGGCCGGCGTGGGCTTCACTAAGCCCGCTCCAAGGAAGCTGAGGGTTGACTCCAGGATGATGACGTGGCCAACCTCCAGTGTGGCCAGCACCACCACCGTGTTCACCACGTTGGGGAAGATGTGGCGCATCATGATCCGCGTTGGCGACGCGCCGGCGACCTGCGCGCGGGCTATGAAGTCCTGCTGCTTGATGGCCAGCGCTTCACCTCGCACCATCCGGGCGAACCTGGCCCACAACAGCAGCGCTATCACCAGCACCACCGTTTGGAACCCTGGGCCGCTCACCGCCACCAGTACCAGCGCTAACAGGATTGAGGGGAAGGCCAGTTTGATGTCCACGATACGCATGATCAGGTTGTCAACCCAGCCGCCGCCGTAGGCGGCCAGCAAGCCCAGGACGGTACCTACGCCGCCGCCCAGCGCGATGGCCAGCAGGGAGATGGACAGCGAAATCCGGGCCCCGTGAATAATGCGGCTGAGGATGTCAAATCCCTGGCGGTCAGTACCCAGGAGGTATTGCCAACTGCCGCCTTCCTGCCAAACCGGGGGCATGAGACGGTCTCGCAGGTTGACCTCCACCGGATCGTGGGGCGCGATCAGATTGGCAAATATTGCCGGTATGATCAGCATGATCATCAGGATGAGCAGGGGGATGATCGGGTACTGGCGGACGTTGAAAAACGCTTGCCCTACTTTTCCCCGCTGGGGAAGCAGATCGTCGGCAGGTCGTGGGGTTGCGACCGAGGTTGCTGCGGGCGTGGTCATGGCCAAATTCCTTGTTCGGGCGAATGGGCGCGGAGCTCTGCTCGTCTAGTAACGGATCCGGGGGTTCAGGTAGGCGTACATAACGTCAACAACCAGGTTGATGAAGATGTAGAACGCGGCGAACAGGATGACGATGCTCTGGATCACCGGGAAGTCACGGTTACGGATGGCGTCGATGGCCAGATTGCCCAGGCCCGGCCAGACGAATATCGTCTCTATGACCACCGAACCGGTGAGCAGCACCGCACCGATCAAGCCCATGTAGGTGAAAGGAACGATCAGCGCGTTGCGGAAGCAGTGTTTCCAGATTACCTTCCGTTCCGGCATCCCCTTGATCCGCGCCAGCTTCACGTACTCGGTGTCCAGCACTTCCAGCATGGACGAGCGGGTGAGCCTCATTACCGCGGCGACATTGTAGTAGCCCAGCGCTATGCCGGGCAGGATTATAGATTTAAACCCGTCTGCGCCCGAGGTTGGCAACCACCCCAACAGTACCGCGAACACCCACATCAGTATGAGACCGATTGCAAAGGATGGCGCAGACTGTCCAATTAGCGCAACAATTTTGCCGGCCCAGTCGAATGCCGTGTCTTTCTTCACTGCTACCAGAACCCCGATGGGCAAAGCGATAGCCGCGCTGATCGTCCAAGCGAAAGCCGCCAGGTAAATGGTGTTGGGCAGGCTTCCGGCGATCAACCTGGTGATAGGTACGCCGCCATAGGCCCAAGCCTCGCCGAAGTCGCCGGTAACGAAATTGCCGATGTAGCGGGCATACTGGACATAAATAGGTTGGTCCAGTCCCCATTTTTCACGGATCTGCTCAACCACCTTTGGACTGGCGTCCTCCGGCAGCAGGATGGCTACCGGGTCGCCAGTAACGCGAGCCAGGGCGAATACTACGGCGCTGATGACCAGTAGCGCGATGATGGACTGGATCACACGCAAAAAGATAAAACGCTGCATGGGATGACCTTCGCCGTCAGGAACGTTTCACGGTGTTTCATGAAGGGGCGACCTACCGGTCGCCCCTCAACTGCTCTGCTCTACTTGCGAACCACCCTGGTGTACTCGTGGCCCTTCATCCCGCCGAAGTAGCTGTTGTTCACCGAGTACTCGGCGATGACCTCAGGGTTGATGCCGAACTCGGCGAATAGGAACCCCAGGGGCATCGTGGCGTTCTGCTCGTACATGAACTGCCCCGCTTCCTTCATCAGATTCAGGCGTTCCTCGTCGTCCACGCTGCTCTGCCACCGGCTGAACAGGTCTTCGGTGAAGGGGTCTTCGTACATGTACACCGCGCCGGCCAGCGCCGGGCTGACGAAATACACCCGCATATTGCGGCCCGCCGGCCAGAAGCCGGTGCGGTGCGTCCACAGCACGCCGTTCATCTCCCGGGCCTTGTAGCGCGTGCGGATGGGCTGGAACTCACCAATCTGCGCGTCAACCGTGAAGCCGACGTCTTCCAACCAGGAGATCATCGGAACGGCGATCTCGGTCAACTCCGGCACGCCCACCAGCTTGCCGGCCATGAACTCAATGCTGGGGCCCGAATCTTCCCCGTAGCCTGCTTCGGACAGCAGTTCCCTGGCCAGGTCGGGGTTGTATTCCGGAATCTCCCAGGCTGAATCATAGGACGGGTCCGTGGGATGCCAGCCGGTGTTGGCCATCAGTTCCATCTTATTGTCGAAGAACGCTTCGTTGAGGGCGTCCCGGTCGATGGCGTGGTTCATGGCCCGGCGCACCAGCACGTTGGTGTTGGGGTCATTGGGGTCGAACCGGTCTTCCAGGTACTGTCCGCCGATGCCGATCCAGACCATGAAGGCCGGCAGAGTGCTCTGAGTGATGGCATACCCCGCGTCGATGATCTCTCCCTGGAGTTCGCGGGGAATCTCGGCGATGTCGGCTTCCCCGGCGCGGAGCATGGCTACGCGGGTCAGGTCTTCCTCGGCGAAGAAGAAGGTGAGGGTGTCGAAGTCGGGATTGACCCGCCAGTGTTCGTCAAAGGCGCGCTCGTACTCCAGCTTCGCGCCCTGCTGATAGCTGACGTGCCGCCAGGGCCCGGTGCCTATCGGGTTGGCCGCATAGGCTTCTTCACCGTTCTTTTCCCAGTAATCCAGGCTGTAGATCAGCGGGTCGGTGGTGGCTTCCGAGGCGTAGAAGGGGATCCACAGCTCGGGCCGGTTCATGTTCCAGACCATCTCGCTGTCACTCACCTCGGTAACAGTGGCCGCCTTGCCCATTTCCTCGAGTTCCCAACTGCGTTGTTCGCCTTCGGGCCCCAGGATCTGGTGCCAGAAGTCGCCGAAACCAGTCTTGGCTTCCGGGTGCGACCACAACTGGAAGCTGAACACGAAGTCCGACACGCCGAAGGTGTCCTCGCCGTGGTGGAAGGGGACATTCTCCCGCAGTTTTATTGTCCATTCCGTTCCATCGGGAGAAACCGACCAAGTCTCCGCAAGCATGGGGCGCGCTTCCCAGGTTTGGTAATCCCTCTGGAACAGCGCTTCCTGCATCGGTTGCAGGATGCCCTGGTTGGTTCCGCCCACGCGCCAGCCCAGGAGGTTCTCGGCATAAGGCGGGGTGATGGCGACGCGCAGGTCCGCCTGCACGGGTTCGCCCAGCGTGGTTTCCGGTACGGCCGTGGCCGCAGGAGCGGCGGTAGGCGCGGCTCCGCCGGCGGCCCGGTCGCTCATGCCGGCCGGTTGGGCCAATGCCGCAGTGGCGGGGGGTTCTGCCGGGGCCGCCGCTGCCGGCGCCGCGGTAGCCGCCGCAGGTTGTTGCGGCTGCGCCGGCTGCTGCTGTGCCTGGGCGCCGCTGGCCGGAGCGGCCGGCGCCGCCGCTTCCTGTTCCGCCGGAGCGCCGCAGGCGATGGCAACTGTCAAAGCTAACGTCATGGCTGCGAATATCGTCGTTCTAATGGAAAAGGCTTTTGACATTCTGTCTCCTCTTGCCCCATCGTATCTGTCGATAAAATTGGGCATACTGCATTTGTCAAACGGCGGCTGCCGTTCGATTCGTGCGGGAGAATGTACTCAAAAGCCATGTTGATGTCAAACGGACTCACCGCAAAAATTAGCCGTCGAGACGAATGATAAACGAATAGTACCTGCAATGTATCGCATACGTTACCGTTTATCGTCAAAAATGCTCAAGTATATGTTGTGAACCGATACTAATAGCGATAAACTGACCGGTTACGGTGATGCGAGAGACCCCGCATCACCGCAATCGGGTTTGCCTTCGGGCTGACGAATACACCCGGTCGTTCCCGACCAGTCGGCGGCTTACTTGCGAACCACCCTGGTGTACTCGTGGCCCTTCATCCCGCCGAAGTAGCTGTTGTTCACCGAATACTCGGCAATGACCTCGGGGTTGATGCCGAACTCGGCAAACAGGAACCCCAGGGGCATCGTGGCGTTCTGCTCGTACATGAACTGGCCCACCTCACGCATGAGCTGCTCCCGTTCTGTAGCGTTCACGCTGGATTTCCAATTGTCGTACTGCTCTTCCACGTAGGGGTCTTCGAACATGTACACCGCGCCCTGCTGGTTCGGGCTGACGAAATACACGCGCACGTTTCGGCCCGCCGGCCAGAAGCCGGTGCGGTGCGTCCATAGCGTGCTGTTCATCTCCCTGGCCTTGTAGCGCGTGCGGATAGGCTGGAACTCGCCGATCTGAGCGTCAACCTGGAAACCCACCTCCTCCAGCCAGGAGATGATCGGCACCGCGATTTCGGTCAGCTCGGGCACGCCCACCAGCTTGCCGGACATGAACTCTATGGACGGGCCGGAGCCTTCGGCATAGCCGGCTTCCTGCAACAGCTGCTGCGACAGATCCGGGTTGTATTCGGGAATTTCCCAGGTCGGGTCGTAGGTCGGGTCCGTGGGGTGCCATCCGGTGTTCGCCATCAGTTCCATCTTGTTGTCGAAGAAGGCTTCGTTGATGGCGTTGCGGTCGATGGCGTGGTTCATGGCCCGGCGCACCAGCACGTTGGTGCTGGGGTCGTTGGGGTTCCGCTTGTCTTCCAGGTACTGGCCGCCGATGCCTACCCAGACCATGAAGGCCGGCAGCGTGCTTTGCGTGATGGCATACCCCGCGTCGATTATCTCACCCTGGAGTTCCCGCGGTATCTCCGCGATGTCAGCCTCGCCGGCGCGCAGCATGGCCACGCGGGTCAGGTCTTCCTCGGCGAAGAAGAAGGTCAGCGTCTCGAAGTCGGGCGTAATGCGCCAGTGCTCGTAGGGAACGCGCTCGTACTCCAGCTTTGCGCCCTGTTGATAGCTGATGTGCTGCCAAGGGCCGGTTCCCACCGGATTTTCCGCGTACACCTCCTCGCCGTTCTTTTCCCAGTAGTCCAGGCTGTAGATGAGGGGGTCGGTGGTCGCGTCGGAAAACCAGAATGGCACCCACAGTTCCGGCCGGTTCATGTTCCAGATCATCTCGCTGTCCGAAACTTCCTCCACGGCCGCGGTGGCGCCCCAGGTATCAATCTCAAAGCTGCGCTGCTCCCCCTCCGGCCCCAGAAGTTCATGGAACCAGTCGGTGGCCCCTTTGCCCTCGGGATGGGACCAGAGCTGCCAGCTGAACACGAAGTCGGACACGCCGAAGGTATCCTCGCCGTGGTGGTACGGTACGCCCTCCCGCAGCTGGAAGTGCCACTGTTTGCCGTCTTCCGAGACTTCCCACTCGGTCACCAGCATTCCTTTGGCTTCCCAGGTTATGTAATCACGCTGAAACAACTGCTCCTGCATCGGCTGCAACATCCCCTGGTTGGTGCCGCCCACCCGCCAGCCCAACAGGTTCTCGGCGTAGGGCGGCGTGATGGCGACGCGCAGGTCGGCCTGTACTGGCGCTCCCGCCGTCTGCTCCGGTACCGGCGTGGCCGTGGGAGCAGCCGTGGGAGCGGCTCCGCCGGCCTTGGTGTCGGCCATTCCGCTGGGCAGCGCCAGCGTGGGCTTTGCCTCAGCCTGAGCCTGGGCGGGCGGGGAGGCGGGTTGCTGAGCGGCCGGCTGTTGCGCCGCCGGTTGAGATTGGGCCGCGGGCTGCTGTTGTTGGCTGGCAGCCGGGGCAGCCGGCGCGGCCGGCTGTTGTTCTGCCGGAGCGCCGCAGCCCAGCGCTGCCAGCAGAGCGAGGGACAGCGCCCCGAATATCAAGGTCCGTATGGAAATGGCTTTTGACATCCTTTCTCACCTCAGCGCAGGCGATCCGCCGAGCGCGATTTGCTGCGACGCATCCATCAATCGAGCAGCGACGTTTCGCGTGTCTGACGAAATGTACTTAAAAGTCACTTCATTGTCAACTGGTTCAGTTATAATAATTGCTAATACTAACGGACTATAACTATTGCTGCCTGTTTATATGGTCTATAACGTCCCGACATTCCTCCACGCACAGTATCGATATCAATGCGTCATTTGCGAAATTCATGAACAATAACGATAACGGCGGCGCGATAAAATTTCTTATCGCGCCACCCCTTGGCCAACCAATGACGGCCCACGTCCCATGGCGTTTCGTCCGATGAAGCGCCGGCTTACTGGCGTACAACCCTGGTGTACTCGTGGCCCTTCATCCCGCCGAAGTAGCTGTTGTTCACCGAGTACTCGGCGATGACTTCAGGGTTGATGCCGAACTCGGCAAACAGGAACCCCAGGGGCATGGTGGCGGACTGTTCGTACATATACTGTCCTGCCTGGCGCATCAGACCCAAACGCTCTGTCTCGTCCACGCTGTTTTGCCACTGGTCGAACAGCTCTTCAGTCACCGGGTCCTCCAGCATGAACACGCCGCCGTCCAGCGCCGGGCTAACGAAATACGCTCGCATATTGCGACCGGCGGGCCAGAAGCCGGTGCGGTGGGTCCAGAGGACGCCGTTCATCTCCCGGGCCTTGTAGCGCGTGCGGATGGGCTGGAACTCGCCGATCTGGGCGTCAACCTGGAAACCCACCTCCTCCAGCCACGAGATGATGGGCACGGCGATTTCCGTCAGCTCGGGCACGCCCACCAGCTTGCCGGCCATGAACTCGATCTTGGGACCGTTGCCTTCCGCATAACCCGCCTCCGCCAGCAGTTGCCGGGCCATGTCGGGGTCGTAAGCCGGTATCGCCCAGGACGGGTCGTAAGTTGGGTCCGTAGGATGCCAGCCGGTGTTGGCCATCAGCTCCATCTTATTGTCAAAGAAAGCCTCGTTGATTGCGTTCCGGTCAATGGCGTGGTTCATCGCCTTCCGCACCAGGATGTTGGTGTTGGGGTCGTTAGGGTCCCGTGCGTCCTCCAGGTACTGGCCGCCGATGGCGATCCAGACCATGAAGGCCGGCAGCGTGCTTTGCGTGATGGCATACCCCGCGTCGATGATCTCACCCTGGAGTTCCCGCGGAATCTCCGCGATGTCGGCCTCGCCGGCCCGCAGCATCGCCACGCGGGTCAGGTCCTCCTCGGCGAAGAAGAAAGTCAGCGTCTCAAAGTCGGGATTGACCCGCCAATGCTCCTCAAATGCCCGCTCGTACTCCAGCTTCGCTCCCTGCTGGTAGCTGACGTGCCGCCAGGGGCCGGTGCCCACCGGGTTCTGCGCGTAGGCGTCCTCGCCGTTCTCCTGCCAGTACTGTAGGCTGTAGATCAGCGGGTCGGTGACCGTGTCGGAAGCGTAGAAGGGAACCCACAGTTCCGGACGGTTCAGGTGCCAGATCATTTCGCTGTCGCTGATCTCTTCCACGGCGTTCGTCGCGCCCAGGGTGTCCACGTCCCAGCTGTGCTTGTCGTCTCCCGGTCCCAACATGGTATTCCACAGCGGCCCCCAGCCGGTTTTTGCTTCAGGGTGTGTCCAGAGTTGCCAACTGAACACGAAATCGGACACGCCGAAGGTATCCGCGCCGCCGTGGAAAGGCACGTTTTCGCGCAGCTTGATGGTCCACGTCTTGCCGTCGGGCGAAACCGACCAGTCAGTGGCCAGCATCGCCTGCGCCTCCCACGTCTCGTAATGACGCTGGAACAGCTGCTCCTGCATCGGCTGCAGGATGCCCTGATTGGTGCCGCCCACCCGCCAGCCCAGCAGGTTCTCGGCATAAGGCGGAGTGATCGCGACACGGAGGTCAGCCTGCACCGGCTCACCGGTGGTTTCCGCTTTGGGTGCCGCCGGCTCGGGGGCCGCGGTGGGAGCAGCCCGACCGACCTTGGTGTCCGCCATGCCGGCAGGTTGCGCCAATGTCGGTTTGGCTGGCGCTTGGGCGGCTGGCACTTGGGTTGCCGCCGGTTGCTGGGGTGCCGCCGGTTGTGGAGCGGTCTGCGCCTGGGCCGCTGGCTGCTGCTCTGCCCCGGCCGGAGCGCCGGGAGCCTGTTGTTCCGCGGGGGCGCCACAAGCTACCGCTGCCAACATACCCACAACGAGTAGCCCGCAAATTGCCGTGCGCAACGTGACGAATTGCTGCAACATAATCTCCCTCCCATCCGGCAAACGAAATAACATCGTTGACGGTGACGAAAAATATCGAGCCGCGCCATTGACTGCCGAATATAGGCTATTACGCGCCTATATGTCAAACGGATTTCGGATATACACCGAGTTTATGCAACGTATTATGTAGTTTGATAGTCATTGCCGACGAATATCGTATCCAGGAGCGCGGACGGTGATGAAGCGGGGTACAAAGGCAGGGTCGAAGGTGGCGTATCCAAGCCAAATCCGTTATTCTGTGCCCACTTCGTACCAATAGACTGAGAAATGCCGGGAGGGTTTTCGCCATGACCACCACCGCCACCGCTGACGACCTTTGCACCATCGTCCAGGAGCCCAGCCGGTTCAACGACGAGTTTGGCGAGATGAGCCTGCGCGCCAAGGTCAAGGTCAAGGGGGAGATGTCCGAGTTCGTGCAGAAGTTCATCCAGGCTTCGCCCTTCGTGGTGATGGCCTCGTCCGACCCGGAGGGAAACTGCGACGCGTCGCCCAAGGGCGGGAAGCCGGGTTTCGTGAAAGTGATTGACAGCACGCGCCTGCTGATGCCCGACGTGGCCGGAAACCGACTGTTCCAGTCCTACCAGAACATGGACTCCAACCCCCACGTGGGCCTGCTGTTCATGATTCCGGGCGTCAACGACACCGTCCGCGTCAACGGCGCCGTCACCATCGTGAGCAAGGAGGAGTTGGAGCGGCAGAAGGTGGAATTGGAACTCTACTGGACGGACGACAATTCCAAGCACTTGCAGGGCATCATCATCAACGTCGAGGAATCCTACGGCCACTGCCCCCGGGCCTACAACTTCGCCAAGCTGTGGGACACCGACCAGATTGCGGAGAACCAGACCAACCGGCCGATACCCCTGCGGCCTTAACTCCGGACGCCCACGGCAGGTTTCCACAGGGGCGAATAGTCATTCGCCCCCACCTTTTACAAAGGGAGGCCGGTCGCTATCCGGAACATGAACAGCGCCGGCGGCAACAATATCTGGCCCAACAGGTTGATGCCGAAGGCGTAGCTCAGCGCCAGGTTGACTCCGACCAGACCAATCAGGGGGATCCAGCCGTAGCGTTCGAACTGTAGGTAGGGTTCGTACAGCGATCGAGGGAGTAGGCCGCCCAGGACTTTGCTGCCGTCCAGCGGGGGCAGGGGTATCAGGTTGAAAATGCCCAAAATGAGATTGAAGAAGATGGCGAGAAAGGCGGCAAAACCCACGACCTCGGCGATCCCCGATATGAATGCAGTACTCGTCACCGCCGGCAGCAGGTCGAAGCGGAAGACCAGGCCCAGCAGAAACGCCAGCGCGAAGTTGGATAACGGCCCCGCGAAAGCCACCCACGACATCCCCAGGCGACCGTGCCGCAGGTTGTGGGGATCAACCTGCACCGGCTTGGCCCAGCCGAACCCCACCACCAGCAAGAGCAGGAACCCGAGCAGGTCGATGTGCTTGATCGGATTGAAGGTCAGCCGCCCCATGCGGCGGGCCGTATCATCGCCCTCCATGTGGGAGGTCAGGGCGTGGCTGAACTCGTGGACGGTGAAGCCGATCACCAGCCCGAGCAGCCCGATGCCGATGACCAGGATAAAGGAGACCGGGTTGTCCCGGAGCAGGTCGAGGCTCTGGAGTATCACGTAGCGGGATTTTCCAGGCCCCCCGGCTGAACCCGGCGGCGGGACGCCGGCTGTGCGCGGGGTAAAGCCATCAGGTCGGCCTTGAGATTGGCCATGCCCTCCGCGCCCAAATCGTTGGCCTCGACGACAACGGCCACGGCGCCGGCCTGTCGCAGAGCCAGCAGTTCATTGGCGGTGGGCTGAACTCCCAACCGAACGAACTGGAACTTGTCGGTCCGGCTGACGGCCTCGGATACCTGGGCCAGGTCCGCGAAGGTCCATGGGCCGGACATCGCCGATTTGTCCAGCACCAGGAAATCCACGGGTGCCGCGGCGAGCATTCGCCAGATGGCGTCGTTGGGTTCGTCCGGAATGCGCAACCCGTGGGTCATGCCCGGCTGAGCCAGGTTGATGGCGTCCACCAGGGCCTCGCGCGGCGGAGACACCATGAAATCGGCGCCGGCATCCTGCCAAAGCGCGACATTATCGGGCGTCAGAGGCACGCCGCCGGCGCCCCAAATACGGTCGCCTACATCGGGCATCGCATCCGGGGTGAGACCGGGAGCGGCGATGACCACGGCGTCGGCGGAGTCAGACGCGGCGGCCAGGGCTGCGTCCAGGTCGCCCGAGCACCGACCGACCAGCGCCATGCCCGGCAGGCGGGCCGATTGCGACGAACCGAACCCCAGCGAGGGGCCGCTGCCCGTTTCAATACGCTCGAGTAGATGGCGGAGTTGAGTCATGGCGGAAATCTCTTCTGTCGTGCAGGGCGGGTTTCAAACCCGCCCCTTGCCGTGATGCGTAAATTGGGTTGCAACTACAGCGGCTGCCAGACCCGTTTGCCGTCCACGCGGACGATCTTGCCGATCTGCTTGCCCGGCGGGAAGTGGCCGGCGCAGATGGTCCAGTCGCCCTCCTCGGCGGCGTCCAGCAGGCGGCTGCGCGAGGCGGCGGACTGCTCCTTGTCGGTGTCCACGCCGGCGCACCATGCCGGCTCACTCACCTGGGCGATGGTGTGCAGCACGTCGCCCATCACCACGCCGCGCTGGCCGTTGGAGTTGATCAACACTACCTGGTGGCCCGGGGTGTGGCCCGGCGCCGGAGCAATGGAAATCTCGTCGCTGATGGTGTGTTCCGGCTCTTCCAGGATCTGCTGGAGGCGCAAGCGACGCAGTGGCATGACCTGGCGGTCGATGTACGGGTACATCTGGCGCCCCTCGTCCGACGTGAAGTAGTCGTAGTCGGGGCGGGACATGACGTAGCGGGCGCGGCGGAAGTTGGGCGCCGGCATCCCCCCGGAATAGCGCAGGTTCCAGCCAACATGGTCGCCGTGCAGGTGGGTGTGGATGATGTAATTCACCGAGTCGCTGGGGCCGACGTTGGTGTTGTTAACACCGACGTTGGACTCCAAGTGGGGCCGCAGTTCCTCGTAGAGGTTGCCGGTGCGGTTGCCCCGGTCGGGGTGCGGGCCGGGGCCCATGCCGGTGTCCACCAGGATGACGTGTTCCGAGGTCTTGAGGAGGAAGACGCCGTAGTAAAGCTGGAGTTGTCCGTCTTCCAGGGTGTCCTGATAGGACGCCCAGGCGTCGGCGGGGACATCGGGGAACATTGCCGATGGTTCGCGCGGCGGCGGAACCATGTCGATGACGGCGGTAACTTCAACGTTGCCGATGGTTGCTTGGTCTGCCATTGGGGAAATCCTCCTGAGTGCGCTGCGAATTTCGCTGGCGGCTATTCGTCCACTTCAAAAGTGACCAGGGAAAAGAGGTCGTAGTCGGCCAGGTTCTGGCGTCCGCCCAAACCGATTAGCTCAATTACCACCCCGACGCCGGCGGGAATGCCGCCGGCGTTTTTAACTAGGTTGGCAGCGGCCAGGATGCTGCCGCCGGTGGCAAGCAGGTCGTCGATAATCAAGACACGCTGATCCGGTTTAATGTCGCCGGCGTGGATCTCAAGGGTATTTGAGCCGTACTCCAACGTGTATTCATATCCAATTGTCTCGCCGGGCAACTTGCCCGCCTTCCTTACCAACACCAGGGGCAACCCCATACGGTCCGCCATGGGCGCGGCGAACAGAAAACCACGAGAATCGATTGCGGCCAGGCTGTCCACTTTGCGCCGGCGCGCCTGTTCGATCATGCGGTCAACGGTTTCGCTGAAGGCGTCCGGCGACAGCAGCAACGACGTAATGTCCTTGAACTGCACCCCATGGATGGGGAAATCGGGTACGTTTCGGATATGTTCGGCGAGGTCAATAGGCATAGCTTCGGTACTGCCGGCATGGGCTGACCGGCCGGCGGCAATCAGTCTAGTAGCAGCGGATGGTACAGTCAACCGCCGCGGCCAATCGCAGTAGCGTTGCAATGCAGGCGGTTTAGTTTTCCCGTCATTCCGGCTTTCGCCGGAGTGACGGGCGTGGGATTTATGCGTAACTCCTATATCAATCAAACCACCTGAAACGAAACGCCGCCGGCCAATCGCGCCTACCCAGCGACCACGTTTTCCAGATGGCGGACGCTGAGCACGCGACGACCCGGCCCCAGCCGGATGGCTACGAGATCAATGCGCCACTCAACTTCAATGGATGTAGCCGCCTGTCGCGCCAGAAAATCTTGCGCCGTCAGCGCCAGCCGCTCCGCTTTCTCCTCCGTCAGCGATTCCTCAGGCGTGCCGTAAGCGTCGCTACGGCGGGCGCGAACTTCCACGAACACCCATGCCGGCCCGTCTCGCGCTATCAGGTCAACTTCACCCCAACGGCAGCGGTAGTTGGCCGCCACAATCCGACAGCCTTTGGCTTCCAGGTGGGAGCGGGCCAGCCGCTCGCCAATCCGCCCGATGTCCTGCGGAGACACCTCGGGGCTATCCGGCATCGGGCAGCAGTAGAACTTGCCGCAGCGGGCTGAACGTGCGCCGGTGAATGGGCGTCGGCCCCCGCTTGGCCAGCATACGCAGATGCTCCGCCGTCCCATAGCCCTTGTGCCGGTCAAACCCATACCCCGGATACTGCCGGTCGGCCCGCCGCATTTGCTCATCCCGCGCCACCTTGGCCAGAATACTGGCCGCGGCGATGGACAACGACTTGCCGTCGCCCTTGACTATCCTCTGATAGGGTAGCGGGCAATGTTTGATGTGAACCCAGTCCAGCAGCAGCCCGTCCGGGGTTGGCTTCAATCCGCCCACGGCGGACCACATCGCCTTGATGACCGCCGGCCCGATGCCGATGCGGTCGATTTCGCGTGACGTTACCTGTTTTACCGACCAGGCCAGCGCGTTGGCGCGGATTAGCTCTGCCGTCGCCTCGCGCTGCCTTGCCGACAAGCGTTTGCTGTCGTTGATGCCGTCGAGCCAGTCCTCGCCGCCGGTCAAGTCGGCTGGCAGGATGACGGCGGCGGCGGCAACCGGGCCGGCCAGCGGGCCGCGTCCGGCCTCGTCCACGCCGGCAATCAGATGGTAGCCGTCAGCGCGGAACGCCGTCTCCAGCGACAGGTCAGGCATTGACCAGCGCCGGGGCTGCCGTCGCCGGCATAGTATCGGGTTCATACCCGGCGATGGGGCCGCCGCCCAGCACGGTATTGCCCCGGTAAAACACGGCGGCCTGGCCGGGGGTGATGGCCCGCTGCGGCTGGTGGAATTTGACCAGCGCGCCGTCGCCATTGGCGACAACCATTGCCGCAGCCTCGGCGAACTTGTAGCGAATCTTTACGGTGACGTCCAATTCGCCGGCCGGCGGCATCCCCGATACCCACGATACCGGGGCGGCGTACAGAGTATCCCGGTACAGGTCGTTATCGGAACCCACTACCACCCGGCGGGTATCCGGCTCCAGCCGAATCACAAACTTGGGCGACCCACCGGACAGGCCCAGGCCGCGACGCTGGCCGACGGTGAAATACTGGATGCCGTCGTGACGGCCCAGCACATTGCCGGCGTCGTCCACGATGTCGCCCGGCCGGTCGTCGGCGCGCTGGCGCAGGAACTCGCGGTAGTCGCCGGTGGGGATGAAGCAGATGTCCTGGCTGTCGGGCTTGTCGGCGTTGGGCAAGCCGGCGTCGGCGGCCAGCTGGCGAATCTGCGACTTGGGGTAACGGCCCACCGGCATCAGGGTGGCGGCCAGCTGCTCCTGGCGCATCCCGAACAGCACGTAGGACTGGTCTTTGTCCGCGTCCACACCGCGACGCAAGGCCCAGCGGTCGGGGCCGTCAGGTTCGATGCGGGCGTAGTGGCCGGTGGCGACGTGGCTGGCTTGCAGCATCCGGGCGCGCTGGGCCAGAAAGCTGAACTTGATCTTGTCGTTGCAAGCGATGCACGGGTGAGGCGTGCGCCCGTTCTCATACTCGCTGCGGAAGTAGTCGATGACAAAACTGCGGAACTCCCGCTGCACGTTGAGCACATAGTGGGGCGCTCCGATGATCCGGCAGACGGCGCGGGCATCCTCAACATCGTCCAGGGTGCAGCAGCCCCGGTAATACTCAGGCAGCTCAGCCTGGTCGATGTCGTACAGCTTCATGGTGACGCCGACGACGTCGTAGCCCTGCCGATGGAGCAGCAGGGCCGCCACCGAAGAGTCCACACCGCCGCTCATAGCGACGACGACGCGGTTGGGGACGGTTGGGTTGGTGAGGGCATTCATGTAGTTAGTGGGAGTTGCCAGAACCAGGATTTACGGGATTTGAGGATTTGCGAGATTGAAGCCGTCCGGTGGAGGATAACACCCAATCCTGAAAATCCTTCAATCCAGCAAGTCCTGATTCTGACGATCTCCCAAAAAGTGGGCGCGTAGGAACTTCCGCTGGTTGCGGCTGGGGTATTCGTAGTATAGCATCGGAACGATTGACCGATCTAAACACGAAAACCGACTATCTACGGAGGCAGTATCATGCCGGTTACTTTTGGATGCTCGCTGCCCAGCCGGGGGACAATGGCGTCTCCCGACAACCTGCGAAACCTGGCCCAGCGGGCCGAGGACCTTTCCTTCGACCACGTTTGGGTCAGCGACCACATCATCATCCCTCACGAGGTGTCTTCCTTCTACCCCTACGCCGCCGACGGGGTGGCGCCCTTCCAGCGGGACAACACCTACTTCGAGCCGCTGGCCGCGCTGAACTTCCTGGCCGGCTGCACCACGCGAATCAAACTGGGCACCCACGTCCTCATCCTGCCCTACCGCAATCCGGTGCTGACCGCCAAGATTCTGGCGACGCTGGACGTGCTCAGCGGCGGCCGGCTCATCCTCGGCGCCGGCGTTGGTTGGATGGAAGAGGAATTCCAGGCGCTGGGGTTGGACACCTACGCCCAGCGCGGAAAGGTCACCGACGAATACATCCAGCTGTTCAAGGAGCTGTGGACGTCGGACAACCCGGAGTTTCACGGCGAGCACTACGACCTCAGCGAGGCCGGTTTCCTGCCCAAGCCGGTGCAGCAGCCCCACCCGCCCATCTGGATCGGCGGCCACACCAACCCGGCCATCCGCCGCGCCGCCACCCTGGCTGACGGCTGGATGCCCATTGGCCTGCGTCCGCCGGCCATCCTGGAGCCGGAGGAACTGGCCGAGAAGATCGCCCGCCTGCGCCGAATCAGCGCCCGGGCCGGCCGCGCCGAGGACGCCGTTGACCTGGTGTTCAGCACCGATTGCGTTTTCCAGGACGAACCCGATGACGACCGCCGGATGGTGTCAGGCCGGCCCGAGCAAATCGCCGCGGACCTGCGCCAATACCAGGACCTGGGCGTGCAGCACTTCATCTTCAGCTTCCCTTCCGACCGCGCCGACCAGCAGCAGGAAGCCATGGAACGGTTTGCGCGGGAGGTAATGCCGCTGATACCAGCGGATTGACGCCTCCCGATCTTTCGTCAGAATCAGGATTTATGGGATTTCAACTGCGTAAGTCCTATGGATTATAGGATTGGTTGGGGCGGGAAAGTGATAATCCTGTAAACCCTGATTCTGACAATCTTCCTCGGCGTAACGTACTGCAACCAGCATCGTATCTAGTTTAGGAGGCGAATCCAAATGATCCTGCGCTCTGACCTGAAAGGCCGGCTCACGGCCGGCGAAACCATCGTCGCCCCCGGCGCTTACGACCCGATGTCCGCTCGTGTCGTCCAGTCCCTCGGTTTTGACACCGTGTACGTGGGCGGCTACATGAGCGGCGCGCACCTGGCCGTTACCGAGCCGCTGATGACGCTGACCGAGCAGGTTGACGTGGCTCAGCGCGTGGCCAAGTCGGTGCCCCTGCCCGTCATCTGCGACGCCGGGGCCGGCTACGGCGATCCGGTGCACACCATGCACACCGTCCGCACCTTCGAGCGGGCCGGCATCTGCGGCATCCACATCGAGGACCAGGTGTTTCCCAAGCGCGCGTCGTACCACGCCGGCCTGGAGCACGTCATCCCCATTGACGAGTTCCTGGAAAAGATGCGCTACGCCCTGGAAGCCCGTTCCGACCCCGACTTCCTGATCATCGGGCGCACCGACTCCTTCACCGCCGTAGAAGGCGACATGGAAGATGCTGTCCGCCGCGGCAATGCCCTGCGCGACCTTGGCGTGGACGTGGTAATGCCCCGGGGCGTGCGGCAGCGGGAAGACCTGGCCACCTTCCGCGCCGGCGTGCCCGACGTGCCGCTGCTGGTCATCGCCGGCGCCGACGACATCACCGTGCAGGAATACGAAGACCTGGGCTACAAGGTAATCATCTACGCCACCACGCCGGCCATCGCCGCCGTTGAGGGCATCCAGCGGGCCTACGCCAGCCTGCGCGACACCGGCCACATCGGCATCGGAGCCGCCGAGGTGGCGACGCGGCGGGCCGAAGTGGAGGCCTTGATCAGCCTCCCCGAGTACCAGGCGGTGGAGGCGGCCACCACCGAGCGCGAGTTCCAGGACCGGGTGGGGCATTAGCCACCATTACACCTCCGTTGTCGATCTCGCCGGCCCCGGCAGTAGCGTCGGGGTCGGCCATTTTTTGCGCCGGCGGTTGGAACGCGGAATTGTCAGAAGCGGGATTTGTTGGATTGATGGGATGACCTGGATTGGGGCAACGTCCATTACCGATGCTTGCCTTGCTATCCCCGGCGATTACCGCCGTCTCGACTATCCTCATGCCAGCATCCTTCCTAACAGAGAGCACATATAAGCGCAAACCGTCTTTTGGCTCTGCGATATGTGTGCTGTATGGTTCCACGCCGCTGGGTTTCTCATTTATGTTCTTCACGCTAGGATGCCCGCCTATGACGCCATCCCTAAACCCAAACCTCCGCAACGCCGCGCGCCGGCTGGCGCTGGCTCTGGGCTTGATGGCCTTGGTTATGCTCGTCTTGGCCTGCGGCCCGTCCGCTCCGGCGGTACAGGAGCAGACGGCGGATCCGACCGCCAAGCCCACGGCTGAGGCGAACCCCCCGGAAGCCGAACCTACCAAGCTCACGGAAGAGGCCAAACCGACCATCCCAAACACGCCAACGACGACGCCCACCCCCACGATGAGCCCTCAGGAGCGCGCCGACCAGGAAGAGCCAACGCCGACGCCCACTCCAGTACCCACAATTTCCCCAGAGGGTTCCACCGAGGCAGACATTCTGCCGCCGATCCCGACCAGCGTCGATTTTTGTTACGGCCTTAACCGTTGGGAAGACGGGCCGGAGTTCTTCAAATATGAGCCCGGTTGCTTGTACCTCTACGAAAAAACGGCCCATGAAAACTGTGGCATCACAGCGACTGCATGGCACAGCAATGACTTTTTGACCGATGAAGAGCAAGCCTGTTTGAAACTGGAATATGCGGACGTTGACGACTACATCCACCGCGTACGTCTGGGATATGGCTGCCTCGCGGCAGATAACAGCACCCGGAAACAATACGTCAACTGCAAACAAGCCGACGATGATCAGGCAAGCGAGGCGATCAAGGACCTGTTCATCGCTCAACAACGGATAATGACCGCCGTTCAGCAAAGCGTTGCCGTGGTCCAGGCGGAGGAGAGAGTGAACACCTGCCTGGAAGGCCTGGACAAAGAATTTCCAGAGATCAACTTTGGCAGTTCCCAGACGGTGTACTGGCTGGACAGCCTGACAATCCCGTTTCCGCCTTTCATGCGGACCTGGACGGAGAGCAAAGGTGACTCCCGACGGCTGGAAAAGGTCATTGCGTACACTGACAGAGTTCATCAATGCGCTGAAAAAGCCGGATATTACACCGCGCTTCACGAGAGCTTCGTCGCCGAATTGATCAGGTTGTCCAGAATGGAGCCTTCGCCCGTGGAGTCCATGAAATTAACCGGGCTGGCCGACTACCGGTTGGCGGCAGGCCCCTCACAGTTCGCGCCGCGTCCCCGTCAATAACCGCGCTCCGGTCATCCCCATTTTTCCGAGAGGATACCAATGACACACCAGCCACGCAGGTTTCCACCAGGCTTACAGATGGCGAGAGTCTCAATTTTGGCGATACTCGCGCTTTGCGCTGTAACAGCTTTGCTTTCGGTGACGGACCAGGTCGCAGCCAAGCCCAATTCAACAATTTCTGAGGTGCGTTTGGGAAACCTGGATAGCCTCATCTTGTCCAGGACGTTGCAGCAGTGGAGGGCCGAGCGGTCTAACTTGGCTACGCGATACGACTGGATGGATTGGCATGACTACGATTGCTCTCCATACAATACGTCAGATCACGCTGGGAAGTTTGAAGACGCATGCGTCAGGCATCAAGTGCTGTTAAATACGTTGCCCACGTTGGATGACGGTTCAGGTTCCCAATGGAATCAGCGCAATCGCTATGCAGCAGACTTGAGGTTCGCCCTTGACTTGTACGGCTCCTGCACAGTCGATAACAATCTGATATATCTCAACGTTACTGAAACTTCGAATTTGTGCACAGATATGTCGCGGGATATGTTCGGATCTACCCGGGGCCGTTGGTGGCCTCCCAATTACGACTACGATCAGCCGTCTAATGCGTCCGTGCCATTCGCTGACCCCCTGGACAGATATGCCGCCCAAGTCAAGCGTGCAATAAAGCTAACCGATGTAAGTACGATTACGTTCGCCACCTTGAATGCCGGCGACGCAGGACGCTTGCCTTTGCCGATCCACTACGTTGAGGTCAACGGCGAACCACTCGTTCCCAGTAAGATCGGCGAATTGCCCGTGGGCAAACCAATCCCGGCTGTCTTGGTGTGAGGAAATCTTAAGTCTTTCCAAGGAAACCGTCCCGAGTCAATCGGCGACGCATGGGACCATTATTACCGTACCGGCGACATCCGGGTTGCCACCCTCAATCCTTTGAGGGTCAGCGACACGGAAGCCTCTCCATGTTCCGGGACTTCAGGGTACGTCCTGGATGTCGCTGACCCTACTTCAAGAAACGGGCGGTTTGATGCCGAAGACAACCTGAATGTACGGCGTCAGCCAATCTACTTGACCATGTGCAGTAGTCATTTGATCGCTTCCGGACAACTGCTGGAATTGGAAGCTTGGGAGGCGACATCCAGAGGTATATTGGGTTCCGACGGGTACCCGGTGTACTGGCAACGCGTCGCTAACGACGAGACCAGTCTGTTGACCGATTACGAGTCGTTCCGTGCGGATGTCATCACAGCGACGTTATCTGGCAACAGCCCTCACTCCAACCCCGGTGTAGGGACCTATTCGGTCGTCAGTCCTTGGCACGCCTTCACTCTGAATGTTACCGGAGACCATGAGGTTGATCTGGTTGCCAACCCTGGGGACGACACTCCGTCGGTGGAAATCGCCACTGCCAGTAACCCTGGTTACTATTGCCCAGCAGAAGCGGATGATCGCTCAGCCAACAACAGGGAAGATGAAGACGTTATCCGCTTGCGACTGTGTCGCGCTGAGAGTGGTATCGTCGAATTGCGCCACGACGCTACTCAAGCGGTGCTCAACTCCTACACGCTAAGGCCCGCATCGGCCACCGCACCGGCCCCAGTCCCAACGGCTACACCGACGCCAACACCAACACCCACGCCGGTTCCCACCGGCCTCACCGCGCCGACGAACGTTCAGGCGACGGTCAGCGGCAGCACCGTAACCGTCACCTGGACGCCCGGTCAGAACGCGGCTAGCCACGCGGTCATGGTATTCACCTCCGAATTTACCAGTACTCCCCACACTGACTGGAATCCCGGCCCGGGCTCCACTACTATCCAGAACGTGGCGGCGGGCAGTTACGTAGTTGCCGTGGTAGCCATCGATGTTAACGGCGACATCCTGTACAATCTGGCAACTGTAACGGTCAGTTGAACGCACGGCTTGGGGAGTTCACGCTGGTTGTCCGCCGGCTGTGCTAAACTGGCGCGTAACCGTAAGATACGCAGGGGCGACCCTCGTGGTCGCTCTGGCCGACCGCCAGGAGCACGTCCGTGCAGAATACCGCAGTCATCTCCCCAGCCGCCGGCGTCGCGCCCGGCATCCTGGACGCCGCGACCGTTGCCCGCCGCATCGCCGACAACATCGCCACGGTCATCGTGGGCAAGGACGACGTTATCGAGCAGGCTCTGGCCGCCCTGGTAGCCGAAGGGCACATCCTCGTGGAAGACGTGCCCGGCGTGGGCAAGACCATGCTGGCCCGCTCCATCGCCGTGTCCATTGGCGGCACCTTCTCCCGTATTCAGTTCACGCCGGACCTGCTGCCCAGCGACGTCACCGGCGTATCCGTGTACAACCAGTCCACCGGGGAGTTCAGTTTCCGCTCCGGCCCGGTTGCCGCCCACCTGGTGCTGGCCGACGAGATCAACCGCGCCACGCCCAAAACCCAATCGGCGTTGCTGGAAGCCATGGAGGAGCGCCAGGTCACCGTGGACGGCGTGACCCATCCCCTGCCGCCTCCCTTCCTGGTCATCGCCACCCAGAACTCCATTGAGTACGAGGGAACCTTCCCCCTGCCCGAGGCCCAACTGGACCGTTTCCTGATGCGGGTCAGCATCGGCTATCCCCGCTTCGACGAGGAGATAACCATCATCGCCCAGCAGGAACACTCCCATCCCATCCTGGAACTGGAGCCGGTGGCCTCGCCCGACGATGTGCTGTCACTCCAGCAGGCGGCGCAGGAAGTGTACGTGGATGGATTGGTGCGCGAATACCTGGTCGCCCTCTCCGAGGCCACCCGCCAGCACACCGACGCCGCCCTGGGCGCGTCTCCCCGAGCGTCGCTGGGACTTTTCCGCACCGGACGGGCGCTGGCCCTGCTCCGGGGCCGGGACTACGTGCTGCCCGACGATATCAAGGAGCTGGCCGTGGCCGTCCTCTCTCACCGCATCGTTCTAACCCCCGCTGCCCGTATGAGAGGCGTTCTGCCCGAGCGGGTAGTCGAAGAACTGCTGAACAGCGTTCCTGTGCCGGGAGCGCGGTAGGGAAGCATACTTGAAAACAGCCCTGATCAAATCGCTGGTTCGCCAGCACCGGCGCAAAATTCTTTTCAGCCTGCTGATTCTGGCGGTGCTGTTTTATTCGTTGGGCACTGGATTCCCGTTTTTCTACCGGCTGCTGTTCACCCTGATTCTGCTGGTGAGCATCGGATACGGTTGGGCCTGGTTGAACCTGCGCGGATTGGACGTGCGGCTGACCCGCCTGGGCAATCGAGGTCGGGTCGGAGAATTCCTGGAGGGCCAGATCCAGCTGATCAACCGCTCGCGTCTGCCCAAATCCTGGCTGGAAGTGACGGAAGATACCGACCTGGACGACCCGGGCGGGCGCACCGTGGCGCTGGTGAAGGGGCAGGTGCGTTCCTTCCGCATCGAGACTTATCTCTCCCGTCGGGGGATTTATCGCACCGGGCGGGTTAGGGTGACCGCGCGTGATCCTTTTGGCCTGTTCCGCCTCACCCGTTCTTTTCTCAACGAACAATCCTACACGGTGCTGCCGCAAACCATTCCCCTGCCCGACCTGGACCGCCGGTTTGCCAACCTGCCCAGCGATTCCGCCTTCTCCCGGCGCACCCCGGCTATCACCCCTGAATCATCCACTATCCGCGACTACGCCCATGGCGACAGCCTGCGTCGCATTCACTGGCCATACACCGCAAGAATGAACCGCCTGATGGTCAAGGAGTTCGACATCGGCGTTTCCGCCCAGGCTTGGGTGCTCCTGGACATGGAACGACGCTCCCATTTCGGCGAAGCGCCCGACAACACTGAGGAGTTGGCCGTAACTGTCGCCGCATCCCTGGTGCAACACTGGGATGAAACCGCCGTGCCGGTGGGCCTGGCCGCAAACTCAAGCGAGCTGTGGACGCTCAAGCCCGACCGCCGTCCGGCGCAGTTGGGCATCTTGATGGAAACACTGGCGGGGCTGCGGGCTGACGGTTTTTTGCCGCTGGAACGGTTCATCTACGATTTGCGTCCCCAGCTGTCCGGTTTTAACACTCTCATGGTCATCACGTCATCCCGCCGCCCCGAATGGACCTCGGCCCTGGTAGGCTTGCGCCGACAGGGTATCAATGTGGCGGTCTGTTACGTTGACCCCAATTCTTTCCCCCTTTCGGACGCCGGCGCTTTGCCCGGCATTACCGGGCAAATCACTGCCGATTATTTGACCCAACACGACATACCTCTCTACATGGTTCGTCGTGGCGAGGACATCAACCTGGCCCTGTCCCGGCCAGTAGCTGCCGGGCCGTCGCGCATCAGCGGCTCCGCAACTGCCGGGAACGATGGCAGCCCTCCCAACGAAACCTCCCCGTCTGCTGTCGCCGCCGCGTCGTGATGCCGCTCCACAGGGACCCGCAGTCATGGTTACCATAACATCTCCGGCCCCGACGCTGGCCCAGCCGGCTCCCGACGCTGCCCCCCTTTGGCGCGGACAGGTCCTGGCGGACCGCTTGTGGGCTTTGCTCGTAGCCCTGCGCCCGCCCGATGGCTGGGTGGCTGCCGGGCTTCTTACGCTCAACATGATCATCGTTGTCTGGTCGGTGGAGGTGGCCGACTGGGCTCCTACGCCGTCGCTGGTCCTGGTCACGCTGATCGCGGTCCTGACCGCGCTGCTGCTCACCCGCGTCCGGTTTTGGACCGCAGCGGTCCTGCCCGCCGGTCTGCTCATTGGCGGCGGCGTGGTGATCTGGCAAATGGTCTCCGCCGCCCCGGAAGAACTGCAAATCACCAACGCGGCGGCGTTTTTTGAACGTTTGGGTCTGTGGATCTGGGCTGCTCGGACTGATGGGATCAGCGTTGACCCATTGCCCTTTGCGACGGGACTGCTGATCGCCTCGTGGCTGTCGGGATACCTGGCCGGGTGGGTATTTTTCCGCTACCGCAATTTCTGGGGCGTTTTCGCCCTGGGCGCCGTTGGGTTGCTTTCCAACCTAACCTTCCTGCCCGACAACGCCAGTATCTATCTGGCGATCTACCTGTTCACTGGTTTGCTGCTCGTGGGCTGGGTGCAATCAATTCGTTCCCGGCAACGCTGGGATCGGCAGCGCCGGACCTACGACGGGCACCTGGGCATCCTCACCGTCAGTGACACGTCAGTGGTGGCCATCGTCGCTCTCCTCATCGCCTTCTTGCTGCCGGTGGGTGGTCAATGGGGTCCAGCCAACTCCTTTTATAATTTCTCGCGCTCCCCGTTGGTGCATTGGGAGGAGGATTTCAACCGCCTGTTCGCTGGATTGCCGGCCCGTCGCCCGCTGCCTTATCGCATTTGGGGCGACACTATGGCCTTCCAGGGCACTATCAACCCCACAGACACCCCCGTGTTGCAGGTCAACTCTCCGGTGCCGCTCTATTGGAAAGCCCGTTCCTACGCCACATACCGCCACGAGGGTTGGCTGTCGGAAGGAACAGTGCTCAAAGAACCGGGCTGGAAACCCGAGCACAGCACTCCCGACCCATATCAGGAGCGTTTCAACGTAACCTTTGAGGTCATACCAAAATACGACAGCCGCAGTCTGTTCGCCGGCGGGCAGGTCATCGGCGCCAATCGCGACATTCGCATCGAAACCTTTGACTCGCCTCGCTACGTCATAAACCCTGATCCGGACAGCGCCATCGATGGTTTGCCTCCGGTGCTTCAGGATGCCGTAGAGGGATTTCGCGAAACCCTCGCCGCCGACGCCTATGCCGGTTCCGACACCGTTATGGCGGTTCTGCCGGCAACGTCTTTCGTACTGGAATCGGTCGAGCGGGACGATGACGGCCGGGTCCTTGAGGCCGTCATCGCCGAGATCGTTCCGGCAGAACCCGACGTGCTGGCGGTCCGCGCCGCCGGCGGCAACGCCGAAGCCGACGCTCCGTACCAGCTGACGTCGTCGGTATCTTCTGCCGAGCCGGACCAACTGCGAGTCGCGGGAGACGAGTACGCTCCCTGGTTGTGGGTGCGTTACACCCAACTGCCTAGCGATATGCCGCCTCGCGTAGCCGCTCTGGCCCGGGACATCACTGCCGAAGCGGAAACGCCTTACGATCAGGCAGTGGCGGTGGAGCAATATCTCAAAAACAACTTCACTTACAACTTGGACATCGCCCCGCCGCCCTTCGGCTCCGATGGCGTGGACTACTTCCTCTTTGACAGCCGCCAGGGCTACAGCGAATACTTCGGCTCCGCCATGACCGTGCTGATGCGCAGTTTGGGCGTGCCGAGCCGCATGACCACCGGCTATACAACGGGTCAATCCCTCGACGGTTCCAACCTGTACATAGTGTCCGACCACCACAGCCACGGGTGGACCGAAGTGTATTTCCCGGACTACGGCTGGATACCTTTCGAGCCGACTCCCGGCAAAGAGATTCCGGCAGCCATCCCGCCGGAAAAGGCCCGCCCCGGCGCCATCGCCGAGGGAGGCGCCGATGCCGGCGACCTGCCGTGTGAAATCGAAGAGGAATGCGAGGACTTTGAAACACTATTCGACGACGAAGAGTTGGCGGCCACAATCGGAACCACCGCTCAGTGGACCGAAACGGTCCGTGCCGCGTTCCCCTGGATTATCGGTCTTGGAGCTGCCGCCGTGCTGATGTCTTTGGCGGCATGGGTTATTTGGCGCTCGCTGCTGGCTACACCGCGAAACGTGACCGGAGCCTATCGGCGGTTGCTCCGGCTGGGGGCGCTGGCGTCCTTCCCGCTGCGGGAGCACCAGACACCCCACCAGTGGGGATCCAGGCTGGCCGCCGCCATGCCGGCACAGCAACAGGCCATCCAACGCATTGTCAACGCCTACACCCGCCAAACCTATTCAGGCCGTACCCTCGCTGACGCAGATGATCCCGGCGGCGTATCCGAAGCCTGGAAAACCCTGCGCTTCCCGTTGGCCTTGTACGCTCTCCGGCGCCGGGAAGTCTGAACCCGGCCAAAGCGAAATCCGGATGCGCGTCGCAGAGGTATGATCTTATGAACTCAGTCAATCGGGGCGAACTGCTCGCGCGTACCCACCTTGTCATTGCGACCCCGTACCCCGTGTCAGGCACGGGGCCGGCTTTGATACGGGGGTGGCAATCTCGCCGGCGCAGCGATGGCCGTATCGTCAAGGCTCGCGCAGCAGAAAGTGGCGACCGCCGGAACGAGATGCCATCGCCCGCCCGCGGCGGTCGTGGAATGACCGGTTAAAGTGGGTATGTATGAGGGACGAAATGACGATGCACTATTGTTTGCAGGAAACGCCCTTCGGCTGGCTCGCCTTGCTGGGTGGACGTGACGGCCTGCGTCGCGTGAGCCTGCAACCTCAGCCGCAGGACGCGCTGGACGGGTTGGGAGAAGATCTGGGTAACGCTGAGGAAAACACCGCCCGGTTGGCCGATGTGCTGGCCGCCTTAAATGACTACTTTGCTGGCGACCTGACGGCTTTGGATGGCATTCCACTGGATTTCTCCGCCGCTCCGGCTTTCTTCAGAGCAGCGTGGGACGCTTGCCGCGCTATTCCGCCGGGCGAGACTCGCTCCTACCGGTGGCTGGCAACCGCCGCCGGCAATCCGCGGGCATCGCGGGCCGCCGGTCAGGCCATGGCGAAAAATCCCTTCCCGCTGATAGTCCCCTGCCACCGCGTGGTCGGCAGCGACGGTGGCCTGCAGGGCTACGGAGCCGGCGGCGTGGGCGTGAAGGCCCGTCTGTTGGAGATGGAGCGGCAACAATCAACATTGCTCTGAACGCTGAGGGCATATTGCGCCAGGATGGGTTTTCGGCAATCATGACACGGGCGAATATGCTATCCCTGCATCGGAATCGGGCAAGGGGCGGTGACTCCGGCCCTGTCTAACCCAGCCCGCGGGCGCGATATTGCAGCGCTTCGGCCAGGTGCGCTGGACCGATCCGTTCCGCTCCGGCCAGGTCGGCCACTGTGCGGGCCACCTTGAGCACACGGTGCAATGCGCGGGCCGAAAGATCCAGCTGTTGGGAGGCTCTTTGCAGCAGCGCTGAGGCATCGCCCTGCAAGTCACAGTAGTCCCATATCCTGGAACCGGACATCTCCGCATTAAACCTCCCGGCCTCGTCCCCGTTCTTCGCGAACCGAGCTTCCTGCATTCCCCGGGCTGCGACCACCCGGTCCCGCACCTTTGCCGATGGCTCGGCGTCAGCCTGCCCTAACAGGCTGTCGTACTCCACCGGTGGGACTTCCACGAAGATGTCGATACGTTCCAGAAGCGGCCCGCTGATTCGCCTCTGGTAGCGTGTCAACGCCGACGGACTGCAAACGCACTCCTTCCGCGGATGAGAGGCGTAGCCGCAGGGACAAGGGTTCATGGCGCCCGCCAGCATGAAACTGGCGGGGTAGGTCACCGTGCCGCTGACTCGTGTAATCGTCACCGTCTTGTCTTCCAGAGGCTGACGCAGCGATTCCAATGCGGCGTGGCCGAACTCCGGCAACTCGTCCAGGAACAGCACGCCCCGGTGACTCAGCGTGATCTCGCCGGGACGCAGCATCCGGCCTCCACCCACGAGACCGGCGTTTGATATGGTGTAATGCGGCGCGCGGAACGGACGCTGGGCGATGAGCGGGCTGTCGGGCGGGAGGTTGCCGCTTACGCTGTATATCTTGGTGACGTCCAGTGCTTCATCGGCGGTCAGATAGGGCAGGATGCCCGGCAACGCCCTCGCCAGCAGGGTCTTGCCCGAACCCGGCGGGCCGCTGAGGAGAATGTTGTGAAACCCGGCGGCGGCAACCTCCAACGCCCGTTTGGCGTGGTCCTGCCCTCTGATGTGGCATAGATCGGTACTATCCGGCGGTCTGCGATTGCCGTTGAGATATACCCCGCTATGGGGGAACGGCGTGATGGCGGCGTCCCCCTGTAGATGGGCCAGCAATTGCGCCAGTGTCTCCACCGGATAGACGGTCACGCCATCCACCAGTGCGGCCTCGGCGGCATCCGCTGCTGGCACGTACACGCTGCCGACGCCCTGGTCCCGCGCCACTGACACCATGGGCAAGATGCCGGCGGTATGGCGCAAGCCGCCGTCCAGCGACAGCTCGCCAAGAAAGATCGCCGGCTCTGGCGTGGGCGGCGCCTGTCCGGTGCTGAACAGTATGCCAACCGCGATGGGCAGGTCGTAGGCCGGTCCGGCCTTCTTCAAATCGGCCGGCGCCAGGTTGACGGTGATGCGTCGCATGGGAAACTCGCAGCCGCTGTTCCTCACGGCGGCGCGCACCCGTTCTTTGGCCTCCTGAACCGCGGTGTCCGGCAAGCCGACGATGTGAAACGCGGGCAGGCCCGGGGAAATATCCGTTTCCGCCTGGATGATCTGACCATCCAGTCCAATGACCGCGCACGTTTGAGCAGTTGCCAACATTCCGACCCCTCCACAAGTTCGTTTCGATAGCCGTTTATTTCTTCGGCGTTCCCACCTTACCATTGCCGAACTTGTGTTCGCAATAGCGAATTGTCAACAAAAATCCTCGGCGTCAATCCCTTTGCCATTACCGGACGCCTAAACTATACTTCTCCCATGAACCTCCAGTTTGAAATCGGCGACCCTCAGCGACCTCGGGGCCACGCGCTGCTGTATTTCCGCGTTGACACCGAGCCCGGCGCGGTGTACGGCACCTACATCATTACGCTGCCGATCACTGCCGACCTGACCAAGTACGTGCCCCCCTTCCTGGCCGCTCATTTGGGCAGCGGCGGATCGGGCCCGCTGGCGAATTTCTCCGCCTTCGCCATGCCCCCGATGTCGGAGTTGCTGGAAGGCGGGTACGACCACTTGGTGCGCCTCGCCAACCGGCGTGGCGACGACCTGGTGTATGGCGGAAACATGTTCTCCTATGACCTGGCCCGTATGATGGAATCCGTAGCCCAGGCAGTGCAGGAATACTCCGATGCCTGTTCCCAGGCCGACGCCGACGCGGGAGCCTCATCCGTCCCTGCCGATGACGCAGCCCTGCCGGAAGCCGTTTCGGGTCTGCTGGCCGGCGGGGGGGAGGCCCCGGAGGCTGATACCGGCGGGTTGGGCGTCAACGAGGTGCTCTGGAGCTTTATGAGCGAGGGCGACCGACTGGCCGAAATGGGGCGGCTGCTCGGCCGGCTACGCTTCGCCCAGGAAGGCAACGATGACTCGGCCATTGGGGAAATCATCGCCGAGATGTCGGCTCTGGGGCGTCACCTGCCTGTGGAGTTCAGCATCGGCTCATTGGTGAACGCCGCCGGGGATACCAGCCCCAACGGAGCGCAACTGGCCCAACTGTACCTGGACCGCTGCTACCGTCTCTCGTCCGGCGACGCCGAGCAGGTACGTCGCATCGACGAGGCGATCCGGAACCTGGAGCGGCGGGGATAGGCCCAAAACTATTCCCGCGCCGCTTTCGCTCTGGCGCGAGGGTGACTGCGGTCATATTCCTCCCGCACGTGGGAGTCGGTGAGGTGGGTGTACACCTGCGTCGTGGATATGCTGGAGTGGCCCAGCAACTCCTGCACATGGCGCAACGACGCGCCCTTCTGCAGCAGGTGGGTGGCGAAACTGTGCCGCAGGGTATGCGGGGTGATCTTGGGATCGATGCCCGCGGCTTTGGCTGCGGTCTTCAGAATGCTCCAAACCCACTGACGGGTCAACCGCTCGCCGCGCTGATTGAGGTAAAGGGCCGTTTCACCCCGTTTCTGGCCCAACAGTTCTACCCGTGCGCCTCCAATATACTCCCGCAGGTTGGAGAGCGCGTCCGGGTACACATAAACGATGCGTTCCTTGGACCCCTTGCCCCAGGTGCGGATAAATCCCTCTTCAAAGTCAATGTCCTGCACGTTGAGGGCAACGAGCTCGCTGACCCGCAGCCCGGTGGCGTAGAGCAGTTCCAGAATGCTGGCGTCCCGTTTCCCTTCCGGAGTCCCCGTGTCGGCCGCCGTGGTCAGCAACTTTTTCACGTCATCCTCAGAGATGAACTTGGGCACCGACCTTCCCACCCGGGGCGAACCCAGGTTTTCCGTGGGATCTTCGCTGATGAACCCGTTGGCGCTCAGGTAGCCGAAAAACGAACGCACCGCCGCCACCTTGCGCGCTGTGGTGGTATCCCGGTACTTGCGCTTGTCGCGCAGCTCGCTGATGTAGGCGTTGAGCAGATTGATGTCCACCAGACGCCAGACCTCCTGATCCTCGGAGTTCAGGCTGTCGGCGACGAATTCCCGGAACTGGTTGAGGTCGTTGCTGTAGGCGTCCAGCGTGTTCTGGGAAAACCCACGCTCAACGACCAGATGCTGCAGGAACGAGTTCACCGTTTGCTTCATGTTCTCCACCAGTGGGCTGCTTGGCAGCGCCCGGATGCGCGGGGCCACGGCGCTTTGGCCCTTTTGGAGCATCATTGTTCTACAATGACGGGATTAGGGCACACTGGAGATCGAGCGAGATTCGGCGATTTCTTGACGACAGCAGGCTGAAACCCCCAACCGACGCCAGCGACCGGTTACGTCAGTGCAACAACAGGGACAACCCAAATGAATCCTTACATCATCCTGTCCGTCCTCCCTCAAACCGGCGGCGAGCCGGCAAATCTGTCCTTTCTGGCCTACTTGGACGTGTGGCTGATTAGCGGTCTGATCCTGCTGGCGGTAGTCGTTGTGGTTGGCAAGTGGCTGTGGGGAAAGCTCCGGCGCCGCCCCGATGACGCCGACGGCTATTATCACGATGAAGACTATTATTTGGATGACGACCGCTAAAGCCGTCGGTTGGCAGTTGGGTATCTTGTTACTATGCCGACTGCCATTTATGCAAAATCCGGCATCAATGACACTTCCCCCTTGCGTTCCTGCGGAGTGGCAATCTATCATCCCTCCGAGGTCGAAATCGGAACTGTGAAATTGCCGTCCAACCATGGCCAATCTTGAAACGATAAACGTTGCGCAATCTGGCATTTTCGCGGGGGATTGCCTGGAGTTGATCCCTGAGTTGAAGTAGCGGGGCATCGTGTGGTTCAACCTCGGCGACGCTTACAACACGCCCGTCAATTGGGGCGCAACCGTTGGAGGATACCGACCATGCCTTTGCCAGACCTTGCCGACCTTTTCGCCCAAGTTGACTCGGCTCAAGACGGCGTCATCCCAGATGTGAAGCCCCGGAGGCGCAGGTCGCCGACTGGACAAGCCACTACCCGATTGGTGCTCTCCGCCCACGTCGGCAACAACGCCGACGTTTTCCCTCAAATATTAAAGCTCCATGTCCCTATAGGATCGAGAATCGCCGACGTGACCTATGGAAAAGGGGCATTCTGGCGGCAGGTAAGGGCAACTGACTATACCCTGCACCTGTCCGACATAGCGGACGGCACCGACTGCCGTGAACTTCCATACGACGATGATGCGCTAGATTGCGTCGTGTTAGATCCCCCCTATATGGAAGGATTCTACCGGAAGAATGACACAGAGAAAGCGGGCGGTGGCACCCACCAGGCTTTTAGAGACCATTACTCAAATGGGAGCGAGGAACCGGTTTCTAATGGCGCAAAATGGCATGGAGCCGTGCTCGATATGTACATGCAGGCTGGCGCCGAAGCTTATCGTGTGTTACGAAACAAGGGCATCCTGATCGTCAAGTGCCAGGACGAAGTAAGCGCCAACCGACAGCATCTAACGCACGTCGAGATAATCAACGAATACGTACAGATGGGGTTTTATTGCAAGGACCTGTTTGTTGTGGTCAGGCCCAACAAACCGGGCGTCAGTCGCATCAAGAAGCAGAACCACGCCAGGAAGAACCATTCCTACTTCCTGGTCTTTGAGAAATCGCTTTTGCGCTCCCGCTGAATCGGATTATGCCTAATCTATCATCTCATCCAGCAACTCAAAGAGGTCGGCCCGGAACGGCGGCCGGGGCGGCCACGACACGTCCACCATAGTAGCCAGCAAATGTTGCCTCTGGTACTCCGAGTACCGAGAGTATCTAGAACCAGGCAGGTCCGAGTTCTTGGCGAACGAAAAGTGCCATTCATTGCCGAAGGCGAACAGGTTAACCGCTAGTATGTCGAACTCTCCACGTAGCAGGCAAGTGGTACTCATGGTACTCCTGTCAGGCAACACCACCTCGCGACGGTCACTAGCGTCCACCTGGGCTCTGCCAACCCAACCTTCCGGGGTTCTCTGTACCGTAGAAGTCTGGAGAGACTTCGACTCCAGGGTGAACTCCCTTCCCTTGTAAACGGCCACGCGGTCATTGTGATGGCCTCGGTCATGGTCATCGTCATCGTGCTTGGACACTTCGGAGAATCTCGGGTCCGACAGCCAGAGACGTTCCAGTTTCAGTTCGGCCAAGTATCCGAGCGCCATCCCCCTTAAACTTGGGTTGCCGTCTATCAGCTGGGTCAGCTCTTCATCGGCGAGATCCCACCGGTCAAGTATCGAGCGCGCTACGTTCTGCCTATTTCCGCCGATGCCGTTGAAAAGTTCCGCAGGCGCTATCCTCAACGCTGATGTCAACCTCAAAATTGCGGCCAGAGCCAGATTGCGCTCCCCACGCTCAATACCGCCGATGTACGGCCTATCCAGCCCGGCGGCCTCGGCTAGGTTCTCCTGAGTCATTCCGGAAGATTCACGTAATCGCCGAACATTGTTGCCGAATGATGATTCGCCAGCAATACCCATAATCCGGTATTCTGTTGTTGACTATTATGGAGGTCTAGCGACTAATCGTACCATTCGGAGGGAACCCGCTTATGTACGACCTGCTCATCAAAGGCGGCACGGTAATTGACCCCACGCAAAACCTGAACGGCGCCTACGACGTCGCTATCGCAGACGGTAAGATCGCCGCCGTCTCCACCGACATCCCATCCGATCAGGCAACCCGGGTGGTTGAGGTACGCGGCAAATACGTCATCCCCGGCCTCATCGACCTGCACACCCACGTGTATGAGGGCGTCAACGGCAACGGCGTCAACGCCGACCTGGGCGGCGTCCGCGCCGGCGTGACCACCATGGTGGACGCCGGCAGCAGCGGCTGCGACACCTACGGCGGGTTTCCGGCCCACATCATCCCCAACAACGTCACCGAGGTCATTCCCTTCCTGCACATCTGCCGCACCGGGCTGGCGACGACTCCCGACATTTTCGCTCCCAGCAGCATTGACCTGGAGCGCACCATCCAGGTCATCGAGGAGAGCAACGGAACCATCCGCGGCGTCAAGGCTCGCATGGTGTCGCCGGCGCTGGAGATCATGGGCATGGAGATGCCCCGCCTGGCCAAACGCGCCGCCAAAGAGGCCGGCGTCCGCCTGATGGTGCATATCGGCGACACCGAAAAGCGCTATCCCGCCGAGGTCATCCGGGAGCTGCTGCCCATCATGGAGCCGGGGGACATCGTGACCCACTTCTTCACCGCCAACCCCGGCGGCGTGCTGGACAGCGACGGCAACCTGGTGCCCGAAGCCCGCGAGGCCCACGAGCGCGGCGTCTGGTTGGACACCGCCCACGGACGCGCCAACTTCAGCTTCGACATCGGCGAGCGCGTGCTGGACCAGGGCGTGGAACCCCACTGCATCAGCACCGACCTCACCGTGCCGGGCCGTATCCGCACCGTCCACAGCATGACCGAGATGATGACCCGTTTCCTCGCCATGGGATTCACGTTGGACCGGGTGGTGGAAATGTGCACCATCAACCCGGCCCGCGCCATCGGCGAGGAGGAACGGCTCGGCAGCCTGGAAACCGGCAAACAGGCCGACGTATCGGTGCTGGACATTCAGGACGGCGACTGGGTGGTGTACGACGTGCTGGGCAACGGACGCAGCTCCGACCGGGCCGTCACGCCGGCGCTGTCGGTGAAACGCGGCGAGGTCTTCGAGGCCGGCTGGGGCCCCCGACCCTGGGGCTGGACGCCGGACAGCGCGTAATGGCAGACAAGCGCAGCAAAGTCCGGCCGCAGTAGGCCGGGCTTTGCCGATAGAGGTAACGTACGAATGGACGAAATTCGTTTGATCAATGAAGAACTGGCCACGATGCAAGACCTGTTTGAACGTGTAGTCGAAATCATACCGAACTTTGACATCACGAATCCCGAAATACTTCCCTACGGATTGAAACCGCACACACGGTCGGTGAGTTGGATTGCAGAGCAAGTTATAGTGCAACAGGCAAAGTACAATCGTGAGACGCTGGGCATTGAAGACGTCGACTTCAGTATGCCCGACACCAGCCTGCACGACTGTATCGTCCTGCAAAGCGATACTGCAAGGTACTATGTCAATATCAAAATCACAAATGCAACCCGACGGCAAAACAAGAACGACATCGCCGCAGTTGAGAAGTTGTATATGCAATACCGAGCGAACTCAGATTACCGCTTAATTTATACTGTCTTCGGATTTACATTCGATAACATGACAATTTCATTCGTGAAAGACAGGATCCACACCTTCTCTCCACAATTCTTGCCTGTGTACGTCAACCCACGCAACGACAAAATCCAAGCTTACTATCATGCTCCGCCCGAAGAGCGGACGCGCGATGAGCTTTTGGAACTTCTGCAAAGCCGTTCAAGGAGCATCGTATTGCAATGAGTTACGCTCTTTTCAATGAGGATTTTCTGTCGGCGGCGAATCGCCTTGCGGACCAGTCAGTGGATTTGGTAATTGCCGACCCACCGTACTGCCTAGGCAAGGATTACGGAAACGCCTCTGACATGATGGCCCCGGACGAGTTCCTGGAATGGACCAAGGCATGGATTGGCGCAGTAATGCCCAAAATCAAGGATACGGGCAGCCTGTACGTTTTTACTACCTGGCGATTTTCACCGGAGATATTTTCATTTATGAAAACGCGGCTGACCATGGTCAACGAAATCATCTGGGACCGCAAGGTTCCCAGTATGGGTGGCACAACCCGCCGGTTTTCATCGGTGCATGACACTATCGGATTCTTCGCCAAGTCAAAGGACTATTTCTTTGACTTGGACGCGGTGCGCATTCCTTACGATGAGGAGACCAAAAAAGCACGCACTCGTTCGATATTCGTAGGGAAGAAATGGCTGGAAATTGGCTACAACCCAAAAGATGTCTGGAGTGTATCGCGACTACACCGATTGCACCACGAGCGCGAAGATCATCCAACACAGAAGCCGCTGGAGATAATCGAAAGGATGGTAATGTCCAGCTGCCCAGAAACGGGAGTCGTGCTAGACCCCTTTGCCGGTTCAGGCACTACAATCGAAGCGTGTCTCAAAAACAACCGACAATGTGTCGCGTTCGAAATCAACGCCGATTACTGTTCTTTGATTCGAGAACGCATCGAGAGGTTAACCAGGCAACCCCGAATGGCGTTGTAGGCTCGGTCAGGCAAATCATGCAGAAGACCAGATTGTCCGGTTTATGAGGAGGCACCATGGTTGAAGTAGTCCTCAGTTCCCCCCGCGGCTTTTGCGCCGGCGTGGTGCGGGCCATCGACGTGGTGGAGCAATGCCTGGAACGGTTTGGGCCGCCGGTGTACGTAAAACACCAGATTGTGCATAACCCCTACGTGGTCGCGGAGTTAGAGCGCAAGGGCGCCATCACGGTGGAGGAGGTGGACGAGATCCCCGACGGCTCGCTGGTGGTGTTCTCCGCTCACGGCTCGCCGCCCGAAGATTTCCAGCGTGCCGCCTCCCGGAACCTGCGTGTCATCGACGCCGTGTGCCCGCTGGTGACGCGGGTTCACAACGAGGCCAAGAAGTATCATCGCGAGGGTAAACGCGTCCTGCTAGTGGGGCACCAGGGACACCAGGAAGTGCGCGGCACCATGGGTCAGGCGCCCATGACGCTGATCAACGATACTGCGCCGCTGTCGGAGCAGGCGGTCAGCGCAGAAATAGACTGGTCCACGGACACCGAGGTGGCAGTCATCACTCAGACGACCTTATCGGTAGGCGATACGGCCAGCGCCATCGACGCCATCCAGGAAAAGTTTCCCGCCGCCGTGGTGCGCAACGACATCTGCTACGCCACCACCAACCGGCAGGATGCCGTGACCAGGATGGCCAGCCAGGTTGATCTGGTGCTGGTCATCGGGGCGCAGAACTCGTCCAATTGCAACCGTCTGCGGGAGGTTGCCGAAGCCAACGGAGTGCCGGCATTTCTGATAAACGGCCCGGACGAAATCAACCGGAAATGGTTGATCGGATGCCAACAGGTGGGCATAACGTCGGGCGCATCCACGCCGGAGGTGCTGGTGGAGGCAGTGATCGAAGCGCTGCAACCGGAACGGGTTACGCTGCTGGAGGGCGCCGAGGAGGACATCACGTTTACCTTGCCCCGGGAGCTGCGGTAGTGCTAGGGCCAACGGCTACTGCATGATGCGATTGCCGTTGGGAACGTAAGCCCAACTGATCTTATAGTCGCGGGCACTTTCCTCGAAGCCCTCGCTGATGACCTCCGCGGCAACGGCCGGCAGCACTACATCCCGCCCCAGCATTCTAGCTAACAGGGGAGCCCTCCTGACCGCACGTTCAATGTCCGTGAATCCGGCAGTATAGGACACCTCAACGGCGAACATTACCGGCGCGCCGGCGTGGTTGGTTCCTTCCATCAGAAAGTCTATAGCGGCGGCGTCTTCCCCTTCTGCCTGGGTGATGAAATCCCCACGGGTTCCCCGGCTGATGTAGTGGGCCAGTTCGTCCTTTGGATAAATGCGCATTAAAGACCCGCGGGGCGACAAGCGACGGAAGATTTCTCCGCTGTTGCGCTCTACCGTGAGTTCAGTCTGCCAACCCTTGATGACGGACATATCCTGATTGGTGCGCTGTTGCTGCTCGGAGAGTTGATCGACGCGCTCGCCCAGCGCGGCGATGGCGACAGTGTTAGCCGCAACCATCGCCTCCATTCGGGTCAACCGCTCATCGCTGGCGGCGGCGGCTTCGGCTTGAATCGCTCTTACCTCGGCCAGGCCCGCAACCGTTTCGGCCAGAATGCTCTCGATCCGGTCAAGGCGGTCTTCGGTCGTTCTTTGCGAGGTTGTCATCGGTAATTTCCCAAACGGGGCAGAGTTATTTGGTTCATTATACAACGGGCCAACCCCAAAGGGCGGGAGAAATCCGGCGAGCCGTCTCCGGCGTATCGGGGCAAATGCTCCGGCAACCAACATACAACCAACATACCGGATGAGCATAACTCCTGACTAAACCAGGAAACCGGGATGTCGCGGAACTGCGTGAAAAAGGCGCCGCGATGAAGGGCTGCCCGCTGCCTGCCATATGCATCGTTCTGGCGGGGACCGGACTGGCCTGCAAGGGGCATGGCCCGCCTGTTGGAATAACCTTACCATTGATGATGGTGGGCTGGTGATATTGGCGATAGTTGTCGTTTGGCCCACTCTCGTGACGGGAATGCAAGTTCTGCTTCTGACAAGCCAAGCAGAAATCGGAAGCGTCATGCGCAGGATTATCGCGCTGGTAGCCGTAGGCTTTGCGCTCCCCGGAGCCATATTGGGATTCCTGGGGATCCCCGGAACGTCTTTACTGTCGTACGTTTGGATCTTCCCCTCTCTGTACTTGATTATGATGGCCATGACGTTGTTGCTGGTAGCGACGGCAGCGTAGCCTTACCTGCCGAGGGAACGGATTGGCGGAAGGTAGCCGTAGGCGGAAGTCCGGTGTCCGGTACTGACGCCAGTACACCAGCCTGAACCGTAATGAATATCGACCGCTACCACTCGGACCGAGGCGGGCGCTCCATCAGGACCGGGATGCACTCGGCTGCTGGGAGGCCCTCGAACAGCACTTGGGACATCAGCCGGGTAATGGGCATGTCCACGCCGAGCCCTTCCGCCATCTCCAGCGCGGCCATGGTGGTGTTGACGCCCTCGGCCACCGCGTCCATGCCAGCCAGGATTTCGGGAAGCCGGCGGCCCCTGGCCAATTCCTTCCCTACGCGACGATTGCGGCTCAGCGGGCTGGAGCAGGTCGCCATCACGTCCCCCAGACCCGCCAGGCCGGCGAAGGTTATCAACTCCGCCCCGGCGGCGATGCCCAGGCGTCCTATCTCGTTAAGCCCACGGGTTACCAGCGCCGCCTTGGCGTTATCGCCGGCTTCCAGGCCGTCCGCCATGCCGGCGGCCAGCGCAATGATGTTTTTCAGCGCGCCGCCAAGTTCCACTCCAATCACGTCGTCGCTGGTATAGACACGAAACGTTGGCGACATCAGGGTATCTTGGACCAACCGGCCGGATGCCTCGTCCACGGACGCCACCACGGTCAAGGCGGGCTGGCCGCCGATGACCTCGCCGGCCAGGTTGGGACCGGATAAGGCGGCGAAACAGCCGGGATGGTGGTTGGGCAACTCCTGGGCTATCACTTCATTCATCCGCAGCCCGGTGGGAAGTTCCAGCCCTTTAGTGCCGCTTAGAATGACGGCACGGCTGGGTATGTAGGGGGAGATGCGCCGAAGGTTGCTCCGGAATCGGTCGGACGGTACGGCGACTATTACTAACTCGGCATCGCGCAAGGCCCAAGCCGGGTCGTTTCCCGCCGCCAGCCCTTGCGGGAAGGCCACGCCAGGCAGCCGGCGCGAATGCTCGCCGGCGCGGCTCAGGATCTCCGCTTCTTCCGGTGTGCGGCAGAGGAGACGCGCGTCTGCTCCGGCCCGAGCCGCCAGAATTGCCAACGTGGTTCCCCAGGTAGTCGCTCCGATGACGGCTATTGCGGAAGAATGTTTGGATGACATAGTGTTTCGGGTGAACTCACAGTCGTAGAGGCGACGTGAGCCGCCGCCTCTACCGGGTGCGTGCGATTTGCAGCAGGGACCTCCCACTTAATTGTCGGACCCCGCCTTGGTGAAGTGTGGCATCACGTCGCGGGCGAACCACTCCAATTGGTCCAACGATGCCGAGGTCGGCATGCCCATGTTGGTAACGCCGATGTTGATCTCTTCCAGACCCGGATACCGCTCCTGGATCGCCATCAACTGCTCGGTGATCCGGTCGGGAGGCCCTACGAGATACTGCCCGGCGACTACAGAGTCCTCGATGGTCGGCATCTTCAAGCCTTGAGGCACCGGCCGGCCGAAGGCGTTGAGCGCGTCCAACTGCTCCTGGGTCAAACCGGCGATGAAGCCCAGCGGGCCGAACATCTTGACCCGCTCTTCCATCCAGTAGCGGGCCTGGTCCATGGCCTCCTTCTCCGAGTTGGCGATCTGCACGGAATAGCCCACGGCCAGGCCCTCCCCCAACTCATATTCCTTGCCGTGTTCCGCATGGATGGCCTGCCAGCGGTGGATGACCTCGTCGCTGGCGCCGCCGGTGGCCGCGCCGCCGCCGATGATACCCTTGATGCCCCATTTTGCCATGAAGTTGATGGCCCGGTCGCTGGCCGACACCACCGGCTGCCACCACTCAACCTCGTATTTCGGACGGGGAACCAGGGTGATCTCCTCCAGGTCGTAGCCGCGATAGGGAACATTGGGTGGAATGTCGAAGTGCTTGCCGTGGTGGGAAAAGCTGCGCTGGTTAAACGCCTTCCACATCACTTCCACTTGCTCCTCGAAGAGCTCGCGGTTGGCGTTCTGGTCCATGATGGGAGCGCCGAAGACTTCCACCTCGCGGGTGTGGTAGCCGCGGCCCACCCCGAAACGAACGCGGCCGTCAGTAAGCCAGTCGGCGGTGGCGTAGTCCTCAGCCAGCCGCAGGGGGTTCCACATGGGGTTTATATTGAAACCGCAACCGAAACGCAGCTTCTCGGTCAGATGCGCCAGATGCACCCAGAGCATCAGCAGGTTGGGGATGCACTCATAGCCTTCCCGCTGGAAGTGGTGCTCGGCGGCCCAGAAGGTGTCGTAGCCCAGGCGGTCCATGGCGATGGCGATCTGCTCCGCCTTTTCGATGGCGCCGCCGGCCAGTTCCTCGTCGGAAAGCCAGCGGTCGTTGGCGGGGGTGCCCTGGTAGCCGGGGTTGTCCATATCGACGTTGCCGGCCCAAAGGCTGCCAAACTTGGTAATCATGTAACGCGTTCCTCCTTGTTGATGGCCGCATCAAGCGGCCTGGCGTTCGAGATGAAGATGGCAGACATGGTAGCGGGTTTCGCGGACGATGTCAGCCTGACTTGCAGTATGGCGCTAGTCACTTCCATTTTCATTTGCGGACGACTCAGTGCCACCATCAGGCGGTTCAAGGGTGTCTGTCAACGGGGCCAGGGGCAGGCCGTCATCGCCATGCCGGTGCAGGGCAAACCGTCCCAGCATACGGCGATTGGTAATGATTTCTGCTCGGTTAGCCTGAAAGTCGAGCTTCAGTTCCGTGCGCAATTCAGCCATGTCACCCTTGAGCTCAGCCCTGAGGCCGGCCATGTCGCCTTTCATTTCCGTCTTGAGGCCGGCCATGTCGTCTTTCATTTCCGTCTTGAGGTTGGCGATGTCGCCTTTCAGCTCCGCCTTTGTCTCAGCCATGTCCCCTTTTAGTTCCGTCCTGAGGTTGGCTATATCTGCCTTCAGCTCGTTTTTGGTGGAAGAATTGCCAAACCTTATCAGCGAGCCCAGCGCCACAAAAAGAGCGACTCCGACGCCGATGATTGTCCATTCCGTCGGACCCATTGCGGTATTCCTCCTGATCGGTAATTGAGACGACCTTCCCCAGCGTCTGCTAACGCAACTCCCGGAAAAACTCGCGCATATCAGCCACCAGCTCCGCCGGCTTCTCCAGCGCCGCAAAGTGGCCCCCGCTGTCCATCTCCGTCCACCGCTGCACATTGTAGGTGCGCTCAGCCCAGGAGCGCGGCGGCGTGGATAGTTCCTTCGGGAAAACCGCGATGGCGCAGGGCACTCCGATCTGATCGTCCGGTCCGAAGTACCAGGGCGTGCGGCTATTTTCGTAATAGAGGCGGGTGCTGGAGTTGATGGTCTGGGTCACCCAGTAAATCATCACGGTGGTCAGCAGGTCGTCCTTGGTGTACACGCTTTCCACATCGCCGTCGCAGTCGCTCCAGGTGCGGTACTTTTCGACGATCCACGCGCACAAGCCGACGGGAGAGTCGTTAAGGCCATAGGCCAGGGTCTGGGGCTTGGTGCCCTGGATATGGGCGTAGCCGCCCTCGGCGGCCTGCCAGGAGACGCGCTGGTCGATCATGGTCAGCTCTGCATCCGACAAAGTGGCCGCGAAGTCCCGCCGGTAGCCGCCCTGTGGTGTGCCGATGACCTGCTCCAGCCGCTCGCGCATACTCAATCCTTCCAGGCTGGCGCCTTGGAAAGGAATGGCCTGGGTCACGGAGGTGGTGTGGATGCCCAGCACGTGGTCGGCATGGTGAAACCCCAACCGTGCGGTCACGCCGGCGCCCCAGTCGCCGCCCTGGGCGGCGTAGCGTTGGTAGCCAAGCTCGTCGGCCATCAGCCGGTCCCACAGCTCGGCGATCCTGCGGGTGTTCACGCCCCGATCTCGGGTCTGGGCGCTGAAGCCATAGCCGGGCATTGAGGGCACAACCACGTCAAAGGAGTCGGCCGGGTCGCCGCCGTGGCTGGCCGGATCGGTCAGCATGGGAATGATCTTGTGCATCTCGTAGATGGAGCCGGGCCAGCCATGGGTTACGATGATGGGCATGGGGTTGGGGCCTTTGCCCTTTTCGTGGATGAAGTGGATGCCTTGGCCTTCAATGGTGGTGTAGAAGTTGGCGAAGGCGTTGAGGCCGGCCTCTGCTTTGCGCCAGTCGTACCCGTCGCGCCAGTAGGCCACCAGCTCCTTGATGTAGTCCAGGTTGGAACCGTAGTCCCATTCCGCGCCGGGAATCTCGTCGGGCCAACGGACGTGGGCCAGCCGGTGCCTGAGATCTTCCAGCACGTCATCAGGCACGTTGATGGTGTAGGGTTGTACCGCCATAGTGGAACCTCCGTGGGGAGTTATTAGGGCCTGTTTACAAACTCGGTCTGTGGGGGGTAAATAGTAACACGCCCCCGA
>CAYGAY010000013.1:0-83329 GCA_964347975.1 uncultured Dehalococcoidia bacterium
GTCGCAAAGGTTCATTACCTCGGGAGTTAGGTGGAGTTTGTCAACACGCCCTAGGATGGCTCAACAAAACGAACAGATTTTTTACGACGAAGACGGCATCCTCGTATCTCAGACACGTATCGTGATGCCTACTTGGAACCCCGGGGGTTGTGCAAATCTACTCGGGGTACCTACGTCAGAAGAGCAGACTTTCCCAATGAACGCCGTTTCATCGGTCGCGCTTTCCAGTGCGCGCAGCCCTCAGTTTCTGCTGGGAATTCTCTTGGCGCTGGTTGGGGGTGGTACGCTGTTGAGCGGTTTAGGGGCGCTGTTCAACGGCGCGATAGGCGGCGGTTTCATTATAATGCTGATTGGCGCAGGGATGATAGCTCTCCTCGTCATCGCCCGGCGATGGTTTTTCGGAAGAATCTATTGGGTGTCACTCAGTACTGCCGGAGGACAGGTTAGGGGCTTTCGCAGTAAAGACCAGGAGAAAATCCGCCGGATAGTCAGGGCAGTGAACGAAGAGATAATCGCTCGCGGATAGCGACAGTGCTTCGTTCCCTGGTTTCCGATGGAGGTTACTATTGTGGGGCCACCGGGCGAGCGTGATCCCAGCGGGCGTCGCCGGCCCGCCAGGCCCCGAAGGTGAACAGGGCCGGAAGGCAAGGAAGCCCCCCGCGGCCGTGCCGCAGAGTCCGATAGCTACCGCCTCTACGCCCCGGGCGCGGCCGGCGTGGCAGTGCTGCTGGCGCTGGCCGCCCTGGCGGCGGGGATACTGGCGCTGTCGCGTGGCCGCCTTGTTCCGCCGGCTGTCGAGCCGACTGGTGAATAGGCCAGTCGGTCAGCCCAAGCTTTCCAGTGTGCGGACGAACTCGGCGATAGGCTGCCTGGCGGCGCTGATTTGGTCTGCGTTGAACGGCCGGCCGTAAAATCCTTGATGCAACCGGGATGCCATATCGTACTGTCCCAGCAGATGGGGCGGCGCGCGCTCCTCAAACACCAGACGGTCAACTGCGATACGCAGCTGGGTGTGCGTGTCATGTTCCCATCCCGACCGCTGCGCGGCTACTGCTTTAATAGCGTGCGCCGCCGCGCCCCAAAGCATTTCGCAAGCCACTTCCAGCTCGCCCTCGGCCAACATATTGTCTGCCAACCTCAGAAAATGATGGCTCCGCTCCCGGTAATATTCCCAGGACCTTGGCGCAACCATCAGTCCATGCCCTCTAGTATGCGGATGAACTCCGCAACCGGCCCACGGCAGTAGCGGATTCCTTCCTTGTGAGTTGGTATCTCCCAAACCAGATTCTTCCGGTCAAAGGCATTCGCCATCACGAAGTTCCAGTGCAGTTCTTTCGGCCCCCCTTCCTCGGCGACCAAGCGGTCGATGACGGTGCAAAGCGCCTCAAAGGAATCGTACGCCCAGCCCCGGCGCGCGGCGGCGGCTTTGATGGCGTGGTCGGCGGCGTCCCAAAGGCTTTGCGATGCCTGCTCAATATCGCTCCGTTCCAGCGCATCGTCCACCTGACTCAGCCGGCGCCGGCTCTCTTTGCGGTGATAGTCAACAGCGTTGGCGGTAGTCATCGTATAATCCCTCCCGTTCAGCCCAGGCTTTCCAGCGTACGGATGAACTGAGCGATGAGTTCTTTGCCGTTGCGGATTTTTTCCGCTTCAGGCGGGTTGCCGTAAAACCTCTGGTGATAGGCGGATGCCATCATATATTGGCCCCATAGAATCAGGGGCGCGCCTTCCTCGTGCACCAGCCGGTGAACGGCGTCTTCCAGCAGAGCGTGGGCATGATGTTCCCACCCGCGTCGTTCCGCCACCGCCTTGATGGCGTGAGCGGCGGCGCCCCAAACCTTGTTGCTGGCCTCTTCCAGTTCGCCCCGATCGAGTTCGTCGTCCACCAGGGCCAGGAAATGCCGGCTGCGTTCCTGGTAATATTCCCAGGACCTTGGCGCAACCATCAGTCCATGCCCCCTAGTATGCGGATGAACTCTGCAACCGGCCCACGGCAGTAGCGGATTCCATCATCGTGAGTTGGTATCTCCCAAACCAGCTTCTTCCGGTCAAAGGCGTTCGCCATAACGAAGTTCCAGTGCAGTTCTTTCGGCCCCCCTTCCTCGGCCACCAGCCGGTCGATGACGGTGCAAAGCGCCTCAAACGAATCGTGCGCCCACCCGCGCCGCTCGGCGGCGGCCTTGATGGCGTGGTCGGCGGCGTCCCAAAGGCTTTGCGATGCTTGCTCAATATCGCCCCGTCCACCTGGCTCAGCCGGCGCCGGCTCTCTTTGCGGTGATAGTCAACAGCGTTGGCGGTAGTCATCGTATAATCCCTCCCGTTCAGCCCAGGCTTTCCAGCGTACGGATGAACTGAGCGATGAGTTCTTTGCCGTTGCGGATTTTTTCCGCTTCAGGCGGGTTGCCGTAAAACCTCTGGTGATAGGCGGATGCCATCATATATTGGCCCCATAGAATCAGGGGCGCGCCTTCCTCGTGCACCAGCCGGTGAACGGCGTCTTCCAGCAGAGCGTGGGCATGATGTTCCCACCCGCGTCGTTCCGCCACCGCCTTGATGGCGTGAGCGGCGGCGCCCCAAACCTTGTTGCTGGCCTCTTCCAGTTCGCCCCGAGCGAGTTCGTCGTCCACTAGGGCCAGGAAATGCCGGCTGCGTTCCCAATGGTAAGCGATGATGTCCGTGTCGGTGGTCATTATTGGTTCACCCTATCGCCCGGCTGCTTCCCAGTAGCCAGCCGGCATCCAGTTCGATGTCGGGGCGGCAGATTTTGATGAAGTCTCCCACGTCGCCGATGTAGGGCACTTCGCCCTGGCGACACACCCGCAGGTATTCCACCACCGCGACCAGGTTGACCGCGCCCCCGGAGTTGGTAAAAGGAGAATCGCCGGCGTGGGCCTCGGCGGTCAGGCGCCAGCGGCCCGGCCCGGTATCCTGGTTGCTGAACCAGTCCCGTTTCAATACGCCGTCCACGTCGGGGGAACGGGCGCCCATGGCGAGTTCCACCGCCTGCCACAGCTGGGCGCGCCGGATGGGCTCGCCGCGAGTTACCAGCACGTCGCGGATTATCTTGCCGGCCAGCAACGTGATGCTGTCTTCAGAATTGACTGCGTATCGGGGACCAGGATCAGCAATCCTGATTATGGATTCTGCGGTCGGGTCGGATGCCTGGGAAACTGCCATATTTCTCACCTGTGGCTTTCGTGAAGATTACAGCCCGCTCAACTCCAGCGTCCGCACCGCGTCGGCTCGCAGGTCGGCAACACGGATGGCGTGGTTGTTGGTGTCGGCGATGTAGAGCAGCGGCGCGCGTCCATCGTCGAAAACGGCGAAACTCAATCCGCTGGGTTCGCTGAACGTCGCCAATTTACCTGCGCCGTCATGCAGACCCGCTGCCCCGGAACCTAATATCGTTTGTACGGAACGGGTCAGCGGCAGAACTTTCTTAATCTTGTGGTTGTAGGTGTCGGCGATAAACAACTCCCCCTCGCGCCACTCGATGCCGATGGGATGCTGTAGGCGCACGTTGTGCTCTACGCCGTCCCGGTCGCCAAAGGCGAACAGGTCGATGCCCACCAGCGTCGCCACCCGCCCGGTCACCGGGTCGATGCCGGCGCTGCGGATGCTGCTGGTCTCCGAGTCCGCGAAGTACAGCGCGGCGTCGCCGCGGCGGTCGGTTCCCACGACGATGCCGCTGGGTTGGGCCAGCGTAGCCGACGCCAGCGGGCCGTTGTCGATGTTCTCTCCGCCCGTGCCGGCGTGGGGGCAAACCATCCCATCGGCCAGCGACAGCCGCCATAACTGGTGGATGCCGGCCATGGCGATGTACAACACCCCTTCGTGATGCGCCAGGTCCCACGGGCTGCTAAGGGCGACTTGCGCGCCGGGGCCGTTGGCGCGGCGGTCATGCCCCTGCTCGCCGGTGCCGGCGATGGTATCGACAACGGCGTCAGTCAGGTTCACGCGTCGGATGGCGTGGTTCTCGGTGTCGGCGACGTACAGCGTGTCGCCCACCAGTTCCATTCCCTGGGGATGGTTGAAGGCGGCGGAGGCGTAATCGCCGTCCGCGAATTCCTCGGCGCCGGAACCGATAATCGCCGGCGTCTGCCCGTCCAGGTCGGTGATGACGATACGGTTGTGGTTGGTGTCGGCGATGAACAGTCGGTTGCCGGGCCCGTCGGCCAGCACCTTGCCGGGGAAGGCCAGGGCGGACTGCTCTGCCGGCTCCGGCTTGAGGCCCAGGCTGCGACGGTCAATCATGCCTTGTTCGTCAAACTCGGCGATCATCCGGCCCAGCAGGTCGTCAAAAGCTTCGTAGGGCAACTCGCCCTCGTGCTTGCCGATGACTTTGCCTTGCGGGTCAACGAACATCAGCGTGGGCCAGGCCCGGCAGGCGTACTGCCGCCACACCTGCATCTCAACGTCGTTGATTACCGGATGCTTCAACTCGTAGCGTTGGGCCGCGAACAAAACGTTGTCGGCGTAGCGTTCGTTGGGAAACTTGGGCGAGTGTACGCCAATGACCACCAGCTCGTCGGCGTATTTTTCTTCCATTTTCCGCAACTGCGGAAACACGTGCATGCAGTTGACTCAACAATAGGTCCAGAAGTCCAGCACCACCACCTTGCCGCGCAGGTCGGCCAGGCACAAGGGCCGGTCGGTGTTAACCCATTCGACGTTATCGGGAAAGTCCGGCGCGTTGACCGTGCCGGCGAAAGAGCGGGTGGTCATGTGGAGCCTCCAAGGGGCGGGTTTGCGTAGGTTGCGGCGCTAACCATCTTGCTGTTGGCGCGCTTGGCGGGCGCGGTCGATAATCCGCTGGGCGTCGGCGACGGTTCGCTCCCGATAGTTGGGTTGGTCGGTGAGCGGTGGCAGTCTCCTTTCTTCCTCCCCGTTATCGCAACCGCGCCGGCGAGAAGGATTTTGAAGGGACTCTGCCGGCGGTTGCAGTACACCACTGCGACAAGAACCGCTCCAGTGACGCTAATGCCGGTAGCAAGGCAGATGATAAAGGGCAAATCATCCCGGTAAGGGTTCGGGCCTATGGCGTATTAAATCGCGGCAGAGATACCGCTGAAGCTGACCCTGGTCGCGATAACGCCCAGCAGTCCCAGAGCTGCGACGCCAACAGCCGGCCCGAATCTGAGTCTTGCCGGCGGCATCCGGCTAGCGCGGCGGCTGCGACTCAAAGGCCAGCGTGGCGTAGCGCATAAAGATGGCGCCCACTGGCTCGCCCAGGGGGGCGTTGGCCACCAGCACGGCGATGACGTGCTCCTGGCCCGGCTGGCCCGGCTCTTCCAGCAGCACGCGCTTGGGCGTGTTGTTGCCCGTCACCGCCCCGATGTTGCGGTCGATCTTGCCGTCGATATAGACCTCGCCGTAGTTGTCCACGTTGGTCTCGAACCAGACGCGGCAGGTGGAAACGTCCTGCCCCTTGACCGTCTCCGGCATGGTGAAGCGCAGGCGATACCAGGCGAAGGTGAAACCGACGGAATAGCGCTTCTGGAAATCGGCGCCGCTCTCCCAGCCGGAATCGTCGTAATCGGGCAGGCGGGCGTTGCTGCCCAGCATCTCAGCCACCAGTCCCTGATTGGGTTCGCCGGGCTCCAGGCCCTGGGCAATCCGCCAACCGTCAGACTTGATGACGGCCAGGTCGTCTTTCTGCTCTAAATCGAGGGCTACTCTGGGCATTGGAGTACTCCTTTGCTGATGATTTTCAAGGACGCCATTACTTTCGGGGTTGGCGCCCTATGACAGCGGCATCCTCTGCTTGATTCAGCTTCGCACTGTACTTCGCGACGATGGCATCCACAAACGGTTTGAGCACGTGTTCGGCAAGTTCGATACGAACCCCTTCTGCCACCGTACCGTCTTCCTTATTGTAAAAGATAACTACGCCCTTTGCGATTGTTTCGCCTTCTCCAAGCTGCTTCCCACTGTCGACCCACAGTGATTGAGTTTCGGGGAAATACTTTACCACCGGTTCAGGCTCAGAGGTTTGCTGCGGATTCATTGCTCGTTTTGCCATGGTCTTACTCCGTATCTTTCCGCAGCGGAAACTCCGTGGATTTCCGTTATGGGCAAATCTTCACAGGCTTGGCGCAATCGACGGTCTTCGTCCGCCTGATTGTACGACATGGCGACAACCGATCTCAGGCTGACAATCTGACGTAGGGACGAATAATCATCCGCCCCTACGGACGTAATAGCTACGCCTTGAGGTGCTGGGCGAAGAACTCCAGGGTGCGCGGCCAGGAACGGTCGGCGGCTTCCTTCTGGTAGCGGGGGCCGGTGAAGTCCATGAAGGCGTGGTCGGCGTCCCGATAGACGTAGAACTGGTGCTCCTTGCCCAGGCGGTTCAGCTCCGCGTCGAAGCGGCGCATATCCTCCTGGGACGGGTTTTCGTCAACCTCGCCGAAGTGGAACAGCATGGGGCAGTTGATGTTGGCAGCCAGCTCGAAGGGCGGCGTTTCGCCCGCGCCCCAGGTCACCAGCAGGTTGCCGCCGTAGTACGGGGCCACCGCGGCAAAGTGGGGGTTACTGGCCGCGGCCAGCCAGGCCACGCGCCCGCCCATGCAGAAGCCCGTCACACCGATGCGGTCGGTGACTGCGTCATGGTTGCGCAGCCAGTCTACCGTGGCGCCGATGTCGGCGACGATATCGGGGTCGCTGAGCACGTCCCAGGGCCGGGGACGCGGGTCGGCGTTCATCACCTCGTCCGAGTTGCGGTGATACAGGTTGGGCGCAACGGCGGCGTAACCCGCAGCGGCCAACCGGTCGCAGATGGCGCGGATGAACTCGTCCACGCCGCCGCCGTGCTGCGCCACCACCACCGCCGGATAGGGCGCGGTGAAACCGGCGCTGCTGCTGGGCACGCTGGCGTACATATCCATCTCGCTACCGTCAACGGTGAGCTTTTCCCAGAAACTGGCCATTGCGATACCTCCTGCGTGTCGTCAATTTCCGTCATTCCGGCAAAAGCCGGAATCCATAATGAGCCTAACCCTTGAGATGCTGCGCGAAAAACTCCAGCGTCCTGGGCCAGGAGGCCACTGCGGCCGCCTCGTTGTAGCGCCCGCCGGACGGGTTCATAAAGGCGTGGTCGGCGCCGGGATAAGTGTGGAAGGTGTGGTCTTTGCCCAATCGCGACAGTTCCGCGCCCAGTTTCTTCATATCGTCCTGGGACGGATTGGCGTCAATCTCTCCAAAATGGAACAGCATGGGGCAGTTGATGTTGCCGGCAACGTCGAAAGGCGGCGTCTGTCCGGCTCCCCAGGTGGTCATGATGTTGCCGCCGTAATAGGGGACCACTGCCTTGAAATTGGAATTGACGGCGGCCGCCAGCCAGGCCACGCGCCCGCCCATGCAGAACCCGGTCACACCGATACGGTCGCTCTGAACCGCGTCATGGTTGAGCAGCCAGTCCACGGTAGCGTTGATGTCGGCGGCGATGTCCGGGTCGCTGAGTAGTACGGCGGGACTGGGCCGAGGTCCGCCGGCAGCGGAAGCCGCGATGGCCTCCGCGCTGTGCCGGTGGTACAGGCTGGGGGCCACGGCGGCATAACCCTCAGCGGCCAGCCGGTCGCAGATGTCCTGGATGAAAGCGTCAACGCCGGTGGCGTGCTGCGCCACGAGAACGGCCGGATAGGGCGCGCTGAAGCCGGCGCCGCTGGAGGGCACGCTGGCGTACATATTCATCTCGCTGCCGTTAACGGTAATCTTTTCCCAAAAGCTTGCCATGGTAACCTCTTGCGCCGGTGAGGGGCTCACCTTGTCGGTTCGTTGTTGTGGTTGTGGGAATTGCCGCGGCCTCGTTCCTCCCACGCTTCTTTGAGCAACCAGTTCAAGATCGAAGTAAGAACCAGCAATATCAAAGCAGCGCCGATGACGCCAAGGGCGGGCACTCCCTTGACACTTACCAGAACGTGAGAGATCAGATCCAGTGCCAGCAGGATGAAACCGGAGATGGAAAGCCACACCCAAGCGGCGTACAGCCGGATCATTTTTCAATGCCCTGGAACATCCAAGCGGTAAAAACGGTGGAGCTAAAGCCCAGCAATCCAGCCAGCACACCCACGGAGGTCGCCCGCAAGATGCCATCTTCCATGGTTGCGGAGTAGGTCAGCCCGAAAAGCGCGAACGCCACCAGGCCCGCAACAATCAGTGTCAGGATTCTTGAGATTTTCATAGTGGCCCCCGGATTATGCCACGTTGCTCCATTCGACTACACTAGTCCCTCCGCCCTCACCTGCGCCAGCGTCGCCTCAAAGGCCGCCAGGGTGGCGTCGATGTCCGCCTCAGTATGCGTCGCCGACACCAGGAAGGCGTCGCGGCCCATGATGTCGATGCCCTGGTTCTGGAGGCCGCGTTTGATGCCGGTGACCGCCGGCGTGGCCGCCGCGGCCTTGATCCGGCTGTTCACGTCCGGCCCGAACTCGTTATCAAAATCGCCCTCGGCCAGCGTGAAGTGAATCATGGACGCGACGCCGTAGGCGTGCCCGCCCACCTCCATGCGAGTGAACACCTCGTTCAGGCCGGCTTTGAGCCGGGACGCCATGGCGTCGGCGCGGGCGTTAATCGGCTCGGCGGCTATCGTCTCCAGGCAGGTCGCGCCGGCTACGGCGGACAGGGGGTTGGCGTTGAAGGTGCCGGGGTGATAGACGCGCTCGGTGTTGTCCCAGTTCGGATCGCCCCGCTGGGCGATCATGTCCACGATGTCGGCCTTGCCGCCCACCGCGCCGCCGGGCAGCGCGCCGGCCACGATCTTGGCCATGGTGGTCAGGTCGGGCGTTACGCCGTAAAGCGTCTGGGCCCCGCCCGGCGTGGCGCGGAACCCCGTCACCACCTCGTCGAAGATCAACGCCACGCCGTGCTGGTCGCACAACTGGCGCAGGCCGGCCAGGTACACCGGGACTTCAAAGGGCAGTTGACCGTAGTGCGCCCCGGTGGGTTCCAGGATGATGGCGGCGATGTCCTTATCGCGCTCCATCACCTGCTGCGCCGCGTCGAGATCGCCGGCCGGCACGATGATCATACTGCCCCAGGACTCGGCAGGGATGCCGGGAGCGGGACGGTCGGAGCCGGCCATGGCGTAGTCGTGCCACCCGTGGAAGTGGTCCTGCAGCTTGATGACCTTGTTGCGTCCGGTGTAGGCCCGGGCCAGGCGCATGGCCATCAGGGTGGCCTCGGTGCCGCTGCTGTGAAACCGCACTCGCTCGATTGCCGGCATTAGAGCCATAATCGCCCTGGCCCAGCGCAGTTCCTCGTCGGTGCAGGCGCCCAGGTGAGTGCCGCGGCGAATCTGCTCCGCCACCGCATCGGCGATGGCCGGGTGGGAGTGGCCCAGGAGCAACGCGCCGTGGCCGGAAACGTAGTCGATGTATTCGTTGCCGTCCACGTCCCACTTGCGCGGTCCCTGCCCGTGGGTGATGTACAGCGGGAAGGGTTCGGCATAACGGTTGTCGTGGGTCACGCCCCCGGGGAAGATGCCCACGGCCTCACGATAGCGTTCCGCGGAGCCGGGGTGTTTGGCGATGTACTGTTCCAGGATTGTGGTCATAGTCACACTCCCATTTTAGAATTTAGACAATGGTGGGATTGTACTGCGAGACACGGAAGCAATTACTATAATCGCCGGGCGCTGTGCCGCCGCTTGTAACATAGCAAGGACATCACCCCGGCGAATACCAATAATGACGTTCTCAAACGCTACGCCCTCGGTCGTTTTAGCAGATAGTTTTATCCGGAGATCATGTGAAATCTACGCAACGCATGATTGCTCCTGAGTTCGCGGCCGGTTGGGATGCGCCGCTGGCATCATTCTAGAGCGTGTGGACAATCTCAACACGGAACCAGGAAATTGTGATTCTGGATGCTATGACCTACAGCGCACGCAGCGACACGGCACGTTGGCGCGTAGCATGATGCGGACTACCAAGACAGCCGTGCATGGCATTCCCGCCTCACGATGTCGGAGCGGAATAAGAGATCCGTTGTCCTGTCTGCAAGCGCACTGCACGCACCCAACAACGGCTGGAGCACGGTGCCCTAGGGCCTGTTTACAAAGTTCGCAATCGCAGGCCCTAGTATATCAGCACGGTTCCCTGCTGGGGAACGCTCCAAGTTATGTTGTTACGGAAGGGACACTTGGTAAAGGGCAGTTGTCGCTTCCCAATTGTTGATTGCGACGATTACAGTGGCAGCGTCAGACGGGACATTCCACGCTCGCAACCTTTTCTCGACTGGCCTGCCGGCACGGGGCCATCGTCGTTCCACGGTGTTACGTCGTGGTCACTCGTGGTGAATGCCAGGCCCGCGTCTGTATCGACTTGGTAATAATGGGGACTGCAAAAGAACCCGAGATACTCGTTGCCGGCTTGAAACTGCCCGCAGACCTTGACATAGGCTCGGCCATCGAAGGGCGGGTATCTGGTGCCGAAGAGCAATATATTCGCTTTTTTACTGACCTCGGTCAACGTGAATGTGCCAAATACTGATTCCGTGGACTGGTTCACGGAAAGGTATCCGGTCGATGGCAACGGCAACCCTGTAATCGGACAAAATCCCGCGCCGTGCTGCCCAGCAGTGGTGACTAGGCTGGACCAGGCAGACCACACTGGTTCGCCGCCGAATCGCGAGGTTCGCGCCCCAACAATCCCATAGTAATCTTCGTTGTTCTTCAGACCGCTGACCGTGTGGCTGGTGTACGTCGAGGGGATGGTCACGTAGTGAAAGGCGTCCGGAATTTGTGACCAGACTGCCGCCCATTGTTCATCAGGAGGCCACCCATGAACAGCTTTCGTAGCATAAGCTATCCTCCAAACCGGAGGTTATGCTGACTTGGGGCCCGGTACCAGCGTTCTAATCGCTCAATTGGAGAGGGGGAAATCTCACCGCAGTTTGTGAACAGCCCCTAGTCCAGGGTGTAGCCCTCGTAGCCCTTGGCCACGACCTCGGCGCGCTTGGCGCGCATGGCCGGGGCGGTGTCGGGGGCGGTGAGCAGGACGCGGGCTTTGCCGGGGATGTTCGCCCCCACGAACCAGGAGTCGGCCTGGGTGCGGAGGATATTCTCGCTGTCCTCCCTCATGTGCCGTACCCACGCCTCTTCGGCTTCGGGGGTGGCTGTGATGCGGTTGTAGCCGTTGTCGCGGACGTAGGCGACAGCGTCGGTTACCCACTCCACCAGCGGCTCGCAAGCGCGGACGAAGTTGCCCACGGAGGCGGCGTTGACGGTGAAGAGGTTGGGATACCCGGAGCTGGACATGCCCATGTAGGAACGGGGGCCGTTGGTGAACTTCTCCTTGAGTACCTCGCCGCCGACGCCCTCGATGTGGATCTTGTTGAGGGAACCGGTGACCGCGTCGTAGCCGGTAGCGAAGATGATGACGTCCAGGTCGAATTGGCGGCCGCTCTCGGTTTCAAGACCGCGGGGGTTCAAGCGGGCGATGGGGTCTTCGCGCACGTCAACCAGCAGCACGTTGTCGCGGTTGTACACCTCATAGTAGCCGGTCTCGCAGGGGAGGCGCTTGGAGCCGAACATATGGTTCTTGGGCACCAGCATTTCCGCCACTTCGGGGTCGTGGACGCGCTCCCGGATCTTGTTGCGGACGAACTCGGCGTAGTCCTCGTTGGCCGGGCCGGGCATCATGATGTCGTAGAAGTTGGACAGCCACTTCTTGAAGCCGGGTTCGGCCCAGAGGCGCTCGTACTGATCCGACTTCTCCTCCTCGGAGACCGCCAGGGCGGAGCGGGTGTCGAACTGGTGCATGAAGGAACCGGGAGTGGACAAGCATTGCTGGAAAATTTCCGGGTAGTGGGCCTTGATGTAGTCCTGGGTTTCCCGGTCGATGAGGGAGTTGCGCAGGGGAACACAGTAGTTGGCGGTGCGCTGGAAGACGGTGAGGTGGGCCACCTGGCCGGCGATCTCAGGGATGAGCTGGACGGCGGTTGCGCCGGTGCCAATGACGCCGACGCGCTTGCCGGCCAGGTCCATACCTTCCTTAGGCCAGCGGTTGGTGTGGCACCACTGTCCCTCGTAACTCTCCAGGCCCTCGAACTCGGGAACATAACGGGCGGAGAGGATGCCGATGGCGGTGATGACGAACTGCGCCCGGGTTCGGTAGCCGTCGTCGGTGGTGACCAGCCAGCGGTTGTCCGCTTCCTGGTAGATGAGCGAGGCGACCCGGGACTCGAAGCGGATGTCGCGGCGGAGGTCGAACTTGTCGGCCACATAGTTAAGGTAGCGTTCGTTCTCGGGCTGGCTGGAGTAGTGTTCTTTCCACTCCCATTCCTGCAGCAAATCCTCGGAGAAGGAGTAACCGTAGGTGTAGCTCTCGGAGTCGAAGCGCGCTCCCGGATAGCGGTTCCAATACCAGGTTCCGCCCACGCCGTCGCCCTCCTCGAACCCCCGCACCGAAAAGCCCAGCTGCCGCAGCCGGTAGATGGAGTAGAGACCGGTAACTCCGGCGCCGATGACAACGACATCGACCTCTTCAACGCCCCCGGTGGATTGCCCGTTCGCGGACGTTTGCTGTAACGACGTAGCCATGAAACCCTCCTTGTCAACCTGGAAACATACGTCGGCCCAAAATGGAAAAGTGGGCCGATTATACACCCGCCAGCGACGTTTGTGGCTGGCGCGCGCCCATGATTAAATCGGCCCGCGCAAATAATGCCTGGTGTTATACTGCCGGATCATGCGACGATAAACGCGCGCCAAGGGCGCGGAGCGGAGACCTGCAATGGCGACGAAAAGGAAGGGCGATGGCCTCCTGCTGGTGTACAGCAACGTGGGGCCGGAGAATGACGAGGAATACAACCGCTGGTACAACCAGGAGCACATTCCGGAGCGGTTGTCGATTCCGGGCGTATTGGACGCGGCGCGATACGAGGCGGTGCAGGGAGGGCCGAAGTACCTGGCCTGCTACGAGCTGGACCGCCCCGAAGCATGGTATTCCGACGAGTGGCAGAAGTGGCTGCGCGAACCAACTGAGTGGTCGCGGCGGATGTCTCCCAGCGTCATCGGGACGGAATACATCCGCAACCTGTACCGGCGAGTGCACCCGCCAGAGTTGTCCAACGACACGGCGCAGGCGGGTATGTCTCCGCTGATCCTGGTGGGGCGGATGTCAATTCCGGACCACCTGGAGGAACGGTGGAACGATGCCTACAACAACGAGCGTCTGCCCATGTGTTCGGACATACCCGGCTACATCCGAGCGCGACGGTTCCAGGCGGTCATGGGCGAACCCAAATATGCGACGGTGCACGAGATGGAATCGCTGGCAGTGGCGCAAAGCGAGGCTTGGCAGAACTGGAGCCGGATCGTAACGCCGGTCTGGACCCACCAGGTGCGGCCGCACATGGTACACGGCCCTGGGTCGCCGGGAGTGTACCGGCGAATATTCCCGGAGTAGAATACGGGAGTCGCTGGCGGGCGCGTTCCCTTTCAGGCAGTTTGGCTGATAATCCGTCGCTCCGGCGAAAGCCGGCGTCCCGGCCCCGACGGGGATGGCGCGCTCGCCCTGCCGTAATGAGGTTGAGAGTCGCAACGCTTAATGATAGGATAATGCTGGCGATTTGTTAGTTCAGATCGAGGAGGCTTGAATCCATGGCAGACCAAAACCATGACATTGCATTGATGGCCCATCTGATGCGACGGGCCGGGTTCGGCGCCCAATACGCCGAGCTGGAAGCCCGGGCGGCCCAGGGTTACGACGCAACCGTTGCAGAGTTGCTCAACCCCCAGGAACATGACCACGGCATGGACCTGGACATGGCGGAACGGTGCTTCATAGAGTGGAGCCACCACACGCGGGGGCTGCCCGAATACGTTGCGTTCCGCTTCATCAATTCGAGGAACCAACTGGAAGAAAAGATGTGCCTCTTCTGGCACGGCATCCTGTGTACCGCTGACAGCAAGACCCAGAGCTATCCCACGTCCTACGACGAAATCGAGATGTTCCGCGAGTATGGAATGGGCAGCTTCCGGGATCTGCTGGTGCAGATTTCCCGGGATCCGGCAATGATCTTCTTCCTGGACAACTGCTTGAGCCACAAAGGGGCCATCAACGAAAACTACGGCCGGGAACTGCTGGAACTGTTCTCCATGGGCGTGGGGATGGACGGCGAGTTCAACTACACCGAGGACGACGTGAAGGAATGCGCCCGGGCCTTTACCGGTTGGACCATCGCCAACAATATCCCCGGTCAGCCCTACGGACGCTACTCGGCCAAGTTCGTGTACAACCCCGACGACCACGACGAAGGCCGGAAGACCTTCCTGGGCGAGACCGGCAACTTCAACGGCGAGGACGTCATCGACATCATCGTGAAGCAACCGGCTACCGCCCGCTTCATCTCCCGCCACCTTTACAGCTACTTCGTATCCGACGAAGCCCAGGTGCCGGCGTGGATGGAAACCCCGCCGAAGGACATGGACACCATCAAGATGCTGGAGGAGGAGTACTACCGCTCCGGCTACAACATCAAGTCCATGCTGCGAGCCCTTTTCCACTCCGACGCCTTCAAGAACGCCCGGTTCCAGCGGGTCAAGAGCCCCATTGAAACGGTCATCGGCACCCTGCGTCTGGTGGGCGACTGGACGGAACCCAAGCCCGGTTTCGAGTTCATCTTCGACGAGATGAAGCACATGGGCCAGGAGATCTTCAATCCGCCATCGGTGGAAGGCTGGCACACCGGCCACGAATGGATCGACGGCGGCACCCTGGTGCATCGGATCAACTTCACCGCCGACTTCGTTGGCGACGTGAAGCAGCCCGGAGTGAAGAGCATCATCGACCAGTTAGCTGACATCGGCCCGGTGATCTCGCCGGAGGAGATGGTGGACACCACCTGCCGTTTGATGGGGCATTATGAACTCGCCCCGGAAACCCGGGAAATGCTGGCCACCGGCGTTGCAAAGGACGGCGCCATCCGCACGGACACCGCCGACTTCGGCGGCCGCGTGGGCGAGCTGTTGCAGATGATCGTCGCCACCAAGGAATATATTTACGCCTAGCCACCAGGCGGACTGGATCCCCGGTTTCGCGGGAATGACGTAAAGAAATCGGAACGACGGAATGAAAACCGGATTGACCGAAAGAAAATCCGGATTGACGGCCCAACTTTGGAGGAAGCAATCGTGACCGCTACGAAGAAAGACCCGGTGCTGGTAGTCCTGCAGATGTCCGGCGCCTTCGACGCCCTGAACACCATCATCCCTTACAACGACCCTTTGTATAAGGACTACCGGCCCCACCTGAAGGTCGAGGTGGAGGAAGTCCTGGCCATTGACGACAACGTGGGCTTCCACCCGGCCATGGCTCCCATCAAGGATCTGTACGATGAGGGCAAGGTCGCGGTCATCCAGGGCATCGGCTATCCCAATCCCATCCGCTCGCACTTCCGCTCCATGGACATTTGGCACACCGCCGAACCCACCAAGATGTCCACCGAAGGCTGGCTGGGCCGCGCCATCCAGGAACTGGACCCCGACAAGGAAAACGTCCTGACCGCCGTTAACTTCGGTCGCGGCCTGCCCCGGGCGCTGGCGGCGCCGGGAGTGTCCGTCGCCTCCGTGGGCAACTTGGAAACCTATGGCGTGCTGACCGGCATCGAGGGCGAGAGCCAGCGGGCCGAGGCGTTGGACATCTTCTCCCGGATGTATTCCCCCATGGTCGGCTCCGGCCCCATCAACGACTACCTGTCCCAGACCGGCCTGGACGCCCTGAAAGGCGCGGACATCCTGCGCACGGCCCCGGAGCTCTACTCGTCCAGCGTCGAGTACGGCGGAGATATGTTCTCCCAGTGGGTGAAGAACGTCGCCCAGGTGCATACCGCCGGTTTCGGCGCCCGGGTGCTCTACACCGGTCTGAACCCCGGCGCATTTGACACCCACGCCAACCAGCCTACTTCCTTCGCCAAGCTGTGGGGCGAGGTTTCCCGTGCGGTCAATGACCTGTATCAGGACCTGAAAGAGCACAACGCCAACGAAGAAGTGGTTATGCTCCTCTTCACCGAGTTCGGCCGCCGCGTGCAGGAAAACGGCTCCGGCACCGACCACGGTTCGGGCAGCGTTGCTTTCGCCATCGGCGACGGCGTCAAGGGCGGACTGTACGGCGAGTACCCCTCCCTGGAGCCGGACCAGCTGGATGAGGGCGACCTGAAGTGGAATAACGACTTCCGCAACACCTACGCCACCATCCTGGACAAGTGGCTGCGCCTGGATGACCGGGAAATCCTGAAGGGCTCCTACGAGCAGTTCGACTTCATCAAGTAGCCGACGGCTGCAAGCCCCGTCATTCCGACACTGGCGCAAATCAGGTAGGGGCAGGTTTCAAACCTGCCCCTACTTTGCTAACGGTAGGCGGTGCGGCCATAACGAAATCTATCTGTGAAGGTGAAAACAATGGTTACTGCGACTGAGATCGCGCCGGTAACGTTTCAATACAGCCATGTCATAGGCCGGCAGGAAGTGCGCAGCGGCAACGGGTTCTTCAACCCGGTGGCGATCACTCGCGACCCCAATGGGCTGCTTTACGTGCTGAGCCGGGGCACGGAGACGCCGGCTTTCTTTCCCTGCAAGCGCGTCACGGTTTTCCATCCCGACGCGGAGGAAGTGGTCGCCGAGTTCGGCCAGAAGATTCCCCCGGAAGACGCCGACGAAACGACGCCCAACGGCTCGTTCATGTGGCCGACTTCCGTGGCCCTGGACAGCCAGGGTATCGCCTATGTCTCCGACGAATGGCTGAACCGGATCTCCATTTACGACCAGGAACGCGGCAACTGGATTGGGATGTGGGGCATCCCCGGTTCCGGCGATGGCGAAATCGACCGGCCGGCCGGGCTGGCCTTTGACAAAAACGACAACCTGTACATGGTGGAAAGCCGCAACCACCGGGTTTCCGTGTTCACCAAAGACGGCCGGTTCAAGTTCAACTGGGGCCGGAAGGGAAGCGGCGACGGCGAGTTCGACCACCCCTGGGGCATCGAGATCGACCACAACGGCGACGTGTACGTGGCCGACTGGCGCAATGACCGCATCCAGAAGTTCGCCCCCGACGGCGCCTTCCTGATGAAGTTCGGAACTTCAGGCGACGGCGAGGGCCAGTTCAACCGGCCCACCGGAGTGGCCGTGGACAAAGATGGGCACATCTTCGTGACCGACTATAAGAACGATCGCGTCCAGGTGTTCCGCGAAAACGGCGATTACATCACCACAATGCGCGGCCAGGCCGGCCTCTCCAAGTGGGGCGCAGAGCGCGTGTACCTCGATCCCACCATCGTCCGGGCCCGCGAGCGCGCCTTGGATCTGTCCGAGAGAGAAGGCGCTTTCCAGGGCCCCATCGCCGTGGAAGTCGACGACAGTGGCCGCGTCTTCGTGCTGGAGGCGCCGCGCCACCGGGTGCAGGTGTTCAGCAAGCAGACCGCGCTGTTCGCCGGCGAACTCTGATCACCCCAGACCGACGGCATCGGAACGCCACGGTGTTACCCGTGGCGTTCACTGTTGAGAGACTTTACTTCCGTCGTTCCGGCGAAGGTCGGAACGACGGAAGTAAAGCAATCCGTCCACTCATCAGTAATATAGGTTGATTCATAAGGGATACCAGTACGTTATTGTTCCGATTGGCGGCGGTTGAGTTCGGCTTCCAGTTCCCTGATGCGGGCTTCGGCAGACAAGCGAGCGACTCGCTCGTCCTCCGCGCGGGTTTCGGTGACTTCGGCGCGTTCTTCTGCGGAGGTGGCGCGTCGTTCTGCGTCGTTGAGTTTGGCTTTGGTCTCCGTGAGATCGGGCAGGTATTCGCCGGCGGCCGGGTCCCAGAAGCGCAACAATCCGTGATACCAGTGCAATTCCAGTTGCAGAACCGTGCTGTCGCCACGGATGATGCCGTCGCTCCCGATTTCTACCGGAATCGGTTCGTATCGGTCATCAACCAGGCGGTCGCCGGCCAGGGCGGCGTCGTGATACCGTCCCCCGGTGTGGTCAAAACGCCAGTATTCCGCCACACGGTAATCAGCGTAAATGCCGCGCTTGGCGATGTAGTCCCGCTGGCCGGTGGTCTTTGACGCCACTTCGAGCACAAAGTCGGGCGGTTTGCCGATTTCGCTGATGACGTAACCGTTGGCGTTGGTGATTTCGTCCGGCGGGAAATTGACCCCGAAGGATACCATGCAGTCGGGACGCGGGGCGTGGCCGGCTTCGCTGGCATAATTGCTGAGCCACCCTTCGCTGCCGACGAAAACGTCGGGCCGGTGGAGATAATGGTCTTCCAGGATGAGATAGGCGCGGCTGACGTGGGGGATTTGCTCAAGCATGTCAATTTGCTCGGACAGCCCCGGGAGCGAAGTCAGGCGTGGACGCGAACCGGCCCGGGGCGGTTGGAATGCCGGTTTAGTAGTCATACGTTCACCTCCGCCGAGCGACGTCAGGCGCTCCCCAGGAATACTTGGGTCAGTATATCAGTGTCGCGGATGGACTGGGGTGTACCGTTGTGAACTACCGCGCCTTTATCCAGAACGTAGGCGCGGTTCACTATGTTCAGCACGCCCTTGATGTTGTGCTCCACTACCATGATGGTGGTATTGAGGCGGTCGCTGATTTCCGCCACCTTTTCGAATACTTCCTTCACGATGATCGGGGCGAGGCCCAGCGTCGGCTCGTCCAGCAGCAGCAATTCGGGCGAGGCCATCAGTCCACGCCCCAGGGCAAGCATCTGCTGCTGACCGCCGGACATGGCGCTGGCCAGATCCTTGCGCTTTTCGTACAGGACCGGAAACAATTCCATTACCGAATCGACCAGAAATTCTACGGGGAAGGAACATAACTGGTGGCAAAGACGCTTGGGTTCCGGCGAAGGCCGGAACGACGGAGTTTAGCAATCCATCCACTCATCAGTAATATAGGCTGATTCAAAAAGGATACCAGTACGTTATTGTTCCGATTGGCGACGGTTGAGTTCGGCTTCCAGTTCCCTGATGCGCGCTTCGGCGACTTCGGCGCGTCGTTCTGCGGAGGTGGCGCGTCGTTCTGCGTCGTTGAGTTTGGCTTTGGTCTCCGTGAGATCGGGCAGGTATTCGCCGGCGGCCGGGTCCCAGAAGCGCAACAATCCGTGATACCAGTGCAATTCCAGTTGCAGAACCGTGCTGTCGCCACGGATGATGCCGTCGCTCCCGATTTCTACCGGAATCGGTTCGTATCGGTCATCAACCAGGCGGTCGCCGGCCAGGGCGGCGTCGTGATACCGTCCCCCGGTGTGGTCAAAACGCCAGTATTCCGCCACACGGTAATCAGCGTAAATGCCGCGCTTGGCGATGTAGTCCCGCTGGCCGGTGGTCTTTGACGCCACTTCGAGCACAAAGTCGGGCGGTTTGCCGATTTCGCTGATGACGTAACCGTTGGCGTTGGTGATTTCGTCCGGCGGGAAATTGACCCCGAAGGATACCATGCAGTCGGGACGCGGGGCGTGGCCGGCTTCGCTGGCATAATTGCTGAGCCACCCTTCGCTGCCGACGAAAACGTCGGGCCGGTGGAGATAATGGTCTTCCAGGATGAGATAGGCGCGGCTGACGTGGGGGATTTGCTCAAGCATGTCAATTTGCTCGGACAGCCCCGGGAGCGAAGTCAGGCGTGGACGCGAACCGGCCCGGGGCGGTTGGAATGCCGGTTTAGTAGTCATACGTTCACCTCCGCCGAGCGACGTCAGGCGCTCCCCAGGAATACTTGGGTCAGTATATCAGTGTCGCGGATGGACTGGGGTGTACCGTTGTGAACTACCGCGCCTTTATCCAGAACGTAGGCGCGGTTCACTATGTTCAGCACGCCCTTGATGTTGTGCTCCACTACCATGATGGTGGTATTGAGGCGGTCGCTGATTTCCGCCACCTTTTCGAATACTTCCTTCACGATGATCGGGGCGAGGCCCAGCGTCGGCTCGTCCAGCAGCAGCAATTCGGGCGAGGCCATCAGTCCACGCCCCAGGGCAAGCATCTGCTGCTGACCGCCGGACATGGCGCTGGCCAGATCCTTGCGCTTTTCGTACAGGACCGGAAACAATTCCATTACCGAATCGAGGCGTCGGGCCTTTTCGGCGCGGTCGTTGAGGTAGAGGCAGCCCATCTCCAGGTTTTCGGCAATAGTGAGGTGGGTGAAGACGCGGCGGCCCTGGGGAACGAAGGCGATGCCCTCTTTGACTATCTCGTGGGTTTCCGCAGCGAGAGGCTTTTGTCGCCAGTACACCTGACCGGCGACGACCGGGGCAAGGCCCATGATAGCCTTAAGGACGGTGGATTTGCCGGCGCCGTTGGGCCCCATCACCGCCACGACTTCGCCCTGGCCTATGCCCATGGATACGTCGTCCAGGGCGCGGACTGCGCCGTATTCTACTGATATATCAACCAGCTCCAGAAGGTTGGCGTCGCCGCCGGTATCTTTCATTGCCATTCCAGCATCCTTTGCTGTCATTGCCGCATCCTCATACGTACCCACTTTACCCCGGTCATTCCACGACCGCCGCCGGCGGGCGCTGGAATCTCGTTCCGGCGGTCGCCGCTTTCTGTTGCAAGAGCCTTGACGGAACGGCCATTGCTACGTCGGCGAGATTGCCGCCCCCGTATCAAAGCCGGCCCCGTGCCTGACGCGGGGTACGGGGTCGCAATGACCAAGTGGGTACGCTTGAGTTGCCGCATCCTTTTCCGTCATTCCCACTTTCGCCGGAACGACGTCAATAGGGCTACTCGCCCAGGTAAGCCTCGATAACCGCTTCGCTGGAAAGCGCTTCCTCAACGTCTCCGGCCGCCAACAGCGTACCGCTGTCCAGCACGATGATGCGGTCGGACAGCTCGCGGACGATGTCCATGTTGTGGGATACGAAGACGATGGTGTATCCGTCGGCGCGCATCCGTTTCAGTATGGCCTTGACCTGTTCCAGCATCTGGGGGAAAAGGCCGGCGAAAGGCTCATCGAACAGGTAGGTCTGCACGTCCATTGCCATGGCGCGGCCGATTTCCAGGAGCTTGCGCTGTCCGTAGGAGAGTTCGTTAGCGAGGGAAGCCCGCTTTTCCCACATCCCCACCTGCTCCAGGATGCTTTGGGCTTTCCGGCGATTTGACGGTTTGGTACGCTCGAACAGAGCGGGGAATAAGCGCCGCTCCGTCAGCGCCACCATGATGTTGTCCCATACGGTGATCTGGTCGAAGAGGCGCACCTCCTGGAAGGTGCGGGTGAGTCCGTGGGCCGGGGTCTCGTGGGCTTTGACGACGCGGAGGCCCTGCCCGTCGATGATAATCATTCCGCCGTCGAGGGGGAGTACGCCGCTGAGCAGGTTCACCAGCGTGGACTTGCCGGACCCGTTGGGGCCGACGATGCTGGTGGTGCCCTGGCGCGGGATGGACAGGGTCAATTCGTCCACGGCCCGCACCGCCCCGAAATGCTTCGAGATGGCCTCGGTTTGCAAGGCGTACTCGTCGTTATGATGCGCGGTGTGGCGGCCGGTTGTCATAGTCGATACCTCCCGACGAGGCCCTGGGGCCGGAACAGCATCAGCAGCACCAGCAGCAGGCCAAGAACCACCTGACGGGCTTGCCCGATGTACTCATCAGGCAGGAATGGGATGAAACTCATTCCAACTTCCAGCAGCACGAAGGCCATCGCGCCCAACAGGGATCCCCAGATCGTCGCCAGCCCACCCAGGATCACGATGGATACCAGTAGAACGGACTCCAGGAGGATGAAGGAATTGGGGCCGACGAACATCGACCAGCTGGCGAACAGACCGCCGGCAAGACCCGCCATCATCGCCGAGATAACCCACACGGCCAGCTTGTAATGCGTGGCCTGATAACCGAAAACCTCGATGGCTTGTTCGTCTTCGCGAATGGCCGTCAGCACGCGCCCGAAGGATGAGGTGGTGATGAACCACGACATCAGCGCCACCAGCGCGAGAAAGGCGAAGCACAGCAGCAAAAACTCCAGGTCGCCGTCGAATATCCAGGCGCCGATCCGTGGTCGCGCTATTTCGTGGATGCCAAAAGCTCCCCGGGTGACGCCGCGGAGGTTGAGAAACACGCTGTATGCAATGATGGCAAAACCGAATGATACCAGCACGAAAATATCGTCGCGAAAGCGATTGAAAACCACGCCGACCAGCGCCGCCGCCACGCCGGCCAGGACGATGCACACCGGGAGAGCGGCAAAGAAGGACCAGCCGAAGGTGGGAATAACCCCGGTACGCAGCTGCTCGTAGGGTGCATCGGAAGTCAGCACGGCCATGGTGTAGGCGCCGATGCCGAAGAAACCGATGTGCCCCACGGAGAGGAGACCGGTGAACCCAACGACCAGGTTCAGGCTGACGGTCAGGATTGCCCAGATGGCAAACACCGTAAGCACGATTACCGCGAAACCGGCCCCCTGCCACAGCATGAACGCCACCGCGCATCCGATGAGAACCAAAGTAGCCCAAAGCTGGATGTTGCCCCAGGCAAGACGACCCAACTGACGCGGGCCTCCCGCGACTTCCAGGAAGGATTGCCAGTTCGTCATAGCGAGGTCATTTCCTCGGGAGCAGGCCCTGGGGCCAGAAGGACAGGAAAAGGATGAGGAGGATGAAGGAAATGGCGTCTTTCCATTCGCCGGCCAGATCCCAGATGCCGAACTGCTCCACCAGGCCCAGGACAAAACCGCCCACGATGGCCCCGTAAAGATTGCCGATGCCGCCCACCACCGAGGCGATCCAACCTTTGAGCAGCAACAGCAGCCCCATGCGCGGCTGCAGCGCGGTGTCGTGTCCGGTGAGAATGCCGGCCATTGCAGCGTAGAGCGCGCCGATAAAGAAGACGGCGGATATGATGACCGTGGTGTTGATGCCCACGACCCTGGAAACCTCTTCATCATCGCCAATGGCGCGGATGGCGCGTCCCAGGGACGTCTGCTTCAAAAGGAGCCACATACCGGCGAATCCCGCCAGCGCGACGCCGATGGCGAAGACGTTGAAACCCTTGATGCGGGCGCCAGCGATATTCCAGGGAGCGCTGCCGAAGGCGTCGGGCAGCGGGCGCGGCGCGCTTTCAAAGACGATTACGATGAACGCCGCTATGGCCAGCAGGATGCCCAGAGATGCCACCAGCATGATCAGGGGCGAACGCGCCCGCTGCCGCATATAGACGTACAAACCACGGTAAAGGGCCAACCCCACGGTGCCGGCCAGCAGACCGGACACCGCCCAGCTCAAGTATAGACCGGCTCCGGGCGCGCCGGACAACAGGTAGCCGCACCATGCGCCCAGCGCGCCGGCCGGGATGGCAACGGCCATGGCGAAGGGCGCGAGACGCGCGGATGTGAACAGACGGCGGCAAATGCGCCAGGACGCGGCTCCGGCGATAACGGCAGTTGCCGCGCCCACCGCCGGGCTGAGGGTCAAGTGGAGCAGATGGGGGTAGGAAAGCACAATCCCAACGTATGCCCCGGCGCCGGCGGCAAGAACCGCTACCGCCCCGCGAAAGGCCGGGGGACCAAGGTAGGAACGGAAACGGGCGGCAAAGACGGTGTGCAGCGTCCACGCGCCCACGCCGGCAACCACCGCGGCGAATACTACGTTGACAAACACGCTATTTATGTCGGCCCGAGACCCCAACGCGGTAGCCGTCCGCAGGTAGAAGACGCCGTAAGCGCCCAGGGCCGCCGCCGCGCCGTAATACAGGTCAAAAAACCAGACGGTGCTGTACACCAGGGTGAAGCCCATGGCCAGCAGGGCGTACACCGCGCCTACCGCCAGGCCGTTGAAGGCGAACTGCAACGCTTGCGGCGGCGACTGGCCGATTTTCCACGCGATGTAGCCGAGGGCCGCGGCAGTCAGCAAGGCGGCCAGCAATCGAGTCTCGGGAATGTTCAGCAATCGGAGCCGGCCGCCCTCGCTTTCCTGGTTACTTGCCAATGAGCACCCCAAAGTTCCTAATTTGTCAGAACCAGGAACCGAAAACCCCGGCTCCTTCAGTTGCGAGAGGCGACGAATTTATGGTACGGGGGCCGGCCCCAGGATGCGATGGCCCTGGTTGTCGTCATTCCGTTCCGCCTCGGGGAGGATCTCAATGACTACGTTGGACAGGCCGGCGACGTCGCCGTTGGAGTCGAAGGTGTAGTTATCGCCGATGGCGCCACTCCAGGTAAGGTCGTACAGACAATCGCGGATTCCTGCGGCATCCTGGTCGTCGCCGGTTTGGCTCAAGCACTCGGCGATGATGTACACGCCGTCATAGGCCGAACCCTGGAACCAGGGCAGTGTGGGAACGGAGGCGAAGCGGGCTTCGTAACTCTCCAGGAAGTCTTTGCCGGTCTGGGTGTCCAGGTCCGGGTTGGGCACGATGGCTTTCAGCCCGGTGGCGGCGTCGCCGGCGATGCCCAGGGCTTCCGGGTGCGTGGGCACCACTTCCGAGTAGATGGGGCCTTCAAATCCCAGGTCGCGCAACTGCTTGACGATGGTGCCGCCGGAGAACTCGCCCTGGGCGGCCAGGAAAATGGCGTCCGGCCCAGCGTTGATCAGCTTGGTCAGTTGGGTGCGAAAATCGGTCACGTCGGAAGCGTAGCTTTCCGTCGCGACCACCTGGCCGCCCAATTCCTCAAAGCGCGCGACGGTGGTGCGCCGCGCGCCCTCGGCGTAGTCGGTGGCCTCGGTGATAGTGGCCAGCTGGCGGATGCCGTCGCCATGAAGGGTGTTGCCGGTGTCGGCCCCCAGCTGGAGGTCGTTGATGGCGGTGCGGAAGATGTAGTCGCCGGCGCCCGCGATGTCAGGGCTGGTGGCGGAAGCGGAGAGCATGATCACGCCCTCTCTTTCGGCCAGGGGGGCCGCGCCCAGCATGGCGCCGCTGCAGGTAGTGCCGAGGATAATCTTCACGTCGTCCACGTCGGTGAGCTTGTTGTAGGCAGTGATGGCATCCTGGGCGGCGCACTTGGAGTCTTCGGGGATGAGTTCGAGCATCCGCCCGTTGACGCCGCCGGCGGCGTTGATTTCCTCGACGGCCAGCAGCTTGGCGTTGAGGATGGGGTTGCCGTAGGACTCGGCGACGCCGGTCAAGGCGTCCATGGCGCCGACGCGGAAGGGATCCTGGGATGCGGGCGGGGCGGGCGGGACGGCGGCCGCTTCCGCTCCCGGAGCGGGTCCCAGGACGCGATAGCCCTGGTTATCCTCGGTACGATCTCCCAAAGGCAATACTTCAACCACCACGTTGGACAAGCCCTCCACCTCGCCCATGGCGTCGAAACTGTAATCCTCGCCGATGGCTCCGCTCCAGGTGATCTGATACATGCAGTCACGGAACCCGGCGGCGTCCTGGTCATCGTTGGTCATCTTGAGACATTCGGCAGTGATGTACACGTCATCGTAGGCTGACCCCAGGTACCAGGGCAGGGTGACGTAATCGTACCGGGCGCGGAAGTTGGCGAGAACTTCCCGGGCTTTGGGGTTGGCCGGGTCCAGCTCGGCGGTGATCGCCTTCAGCCCGGTGGCGTCGTCGCCGGCGACTTCCAGGGCCGTTGCGCCGACGGGCACGATTTCGGAGTACAGCGGCCCTTCGTACCCCAGCTCGCGGATCTGCTTGACCACAGTGCCGCCGGAAAATTCCGCCTGGGCGGCGATGTGTATCGCGTCCGGGTTGGCGTTGATCAGCTTGGTCAACTGGCTGCGAAAGTCGGTGATGTCGGAGGCGTACCGCTCCTCGGCTGCCACCTCGCCGCCCAGTTTCACGAATTGCTCCACCGTAGTGCGACGCACGCCCTCGGCGTAGTCGGTGGTTTCGGTGATGGTAGCCAGCGTGCGCACTCCGTCGGCCCACAGGACGTTTCCGGTGTCAATCCCCAGTTGGAGGTCGCTCATTGACGTGCGGAAGATGTAGTCTCCCGCGTTGGCGATGTCAGGATTGGTGGCCAGGCCGGAGAAGAGAATTACGCCGTCGGCCTCGGCCAAAGGCGCGGCGCCCAGCATCGCGCCGCTGCAGGAAGTTCCCAGGATGATCTTGACTCCGTCCACTTCCGTCAGCTTGTTGTAAGCGGTGATGGCGTCCTGGGCGGCGCACTTGGAGTCCTCGATCACCAGTTCCAGCATCCGTCCGTTGATGCCGCCGGCGGCGTTGATTTCCTCAACGGCCATCTGTTTGGCCTGCGCCGCCACGGTGCCGTAGGTTTCGCCGGGTCCGGTCAGGGATTCCATCACGCCGATGCGGAAGGTCTCATCAGTCGCCGGAGCCGCCGCCGCCGTGGGCGGTTGCTCCGCCGGCGCGGCGGTGGTTGGCTGGACCGCCGGAGCCGCGCCGGCGCCGGCTCCGGGAGTCGCGGCCGGCGCGGGAGGTTCCGCCGCCGGTCCGCCGCACGCAACTACGGCCACCGCCAGCAACAGCAGCAAAGCCGCCAGCCCTGCCGTCCGGTTCAATTGCAAAATATTACTCATACCGTCCTCCAAGTGTAATTATCCAGAATCGGGGGCAGGATGCCGCGTACCCACTTTATCATTGCGACCTCGTAATTGATACGGGTGGCTATCTCGCCGGCGCAACAATGGCCGCTCCGTCAAGACTCGCGCAACGGAAAGCGGCGACCGCCGGAACGAGATTCCATCGCCCGCCTGCGGCGGTCGTGGAATGACAAGTTGCAGTGGGTACGTATGAGGGGGTCTGCGATATTTACTCAATGCGAAACACCGTGCCCTCCGTTGTTCTGACGATTACGACCCCTTTGCTTACCATTGGCGGGATCCGAATGCTCCCCGGTCCCAGATCTATGCGCCACGCTAATGTGCCGTCGTCCCGGTTCAATGAATAGAGGTTGCCGTCGTCATCGCCGAAAATCAGCTGGTCTTTCACCACCAGCGGCGAGGCCCAAATATCGTTATCCGCTTTGAATGTCCAGAGGAGGGAACCGTCCCCGGCGTCCAGGGCATACATCAGGCGGTCGTGGCTTCCCACGTACACCGTCTCCCCAGCTTCGTCGCTGGCCAGCGCCGGGCTGCTTTTCAATCCCTGCAAAGGGTTTTCCGGAGTAAAACGCCACAGCCCGCCCTGTTGTCCCTTGGGGCGCGGAACCCCGGGGACTTGCCACCACCAGAGTTGCGCCCAGAGCTGCTTGAACTGGTACAGACCCGGGATTTCCCGAACGCGGGCATCCACGGCATACAACTGCCCGCCGGAAGCAAAATAGGCGCGCTCGCCGTCTGCGGATATCACCGGCGAGCCGGTGATGGCCCGCGGGGTCCGAAATCTGAACCATTCCTGGCCGGTTCGGGCCGACAGTACGTAAAAAATCCCCTTGTCGTCGCCCACGTATAACCGGCCATCGTGGATGGCTACTGCATCGCTGGCGTTGCTCTCCAACTGCGTGCGCCAGATCTCCGCGCCGGAATGGGCGTCAAGAGCGTACACCCAGCTTTTCCCCGAACCGATGTAAAGCAGGCCGTCGGAAATCATGGGCGCGACTTCTACCGTGTCCTCCGCCGGGAAACTCCACCGCGCGTCTCCGTCGTAGGCGTCCCAGGCGTTGACGGTGTGATCCGTGCTGCCAAAAAACAGCTCCGCTCCCACCACCGCCGCCGACGCCGTGATACGCCCCGGAGTTTCCCCTTCCCACCGGTCTACCAGGGAAAGGTCATGGTGGAAAAGCGCATAGATGCCGTCGGACGAGCCGACATAGATATGACTGTCTTGCGCCACCGGTTCCGACGCAAGAGGCTCCCCCGGGATCTCAGCATTCCACGCGCTGACTATTCCCGACGGCGGCGGCGGCCCTATTTCGACAAAGCGACTGTGGCGCAGGTCGCGGCCGTCAGCCGCCCAGGAGCCAGGCCCGGCGTCGATGGTCATCTGCGTCAGGGTGCTTTTAAACAACACCACCGGGTTTGGGGCGAAGGGATAGTTGATCCAGATGACAAAGACGATGAACAGCGCGACGATACACGCGGTTATAATGCGCCGCCAGGACAAGCGGCGCGCCAGCCAGTTCTGGCGCCGATGCTGGGCCCAGGGCGGAAGCCGGACGATGACCTGGCCGCACCGGTCATTGGCGCACCGCGAGCCTACCCGTTGGTCTTCCAACCCGCAGTACGGGCACGTTGCCAGCAAGTGGTCATCGTATAGAACGTCGTCTCCTGCCGTGACGGGAGGCGCGTCAGAGACGGCTACGCCGGGGGCGGAGCGCCGGGCGTCCGCCATCACCGTATCCGCAGCAGGGCCGGATTCCGCGTCAGGCGCGGAATAGGGCCGAGCCTCGAACTCGCCGGGATTGGGAGTGGGATTGGGTTCCTCCGGTCCGGACGAGCGGCGGGAAACCCTGCGGAACAGATCCCCGATTCCTGGCATAACTCAGTGTCACTCCAATCCGGGATCAGCCGGCGGGAACGGCGCCGTTGATCAGCAGCCCCCTCACGCCGGGGGTCAACATATGGGCCCGCTCCAGCAACCCGTCGGAGCCGGCGTTGGTGATGGGATGTGGACAAACGAGGTACGGGAAGTCGGGAACTCCCATCAGCCTGGTGTAGGCGCGAGCGGTGTTCACGAAGACCGACGTGATGATCGTCGCCGCCGGGATGCCCTGCCGCTCCAAGGTAATTCCGTCGTGCAAACTGCCCGACGAGCAGCCCCCTCAATCCCCGACGCCGGCGATGATGAAATCGGCGTTGCGGTGCAGGTCGGCCAGCACTTCGGGGTGTGGGGGCAACGAGGCGCTGTGCTTGCGGGCGTAGAAGATGTTGGCGAACTCGAACTCGGCGTCCAGCTCCCGGGCAATGGCCCACAGGATCACGTCGGAATTGGCCTTGGAGTTGTCCAGCAACCCCAGGCGGGCGCCGCGCAGGTCCGCCGTCCGGGCCGCCATGGCCATGGCGGCCTCGCCCGGGTCAAACCCCGTGGGATCGATCAGTTGTACGGTCGCGGTGTTTCCGGTGGTCATCTCGCCTCCTGCGCCCGGCCGTCAGTGGCCGACGTCGATTGGGGTGGTAACTGCGGGTACGCCGTAGTAGTTCATTATGATTTCGCTGTAAATGCCGCTGTCGCCGCCGGCTTTAAGTATCAGGATATCGTCCGGACCGGCGACGGACATTCGGCGCTGTTGGTCATCGCCGGGTTCCACCGCCCCGTTAACCATGCCCAGACGTTTCAGCTCGCCCACGGATCGCCAGGCCCGCTCGTACAGGTATTCCTGCATGTCCCGGCGGCTCCAGCCAAAACGGCTCAACAGCTCGGAATGCCAGTGGCCCACCACCCAAACCCACTTGATTTCCCGCCCGAAATACACGGCCATGCCGTGAGACGACATCCCGTCGGCGATGGAATCCAGCAGGCTTTCGGCTGTTGTGCCGTAGCGGTTGGCGTGCATCGACGGGTCCTGGATCGTCGCCACCGTCACCGTGGACTGCTCCGCGGAGTAACCCAGGCTGACGTGGAGCGGCTCCCAGGGACTGTTCTCCTCATCCTCACCGATGACCACGCCGTACTTGGTCAGGCTGCCCATGCAGCCCCGGTCCAGGAGACCGGGGCGCTGCTCGAAAACGTTGAGCAGAATCAGCCGCAAGGCGCGGCCGATGGTGGAGTTCGCCCGGTTGCCGGGACTGAACAGGTTGTCCGTGCAGTTCAGGCCGATCTCGCGGCGGATCGGGCCATTTACGATGACCAGAACGCCGGTAGAGTTGGTGACCGCCGAAACCTCGTGGATGCAGTTGGGATCGTGCTCGAAAAGCGCTCGGAATACCGCCAGGACGATGGGGAAATAAGCCGGCAGGCAGCCGGCCATCACGGCATTGGCCGCCGCCTGCTCCGCCGTAAGCGCCCGGCGTCGCACGGGAACATCGCCCAGCACGACGCCCGGTTCCAGTCCCACCGCATCCAGCATGGCCTGGACCCGGTCCGACGTCGGCGGCACAACGGGCAATCCGTCGGTCCAGCCACGTCGGTAGCATTCCTCGATGGCGTCCAGGGTATCGGGGTAGGGATGCGCGGCAGCGCGTTGTGCGAGGTCAGACAAAATTGAGCCCCCAGGGAGCAGGATTCTACGGATTGGTTCAACCTAGACTACAACATTCTACCAACCGCAGGGCAACAATCTCAACTTGCCGACTCTCCATCAGCCCGCGACGTCCTTCAGCTTTCCGGGCCGGTTCAGCTTGGTCCAGGAGCCTGACGCGAGCAGCGCCGAGGCCGGCGGGCCGGCCATTGCACTGCCCAATTCCGGCCCATACAGGGAAACAAAGTCACAATCTATGCCCCATGCCCCGGCCATGCGGATCAGCCAGGGTGGTCGTGTCAGGTTGTACGCTCGGGCGCCGGCTCCCGGTTTCCCGTTGTAGCCCCAGTAGCGAGCGGTCAGAAACTCTTCCAGCGAACCTCTCGCGGCGTATCCGGGTTCGGCTGCGCTCTCCAGCCAAAACCCATCCCGGCGGCCATTGCTTCGCCACCCGTATTCAACCCGGCATTCGCCGGCCGGGTCTGCCGCATCGACTCCGCCGAACCGGTGACACATTGGGACGCTCAGAAACGGTTCGCCGAAGATCCGCCGGGCTAGAAACGCCGTCATGCGGCGCGGGACCAACTGACGAATGAAAATTACTCCCGGCCCGCCGTCGTCCGCGCGTGGCGGTCTCCGGACATAGAAACGAAGATTGACCTCTTCATACCGGCGCGCCGCCGCCGGTATTCCGCAGACCCGAACGTCGTCGAACCACAGACCCACCAGGCTGATGTAGGCTGCGCCGCCCCAATGGTCGATTTCCAGACCGCCGGGAAGCAACGGCTCCAGCAACCCATCAGCTACCGGCCAGGAGAGCAGGGCCACGTTCCGCCACCGGGCAGCCAGAAAACCGGGAGCGCGGAACCGGATCAGCGTCTTCCTCACTGTCCCAGGTCGGCGAGTTTACGTTCCAGCCGTCTTTGCTGCAACGATATGGTGAGATCGCCCCGGGTCCGTTCCAGTACGCCGCGCATGGCGTCGGTGCTGTGGCGCAGGCCGCCGGTCACCGCTTCGGGAAAGTCCACCGTGACCAATATCCCGTAGATTTCATCCATCAGTTCCATCAACTCTTCGCAGCGGCTCGTCTCGTCCCGGCGCAGGGCGTCCAGGATGTAGCGACGCAGTTCTCCGATCACCTCGGCCATACCGTTGAGGTACGCCGGCGGGTCCATGTCCAGCGTCTCGGCGTCGGGAATATCGCCGCCGGAGATTACCGCTAACGTTATGTTGGCCTCGGCGAACTCCTTGCGCGCGTCGGAAAGGAACCCGGCATGGTAAATCTCCGGGTTGTCAGTCCGTATCGGCCGCGTTTCCGACAGTCGCTCCCCGGCTTCCGCGATGAGACGACGCGCCTCGCCGAAATCGTTGCGATGCACGGCGCGGATGGCGTTGGCGGAATGGCGTATCACCTGGCGGGATACCGTCAACGCCTGTTCCCGCGCCCGGTGGCGGCCGGTTAGCTCTTCAACTGCCTGGGCGGACAACGCCGCCAGACGCGGCCCGTAGCGCGTGGGCATGGGTTCACCTTTGGAAGCTGGATTCCCTCATGCCTACCCACTTTGTCATTGCGACCCCGTACTTGATACGGGGGTGGCAATCTCGTCGGTGCAGCAATGGCCGCTCCGGCAAGTCTCTCAACAGGCGGCAGCCACCGCTGGAACGAGATTCCATCGCCCGCCTGCGGCGAGCGTGGAATGACCGGTGTAAAGCGGGTACGCATGAGGCTGGATTCCGGCTTTCGCCGGAATGACGAATAAAATGCAAAATGCCAACAGGCCCTAGACCCGTCCGCCGGCGGCGCGGATGGCTTCGGTCAACGCGGCGGCGGCGGCCTCCGGTTCCGGCGCGCTGCCCACCGCCGCCGTCACGCAAACGGCGTCGGCCCCAGCTTCCACCACCGGGGCCACGTTCTCGGCAGTGATGCCGCCGATGGCAACCAACGGCACCTGGGCGGCGGCGCGGGCTTCTTTCAAACGTTCCGGCCCCTGCGGGGCGCGGGTCACCTGCTTGGTGGTGGTGGTGTACATCGCGCCGAAGGCCACGTGGTCCACTCCCATCTGCTGGGATTCGATGATCAAATCAATCTCGCGGTTGGAGCGGCCCAAAACCTGGCCCGGCGCCAGGATTTTCCGAGCTTCGGCCACGGGAAGGTCGGTCTGACCCACGTGCAAGCCCACGTCATCAGGGCCGAGAGCAGCGGCAAGGTCGGCATGATCGTTGATGATCAGCAGTGCGCCGTTGGCGGCGCAGAGGTCGCGCAGGGCGACGCCCAGGGGCAACTGTTCGCCCTTGTCGCGCAGCTTGTCGCGCAGTTGGAGCATACGCGCGCCGCCGTTGATGGCGGCCCGGGCGATGTCCAGGGGGGCGCGGCCGCCGGTAACCTCCGGGTCGATGATGACGTACAGCCCGCGAATGCGGTCCGCCTCTTCCCGGCGCAGGGCGGCGCCGATGCGACCCACCGCGTCCTCCAAAGCCCGTCGCAATTGCAACTCGGCGTCGGAGCCGATTTGACCGGCGTTGCCCATGGCGCGCAGCAGCCCGCCGGCGGTGTCGGCCAGCGCCAGCGCATCGCGCCGGTTGCGGGGTTGTCCGGCTGACCGCGCCGGCGGCGGATCTTCGATGCTGACGTGAAGCCAGCCGATTTCGCCGCGCATGAGACCTTCGGGCATTTCGTCGGATGCCAGCAGGCTCTCCAGGCACCCCAACAACGCCGGAGTAAGGTCGTATCCCGCGGAATATTGTCCGGGTCCGTTGTTTTCCGTGGTCACAGGTCCAGTCCTTTGGGAGTTTCGCCGCTGCGGGCGGCGTCGATGGACTCCCGCACCGAGTTGGGCATATCCACACCGTGCCGCGCGAAGGATTCCTCCACGTGGCGGCCAATGTTGCGAGGGTCGCTGTAGTAATCCCGGCTGCGGCCGCCCATGGGGTTAGCCTCATGGACGGCCGCCGTGGTCTTGCCCATGGCGAAGGTGGACATGCGACGTTCCATATCCGCGCTGCCGCAGCCCCGGCAGTTCGCAGCGAAGGGGCTGTTGATGGAGCGCACGAAGAACGACGACACCTCTCCGCACTGCTGGCAGCGATATTCGTAGATGGGCATTAGCTGGTCCCAATTACACCATTAACGGCGGAAACTGCGCCGCCGGTCGGCGGGAGGGACGGGTCAATCGTCCGGGTGGGTGATCTCGTGACGGTGTTCATGGAAGTCCGGGGTCACCAGTCCGCCCATGGCGTCGCTCATCCGGCCCATATGCCCGTCGATGCTGCCGATGTGGCTGTCGTCGAGATCGCCGGCGGCGTTATCGGGCATCCAGTTCAGACTTTCGCCCCAGGAACGGTGGAAGGAGAAACCGGATACCAGGCGCGTGAGATCGGCCCCGGCGCAACTGCCGCACGCCAAAGCCTCGGCCGGCGTCCAACTGTACACCAGGCGCGATTGGCGTTGTCCGCACCGGTTGCAACGGTATTCGTAGATGGGCATGACGGCGGCATTGTAGCACAGCGGCCCTTGGCTGGGCGCCCGCGGGCCTGATGTACGCGGGCCTGATGTATTGGCCGGCGAGGGACTACCCCTGGGTCAGCAATGGCTGAAGTTTGTCCAGCAGGGCTCCGACTTCGTCCAGTGCGTCGGACACGTCTTCAGCCATCATCTCGTTTTCGTAGAAGTTTTCGTGAAGCAGGCTGGCGGATCCAAACAATCTGCGGATATCGCCGTCGCCGGTTTCAGCTCGGAGACGGCTGGCGATCCTGAGGTAGTGCCGGTGACGGTTGTGCTCCCATCCGCGCTGTTCGGCGATAGCCTTGAGGATTTGGGCGGCCGCGCCCCAGCCCTTCTCAGATGCCTGCGCCAAGTCGCCCGCGGCGAGTTCCTGTCTGGCCTGCGCCAGAAAACGTTCGCTGGCCTGTTGGTAGTCTTGGGTGGTCACTTTGGGCTCTCCTGCTGGTTTGTCAGGTTAGCAAGTCCGGTCTGCTTGGGCAATGGCGCGGGAGCCCTCTTCGGAAGATTGTCTGAACCCGCGTAACGGCATTTCCTCTGATGTATAATGCCGCAACGGACCCGCCGCCGCCGCCAAGACGGCGGCAACCAGTCCTGCGGGAGTACGCTTATGGTCAGCGCCAGTCAGATGTCAATGCCGATGCCAACAGCGCCGGCCGGCCGAACCTCCCCGCTGTTCCTGATCCTTGACGGCCATGCCATGGTGCATCGCTCCTTCCGGGCCATCAGCGTCAGCAGGAACCTCACGGTATCCACCACCGGCGAGGACGTGACGGGAGTGTACGGGTTCGCCAGCGTGTTCCTGCGGGCCCTGAATGAATGGCAACCGACTCATGTTGCGGTGGCATTTGACGTGCCGGCTCCGACCTTTCGCCACGAGCGGTTCCCCGAATACAAAGCGCAACGTCCGCCGTCGCCTCCGGAACTGCGCGGCCAGTTCGACCGGGTTAAGGAATTGATGACTGCCTTCGCCGTTCCCGTTTACGAACTGGCGGGGTTTGAGGCCGACGATCTCATCGGGACCCTGTGCCGCCAGGCCGAGGCTAACGGCGTCGCAACCGTCATACTCACCGGCGACCGGGACACCTTTCAGCTCATCTCGCCGCTGGTTCGCGTTGACCTGGCCAGCAGCGAGCGGGACCGGCGCATCGTGGACGAAACTGAACTGGCCGAGCGTTACGGCGGCCTCACCGCCCCGCAGCAGCCCGATTACAAGGCGCTGGTGGGCGACAAATCCGACAACATCCCCGGAGTTCCCGGCGTGGGCGACAAGACCGCGATCAACCTGCTCACCAACTACGGAACGCTGGAAGGCATCTACGAACACATCGACCACATCACCCAGAAGCGCGTTCACAACAACCTCACCGCCAACCGGGAAGCCGCGTTTGAGTACCGTTTTCTGACCACCATCAACTGCGACGCGCCGGTCACCCTGGACCTGGACGCCTGCCGGTTTGGCAGCTACGAGCGCGCCGCAGTGGTTTCGCTGATGACCGCCCTGGAGTTCCACAGCATCGTTGGGCGGGTTCCGTCGCCGGATGCGCCCTGGGCCACCGCGACGGCGGCGGCCCACGGGTCGGGGGCGACCGACCCGCGCGGAGCGGCCGCTCCGGCCGACGCCGACTACCGCATCGTTGCCACGGCGGACGACCTGGACGCGATGATTGCCGCCATCCGCGCCGCCGGTTCCTTTGCATTCGACACCGAGTCCAGCAGCCCCAACCCGATGCTGGCCGATCTGGCCGGCCTCAGCTTCGCCGTGGGATCCCTGACCGACCAGGGATCCTTGACCGGCCAGGACGGGGCGGCGTGGTACGTCCCGGTGGGACACCGCGCCGGCGAGCAACTTCCCCTGGACGAGGTGATGGCCGCCCTGCGCCCCCTTTTCACCGATCACGGCCTGCAACGGTGCGCCCACAACGCCAACTACGACCTGACCCTGCTGAGCAACTACGGCATTGACCCTTATGGCGTTGTTGACTACGACACGATGATTGCCGCGCATCTGCTTGGCAAAACGCGAACCCAGCTGGGTCTTAAGCCCCTGGCCCTGGAGTTGCTGGGGCGGGAAATGACCGAAATTACCCACCTTATCGGCCGGGGCCGGAATCAAATCACCTTCAATGAGGTGAACATTGCCGACGCGCTGCCCTATGCCGCCGCCGACGCCGATTGCACCCTGCAGTTGCGCCGGCGATTTGAGCCGGCTCTCGCCGAGCGGGATATGACGGCGCTGCTGTCGGAGGTAGAGATGCCCCTGGTTCCGGTGCTGGTCGAAATGCAGCGCGCCGGCGTCCGGCTGGACGCCGGCATCCTGCACGAAATGTCCCGCGACCTCAACGAACAGCTCGAGCAGATTCAGACCGACCTGTACCAGGACATCGGTCACGCCATCAACATCAACTCGCCCAAGCAGCTGAGCGACCTGCTCTTTGGCGAGCTGGGCCTGCCTAAGACCCGGCGCACTCGCTCCGGGTACTCCACCGACGCCAACGCCCTGGAGGACCTGAAAGGGCTGCATCCGGTGGTGGACCGTATTCTGGACTACCGGCAGGTGTCCAAACTGAAGTCAACTTACGTTGACGCCCTGCCGGAAATAGTCAACCCTCGCACCGGGCGCATTCATACCTCTTATCACCAAACCGGCTCGGAGACCGGCCGGCTCAGCAGCAGCGATCCCAACCTGCAAAATATTCCCGTCCGCACCGAGTTGGGCCGGCAGGTGCGCCGCGCCTTCGTCGCCGATTCGGACTGTCAACTCTTCTCTGCCGACTACTCGCAGATCGAGCTGCGCGTGCTGGCCCATATGTCCCAGGACCCGTCGCTGCTGGAAGCCTTCCGCCGGGGCGAGGACATCCACGCGGCCACCGCCAGCCAGATGTTCAACGTACCCATCAACGCGGTGGACGCCGAGCAGCGGCGCATCGCCAAGGTGCTGAACTTCGGCGTCATCTACGGCCTGGGGCCTTACGGCATTTCCCAGCAGACCGGGTTCAGCCGCGAGGAGGGGCGCCAGTTCATCGATACTTACCTCTCCCGGTATCCCGGCATCAACGGCTACCTGGAGGCGGTGAAGCAACAAACCCGGGACACGATGTACGCCCAGACCTTGCTGGGCCGACGCCGCTACCTGCCCGACATCCAGTCCACCAACCACAACACCCGCGCCGCCGCTGAGCGCATGGCCATCAATATGCCCATCCAGGGCACCGCCGCCGACATTATGAAAATCGCCATGATCAACGTCCGCGCTCGCATGATCAACGAGCGGATGCGCTCGAAGATGATCCTACAGGTCCACGACGAGCTGGTGTTCGAGGTGCCCCATGATGAGATGGACACAATGACGGCGCTGGTGCTGGACGAGATGCCGGCGGCGCTGGACTTGGACGTTACCCTGAAAGTGGACGTGAAATCCGGTTACTCCTGGGGGGATTTCTGATAATGGAACTGCTGCGCAGTCTCGTATTCGTCCCCGGCAACCGCGCCAATATGCTGGAGCGGGCGCTGGGGTTCGGCGCCGACATAGTCATGGTTGACCTGGAGGACTCGGTGCCGCCCGGCGAAAAAGCGGCGGCGCGCGATCTGGCCGTGGCCTGGACGCCGCGACTGGCCGCCGCCGGCCGTCGCGTGATGGTGCGCGTCAACTCCCTGGACACCGGGCTGGCTGCCGACGAGTTGGCCGCCGTGGTATCGCCGTATCTGGCCGGCGTCAGCATCGGCAAAGGCAACACCCCCTGGGAGTTGCAGCAGGTTGACCGCCTGCTGGCCCCGTTGGAAGCCGCCGCCGGTATCGCCGCCGGCAGCATCAAGGTGGTTCCCTGGATTGAAACCGCCCTGGCCATCGTCCACGTCTATGAGATGGCCCGGGCATCCCGGCGCATCGTGGGCCTCGCCTTTGGAGCCGAGGACTACACCAACGATATGGGCGTGATCCGCAACGACTTTGGCGAGGAGTGTTACTATGCCCGCTCCGCCGTGGCCGTGGCGGCGCGCGCCGCCGGCGTCGCCGCCCTGGACGGCCCTTTCGTCGGTTTCCGCGACCCCGACGGGTTGCGCAAAGATGCCGGAACCGCCCGGCAGATGGGATACACCGGCAAGTTCGCCATCCACCCCGCCCAAATCGACATCATCAACGAGACATTTTCTCCCAACCCCGACGACGTAGCCTACGCTCGCCGCGTGGTCGCCGCCTGGGATGAAGCCGAGGCGGCCGGCCGGGGTTCCCTTTCCATTGATGGCCGGATGGTGGACGTGCCGGTGGTCAAAAGGGCGCAGAACCTGCTGGCGCTGGTGGCCGAAATTGAGCGGCAAACGAGTGGGTAAGCGGATTCCGGCCCCGTATCAAGTGCCAGGCGCCCCCGTGTCAGGCGCGGAGCCGGCTGTTCTTTCGCCGGAATAACGATGACCGGCAATAATGGAATGACGGTGACAACTAAATGCCGACCGACCGCATCATCCTGACCGGGATGCAGTTCTACGGGTTTCACGGCGTAAATCCCGAAGAGCGGCGGTTGGGGCAGCCTTTCATTGTTGACTTGGCGGCGGAGCTGGACTTGAGCGCGGCCAGCGTTTCTGACCGCCTGCCCGACACTGTAAGTTACACCGACCTCTATCGGGTGGTTAAAGCCGTAGTCGAAGGCGAACCGCGCAACCTGCTGGAGGCGGCGGCGGGCGCCATCGCCGCCGGCGTATTGGCGCAACACCCGTCCGTCGCCGCCCTGCGGGTGCGGGTGCAGAAACCGCGCCCGCCCATCCGGGGTTCCGTCATCGAGGCCGCCGCCGTTGAGATCTATCGGAAACGGGATGAAACCGGGTAATCACCATTATTCCGTCACTCCGGCGCAAGCCGGTGTCCAGAAAACGCTGCTGGATTCCAACTTTCGCCGGAATGACCATCGTAGTTCAGGGAGAAATTACAATGGCAACACCGGATAACGGCGACAACGCGAACATCGCGCGCCAGTTCAACGAAGCCACCAAACTCCAGTACATCAATCTGGCCAACAAGCCGCCCCTCTACAAAATCTACCCTGGACTGCGGGCTATTCCGCTCCCTGACGTCGCCGCATCGCCCGGCCCCGCCATGCCCACGCTGGCGGCGATACGGGGCGGCGCCGCTCCCGACGCCACCGGGCCGGTGACCCTGGAAACCCTGGCCGGGCTGCTCTACCATGCCGCCGCCGTGATTCGTCGGCGCAACCTGCGCGACGGCGAGGTGCATTACCGGGCGGCCGCCTCGGCTGGCGCGCTGTATCCCACCGAAGTGTATCTCGTCTGCGGCGACCTGGACGGCCTCCGCGCCGGCGTCTATCACTTCAATCCCAGGGATTTCACGCTGGCCCGTCTGCGGAATGGCGACTTGCGCCGCTGGCTGGCGGCGGCGGCGGTTGACCACGCCGCGTATCCGGTCACCCTGGTATTCACCACCGTCTTCTGGCGCAGCGCGTGGAAGTATCGCGAGCGCGGCTACCGCTACTGCTATTGGGACCTGGGCACCATCGGCGCCAATCTGCTGGCCGCCGGGAACGCGACTGAAACCGCGGTGAAACTCCGTTTCGGCTTCGTTGACCACCTGATCAGCGGGTTCCTCGGCCTCAACGTTGACGATGAAGCGCCCGGGCTGCTGGCCCACGTGGGAACTCCCGACGGAATGCTGCCGCCCGGCTCCGGCGACGTGCCTGGGCTGCTGCCCCAGGAGAGCAACGACCTGCAAGCCGGAATTATCGAATATCCCCTGTCCCGGAAACTGCACCGCGCCTCGCTGCTGCGGAACCGGGATGATGCCGCCGCCTGGAACGACGCCGGCAATCGCGCCGGTTCCGACCGGGACGAACTGGACGGCGTCGGCGACAATTTCCGGCCGCTCAAGTCCGGCCCCGACGGAGCTTTTGACCGCGCGCTGGATCCGGCGGCCCGCGCCGCGACTTCCCTCGGCGACTGCATCCGGTTCCGGGGTTCCACCCGCCGCTTTGCCACCGAGCCGATTTCCTGGGATGCGTTTCGATCCATCGTTGACGCCGCTGGCGGGGGCGTCAACTCCCCGCACTTCGCCGACGGGTTCTCGCCCTACCTGAGTTTGTACTTCATAGTGAACGCCGTGGACGGACTGGCTCCCGGGGCCTACTACTACAACCGTTTCTACGGCGGCCTCCGGCAGCTCGCGGCCGGAGAGTTCCGGGAAACCGCCGGCCACCTGGGGTTTGAGCAAGCCCTGCCCGCCGACGCGGCAGCGGTTGCGTTCATCACTGCCGACCTGCCGCTGATTGAGCGGGAGTTCGGCCCGCGCGGTTATCGCATGGCGCAAACCCTTGCCGGCATCATCGGGGGCCGCATCTACCTGGCCTCCCATGGGGCGGGACTGGGCGCGACGGGCTTGACCTTTTTTGACGACGCAGTGGCCGAATTCTTCTCGCCCCATGCCAACGGCCAGGAGGCGGTTTTTGTCACGCCCATCGGCGTCCCGCACGCCGACAACCGGGTGCGTCCTTTCCGCTCCCGCCTGGCGGTCAGCCTGGACGCGCGGGCCCGGGGAGCCGGCCAGGCCGAGTAGAACCGGCTCCGCTACTCCCAGTCGTCTTCGCTGTTGCCAGCCGGCGTTGCCGGCGTCCACCCGCCGGTGTCCACGTCATCGTCCAGCACGGGCAGGTCCGAGTCGTCGCCGTCATCGGCCGCTTCGCCGGCGAGGGCGATGCCGCCGCTCTCCTCCGATGCGCCCGCGCCGTCAACGACTTCCTCGGGATCTTCGGGGATCGCCCCGGTCTCGGCGTCGGTTTCTTCCAACGCGGGATCGGCGGTCATCTCCGCGGTCATCTCCGGTAAGTGGCCGGCGCCGTCCGGCGCGGCAGGGAACGATACGACGTGGCGCAGGGTGGGAGCTTGCCGGGTTTCCCGGAGTATTACGGAGATGCCCGTGGCGTCGGTTCCCACGACTGCCGCCGCGTACTGGTTGCCCGCGGCCATCAGCTTGTGCAGCCGGCGGCCCAACCGGCGCTCAACGGTTCCGAGATAGCTGCCGTCCCGCGCGGTCACGGTGACCGCCTCGCCACAGAGATTCAGCGCAACCACGTCCCCGGCGCTTACCGTTGCCATCGCCGGCGCGCCGGCCGGTTTCCGCAGAATAGTGGTGCATGACTTGCCACTCTCGGCGATGAACATTCGGGGCAGCCCGTCATCGCCGGCAACTGACCTGCGGATGTCTCCGCCACAAGTCTGCAACTGTTCCAATCGGGCCAGATTCTTGCGCGCAATGTTGTTGCCGGGCGCGCGAACCCGCAAGGATTCCAGGATCTGCCGGGCTTCAGCGTAGTCGCCGAGTTCCATCAGGGCCTTGGCCAGGCGGTTGGAGGCTTCACAGTCGTTAGGATTGAGTTCGAGTACGGCCCGGTTCAGTTCGACGGCTCTTTCCCATTCGCCCTTCAGGGCAGCCTTAACCGCTTCTTTACCCAGGTTGGTTTTTCTACGGTCGGCTCCCGGCCCGCCCCTTGACGCGCCTCCCGGCGGGTATGCGCTTCTCCTCAACATCATTATGTAACCCTCCTCCTTCCGGCGCCATTGCCGCGGTATGTTGCGGCTTATTGGGACACCGATTTATGGGCTTCGGGGCGTACCGAGCGCTGGCCCGCGACCTGCCGGATTAATGTCAGTCGATTTGCTCAAACCGCAGTCAGCGTAGCATCTTTCGGGCCTTCACCAATACGGCCTGATTTTCAAATTGCAGCTGATTTTGGACTGATCCCGATCCTCTACATGCGCCGGTCAAGTCGGCGGGGAATGCGCTAAACTACACGGCGGGAGATGCTGCTTCGGAGATTTTGCAACCAACGGGCAGGAGACTACGACATGACGGAACCCATCGGCCCCGACCTGTTTCGCCACCTTACCGCCGTGGGCAGCCCCACCATCGCGCCGGATGGGAAGCACTGCGCCTACGCGCTGACCTGGATAGACGCCGAGACTTCCGAACCCCGATCCCGGGTCTATCGCGCCACTTTGGCGGATGGCGACGCGATTGCGGAACCGAAAGCATTTACTCAGGGCAACGCGGACGGGCATCCGCGTTATTCGCCTGATGGCGCAACGCTGGCCTTTCTGCGCCCCGACGGAGCAGCCGCCAATGCTGCCGATGCAAAACGCCAGGTCTGGCTGATGCCATCGGACGGCGGTGAAGCGTGGCAACTGACCAAATTGCCCAATGGCGTGCCGGAATTCGCCTGGGCGCCCGACTCCTCCCGCCTGGTGGCGGTGGCGGACGTCTGCCCGGATGGCGAGCCCGGCGATACGCCGTCGAATGAACCCAGGGTGCGCGAGGTTCGTCGCATCCGTTACCGCCACGACGCCATCGGCTGGCGGGGCGACTGCCATTTCCACCTTTTTGTGGTGGACGCGCAAACCGGCGAAGCCATGCAACTGACGGATGGCGATTGGGACGATGCCGCCCCGGCCTGGTCGTCGGGCGGCGAACGGGTTGCCTTTATCTCCGGACGCTCTGACGAACGTGACGTCGCCGCTACCGCCGAAATCTACGTCGTTGACGTGCCCGAAACCCTTTCGGCGGAGGCGAGCCCGCCTGAACCAAAGCTGTGGTCTGAAGGATTGACGGACGCCGCTGCGGTTGCCTGGTCTCCCGACGGGAAACGCTTGTTGGCGGCCGGGGCTGCCGATAACGGTCTCATGGTCTTGTGGCAGGCGTACCTGTACGTGCTGGAGCCGGGCCGCCCGCCCCGCCAACTGACGGACGACCGCATCCGGCCCTGCCTGGGTTATCCCGGCATCTACCCCCCGCTGGAACTGCGCTGGCTGGCCGGGGACGATGGCGACGACGGCCGGATCATATTCCTTGGCGATGCCGGCGGGGAAACCAGATTGTATTCGTTGGACCTGCCCGCCGGCGACGGACGGAGCCAGCCGGCGGCGATCACCGAGGGCGGCGAGTTGATCGCGGCGCTGGCCGTGGGCGCGGATGCCCGCAGTTATGTGATCGCGGCGTCGGGGCCCACCACTCCGGGGGACCTGCATATCGTCGAGACCGCCGCCGCCGGGGTCGCCCGGCGACGGCTGACGGCGCACAACGACGAATGGCTGGCCGAGCGCCCGGCGGTCGATATGGAAAAATTCAGCATCAACCGCAACGGATGGGACATTGAATGCCGGCTGTACCACCCTCCAGGGTTTGACGACGCCCGGAAATATCCGCTGGTGCTGGAGATACACGGCGGGCCGAATGGCGCTTTCTACGATTCGTTCGTGCCCTGGCATCAGGCGCTGGCCGGAGCCGGCTACCTGACGCTGGCGGTGAATCCACGAGGTTCATCCACCTACGGCGCGGAGTTCGTCAACGCGGTGCTGGGCGACTGGGGCGGCGAGGACTACCTGGATTTGATGGCGGCGTTGGATGAAGTCTGCCGGCGGGACTACGTGGACGCCGGACGGCTCGGCGTCCACGGGTACAGCTACGGCGGCTACATGACCGCCTGGTCCATCGGACACACCGACCGTTTCAAGGCGGCGGTGGCCGGCGCGCCGTGTATCGACCTGTGGAGCATGTACGGCACATCGGACATCGCGGCCAGCTTCGGAGAGGCCCAGTGGTCGGCTCGTCCCTCGGGAGGCGCGCCGGAGACCGTATCTATCGTCAACGAATTGGCCGAAGGAGTGGACAACCTCGCCTATCGCCTGCTCCGGCGTTCGCCGATCACTTTCGCGCCGCAGGTCAGCGCTCCGGTGCTGCTGATGCACGGCGAGGCTGACGCCCGGTGTCCCATCGGACAGAGCGAGCAGTATTTCCAGGTGCTGAAGCGCCTGGGCAAGGAGGTCGAAATGGCGCGGTTCCCCGGCTGTTCCCACGGTTTCCTGCGGACGGGCCACGTGGCCCTGCGCGAAGCGTATCTGCAACGGATGGTGGACTGGTTCCGACGCTGGCTGTAGCCATTGTTTTACGGCCGGCAGTCGCCAATCTTACACAACCTGCTCACTGCTGCACGATGTCGTCAATTATCTCTAGGCGATTCCGCTACTGGAAACTATGACGCAAAAACGCCGCGTTTTGGCATATTCCGTAGCGAAATCGCATACCATATTTTTACGAAAACCTATCACTATGTGGCTTGACTTCGCTGCTCTGCACAGTAGCGGAATCGCCTCTGGGTTAAATAAAAAGACCACAGCCGGAGTTTTATAGTAAGATAGGAAACCGATTATCCAGCAAGGATGTTTTTGTGAGTTACCGGATGAGTTACCGGAAAAAGCGGAATGGCAAAACCCTTATGACGAAGTTCAAGCTGCTGCTGGCGGCGCTGGCGACAATGGCGGCTGTGGTAGCCGCAGCCCTTTGGCTGGCGCCCCTGACCCCACCCGTCGCGCAGGCCCAGGAAGCGACGGCCTTTTGCGACCACGACCCCCTCGACGCGCGCGCGCAGAAGGCGGAACACCAACCGCCTGAAGAGCGCCATCCAGCGCACCCCCTCCACGGGCGCACGCAGAAGGTGGTCGACGCCATTCTCGCTAATCTCAGCGAGACCGACTGCGCCGACGTCACCATCGCGCAACTGAACGGCCTCGCTGGTACTCTCACGGTAGGCGATAACCTGAGTTCTCTGCAAAGCGTCGACTTCGAGCATCTCTCCGGCTTGGAACAGCTGAATCTGTTTGACAACGATCTGACCGAGCTGCCCAGCGACGTGTTCGACGGCCTTTCCAGCCTGACCCACCTGCGTCTGGACGGCAACGACCTGTCCGACCTGCCCGAGGAGGTGTTCGACGGCCTCGCCAGCCTGGAAATCCTGCGTCTGAACGGCAACTCCGCACTGGGAACGCTGCCGCCGGAGGTATTTGACGGGCTGTCCAGCCTGGAACAGCTGTATCTGAACGGCAACACTTCACTGGCCTGCATTCACCCCGGCCAGTTTGACGGCTTGTCCGCTCTGCGCGAGCTGCATCTGTCCAACACCAAATTGGGCAACATCGCCCCCACCCCGCACGCCTCCCGGTGGGGGTTGAACAATCTGCAGGAGCTGAACTTCGGCAACACGAGCATTACCGGTTCGGCGCTTGGCTTTCAGGATTACCAGGCCGTGTTCCCGGCCCTGGTTGAGAGCCGCACCCGCGTCACTTCCAATGCCGTACTGTCCGACCCGATTTGCGGTTCTATCGTGGCCGACGCGGCCGGCGGCAATGACGGGACCGTCCGGGTGTTGCTGGAAGGGACCCGAGTGCGTCCCAACCGGGCCAGCGACGGCGACGCTTCGCTGGGCGACGGCGTCTGCGGCTCCGACACGGCCACGACCCGCCACGTACTCTGGACCTGGCAGCGCTCCGCCAACGGGGTGGACTGGAACGATATGCCCCAGGACCGGCAGCCCCCGGACTATGGCTCTCAGGGCCGGATGGATGGCGAATGTTCCTTCCTCTACACCCCGCAGTCCGATGACGACGGCATGTACGTCCGGGCCTACGTGCTGGTGGACACCGCCGGCGTGGGCGCAAACAACTACCCCACCGCCGCCTTCGGCCCGCTGAACGTCCCGTGAACGTCCGGCCATAGGTATGGGTATAGGTATAGGTAATGGCGGCAGCTTCTTCTCCTTTACTTTCCCGGTCCCTTCCCTTGACGCGGGATGTGGATGCGGCCCTGACCGCTATCGAACAGGACGAGGACGTGGAGGCCATCGTCATCACCGGCGCCGGGAAGCGGGCCTTTGTGGCTTGACTTCGCTGCTTTGCACAGTAGCGGAACCACCTCATCATCTCATGCGTACCCACTTTCCGCTGCCGGAGACTCGACGGCGCAGCCATTGCTACCCCGACGAGATTGCCATGCTGCCTCGCAATGACAAAGTGGATACGTATGAGCGTCAATTAGTCTCTACGGCGCGGCGAACCGGGCTTATTCGCGCGGCGCAGAGGTTGCAATGACTACAACCGACCCCATGGCATACCACGTTGAACGAAGCTGGCATTTTCTGGAGCTGGTAGATAGTGAACTGGCAAACGGCGAATTGGAAGAAGCAAGCAACAAACTTTGGGGAGCCGCCGCCCACGCCATCAAAGCCGTTGCGGAGCAAAAGGGTTGGCCGCACGGTTCCCATGCCATGCTGGAAGAAACCGTACTGCGCCTGATTGACGATGCCGGCGCTCCCCCCGGCCTGCTCAACTATTACCGGAGCGCAAACTGGTTTCATACCCGATTTTACAGCGGCCCACCGCGTCGCGAGCAAATCCTCGACGGTAAGCGAGAAATAGCCGAGTTCATCGAGCTGCTGGAGAGCCTCTGACCGAACCACAGCGCAAAATCGGCCTGACAAGGTTGAAAGTAGGCAAGACTATGGAATTACAACAATCGGCTGACGAACTGCGCCGGATGTACGACGCCGCCCCGAAAGGAGAAAAGGTGGCTTATCTTCGTTTGTTCGGGATAAGATACGCCGCCGAACTGGACCGATTTTCGCCCGCGTCCGTCGTCGAACGCGCCGGTTTGCAACGCGCATACGGTACGGAAATCAACAAGGGTCGGAATCTAGCCAAATACGTAGAATTGAAGCCGCAGGTGATGGACAATGCCCGCCGCAAATTTCTCTCGTGAACAAGTAACGATGCTTGCCGAACTGGTCGGCATATCCATCGACGACGCCGACCTGCCTGAAGTCGCCAACCGTTTCGCCAGTCTTATGCAGGAATTGGACCGGCTCCGGGAAATGGACTTGGAGGGCGTTGAGCCGGTCACGATATTTCCCGACGCCGACGACGGCTGACGCTATCAGGTGGATGAACCCGTCGGAGGGGCCCATGCCGCTTGAATTAGACAGCCTGCGCAATGCCACTGCCAGTCTGAGAATAGCCTTGAAATACAGCGAGGATCCCATACTGATGGGAGGACAGGACGAACCGTTGCGCATTGTGCTCCAGTCTGGAGTGATCAAGCACTTTGAATTCACCTACGAACTTTGCTGGAAGTTCATCAAACGGTGGTTGGAAGAAAATGTGAACCGCGCCATTGCTGACGGGGTGACGCGGCGGGAACTGTACCGGCTAGGAGCGGAGCAAAGGTTGATCGATGACGTGGACCGGTGGATGGACCATCACCAGGCACGCAACCTAACGGCCCACACCTACCGCAAAGCCACCGCCGACCGCGTATATGCTGCCATACCCGATTTCCTCGAGGATGCCCAATTGTTGTTGGCGGCGTTGGAGGAGCGTAATGATTGACATGAAACCGGAGCAACTACTTGAGGTTAGCGAAATACTCGAGGAATACGTGCCCGGATGGGAAGTGCGTGCCTTCGGCTCACGTGTTACGGGACGCACCAAGCCTTGGTCGGACTTGGATTTGGCGATTGTAGGACCGGAGCCCATGGGACTCCGTAAGTGGGGACGACTGGTTGAGGCATTCCAGGAATCCACGCTGCCATTCCGGGTTGACGTGCTGGACTGGCACGATGTTTCGCCATCGTTTCAGGCGATCATCGACAAGGAATATGCAGTAATCCAGACGGGCCGAACCGCCGGAGTTGCCTGATGACCTCATCCACCAACCACGACGAAATCGTTTTCCTTTCCGCCGAGGCGACTTCGGCGGCCATCCGGGCCGGGGAGTTCACCGCCACCGACGCAGTGAACGCCTATCTGCGCCGGATTGATGATATTGATGGCGCAATCAAGTCCTATATCACGGTGTGCCGGGAGGAAGCGCTGGCGGCGGCAGCGGAGGCTGACGAGGCGATGCGCCGTGGCGACGCCGGGGCTGTGGCCGGAGCCCTGTTCGGGGCGCCGGTGGCGGTCAAGGACCAGTTCAACACCGACGGAATCCTCACCAGCAACGGCTCCCGGGCCTACGCCGACCACGTGCCCTCCGAAGATGCCACCGTGGTGGCGCGGTTGAAGGCGGCGGGAGCGATCCTCCTGGGCAAGCTGAACCTGAGCGAACTGGCCATGGGCGGCACCGCCGATCCTCCTTACGGCACGCCGCAGAACCCCTGGCGGCGGGAGCACACTCCTGGAGAATCCAGCAGCGGATCGGGCGCGGCTCTGGCGGCCCATCTGTGCGCCGCCTCGGTGGGCGAAGACACCGGCGGCAGCGGACGCGGCCCGGCCTCGTACTGCAACGCCGTTGGATTGCGGCCTACCTTCACCCGCATCAGCCGGCACGGCATCACGCCCATGTGCTGGTTCATGGACGCCGCTTCGCCCATGACCAAAACGGTGGAGGACTGCGCGCTGGTGCTGGGAGCGGTCGCCGGATACGACCCGTTGGACCCCACGACCAGCCGCCGCCCGCCGCCGGATTACCGGGGGATGCTTGACGGCGACATTCGCGGGATGCGGGTAGGGCGAATGACGGAGCTTTGCAACTCGCCGGACATGCACGCCGACGTGCGGCGAGCTACGGACGCGGCCCTGGAAACGCTGGCCGGGTTGGGCGCTGCGGTGATGGACGTATCGCTGCCGTTGACCGAAATCGCCGGCGCGATCTTCGTCGGCATCGCAGATACGGAAGGCGCCGGCGCCCGTGACGGGTTGATGCGGCGCGCGCCGGAGTTGCTGGACCGGGCCTCGCGGACTCGATTGCAGTCCGCCGCGCTGGTGCCGGCCAAGGTGCAGAACCGGGCGATGAAAGCCCGGGTGCTCCTGAGGCGTCAGTTTGAGGAAGCCTTTGGCCAGGTGGACGTGCTGGTTTCTCCCACAGCGCCCTATCCCGCTCCGCGACACGACGCGCTGACCGCGCCTTTCGAGTCCGCGGACGACGTGCGTCGGCGGTTCTTTTTCCGCCGGTCCTATACCGGGTGCTATCCCCTGGCGGGAATGCCGGCGGTGTCCATACCCGGCGGGTTCACGGAAGACGGACTCCCCATCGGGTTGCAGTTGGGGGGCGCCCCCTTTGCCGAAGCCACCATCCTGCGCGCGGCCTATGCCTACCAGGAAGCGACGGACTGGCATACCCGCCGCGCTCCGGTGTAAGGCGCGCGCCCTCCTTTGTGCAGACCGGCGCCGCCGTAGCAATGGGTGTAGGGCCGCCCGGCTTTTGGTATTCTGGGGGCGCTAATCCGGCAGTCTGATGGCGAGGTGAATGACAATGAGTCTGCAAGGCAAAGTTGCGTTGATTACGGGAGCCGGCGGAATGCGCGGCGTGGGACGGGCCACGGCCCTCAAACTGGCGTCGCTGGGCGCGGACGTGGCAATTACCGATGTCCGAAGGCCCGCCGAAGACCTGCCGCCGCAAGAGCTTCGCGCCGAGTGGCAATCCATCGCCAGCGTGGCCGAGGAGGTTCGCAACCTGGGCCGCCAGGCGCACCCTATCTACGCCGATCTGTCCAACAGCGATGATATCGAGGGCCTGGTCGCCGAGACCGTGAACCACTTCGGCCGCCTGGACATCATGGTGAACAACGCCCGGGCCATCATCGGACGGGACAAGGTCCCGGTCACCGAGCTGGACGAGGCGGTCTGGCAGCATTTTCTCGCCATCAACACCACTGCCGTCTTTCTGTGCACCAAGCACGCCGGCCGGGAGATGGTCCGGTTGGGCAACGGCGGACGGGTGGTCAACATCGCCAGCAACGCCGGCAAGCAGGCCAGCGCCGACGGGGCCGCTTACTCCGCCAGCAAATTCGCCGTCATCGGCCTGACTCAAGCGTCGGCCCTGGACCTCGCCCCCCACGGCATAACGGTCAACGCCGTCTGTCCCGGCCCCATCAACACCGACCGGATGAGCTACTGGGAACGCGACCAGGCGGCGCAACGCGGCATTACTCAAGAGGAGTTCCGGGCGCAGGTGGTAGCCTCCTCAGCGGACCGGACACCCCTGGGCCGCATCGCCGAACCGGAAGACGTAGCCAACCTGGTGGCTTTCCTGGCCGGCCCGGATGCGGAGCTGATTACCGGCCAGTCGTACAACGTGAACGGCGGAATCCTGTTTCACTGACCGGAGCAGCGCGATGACAACGACAACGCGATACGAGAACCCGTTTCCGGGGATGAACCCCTATCTGGAACAGCGACACATCTGGCCGAGTTTCCACAACCAGCTAGTCGCCGGAATGGCCCACGAACTGGGCCCACTCGTACCGGACAACTACCGGGTTGACATCGCTGCACGAACCGAAGTGGTCGAGGTGGACGTTGTATCGTCGGAACCGGCTTTTATAATCCCTGATGCGAGGGTAACGGATCCGTCAGGCGCGCCGGGTAGAACATCGTCCGTTGCGACTGCCATCGCTCCGGCGGAGAATGGGGTCGCGGTTCGGGTGCCAATGCCGGAAGAGGTGCGAGTAACTTGGCTGTATGTCCAGCGGATGCCGGATTGGAAAGTGGTCACTATTGTTGAGGTGCTGTCGCCGACCAACAAAATTCGCGGTGAAGGCCGAGTGAAATACCTCCGCAAACGTGAGGAAATCCTCTCGTCTCGGATCAACTTGATTGAAATTGACCTGATAAGGGGCTGGGAGCCGATGCCGCTGGATACCGTGTTGCCGCCCAGCCATTACCGCATCCTGGTCAGCCGGGGTTGGCAACACCCTGACGCCGTTCTCTATCCTTTCAGCGTGCAGCAGGCCATCCCTAAATTCACGCTGCCCCTGCAACCCGGAGAGGACGAACCGGAAGTTGACCTGGGCCCAATCATCGACGATATGCACCGTCGGGCGCGTTACGCTCAGGTTGCCTTTTACGACGCCCCCCCGCCGGGGCCGGCTTTTGCCCCGGAAGTGCAACAGTGGCTCGATGCCCGCTTGGAGCCGTTCCGCCAGCCGGCATAGCAGCAAACCACCAATCCACAGGAGCATCGCCATGCAGTACGGAATCACCCTCCCGGGACGCGGCCCGCTTTCCACTCCCGATAACCTGGCAACCATCGCCCAGCGGGCCGAAGCGCTGGGCTTCGACTCAATCGCCCTGGGCGACCACATCCTGGTGCCCAGGAACATCGACTCCGACTACCCTTACACCGAAACCGGCGAGTTCCCCGGCTCGGCGTCCGGGCAGGCCATGGAGCAGATCACCGCGCTGGCCTATATGGCCGGCTGCACCCGGAAAATCCGGTTGGCGACCTCGGTTCTCATCGTTCCGCACCGCAACCCGCTGGTGGCGGCCAAGGCGCTGGCCACGCTGGACGTGCTGTCCGGCGGCCGGCTGATCGTCGGCGTCGGCGTCGGCTGGTGCCGGGAGGAGTTTGACGCCGTTGGCTGCGCGCCATTCGACGAACGCGGCGCCGTGACCGACGAGTATATCCGCGCCTTCAAGGAACTCTGGACGTCGGACGACCCCAAGTTCGAGGGTAAGTACGTCAGCTTCTCAGACATCTGGTTCCTGCCCAAGCCTGTCCAGAAACCCCACCCGCCCTTCTGGGTCGGCGGCGAGAGCCGGCCGGCCATCCGGCGCGCCGCCACCCTGTGCGACGGATGGTATCCCATCGGCAACAATCCCGCCTTCCCGGTGGGAACGCCCGAAGCGTTGCAGGCCAGCATGGGCCGCTTGCGCCGCGCCGCGGAACGCGCCGGCCGCAACCCCGACGAAATCCGGATCATCTACCGCTCACACGATTACCGCATCACCGGCGCCGACGCTGGCTCCGACCGGCCCAGGTTCACCGGCAGCGGCGCGCAGATTGCCGGCGACATCCGCCAGTACGAAGAGATGGGCGTCAGCTACCTGGTGCTGGACATCGCCCGCCTCAGCGCCGACGGCAACCTGGAGGAAACACTGGGCCATCTGGAAGACTTCACCACCCAGGTGGCAGCGCGAGTGTAACCGTTCCACGAATGAACTTCACTCTGTCCGAATCCAATGCGGTAGCCTGTCTGGTAGGCTGCGGACTTATCACTCCAGGGGTAGCCAGGACCGCGACCGCGCGGTCTCTCGGCGGCGGCGTCTCCAATGTGGTAGTCCGGGTGGACGCGCCCGGAGGACCCGGGGGACTGGTCTTGAAGCAGTCGCTGCCCAGGCTCCGCGTGGAACAGGAGTGGCTGGCCGACCCGGAACGGATTTACCACGAGGCGGCCGCTTTGCGATACCTGGCGGAGGTTCTGCCGGCGTCCGCGCTGCCCAAAGTGCTCCACGAAGACCGGGAGAATTACCTGTTCGTCATGACGGCGGCGCCGGCCGAGGGAGTGAACTGGAAGGATGCTTTACTCGCCGGCAAGGTGGCCCCTGGCGTGGCCCGGCAGGTCGGCGCCCTGCTGGGCCGGATACATCAACATTCTTCCGTGACCGGCGACCGGATACCGGAAGAATTGGAGCAATTTGCCGGCCAGCGCTGTTTTGTTCAGCTTCGCATCGACCCCTACCACCGGGCGGCCGCCGCCGTCCATCCTGATCTGGCCAACGCCATTGAAGTCGAAGCCCAACGTATGCTCAACCGGCGTCTCGCGTTGGTCCACGGCGATTACAGCCCCAAAAACGTAATCGTGGCTGGGTCAGGCGTCGCTGCTGAGGTGTTTCTGCTGGATTTTGAGGTGGCGCATCTGGGGAACCCCGTGTTTGACCCGGCTTTCATGCTGAATCATCTCACGCTGAAAGCGATCCACCGGCCCCGGTTGGCCGGCGAATACAACGCGGCGGCCCGCTCTTTCTGGTCGGCCTACCTGGATAATGCCGGCGCATTGACTGCCGACCTGGCGCGGTTTGAGGGCGAAACGGTCCGTCAACTAGGCGTGCTGCTGCTGGCTCGCATCGACGGCAAGTCTCCGGCGGAATACCTGACCGGCGGCCATCAGAAGCAACGCGCCAGAAACTTGGCTAAGGACATACTGTCCGGTGCGGTGACGCATCTGCATCAACTGCATGACGCGCTGATGACTCCGGCGTCGGCAAAGTAGTACACTTTGCCGGCGGGTATCCGGCCGGCGGTCGGCCGCCCAGTTCCCGAGCAGAGGAGAAGAGAACGTGCCCCAAGAATTGAACGCGGGATTGGACGGAGCCGGTCTCCGAGTCGCCGTGGTCGCGGCCCGCTTCAACCACGTTGTTACCAAGAACCTGATGGAAGGCGCCGTTTCCACCCTGGCCCGGTACGGCGTCCGCGATGGAGACATCGCCACCGCCTGGGTGCCCGGTTCCTTCGAGCTGCCGGTGGTAGCCAGGACGCTGGCGGCCTCCGGCCGGTACGACGCCGTGATTTGCCTGGGCGCGGTGATTCGCGGCGAGACCAGCCATTACGACATGGTCTGCAATCAGGCTGCCTCGGGAATCGCCGCAGTCAGTCGTGAGACCGGAATACCCACCATGTTCGGCGTCCTCACTACCGAGAATATGGACCAGGCCATCAACCGCTCCGGCGGCAAAGTGGGCAACCTGGGCGCGGACTGCGCGGTGGGCGCCATCGAGTGCGCCCGGCTGCTCCAGGCTGTCAATACCGCCTGACGCCTCACCCGTGCCCACTTTGATAATCTGTCATTGCGCGAATGCCGTCGGACATTCGGGGCAATCTCGTTGCGGTACTGACGAATACGCCCAACCGCTCGTGCGCGGCCGACGGGATTGCCACGTTACGCCCGCAATGACCAAGCGAATACACATAAGTGCCTGACGCGGGGCATAGGGAGGCAGGATGCGAACTACGATTGAATTCGATCCCAGCTATTCGTTGCTCACCATTGATCTCGACGCCGGAGAATCCATCAAAGCGGAACCCGGCGCCATGGTGGCCCAGCAGGGTGTTGACATGAAGACCGGCATGGGCGGAGGCGGCGGTTTGTTCGGTGGCATCCGCCGCATGATCGGGGGCGAGTCTTTCTTCGTTAACACCTTCACCGCCGAAAGACCCGGCGGATGGGTGAGCCTGGCTCCGCCGGCCCCGGGGGATATCGGAGAGTTCGAGCTGACGCCGGGAACCAATCTGTTCGTTCAATCCGGTTCCTTCCTGGCCAGCACCGGGAACGTGCAACTTGACTCTCAATTCCAGGGGTTCCGCGGCTTTTTCAGCGGTGAAAGCCTGTTCTTCCTGCGGGCTTATGCCGAGCGGGGAACGGGCACCGTGTACTACAACTCCTACGGCGCGATCAAAGCGGTCCCGGTTGTACCGGGCGAGGAATTGGTGGTCGATACCGGGCACCTGGTTGCTTTCAGTGACGATGTTGATTACTCCATAGGCAAGGTGGGCGGCATTCGTTCTCTGATCGGCGGCGGCGAAGGACTGGTAATGAGGTTTCGCGGCAACGGCCAGGTGTGGGTGCAGACCCGCAACCTGGCGGGGCTGGCGGACCAGCTGACGCCCTTCCTGCCCCAACCACGGGAGCAACAGTCCTGAATTCCCGACGCCTCGCGTCGGTAGAGGAGCAACCTGATGGAGTTCGGCGTTACCATCCCCAACAACTGGGGCCTCGAAGATCCCCAGGCCGTCATCGGATTCGGCCCGCTGGCTGAGGAATTGGGCTACGACTCCGTGTGGACCATGGACCACCTGTTCAACAACGGGTACATCCGGGAGCGGCTGGACGACAAACCTTACTATCACCCCATGGCCACCTTGTCGCATATCTCAGCGTTAACCTCACGGGTCAGGCTGGGCACCTCCGTCCTGGTGCTGCCCTATCACAACCCGGTGGAGTTGGCGAAGTATGCCGCCTCTCTGGACCAGATGTCCGGCGGCCGGGTCGTGCTGGGCGTCGGCGTCGGCGCCATGACGCCGGAGTTTGCGGCTCTGGGCATACCGATGAACCAGCGCGGTTCCCTCACCAACGAAGCCATGGACCTGATGCGGGAGCTATGGTCCAGCGAAGACCCGCAGTACAGCAGCGACCGTTGGCAGTTCAGCGACCTGAAATTCTCTCCCAAACCGCTGCAAAAGGCGGGCGATGCTCCCCACGTGCCTTTATGGGTAGGCGGCGGCAGCCCCGGCGCGTTGCGTCGCGCCGCCCGCCGGGGCGACGGCTGGCATCCTTCCGGCGTAAGCGCCGAGGAGTTCGCCATCGGACGGCAGCGGGTGCGGGAACTCGCCGAGTCAGCCGGGCGCGACCCGGACCGCCTGGTGATGTCCGCCCGGGTGGAGGTCGAAGCTCACGGCGGGCCATCCAGCCAGCGCGCCGCCGACCGCTCCCGGCTTCCCGGCGATGATCCCGCCGGCATGATCGCCGGCATTGCGGCCTATCGCGACGCCGGAGTCCAGCACCTTGTCCTGGCGCTCAATACCGGCGATCCGAGTCGCCTGCGGGAGCTGATGCAGGTAATCGCCGAGGATGTCATTCCTCAGCTTCAGTGATTTCCCCGGGCTGCTGCCTGTGCAGGAACGACGGTGTGATTTTCAGTTTGTCAACACGATTTAGTCCTCATGCGTACCCACTTTGTCATTGCGACCCCGTACTTGATACGGGGGTGGCAATCTCGCCGGCGTAGCAATGGCCGTCCCGGCAAGACTCTCGTGGCAGCAGCCGGCGACCCGACCGCCGGAACGGGATTCCATCGCCCGCCTACGGCGGACGTGGAATGACCGGCTAAAGCGGGTACGCGCGAGGCTTTAGTCGGCTGGGGCATTGTCCCGGCCCAGCTGTTCCAGGTCTTCCAAAAGCGACGACATCGTATCCGGGTCGGCTTCTTCAAGCCGTGGCCCATAGTAGTAACGCTCGAAACCGGCGACGATGCGACCTACCGGCGGGCCGGGCAGCGTTTCCCCCACGTCCCGCCGATGTTCCTGGGGAGTCTGCCAGCGGCGGCGGGGGAAACCCACCGCCCTGGCGACTTCCAGCATTCGGTGATACACCTCGCGGGGCGTGACCGGAGGAGGCCGCCGCCGGCGCAGGTTCGACGCCCAATCGGCCCAACCGGCCAGGGTATCGGAAACATCCTGCCCCGCTCCCTCCCAGCTGAAAATGGATTCACGCATTTCGCCTTCGGCATAGTTGCCGCCCACGAGCCGGCGCCGTCGGAACATACGGAACAGCGCCCAACCTGCCAGTGCCAACGCCGCCAGGAAGGCCAGCCACTTGATGACGGTCAATATCACGTTGGGAGGCCCGTCCCCCTCGACCTCGCGCAGGCTTTCGTGAAACTCCTGGATCTGGAGCCGCGCCAACTCCAGCCCGCTCAGATCGCCGCCGCCAAACAGACCGGACACCCAGTTCCCGATGGCAACCAATGCGGCGGCCAACAGGCCCAGCAGCAGCAGGACCGGGCGCAAAGTCCAGAGGCCCAGGAAGGCGACGCCGCGCACCAGAGCCCGGGCCGCATCGTCCAATCCTCCGACCCCCAGGGCTCCCAGGACCACGGCCAGCAGCAGCACTCCAAACACGCTGAGAACTATCGCCGCCAGCCAACCCCGGTTCATGCGGCCGGCGCCGCCTTCCGCGGCGAACCGGCTCATGGCCAATCCCGTCAATCCGATGGCGAAAAACGCCAACAGCACGGGCAGGCGCACGATTGCGAAGGGCAGCAGCGCGTCGGCGATCACCACCACGATCACGACGACCACCCCCCGCACAAAGGCGCTTCGTACCACATCCAGCGTAACGTCGTCCCGCGCGATGGCGGTGCCCCGCCACCAGAGGAGCAGCATGAAAATACCGATCAGCCCCAGCGCCGCCACGGTACGAAGGTCGCCGGAAAGAACCTGTCCGATGGGGAACCACCCGACGCCCATGCTGAAGCCGGCCAGCGCCAGCACTGAAACGGCGCTCAACACCAGACCGATGACGCCGCGAAGGTTCAGGGAAAAGCGGATCGTCTGCACGTACCACGAGAGCAGGAACGACCACCCAATGGCCAGGACCGCGATGCCCAGGGGAATAGCCGCGTCCGGCAATCTGATGACGTTGGCCGCCAGACGGCAGCCCAGGTAGAGCGCAAAGCCCTCCAGGAAGAGAGCAATGCCGGTGATCAAAGCGCCGCGAGCGAAGCTGCCCATAATTGTTCCGGTCAGTTATTTCTGGCCGGGAGGAGAACATAGACCGCGAAAGCGCGGCGGTCCCGGGCCGGCGCCTGCTGGAAACGGTGGATGGCGTCCTCCGCCAAATCAATTGGCTGTATTACATCGGCTTTGATGAAGGATACATCGGGGTCGTAATCAGCGCGGTGGCGGTCTTGTTGCATTTCGACGAATACGCGGGCGAAGTACTGAATTTCACCGGGGAATACGGAGACGTTCCGATGCTCGCAACGTTGCCGGGCGAAGCCATGCTGCAAGGCCCGGTAAGCTTGATTCCATGCCCGCCGGCTCCGGTCGGCGCTGGGACCGCCAACCAGCATATCGGCGCAGCAGAGAGCCAGGCAGTGGAACAGGGCGTAATAGACCGTGCTGACGATGCGGCGCAGGTCCGATTGCCGGGGTCGGCCTCGCGCGCTCATTGCCGCCATCGCCCGGGCCGTGGCGATGAAGTCAAACGGATTCATAGACCATGGCGACCCTATGTCGTCGCTCCCGCTTTTCCAGCCAAGGCCATTCTGACTTGGGAATCCAGGAGAAGTTAGGCCACTCCGCAATTTCCCGGTCAAGGAGCTCTTCACGAACGCGCCCAATCAGTTCGCCCGTCCAACGCACTTCCAGGTTTTTCTGGTCGCCATCGAAGACGATGAGGATGCGGAGGTAAAGTTCGCCGGTGGCGTGGGGCCCCCATTCGTCGTAGGTGGGAATTACTACGATGGGGTTGAAGACGAACTCATCCTCGGTGAATCGCTCGTCCAGGAACTTGCGGACAATGGCGATAACTTTTTCGTCCCGTTCCGGATTTATCCTGGGGTCTCTGATCTTCATAACCGCGCTGCTCCCGACGAGTATCGGCATCAATTTTACACCTGCTCAGGCGCAGGTTCGACGTCCGGGTCACGCAGCCAGTCATCCCGCCAGGTTTCTTCCAATCCGGCCAGGCTGGCGCCGGCGAGAAACACCGGTATCTCCGGCGGCAGCTCCGCGGCCGCCGGGCCGGGCCTTCCGTCCCCGGCGTAGAAAATCACCACTCGGTGGCCCCGTTGCTTGATTTCGTCGGCTTCCTGCGCCACGGCCCGGGTCAGAATGGCGGTAACCAGCACGACGGTAGTGCCGGTGGCCAGCGTATCCGTTTCGGTCCGCAGCACGGCCGATAGTTCCGCCACCCAGAAAGGACCGGCCATGGCCAGCGACTCCAGGACGGCTTCCAACTGGAGACTGCCGCCGCCCGAAGGCACCGACATCCACTTGCTGGAGTAAGACGCCACCGCGTTGCTCACCAATCCGAAGGTGAAACCCTCCCGTTCCGCGAATTCCGCCACCGACGCGGCGACCGTCACCGCCCGCTCGAACAACCGCCGGTTGCTGCCCTGCCAGGCGGCGTCGCCGGTGCGAGCATTGAGGGCGATCAGCATATGCCGGGTGGCGGCCGGCTCGAAAATCCGCGTCTCCAGTTTGCCGTGGCGAGCGGTGGCCTTCCAGTCGATGTGCTTCAGAGGATCGGAAGGGCGATAATCCCGCAAGCCCACGAACCGGCTGGGGTCGTCCTGGATGAGCCGACGACCCCGGCTGGCCCCCAGGGGACGTTCCCATAGCATCATCATCTCCCGCAGGTCAACGATGCGCGGATAGACCAGCAGGTACTCCACGTCAGTCACCTGCTGCTCGGTGGCCGTGATGCCGAACATATCGCCGCTGCGCAGGCGGGCCGGCCCGATGCGGTGGTTGCCCCGGGCCCGGCAACGCACCCGGTAGCGCCAGGTGACCCGCTGGTACGGCAACAGCGACGTGGTGATGCGATGGTCCAGTTCCGCCTCCGCGCCTACCCCCCTCTGGTGAGTTCCGCCGGTTTGCAGGCCGATGGGAAAGGCGTCGGAGATGTCCAGCCAGATCATGGGCAGCAGCTTGCCGTTGTCAACTGTGATGTAATAGTCAATAACGTCGCCGATAAAGGCGCGATGCCGCTCCAGCCTCCGCGAATAGGTGAGCCGGCGAAAGGCATAGCGTGGCCAGTGCTTGCCGGTTATCCAGATCAGCAGGACCAGGACCCCAACCACAATCAGCAGCAACTGGCTGGCGAGAAGGCCGGCCAGGATGAGCAGTGCTGCGGCGATTACCCACAGGTCGCTAAGCATGGCCGCAGGATAACCGATTTACCGCCCGGCGGTCACCCTGCTGACCCCTGGGCCTGTGCTATGCTTGCCGGAAGCAGCGGGAAATCGCTTCCCAATCTGAGGAGGCTGGCAAAGTGAATCGCTACAAACTGTCTTATGTCATGTACGATCCCAGCGAGAGTACGGAGGATGACAAGTACATGGCCGAAATACCGGCCCTGCCGGGGTGCCGGGCCTGGGGGGATACCGCCGCCGAAACCCTGTACATCCTGCAAGGCGTAGCCGAGGCGTTTATACAATCCTATCTGGAGCACGGAGACAAATTGCCGCCTGGAGTCGTGGCAACGCCGGTAGAACCGGGCAAGGTTGATGAGGTAACGGTAATCGCTTGACCTACCGGGAATTTACGCGCAAATTGCGCCGGTTGGGCTGCCGATTTGACCGCCAGGGCGCCGGTGACCATGAAATTTGGATGAACATGGAGAGTCGCGCGAGGGCATCGATACCAAACTGGGGTAGCCGTGACTTGAAAATCGGAACTATGCGGGGCGTCCTCCGGCACTTGGGCATATCCAGAGAGGAATTCGAGCGCGCCTGGTCATCGCCCATCCTTCAGCATCGGCCTGTGGTATCCTCTCCGCAAGTTGCAGCCGGAGGTGATCACCATGGCGCGGGTTCCTTATGTTTCTCGGGATGAATTGGACGGAGCGGGGCAGACGATTTATGACCGCATACGCGAAGATCGCGGCGCGGCGGAGGTTGGTCTTCAGTTCCGAGCCCTGCTGCACAGTCCACAGGCCGCCGGCTACCTGACTTCCCTGGGAGCGACGCTGCGCTTCCAGTCCGCGATGCCCGACGATTTGAAGGAATTGGCCATCATCCTGGTGGCGCGGGAATGGAACTCCGGCATCGAGTGGACCGGGCACTCGGTAGCGGCGGCCAACGCCGGCGTGACTGCCCAGGCCATCGAAGGAATCCGCACCGGACAGGCTCCCGGCTGCCTGGCCGGGCCGCAAGCCGACATCGCGCGGTTCGTGCAGCAGATGATCCGCGAGAAAGACGTATCCGATGAAAACTTCCAGCCGGTGCATGACCTGTTGGGCGACCAGGGTGTAGTAGACCTGACCATGACGGTTTCCTACTATACCGCGCTGGCTTTAGCGCAAATCGCGCTGCGACCGGAGATGGGCGGAGACCGGGTTTCCACGCTGTGATACCCCATCATCAACGCCGCGGGAACAGTAACGTTGGACGATATGGAAGACCCGGTTGCTGACCAACTGCTGGGACGGCTGGCCGGCCTGTTGGAGTGGCACGGTCTCGGTTCCGCCGCGCTCACCCCGCGGCCTCGCGGCGGCCGCCTCCAGGGCGAGCTTGCGGACGAAGTGGCCGACCTCCTGGGCCGTCTGGCCAAGGCCGACCCGGGATTGCCCCAGGGCCGGCGCCCCCGTAGCCTCATATACGGCAACGGGTGTTTCGCAATTGGCCGATACTCGGAGGCGCTGGCGGTTTATCAAACCCTGGTCGGTCACCGCCCGAAAGACTTCGCAGTACACTTCAACCTGGGCGTCACCTGTCTGCGGCGACGGATGCCCCGGGAAGCAGCGCAAGCATTGTCCCAGGCCCTGGGGCTGGACGCTCTTTCTGCGCCGGCATACTATCAGCGGGGCAACGCCAGGGACGATCTCGGGGATCCCGCCGGGGCCCTGGAAGACTACGCCATGGCAATCAATCTGGATCCCGATTACTTGCAGGCTCACTACAACCGGGGCGTCGTGCTGAACAACCTGGGCCGGTACGCGGAGGCCGTTGGCGCGTTCGACCGGGTGCTGATCCTGCGGCCCGACATATCCAATGCCTATCTCAACCGGGGCGTGGCGCGGGACGAACTGGGCGACGCCGCCGGGGCCGTGGCCGACTACGACGAAGCGCTGCTGTACAGTCCCGACAACGCCAGCGCCCGGTTCAACAAAGCCCGGATCCTGTTCCGCCTGGGCCGTTACCGGGAGGCCGCCGCCGACTATACCGCCGCGATCCGGCTGAAACCGGACGACGTGGAAGCCATCAACAACCGCGGGCTGGCCCATGACGCGCTGGGAAACTACGCCGACGCCATCGCCGACTACGATACGGCGCTGGCCCTGCAACCCGATTTCGCCGAGGTGCTCAGCAACCGCGGCGCGGCTCGGGAGAGCCTGGGCGACGCCGACGCCGCGCTGGACGACTATCTGGCCGCGCAACGGGCCGAGCCGGGGTTTGCCGCCCCCTACTACAACGCGGCCCGCCTCTACGCCGACCGGGGTGACATCAACAACTGCGCCGACCAGCTGGCTGAGGCGATCCGGCTGCAGCCCGGCCTGTACGACGAAGCCGAATCGGATGAAGCGCTGGCCTGGGTGCTCGATTTGTCGCGGCTGCGGGACGAACGGCGCCGGCATTAAGTATGTCCTAGCTGGGCGGCGTTCATTCGGCAGTGCGGAACCAATCCCTCAATAGCCTGACTATCATACCTACAATAGTCATAAATCCGCCTGTTGCGCCGATAATCCCCAGCAAGCGATCAATCGTAAAACGGTTTGTCAATTCAAGGGCTATTGCGATGAAAAAGATTGCGCCTAAAGCCGTGATTACTACAACCAGCGTCAAAGCGATGGCCTTGACCGCGTTTCGGTAGAACATCGCAAGCTAAGTTCGGACCTTGGTGTTCAGCACAAGCACAAAGCCGGATATTCCCATAGCCATGGCGGTGGCGCCCATCAACCCGATACCGGTCATGATTATGGGGTATAGCTGCAAAACGTAATGCCCGATCAGGAACACTACGAAGCTGACCGAGTACGCCACCAATGAGGCCGTGAACATCTTATCCCACATGATGTCGCTCCCTTTGGTCACTAAATCCAGAGTAAATCCCGCGCCGGGCTGGCGTCAATAGGGAAATGATGCTCATGCGTACCCGCTTCCCGCAAACTGTCATTGCGAGCGCAACGTGGCAATCTCGTCGCCGAAGGATCCGTCGCTCAGCCGGCGAGATTGCCCGATTTGTCAAAGATCGGGCTTCGCTCCTCGCAATGACAAAGTGGGTACGCGTGCGCGGAAAATGTTGGGGTTCTAGGCGGTCGAAATCCATGTCGGCATAAAAAACTCCGCTAGTTTCCCGTTCCCGAAGGCCGTTGGGCTTCCTCTTCGTCATCAGGCGGGATGACCTCCCGCAAGATGGCTTCTTCACTCAGCCGGGCCGCTTCTCCCAGAATCTCCGGGCGGTCTTCAATCAGCAATTCGTCCTCCGCTGCCGCATCGGTTTCCGGACGATGGTCGGCATGGGTCAGAATGTTGTGGGTGATGACCACCATCGCCAGGGCCGTGACCCCCAGCATCACGGCCCAGTCTTCCCCGCGCAGCGTGTTCAGGGCCAGCATAGCGCCGAAGCCCCAGAATATGCCGATGGAAGAGCGGAATGCGGAACGTCGAAACAGCAGAACCGAAACAAACCCCACACCGATGCCCACCATGATGTACCAACTGAGATAGGCCAGAGACACGCCGACCAGCACCACCATCCCGTCGCCGCCCTTGAAGCCGGTGAACAGGCTCTTCCAGTGTCCCGCGATGGCGGCGATGCCGGCCGCCAACCCCCACAGTTCCGGGACCCCCAGCATCCATGCCACAACGACCGCCAACGCTCCCTTGACCGCATCGCAGGCGAATACCAGCATTCCGCGCCGACGGCCCACGTGCCAGAATACGTTGGCCGTGCCGGCCCGCCGGCTGCCGGTGGCAAAAATGTCGATGCCCTTCAGTCGCGCCACCAGGTAGGCAAACGGGATGCTGCCCAGCAGGTAACCGACGAGAACGGCGGCCAGCCCTGGGGCGACAAAGGGGATTATTTCTGCAAACAACGTGAACCAGCCAAGGGATCATCGGGAGACGGAATAATAGCACAACGAAGTTTCTCAAATGGGCGCGCGGCCCACGTAGAGCCAGTATCCAATCTGCCCGCTTTCCACCAGAGGTTCAACCCGATCCAACAAGCCGGGAGCCTCAACAGCCAGGTCAAAGGCCAACTCGGTGTCCATCCGAGCCAGTGTTCCTCCCAACGCCAGCCTGGCGCGCAGGTCTGCCAGCAGCGTCAGAACCTCCGTCGAAAGGTCTTCCGGTTCCTCAGTGCTGAACTCTGCCTGTTCCAGCAGGTCCCGGTAGCCTTCGGCTGAAAGCGCGTCGGTGAGACACAGCATCATGCCAACCGTTCCATCCAACTCCGGCGGGAGACTGCCCGGCGCCACGGTTACGTCGGAAATGCCAAGGACTCCGCCGGGTTTCAGCAGGCGTCGGCATTCGGCAATGGCGGCAGCCTTGTCGCTGAACAGGCTGGTGGCGCACTCGATCAGCGCGGCATCGAACGCGCTGTCGCGGAAGGGCGGCCGCTCCGCATCTCCGCGAATGAAATCAACGTTGGCGGGAACGGTCTGCTCCAGGGCGCGTTGTCGGGACGTGGCCGCCGCGTCCGCGCCCAACTCCAATCCGGTCACCCGACATCGAAATACCCTGGAAAGCGCCATGGCGCTGGTCCCCATGCCGCACGCCAGGTCCAGCACGCGCCAGCCGGGTTGCAGGCCCATGATCCGGCCCAGCCGGTTGGTGGCTCGCAAGCCGCCCGGGTGCCGGCTGTCGCCCAGGATCAGGCGGGCCAGCTCAGATGAATACAGGTCGGCGCAGCAGATTTTGGCGGCATAGGTGTCGAGCATCTCACCCCTGCCCGTTTTGCTCATGCGTACCCGCTTTAACTTGTCATTCCACGCTCGCCGTAGGCGGGCGATGGAATCTCGTTCCGGCGGCGCCGGCTGCCGGCCCCGAGAGTCTTGCCGGGACGGCCATTGCTACGCCGAAGTTTCGCCTCGCCGAGACCGGGAGAGGATTTTTTGTCTCCCCTGCTCCAGCGTCAGCTGCTCCCGTATCTGCTCACGGTAACCTACCGAATTGTACGAACAGAACGGGATGGCCCGTCCGTCGGGAGTGAGGATGCCGACGCAGCACTTCATCACCTGCTTGACGTTGAACGTCCAGGCATCCAGGAAATCCTTGATGGCGATTTGGAAAACGTGTTCCTTCAGGTGGTTAAGCTCGTAGGGCAGGTCCAGGCCCGGGCCGCAGGCGCATTCGAACTGGCCGGCGGTCTTTTCCGTGCCCGCCACCGCTGAGGCCGACCATAGCCCTTCCAGAGCAGCCTGTATATCGGCTCCCTTGGGCGGCTTGGGCAGGGCGCGGTTGGTTATGTAGTCCAGATACTGGTCAATATCCAGCAGGCGCGGCAAAGGCGTAACCGTATCGCCGTCCACGAAGACGTAGGAATTGACCTGGCAGGTGGGGAAACAGCAGGGCACCGGGACGAAATCTTCCAGAACGAAACGCCCGCCGGTCTGGTCAACAATGCCGTGGATAATGTCGGGTATGGTCACCCGGGTCATGGGGTCGAAGGGAATATGCCGCCCCACATGGGTGACGGGTTGGAAAACCACTCCACGCACCGCCGGATGCTTCAGTCCGAATTCTACGATCCCACCCACCTCGTCGGTATTAACGTCCCGCTCAATGGCGGCGACCAGCACGGCGGTCATGCCGACGTCGGCGAGGCGGTCCAAGGCGCGCATCTTGGTATCCAGCAGCGGTTCGCCGCGGATGGTTAGATAGGTTTCTTCACGCCGGCCGTCAAACTGGAAATACACCACCGGATCCAGAGCGGCCATTTGAGCCAGGAAGCGGTCGTCGCGGGCCAGGCGGACGCCGTTGGTGTTTATCATCACCTGACGGATCCCCCGGTCCTGGGCCGCCTGGATCATCTCCGGCAGCTGGGGATGGATGGTGGGCTCGCCGCCGCTGAACTGCACCACCTCCGGGTCTCCCTCAATCTCGATGAAGCGGTCCAGCATGGATTCCACCTGCTCCAGCGTCAGGTTGTAGCCCGCGCCAGCGTCGGCGAAACAGACCGGGCAGTCCAGGTTGCAGGCCGTGTTGATCTCAATGAGGGCCAGGCAGATGTGCTGCTTGTGCTCCGGGCAAAGGCCGCAGTCCAGCGGGCAGCCGTCCTTCACCTCGGTGCTGAAATCCAGCGGAATGGTACCGGGCTTGTTGAACCGAATGCTGCCGACGTACATCTCAGCGTCGGAGCTGACGATGCCCTCGAACCAGCCGTGTTCCGGGCAGCGTTTCCGCATATAAACCTTGTTGTCGCGGATGATAACCTGGGCGTCAATGACCGCCTTGCACTCTGGGCAGATAGAGCGGGTCAGCTCGTGAAAGATGAAATCGGCGTCCTTTTTGACGCGGCTATTGGCGGTCAATGGGATACGCTCCTTATTCCGATGGGTTGGTCAGTTGGTTGCCATTGCTGACCGGAACATAGGTGACGTTGCAGTGTTGGAGCTTGGACCAGGCGCCTGGCGTAATGTCCGTGCCGGCCACGATGGCAATTGCCTGACCGTTGAGCTGGCGCGGTTGGTGCCTGTTGAGAATAATCTCCAGGATCTTGGCCCGTTCCGACGCCCGGTTCACATCTTCATTATCCACTCGGTAGGACGCTTCCACCACTAGGCAAAAGGGACGGTTATCGGACTTTCGGCGAGCGTAGATAAATAAATCGGCGCGGCTCAGGTTGCTGTACTGGTCGGATGTGATGGCGCCGGCCATTTCGGCCTCATAGGCGATATGCCTGATTTCCCGTTTGGGGATTAGCTCTTCACGAATCATGCCAAGCTCGTTGGCGAAGATCTGAGGGTTGCGTTCGCAGTACAGTTCCAGCCCCCAGCCTTTGAGGGTGGAAACATCCTGATTGGTGCGGTTTTGCGCCTGCTCAAGTCGAGTTATGGCTGCGGTATTCTCCGCAACCACAGCCTCCATCCTGTCGAGCCGTTGCATACTCTGGCGATGCTGCTCGCGCAGTTCGGCCATCTCCCGGTCGTGGCGGGCATCCCGCTCGGCATTGGCGGCGCGCATCTCGGCGATGGCGCGGGTATTTTCAGCCGACACTTCGGCAGTTTGCGCCAGCAGGGCCCTGATTTCAGCAAGAGTCATCGGCTCAGGTTCGTTGGCCTGGTCAGTGGGTGTAGTCATAACGCGCTACGGTCTCCGATGGAGTACTGTTTCATGGTATCAGAATTGACGAGTTAAGGATTGCAGTCGAGCCAAGCCGTCCGCCAGGTTCGACCATTCTCCACTACTCATGCCTCCGGTATCGAGCAACCAACGCTGTGCCGAATAATATGACCCAGCTGATTATCGAAAACAGGACTGGCAGGTGAATCAAGACCACCAGAGCAGCCAAAGCCTCACTGCCGCGCCCGGTGATGACGGCGGCGAAAACCGGGAACAACCAGAAAGCGGCAACGCATGACAACCAGCCCAGGGCAATCCGCCACCTGCCGATACAGTTCAGCGTCAGCGCTCCGGCGACATACGGGAGCGCAACTATCAGCAGAAAGATCAGAAAGGACCGCATTGAATGTCAAGCGGTGAGATCGTTGCCGTTTTTAATCTCAACGTAAGTAACGTCCCTCAGCGACACCATAACTGCTCCGGTGTCAGGGTCGGTGCGCAGCCGTGTGCCGGCCACAACGGGCAAGGCGATTCCGGTTTCCTCAGGCGGACCATCATGGCGGAGGATGGTTTCCAAAGTTTCCGCTTGCGCGGCGGCCCGCTTTACGTCCCTCCGCGAAACTGCGAAAGACGCCTGAACTATCAGATAGACGGGTATGTCATCCTCAGCCCGCCTCCCATAGAAAAAGACATCAGCAGAGTAGAGATCAGCGACATCGCTGCCATGGATGATGCCGCGTCTGGCGGCCGCCACGGCCATTTCGCGAATATCCATCTGGGAAAGCGCTTCAATGCTGCTGAGATTCAGCGCATCGGCGAACAAGCCGGGCCGGCGTTCACAGAGAAACTCCATCCCCCAGCCTTTGAGGGTAGAAACGTCGTTTGAAGTCCAGATGAGTTCTTCGTCGATTTCGGCAACTCTGTCTCGCGTTCGCCGATGGGATGTCATCATCCGTTCAAACCTGCGGTCAAACCGTTCCTGGGAAGCGTGTAGCTCAGCGATGGCGGCGCGCACTTCCGAAATGGCGATGGAGTTCTCGGCAACGATCTTTTCAGTTCGGCTTTGCGCGGCGCGTATCTCGGCCATCTCCCGGTCATGCCGGGCGGCGCGCTCTTCCTGGGCGGCGCGCATTGCGGCGATGGCGCGGGTGTTTTCAGCCGACGCTCCGGCGGTTTGCTCCAGCAAGGCGCGGATTTCGGCGAGGGGCATCAGTTCCAATTCATCGGGTGGGTTCGTTGGGGTGGTCATAACGGTTGCTGTCCTCGTTGGGCTGGGCTTTTATGGTATCAGACTTGGCTGGTTAGGGCTTGCAGACGCGCCAAGCCCGCACTCAGCGTTCCACCGTGAGGCCGCAACCAATCCGGGACTGCGGACGGATTTACCGACATCCAAGCAGTATCCGTACCGCCGCCGCCATGCTGCGAACTGATTACGCCGCCGCGCCACCATTGCATCACCGCATCTTTGGGGATTGCCCAACAATGCGCGTCAAACGGGCTGATGCCCAAGCAGACAATAATGCTGTAATTCTGGTCGCGAATCTGCTGAAATTTATAGCCGCCGTTTTGCCACAGGGTTGACCCTTTAACTTCAGCGCGTAGCCCGCCGATAATCCGGTCGGCATCGCTATCCGGCGATGAGGCAACCGCCAGCCCGCAATCGGCACACCACCTTTCAACCAGTTCCTCAAAAACTTTTCCCCTTGTCCGGGACGATGGGATGTTTTTCACCCAAGCAAATGGACTGCCGGCCCACGGGTCGCTGTTGTTCTTATAATTACGTGCGAGCGCATTGGCAACCACAGCCACAGCCGCCGCACTTCGGCATCGTGTACTTGGGCGGTCATAGCGTACCTCACAGCAACTTGGGTTCAGCGTCGGGGTCGCCAATCAGCTCTGATTCATCAACTCCATGCACGACAATGCCGTAATGCGCCAACCGCCGCCGCATCACCCCCACCGCCTCCGGGTTGTTGTCCACCAGCGTGAAATCCCGGCCCTCGCGGTAGGCCGCCTCCCCCAGGGTGCCGCTGCCGGCGAAGAAGTCCAGCAGGCGGTCGCCCGGGTTGGAGTGGACGCGGACGATGCGGCTGATGATCTGCAGCGGTTTCTGCGTGGCGTATCCGGTTTTTTCTTTGCCGGTCACTATCGTTTGCCACCAGACGTCGGTGGGGGTCTTGCCCCGGGCGGCTTTCTCCTTGCCCACCAGGCCGGGGGCCAGGTAGGGGATGCGGTCAATGGCGTCGTAATTGAAGGTGTAGTTACTGGGGTCTTTGGCATACCAGAGGATGTTGTCGTGCTTGGCCGGCCAGCGGTTTCTGGGGCGGCCGCCGTAGTCGTAGGCCCAGATGATTTCGTTGATGAACGAATCGCGGCCCAAGATTTCGTCCAGCATTATCTTGCAGTAATGAACTTCCCGATAATCGACGTGGCAGAAAAGGCTGCCCTGATCGTCCAGGACGCGGTATGCCTCCTCCATGCGAGGGCGCAGGAAGCCGATATAGTCATCAAAAACGTCGGCGTACTGGCTGCTGCCGACGACCTGGGTTCGATAGCGCCGGCCCTGAAACCCGGTGCGGTCGCCGTTAGCGTCGGGCGTTACCTTGATGCGGGTGCGGGACTGGGCCTTGCCGGTATTGAAAGGCGGGTCAACGTATATCAGCTGGAACGCCGCGTCGGGCAGCCTCCGCAGGACATCCAGATTGTCGCCGAGTATAATCTCGCCCATTGTGATCCTCCCGCTGTGAGCCTCCCGCTGCGCGGGCATTATACAGGTGATTGACATGACGCCAGGCAACCAACCGGCCGGCCCACTGGCTGGCATTAAAGTTCTCGACCTTACGCAGATCATGGCCGGCCCCATGTGCACCATGCTGCTGGCGGACCTGGGCGCCAACGTCATCAAGATTGAGCGGCCCGGCGCTGGCGACGACACCCGGCGCATGGGCTCCCGCCTGACCGCCGACATCGCCGCCGGTTTCCTGGCCCTCAACCGCAACAAGCGGAGCATCGCCCTGGACCTGCGCCCGGACGACGGCAAAGCGGTGTTCCGCCGCATGGCCGAGACCGCCGACATCGTTGTTGAGAACTTCCGCCCCGGCGTGATGGATCGCCTCGGCCTGGGTTACGAAACGCTGGCGGAAATCAACCCCCGCATCATCTACGCCAGCATCTCCGGGTTCGGCGGCACCGGCCCCTATCGCAACCGGGGCGGCTTCGACCTGGTGGCCCAGGGGATGAGTGGCCTGATGTCCATTACCGGCTTTCCCGGCGGGCCGCCGGCCAAGGTGGGCGTGCCCATTACCGACATCGGCGCGGGCAGCTTCACCGCCTTTGGCATCCTGGCGGCTTACCTCCATGCTCAAAAAACGGGCCAGGGACAACAGGTTGACGGATCGCTGCTGGAGGCCGGAATCGCCTTCACGGTTTGGGAATCCTCTGAGTATTTCGTCAACGGGGAGATACCGGGCCCGCTGGGTTCGGCGCATCGGGTGAACGCGCCCTACCAGGCCCTGCGCACCAGCGACGGCTACATCAACATCGGCGCCGCCTCACAACCGACGTGGGAGCAATTCTGCCGCGCCATCGGCCAGGAAGCGCTTATCGAGGACGCGAGCTACAAGGAACCCAACGACCGCAAGGCCCGGGAAACGGAATTGGCGGAGTTGCTGGAAGGGATCCTGATCGAGCATACCACCGACTACTGGATGCAGCGGCTGGAATCGGCCGGCGTAGTGGCCGGGCCGATTTATGACATGGCGCAGGTGTACGCCGACGAACAGGTGCTGGCCCGCGAGATGAGGGTAACACTGCAAGACGATGAATTGGGAGAGTTGCAGAATATCGGGGTTCCCGTGAAACTATCGGAAACTCCCGGCAGCATACGCAGCCGTGGTCCGGCGCTGGGAGAGCATACGCGGGCCATACTGCTGGAGCACGGATATGCAGGGATAGAGATTGAGGGGCTGCTGGGAGCGGGGGTGGTTGAATCGACTTAACCGAAGGTGTATCATTTGATGACGGCAGCCACGAAAGATAGGGAGGAACCGATACTATGCGACCTAAATGGGTTATCGTGCCACTGGTTGTGATTAAAGAGATGATATTGTTAGCGCTATTATCGATAGTAGTCAATACTATGCTCGCAGGTGTATTTGCCCTGGCGATCTACAACATTCCGCAAGTTGTTTGGGATTCGCAAGGCATTGACCGGGTAATACTCGTGTTCATAATAATCATGGCTCCAATATTCGCTTTGGCGCGCGTGATAGAGTGGTGGATAAACCTGTATCGTAGATTCAGCGTTTTCTTTCCTTGAACAAGGCGGTCAACCATGAAACTAATCTATTCCAACAAAGCTGGCATTCAGGCACGGGTGATTGCGCTGTATCTGGTCGTCTTCGGCACACCGGCGGCCATTATGCTCCTTGGGTTTTTGTTCGGATGGTGGGAGACGCTAGCGAAACCAGCCGGCTAGCTACACTGCTTGGCCGGGAATATCTACTGCGGGCCTCGTAGGCCAAGCTTATCGTGCTGGAACCCATCAGACGGAGTACAGGGCTATCTAGTCATCTCCTCCCGCCGGGCTGGCCGCGGCTACCGGGCGCGCCGTGCCCCGGAAGTAAATGTCGCGCCAGAAGCCGCTGGCCACCACGGTGCCCACCACCACCAGCGTGAACGCCGCGCCGGCAACCGCCATGACGTTGCCGGCGGACCAGAAATCGGCCAAGCGCCCGTACAGCAGGTTGGCGAAGGCCATGCTGCCCCCGATGTGCATGGAATATGCCGATGAGACCCGGCCCCGTATTTCGTCCGGCGCCACCGACTGGATTATGGTGTGGGTTATGGTCATGAAGCCGGAGGTGCCCAGACCCATCATCACCGCCGCGATTACCGATACGCCGGTCTGGGACGACAATCCCATGCCGATGGGCGTAAGGCTGCTGGTGAAGCCCAGCAGCAGGAATATCCGGCCCCGAGTCAGATGGTTGACGATGCCGCCCACGAACAACGACGAGAACAGGGAGCCAACGCCGAGGGCCGCCATCAGAGCGTAAACGTCGTTCTCGTTGAAGGTGATCCCGTCGGGCGACAGCTTCTCCAGCGCCAGGGGCGGCAGCATGGACTCGAAGGACATCACCAGCACGCAGTGAGCCAACGCAATCATGAGGATGCCGAAGACCAGGGGCGTGCTGTAGATGTAGGAGAAGCCAGCGGCGGCGTTGGCCCAGAAGCTGCGGCGACGGTCGATCACGCCCGTGGACACCATCCGGATGTTCAGCGCGGATGCCAGTGCCACCAGGTAGAAGGCGGCGCACGCCCAGAACACGATGGCGGAGGAGCCCAGGGTAAGCGCCAGGTTTTGCAGGGAGAAGGCGAACCCGCCGGATCCGAAGACCGCGCTGCTCCCCACCGTGACGGAGATCGCCAGCAGGATGGCCGGCCCCACGGCGCGGGAGCCCTGCTGCATCGCCTGGTTCAGGGCAACGGCGTTGGGCAACCGCTCCCGATCCACCAGGTTGGGCGTCAGCGACTGGGCGGCGGTCATCTGCGTGGAGCGCAGCGTGCCGTTTAGCGCCGCCAGAAGAACCACGTACCACGGGTTGCTGACGCCGGTCATCACCAGCAGGGCCATGACGGAAGCTTGGACAATCTGGAGCACGTACACCCGCTGCAACAGAGTTTTGCGGGTCATCTTGTCGGCCAGATAACCGATGAACGGGGTGGCGAAGAAACGCGGCGACATCGCCGCGAAGGTGATCAGCCCAACCCACAAGCCCTGGGCGCCCTGCAGCTCGGGAATGCTGTACACCCACGCGCCGCGAGCGACGATCAACGCCCACGCTCCGCTGCTGCTGCACAGGGTGGATAAGGCCAGAAAGCGGAAATCTCGAAACACCAGCGCCGCAAGGAACCGATGCGCTCTCTGCGCGAAAAAATTGCGCTGCGGCGCCGGAGTCGTGGTCATATAGCGTTTCCTGCTGCGCCGGCTTGCGCGGCGGTCGATTGGCGCATTGTAACGCAATACTCCATCCTGACGGAAACAGGATTTATAGATTAGTAGGCCCGTGCAAAATTACGGATTACGCTGGCAAAATGTCTTTAACCTGTCATTGCGAGCGCAGCGTGGCGATCTCGTTGCCGAAGGATCCGTCGCTCAGCCGGCGAGATTGCCCGATTTGTCAAAGATCGGGCTTCGCTCCTCGCAATGACAAAGTGGGTACGTATGAGTGACCAGGCGATTCCGCTACTCAGATGTCAGATGACGGGAGTATTGATTTTTACGAACAGCGGCCGTCGGGCCGGGGCCTGACTATTTTTCCGCTGGTTTCCACAGTAGCGGAATATCTTCGTATACCTATGGCCGGACGTTCACGGGACGTCCAGCGGGCCGAAGACGGCGGTGTGGTAGTTGTTTGCGCCCACGCCGGCGGTGTCCACCAGCACGTAGGCCCGGATGTGCATCCCGTCGTCATCGGACTGCGGGGTGTAGAGGTACGAACATTCGCCATCCATCCGGCCCTGAGAGCCATAGGCCGGGGGCTGCCGGTCTTGGGGCATATCGTCCCAGGCCACCCCGTCGGCGGAGCGCTGCCAGGTCCAAAGTGCGTGGCGGGGCATGGTCGCGTCGGAGCCGCAGACGCCGTCGCCCAGCGCAGCGGCGTCGCTGGCCAGAGCCCGGTTGGGACGCACTCGGGTCTCCTCCAGCAGCGCCCGGACGGTCCCGTCGTCGCCGCCCGCCGCGTCGGCCGCGATGGAACCGCAAATCGGGTCGGACAGTCGGTCAACGGAAGTGACGTTGGTCCCGTTCTCAATCAGGTCCGGGAACACGGCCTTGTAATCCTGAAAGCTAATCGCCGAATCGGTGATGTTCGTGTCACCGAAGCTCAGTGACTCCAGTTTGTTCAACTCCCACCGGGTGGCGTGTGGGGTGGGGGCGATGTTGCCCAATTTGGTGTCGGACAGATTTAGGGTGCGTAGGGCGGATAAGCCGTCAAACTGGCTGGCATGAATGCAGGCCAGCGAGGTGTTGTCGTTCAGATGCAGCTCTTCCAGGCTGGATAGTCCGTCAAATGCCTCCGGTGGCAGCCATCCCAGCCGATTGTTGTCCAGGGTGATGTTTTGCAGGTTGGAGGTCTCGTCGAACACGCCATGGGGGAGGGTCGTCAGGGCGTTGCCGTGTAGATGGAGGTGCGTCAGCCCGGAAAGGCCGTCGAACACGCCGCTGGGCAGCTCGGTCAGAGCGTTGTCAAACAGACTCAGCTGTTCCAAACTGGTGAGGTGCTCGAAGTCGTCGCTTCGCAGAGAACTCAGGTTGTCGCCTACCCTGAGCATGCCGGTGAGGCCGTTCAGTTGCGTGGTGGTGACGTTGGCGCAATTGGTCTCGCTGAGCCTGGCGAGGATGGCGTCGACCACCTTCTGCGTGCGCCCGTTGAGGGGCCGCCGCCGCAGCTGGCCGTGTCTTCCTGGGCCTGCGCGACGCGCGGGGTCAGGGGCCCCAGCCCAAGCGCCACGGCCATCGCGGCCACCACAGCCGCCATTGTCGCCAGCAGCAGCTTGAACTTCGTCATAAGGGTTTTGCCATTCCGATTTTTCCGGTAACTCATCTGGTAACTCACCAAAACACCCCTACTGGATAATCGGTTTCCTACCCTACCATAGAATTCCGGATGTGGTCTTTTTGTTTAACTATGCGGAGATTCCGCTGCTGTGCAGAGCAGCGAAGTCAAGCTACATAGTGATAGGTTTTCGTAAAACTACTCCATGCGATTTCGCTACGGGATATGCCAAAACGCGGCGTTTTTTCGTCATAGTTTCCAGTAGCGGAATCGCCTGAATGACAATCCCCCTTTGACTCCCCCAGCCCTCCAACCTAAAATAGAATGTATGTCCGATTTGTCCCACATCGTCGCCCAGGAAACCCAGGACGGCCGGCTCATCGTCCGCTTCCTGGCCGCCGCCATGGACGGCCAACTCTCGGACTTCCAACCCGGACACCGCCTCGCGGCCGCCCGGCTGCTGGTTAAACTCGGCTTCGCGCCGGCCCCGCCCGCTGTCCCGGCCCCGCCTCCTCGCCCCGTCAACCGCCGCTCCCCGCCCGAAGCCCCCGGAGCAGACCACCGCCTCCGCTGCGAACTAGCCCGGATCGTGCGCGAGGAAACCGACCAGGGCCGCGTCGCCGTCCGCTTCCTCGTCTCCGTAATGCAGGGCGAACTCCCCGACTTCAAGCCCGGCCACCGCCTTTCCGCCGCCAAAGAACTCCTCCAACGCGGCTTCGACTGCGCCCCCGACGCGCTGGCCCCCCACCAGGCCGTCGCCGCCTCGGCCGAATCCCCTCCCGACCCCGCGGAAGTCGAAGCCCGGCGACAACTTCAGGAAGACATCGACTTCAGCCGCCACGGCCCGGTGTACTATGAAATATACCCCTACCCCTGCGTCTGCGAAGACAACCTCCATGACTGCGACGGCAACGCGCTCAGTCCCCAGGAATGCCAAAGAGCCGCCCATCACGCCCCCGCTAACGCCCATTTCATCAGCGACCGTGATGCAAATGCCCGGGCAGCCCTGATGGCCCGTTACGCCGACTACGTGAACCGTCGCAACGCGCTGAACCCTCACAACCCCATCGACATCAACTGCGTCCGGTGGCCCGGGTCTTGGCGTCCTCCCGGCCCCGAACCTTAAGGCGCCGCCCGCCCCGGTTCCCCGCCGGCTCCAACCCGCGTGTGCTATCCTTGCGCCACGATTACGGGCCGGAGGGATTGACCATGCGCGCCGCCGTCTATAAGGGTGAACAGGTTTTGCAGATTGAGGAGTTGCCGGATCCTACCCCCTCCGCCGGGCAGGTGGTGATGCGGGTGAAGTATTCGGCCATCTGCGGCACCGACGTACACGCTTTCATGTATGACCTGGCCCAGCCGGGCGCGGTGATGGGCCATGAGTACACCGGAACCATCGTGGACGTCGGCCCGGGCGTATCCCGCTGGCAGGCCGGCGACCGGGTGGTTGGCGGCGGCGGACACCCACCGCCTGGTGGCGGGTCGGCGACGCGCCGACATCCCCGTTTCAACTACCGCACCATGGGCTTCCGGCAAAGCGCCCGACCCCGGGGTTATGCCGAGTACGTGCTGTTGGAGGAATGGGAACCGACGCCGGTGCCCGACGACGTGACCGACGAGCAGGCTGCCCTCTGCGAACCCTGCGCCGTCACCGTACACGCCGTGCGCCTTTCGGATATCAAACTGGGCGACTCCGTGCTGGTGCTGGGAGCGGGCCCCATCGGCTTATTGTGCATGCAGACGGCGCGCGCCGCCGGCGCCACTACGGTCATCGTGTCCGAGCCGGCGCCGGGCCGAGCGGCCGCCGCCCGTCGGTTGGGCGCGGACGCCGTGCTCAACCCCACCGACCCTGATTTTGAAACGCGGGTAGTGGAATTGACCGGCGGCGCCGGCCCGCAGGTCGTATTCGAATGCGCCGCCGCTCCTTCTACTCTGGAACAGGGGTTAGACCTGTGCGCCCGCGGCGGGCAGGTGGTGATGATCGCCATTGCCTGGGAGCCGACCCCGGTGGTCCCGCCCAACTGGATGGCCCGGGAGGTTCGAATGCAGTCGTCTTTCGGAACCCTGCCGGAGGACTGGCGCATCGCCCTGGAGCTGATGCGAACTGGCCGGGTGTCGGTGGAACACATGCTGTCCAGCGCCAACTTCGTGCGGCTGGAGGGCATACAGGGCGCGTTCGAGGCGCTGTGCCAGCCGACCACGGAACTGCAAATGGTGGTGGAATTGTAGTTCCGGCGCGGAGGTCTCCGGCTGAGTCCGGCTATGGCGCGCGTACCCGGTCCGCCCGTACTTGCCGCAGCCGGGCCAGTCGCCGGCCCCGCCTCGCCTGGGTCGCCACCGCCAGCGTCAGCAGCAGCAGTATCGTTGCCGCCACCGCGCCGGAAACGCCCAGCAACAGCGCCTGACTGACCAGCTCCAGGCGGTCGGCGCCAATGGTCCGCGCCAGCTGACCCAGGCCCACCGCCACGCCGGCGTTGAGTACGGTGACCCCAAACAGGCCCAGAATGCGCGTCGCGTTGACGAAGCGCGTCGTCAGCGCGCCCAATTGCGTACCCACCGATGCGGATGCGAACATTATCACCGCGATCACCGGGTCCACCTTGCCGCTCAGCGAGTACAGGAATGCTCCCAGCGTGCCGGTGATGATGATCTGGAACAGGTCGGTGCCTATGGCTACCGCCGGCGATACGCCCAAACCATAAACGAGGAAGGGCATCAACAGAAACCCGCCGCCCGCGCCCAGCAGGGCCGCGATGAACCCGATGACCAACCCGGCAAAAACCGGCGCCAGCGCGGACATCTCCTCGATCCCCGCATTGGGGAACGCCGGTCGCAGGTTGATCTCTCGCCTTGTTCCGGCCCAGGCCGGCAGCGTCACCCGCGCCGGACCAATCCGCATCCGGTGAAAAAACCCCGGCAGACCGCCTCCTACCCGCGGCCCCGGCCGGTAGCGCAGGCCGCGCAGCCAGTTTCCCACCATCAGCGAACCCAGGCTCAGCAACAGCGCGAAGTACACCGCTCCCACCACCGGGCCGGCGGCGCCAGCCTCTGCCAGGGCGGCGTTGACGCGCTCGCCGGCAAAAACGCCGGGTATCGTCCCGCAAACTATCAGAATAGCCAGGCGGAAGTCCACGTTGCCCAGTCGACGGTGCCGCAGCGTACTGGTGATCGCCGTTCCCATCACCATGAGCAGGCCCGTTCCCACAGCGTAGATTGTCGGCACCCCCAGCACCAGCAAGCCTCCGGTAATGAGAAAGCCGCCGCCCACGCCGAAAAAGCCGGTCATTGTGCCGACAATCATCCCCAGGAGCGCCAACAGCAGCGGCGATACCGTGGCGTCGGCGATTGGAAAATGCACGTCAGTGGCCCCGGTCAGTACGACCGCCGCCGGGGGGGTTCCTGTTCCGACCGCCCCGCCTGACCAGCGAAACCCCACGTCCTACCAAGTCCCAGAAAACGTACAGCGCCACGGCGGTGACCGCCATAGCCAGTATGACGGACACGGCCCACAGCGCCCCTTGGCCGCTCAGACGCACTAGAAACTCAGAGAATGCCTCGTACATCGTAGCGCTCTGGCTCTATGGATTGCGCCGGCTGATCATATCCGGGTAAATTGGGGTCTATGACCGCCGACAAGTTCAGTTTTCAACTGCTGACCACCGACGGCACTGCCCGGCGCGGGCAGATTACCACGCCCCACGGCGCCGCGCAAACGCCCCTTTTCATGCCCGTCGCAACTCAGGCAACGGTCAAGGGATTGACCTTCGACGAGGTGCGAGACCTGGGCGCGGAAACCGTCCTGAGCAACGCCTATCACTTGTATCTGCGGCCCGGCGTGGACCGGGTACGCGACGCCGGGGGCCTCCACCGCTTTATGGGTTGGCCCGGGCCGATCCTCACCGATAGCGGCGGCTACCAGGCTTTCAGCATGGGTTCCCTGCGCCGCATCAACGACGACGGCATAGCCTTCCAGTCCCATATTGACGGCAGCCGGCATTTTCTCACCCCGGAATCAGCCATCCACAACCAGCACGGCATCGGAGCCGACATCATCATGTGCTTCGACCAGTGCGTTTTTTCCGCCAGCGAGCCGGCCGCCGTCCGGGACGCTATGGAGCGCACCCACCGCTGGGCCCCGGTCTGCTATGACACCCACGCCAACAGCGCCAACGCCCCGCGTCAGGCGTTATTCGGAATCGTCCAGGGCGGAACCATCCCGGAGTTGCGTGAGGAATCTACCCGTTTCATCACCGCCATCCCCTTTGACGGCTACGCCATTGGCGGCTTGGCCGTGGGCGAAACCAAGGCCGAGATGCACGACATAACGGCCCAGGTTTGCCACGGCCTGCCCGCCGGCAAACCCCGCTACCTGATGGGCGTCGGCTCCCCCGAGGACTTGGTCAACAGCGTCGCCATGGGCGTCGATATGTTCGATTGCGTACTCCCCACCCGCGTCGCTCGCAACGGCGCGCTGTTCACGCCCCCGGGGCGCGTCAACATCGCCAACCGCCGCTATGCCGAGCAGGACACGCCCCTGGACGACGCCTGCGATTGCTACGCCTGCCGGAACTACTCCGCCGCCTACCTGCGCCACCTGTTCAAGGCCGGCGAGATGCTGGGGCCCCGCCTGGCCTCAATCCACAACCTGCGCTTCATCCTCCGCCTGATGGCCGACCTGCGCGCCGCCATTGCGGAACATCGTTTCGACGCTTTTCGCGCCGACTTCCTGGCCGCCTACCGGCCTACGGACGAACCACGCCGCCAATCTCAAAAACGTCGCTGGGTTGATGGACGGGGCGCGGCCTAGCGGCTAAACCGCCGGTCGCTTTTTCTTGACCAGCGCATAAAGCCGGGCGACCGCCTCCGCCAGCACCAGGCCAGCCATCGCGCCGGCGGCGTCAATGCCAACATCGACAAAAGAACTGTCCCTGGGCAGAAAGAACTGGTAGAACTCGTCAACCAGGCCCCAACCGGCCGTCAGCGCAAACGCTCCGGCCCATACCTGCCACCGGGCCAGCGCCGGGTAGGAGGCCAGCAGCCGGCGCGCCAGAACCGCCAGCGTCGCAAACTCGACAACATGCACGACCCACGACAGCCTTTCCCCAGCCAGTTCGGAAATCGCCAACTCGCCCCGGGTCTCCTCTATCGCCGGGGGCGGCAGGCTGGAGAGCAGGAATATCGCGCCCATCCAGGCCAGTACTGGCAGCCAGTAGAGGACGCAATGCCGCGCTGTCGGGCGGACGGCAACTATCATCCCGCCTCGCTATGCCCCAACCGGGCCGCCACGATAGCCGGCGTTGCGCTGTCCACCCGCCGCTCAATCATGGTACCCCTCCTTCCCTGCCGTCAGATTAGCCGCCATTCTACAATGCCGCCGCGTGTTTAAAATACCGGCAAACCGGATTTGACGAAACGGCGCGTTGCATAGTGATAAACTGGAATCGGAGCAGCTACAATCCACGCTTGACCGTCATATGAGAGGTGCGCCATGCCGCCGGAAATTCGCGCCGTAGGAATCGAGGGACTGCCCGAGGTGCGGGCCGGAGACGACCTGGCCGCTCAGATCATGGACGCCGCCGCCGCCCAGGGCACTGCCATCGAGGATGGCGACGTGGTGGTGGTTACGCAGAAAATCGTCAGCAAGGCCGAAGGGCGGGTAATGACCATTGACGAGGTGGAAGCGTCACCCCTGGCGCTGGCCATCACCGAAGGACACCGCCGCGACCCGCGCCATACCGAGATGATACTGCGGGAGAGCCGTCGCGTGGTCCGGATGGACCGGGGTGTGATCATCAGTGAGACCTACCACGGCTACATCTGCGCCAACGCCGGCATCGACGCCTCGAATATCCCCGGCGCCAACGCCATTTGCCTGCTCCCCGTGGACCCGGACGCCTCGGCCCGGCGCATCCGCGACGGCATCCGGGATCGGCTGGGCGTGGACGTGGCGGCGCTGGTGTCCGATACCTTTGGCCGGCCCTGGCGCAACGGGGCCGTCAACGTGTCCATCGGCGTGGCCGGATTCAATCCGGTGATCAGCTACGTCGGAGAGTTCGACCCCCACGGCAACGAGCTGCACACCACGACGATAGCCGTGGCCGACGAGCTGGCGGCCACGGCGGAGCTGGTGACGGGCAAGCTCCTGGGGGTGCCGGTCGCCCTCATCAAGGGCTATCCGTATGAGCCTATGGAGGACGCCGACAGCCGGGCCATCGTGCGGGACCCGGACAAAGATTTGTTCCGGTAAGCGGCGGCTGTGTTACAAGTTCAACCGATGCTGCTCGGTGGCAGGGACCGGCTGGGCCTCATCGTCACCCTCAGCGGTGAAACCCGACACGCCCACGCCCAGCAGCCGGAAAGCCCGGCCCGGCTCCAGCTCCCGCTCCAGCAGCGTCCAGGCGGTGGCGGCGATAACGGCGTCATCGTTGGTTGCGTCGGGCAGGGTCATCCGGCGGGTGAAGGTGGTGTAGTCGGCCAGACGAATTTTCACCGTAATGGTGCGCCCGAACAGCCATTTGCGGGTCAGGGAGTCGGCGACGCTGCCAGAGAGCCGCTCAATTACCGTCAGGAGTTCTGCGGGAGCGGCGATGTCTTCGGGGAAAGTGGTCTCGCTGCTCAATGACTTGGTCTCCCGCGCCGTCTGCACCGGCTCCCGGTCAGCCCCCCGGGCCCGGTCGCGGATGCCGGCGCCGCGCTTGCCGAAACGCCGGGAGAACCAGGGGTCGGGCATATTCGCCAGTTGGCCGATGGTATGCACACCCGCCTCGTTGAGACTGGCCGCCGATTTGGGACCAACGCCCACCAGCTTGCCCACCGCCAGGGGAGCCAGAAACTCGGCTTCCTGCCCCACCGGAACCACCACCAGGCCGTCGGGTTTCTGCAAGTCGGATGCGATCTTGGCGACGCACTTGCCCGTGCCCAGGCCAACGGAAATCGTCAGGCCGACCTCGTTCGCAATGCGCTCTTTCACGTCAATGGCGATGGCGATGGGCGAGCGCTTCTCCGACGCCTCGGTGACGTCCAGATATGCTTCATCCAGTGATACCGGCTCGATAACCTCCGTAACCTCGCGGAAAATGCCCATCACCCTGGCGGACACTTCACGGTAGCGCTCGAAGCGTGGGCGCATGATGATGCCGTCGGGACAGTGCCGCACCGCCGTGGCCATGGGCATTGCAGAATGGACGCCGAACTTGCGCGCTTCGTAGGATGCGGTGGCGACGACCCCGCGACCGTCGGGCCGTCCCCCGACCAGCACCGGAAGGCCCCGCAGCTCGGGGTTGTCCAGTACCTCCACGGCGGCGTAGAAGGCGTCCAGATCGGCGTGGATAATGTGGCGTATCTGCGACGTCATCGGCAGGCTTTAATGGAAATCTGCTGCTTCCGGCCAATTTTACCCCCGGAAGCAACGCACACGCACCCCGCAATTGTCATTAGCCAGGGCCATTTCCAAATCGATGTCATCAACTTTTGGCGGCAATCCTCAGGCGTACCCACTTTGTCATTGCGACCCCGTACCCCGTGTCAGCGCGGGGCCGGCTTTGATACGGGGGTGGCAATCTCGCCGGCGCAGCAATGGCCGTTCCGTCAAGACTCTCGCAACAGAAAGTGGCGACCGCCGGAACGAGCTCCCATCGCCCGCCTGCGGCGAGCGTGGAATGACCGGTTAAAGTGGGTACGTATGAGCGCTGTTCCGGCGTTGCCCCGATTCCGCGCCAGAGGTTACACTGGTCAGCCGTTGTGCGCGGTTCGCCTGCCCTCTTTCGGGGGCGCGGACGAAGAAAATGCGCGGCAAGGGATTTGGCGCAGTGGTTGGATCAGACGAACGAGTTGCCACGGCGCCCGCCGGGGGGCAATCCTCTGGCGGGCGCATTTATTATGGCTGGTGGATGGTCGCCATCACTTCACTGATGAGCTTCTTCGCCAGCGGCATTTTCTTCCGTGGGTTCGGTGTGCTGGTGCTGCCCATCCGCGACCAGTTGGGCATAACCCAGGCGCAGACCAACCTGGTGTTTTCCATCGCCCGCGCCGAGGGCGGACTGGAAGGGCCGGCGGCCGGCTGGTTGATCGACAAGTTCGGCAACCGCAAGGTGCTGGTGCCTTCGCTGGTTATCGCGGTGGTCGGCTACATAATCATGGCCTTCTGGATGCCGACTTTATGGGCCTTTGCTCTGATCTACCTGGGGTTGGTGTCCCTGGGCAACAGCATGGCCTTTCAGCACGCCTGTTTCGCCGGATTGAACCAGTGGTTTCAGCGGCGGCGCGCGTTGGCGATTTCCGTGCTGGCCGCGGTGGCCTCCCTGGGCGGGCTGGCGTTGATACCGACGATGAACCTGCTGATTGACCAGACCAGCCTGCGGTGGGGCCTTATCGCGTCGGGAGCGTTCTACGCCGTAATACTGCTGCCGGCGTGCTACTGGTTCCGCAACCGCCCGGAGGATCTGGGCCTGCTGCCCGACGGAGCGACGCGCCCGCCGCCGGCCCGGCCCGGCAGCCCGGCGGCCCGGCGCGAGACGCGGGACTATACCGTGCGGGAGGCGCTGCGGACGCAGGCCTACTGGCTGCTGTTGGCGGGCGCCGGCCTCCGGCAGATGGCCACGCTGGGCATCCTGGTCAGCCTGTTTCCCATCCTGGTCGATGACAAGGGCATGAGCACGCAGATGGCGGCTAACCTGGTCGGCGCGATGTCGGCCATCAACTTCGTGTCGCGGTTGATCATGGGGTACCTGGGTGACCGCATATCGAAGAAAGCCATCATGTTCCTGAGCCTTACGGTGGAGGGCGTAGGTTACCTGTTCCTGTGGCAGGGCGACTGGCAGACCGCCATCGGCATCACGCTGGTCGTGGGATTCGTGGTGTGCGAGGGGATGATGGACGGCGCCGGCGTCATCGTATGGGCCGCGCTGGGCGAGTATTACGGGCGCACGCGATTCGCCACCCTGCGGGGATACATCACCTTCGCCTACGCCTGGGCGCTGGTGGCCTCGCCGGTGTACGCCGGATGGGTGGGCGACCGCTTCGGCAACTACGACTACGCCATCATCCCCGGCGCAATCTGCGCCTTCGCCGCGGGCGTCTGCTTCCTCTTCATCAAGCCGCCGCCGGAACTGACGGCGAGGGCCGCGCCGGCCGGCGGGGATTAGCGCGGGTAAAAGCGCCCCATGCTAGAGTCTGTGGACATAATAAGCAGGTACCCGGAAACGGGGGTATTCCTGATATATGTGGGGATTTGGGTATAATGCGATTGCCACTCGGTTTCCGGAGGCGCCGTGATGGCCCGTCCCCGCGTTTATCGCCACGATGTCCGCTGCCCCGACTGCGGTTCCCACTGGATGCCCAAGGCTGGCCACAGCAAGGGCCGCCAGCGTTACCAGTGCGGCGAGTGCCACCGTTCTTATTTGCCGGAAGGCGCTTAGCATCGTCCGGGGCCGGCCCTGAAAGAGCCGGGGTTGCGGATGTACCTGGAAGGCAGCAGTTTGAGCGCAGTGGGTCGGCTCACCGGATACAGCGTGCCGGCGGCGCTGGGGTGGGCCAAAAAAGGGGGCCCAAGCCATAACCGGGCTGCGGGAATGGGGGTGGCAGCGGCGGGAAGGGCCGCCGGCGGCGGTGATTGCTTGGGATGAGATGTGGACCTATCGTGGGGTGGGGTGCGGCGTGGGGAGCCGCGGGAAAACTGCCGGCTCTGGACGGCGGTGGTAGCGGAGCAAGACGGCAGTCGCTGGATCGACTTTGCGGTGAGCGACCGCCGCGAGGGGCCGCTTCTGCGACTGTACGAAAGGCTGCCGGAGGCGGAGCGGTATTCCATCGCGCTGGCCTACTGGTACGTCCGGGGCGGACGATGCCAATTCAATACCTGTACATATTAAGAATACCCAAAATCCGGCCCGGGCGGGACGCCCGGGCCGGATTTTGCCAATATTGCAACCCTACCGTCCCGCAAGGGAGCGGTAGGGTTGCCAGGCCAGCCTTAGGGCTGCTCGATGTTCAACGGGCCGAAGGCCGCGCTGTGGTAGTTGTTCGCCCCTACGCCGGCAGTGTCCACCGATACGTAGGCCCGCACGTGCTTGTCGTTGTCGTCGGTATGCGGCGTATAGTGGAACGAGCACTCTCCGGCCGCCCGGGTTCCATAGTCCTTGGGCTGCCGGGCCGAGTCCAGGTCGGTCCAGGCCACCCCGTCGTCGGAGCGCTGCCAGGCCCAGAGATTGCGGCGGTCTTCGCCGGTGTCGGCGCCGCAGAAGCCGTCGCCAGCGTCGCCGA
>CAYGAY010000014.1:0-83314 GCA_964347975.1 uncultured Dehalococcoidia bacterium
AAACAGCAACCAAATCGTGCTCAATTTAGCCCAACTTTGTAAACAGGCCCTAGAATGCTGGTTGGCCAACATATAGAATGCGCAATCCGTCTGGAAGTCCAAGCAGTTGAGAGCATCAAGCTTGTCCGCAAGAGTCGCGGGCTCTGACGTAGTGAAACAGTCGAGACGGGTCGAATTTCCCGAGTCATCTTCACTGTCAGCGTCAGCTGAATCATCTTCCGAGCTTGATGCAACGACTTCCAACGCGTCCACAGACCCTAGATCAACGACGGCTTTCCAGCCGTCGTTGGCATATCTCGCCCAAGCTCACGGGCTAAAGCGGAAAGGTTAAGCCGTTGCAACAACTCGACTGTCACGGGGCGTTTGGCGTCCCAAAAGACGAAGGCAGAGAAAAACTCCCGAGCGACGTGGGAGTTCAACATATCAGCGGTTGCGACAGCCTCTGCCTGTGACTGGCGATGGAGAAAATAGCAAGTATCATCGAACACAATCGGTTTTCCGGACGATGGTCCAACTGCTTTGAAATGCAGACTTTTGTAGAAGCCCGACACGGCAACTTTCCAAGGGGCAAACGAATACTCCCCGACACCGAATATGGAAAAGCGCGGGCGGTTGCGATAGATGGTGCTGGCCCGTCGGTCCAAGTGCTCTGCGTGGTTTTCGAGGTACTGCCAGGTTAGAGGGGCGCGTTGCTGGATCAGTTCGGTTGATTCGCCTACGAAACGTTGCGGGACAACCATGTATCGGCCCGGGCTGGGGTCATCGGCATGGGCGACGTCTGAGCTTTTGAGCATTGGATAGAGATAATCGTTTTCCAAATCTATCAATTCCCCGAAGCCGTTACGATATTTCCCATCTATTTGACGCAATTCCATGACCCTGGTGCAGTCGTGTTTAATTCCTGACCGCCATTTAAGTTGTCCAACTCCTTCGAGATGTTGCCAGGATGCGTAAGCCGTGGTGTCCGCGATCAAACGGCCGTTGTCATACCCGAATACAGCATTGACCGCATCGACGGTTAGCTTATCATGCACCCAACAATCGAAAGTCGGTACCATTGCAGACGAGGTGATGACCACCAGGCAGGAATCTACGGCAGCCCCAAAATGAGCCGCAGCATCAATGCGATAAATGTCAGCCTTTGCTATTGGCTGCCCGCGCCGCCACGCATGAGCCAAAACTTTCCTGGCGACCGAAGTTTTGCATAGCATCGCCATAGTTGCGTTCCTGCCGGCTATCCAGTCCAGTGCCTGAAGCAGCATCCATTCGGATATGTCAAAATTGCTTTTCCCAGTGATCGCATCAATGCCGCGACGTTTTTGGAAGTTGATCTTTTCAGGCAGGTTCGCGCTACCCAATGAACTCAATGCCGCGTTGGTAATCCAAGGGGGGTTGCCGATAATCAAAAGCGGTTCGGGCAGGCTATCCAGCAAAGGGTTCCAGTCAACATGAAAAAAATCTTCTTGACGTATATCTAGTTTGCTGTCGCCGGCCACGGTTTGCAAGACTGCTCGTGCTTGAGCGACGTGATGAGGATTGATGTCAATGCCGACAACCTTGCTGACAGTCGGAAAGGCATGCAGCGCGGCGGCCAAAAAGTTGCCCTGTCCGCAGGTTGGCTCAAGGATGGAAGCCGGCGCAAGACCTTGTTCAGCCAGCAGCGAGCATACGCTGCCGGCCAATTGCGGAGGGGTTTGGAAGTCTCCGAATTCCCGCGCTATACGATTTTTTGATGCCACTTCGATAATTCGTCGGATCCCCGTGGTGGTTTGGTAGTCAGCAGTCCGGTTTGCGTCAACGAACACAGAGTGCAGGATGTTGAGCCGGCCGGTTCGAGTAGCCTGGTCGTCGATTTTCTCATAGACAAACACCAGCAATGAGTAACCCAGGCCGTAAATTTTCTGACGGGCCGACCTGAAAGGACAGGAAGATTGCGGTTGCGTGATGCGGGTAACTTTCATATCTACGCCAAGACCCGGAAAATCTATCCCGCCGGCGGAACTGCCCTCTTCATAACGATAGTGTTCTCGGAGGTAATCTCGGAACTTGCGCTCGAAATACGTCCCAATAGCTTTGCCGTCGGTTACGCCGAAGAGCCTCGGTTCAGCGTGCTCCGATTCCGCGGCAGAAAAGCGTCCTGCCTCAAAGCAAAGCATTGGGAGGGTCAACGGGTGTTCCATGGCAGCGCTGTCGCGGAATTGCTCGACGAATCCTTGCCGCATGATATGGCGATACGCAGCTACGTTCAAGATTCAGCAAGGGGTCAGGATGGCGCTACGGTGCTACAATCTGGGATGATAATGCCAGTCAGCGCAGTTTTCCAGCGAGCGGCGTCAGAAAATCTTGCTCTGTACAGGAAACCGGATGGAAGATGATTGAGCTCCTGGGCGGCATCCTCGGCGGCGTTGGGCTGCTGTTCTTCGGGATGTGGCTGCTTTCCGAGAACTTGAAGACGGTGGTGGGGCCGCGTTTGCGGATGCTGGCCAGCCGGCTGGCCGACAACCGCTTTGCCGCCTTCGGCTGGGGCACGGTGGCGGGGGCGATTACCCAGAGTTCGCCGGCCGTCACCTTCATCACCATCAGTATGCTGCGGTCGGGGCTGATTTCGGCCCGGCAGGGCTATCCCATCGCCCTGGGCGCGCAGCTGGGAGTCGGCTTAATCCTTTTTATAGTGACGGTGGATATACGGGTGGCCGCGCTTTACGGTATCGGCGTGGGCGGGCTGGCGGTGACCCGGATCCAGCGGGGCAACTACCGGGAAGCCGGCGCCATGCTCTTCGGCGTGGCGATGCTGCTTTTCGGACTGGTGTTAATTAAGGAGTCAGCGCAGCCTCTTTCCGAGCAGAACTGGTTCCAGGCCGGCCTGGAACTATCCGCCGGTTCCATCCTGCTGTCGTTCATCCTGGGAGCGCTGCTTACCTTCATCGTGCAGGCGCTGGTGCCGGTGGTGGCCTTCGGCATCGGCCTGGCCGCCGCGGATCTGGTGGGGGTGGAGCAGGTGCTGATGTACATTTACGGCTCCTACGTGGGCCTGGCTATCAGCGTCATGGCGGTCTCGTCGGGCCTCAGCGGGACGGCGCGGCAGCTGGGCATGTTCTGGGCGGTGCAGGTCTTCTTCTCCGCGGCCATATTGGTGATACTCCTTTATCTGGAAGTGTATGGACGGGTGCCGCTGGTCAAGGCGCTGGTGACCTGGCCGGAAATCGGCCTGGGCCCGCAGATGGCGCTGGCGGTGATCCTGTTCGGTATGCCCTCCCGCTTCGTGGCGCTGTCCGCGCCCGACTGGACCATGCGCCTGTTCGCCCGCTTTTGGCCGGCCAGCGCCGACGAGGAACGGTCGCGGCCCCAGTACATCCACGACCAGGCCATCGACGACATCACGACGGCCCTGGACCTGGCCCATCTGGAACAGAAAAGAGTGCTGGGCCAGTTCTCGGAATACCTGGAGCAGGCCCGCATGGGGCAGCCTCTGGGCGCGGTTCGCCGGGCCACGCTGGAACTCAACGGACGCATTGACGAGTTCCTCAACGAGCTGGGGCAGCGCAACCCGGGGCAGGACAGCGAGCGGCGCAACACCGTCCTGAGCCGTCAGAAGCTGATCACCTGGCTGGAAGAGCAGTTCTCCATCCTGCCGGAGCTGCTTCGAGAACTGCCCGAGGACGATATCGCACTGGAGACTTTCCAGATCAGCGTGGTGGAAGGCACCGACGCCGCATTGCTGATCTTCCTGGACGCCCTGGAAGAAGACGACCCCCACTCGTGGGCCTTCGTAGAACAGGTGATGGGCGACCGCCGCAGTATGATGCAGGACGTGCGCGCCCGCTACCGGGCCATGGCCCCCGAAGAAGACGACGGTCGCCAGAGCATCATAGTGGACTCCACCAACGCCGTGGAAAACATCTTCTTCCTGCTGGCCCAGCTGACGCGGGACTTCCAGGCGGAGCGCGCGGGCCACTCCGCCCGCGGCGTAGCATAGAACGCGCCTTGGCAGACCTTACGTTGGCGAAAGAGGCGAAATCGGCTGTCCTCGGTCCGGGCCGGTCAGCATCTTGCTGCCCTTGGCGCTTTGCCGATTGACACGGACCACGAACGACACTGACCTCGATGCCGCCTCTGAGCTAGCCGGAGCGCACCGACGGTCTGATTTACGACGCCGTGTACCTGGAACTGGCGCCACGGCGCAATGCGTTGCTGGCTGCTCTGGAGTCCGTAGCGCGAGGGCGGGTTTCAAACCCGCCCCAAAGCATTATAGCCGGGTGAGCCGGCGGCGCTATCCCTCGAAGTCCACGCCGACGCCGACGATTTCCACCTGCATGGAGCGAATGTCGGGCGCGCCCTGGTCGAAGGTGACGCCGACTACTACGTTGATGCCCCGGTCCACTTCGGGGGCGCCCGGAATCTCGAAGCTGGCGTCAAGGTTGTCGCCCTTGATGGCCATGCCCAGGTGTTCGGCGATGATCTTCTCGCCGTCATACACCAGCACCTCGGCCACGTTGGCGTGGGAGCGGGCGCGGAAGGCGATGGACACCGACTCGGCCTTGGTGCGGTTGCCGTTCTGGACGGTTGGGGTGGGAATGGCGAAGTGCATCCAGGCGTTCTGGCCTTCGCTGCCCTCGATGCGGGCGAAAGGCCCGCAGTGGCGTACGGCGGTGACGCGGTTGAGATACTCTCCCGTCATTGCGGAGCCGTGTACCCAGGATGTGAATTTCTGCCCTGCCATCGTTGGAACCTCCTGCCGGCGGCGTGGTCGGATCGGTTGTGCAGTTGAGTTGAGTTGACGTGAGTTGACGTGAGTGAGAGGCGTGAGCTGCCGGGGCCAAGCATACCCAACGCGGCCGCTGTGGGCAAGAACGCTCGCTCCCCGCAATGGCAAAGTGGGTACGCATGAGCTGCCGCGCCGTTTGCCGCTGTTTGCAGCCTTGTGCTATACTTGCGCAGATTCAGCGCCAACCGGAAGATGAGGCAGAATAGCTTATGGTACAAGCCCCCGAACGCCCGGCGGAGACGGCTGCAACAATGGCGGCCCCCGCCCTTGAACCGATTACAATGAAGTCACTGCTGGAGGCCGGCGTGCACTTCGGCCACCAGACCCGCCGGTGGAACCCCCGAATGCGACGCTACATCTTCACGCAGCGCAACGGCATCCACATCATTGACTTGCAGCAGACCATGGGACTGATCGGCGACGCCTACCGGGCCATGGTCGAATTGGCGGCCAGCGGCGGCAAGGTCCTGTTCGTGGGCACCAAGAAGCAGGCCCAGGACGTCATCGCCTCGGAGGCGGAACGCACCGGCCAATGGTACGTTAACCAGCGGTGGTTGGGGGGAACTCTGACCAACTTCCAGACCATCAAGGGGCGCATTGATCACATGAAGCGCCTACAGGAGCAGCGGGAAACGGGTTACCTGGCTCGCCTGCCCAAGAAGGAAACCGTTCGCCTGACGCACACGCTGGACAAGCTGGAGAAGTACTTTACCGGCCTGCGTAACATGGACCGCCTTCCTGCCGCGCTGTTCGTCATCGACATTGGCAAAGAGGACATCTGCATCGCCGAGGCGCGACGACTCAACATCCCCATCTTTGCCATCGTGGACACCGATTGCGATCCGGGACTGGTCACTCATGCGGTGCCGGGCAATGACGACGCCGTCCGTTCCATCCGCCTGATCACCGGGCGCATGGCCTCCGCCATCGAAGAAGGCCAGGCCCAGCGGGAAGCCCTGCTGGTGGCGCAGACCGAGTCCGACGCGCCCGAAGACGCTGCAATGGACGAGGACCGCCGCCCCTTCAGCAATACCGTCACCCTGGAAGAACTGGGCCAAATGATGTCCTCCCGACCTCTGGAACCCTGACTTGCCCAGACAACCCTGAACCGGACTAATAACCACCAGGAGGCTCCCAAGTTGCCTTCCGTTACTGTTGAACTAATCAAAAACCTGCGCGAGCAGACCGGAGCCGGCATCAGCGATTGCAAGAAAGCGCTGGACGATAACGACGGCGATCTGGAAAAAGCCATGGCGGCCTTGCGTCAGAAGGGCTTTGAGCAGGCCGCCCGGCGGGCTGACCGTGAGACCTCCCAGGGGCTGGTTGAAGCCTACATCCACACCGGCGGCCGGGTCGGCGCGCTGGTGCAGTTGGGCTGTGAAACTGACTTCGTGGCCCGCACCGACCAGTTCCGCGCGCTGGCCCATGACATTGCCATGCAAGTGGCGGCAATGTCTCCCGTGTACCTCAGCGAGGCGGACAAGGCGGAAGGGGACGAGCGGCCGGCGGCGCAGGTGTGTCTGCTCCAACAGCCCTTTATCAAGGACGGCTCCCGCACCTTGGCCGACCTGGTGCGCGAAACTGCGGCGCAAACCGGAGAGAACGTCCGCATTGTACATTTCAGCCGTCTCGCGCTGGGTGAATAACCCGGCCGGCCGGGAATGGGCCCGAGGACGGCGACCGCCCGGCGAGGCCGCTCCCATCCAGGATAACCAAGATGGACAACGGCAGCCTTAAGGGCGACCCTGTCTACCGCCGCGTCCTGCTCAAGGTCAGCGGCGAATCTTTGCAGGGCGCCGGGTCCGACGCCATCGACCCGCAAGCCGTGTCCTACGTCGCTGACCAGATAATTGACACGCACTCCCGCGGCGTTGAGGTGGCCGTGGTGGTTGGAGGAGGCAACATCTGGCGCGGCTCATCCGCCGAGCGGCGGGGGATGGAACGCTCCACCGCCGATTACGCCGGAATGGTGGCCACCCTGATCAACGGGCTGGCCCTGCAGGACGCGCTGGAACGCCGGGGCACCATCACCCGAACCCAGTCGGCCCTGCCGATCCAGGCCGTGGCCGAGCCATACATTCGCCGCCGCGCCATCAGACACCTGGAAAAGGGCCGCGTGGTGCTGTTCTGCGCCGGGGCCGGCAACCCCTATATGTCCACCGATACGGCGTCGGCGCTGCGGGCGCTGGAGATCGGGGCCGAAGTGCTGCTGATGGCCAAGAACGGGGTGGACGGCGTGTACGATTCGGACCCGCGCACCAACCCCGAAGCGGTACGGTTCGGCAACCTGGAATATCTCGACGCGGTCAACCGTCGCCTGGAAGTTATGGACTCCACGGCGATGACCCTGTGTATGGATAACCAGATGCCCATCATAGTGTTTGATATATTTGAGCCGGGCGCCATGGGCCGTATCCTTCGGGGCGACGTCGTGGGCACTACCATCAGCGACGAGAAGCAACCGCGCGTCACGCAAAACGGTAAAGGAGGGGACTAAAATGCGAGAGCGCAGAGGCAGGGACAACAACGACCAGGACGAGCGTACCATCGAGGATGTGCTGGCCGACGCCGAACACCGAATGGGCCAGTCTATCGAGGCCATGCGCCGTGACATCAGCGCCCTCCGCACCGGACGGGCGACTCCGGCGTTGATTGAAGACCTGGCGGTCGATTACTACGGAACGCCCACGCCCCTGAAACAGATTGCGTCCATATCCGCCCCCGACGCCCGGGCCATCATGGTGCAGCCGTGGGACCGGCAGGCGCTGCGGGATATCGAGCGCAGCCTGACCCAATCGGATCTGGGGTTCAACCCGTCCAACGACGGCAACGTGATCACCGTGCCCATTCCGCCGCTGACCCAGGAACGCCGCCGCGAAATGGTGCGCCTGCTCAAGCGCAAGGCGGAGGACAGCAAGGTGGCCGTGCGCAACGTGCGCCGCGACGGCGTGGACTCCCTGCGCAAGATGGAACGGGACAAATCCATCTCTCAGGACGAGAACCGCCGCAGCCAGGACACCCTGCAGAAGACCACCGACGCGCACGTCAAGAGCATCGATGAGGTAGCCGCCGCCAAGGAGGCGGAGATTATGGAGGTTTAGGCGTGGTGACATTTTGAAAGTTACACCGTCGTTCCTGCGAAAGCAGGAACCCAGAAAAGCCGCTGTGACAGGAACTTTGGCCTTATTTTGTACTCTCTTTCGCGGGAATGATGGCGCCTCATACGTCCCCACTTTAACCGGCCATTCCACGACCGCCGCCGGCGGGCGATGGAATCTCGTTCCGGCGGCCGCCACTTTCTGTTGCGCGAGCCTTGACGGAACGGCCATTGCTACGCCGGCGAGATTGCCACCCCCGTATCAAGTACGGGGTCGCAATGACAAAGCGGGTACGTGTGCGATGATGGCGTCTCTTGACACCCCACGTTGAGATTGGCAATGGCTACCCTCCAACCTTCCTTCAACCCCCCGCCGGCCGAGCGCGTCACCCCGCTGCACGAACTTGCTCCGCCGCAGGAGCCATTTGAGCCGTGGCTTGATCCCAAATATGAGGCTCCGGACGTGCCGTTGCCCGATCCGCCGAAAAGGGGCGATATGCAAGACTATCTTCGCCTGCACCGGCCGGGCGTCGGCACTTCCCTGGAAATTTACCTGGCCCGAAGCCATTACCCCCTCCTGGTCGTCGGAGGCGCGTACCTCTGCTTTGATACCCGGGAACGCCGGCCCTGGCGAGTGCCTGATTTGATGGTGGCGCTGGACGTGGATCCAGATCCAATCATTGCCCGCAACGGATACGTCATTTACGAGCACGGGAAACCGCCCGATCTCGTGATCGAAATCGCTTCGTCCTCCACCGGCACAGCCGATTACACTGCCAAACGGCAGGATTATGCGCGGTTCGGGGTGCCAGAATACTGGCGATTCGACCACACCGGAGGCGAATACCACGACGCGGCGTTGGGCGGCGACCGCCTGGTCAACGGCGAATACCAATCCATCCCGATAACGGTCAACGAGGAAGGCATCGCCTCGGGATACAGCCAGATCCTGGGTCTGGACGTCCGCTGGGACGATGGAACGCTGCGGTTCTGCGACCCGGTGACCGGCGACTGTCTGCCTACCTGGGATGAGATGCAGGCCGAACTGGCTGCCACAGTGGCCGAGCGCGACGCAGCGTTGGACCGGGTTCGCCAGTTGGAAGAACAATTGCGTTCTCTGCAATCAAGGTAGTCGAAACACGTATTTCAGCGAAAGTCCCTCCTGCATAACCGTCCCTTGCCCACCGCCGATAGCGTCCCCCATAGCGCCGGGTCAAACCACGATACCGGCCCATTGCCCCACCATGTCGCCATCATCATGGACGGCAACGGTCGTTGGGCCGCGCGCCGGGAGCTGCCCCGGCGGGCCGGGCATCAGCAGGGCGTGGCCAACATCCGCCGCGTGGTACGCGCTCTGGCCGAACGCGGGGTGTTGGTAGTAACCCTCTACGCTTTCTCCACGGAGAACTGGCGCCGCCCCACCGAGGAGGTGGACGGGCTGCTGACCATCCTGGCCGAAGAGATCGAGCCCCAAACCCGGGAACTGCACGAGGCCGGCGTGCGTCTGGTGCATCTGGGCGACCCTGAGCCATTGGACGGGGCTTTGCAGGACGCCATCGCCTGGGCCCAGCAAGTCACCAGGCACAACACCGGCGTTGTGCTGAACATCGCGTTCAACTACGGCGGACGCGGCGAGATCCTCCAGGCGGTGCGACGCATCCTGGCTGATGGCGTGGCTCCGGACCTGGTGGACGAGGCCCTGTTCAGCCGCTACTTGTATACCGATGGCTGCCCTGACCCCGATCTGATCATCCGCACCGGCGGGGAGCAGCGCCTCAGCAACTTCCTCCTCTGGCAGGCCGCCTACAGCGAGTATTACCACACCCCGGTTCTCTGGCCCGATCTGAATGCGGACGAACTGGACCGCGCGCTGGACGACTACCGCCGGCGGCGGCGGCGTTTCGGCACTCTGGATGGGCAGGACCGGCCCGGCAAGGGATAGCGCGCGTGCTGCTCCACCGGGTCCTGACCGCCCTGGTGGGCGCTCCCGTCGTCCTGGCCGCTATCTGGTTCGGACCGCCGTTGCTGACCATATTTGCGGCGATCGCGGCGGTTATCGGGGTTTGGGAGGCTTACCGGCTGTATCCACCCATCGGCTCGGCGGATTCGGACTCCCCGCCGACGCCATTGCCCATCCTGCTGGGCGGCGCCTGGGCCGTGGCGCTGGTGCTGGCGGGAGAGCTTGCCGTCAAGCCCCGGGATTTCGGGTTGGCGGCGGCCACGATCTGCGTGGCGGGCTGCATCATCGGCGGGTTGTGGATGATTGCGGCGTGGCATGGCCGGCGGCCGGTCGTCGCTCTCATCTACCTGATGATGCCACCGACTTACATCGGCGGCGCGTTGGCCGGCGCCGTCGGGCTGCGGGGCATCATCGGAGAACGTATCGTGCTGCCCCGGGACGGGAGCGCAAGCGCCGACGTTCCCGCGCTCGCGCCTCCGCCGGCCATTGAGGAGAATGGGGTTGGCGATCCGCTGGAGATACCGCCGGAGGCGGCGACGGACATCGGCGGGGTATGGTTGCTTCCCGATATTGCCGGGACCGAAATCGCCCAAAGGGTCGCCAACATCACCGACCTGGGCTGCTGGCTGCTGCTGCTGACCCTTCTCACCGTGTATGCGGCCGATACCGGAGCCTACGCCGTGGGCCGACTGGTCGGGCGGCGCCCGATGGCTCCCGGCATCAGCCCGGGCAAGACTTGGGAGGGAACGGCCGGCGGAATGGCGGCGGCGGTCGTCGCGGCGGTCGTGCTGGGGGTCCTGTTTCCCTTGCAGATCCAGATTTGGCAAGCGGCGCTGATTGGTGTTATTTTAGGCGCGGTTTCGCCGGCCGGCGATCTGCTGGAGTCAAAAGCCAAGCGTTTGGCCGACGCCAAGGACTCCGGCAATCTTTTCCCCGGGCACGGCGGGATGCTGGACCGTCTCGACAGTCTGCTCCCTGCCGTAGCAATCGTGTACATCCTGGCGGTAACTACTACCTTCCCCACTTGACTCTGGAACCATTCCCATGCGACGCATCGTAATACTCGGTTCCACCGGCTCCATCGGGCGGCAGACGCTGGACATCGTGCGGGCCTTCCGCCACGAGTTTGAGGTGGTGGGTTTGGCTGCCGGGAACAACGCCGCCCTGTTGCTGGAACAGGTTGCGGAGTTCAACCCCCGCTACATCTGGTGCACCACGCCGCCTTTGCCGTTGCCGGAGGGTACGACTCTGCTGACCATGGACGAGATGGCGGCGCTGCCCGAGGTGGACCAGGTCATGGTCGCGCTGGTGGGCGCGGTCGGGCTGTCACCTACCATGAACGCCCTGCGGGCCGGCAAGCAGGTGGCCTTGTCCAACAAGGAACCCATCGTAATGGCCGGGCCGACCCTCAAGGAAACCGAGGCCAAGCATGGCGGCGTCATCCTGCCGGTGGACAGCGAACCCAGCGCCATCTGGCAGTGTCTCCAGGGCGAGGACAACCACATCCGCCGGTTGATGATAACCGCCAGCGGCGGTCCCTTCCGGCGCACCCCCCTGGAAGAACTGGCGAAGGTTACGCTGGAACAGGCCCTGCAACACCCCACCTGGCGCATGGGAGACAAGATCACCATTGATTCGGCCACGCTGATGAACAAGGCGTTTGAGGTGATTGAATCCCGCTGGCTGTTCTCGGTGCCGTGGGAGGACATCGCCGTGGTGATCCATCCCCAGAGCACCATCCACTCCATGGTGGAGTTCGACGACGGCTCGGTGAAAGCTCAACTGGGGCCGCCGAGTATGCGCCTGCCCATTCAGTACGCGCTGTTTTATCCGCAGCGGTTCGCCAACGACGAGATACCACGCCTGGACATCACCGCTCCGTGGTCGCTGGACTTTGAACCGCTGCAGCCGGAGCGTTATCCCTGCTTTGGACTGGCCGTAGCCGCTGGAAAGGCCGGCGGCACAACGCCCACCGCGCTCAGCGCCGCCGACGAGGTGGCGGTGCACGCTTTCCTGCGGGGCAGCATTGGGTTCACCGACATCTACCGGGTGGTGGAGCAAGTGTTGGGCGAGCATCATTCGCAGCCTTCCCCGGATTTGGGCGCCATAGTGGAAGCAGACCGTTGGGCCAGCGCGCGGGCCGCTGAGATCGCCGGCCGCCGTTCCGCTTAAGGCAGCGCGCTTCTCTGATACAATAAGCGCATGGGGCGACGCGGTGGGCGCAATCGCTGGCGGCGCAGCTGGCTGCATTGGCGATGGCGGCTACGGCGCCGGGCAAGAAGATTCTCCTACAATTGGCAACTGCTTCACTTTGCGGCTACGCCCTTCGGCATTGCCCTGACAACAATAGTGACGACGAATTTGCGCTTCCCGACGGTGCGCCCGGCGATAGCCAACTTTGACGGCATGGCATCGCTGGTCAGCATCAGCGCAGTGTATTACGGCATGGCAGCCGTTATAGCGGAATTAGGAGGCAGAACCGTGTTTTGGGCGTTGGCACAATGGCAGAAAGACCGGGAGGCGGCAAGAAGGGAGCGCCGGCGTCGCAGCGCCCGGGACAGAGCGGCGGGCATGGCGGAAGGCATGGCGGCGGGCATGGCGGAAGGCATGGCGGAAGGCCAACGCGGCATCGTCGTCGATATGTGGGCTTCGGCACAGTCCGATGAGGAGCGAGCCTACGTCCGACGCGTCGCAGAGGCGCGCGGAATTGCTTTGCCGCCTCAGGGAGAATAGGACGCGATGTATCCGTTTAGTCAATCGGGGGACCTGTACTGATGGATTCCTGGCTGATTGCGCTGGCATCGTTCATACCGATGCTGCTGTTGCTGGTGGTGGTGCATGAGCTGGGGCATTTCTGGTCGGCCCGGGCTTTCGGCGTCAAGGTGCTGGAGTTCGGCGTAGGCTACCCGCCCCGCGCCTTCGGGATCTATACCGGGCGCACCGAGACGCTGTTGGCGCCGACCACGGTCTGCCTCAACGGAACGCTGGCTCACATCCAACCGGGGCAGGTGGTGCGCGTCCTGTCCGGCGAGACCGCTGACGGGGAATTGGTGGCCCGCTACGTCGAGCTGCGGGATGCCGCGCCGCGAGAGGGCCTGTTGGGCAATCTGGCCCGCCTGGCCGGATTCGGCGGCCGGTCCCGGCAGTACGAAGTCATGGAACGCCCCAACCGCCGTCGGATGGAGGACGTGGATAGCGACGAATTCCTGCGGCACGAGGGCCGAGTCCGGGAGATCCACCCTGACCGCATCGTTCTGGCCGACATGATCTACTCGATCAACTGGCTGCCGCTGGGCGGGTTCGTGCGGTTGTCCGGCGAGAACAATCCGGCGGCTCCGCGCAGCCTGGCTCGGCGTGGATTGGGACAGCGGGCGGTGGTGCTGGCGGCCGGCTCGGCGATGAACGCCATATTCCCCATCGTGGCCTTCGCCATCATGTTCATGATCCCCCACACGGAGCTGGTGGGCGGCACGGTGGAAATCACCCAGGTCGCGCCGGGTTCGCCGGCGGAAACGGCGGGCCTGCGGGCCGGCGACCGGGTGATCCAGATTGGCGACACGCCCCTGCAATCGCCCCAGGACCTGCCCCAGGAAGTGCGGCGGTCTGCCGGATCCGAGATGGTATGGGTGATCGAGCGCGAGGGGCAGCAGCAGGTCGCCCAGGTTACGCCCCGGGTCGATCCGCCGGCGGGCCAGGGCGCAGTCGGCATCGGCTTTACGATAGTGGACCAGCAGGAAGAGCGGCGGATGGAACCGCCATGGACCGCAGCCAGAATGGGGGTGACCAGAACCTGGGACACCCTTGAGCTGATGGGCCGTGAGATACGCGGCTGGTTTGGCGGGGGGCGCGGGCCGGAATTAAGCGGGCCCATCGGTATCGCCCAGATCACCGGCGAAGTCACCCGTCAGGGCGGATTGCAGGGCTGGGTGCTGGTGGCCATCCTGCTGAGCATCAATCTGGCCATACTGAACATACTGCCCATTCCCATGCTGGACGGCGGGCGGCTGCTGTTCGTATTCATCGAGTGGGTCCGGGGCGGGAAGCGAGTCCCGTCGGAGAAAGAGGGCCTGGTGCACCTGATCGGGTTCGTCGCCCTGCTGGCGCTGGTGATCGCCATCTCGGCCAACGACATTCTGCGGCTGATACGGGGAATCAGCCCGTTGGGAGGGTGAGCCGGCTGGCTTCTTTTGCGCCAAGACGCGGAAGCCGTTGGACGCATTCCGGCTAGTCGTTGCTGAGAGAAACCGCGCCAGCGCGTCCGTCGTAGAACCGCTGGTTGATTACCGGCAAGTTCAGCGTCATCGCGAGTTTGGCATCGATGCAAGTCGTAGTTGCGCCCGTATCCACCAGAGCGGGCAAAAGCTCCCATGGCTCACTTGGATGGACCGGCGTCCCGGTCGGAAAGTCCAGGTTAAAGTCAATACGGACCATTAGAATCGGCCCGCGATGCTCCAGGAAGTCCGGCTGGTCAGGGAAGCCACAATCAGCGGCTGACATTGCGCGTCCGGTAAAGCACGTAAGGCGGTAAAGCCAGGGGCGACTCGCCTACTTGCTTGATCAGGTAAGGGCCGCGCCCGAAGCGCGCAATAGCGTCATTGACTGCGTCCTCCGATGTCTTGTAGGTCCCGGCAAGTCCCTCATTATGGAAGACTACCCACTTGCCGAAGTAATCCAGTTCCAGATCGTCTTGCATAGCTTCGTAGGCGGCTATGTTCTCTTTCAGAGTGCTCATTTGCCAGCCTCCTATGGCGTTGGCCGACGGCGACGAGAAAGCGGGATGATTAATATGCTGATGGCCCCCCTGCGCGCTGGCAAGGGGGCCGTAATACCAGGCCATGTGCGGCGGGGAGTTATGCCAGGTGCTCGGCGAAGAAGGCCAGGGTGCGGGCCTGGGCGTCTTCGGCGGCGGCCTGGTTGTAACTGTCGCGGTCGTCGCAGTTGAAGCCGTGGCCGGCGTCGGGGTAGGACTTGAAATCGTGGGCTTTGCCGGCGGCGTCGAGAGCCGCGGCGATCTGGGCGACGTCATCCGGCGTTGGGTTGCCGTCCGTGTCTCCGAAGTTGCCCATCAGCGGGATGCTGATCCTGGCGGTGCCGTCGATGGGGGTCACGCCGTCGCTGTAGGGAGCCAGGATGGCGCCGCCGTAGTAGCAAACGCCGGCAGAGAGGCCGCTACACGCGCTGGCGGCCAGATAGACCACGCGGCCGCCCATGCAGTAACCGACGATGCCGATCTTCTGCCCGCGGGTGCGGGGGTAGGTGCGCTGCAAGTAATCAACGGTGGCGTTGATGTCGTCGATGATGCCCCGGCCGGTGAGTTCGGGCATATAGGTGTTGATGGCGGCGTCGAAATCCTCGGGGGTGTAGCCCAGCGAGGGGTTGGGGTTGCGGTCGTTGCGATGGAACAGGGCCGGGGCCACGGCCACGTAACCTGCGGCGGCGAACTGGTCAGCCACTCGCTGGATGTGCCGGTTGACTCCGAAAGCTTCCTGGACCACGATGACAGCCGGCAGGCTGGTGCCCACGCTGGGTGGCGGGAAACTGACGTAGGCAGCCATATCGCCGCCCTCGGCGATGTTGGCGCCGGACTCGCGCTCGCCCGTGGGGTCGGGCATTCGGATGTTTTCCCAGAACGACGGCATAGTTACTCCTCCTCCATTGGTTGCGCGAATGACAATAGTACCAGGGCGTGGCGGTGACAACGCGCGGTTGTTCGCCGTCAGTACCTTTCGTGCGCGGGAATTGTAACAAAGGATTGCCGGCCAAACAAGCGGGATACGACGGTCCCTCCAGGCAAGGGCAGAGGCTCAGCGCACAATTTGAAGCCGGTTTCACTGGTTCGGATTAGCCGGTCGGACGCGCGGTTCGCCGCCCCTGGCAACCGGTGGCAGCCGGTTTTCGGAGAAGTCGTTGCTCGTCGCGGAGGGCTGATGTTGATGACGGTAGCGGCCGCACTGTAGGCACATCCAATCGTCCTCTTGAGGATATTGGTCGTGGAGAAAAAGATCGCCGCCGCAGCGTCGGCAGCCGCGCAGAATGTACCGGGTCACTGCAAACTCCTGGGTCGGCCACGAGGGTTGTCCGATCCCGCAACCGCAGGTGGGAATGATGGGCCCTCCCATCGGTTTGGAAGCAGTGAGCCAATTATAAAACATTTGTGCTATATTGGCAAGCGGCGGCGCGCTCAGACGTACCCGCTTTAACCGGTCATTCCACGACCGCCGCCGGCGGGCGATGGAATCCCGTTCCGGCGGTCGCCGCTTTCTGCTGCGAGACCCGCGACGGAACGGCCATTGCTACGCCGGCGAGATTGCCGCCCCGTATCAAGTATGAGGTCGCAATGACAAAGTGGGTACGCACGAGGGCCGGACTGGTGTTGCAGCGGCGAAATGCCGCTGCTATAATCACTCGCGGTTACTTAGGACGACCGAATAAGATTGAGCCGTTTCAGATGAGCGCTGACGCTCTGGCAACACAGTCGCAGGAATTCAACAGCCGTCGCCGCCGGCTGATGCAATCGCTCTCCGGCGGCGCTATCGTCCTGGCCGCCGGCCATGACGCTTCCCGAAACAACGACGTTGACCACGAGTACCGTCAACCTTCGTCATTCTGGTACATGACCGGCTTCGACGAGCCCGATTCCGTCGCGGTTCTGCGCCCCGGTTCGCATACCCCCTATACCCTTTTTGTCCGGCCTTACGATCCCACCTTTGAGATCTGGGTCGGCTATCGCGCCGGAGTGCGCGGCGCCGTTGGCCCGCTGGGCGCAAACGCCGCCTATCCCCTGGAGCAGCTCGACGCCCAACTGCCCAAGCTGCTGGCCGACTACGATACGGTGTACTATGCCCTGGGAAGCGACGACCGGCTGGACCGCATCATCTCCAACCTGGTCAAGCGCCGCCGCAGCATGGCCCAGCGCGGCGCGAAAAGCCTGCGTCGCATCGAGGACCCGACGCCCCAGGTCGATCTGATGCGACAGATCAAGACCGACGAGGAGATCGCTCTTCTCCAGCGCGCCATCGACATCACCGCCCACGGGTTCGACGCGGCCATGCGCGCGGCCGCCCCCGGCGTCCACGAATACGAAGTCCAGGCCGCGTTGGAAGGCCCTTTCCGGCAACTGGGTTCGCCACGCAACGGCTACCCGTCCATCGTGGCCGGCGGCGCCAATGCCTGCGTGCTGCACTACATCCGCAACCGGGACGCCCTCGGTCCGGATGACCTGCTGCTGATTGACGCCGGCGCGGAGTACGGTTACTACACCGCCGACGTCACCCGCACCTGGCCGGTGTCCGGCAAGTTCACCGGGCCGCAGCGGGCCATTTACGAACTGACGCTGGAATCCCAGCGCAAGGCCATCGCCGAGGTCAAGCCCGGCGTCGGTTTCGACGACGTGCACCGGGTGGCCACGCGGACGCTGATCCAGGGCCTGATTGACCTGTCCATCATGAGCGGCAGCGTTGACGAGATTATGGAGCAGCAGACTTACCGGGACTACTATATGCACGCCACCTCCCACTGGCTGGGGCTGGACGTGCATGATTGCGGCCCCTACCGCGATGACAAAGGCCAGGTCCGCCTGCGCCCGGGCATGGTGCTCACCATCGAGCCGGGCCTGTATTTCGGCCCCCAGGCCAGGAAGGCTCCGGACATCTACAAGGGTATCGGCATCCGCATTGAGGACGACGTGCTGGTCACCGAAGACGGCTGCCGGGTACTGTCCGAGGCCATACCCAAGGACCCTGCGGAGCTGGAAGCCATCGTTTCGGATGGACGGTAATCCATGCTTGCACCGGCGACAACGGCGATTTTCTCCACTCCGGTGGGCAAATTGCCAATAGTCGAGCGGTTGCCCGCCATTCCGGCCGCGGCGGGAGTGGCTCCGGTGAACATCCCGCCTGCCGCATTTGAACCGACCGCAGCGTCGCCAATCCGCATTACGGGGGATTCGTCCCCCGTAATTTTTGGTCCCGCCACCGGCCGGGCCGTTGCCGTCTATAAACCGCGCAAAGGCGGCGCTATCCCAACCGTGCCCGCCTCATGCGGGGCGGCGGCATCACATCCCATTATTGCAAGCGAATTCTTTTGAGTTCGCTTTATTTTTGTCACATCGACCAATTTCAGTCGCAAACCGAAAACAGGAGGGATGATTATTGGAGCACCGTGAGGGTTGGGACCCCTCGACCGCGTAATCCCAGCCAGAGATTGAAGTTTTTCATCACCCAACGCACCCTGACCAGAAAAGCGATTCTCAGGAGGATCGATGAGTTCCGCTAAATTGGATACTCTGAAAAACCTGCCGTTCCGGTTGTTGCTGACCACCGCCGCTGTGGCTGGCGCAGCCCTCCTTATGGCCGCTGCCTGCGGCCCATCTGCGGAGACGCCCGCCGCGCCGGCCGCTCCCGCCTCCGGCGGAGGTTCCGGTTCCACTGCCGCATCAACTGCGTCCGAATCCGGTTCCACGTCCGGCGCGACCCAAACCGGAAGCGCCGCCCAGACCGCCAGTTCCGGCAGTCAGTCAGGAACTATCACCGCCGCATCCGAGCCGGCCAAAATGGCCGACCCCAGCATGTACGCCACCCTGTCGGGAGACATTCCCATTGACGGCTCGTCCACCGTTTTCCCCATCACCGAGGCGGTGGCCGAGGAGTTCGGCGGCCTGACCGACGGCAACGTCCGCGTGGTAGTCGGTATCTCCGGCACCGGCGGCGGCTTCAAGAAGTTCTGCGCCAACGAGATCGTCATCTCCGACGCCTCCCGGCCCATCAAGCAGAAGGAAGTTGACCTCTGCGCCGCCGCCGGCGTCGAGTACATCGAGCTGCCCGTGGCCATTGACGGCCTATCCGTGGTGGTCAACCCCGACAACGACTTCGTGACCTGCCTGACCGTGGACCAGCTCAACATGATCTGGAAGCCGGAGTCCGAGGGCGTGGTCACCCACTGGAACCAGGTTGACCCGTCCTGGCCCAACGAAGAGATCAAGATGTACGCGCCGGGGGTGGACTCGGGGACCTTTGACTACTTCACCGAAGCCATCAACGGCGACGGCGGGGTGTCACGGGGCGACTTCGTTGCCTCCGAGGACGACAACGTGCTGGTGCAGGGGGTGTCCGGCGACAAGTACAGCATTGGCTACTTTGGCTATGCCTACTACGTGGAGAACAAGGACAAGGTGAAGGTGGTGTCGATTGACGGCGGCAACGGCTGCGTCGCTCCCACGGACGAGGTGATCAACAACGGGACCTATGCGCCGCTGAGCCGGCCGCTGTTCATCTACGTGCGGTCCGACGCCGCGCAGCAGGCCCACGTGTCGGAGTTCGTGCGGTACTACCTGAGCGACCAGGGCCGGGATTTGGCCGCGTCGGTTGGCTACATTCCCTTCCCCGGCGAGGTGTACGAACTAAGCCTGAGCAAGTTCAATACCGGAACCACGGGCACCGTATTCGGCGGCGACAACGCCTACAAAGGCCCCGTGGCCGACGGTTTGACGCGGTAACCCGCAGGCACATCCGATCCGGCAAAACGCAGGGGCGAATGATTATTCGTCCCTGCATCATTTCATCATCTTACAATAGTTCCCGTTATCGCCATGCTTGTGCTACCATACCGTATGCTGGAGCATGATGAGGATGCAGGGCAATTTATCCAGTGAGAAAGGCCAAAATGACCCAGGAAACTATCGCCATCATCGGGGTTGGCGTTGCCATCCTAGCGGTCGTCGTACCGCTGCTGCTTTTCACGCTGAGCAGAGTCAACAATCTGTCCGAAGCCCAACATCGGACTAACGAAGTCCTGGTGGCGTTAGCCAACCATCGCCATGATCCTGACGGGGCAACCACCTTCACGTTGCCCGCCGACTAACCCTCAAATACATCCGGCAAAGCGTAGGGGGCGGGTTTGAAACCCGCCCCCTGCAACGTCGCCATCCGGCGCGCGCGCCGGTTACTCCCGCTCCAAAAACTCCCGCACCTGCTGCATCAGCGGCTCCCGGTCGTAGATGGCCAGCAGCAGGGCGGCGTTGCGCATCCAGTCGCCCTGGAAGTAGCGTTCGTACAACACCTGCCGGCCGCCGAAGGCGCTGCACGCCGCGTCCCAGGCGAGGCGGAACAGGCGCACCCGCTCCCGCGCCGATGCCGTATCGGTGTCCAGGTAGGTGTCCAGCAGCTCCGCCATCGGCCCGTCGAAGTCCTTTTCCGACGGCAGAGCCATCAGGCTGCTGGAGCCGAGGAGCTGGATGATCTCAGCCATGCGCGGGTACATCTTGATGAACAGGTTGCGGGCCACGTTCAGCGGCGCCCGGTCGGGCAGCATTACGCCCCATTCGTCGATGGATGCGTTGACCTCGGACTGGGTGAGCAGCGCCCTGGTTATCTCCAGGTTTTCCACCAGCTCGGCGATCAGCCCCTGCACCTGCGGAATATCGCCGCTGCCCAGGGTTTTGACCATCAGGCTGGCGATGCCGACGATGAACTCGCACTTGGCCACGTTCTTGGTGACCACCTGGTGGCCGGTATGCACGTACTGCCCGGTGGCGTTGGACATATTGTTGCACTTGTGCCGGTCGCCGTACATGAACACCCGCTCCCAGGGCACCAGGACGTCGTCGAAGAAGACGATGGCGTCCATCTCCTCGAAACGGGAACCCAGCGGATGATCGAAATGGGACTTGCCCAGGTCGAAGCTCTCCCGGCAGATGAACTTCAGGCCGTCGATCCCGCAGGGCACGGCGAAGGCGAAGGCGTACTTATGGGCGTCCTCATCCCGGGCCAGCAGAGATGACCGGGTGGGATAGACCATGATCTCGTCGGACAGTGGCCCCAGCGTCGCCAGAACCCGGGGCCCGCGAATGATCAGGCCGGCGTCGGTTTCCCGGACCACGTGCAGCGCCACGTCGGTGGTGTAGTCCAGGGACGTGGCCGACGGCGCCCGGTTGCGCTGGAGGTTCACCAGCGTGTGGGTCATGCAGATGTCGTTTTCGCGGGCGTATTCGTAGTAGTTGACGATGTTCCGCTTGAATTCGGGACGGTCCTCGCCGAAAAAGTCCCCGGCAGCGGCCATGGCCATGATGGTGACGTTGAGGAAGTCGGGCGTCCGGCCCATCATGCCGTAGCTGGCGTGGGCCCAGCGGGACATCATCTCCCGCCGGCGAGCCAAATCCTCCGACGACTGGGGGATGATGAAGGACAGTCCCACCGGGTCGCCGGTGGAGGGCGAGGCGTAGGTCATCTTGCCGCCGAGTCCGGCATCGTGCTGCATATCGTACAGCCCGGCGATGGAACGGGCCCCGTTGGCCAGGCCGGGAAACTCCGTAACGTCAGCAATGCGCCGGCCGTCCAGCCAGATTTCGCGCGGTTGCTCTTGCAGGCCGGCCAGGTACTCGGCCCCGGTTCTTGCGGGCATGGCGAACCCCTTTGTGCGTACCGAACCGTCTTTCCGGCGCAAGCCGGAATCCGGCAAAATTCCCCGGACTCCGGCCTTCGCCGGAGAGACGGATTAATGGCATCAAGTTGCATCCAATAGTGTCAGGTTCCCAAATACCGTTTCAGCCAGTTCATGGCGTGGACGTTGAAGTCGGTGCAGGGACTGTGGGTCAGGTCGGGATAGACCAGCAGGGACTTGTGCGCCCTGATGCGGTCGAATACCGGCATTATGGTGTCGTAAGGGCAGGTGGTGTCGGCCATGCCGATGTTGACCAGGATGGGGCACTGGATGGCGTCGGCCAGAGTGAGGGTGTCGAAGTAGCGCAGGGTGTCCAGCATGGCCGGCCGCTCTTCGGGATGTTCCTGCGCGTAGTTGCGCAGTTCGTGGTAGGGCCGCGTGGCGATGTCGATGGCCGCCGGATAGTTGCACATGAAGGGCTCTTCCGCCACCGCGGCGGCCAGGCGGTGGTCCAGCGCCGCCGTGGCCAGGGTGAACCCGCCGCCCTGGCTGCGGCTCCACATCCCGATGCGCGCCGCGTCCACCTCGTCCCTTTCGGCGAGGAAGTCAACGCCGCGCACACAGTCCATGTACCCGGCCCGGTAGTAGTAGTTGTCCCGGTCGGTTACGTTATAGGTCAGCTTGTTGGCGCCTGGCGGAAGGTCCCACTCCGGGATGCTTTCGCCCTGGGCGCGCGGGAACAACGTCAGCACGGCGAACCCGTGCATCACTACGTAGTAGGGAATGTCCTTGGCGCCGCCGTAGCCGGGCGCCGCCAGCAGGGCCGGGAACCGTCCCGATGCCGGCGTATCCCGGGGCACGGTGTAGAAGCCCCGCAACCGCTGGCCGCCGTAGCTGCGCAGGCTCACGTTCCAGGTCTCGTACTCCCGGCCGCTGCGCTCCGGGCACTCGGTCAGCGCGGCATCCACCGGCATTTCGTTCAGAATGGCGCGGGTGGCATTCCAAAAATCGGCAACTGCCTGGTCCATTTGCGGCCTCCCATGGTTGCGTTTCGTCATTCCGGCCTTGAGCCGGAATCCAGGCGCCTTTGCAGAATGGCCTGGCGGTCGGTCTCCGGATCCCCGCTTTCGCGGGAATGACGGGTGAGGGCGGGAATAACGGTTGATGTCGATACAGTCTAAATGTTATCACGGTCGCCGGCATCGGGTGGCGTTGCCGGCGTTATGAACTCGTAGCCGTAGTGAGAAACCAGAAAGGGAACGTAGTCATTAACCAGCCGAATTAACCGGTCATTGACATTGGAGGGATTCTTCTGGAAATCGGCTATGGAATCAACGTATTCCGCCAGACGCGGCGCAAAAGCGTCGTAGCCGTCCAGCCCCAACCCTTCATAAATCAGGTGGATTTGCCCCATCTTGTCCTGCTCCAACTCTTCGTACCGAATTTCAACCAGCCGTCCCTCCGGTATCAGTTCTTTCTGTTCCAGGTAAGTTTCCGCCATCCGGCGGTAGATTTTCACCTGTCGCAGCAGCAGCTCGTCAAAGTCGATGCTTTGCAGCGCGTGCCAGCTGTTCATCAGCCGCAGCAGGTGGGCGTAGGAGCGCAAGGTATCGTAGGGGTTGCGCTGGATATAGACGAAGCGGGCATCGGGGAACATCTCCAGCAGCGCTGGGATGCGGCTGGTGTTGGAGGGCGATTTCAGCAAAAGGGGTTTGCCGTCCATATAAAAACTGGCGGCTTTGAGCAGCTTTGCGTATTCCCGTCGCCAACGTTGGCGGTCGCCATCGCTGAGCCGTTGGTCCATGAACAGGTAATCCAGCGTCGCATCGGCGGTGCGCGGGAAATAGAGCGAGACGTAGGGGCTGAGGCCGCAGGAGCAAATCAGCGCGATTTCCTCTTCCTGGGGCATGGCGAAACTAACCGGGATGTTATCCACGCCGCGGTTCGGCGGGATTTTGGACTCCAGTATGCGGCGCACCCGCCGCTGGCCGGCCAGGAACAAATCCGGCAGCGCCGCCTGGTAAGTGTTGACGAAACCCCACCGCGGGTCCGTGGCCAACAGGTTGTGCAGTAGCGTGGTGCCGGAGCGCCAGAAGCCCAGCAGGAATAACGGCTCGGGATGCAACGCGGCCCGTCGAATACGACCCCCGTACACCGCGCTTTGCCAGAACCGCATGGGCGCAAAAATAGCGTCGGCGGCCAGGATGCCCAGGTAGCGGCGGATGAACCGGCCGTCCACGCCGTATCGGAGGCCCAGCCGCAATGCCAGCGACAGGCGGCCCGTGGCCAGAAAACTGTTGAACCCGGAACCAAAGGAGCCGGATTGGTCGAATGCTCCCGGGTGGTAGCCGCTGCGTGAGGGAGCAGCGGAGCCACTGCTATCGGTTCGGCGGTCGGTCAGTCTGGGACTCGCCATGTCAGCAACTCCCGCCGGCGCAAAAAGGCCATTAGCTCCGCGCCGCATTCGGCAACGGTGCGGCCGGCGGTTTCGATGGTCACTTCCGGACTGGCCGGCCTTTCGTATGGAGAATCAATGCCGGTGAAATCCTTGATTTCGCCCAACCGGGCGCGACGGTACAGCCCCTTGGTGTCCCGTTCCTCGCACAGCGCCAGCGGCGTGTTAACGAATACTTCCACGAATCTGTCCCGGCCAACCAACGACCGGGCAAATTCCCGCTCGGACTGGAAGGGCGAGATGCACGCCACCATTGTAATGAGCCCCGCTTCGTACATCAGGCTGGCGATGTGGGCCAGGCGGCGCACGTTTTCCCGCCGGTCCGCGATGCTGAACCCCAAATCGTCGTTCAGGCCGTGGCGCAGCTTGTCGCCGTCCAGGACGTAGGTCAGCCACCCCGCATCATGGAGCCGGCGGGACAGCCAGCCGGACAATTCGCTCTTGCCGGCGCCGGATAACCCGGTGAACCACAGTACAAAAGGCTGCTGACGGAGCAAAACGGCGCGCTCGGGCGGCGATACGGCAACCGCCGGCCGTATCGCTCCCGAAGGCGTATGTTCCTTGGCCTCTGCCATCATATCTCCCCGCAGTCTGGGCTGCGGTAAAAATCGTCGGGCATTATAACGCAGACGGCAGTGCCTTTCAGAGTTTGGAGAAACGCCGCGGCCCAATCCGTGATCTTCCGCCGCCCAAAAAGGGAGGCTCCGGGGCTGTTTGCCAGCCCCGGAGCCTTCCGTCCGGCGGGAGTTCGGTTGGGCGGATCAGGATCAGCCTACCGGCGCGGCATCGTGGTGGAACGCCGCCGCCCCGGCGAACTTTCGATCCTCCCGGAACTCCCCGGCCGGCGCTTCCGCCCGCATCGGCCCGCGCACCAGCAGGGTCGGGAAATTGGAGTGCCGCACCACGCGGTCGGCGACGCTGCCGAATAGCGCCCTCCCTACGCCGCGACGACCGTGGGTAGCCATCACGACCAGGCCGTTGTCCAGTTCATCCACCAGGTTGAGTATTCCATTCGTCGGACTTTGCAGGGAGTGACGCACCGTCACGTCGAATACGGGGAACCGGGCCTGCAGCGCGTCCGCCTTCCGCCACAGGTACTCCCGGGAGGCTTCGGTCAGTTGCTTCGCCAGCTCCGCCGGATCGCCGTAGCGGAACGTGGGGCCGACGTGAGCGTGGGACCAATCGCCGTTAACCCTTATCTGCTCGGAGCTCGGCGTGGCTCGAAACAGCGTGATGCGGGCCCCGAAAGCCGCCGCCAGCTCTCCGGCGTAGGACAGCGCGTTCTCGGCAAAACTGGCGCCGTCCAGGGGGACCAGGATGTTGTCGATGCGCTGCGGCACCACCGGGCAGTCATTCTCGTTGCAGCGCGCGATGAGGGTCGGATTGCCGACCTCGCGAACCACCCTGGCGGTTACGCTGCCGGTCAACATTCGGGTGAGGCCGCCGCGCCCGTGGGTTGACATCACAATCATGGCGGCGGGGTCGCGGTTGGCCAGGTTGATGATGACCTCGTGGGCCGGCCCTTCATGCACTTCGGCGAATATCGCGGGTTCGACGCCCCAATGCTTCATGCGCTGTTTGACGCGGGTCAAGTCGGCCAGGATGCGGTCCTGCTCGCCGGCGGCCACGGCGGCGCTGAAGCGTCCGTGTTCGGCGTCGGTCTGCCAGCCGGGAATCGGCGCAAAAGACCGTAGCAGGGTGACCGGCGCGCGGGTGGCGTTGGCCATCAGCCGGGCCGCCGGCAGCGCCTGGGCCGACAGTTTCGACCCATCCAGGGGAACGATTATGTTGTTGCAGAGCGCCATGGTGCTACCTCCTGTCCGCCGCAGGACCGCGGCCGGTTTCCTGTATTTGTGACATCCATCACATTTTGACAGCGAATATTATTTATCGTCTATACCAATAGTATCACCTCACCTTGGGGATTGCAATAGTGAGGTGGGGCAACTGTTCAGAGTCGAGGGGCATCTTTGCCAGGAAACCGTCATCCGCTGTGGGAACCAGATTGCCACGCTGCGCTCGCAATGACCAAGTGGGTACGCATCAGGGGCGCGACGCTGTTGCGCTCTGGCGCAAAGGGTGTTAGGCTGACCTGCACAACCGAATAGTAGCCAAATGCGCTTGAGACAGCGGGTACCCACCGGGAACAATGGCGGCCAGTCGCCGCCCGCCGAGGCGAAACCCACCGGATGCTTCCGGTGGCAGCAGGGGTTTTTGACGCCGGCGGCGATCCTGTCCGTTGCGTCGCGCTACCCGCGCCCGTGGTCTCGAGGCGCGGGCGTTTTTTTTGCCTCACGGCAAATCAGGAGCGAAACCTTGCCAACTCAGGAAAAAGTGGACCGGGTGGCCGAGCTGAAGGACAAGCTGGAACGCAGTTCCATCGTCGTCTCCACCGGTTACACCGGCATGAGCGCCAACCAGATGGTGGACCTGCGCCGGCGGATGCGGGAGGGCGGCGTTGAGTTCGTCGTTATCAAGAACAACCTGCTCAACCGGGCCGCCGATGCTGCCGCGGTGCCGCAGCTCAAGGACATCATCACCGGTCAAACGGCCATTGCAGTGGGTTACGACGACGCGGCGCTCATCGCCAAGGCGGTGAACGACGCGGCCAACGCCAGCGCCGGCGGGCTGTCCATTCACGGCGCCGTGATAGCGCAAGGCGACGCGATGCAGCCCGACGAGGTATCTCGTCTCGCCGCGCTGCCGCCGCGCCCGGCGCTGGTGGCGCAGCTGCTGGGCAATATGCAGTCGCCGCTGTACGGCCTGATGAACGTGCTCAACGGCACGGCGCGCAGCCTGGCCTACGTGTTGCAGGCGCGGATTGACCAGTTGCAGCCGGCAGAAGCGGCCGAGTAGAGACTATCACTATCACCCTCACCCTGGCCCTCTCCCATCAATGGAGCGGGAGAAGGTGATGACAAAGCAACGTTCACAACAGTCAGGAGGTTATAACCATGGCAGTGAATCAGGAAGTGCTGGCAGCGATTAAGGATATGAGCGTGATGGACCTGGCCGATTTGGTCAAGGCCATTGAAGAGGAGTTTGGCATCTCTGCCGCCGCGCCGATGGCGGTGGCCGCCGCTCCGGCGGCCGGCGTGGTCACCGACGATGCCCCGTCCGCGGCCGGCGACGAGCAGACCGAGTTCACCGTCACCCTGGCCGACTTCGGCGCCAACAAGATCAACGTCATCAAGGCCGTGCGCGAGGTTACCGACCTGGGGCTGCGCGAGGCCAAGGAGCTGGTGGAATCGGCCCCGGCCCGCGTCCGCGAGGGCGTGAACAAGGAAGACGCCGACACCATCAAGGGCAAACTGGAAGAAGCCGGCGCGACCGTGCAAGTTGCATAGTCACCACCGGACGACCGGAGCCCCGGACGACCGGAGCCATCGCGCCGGGGCGGGTTTGAAACCCGCCCCGGCATCTTTTGCGTGGTGTACAATGCCGTCAGTTTGAGCGGGAGGCCCTGCGGGTATGGATTTGCAACTTGACGGCAAGACCGCAATCGTAACCGGTGGCAGCCGGGGCATCGGCAAGGCGGTGGCGCGGACGCTGGCGGCGGACGGATGCAGCGTGGTGATCACCGGCCGGTATGCCGACACGCTGTCGGCCTCGGCAGAGGACATTGCCGGCGACTCCGGCGGCTCGGTTACGCCCATCGTCTGCGACATGACCAGCGCCGAGCAGGTCAACGCCATGGTGGCCCAGGCCGCCGCGGCCCTGGGCGGGCGGATCGACATCCTGGTGAACAACGCCGCCGCGCCGGGCGGACTGGCTCGCGGCGCGCTGGACGAGATCCGCGACGAGGACGTGATGCTGGACCTGGACACCAAGGTGATGGGCTACCTGCGCTGCGCCCGGGCCGTCGCGCCCTATATGCAGCAGCAGGGCTGGGGCCGCATCGTGAACATCGGCGGCCTGTCGGCGCGGCGAGCGGCGGGCAACCTCAGCGCCGGCGTCCGCAACTCCGGCCTGTCCAACCTGACCAAGTACCTGGCCGAAGAGCTGGGCAGTTCCGGCGTGTGCGTCAATCTGGTGCATCCGGGAACGACGCGCACCGAGCGCAGCGGCCCGATGTACGCCGAGCAGGCGGCGCGGGAAGGCGTGACGGTGGAAGAAATCGAGCGACGCGCCGCGGCCGGCAACTCCACCAAGCGCATCGTCGATGCCGAAGAGCTGGCCTGGGTGGTGGCCTTTTTCGCATCGCCGCGCAGCATCGCCATCAGCGGCGAAACCATCGCCGCCGGCGGCGGAGCCGGCGCCAACGTTTATCACTGACCGCAGCAATCGCAGGAGACAATCGCCATGATTAAGGTAACCGTGTTCTACGGCAACGAAGCAGGCAAATCCTTCGATATGGACTACTACGTGAACACGCACATGCCCCTGGTGCAGGAGCGCCTGACCCCCTTCGGGATGCGCTACTACAACGTGGAGCGGGGCATTTCCGACACCGACCCCAACGCGCCGCCGCTGTACGTGGCCGTAGGCTACCTGCTGTTCAACGACGTGGACGGCGTGCACGAAGGGTTCAAGACCCACGGGCGGGAGCTGGTCGGCGACGTGAAGAACTTTACGGACATCGAGCCGAAGTTCCTCATCAGCGAGCTGGTGGCATAACACCCATAGTGAAAGCGACCAACTGAGAACACCGGGCGGGTTGCTCAATTGCCCAGCATTGTCGCCGACATATTTCTCCAGTGCGACCAGGCAGTTCGCCGGGGGCAGCTCATCCATCGCACCAACCGGGTGGACAAGGAATTCCACTTCCAAAACTGGTTTCAGTCCCGGTTGGACGAGATGCAAGTGTCATACGATCCTCCGGCCCGCAATTCCTACCCCGACTTCCGCTTGGTGAATAGTCCGGTGGGGTATGAAGTGAAGGCGCTGGCCTATCCCGGCCGCGAAGCCACTTATGACGCCAACAGCCAAATGCCCACCGGCTGGCACAATGGCAGAACCGTGTACTATGTGTTCGGGCGATATCCCAGGGACCCTGACGGCGACGACTACCCGCTAATTGACCTGGTATTGTTCCATGGCGACTTTCTGAACGCTAATCACGAGTACGTCCACGAGAACAAGCACATCACCGGCTTCGGGAGCTACGGCGACGTTATGATAAGGGACCGGAAAATGTACGTCGCTCCCACGCCATTTGCGTTAACGGACGGTACAGCGGGTCAACGCACCCTCATCCTGCCCAGCGATGCCGAAGTGGATGAGCGGTTGGAGTCGCGCGGGGAACTGATACGCGTTGAAACCGACCGTCTTCTCGTGGGATACAACGCCGATTTGAGGGTAAATACCCTTACCCCTCAATATGTTGAGAACTCGTCGGCGGGCCTGGAGCATCGCTTCGTTGCTTATCGCCCTCTTGGGTCAGACGGCCCAACCGTAACGATGAAAGCAGCGCCCTGATCCATCCGCTCTGCGGCCCGATGTGTTCCAACTGGCGGTTACTGCGATGCAACTATACCTGGACCAATTGAGCAATCTGGGATACCCTGGTGAAGTGGGGCCGCCGGCGTTGCGCGCCATTGAATGCGACGATTTTCCCTTTGAGCAACTCAGCCGCATTGCCGAACGGGAAAGCTGGCGGAAGGAAATCTACCGCCCGATATACCACGTCCACAAGTGGTGGGCGCAGCGTTTGGGGTCCGTCTTCAGAGGGATCATACTGGGCGCTTTGGCGCCGAAGGGAACCGACGTACTTGAGCTGTTTTACTCCCCGACCCGGTTTCCCGACGCGGTGGTTTTCGACCCTTTCATGGGTAGCGGCACGACCCTCGGCGAAACTCTGAAGCTCGGAGGCCGGGCCATTGGCCGCGACATCAACCCGGTTTCGTACCTGCAAGTCCGCACCTCCCTGACGCTGGCAGACCCGGAGGATCTGGAAAGGACTTATTATGAAATTGAAGCGGATGTCGCCGCCCGGATTTCCAGTTACTACACCGCCCGTTTGCCGGACGGCACGCTATGCCCGGCTCTGTACTATTTCTGGGTGATGCAGGCCTACTGCCCGGTATGCAGCGTCCCGGTTGACTTGTTCTCCAGCTATATCTTCGCCAGGCACGCCTATGCCCAACGCTATCCCACGGTGCGGGTCGTGTGCCCGAAGTGTGGCGCTATATCCCCGCAGGATCACCGGGTCACTGAGATGGAGTGCGCCGAGTGTGGCCACGGCTTCAATGCGGCAACCGGTCCAGCAAAGGGCAAGACGGCGCAGTGTCGGCGTTGTCACTGCGAGTTCAACATAGGCCGTACCATTCGGGAAACCGGCTCTCCTCCCACCTACCGGATGTACGCCAAGCTCGTCCTGACCCTTGACGGCAAGAAGGAATACCACCCCATCAACGTCTATGATGAAGCCCTGTACGAGCAAGCGATCTCCGACTTGGGTAGGTCTCCTTACCGGCTTCCACAAGAGTATCTGGAACCCGGCTACAACACGAACCAGGCGCTGAATTACGGCTTCCGGTCCTGGATCCATATGTTCAATGCCCGCCAACTACTCTGTATATCAACGCTGGCAAGTCGCATCAAAGAGATTGAAGATAATCGGCTACGCGACGCCTTCACTTGCCTTTTTTCCGGAGTGCTTGAGTTCAACAATATGTTCGCTTCCTACAAGGGCGAGGGAACCGGTGCGGTCAGGCATATGTTCTACCATCACATCCTGAAGCCGGAACGCACCCCTTTAGAGGCTAACATCTGGGGAACTCCCAAGAGCTCAGGGGCTTTCTCGACATTATTCCGCAGTCGCCTGCTGCGTGCAATCCAATATGCTCAACAGCCCTTTGAGTTGGCCCTGTTGCCGGAAGAGCGGGGCAATCGGTCCGTGAAGGTGAACGGCATCAATGAACCCCTGATGGGGGGCGCCAACAGCACCTCCTACCACCATTTTGGCGAGGGGGGCAAGCTCTACCTTTCCTGTGGAGACTCGGCAGCGACCGACTTGCCGGATGAATGCGTGGATGTGGTCGTTACGGATCCACCGTTCTTCGATAACGTGCATTACTCGCAACTGGCCGACTTCTTTTATGTCTGGCAGAAGTTGATCCTCGACGACCTTCCCAGCCACCAATCCGGCACCACGCGCTCGGAGTCCGAGGTTCAGAATGAGGATGTCAAGACGTTCACCGAGCGATTGACGCTCGCGCTGCGGGAGGCTGGCCGGGTACTTAAGGGTGATGGCCTCCTCGTCTTCACTTACCACCATTCCAGGTGGGAGGGCTGGCAAAGCGTCCTGCGTGCAGTGATAGAGGCAGACTTCCGCATTAAAGCGTGTCATCCGGTTAAGGCAGAAATGTCCGTTGCCGCGCCCAAACGTCAGGCAAAAGACCCCATCAACTTCGACATCATCATGGTGTGTCGTAAGAATCGGTCGGAAACAACAGGTACAGATTCATCAGAGGAGATTAAGTTGGGTCTGGCATTCGAGCGCGCGGAAGCCCAAATAGCGAGGTTGCGAACGGACGGGTGGCATCTGAGCCGAAGCGATATTGGCGTGGTCGTCATGGCGCAAGTGGTGGCGGAAATCTCTGGACGGCCGGACAAGAAAGCAACTGAACGAGCGCTTGACGATATGGCATATCCCATAACTCAAGCTATTGACCGAATCCAAGGTTGTAACTCACTGTCCAGGAAAGTAGAAGCACAGGTGGGAAATCAGGGGTATTGCGATGAGCCAGGCAGTTGACGCCCTCGCCGAGCGCGCCGTCCGCGAGCATTGGGAGTTTCTGCCCACCGCCGGCAGCCGCATCGGGATGCACGAATACGACGGCCGGCTGCCCGACTTTTCTGCCGGGCGGGTGCGGCGGCGCATTGCGGAACTGCACCAGTCGTTGGCGCAGCTGTCGGCTCTGCCGGACGAACCCGATGACGACCGGATGGGCCGCCTTTCGCGCCGCTTGCTGGAAATGTTCCTGCGGCGGGAGCTGTTCAGCCTGGAAGAGTTGCGGACTTTGCACAACAACCCCCAGCGGCAGGTGGGCTACCTGGGCGTGGGCGGGTACGTGCAGCGGGATTACGCGCCGTTGCCCGACCGGATCCGCGCGGCCACGGCGGCGCTGCGGCAGGCGCCCGACTTCCTGGCGACGCTGGACGCGCTGACTGAGCCGGAGTTGGGCGAACCTATCCGCGATATGGCGGTGGAAGCCTACCGGGGGATGGCGTCCTTCTATCGCACCGGCCTGGCGGAGTCATCAGCGGAATGCGCGGCTATCGCGCCCGACGTGGCCGCCGAGTTTGACGCTGCCCGCGAATCTGCCGCCGTTGCCGTCGCGGAGTTTGCCGCGCGTTTGCAAGCCCGCAGCGCGCGCCCGGAGTTCGCCATCGGCTCCGGGCTGTACCGCCGGATGCTGGAGGTGGGCGAGGGGGTAACTACGCCTTTGGCCGACGTGTTGTCCATCGGGCAGGCCAACCTGGAGCAGAACCTGCGGCGGCTGGACGAGGCGGCGGCCCGTCTGCTGTCCCGGGGAACGGCGCCGGGCCAGTCGGTGCGGGAAGCGGTGGCCCAGGTCAGCGCGCATCATCCCACCGCCGAGGGCCTGATACCGGAAACGCGGGCTCTGCTGGAAGACATCCGGCAGGCGTTGATTGACCACGACATCATCGGCCTGCCGTCGGAGGAACGCTGCCAGGTTACGGAAACGCCGTCCTATATGCGCTACGCCTTCGCCGCCATGGATTCGCCGGGCGGGTTGGAACAGGTGGCTACCGAGGCGTTCTACTACGTTACGCCGGTGGAACCGGACTGGACGCCGCGCCAGCAAGAAGAGTGGCTGAGCAACTTCAACTACCACACGCTGAAAATCATCAGCATCCACGAAGTCTATCCCGGCCATTACGTCCACAACCTGCACCAGCGCCACGGGCGCGCACTGCCGCTAATCAACCGGGTGGCGACTTCCTACGCCTTCTCCGAGGGCTGGGCGCACTATGCCGAAGCGATGATGCTGGAAACGGAATACGGTCGCCATGACCCGGCCCTGTGGCTGACCCAACTGCTGGAAGCCCTGGTGCGCAACTGCCGCTACCTGTGCTCCCTGGGGATGCACACCCAGGGGATGACGGTGGACGAGGCGACGCAGTTTTTCCAGGCCCACGCTTACATGGAGGAACACCCGGCCCGCCGGGAAGCCCTGCGCGGTACATTCGACCCCGGCTACCTCAACTACACGCTGGGCAAGCTCATGCTGTTGAAACTGCGCCAGGACTGGCGGCGACAGGAAGGGCCGGCCTACAGTCTGCGCCGGTTCCACGACGCCGTCCTATCCTGGGGCGCGCCGCCGGCGCCGCTGCTGCGTGGGGCGATGCTGGCGGATGGCGGCGGGGAGATCCTATAATTGCATCCGGAGAAGTCTGGCCATGACTACCGCGAGAAAACTGATAACCGCCGACGAGTTGCTGGATATGCCGGATGACGGCTACCAATATGAACTTGTCCGGGGAGCGCTGATCAAGATGCCGCCGCCGGGTTTAATGCACACCCTTGTTACCGGTCGAATCGGCCGTCGGATGGGGAACTTTGTTGAAGAGCATGACTTGGACTATTTCGAGGGTCCTGAGGCTGCGGCTTACCTGGAACAAAATCCTGATACCGTGCGCGCGGCCGATTACGCGCTCATCCCCCGGGATCGCATCCCCGATCCGCCACCGGCCCGGGGCTACGTGCCAGGAGCCGTTCCGGCCCTGGTGGTGGAGGTCATTTCACCGGACGGCGGAGAAGCCGCCGCGGCCCGGAGGGCCCGGATGTGGTTGGATGCCGGCGTCCGGTTGGCCCTGGTGGCGTACATTGCCACCCAGGAAATAGTCGCGCATCATGCCGACGGTACGGTGCAGCGTTTCGGGATGGAAGATACCCTGACTTGCGAACCGCTCCTGCCCGGCTTTGCCTGCCCGGTGGCCGATATTTTCACCTGGCGACCGCCGCGTTGATGCTGGCGGATGGCGGCGGGGAGATCCTATAATTGCATCCGGAGAAGTCTGGCCATGACTACCGCGAGAAAACTGATAACCGCCGACGAGTTGCTGGATATGCCGGATGACGGCTACCAATATGAACTTGTCCGGGGAGCGCTGATCAAGATGCCGCCGCCGGGTTTAATGCACACCCTTGTTACCGGTCGAATCGGCCGTCGGATGGGGAACTTTGTTGAAGAGCATGACTTGGACTATTTCGAGGGTCCTGAGGCTGCGGCTTACCTGGAACAAAATCCTGATACCGTGCGCGCGGCCGATTACGCGCTCATCCCCCGGGATCGCATCCCCGATCCGCCACCGGCCCGGGGCTACGTGCCAGGAGCCGTTCCGGCCCTGGTGGTGGAGGTCATTTCACCGGACGGCGGAGAAGCCGCCGCGGCCCGGAGGGCCCGGATGTGGTTGGATGCCGGCGTCCGGTTGGCCCTGGTGGCGTACATTGCCACCCAGGAAATAGTCGCGCATCATGCCGACGGTACGGTGCAGCGTTTCGGGATGGAAGATACCCTGACTTGCGAACCGCTCCTGCCCGGCTTTGCCTGCCCGGTGGCCGATATTTTCACCTGGCGGCCACCGCGTTGATGCTGCTGAAAACGCCCTATCCCGGGGAGCGCCGCCGGCGTCGCTGCCGCGAAAAGGTCTTGCAGGGAGGGGCCGGAGGGTTTCGGCGGCGGGGAGGTCTGGCGATACCCGCTCAACGCAGCATCCGGTCTCCGCATTGCGCGCAATAGCCGGCGTCGGGGCGGTTGCCGTGCCCGCAGTGGCTGCAGTACACCGCTGTTATCCGCCGCTGCCGCGCGGAGACGGGAACGCCGCAAAAGCGGCAGTAGCGGCTGATGATGCTGATACGCCGACGGCAGGCTGGGCAGTCGATGCGCGGGTAGTTGCGGCGGTAGCGGAAAGGCGAAACCCGCCGCGCCCAGGTGAATCGTCCCAGCGTCCAGGCTATGCCCAGCGCCACCAGAATGACCGCCGCCGGCCAGAATGTAAATACCGCCACGTTAAAGACGCCGTGAACCAGCGCGCCGGCGCCGATGCCGGCCAGCATTTGCCAGCTCCGACGCCGGCCGGCTTGCACCTGCCGCCCCAGGGCATAGCCCCAGAAGCTGCCGAAAACGACGTGGGCAACCGTGCTCAACGGCGCCCGCAGCAACATCACGGCGGGGCCGAATATCAGAATGTAGGAGAGATTTTCCAGCGACGCGAAGCCAAGGCTGGCGGCGGCGCTGTACACCAGCCCATCGCCCGGCTCGTCAAAGTACGGAGAACGGTAGGCCAGCAAGCGGACGGCCAGGAACTTGCAGACTTCCTCGGTGGGGCCGACGACAAACAGCATTCCCGACGCCACTGACGCCAGGGTGGCCGTGTCGGACAGAATGTCATCGTCCAGGAAAATAGTGTTAATGATGCCGGCCGGCAGGGTTGACGCCATACCCAGCAGGAAAGTGAACACCAGCAGGCGGCGCGGCCCCGGGCGATAGACGCCCCGGCGAATGAAGAACCACAACCAGAAAATGCCGGGCGTGAACGCCAGCAGCGGAAAGATGAGCGGCTCCAACTCGACCGCCTACTTTCGCACTACAACTGTGTCGCAAATCAGGTCGTGCAATCCCCGTTTGTCGCTCCGCAATCCGATCATCAGGTATCCGATGCCGAAAATCAGCCCGGAGAGGATGCCGGCGAGATACCGGCCCAGGGCGCGGCCAAAGCCGGCCTTTTCGCCATTGGGACGCAGCGCGTACAGCCCCAGACAGCGTTTGCCCACCGTCGTTGCCCAAACCGCTATCCCAATCGTGTAGTACAACAAGGCCAGGATAAGCGTCAGCAGGTCAACCCAGTGCAGTCCGCCGCCGGCGTCGATGTATTCTCGGAATCCGGGCCAGATTGCAATTATGCCTGCCTGCACTGTGAACAATAGGACGAAGTCGATTGCCCACGCCGCAAACCGCATCCAGAACCCGGCCGGCTGACCGGCGTATGCGCCGCCCCGGCGCGCTGTTGCCGCCGGTTCTTCATCCAGCGGCAGGCCGCAGGAAAAGCAGAACAGCGCCCCTGGTTCGCTGACGCGATGGCAGCGGGGGCAGGGTATGGCCCCAATGGCAGATTGAGGCGGCCGTTGGTATCCACCGCCACCGGCATCAGCGACGGCGCTATCGTCGGGTATGGGCAATGACGGCGCGGGCGATTCCGCCCGGTATGGCTTGAGGCGTTGGGCCAGGGACTTGACGCGCGGCGCGGAGTACGCCGCCGCGGCCCTGGCGGCGCGGGCGGTGGCTATGCTGCCCTTTTTGATGCGCGGCGCGGAGTACGCCGCCACATCCGCGCCGAGATTTTTCAGGTCAGCGCCGATGTCTCCGATACGAGGCTGGCGACCGCGGGGCCGCGGCGGCGGATGCAACGGAGTATGCGCCGGCGCCAGTGCAGCGCCGCACCGGTGGCAGAAGCGGCTTTCCGGCGGGTTGGCGGCGCCGCACTGGCGACACATGGCCGGCATTTGTGTTCCGCAATGATTGCAGAACATGGCTCCGGCCACGGCGTCCATTTGGCAGTTAGGACATTGCATGGGTTGGGCGGCGGCCGGCCGCAGGGCCGGCCGGTCGCCATTGTAAAAGCAACGGGCTGGTGAAACCAAATTTCTGCCAACCCGGATTGCTGCCGAATTGCCGCGGACTCGGCTAAATACCCCCTCACGGTTCGGTATCGTACACGATCTTGCCGTCTCGCCAAGTGGCGACATAGCCATCGAGGGCAATGGCGCGGCGGCGGGCCTTTTTGGCGGCACGTCGTAAGGCGTTCAACGCGCCGTCAACAAAGGGATCATACGGACGTTCAGCCGGCTCTCCGGCTTGCTCCCGCTGACGAGAAATTTCATACAGTGTGGTCATGGTCGCCACTCCTTTCCAACAGTGAAGGCGGGGCGTCTGAGCTGTCGTACAGCGCCCATTCATCTACCAACTCTTGATACAACAACTGAAAGTTGCGCCAGCCGGAGTTAAACCGCCGGCGAATCACATCATCCGGTATGTTGTGCCCACCGTCCCGTACCCGTTGTCCGACACGGGTTATGGCAACCTCCGGCGATGGCAGGCGCAGGAAATACAACCTGACCCGGTAGCCTTGCTCCCGCCAGCGCGGGATCATACTAGCATAAGTTCGTCCGCTCAGCGTGGTCTCGAATGCAAAGCTGCGGCCTTCGCTGACGTACCGGCGGATCATGTCCAGCATCATCCGTCCGGCGGCAACGGCTTCGCGCTCGGGTTGCAGCGGGTTCAGACATTCCGCAATCAGGTCGGCGTTGACGAAAGTGGGACAACCCGCCTCGTTGGGCAGGAACTCCCTGGCAAAGGTGGTTTTGCCGGCGCCGTTGGGGCCCGCGATAATGATGATGGTTTTTTGAGGCGCCGGCATTAATCAACTTGCGCTGTTGGAACCGCGCAGGTTCAGCGGCGCAATCGGGTTGGCTGCCTCGGGCGGGAGGGCCAGTTCGCTGCTGCGGCCCTGCCAGCCATCGAGGTGGGGCCAGAACTGCCAGTTGACCCGGGGCGGCTCGGGATAGTCGGTGGGCAAGCCGGTGGCGGAGGGCGCGTCCTGGTCGTCGGCGGGGTTGTCGGCGTCAGGACGCCAGGGCCAGGGCAAGTGGCGACGCCAGGGGTCGGTGTCGGCATACCCGTTGGCCTCGGCCACCACCGCCATGACCTGGTGGGGACGATGCAGGCGGTATTCCGGCCGCTGGGCCAGCACGGCGTCACGGTCGATGGCGGCCCACATGGCGGCGGCGGACACAACCCCGACGCGGTGAGCGCAGATCACATCCTGCGGACCATCGCCCACGTACATGACGTCCGCCGGCGCCAGGTTCATGGCGTTCAGGACACGCAGCAGGCCATCGGGAGCCGGCTTGTAGGGGCGGTCGTCGGTCTTGAAATCGGCGTACTCGACCAGCGGGGCCAGGCCGGACTGCGCCAGTTCCCCGTCGCCGAAGTAGGATATCTTGTCGGATAGCACGCCGATGCGGATGCCCCGACGATGCAGCCCCCGCAGCAGGCTGGCCGCGCCGGGAAAGAGGTAGTTGCGCCGCCCGACGTTGCCGTGGTAATGACCAAGGAACGACTCCAGGATTCTGTCCAGCTCGTCTTCGGCGTCGGGACGGCTGCCGAAGAACCAGAGGAGGTGCTGGCGGAAGGGACGGTGAAACTCGGCGGCGACCTGTCCGGCGGTGGGCGGCGTCATCCCCAGGTCAACGGCGGTGCGCTCCATCAGCATGAGGTGGATGCCCCAGCTGTTCCAGAGGGTGAGGTCCCAATCGAAGATTACGGCGCGCATTGTTTCGACGCTTTGCCGGTACCAAGCTCGGTCATTGCGAGGAGCGTAGCGACGCGGCAGTCTCGTCCCTGACCCGCATCCGACTCGTCAAGGAGATTGCCGCGCTTCGCTCGCAATGACCGCTGGCGCTGGACTTTCAACCGGGCAGGAAGTCGCTCACGGCCAGGGTTATGTCGGGAAAGGCGCGGAGGCTGATGGCGGCGTCGAGCGGGAAGACTTGCGCGTTCCGATACACTCCGTCCACCGGGTCGTCATAGGCTTCAACCTGCTTGTCCACCAGGTTGGCTATCCACACTGCCGGGATGCCGGCGGCGGCGTACCTGGGCAACTTGGTTCCACGGTCGAAGGCCAGGGAACTGTCGGCGACTTCAACCAGGAAAAAGATTTCCTCCGGCGTTACCGTGACGAGGTCATTGATAGAGCGGAAGCGGATGACGGCGATGTCCGGCTCCGGCGCCGTGGCGTCATTCAGCACTATGGTCGCTTGTACCTGCACCATCGCCCGGGTACCCAGGGCAACGGTTAGCAAGTAGGCTATCCAGTTGACGGATTGGCGGTGCGGGTCGTTTATGGGCGACATGATGATTATTTCCCCATCTATCAGCTCAATGCGCTCCTCTTCGCGCAGAATGCCGGCTTCCGCCATGGCGAAGTATTCGTCCACCGTGAACCGGCGGCGCAAGGGGAGAGTTTGAGGCGGGGCAGCAACGGCTGCGGTGGTCATGGCGTAACCTCCCGTTCGGATTACGGGCCGGCGGCGTCAGCAGTGGCCGGGGTGGTTGTGGCCGCCGCCCTGGTAATCGATGGCGCTGGGCATGACGGTGGTGCCGGGATGGTCGGCTCGGCCCAGTTTGACCGTGACCGCGCCGCTGGCGTAGTGCAGGACGCCGCTGATCTCCAGGGTGGGGGATTCGGCCAGGTAGGTTATGTCGCCGTTGGCCTCGATGCGGAAGGGCCGGTCGTGGCCGGGGTAGATGGTGTTGGCGGCGGCGACTATCTTCCGGATGCTGGCGCGGGCATCGGCCTCGCTCCAGAAGACGATAGCCGGAGCGCCGCGACCGATGGCGCCGGCGTCGGACATGGCGTCGCCGCCAACGCAGACGGCGCCGTCTGCGGTTTCCACCACGACGCTGATGTGGCCCCGGGTGTGGCCGGGAGTCTCGATGAGGCGAACGCCGGGTTCCAGCTCGGTCTCGCCCTTCACGGCGTTGACCTTCTGTTGCATGAAGGTGTCGGCAAAGTAGCGGGCGGTGGCCAGATCGCCCTCGCGGGGATTGCGACTGTACTCCAGCTCGTCGGCGTGGATGACGATTTCGGCGTTGGGGAACAGGTCGGTGTTCTGGGAGTGGTCCCAGTGGGCGTGGGTGAGGATGACGCGCCCGATGTCGTCGGTGGAGATGCCGTGGGCGGCCAGTTCGTCAACCAGCATATTGCGCCGTCCGAAGTGGCCCACGTCTACAATGGACAGCGCCGCGCCGCGAATGAGGGTGACGGTACACAGGCCCAGGCGGGTCTGGTCGGTGTTGATGGAGTAGCCGCCCATGATGATTTCCAGTTCCGGCATGACGTTCCCTCCGAAAGCCGATGGCAATAGGCAATTAATGGTTTGTTCAGAGCTCCACGGGCTGCTCGCTGTCCATCCACTCGGCGTATGAGCCATCGTAAAGGCGGACGTCGTAGCCGGCCTGACTCATGGCGAGCCAGGCCACAGAGGCGCGGACCCCGCTGCGGCAGTAGGCTATGACCGTATCATTGTTGGCAATTCCCATGGCGCCCAGCCGGTCGCGCAGCTCGAACTCGTCAATGAGCAGATTGCCGTCGCTGCCGGCCGTTTCCACGTGGGGGACGTGGATGGCGCCGGGGATATGGCCGGGGCGATGATCCGCCTCCGCCGCGCCGTTGAACTCCTCGGCGGTGCGGGTGTCCAGCAAAATGGCGTTCCCCGGGTTGGCGGCGTCTTGCAAAGTGGCCCTCAGCGACGGGTTGAGCCGGACGGTGAAGGCGTTGGCCGCGGTGGGAACGGGACGATACAACACCTCGCGGCCCTGCGCCTTCCAGGCGTCGTAGAGCAGGTCCATGATGTGAACGTCCTCTCTGCCCAGGTATTCCAGAACCCAGGCGGCCATGGCGGCGTTGCGCCCGTCCTGGTGGTCGTACAGCACGGGCGTCACGTCGTCGCCCAGACCCACGTCGCCGAAAGCGGCGGCCAACTGCTCGGGGGGGCCGAGGCGTCCGTCAGGGCCTTGCAGCTTCTTGAAGGGTACGCTGACCGCGCCGCGCAGGTGTCCCATCAGGTAGCGCATGGCCGACCGGGGATCGATGATCAGATACCTCGGGCCCCGCTCATCCTGAGCCGGTCGAAGGATGCGTTCCTCAACCCAATCGGCGGAAACTAAGGTTGCCATCAGCCCACCATCTCGAAGTCGGTTTCCACTGAGGTGCGGTTGATCACCGACTGGGTGACCGGGGAGCCTGCCACGGCGAGACGCCAGATTTCCTTCAGGGTGTCCTCGTCGGCGTCGGCGCGGACGAAGCACTTGGCAGAGACGCGGCCATAGCCGGGGTTGCCTTCGTCCTCCACGCCGGCCCACTTGCGGATGTTGTCAAAGTAACCCTCCACCGCGATTTCCAGGTCGTGGATGCGGACGCCCTGCTTGGTAGCGTTGACCACGAAGCCGACGGTCATGCAGCTGCCGATGGCGGACAGCAGTTGCTCGTGGGCGCTGGCGGCCACGTCGGTGGCGGTCAGGTCCCCCGGTTCGTCCATGTCCACCTGGTGGTTCCGCATATACGCCCGGGCGCGCATCCCGTCCTGCCAGACGACGCGGGACTTCCAGGGCCCGGTAACCGCGTTGAAAACGTCCGGGTCCCGGAAGGAGTCCAGCACCTCGGCGAGTTTCTCCCGGGGCAGGCCGTTCAGATTTTCTTCTTGCTGCGCCATGATGTGCTCCTTGTTGATGTTGGGGTTGATAGCGCGGTTAATTATTGCCGACGCTCAAAGCCTGGGGCATCGCTGCGATTACCGGCGCCAGATGCTTTGACGCATTCCGCAGGTCAACCGCGATGACCACCGTGTCTCCCGGATCGTATTGGTCAGGCCGCCAATACGCTGCCAAGTCGCCGTTTTCGGCAACGACGGTTGCGGTTTCCGTGCTATGGCCAAAAGTGAGCGTGTCCGTTTCCGTGCAGTAGCCACGCTTGCCCAGAGGCAGCCATGCACTGACGCCGATGACTTCTAACCCGACCGCTTCATAGCTGTCTTCGTCGGGCACGTCGATCATTACCATGCCTACCGTCGCCAATTCGTAGGTTCCGCCACTGGGCTGACTATAGTTCAACCCGATTGCATCGCACTCCGGGTCATAATGAACTCTCAGATTCACCTCGCGCCTCCGGTCTTTCGTAATTGCGCTGGAAGTATGCCATGTCGCCACTGTTTAATTTATCCGTTGCCTTCGTGTCCAGAAAGGCAGTGGTAATCCGTCGGTCGTCCATAGAAACGCCTACCCGCATTAAGCGTTCAGCGCCTCTATGCTCAACCCAGCCCAGATAAGCCATGCTTGGCCCGTTGCGCTCGTCATATCTGACGCCTCGGATGACCCAATTGTCCAGCACGTCAGCCAAACGTTCCGCGGTAATTTCGCTGCGGATTTCAGCCTGCTCCTGCAAGTGGAAGGTAATTTCCCTCTGCACCCCGCCGGTGGTCAGGGTTTCCGGCAATGCGACGGCGTCATCCCTACTCATACTCCGCGCGCAGGATTTTGGCGGCGTCGGTGATGACCTGCATCTTCCTGGCGGCCATGTCGTGGGTGTTGACGTTGCGCTCGGCGAAAGTGCCGAAGCCGCAGTCGGGGTTGAGGTAGATCTTGTCCGGGTCGAAGTACTGGAGCAGTTCCTTCACCCGTTCCACGATCTGCGCGGCCGGCTCGATGTCGTCGGTGCGGGGGTTGACCACGCCGAAACCGATCTCCTTCTCGTTGCCGTACTCCTGGAACACCTCCATCTCGCCGGCGCGAGGGGTGGCGCACTCCAGCACCAACTGGTCGATGTTCATCTGCACCAGGTAGGGAAGCATGGGGCCGTAGTTGCCGGTGAGCAGCACCTCTTCCTTCTTGCTCCAGTTGCCCCGGCAGATATGCACGCCCGTCTTGATGCCGTCGATGCCCTCCAGCGTTTCGTTCATCAGCCGCACGGCCATCTCCAGCTCGTCGGTGGGGTCGCGGCGGTTGGGCAGGGCGGCGCACATGAAAGTCTCGGTGGTCTCTTCGCCGAACACTACCTGCGAAAGGGTGGGTTCGTCCAGTTGCACAAAGTCGCAGCCCAGGTCGCGCAGGGCGATGATCTCCTCGCGCAGGATCTCGACCACATCCCGGGCCAGGTCGTCGGGAGAGGGATATGCCTTGTCCGACAGTCCCTCAAACCAGGCGGAGCGGGTGAGCATATAGGGGCCGGGCAGGGGAACCTTGATCTGCCGGTCGGTGTGTTCCCGCAGGAACGCCAGTTCGTCCAGCGCCAGCCCGTTGCGCTTGCCGATGCGGTCAATCACGATGGGGCTCTTGATGGCGAAGGATGGCACGTCCAGGGCGCGGAGCACTTCCTCCATACGGGCGCGGTCCGTGGAATAGTCCAGCAGCTCGGAGACCTTCATCAACTGCATCCCCGTGAGCTTGTCCACGGCGAAGGAGTAGAAGTTGTCGCGGCGCTGCTCGCCGTCGCTGATGATATCCACGCCGGCCGCTTCCTGGGCGCGAATGCAGTCCAGCACCTCCCCATCGGCCACTTCGTTGAACTCGGCCAGCGTGATCTCGCCGGCCTCCTTGCGACGCAGGGCGCGGATCAGCTCGGCGGACCGCGGCCAGCTGCCGACTACGGTAACGGGAAACAGGGGAGCGTCCGGCATTTAGATTCCCTCCGGGACTTGGGGTGTTGCAAGATAATAACAGCGGCAGGCAGCGCACTTTTCGCCAGTCCATGCCGGTGGCTACTTCGGATAATCTACACTAGAATCCTTATCAGGCACAAATTAAGTCGGCCGGGCTTGCCAATAGACCATAGCGCGGCCGACTGCCGGCCGCGGCAACGGGAAACAAGGGAGCGCCCCTCTCGATTAAGGGGCGCTCCGGCGGGAAAATTTACTGCCAGCAGCAACCGTCAGCGATCCATCACCGCCACGGTGCCTTTCTCGGGATCGTACTGGTAGCGGGTGATGCGGTCCAGCTTCTGGGATTCGAGACGCACCACCACGGCGCGGTCGCCGGTCACGTTCAGGGTATTGTGGATTTCGCCGGGCAGGAAGAAGGCCACCTTGCCGTCCTTCTGTACAAAGTCGCCGGTCTCCTGGATCTGCACCGAGTCCACGCCCTCGCCGGGATAGAACCAGCGCCACTTGGTCTGCTTGATGGCGCCGTCATAGACGCCGTACACCACCCACGCCGCGCCGTGGTCGTGGGGCAGGTTGTCCTGGTCGGGCCGCTGCACCGACGCCATCAGCCAGAAACCGCCGCCGGGATGGCCGTAGTCCTCATCCAGGTGGAGGTCATAGCGTCCGAACCCGCCCTCGTCGGGAAGTTCCAGCCGCTCCTCCAGCCAGCCGGGAGTGGCCAGCAGGCGCTCCATGCGCTCCGCCACCCCCGAAGCCTGGGCCAGCGGGTCCTGCGTGGAGTCGAAAATCTCGCGCACGTCGTCGATGAATGCGTCCACCGAATAGGCCGTGGTTTGCGTCATATCAATCCTCCGCTCAATCTCGCGTACTGCTGCCGCCATTCTGGAGAGAATGCAACGGCGTGTCAACTTGCCGGTTTCCAATAGCGGGGTTTCCGACCTGCTGCATTGACCGCAGACCATCTCAAAACTAGTGGAACTGTCCGTCGGTGGTTTTGTTGCCTTTAGGCAATCTGCCGGTGCGGCTTTTGTAACCCGCCAGTTTCTTGGCCTCCAGCCGTTGGGCATCTGAGCGGCTCAGCCGCGGCGATTCGACGACCAACGAGCCTCCCTTCTTCAGTTTGCCTGATTTGGAGTGTTCGGCTGCTCGGCGGGATGGATCATTCGTGGATCCGATATACGTGCGCTTGCCATTGGAGTCGTAAAGGGAATACGCGACTACCTTCTTGCTCGATCCGCTTTTCGCGCTGCTTTTGTTGCCGGAACTGGCGCTCGATGCGGTTCTTCCGTTGGCTCCGCTGCCGTACGCGCTCCGGCCGCCACTTCTCTGGCTCTTGCCAGTACCGCCCTTGAATCCGCCTCCGGAACCACCGCGCGCGCCGCCGCGGAATCCGCCTCCACTTGCTCTGGCCATGTTTGTTCACCTCATCTCGCAACTAATGTGTTGGGGATTTTTCGATTCTAATGCTGACCAATGAACTCCAGCACCAGCCCGTTCCAGACCTGCGGGCGTTCCCAGTGGCCGGCGTGGCCGGCGTCGGGGAGCGAAGCGAAGCGGGAGGTTGGGATGTGCGCCGCCTGCATTCGCATCAGGGCCGGCGGCGCGAGGATGTCGGCGTTGCCGGACAGCGCCAGCGTGGGTACGCGCATGGTGGACAGGCGGGCGTAGGTGATGGGTTCGCTTACGGGTTGGGCCGGGATACTGCCGCAGGGCCGGCTGGACAGCTCGATCTCCAGCCAGCGGGCCACGCCTACCGGGTCGACGCCCCGGTAGGACGGGCCGAGCTCGCGCAGTTCCACCGGGAGGTTCTGGATTTCCGGCGGACGCAGGCGGCGCTGGACTTCCAGATACTCAGGGTCCTGAATGCCGGCAATGGTATTGGCGATCACCAGGCTGCGCACCCACCCCGGATGGGCCAGCGCGTAGCCGATTCCGGTGATACCGCCGGCAGCGGTGCCGATCAGGTGGAACCGGTCCAGGGCCAGATGCTCAACCAGCCCGTGCAGGTCTTCGTCCTGATGGCCGGGCTGCAGGGTCCCCTCTTTTGAAGGATCCGTGGTGTTTCGGGAACGTCCCCAGGTGCGACGGTCGTAAGTGATGCAGCGGTAGCCGGCAGTGGTGAAAGCCGGAAGCTGGTGTACCCAGGCGTCGCAGGTGCCGGAGGCGGCGTGGCAGAAAACCACCGGAATGCCGTCGCCGCCGGTGTCCTCGTACCACAGGTCAACGCCGGGGAGAGTCGCGTATGGCATTGCGCTGCCTCCCATCCTGTGCCAATTATTGGTTTTGCAGTCGGTGAATTTGCTCTTGCAACCGCGCCACCTCGGCCTCGGCGGCCAGCGCTTCTTCGTAGGTCGGCAGGTAGCGCCGGCCTACCGGGTCGTAGAATCGCAGCTGACCGTCTTCCCAGCAGATGTCCAGGTTCAGTACCGCGCTGTGTCCCCAATAACCCCGGATTTTTGACCAATTGTCATCCGTCTGGTGGATGGTTATTTCCTGGTAGGCGTCGTTAACCAGCCGGTCTCCGGCCAGGGCTGCCGGGTACAGCGTGCCGCCGGTGTGGTCAAAGCGCCAGTACTCGGGTACGCGGAAAGTGGCGTAGCCCACCCGCTTGACCACGTAGTCATTCTCGGCATTGTTGTATGAGGCGACTTCCAGCACAAAGTCCGGCGGTTTGCCCCACTCATCGATGGAATAGCCTCTCTGGGCCACGATGGCCGCCCGGTCAATGTTGAAGGCCACCAGCAGGTCCGGCTTGAGCAGGCCCGATTGCTGCCGGTGATTCCAGCCCACCGGAACTTCGCTGAGCACAATGGTGGTGGCCGGCGCGCCCAGGTGCATACGCAAGGCGGGCTGATGCCCCTGGTCGTGCAGGTAGAGAGGGTTGTTCATGTCTTCACGCGGCGGCAATTCGGGGAACTGCCTGGGATGTCTGGCGGGCTGGCCCGCCGGCGCAACAGGTTTGGTAGTCATGGCAAGCCTCCGGACGACTGATTATGAGACGGCTGCCAGTGCGGCGGCAAGCTGGGCTGGGCCATTCCGAACTGTCGGGACAGCCATTCCTCGGCATACCGGCCGTCCCGGTAGCCGGAATGCTCGGCTTTGTGGACGGTGGTATCGCCGCGAATGGCCTGCGTCAGCGGTTCCAGCGCGGCGGCGTCCAGGGCCGCGCCGTCGGCGCCGGCCAGGATCAGCGTGGCCGCGCTGATCCTGGGGCCGAACCAGCGCAGGTCGAAGTATGACAGGGTGCGATGAATCGCCGCGCGGCGGGTGGGATGCAAGCGCAGGTAGTCGTTGATCTCCTCCAGCGGGTAGGCGCTCGTGCGCTGGGCCAGGTCGGCGGTGGCGTAGAGCAGCGTGGGCGTGCCTACCAGGTGAGTAACTTGGGGGGACAATGCCGCCGTGGTCACCGCCAGGTCATTGCCGATGGCCGCTATGCGCGTTTCGTCCACTTCCGGAAGACTGGCCAGATATTGCAGCCCCCGAACGCAGTCGGCCACGATGCCCCGGTACACATAGGCCGCCGGGTCGTCAATGCCGTCGGTAAGCTGCCCGGGGAAAGCGGCGGCGTAGGGCTGGTCAGCGAGGCGCTGCCCGCGCGCGCAGATGGCGAAGGTCACATGATCCCGGCGTTGACCGTTGGCTTGCCCCTGGGGAACCAGGTCGGTCACGCTGCCGTAGCGCGGCAGGTGATAACGGGCCGGAAAGGGGCCCTTATCGGTCAAGAGATCCGGGTTGGGGATGCTCAGGTAGCCGTAAATGCGATACGGGCCGATGGAGGTCAGGCGCACGCCGTAGGCCGTGGCAAAATCGGTGGAGCGCAGGGGGATTTCCTGCGCCTCCGCCGCGGGGGGAAACCGGGCCAGTTCCGCCAGCACGTCGTGCCAGTAGGTGTCAAAGTCGTTGGGCTTTGCGCCGGTGAGTGTGGTCATGCCGTTCAGTCCGTTTTGAAAGTCATGCTTCTGTTGCCATTGCGGGGTGCAAAGCTCTCACGCGTTTGGCGATCATATCGCCGATCAGCAGCGCGGTGTCGTGGGCTTCCGCCGGGGGCAATCCCAGAATATCGCAATGAGTTGGGTCCGGATCAGGAAATCGGCAGTTGGGTTGGGCTGGCGTGTTTACGAAGTGAATTGCCGGCAATTCGTCACGAAGGTAGCGCTTAACGTCTCCGACGTTTAACTCGGCAAACACGGCATTACGCCCGAGGGTGCGATGAATCACGCTTCTGACACCGGAAATCTGCTGCTCTTTGGTAGGGTAGTCGAAATATTCCAGCCAATTGACGGACAAACCATCCTCATCGGGAACCCTACAGAACTGGGAGCCATCCACTCTGCCATCACGGAGTCCGGTGAGGCCGACATAGCGAATCACGTTGTGGTCATCCGCAATTTCAAGCTTGGGGTTTGTCATGCAAGTGCACCAGGGGCGTCAGCTCGAAGGCCACAACTAGCTGCTTGATGCCATCGAATGTGTCGGCGCCGGCCACGCGCGAAACTTTCCCGGACCCCAGACGGCGCTTGAAAATGACGAATTGCACCCGCTTATTGCCGAGAAACTGCAAAGCCAGATGGGTTTCGTCATCTTGGTCCCATTCCCAAACCGCGCGCAGGTTGCCGTTGTCCATCAATGCCAGCCCGGCTTTGCGCCAGTAGGGGTTATCGGTGATGAATGCCTGGAAGTCTTGTGCCGAGTCTTCGTTCCAGGCGACGTCGTCGTCCTCAGCCGCTTCACGCAGCGCGGTGAGACGGTCTCCGTACTGCGCCAGAGCGGTTGCTATTTCATAGGCGGTAGCGCGTTCTGCCGGCCTCTGGCAAGGCCAGGGTCGGAACCCTTGATAAGTATATCCAATTTGCTCCAAAGCCTTGAGACTATCCCGCAACTTGAGAGGATCTATCATCAAGTTCCGGTCGGGAGCCGATTTTTGCTCATCGTGAACATAGACGATATAGCCCCGCGGAGACACGGCGCCGCTGCGGATGTCTGCGGGTGCCACTATGATGTGTCCCGACCGGAGTTCTGCGGCCCAATCGTCGGGAATCTTCCAGAACATATTGGAATCTGCCGGCGTTTCAGGTTCCGTTGTCATGGCCTAGCCTCCCGGTTGTGACCACAGTACGCTAGCTGATAGCAACGATTCCAGCCGGCTGCGATTCGTCCGGCAACTGCTTGATTGGGCAAGTATGGGATACCGTCAAGGCCGCAGGCGCTTTGCCATGAAAGCGTCCACGATGGCGGCGTGTTCGTGGTTGTTGGCGTCGTGGCCGTGGCCGTCGTAGGCGTACATCCGTTTGTCGTCGCTGGCGATGTTGTTGAACATGGCGAAGCCCGTCTCCGGCGGGCAGGTGCTGTCCTGCAGGCCCACGCTGACGATTATCGGACAGGTGATGCGGTGGGCCAGGTTGATGCCGTCGAAGTAGGCCAGCGTGTTCTCCACCCGCTCCCGGCGGTCGGGATACAGCCGCAGGTAGTCGGCAATTTCCTGGTAGGGATAGGCGTCGGTCAGCTCGATGGAGTCCATGTAGCCGCAGAGGTAAGGCGCGCCGGCCGCCGCCGCCTTGATTTCAGGACGCAGCGCCGCCGTGGCTACGGTGAGGCCGCCGCCCTGGCTGTGCCCGGTCACGCCGATGCGGTCGCCGTCCACCTCGCTGCGGGCCAGCAGAAACTCCACGGCACGGCAGGCGTCCATGTAGAAGCCGCGATAGGAGTAGGTGTTTCGATCCACCATGCCGTAGGTGAGCAGGCCGGGATAACCGGGGTTGAACTGGCGGTTGCTGCGCAGCTTGCCCCGGGGGGCGACGCTGAAAGCGGCATAGCCCCGGGCCGCCCAGGGTTTGGGCACCGGCGGCTCCATGTTATAACCAGGGACCTGGAGCAGCCCCGGCAGCCGGCCCTCCCGCTCTCTCGGCACGGCGTACCAGCCGGCGATGCGTACCCGGTCCAGGCTGGTGAAGAAGACCTCGTACACGTCGATGCTGGCCGTGGACCGGAGGGGATCGTACACCACCTCCGGCTCCAGCGGGATTTTAGCGGTTTCCGCCAGCACGTCATCCCAGAACTGGTCGATATCGTCCGGCTTGCGGACCTTGGTCACGTACTGGTCGGCGGGTGTCCTGGGCATAAGATTGCTCCCCTTACACGTCCTCCACCGGCATGGTGGCGATGCCGTAGGTGCCATAGAAGAAGTTGGCGTAGTGGGTGGAGCCGCCGGTTACGAACAGCAGGTACTGTTCGGGGTCTTCCAGCGCGGGAATGGTGACATCCGGGTCGATATTTGACAAATCCGGGGCCAGCTGCTGAAGCTCGGGGTGGTGGAGCCACTTGCCGTTGGCGTCGGTGGGCAGACCCGCCGCGCCGATGGCGTCGCGCAGCGCGGCGCGGCAGCGCTGGTGCAGCCACTCCTGGGCGTCCCGCTTGCTGAAGCCGGCCTCGGCCAGTATGACCGCCCGGGAAGGGCTGAGCATGATGGGGTGATACGGGCCCTGGTACTCAACGCGCTGGTTGGTGTGCCCCACCTGGGCGGACTGGCGGCCCTTGATCCAGCTGCCCCCGCCGGCGTGTCGGTAAAACATCATGGACGCGATGTTGTTCAGCGTGTCCAGGTGGTTGCGGGAGGCGTTGTCCAGGATGTCCGTCGGGCCGGTTACCGTTACCACGGTGACCGCGCTCTCGTCCGGGCGGAAACCCTTGTCCACGTGGTAGGGCTGCCAGGGGCTGACCTCCTCGTTCTCGGCGATGCACATGCCGAACTTGGTGGGCAGGCCGATGAAGTTAGGGTCGCCCGCGCCGGCCTTGCAGTAGCCGATGTTGATGAGGCAAAGGCGCAGGGCGCGCCCGATGGCGGTGTTGGCCTTGTTGATAACGCCGGGCCCCATGGCGGAGGTGCCGCAGTTGATGCCGGCCCGGGCCGCCGCCGGCCCGTTGACCAGGATCAGCGGGGCCTCGGTGTGGCCCGACACCTGCATATCCCGGTGGTTCATCTCCGGCTGGGCGATACATTCGATAGCGGCCAGCAGTATGGGCAGCTGCTCGGGCTGGCAGCCGGCCATCACCGCGTTGATGGCGATTTTCTCCACTGTCGCCAGCCCGAAGCCCGGCTCCATGACCATCACCACGTCCTGGGGGGCGCGCCGGGTACCCTTCAGCATGGCCTCCACCGCTGCCGGCGTGGGCGGAACGATAGGCAGGCCGTCGCTCCAGTCCCGCTCCTCCATGAAGCGGTTCACCGTGTCCAGTCCCCAGGGAGAGTCGTCCAGGGTGACGGTGAACACATCCGTCTCGCTGTGGCCGTTGGCCGCGCCGGACTGCATTTTCGACCAATCGCCGGACGACGCCGACATACGGGTCAGGCCGAGGATGATATTGTCGATCTGTTCGTCCACCATCTTGTGGATGTAGTCGGGCTGCTGCCCGGTGCAGGCGTGGGGAATGGTGACGAAGGCGGCGGCGGGCTGCCCCCAGCCGTCCACGCAGGACTGCCAGGCGCGGGCGAAGCTGCGCGCGGCGATGCCAACGGACGGAATGCCGGCCTTCTCCATAGCTACCATGTCGTGGGCAAGCCACGACGTGCAGCCCCCTCAATGCGCTGCCGCGCCCACCATGGCATCGACTTCGGCGGCAATGACGGCGGCCTCATCCTCGTCGATATGCACGCCGCGGCTCAGGGCCGGCCGGCCCTGGCGCCGGGGGCCGCCGTAGCTCTCGAACTTGACGTTGGCGAAGCGCCGGCCCAGATGCTCGGCGACGCGGTCCACGGCCACGTCGGCGCCGCCGGTCATGTTGCTGTACAGGCCGATGGTCTTGCCTTCCAGGGTCTCCAGGCGGGGGGCCGGCGGCACCTTGAAATCGACGCGGGACGCGGCGGGGGACATGATCTGCAACTGCATTGCCGTACTCCTGTTGTCCGAGGCTCGGGGGTGTTGCTTGGGGGCAAGTCTATGTTGCGCCGGCGGCGCCGTCAATTACTTTGGAAAGACCCTGCGGCGATGGGGCCGGCCCGGGGTCTGGTCAGTCCGCCCGTCCGGCGGCCTCGGCGGTGCCTCCGGTCTCAGGCCCGAACCCTTGACCAACCCCGAGCCCCTGACCGCCAGCGGCGGCGGCCCGGGCCGCCTCCCGCTCCCGCTGGGCCTGGAGACGCTGGGGCAGTCGCGGGAAGGGCAGGAACCAATAGCCGACGGCGGCGCACACGTAGAGAGCCACCAGCGGGAACAGCGCCCAGTAGAAGCTGCCGGTATGGTCGTAAATGGCGCCCATCCACATGGCGGTCCACATTGAAGCCAATTGGTCGGGCAGATGCTGCCAGCCCCGCAGGGTGGCGTAGGAGCGCCGGCCGAAGAAATCGCCCATAATCGCCCAGTTGAGGGGATTGGCGCTCTCGGCGAAAGCCAGCAGCCCTACGAACAGCGCCAGCTGCCAGATGTGGCCGCTCTGGGTGAACAGGGAGGCCAATGCCGCCGCGCCGGCGACCATGCACAGCGCGCTGAGCTTGCGCCGGTCCACCTTGTCGCCGATCCAGCCCATGCACGGGTTGAAAATCATGTTGGCGAAGGAGAAGGCCCCGACGAAAGCCGCCGCGATGACGATGTGCCGCTGGGCCAACTCCGACCCCGGTTCGGAGGGCACGCCGGCCTCCATGAACCAGATCATCACGGGGGCCATGAGGAAGGACACGCCGGCGTGGACGATGTTGCGGAACCCGGTGGCCATCACCAGCAGCCAGTAGGACGGCGTCCGCATGGCCTCGCGAGCGGTGAAATCGTTCTGGCCGAACTGTAGCTGGCGGCGCTGCTGAATGGTAGATGGCCCAGTCCGGGCATCTGCGGCGGGTTCGGGAGGATCGCCGTCGGGGAGCTGTCCCATGTCCTCTGGAGCCCGGCGGAGGAACCACGACAGGGGGATGACCACCGCCAGGATGGCGATGCCGAGAACGGTGCAGGCGTCCCGCCATCCCACCGCGAAAATCAGCAGGCCCACCAGCGGCGCAGTGGCTCCGCCCAGGCCGTTGCCCATGCTGACCACCGACATGGCCAGACCGCGCCGCCGGCGGAACCAGTTGTTGACGGCGGCGATGGAGGCGTTGTTATAGCCGGAACGGAACCCTACCGACAGGAAGCCGACAAAAATCAGCAGAAAGTACCAGAAACTGCCGGTGTAGCCCAGCAGGATGAAGCCCAGGCCCGACATCAACCCGCCGAAGGCCAGCATGACCCGAGGACCGAAACGGTCGGTGCAGTATCCCATGAGCGGCCCCTGGACGCCCCCCATGAAGCGTCCCAGCCCTTCGGCGAGGCCCATCATGGTGCGGGTGAAGCCCAGGTCCTGCTCCACGGGCACGTAGAAGACGGTGAAGCCGCGGTTGAAAGTGCCGTGCTTCATACCGTCGGCAACGAGGCTGACGAGGACGATCCACCAGCCGTAGAAGATTTTGGGCCGGCGCATTATGGGCTGGCCCGTCGCGGAATGGGTCGTCGGACGGCCGGCAGGCGGGTATTGATGTTGCTCAGCATCGGCAGCGGCGCAGAGGCAATGTTACGAGGGCGCAGGTATCTCCCGCGCCCGCCGTATATCGCCGGATTGTACCACAGGCGGCCGGTGGTGTATGAAGCGCCGTTCCGTTCCGTTCCTGGCTCTATCCGGCGGCGATTGGATTCCTGGTGCGCAGCTCCGGGAACAGGGAGAAATCCCGGTCTCGGGTGAGGAGTTCTTCCACGCCGTGAGCGACACAGATGGCCGCGATGCGCGCATCATGGATGACCCCACCGAGTACTCTGGGCCTTTGCGCGAACCGGCTCAGCAGTTCCGTAAAGTCCTCAGTCTCGCCAATGAGGCGATTGGACGGCGCCATGGTCCAGGCAACGAACTGGCGCCAGGCCTGTTCCGGGGTTGAAGCGTTGTCCCGCCAGATGCGCGGGTTGGTCACTACGCTCAAAAATTCGTAGCAGCACGGCCACGGTATCGCCCAGAGCGCATCGCCCTTGGCCAAGGCGCGCAACAGATCTGCCGCCGCTTCATGTTCCCGGCTTTCCCGGCGGTGGGCGTAAACCAGAATGTTGGTATCCACGGCCTTCACGGCGACTCAGTCTCACCGTAGATGACCGACCGCAAATCGGGCCAAGAATATTGCTCCAGAGGGTCCCGCCGGCTCGCGTCGCCCACGCTCAAGTCAGGCAGTTCGTACCCGGCCCGGGGCGGCGTCGCCAATGCCAGACGCAGCCCTTCTTCAACTACCGCCCGCAAGGGACGCCCAGTCTCCTTAGCATATCGTTTCGCCCGCGCCAACAACTCATCCTGGATGTCAATTGTAGTCTTCATGTTGCCATGCTAGCCATATAAGATAATATGGTCAAACCATATTTTAATGCAGGAGCGCTTCAATTTGTAGGATCTGCTCCGTTTGGTTAGAATCATCCGCGATTTTCCCGCAGCCACCAAGGAGCCCTGTGATGCCCGACCTCCTGATTACCGACGAGATTAAAGCCCTCATCGGGCTGGAAACGGAGCCGGAGCGCAACCGGTTCCCCATCAGCGCGGAGATGGCCTACGACGTGGCCGACGCCATCGAGGACTACAACCCGCTGTACGTTGACCCCGACTACGCCGCGGCCAGCCGCTACGGGAACTTGCTTTGCCCGCCGCTGGCCGCGTGGAAGGACATCGCGCCGCCCATCGGATACTTCGGCGCGGGACAGGAATGGCACTTTGAGGTGCCGCTGCCCTTCAACAGCTACGGCCTCAACGGCGGCAGCGACTGGCAGTTTCTCGCGCCGGTTCGGGTGGGCGCCTGGATCACCCGGCAGTTCCGCATCCTGGACATCTTTGAGAAGCGGGGGCGCTCCGGCCCCCTGGTGTTCATCGTCCGGGAGGAAACCCAGACCGACCAGCACGGCCAGGAGCTGAGCCGGGCCCGCCGCGTCAGCATCCACCGCGCCCTGCCGGCCGGCGAGGAACCTACGGACGTGGCCCAGGTAGCCGATGACCTCTCCACCGTGGCCGTCGCGCCTCCCAACCCGGAGGTGATCCTGCCCAAGCCGGAGCCGGAGCCCAGCGTCCAGCGCTACTTCGAGGACGTATCCGTCGGCGACGACCTGCCGCCGGTGGTGAAGGGGCCGATGACCACTACCCACTTGATCCGCTGGGCCGCCGCCAACGGGAACTACGCCCGCATCCACTGGGACTTGCCCTTTGCCCAGCTCACTCAAGGCTTGCCCAACGTGGTGGTCAACGGCTCTCTGAAGAACCAGTACCTGGGACAACTGCTGCTGGACTTCGCCGGCGACGGCGGCTGGTTCAGACGGTTCTACGTGGAGCACCGGGGCATGGACTTCCCCGGCGACACCCTCATCGCCTCGGGCATCATCACCGGCAAACGGGAGGAGGGCGATTTCGGGCTGGTGGACTGCGCCGTGAACCTCAAGAACGACCGGGGCGGGCAGACCGCATCGGGCACGGCCACGGTGGCCCTGCCCAAGCGAGGGCAGACGCTGCCGCTGGTGTGGGACGGGGAGCCTTGGTAATGACCGGCATTCTCGATGGGGTGCGGGCGCTGGAGCTGGGCGGCCACGTTTCCGCTCCCTTCTGCGCGCGGCTGCTGGCCGACTACGGCGCGGACGTCATCAAGATCGAGCCGCCGGGCGTGGGCGACGCGGCTCGCTCCATGGGGCCTTTCGCCGGCGACGCCCCCCATCCCGACAAAAGCATCCCCTTCCTGTACCTCAACACCAACAAGCGGGGCATCACCCTGGATCCCGCCACCACTGCCGGCGCCGGGGTCTTGGCGGAGTTGCTGGAAACCGCCGACGTTCTGGTGGAGAACTACCCGCCCCACGACCGGCCGGCGTCATGCCTGGAACTCGGGCAGCTGGCTGAGCAATACCCTCACCTGATCATCACGTCGATCACTCCCTTCGGGCAAACCGGGCCCTACCGCGACTTCGCGGCCACCGACATCGTAACCACCGCCATCAGCGGGTTGATGTACCACTCCGGCGACTCCGACCGGGAACCGCTGCGCAACGCGCTGCGCCAGTCCTTCTACGTGGCGGGCATTAACGGCGCGGTGGCGACCACGGCGGCGCTGTTCCAGCGTCTCTTCACGGGAATGGGCCAGAGCATCGACGTTTCTACGGTGGAATGCCTGGCGTCGCATCTGGTGCAGGCGGTGCCCTACTATAGCTACATGGGGGCCATCAAGGGACGCCGGCCGGTGCGGGGTTCCGGTTTCGAGGAGCTTATGCCGGCGCGGGACGGCTACGTGATACCATCGGTGCAGGGTTCCCAGCCCTGGAGCGCGGTGGCGGAGCTGATCGGCGTGCCGGAGTTGCAGGACGAGCGGTTCGCCTCCGGTTCAGGGCGCATCGAGTTCGGCGAGGAGATCCACGACCTGCTCATCAAGGGCCTGGCCCAGTGGGATCGCAAGGCGCTGCACCAGGCATCGGGCGAGCGCCGGCTGGTCTTCGGCATGGCCCAGGACGCCGGCGACCTCAACGAATGCCCCCACCTGCGGGAGCGCGATTTCTTCCGCATGGTGGACCACCCCGTCGCCGGACCGGCGCACTACCCCGGCATGGGGCCGCGCCTGTCTGGCCCGGACTTTTTGCCAATCGAGTACGCGGTGCGGCGGCCGGCTCCGTTGCTGGGTCAGCACAACGGGGAGATCTACGGCGACGAGCTGGGACGTTCCGCCAGCGAGCTGGCCCAACTGCGGGCGTTGGGGGCGATATGACGCTGCCATTGCAAGGCATTCGCGTGGTGGACCTGAGCCGGGTGTTTGCCATGCCCTACTGCGGGGCCTATCTGGCCGACCTGGGCGCTGAGGTCATCAAGGTGGACACCCACCACAACCAGTTTGTGGATACCACCCGCACTCTCAACGGGCCGTATCCCGACAACGCGGCCGGAGAACTCTACTGGGAGCAGGGGGGAACCTTCCACACGCTGAACCGGAGCAAGCTGAGCGTGACGCTGGACCTGCGCTCGGCGGACGCGCTGGAAGTTCTGAAGCAACTGGTGTCGGTGTCGGACGTGGTGTTGGAGAACTTCACGCCTCGCGTCATGCGGCGGTTCAACCTGGACTACCCCAACCTGAAGGCCGTCCGGCCCGACCTGATCATGGTATCCAACACAGGCTACGGGCACTCCGGCCCGTGGACGGACTTCGGCGCGATGGCGACGGCGTTGGAACCGACCCACGGCACCGGGGCGTTCACGGGTTATCTGGACGTTGACGCCGACGGGCGCGCCTCGCCGGGCACGACGCCCAACAAGATCGCCAACTCCTACACCGATTTCCTGGCCAGCTGGACGGCGCAACTGGCGGTGCTGGCCAGTCTGTTCCACCGGGCCAGAACCGGGCGAGGAATGTGGATCGACCTGGCGATGTACCAGGTGGGCGCGTCGTTCATGGGCGAGGGCCTGCTGGATTTCGCCTTCAACGGCCGCCGTACCCGGCGGATGGGCAACCGCCACGAAACCCGGTCGCCCCACGGCTGCTACCCCTGCCAGGGCAACGACCAGTGGGCCGTCATCGCCGTGCGCGACGATGCCGACTGGCAAGCCTTCTGCGCCGCGCTGGATCTGCCCGAGCTGGCGTTCGACCCCCGTTTCGCCGACCCGGTGACCCGACACCGCAACCAGGACGATCTGGACGCCATCATCTCAGGATGGACCGCCGCCCGCAGCAAGTACCAGGTTATGAAAGCCCTGCAAGACGCCGGCGTCCCGGCCGGCCCGGTGCTGGACGGCCGGGATCTGCTGCGGGACCCCCACTTCCGCCAGCGGGGGTATTTTGAGACGGTGGAGCATCCGCCGCAGACCGGCTTGGGACGGCGGGAGTACGTGAGCCGCGGCTGGCGGATGTCGGGCAACGAGGTGCGCATCCGCAAGTCGGCCCCGCTGCTGGGCGAGGACAACGAATGGGGGCTGTCCGGGTTGCTGGGACTCAGCGAGTCGCAGATTGCGGAGCTGGAAGCGGCAGACGCGGTGGGGCAGACGCTGACCGGCGCGCGAGTCCCATCTTCAGTGCCCCTGGACCGGCAGGTGCAACTGGGCTGGACGGTTGACTACGACCAGGGATACAAGGAGCTGCTGACGTGATTTCGTCAGAATCAGGATTCTCGGGATTGAAGGATTTTCAGGATTGGACGCTCCCCTCTATCGGACGGCTTCAATCCAGCAAATCCTCTAATCTGGAAAACCCTGATTCTGACAACACCGGCATTATCTAATCGTCGGCGGCCACGGCCTCCGGTTCGGCCATGCGGTTGTCCACCAGATCCGCGCGGCGCGCGGCTCCGTCCAGCAGGCCCCAGCGCACCATCCAGTGGTAGGTGTCCTCGACTATCTCGTCAGTGTAGGGGGTGTTGTAGGAGTAGCGCAGGCGGGGGAGGTGGAAGTCTTCGGGAGTGATGCCGCCGTGCCGGGAGGCCACCGCGGCGAAGCGGGGTTCGTCGATGAGATAGTGGAGATACTTCCGCTTGTCGGCGTTGATGCGGTTCACCGCCTTGACGATGGCCCGGTTGATGGCGGCGAAGGTCTCCTCGTCCATGTTGTCGCTGGCGTTCTCCGCGCCCAGGTAATGACCCTCGCAGACGGCGCGGCAGCCCAGTTTTTCGGCCAGCGTGATCCACGGTTCCATCAGGGCCGCGGCGGCCACCTCGCCGTTCATCATGGCCTCGAACCGGAACTGGGGCGAACCGTAATGCGCCAGCTTCAGCTTTTCCTCGGGCAGATAGCCCGACAGCAGCCGCAGGGCGACGTAATGGGAACCGGCGTGGAACTGTACCGCCACCGGCTTGTTGCCCAGGGTGCCGGGGTAATAGTGGGAAGAGTCGGGACGCACCATGATGGCCTGGGTAGCGACAGCGGAGCGCAGGGCGATGATGCGGGCGCCCTGATTGCTTTCGTAGGCCCGACGGACCTGACCTTCCTCTCAAGCGCGGTAGATTGCTACCTGCGCTTCCTCAAAGGCCACGTGACCCAGGATGGGATTGACGTCTTCCGGGTTTTCGGTGGGCGTGACCTTGCCGCTGTTAAGGGCCTGGACAAATTCCATGTCGATGCCCTCGGCTTCAAACAACCCCTCGTCCCTGGCAACCAGCCAGGGCAGGCTGAAAACCACGCCGCTGATTTCGCTGACCACTTTCTTCATTGCTGCCGCCTCTTTGCGTTGAGATATTTAGCGCCGGGCAGTTTAGCAAGGCTGGCCGGCGGCGTCCATCGCGCAATGACGCGAATGCCAGCCGGGTTATTCAGCCGGTCGCCGCGTCATGCCAGTCGTGGCCGTGGATCGATGGATTGAGAAATTAGCCCCCGGCCCGTTCCTTGAGTTTACGCAACTCCCGCTCCTCCATGCTGTGGAGCCACGACGACCCGGCGCGGGACATAAACACTCCCCAGGCGTGTACCGCCACCGCGATGCCCCAGCCGAGCAGCGGCCAGTAAAACCACAGGCTGCCCGGACTGGTGAGCAGGTTCACCGCCAGCAGGATGCTGTTGACCACCAGGTAGATGGCCAGGTGCCGGTAAAAGTCCAGCTTGGCGCGGGCCCGTTGCCGCGCCCGCAGCCGCAGTTCGTTTTCGTAGTTTTCCGGGGATTCCTGCATCGTTTCCTCAATCAGTCGGCTTCGTCGGGCCAGCGGTGGCCGTGGTAGCAGGCTTCCCAGAACTGGTACTCGTAGCGCAGGGTAGTGCGGAAGATGCGTTCCAGGTTGGCGGCTTTGGCGGCGCTGGCCCGTTCGCCGGCGTCGTTGAGCCGCTGGGTGAACCAGGCCACTACGTCGGCCAGCACGTCGGGACTGTGGATGTCGATCCAGCCCTGATACACGGCGTTGTTGGGCTGGGCGCCGGCGTTGATGAGGCGGGCCGCCCAGTCCAGGTAGGTGCCTTCGGTAACGTAGAACAGGGCGATGAGGTCGTCGAAGTCGCCCTCCAGGGCGGTGCGCACCATGAAGTCGCCGAAGCCTTGAGTGACGGGATTGGCCGCGGTCTCCAGGTACTGCTCCGCCGTGACTCCCAGGTCGTGAAAGCCGTTGAGGAACAGGTCGTTCTCGGCGGACAGGAAGTTGCCGAGGAAACCGGCGAGTATCTTGCCGGCGTCGTAGTCGGGCGCGGCCTTGGCGATGGCGATGGAGGTGAGCTTTACCAGGTCCTTGCAGAACACGTAGTCCTGCCGGAAGTAGTTGCGGAACTTGGCAATGTCCAGGCTGCCGTCGCCCATTTCCAGCACGAAGGGATGGGTGACCATGGCTTCCCACTGGTCATGATACTTGGCGCGGAGGTCGTCAACCAGGGGCATATTATTTCTCCAGTAGATTGTCATTGCCAGGCAGCGTGGCAATCTCGTCTGGTTCGCCGACTCCTCAAACGGATTCGGCCAGGCAGCCGAAGAAGCGGTCCAGCATCCCCTTGGCCACGGAGCCCATCATCCGCTGGCCGACGCGGGCCACGGCGCCTCCCACCTGGCTGTCGGCGTCCACGTGAACGGTGGTGCCGCCGTCGCCGGACGGCGTCAAGGTAATGGTAGATACCCCGCTGGCGAACCCCAGGTTGCCGGAGCCTTCAATGGCCATCCTGTAAGAATGGGGCGGGTTCAGGTCGGACAGCGCCACCGTGGCGGTGTACTGCCCGCTGATTGGCCCCACCCGCACGGCAACAGCGGCCCGGTAGCGGTCCGGCCCGTCCGGCTCGATGCTGCGGCAGCCGGGGATGCAGCCGGCCAGCACGTCGGGATTCATCAGCGCATCCCAAACCGCCTGGGGCGGCTTGGGAAAGTGGTAATCGGCGGAAAGTTCCATGATGCAGGGGATTATAGCAGGTGATTCAGCCGCCGTTCCTGGGCACGACTTTGCCCCGGCTTATCACGATGTCGGGACGGCTGAACACGGCGGCATCCTTGAATCTGTTCGCCGGCTTGATGACACCGTAAGTATGTGTTCGCCCGCCGCCTTGCGGCCCGGCTCCACTGCCTTCATATTTCCAATCAGCTTGCTCCAGCCGGGCGATATGGACGCGCCACACGACAGCGTACTTGCCGGCTTCAATAGTTCTGGAAGGGTCAACCAGGTAGCGCAGAACACAGTACCATCCCGGATGGTCGTAGTGCGCTTGCAATGCCCACGGGCGGATACTGGCCTTTATCTCCAAAGAATCATCCGGTGGCGGTGGGTCCGGCGCGCCGCGGCGTTTCAAGTCCGGAAATCGCTGTTGAGCCAAATCGGCATGGCGCGGTTTTTCATACACCGTGAGGGCGGAGAACGCTCTGGCCGCAAAAATACCAACCAACGCGCTGAATACGTTTGCCTGCTCGAAATAAACGTCAACGAATTGCTCGACCTCGTTTTCTACCGACGCGACTACCCGATTGATGTGGTCGGCGGTCAGACCGCGCGGCAGCGCAACGCGGCGGTTGAGCCATTGGCGGCGTTCAGCGCCCTCGGTCAAAGGGCCCTCGGTAAAAAGGGCCCTCGGTCAACTGGAAACTCCGTCAATTCCGCTACCGCCCGCCGCGCCAGCAGATAATACTCCTGGGACGATTCGACGCCGATAGCGTGGAGGCCCTCCGCCCTGGCCGCAGCGACGGTAGAACCGGAACCCATGAACGGGTCAAGTATCGTACCGTATCCCAGGGGGAGCGCAGCCCGCGCCAGTTGCCGCATCAATCGCTGTGGCTTGAGGGAAGGGTGGGGGGCTATTTCCCGTTCGGGTTTTGACGCCGGCGGGCAAATTATAACGTCCCAAAACGGTTGCTCATCGGAAATGCGGCGCAGTCCACCGACCCCCCATCGCCGAAGATTGTCCTGAACCCGTCCTTCAAGCGGCTTGCGAAACAAGCCCCATGGCTCCCACCCGGAACGGGGCATTACCGATACGTCAGCAAATTCCTCATGCGCGCCCTTGGGCCGGTCGCCGCCTCTGAGGGTTTTGACTATGCGCACAATCTCGCCGCGTTTCTCGAAACCCGCTTCCAGCATCGGGCAGTACACCAGATGCGACAATATCGGGGTTGTGGCGATGAAAACATGGGCCCCCGGCGCTAATACTCTGAACAAGCGCGTAGCCAGTCGTCGGAAGAACTTTTGCAAGTCGGCCGCGTCCTGCGTCGTAAGCACAGTGAACCGGGGTACCGGGGAACGAGCAGCGCCATCAAAACTGGGCGGCATCCGCCAGATACCGCCCGTTCCGGCGTCCCGCTTGGACAACTGGTCATCTCTGTACTCCACTAATCCGTATGGCGGGTCCGTAACCACGGCCTGGATTGAATTGGGCTCTGCGGATTCCAGCCAGTCGAAAGCATCCTGAAACACCAGATATTCGTCCGGGCCATATACCGTATCTGCCCAATTCACTACGCTTTGCCGGTCCCCCCCGGTCGAAATTGCCGGCGGTTTGTCAACAGGAATCATGGGCCGCTCCGCGCTCAAATTGACCGTATTATACCGGCGCGGCAGTTATCAATCACCGCGCATCCGCCAGCAGCAGCGCGTTGAGCAGCGCCTGGGCCCCGTTGGCGCAGTCCTTGGGTGTGCTGTATTCCGCCGGGGCGTGGCTGATGCCGTTGACGCTGGGGACGAAGATCATGGCCGCCGGCGTGATGGCCGCGATGGCCTGGGCGTCGTGGCCGGCTCCGCTGGGCAGGCTGACGCACTCCAGGCCGGCCATGCCGGCGGCATTAGCGATGAGTTGCTGCATATTGTTGGATATGGGAACCGACGGCGTGTTGCGCTGGGCCGTGACCGTGATGTTGACGTTCTCGGCGTGGGCCACCTCCTCGGCGGTGCGCCGCAACTCGACCTCGGCGGCGTTGAGGGATTCCATGCGCTCGTCGCGGAACTCGACGCCTACCTGCACCCGTCCGGGGATCACGTTGCCGGCGTTGGGATGCACCTCCATGGACCCCACGGTTCCCACCCGGCATACCTCCATCTCGCCGGCGATGCGGCGCACCGCCAGGGCGACCTGCGCCGCCGCCGACATGGCATCCCGGCGCAGGGACATGGGCGTGGTGCCGGCGTGGTTGGCTTCGCCCACGATGTCCACGTGATAAACCGACCGGCCGGTGATGCCGGTGACCACGCCGATGGGGAACCCGCCCCGGTGCAGGGTCGGCCCCTGCTCGATGTGCAATTCCAGGTAGCAGGCCAGCTCCTCGGGACGGCGGCGGGCCTCCTGGACGCGGGAGAGGTTGCCGCCGATGTGCGGCAGCGTGTCGGCCAGGGTCGCCCCGTCGTCGGCGACGGCGGCAAAGTCCTCGGCTTCCCACAGGCCGGCTACGGCGCGGCTGCCCAGCAGCCAGCGGTGGAAGCTCGTGCCCTCCTCGTTGGTGAACACCATCACCTCCACCGGATGACGCGGCCGCTGTCCGCCGTCCCGCAACGCCTCCACGACCTCGATGGCGGCGATGACGCCCAGCGCGCCGTCATACTGGCCGCCGCTGGGCACCGTGTCAGTGTGAGAGCCCAGCACGATGGCCGGCAGCGACGGTTCGGAGCCCGCGGCGCGGCCAATGATGTTGCCGGCGGCGTCGATGCGGACGGACATCCCGGCGGCCCGCATCAGGCCGCTGACGTAATCGCGTCCATCAACGTCATGGCGGGAGAAGGCGACACGCTGCATCCCGAACTCATCGCGGCCAATCTGGCCCAGGGTAGTCAGGTGGCTGTTGAGGCGGGCAGAGTTGATGGCGACAGAGCCGGCGGGTGATGCTGTCATATTCCTCTCATATCCTGTCTTTGCGTCTTCGCGCCGGTGCGTTGAATCCGTTCTAGCGGTCCGGCCCATAGAAAGGGCTTTCGTAGAACTCGCCCATCTTCAGGGTGCCGATGACCTCGTTCCACACCGGGCGGGCGCGGTCGGCGTCGTCGCTCCAGTAATCCATGGCGATGAGGGCCATCAGCGCCGCTGAAGTTTTGAGGGCGTAGCAGACCCGGGTGTGGGCCGGCCGCTGGGTCGGCGGGTCGATGAAGTCCATCTCGGCCCAGGCGACGGTAATATCGCCCATGTTGATGACGAGGGGAGAGCCGACCCTGGTGGGTTTGCGCTCGTCGTTGACGAGGTTCTTCTTGAGCCAGTCGGCGATGGGCGGCTGGTTCCACGGCGTTACGTTGGCCCAATCGACCTCAGGATGGGTGGCGGCCAGGTACATCACCCGGACATCGAGCCGGATGTCGTCGTTGGGGGGCTTGCCATCCGTGAACACGAATGATCTGGACCCTTTGGACATATCCAGGATCCAGGTGTCGGGTATCTCGAAGCGCAGCGCGCCCTGGTTGGCAACGAAAATACGGTTGCCCGGCCGTGCCGTCCAGCCGTGGTTTTCGGGCAGACGGAAATCCTGCATTTCCCAATTGCTGCTCACGGTCATTCACCTGCCGCCGGAGTAATTCGCTTATTTTCGCCGTGCTCCCCCGGCTCCGGGGCCCCGGAAGGGGCTGTCGTAATGCTCCCCCATTTTGAGGGTGCCCATGACGTCGTTCCAGACGACCTTGGCCCGCTCGGCGTCCTCGGGCCAGTAGCTGAAGGTGAGCAGGGCGTGAATGGACGCTTCGGGATCCCTGGTGATGGCGGTGCGGGTGAATGCCGGCCGCTTTTCTCCGGGGTCAATGAACTCGGATTCGACCCACGCCATTTCCAGGTTGCCCATCTTGATGGTCAGAGGCGGCCCCGATTTATATTGATCCAGACGGTCGCTCCGACGCCGGCGCCGACGGGAGGCCCGGTCCGGGCGGCCGTTGAAGTCTTCCGATGTTACGTCCTTGATGAGTTGGGACAGGGGCAGGCTGCTCCAGTCAATTCGCCTGCCGTAGCCGGCGTAGAACACCGTAACCTCAAGGCCCATGGTGTCGTTGGGCGATTCGGCGTCGCGGAACTTCACCGACTTGCGGCCGGGTTCCACCAGCCAGTCCTGTGGAATCTCAAACCGCAGCGCGCCCCGGTCGGCGACGAAGACCTTGTTGCCCGGCTTGGCGGTCCAGCCGTGGTTCTCCGGGAGATTGAATACCTGCTTGCGCCAATTTTCCTGTTCATCCACCATGCTCGTTCACCTGAATGTTTGTCCACCTGAAATCCCGGCGGGCCGCCGTTGGTTGGAGGTTTGCCAGCGCCATTATAGCGGATGCCGGCCGGATCATCCCTGCCGGCGTTCCTCGCGCATGGTGATTATCGCCAGGGGAATCGCGGAAACCGCCACCAACAGCAGCGCCGGGGCGGCCGCCCGGGCGAAGAAGGCTTCTTCCGCAGCCGCCCAGATGGATGATGCCAGGGTGGTGAATCCGATGGGACTGAGGATGAGGGTAGCCGGCAGTTCCTTCATGGTGAGCAGGAACACCAGCGCCGCGCCGGTCAGGATGCCGGGACGAATCAGGGGCAGCGTCACCCTCAGGAACACGGCCGCCGGGCGTTTGCCCAGGCTGCGCGCGGCGTCCTCGTACTCCGGCCGCACCTGCACCAGCGAGGCCCGCAATGCCCCCACCGCCGCCGGCAGGAACAAGGTGACGTAGGCGGCGGCCAGCATGGCCAGTGATTGGTAGAGCCAAGTGGCGTAGTTGGCGCCGAAATAGACCAGGCCCAGAGCGATGACGATGCCGGGGAGGGCGAAACCGACGAAGCCCAGCCGTTCCAGCCACCGGCTGAAGGGGCCGGGATAGCGCACCGCCAGCATGGCGATTGGCACCGCGCAGAGCACGGTCAGCGCGGCGGCCAAAGCCGCCACGCTTACCGAGTTGGCCGCCGCCTTCCACAGCAACAGGAGCGGCTCGCCGGCGGCGACGCCGCGCACCGTCCAGTAGGCCAGCACGGCCATCGGCAAGCCCAACGAGATCAGGACGATGGTCCCGCAGCCGGCCAGGGCCGGCCAGCGCCAGCGCCCCAACGGAATCGGCTCCGGCCGGCGTGACGTTCCACCCCCGCTGCGATAATAGCGTCCGCTTCCGGCATTGCGCGCCGTATTTTCACCCCACACCACCGTCAGGGCCAGGATGATGAGAGCAAGGGACCAGGCTGCGGCCAGCGTGCGGTTCAGCGCGGCGCCGTACTGGATGAAAATGCTCCAGGTGAAGGTCTCATAGCGCATCATGGCGACCGCGCCGAAGTCGCTGAGGGCATACAAAGCGGTGAGCAACCCGCCGGCGAGGATCGCCGGCCGCAGCATTGGCAGGGTGACGCTGCAAAAGGTCTGCCAGCGGCTGCGGCCCAGGGCCCGCGCCGATTCCTCCAGGGATACGTCCATGTTCCAGAGAGCGGCGCGGATTGGCAGCAGCACATAGGGGAAACTGAGGATGATCAGCGTAAAGGCCGCTCCGGGGAACCCATAGATGCTGGGGATCCGTTCCACTCCGAAGACGCCTTCCAGCCAGCCCTGTAGGATGCCCCGGGGGCCCAGGCCCACCGCGATGGCGAACCCCACAATGTACGACGGCAGCGCCAGCGGCAGCATGGTCGCCACCCGCCAGAAACCCCGGAAGGGCAAGTCGGTGCGCACGGTGAGCCAGGCGAGCGGCGCCGCGATGACTACACAACCCACCATTACCGCGCCCATGAGCGCCACGGTGCGGAGCGCCACCGAGAGCGTTCTAACGCGGAAGATCAGGTCGGCCGCCTCCGGGCCGGCGCCCAGCGCGCGCAGGACGAGATAGACCGGCGCAATGAGCAGCAACGCCGCGATCAGCAGGGCCGGCGCCCACGCGACAGCCGGCGGACGGGCCGTGCCTTCAAACAGCCAGTCACCGCCGAGCCCGGTATCAATCACGCGCCGGGTTGGCCCGGCTACCTTGGCGGCGAATGACATTGGCGGGGCCGCCCCGATGCTCAGTCGGTTTCGGCCGGACGCACCGCAATCTGGCCGGCCACGTCGTAGCCGATAGAAACCAGGGCAACATCGGTTTGCACGCGCAGCACTCCCAGGTATGGCATCGCTTCCCGGAGCGTCATGTTGCGGCCCGGCGCCAGCTGGGCTTCGCCCAGGAACTTCAAAAGCTCGGCATTCTCTTCCGGCACCCGGTCCACGACATACGGTACGTCGCAAGCGGCGTTGTTCAGCGTCACCGCGCCGGGCGCGACCGCCGGCGCGCCGCTGCCGGGTATCGGCCATCCGAAGGGGGAATGGGTCGGATAGCCCAGACGTTCCATCAGCCTGGCCTCCAGGGCCGGCGACATTCCGTGCTCCAGCTGATGGGCCTCGATGTGAGCCTCGTGCAGTTCCATACCCAGCAGGCTCACCACCAGCCATTCCGCAAGCCGGTGCCGCCGGGCGATGCTCTCGCCCTCCGTGTGGCCCCGGTCGGTCAGCCGGATGCGCTTGTCCTTGCCAATATCCACCAGGCCCAGCTTTTCCATGCGGCGCAGCATCCCGGCGACCGATGGCACCGAGGTGCCCAATCCTTCGGTGGGCGGCAACTGGCGCAGCGCCTCCGTCAATCGGGTCAATGTGGGCATCTCCGAGTCCTCCCACATTTTGTACAGCGACAAGAGATAGTTCTCGGTGACGGGAGACAGGCGCTCTGCGCCATTGGGCGCGTGCGTCTGCGGGTTCGCCGCGGCGGTGGTTGATTTGCGAGGACGTGGCACGGGTTATTCCGATGAGATTACAGGATTGCGCATTAGATTATACTCCATAGAAGTTACGCAGAAGTTACGCACTTAAATACCACGCCCGTCACTCTGGCTTTCGCCGGCATGGATGGGTGTTGAGATGCGCCGGCGTGTTCCGGTTCCGCGTCGTGACCGGGGAGCAGCCTTACTTCAAGCAGCGGGGCGGAGTTCATCCGCCCTTATCGAATAGTGTTAGACTGGCGCATCTCACTGATGCCGGGAGGAAATCATGGCCCGCACACCGACCGTAACGCGAGAATCCGTTCCCGAAAATGAACGCGCCGCCTTCGACGCCTTCGTCGCCGACCGGGGCGAGACGCCCACCACCGGCCCCGGCTCGGTAATGCTCAACGCTCCCGAGGTGGCCCAGCGCGCCCTCGGCCTGGCGCTGTACCTGCGCACCGATACGTCGCTGTCGCCCCGCATCCGAGAGCTGGCAATGCTGCTGGCGGCCCGGGAAAACGACTGCCAGTTCATCTGGAACGCCCACGCTCCGCCAGCCCGGCGCGCCGGACTGCGCGATGCAATCGTCGATGCCCTCCGCGACCGGCATGAACTGCCCGACCCGGCCGCCGATGAGGTTGCGGTAGTCAATTACGGGCGGGAGTTTTTCCGCACCCGCCGCGTCAGCCAGGAGGCTTTTGACGCGGTGGTGGCGCAATTCGGCGTGAACGGGGCCACCGAGTTGACCACGCTGATGGGCTGCTACGCCATGCTGGCCTTCAACGTGAACGCCTTTGGCGTGGAGTTGCCGGAGAACATTACCGAGGTTCCGCTGCCCCTTTAGCGTCAGATTTCTGACGATTCCCCACCGGAGGCGTCATTATGTCCACCCAACGCGAGGAATGGCTGGCCCGGAATGTCGAGGAAGCCATCGATCCGGGCCGGCCCATCTGCGACCCGCACCATCACTTCTGGGATCGGGCGGGCGACCGCTATCTGCTGGACCAGCTGACCCAGGACGTAAGCGGTGGTCACCACATCGCCCAGACGGTGTTCATCGAGTGCCGCTCCATGTATCGGGCGCAGGGGCCGGAAGAGCTGCGGCCGGTGGGCGAAACGGAGTTCGTGCAGGGCATCGCCGCTCAGAGCGCCAGCGGGCATTACGGCCCCACGGCGGTAGCCGCCGGCATCGTGTCCAACGCCAACCTGATGCTGGGCGACGCGGTTGCGGCAGTGCTGGAGGCGCACATTGCCGCCAGCGGCAACCGCTTCCGCGGCATACGATTCTCCTGCGCCTGGGACGCCAGCCCCGAAATCGCTCCCGGCAGCGCCAACACGCCGGGAATGCTGGCTGATGCCCGGTTCCGCGCTGGATTCGACCGCTTGCAAAACATGGGGCTGAGCTTCGACGCGTTGGTCTATCACACTCAGTTGGGCGAGTTGGCCGACCTTGCCGGGGCTTTTCCGAACGCCGTCATCATCCTGAACCACGTAGGCCGGCCTTTGGGCATCGGCCCCTACGCCGGGCGACGGGATGCGGTGTTCGCCGACTGGCAGCAGGGCATCGCCGCAGTGGCGGAACGGGAGAACGTGGTTTGCAAGCTGGGCGGCTTCGGCAACCTGATCAGCGGCCACGACTGGCATACCCGGGAAACACCGCCCACCTCGGTGGAGCTGGCGGAGACCATCCGTCCCTGGCTGATGCACTGCATCGAGCATTTCGGGCCGGAGCGCTGCATGTTCGAGAGCAACTTCCCGGTGGACAAGGCGTCCTACGCCTACACCACCTGCTGGAACGCCTTCAAGCGCGTATCGGCAGACTTTACGGAAACCGAAAAGGCCGCCATGTTCCGGGGCACCGCGGCGCGGGCCTACCGGCTGTAAAACGGCGCAGTAATTAGCCGGCGAGGAGGCAGAAATCATGGCAGTCAACAAGAGCGGTGATGATGCGGCTATCGTGGGCCGGGTCATCTACAACGAGAAAATACTCCCCACGCTGGGGCCCGAGCACAAGGGCAAGGTAGTGGTCATCGACGTGAACAGCGGCGATTACGAGATTGCCGACAAGCACATCATCGCCGACACACGACTGAGAAAGCGCCAGCCTGAGGCGTACACCTGGGCGGAACGGGTAGGCTTCCCGACCGTGCATCGCATGCCATTTCGGTTCACTTACGGAAGTTTTCCGCACACCGGCAAAAGTAAGCATGATAAGGGGTAGAGTGGAGCGGAATGCCGGCGGCGGCTTGGAACCATGGATCACAATATCCGTTGAAAATGATGACGGAGAGTTGCATCAGATTGACGTCATCATTGATACCGCATTTACTGGATGTCTGACACTGCCCGGAGCCGTTATCAGATGGCTTGAATTGGTTAGGCAGGGTGAACATGAGGCGACATTGGCCCGCGGCGAAGTGGAAAACTTTGACTACTACGCCGCGAGGGTATTGTGGCATGGACAGTTCCGACGAGTGGAGGTTTTCGAATCGATAGACCAGTCGCTTCTTGGGACAGAGTTGCTCGAAGGTAGCCGAGTGGTCGTTGACACCTGGGAGGGCGGCGACGTAATCATTGCGGAGATTCCGACGGGGCCGCCGGAACCGGGCCGGCAATGACCGCGCACACCAATTTGCACCGGGAGGAATAACATGGCATTGCAATGGGATAACGTGGCCGGGCCGTTCAGCCGCTTGACCGAGGGGCCGGCTTGGGACGGCCGGCGGGTGCTGTTCACCCACATTCCGGCCAGCCGGATTATGGCCTACGACCCGGAGACCGGCGATTGCAGCGTGTACCGGGAGAACACTAACCACACCAACGGCCTGGCCTTCGACACCGAAGGCCGTCTCTACGGCTGTAGTTCCGGCGGGCGGGCCATCGTGCGCTTTGAGGCCGACGGCGGCGTCACTACCATAGTTGACCATCTGGGCGACCAGCGCCTGAACACCCCCAACGACCTGGCCATCGACCGGCAGGGCCGCGTCTGGTTCAGCAATCCCTGGAACGCCGGCAACGTTGACCCCAAAGAGGTGCAGGAGATCGAAAACCGGGACATCCTGCGGGCCGACCCGCAGCCCGACGGCAGCTACACCTGCCAGCGCATGACCTTTGACACCACCGGCACCAACGGCCTGCTGGTCTCTCCCGACGAGCGCAGCCTGTACATCATCCAGACCGACCCGGAACCCGACGGCGTGCGGGAACTGCGGTCGTATCCCATCAACGACGACGGCTCGCTGGGCCAGTACATCGTGCTGCACCAGTTCGGCGCCGACCATCGCGGCCCCCAGCGCGGCATCGACGGTATGTGCCTGGATTCCGCGGGCAACATCGTCGGCACGGCGGGCAATTGGGCCGCCGGCCCCGGCCCGATGCTCTACGTCTGGACGCCGGAGGGCCGCGTTCTGGAAACCTACCCCATGCCGGTGGGGGTGGACATGCCCACCAACTGCTGCTTCGGCGACGCCGACCAGAGCAGCATCTACGTAACCACGCTGGGCGGCCACCTGTTGCGGCTGCGCGGCGCCGGACGCCGGGGCTGGGTGATGTGGCCGCCGGCGCGGTAGCAGCGGGGGTATTGTTGTCATTGCCATCCCCCACGGCGGACGCTCACAACGCAGAAGGGAAGACCCCAAAGCCACGGGACAGGGAGATTTCACCATGGACGTTTTCCAGTGCATCAGGACGCGCCGGACGGTGCGCGATTTTACCGACGCCCCGGTGCCCGACCACATCATCCACAAAATCCTGCAAGCCGCCCGCTGGGCGCCCAGCTCCAGCAACACGCAGCCCTGGCACTTTATCGTGGTCAGAGAGCCGGACACCATCAAGGAATTGGGCAGCATCTGCACCCAGGGAACCTTCATTGGGCAATCACAGTTCGCCATCGCCATCGTGATGGACAACGCCCGCCGCGCCCAGCTGGACGCCGGCCGGGCCTTGCAGCAGATGGAACTGGTGGCGTGGTCGGAGGGCCTGGGCACCTGCTTCGTGGGCATCCGGGGCGAAGCGCAGGACCAGGTGAAGAACCTGCTGGGCATCCCGGAGGAGCTGGAGCTGGTCACTGTGCTGCCCTTCGGCTACCGCATACTCCGGGAGCCGGGCGCCGGAACGCCGCGCAAGCCGATGTCGGAAATCACCCACGGGGAGAAGTTCGGGCAGACGCTGACCTTTGCGGACTGAACCGCCCGCCGCAGACGGCTGCGTTCGTCAAGTCAGGAATCTTGACGACGGAGCCGCTCTTCTAACTCGCGGATGCGGGTTTCGGCGGCAACGCGCTCGGCGAGACGGGCTTCCCGTTCGGCGCGGAGTTCCGCATCGGCGGCAACCCGCTCGGCGAGACGGGCTTCCCGTTCGGCGCGGAGTTCCGCATCGGCGGCGTCAGCCCGTTCCCGCTGGTCCGCGTAGGTCAGTATGTGCCGCCCGGTATCCGGGTCATACCAGGCCAACTGGCCGTTTTCCCATCGGATGTGGAGGTTCAGGACGGGGCTGTACCCCTGCAACATTCCTTCCCCGACTTCCTCGATTGGAATGGGTTCATATTCACTGCCCACCAGCCGGTCGCCGGCCAGCCGGGGGCCGCGACCTCGAAGAGTCTCGTCAAAACGCCAGTATTCCGGGATGCCCAGCGCGGCGTAATCGTTGCGCTTGGTCGTAGCGTCGATGCGCCTGGTGCTGGGCGAGGCGACTTCCATTACGAAATCGGGCGGCTTGCCCTGGTCCGAGATGACGTATGCCCGACGACGACGGTAGGCTGCCGGGTCCACGTCGAAGGCGATGAGCAGGTCGGGATAGCGCAGCCCGGTCAGCTCCCGAGTGGGCGCCAGGGCCAGGTAGCGCTCGCCGGCCACCAGCGTGGTGTCGGGATTGCCGAAGTGGATGGTGAGGTGGTGGACGTTGCCGTTGGCGGCCAGGTGGTCGAAGTTGGTCATCTTGTCTTCGGGGATTTCCGGGGGGTCCGGAAACACCAGGAATTCCTCGGGTTGCTCGACCTTGGTGATGGCTCTGTCGGTGGTGGTCATGCTGAACCTCGCGGCGGTTGGCGGAGGTCGATAAATCTGTGGCCGTGGCTGGCGGCAACCTGGATTATACCTTCCCCGGCTGCTACCGCCCCTTGAACTCCGGCGCCCGCTTCTCCAGAAACGCCTGCCGCGCCTCCCGGGCGTCTTCGGAGCCGCTGAGGATGCCGCCGGCGTTGGAGGTCAGCGTCATGGTGGTTTCCAGCGAGCTGTCCAGCGCGGCCCGCATGATGCGCTTGCTAATCCATTGCACCATGGGCGGCGTCCTGATGATGCGGTCGCAGAGGGCGCGGGTGGTCGCTTCCAATTCCTCGGCGGGAACCAGGTAGTTGAGCATTCCCCACTCGTAGGCCCGCTGGGCGTCCAGGTGGCCGGTGTAGGCGAACTCCAGGGCGCGGCCCAGGCCGACCATCCTGGGCAGGTAGTAGCTGCCGCCGTTCTCGATAATCTGGCCCAGCTGCTGGTAGCCGATGAACCGGGTGCTCTCGCAGCCCAGGCGGATGTCGCAATGGAGGGCCATGTCCATGCCGGAGCCGACGGCGGGGCCGTTAATCATGGCGATGGTAGGCTTGCGGACCTGGGAGATGTCGCGGTGGAGCTTGGTAAAGCCGTGGTAGAAGTGCTCCCGGGCCGCGTCCGGCCCCTCGTGAGTTCCCCGGTTGCCCACGAAGTTCTCACCAGTGACGTCGGGGGCCGTGTCGCGGCGCATATCGGCGCCGGAGCAGAACCCTCGGCCCACGCCGGTGAGCACCATGACGCGGACGTTGGGGTCGTCGTCGCCGGCCCGCATATACTCGCCCACCTTGGCGACGGTGCCGTTCTCCTCGGAGGAGCCGATGAGGGCGTTCATCCGCTCCGGCCGGTTGAACTTAATCCACAGGATGCCCGATTCCTCGGGTTCGTAAAGCAGGTAGGGAACCAGGTTGGGGGGCATAACTTGCTCCTTTGAGCGGATTATTCCGCGTCGGTGAAAAGGTCAAAAATACGTTCCCGCGCGGCGAAACGAAAACCGGGCAGAACGTCGTCATCGCCGTCAACATACTCCGGGTCGTGCAGCGTCTCCGGCTCCTGGCCGGGGCGAAACTTGATGACCGTGCGGGTTTCGCCATCGATGTACCACGCCAGCCTTGTGCCGTGTTCCAGGAACCGGTTGATTTTCGCAATCAGCTCGGCGCGGCTATTGGATGGGGATTTTATCTCGGCGATAAAGTCCGGGATGATGCGAGGGAACGGTCGGTTTTCCGGCCGCATAATTTCGGGACGGCGTTCCTCGCGAATCCAGATTGCATCAGGGCCGAAGCGTGACTCATCCGGCAGTGTGAACCGACTGGAAGGGCCGAAAACGATTCCTCCATTCCGATCCGCCCAGAATAACAGGTCTCCGGCCAGCCCGACTTCGTACACGGAGCCAGGGCTGCCGGTCGGTTCCCGGATCAGCAGATGTCCCGTGTTGGAAATTTCGTACTCAGCCATGTCGGAATTCCTTTCTGCGAACCCTGCAAACCATTGGTCAAGGTCGGGGTCATCCAGCGACTTGCCGAACTCGGCCAGCGGAATCGCCACCACGCCCGGCCATTGTGGTGGCGGCTTGCTTCGGATCTCTTGCGGCTGCGCCGCAGCGGAGGTTGTCATCGTTACTGCTCCCAATCCTGAACATCGCTCCAATCCGGTAAATCCTGCTTCATACGAATTTCCGACGGGGCGAACCTACTGCGCCGTCCGGCCGCCGTCGATGACCAGCTCCGACCCGGTTACGAAGGACGATTCACTGCTAGCCAGATACAGTACGCCGTAGGCAATCTCTATGGGCTGCCCCACCCGGCCCAGCGGAACGCGGCCCACCTGCGCGGCGACCCGAACCTCGTCCTCCGGTGTGTCGCCCAGCATGGGCGTCTGTATGGGGCCGGGATGGACGGAGTTGCAGCGGATGCCTTCGCCGGCGTACTGGACGGCGGTGGACTTGGTGAACAGGCGCACGGCTCCCTTGCTGGCGGCGTAGGCTCCCGACGTGCCGGGGGCCGGCGCGATGCCGGCGCCGGAGGAGATGTTGATAATCGAACCGCCGCCGGCTTCTCGCATCGCCGGTATGACCTCGCGAGTGCCCAGAAAAACGCCCTTGACGTTGATGCCCATGGTGCGCTCCCACTGCGCTTCGGTGATGTCTTCGATGCCACCCCTGGTGGAAATGCCGGCGTTGTTGACCAGGATGTCCACCTTGCCGAAGCGGGACACCGCCGCGGCCACGGCGTTCCGCCAGTCGTCCTCGCTGGTGACGTCCAGGTGAACGAAGAGGCACTCCGCGCCGGTCTCGTTGATTTCGGCCTCGGTGCGGCGACCCGCCTCGTCCAGCACGTCGCCGATGACCACCTTCGCGCCTTCGCCGGCGAATAGCCTGGCTTCCTCTGCGCCCATGCCCCGAGCTCCGCCGCTGATGATGGCGACCTTGTTTTCCAGCCGCATGGCTCCACCTCCGGATGTTGAGTATCAGGATGATTGTAGCCCCGACCGGAGAGAGGTCAATATAGGCAGAGGTTCTCACGCCTACCCAACTTTGTCATTGTAAGGAGCGAAGCCCGATCTTTCACAAATCGGGCAATCGCGCCGGCTGAGCGACGGAGCCTTTGGCAACGAGATTGCCGCGCTGCGCTCGCAATGACAGTTTGCGGAAAAGCGGGTACGCATGAGAGACCGAAGTCTCAGCAGGGCCTGTGCAAAGTCCTTTCTCATCCGTTCATGGTGAGCCTGTCGAACCATCCGCTGATTGCAAAGGGCCGCCTTCGACAATCTCGGGATGATTCGGAAGGGGGAAATGTGTCGCGCGCGACTATTCCGCTATAATTCCGCTATCCGCTGTGTCATACTGACCCGGTGCAACCTGACGCCCTCGCCCTCGTACCTCCGGAGGAACGACCTTAATGACCACTCCCACCTCACCCTTGGAAGACCGAGTGACCGTATTGGAAACTCGCCTGGATGCCGTCCTGCCCACACTGGCTACTAAAGAAGACATCGCTCGGCTGGATGGCAAGATTGACGCCGTGGAAGAGCGTCTTAATGGAAAGATTGTTCAGCTGGATGCCAAAATCGACGCCATGGCCAACCGTTTGCTCATCAGGCTCAGCGCCGTGGCGATTGCGATCACTTCCATTGCCATTGCCGTAGTGAAGTATCTCTAGCGGACGCGAGGCGCGACGATGGAAATTCCGGGCGGAGCGTTCATAGTAACCGGCTCGGCCACCGGGTTGGGGGCTGAGGTAGCGCGGCGGCTGGCCGGCAAGGGCGGCAACGTGGTCATCAATTACACCAGGAGCGAGGCGGCGGCCCGGGAGACGGCGACGGAATGCCAGGCTCTCGGCGCGGATGCCATACTCTGCCAAGCGGACGTTTCGGTGGACGAGGACTGCCGGCGGATGGCGGCGGAAGCTCTGGAACGGTGGGGCCGGATCGACGGGTTGGTGAACAACGCCGCCACGTCGGTGATCGTTCCCCACGCCGACCTGGAAGGGCTGTCTTCCGATGACTTCCAGCGCGTCCTCGCGGTGAACGTGATTGGGGCGTTCCAGATGGTGCGGGCGGTTGCCCCGGCCATGCAGGCGCAGGGCAAGGGAGCAATCGTCAACATCTCATCGGGTTCAGCCTTCAGCGGGGCGGGCAGCTCCATCGCCTACGCGGCCTCCAAGGCCGCCCTGAACGTGATGACCCGGTCGCTGGCTCGTGCCCTGGCGCCGGAGATACGGGTCAACGCCGTGTGTCCCGGCGTGATGCAAACCCGCTGGTGGCGAGAGGGCCTGGGCGAAGCGGGATACCAGGCTTTCATCGACCGCTACGCAGCCTCGGCCCCGCTGCGGACCGCCGGCACCACCCAGGCAGTGGCCGATCCGGTGGTCTGGCTGCTGGAGGGAGCGGAGCACGTCACCGGCGAGACCATCATGGTTGATGCCGGGAGCCATTTGCGCTGACTTGGCAGCGTCCGCCGACATAATTCTGCATAATGCTGTAGTTCATGGATCGGTTGGGGCAGCCGACGCCGTGGCAGTATGCGGCGGGATGATAGCAGCGGTGGGCGAAAGCGGTGAACTGATGCGGCGGTCGGACGACGACACGCGGGTCATCGACTGCGGAGGGCGGGCCCTCGTGCCGGGTATCGTGGATGCCCACTGCCATCTGTTCGCGGCGGCCGCGGCCCGCAACGGCGTGGACTGCCGCCCCGCGGCGGCGCCGGATGTGGCGTCGGCCCTCGCCGCGTTGCGCACCGCGGCGGCGCAGGGCAACGGTTGGGTGCGGGGCTACGGCTACGACGACTCTCCCGTCGGAATGGGCCGGCGCCTGAACCGGTATGACCTGGACGCCGTGACAACGCAAAGACCGGTGCGGGTAGAGCACCGCTCCGGCCACGCCTGCGTGCTGAACAGCGTTGGGCTGGCTATGGCCGGCATTGACCGGCATACGCCCGCCCCGCCGGGCGGCGTCATCGCGCGGGACGGCCGCGGCGAGCCGACGGGCCTGCTGCTGGAGATGGGCGGATGGCTGCGGGAGCGCACGAGCGAGCGGGATGGCCCTGCCCCGCCGGACGGATTGCGGTGGTTGGCCGACCGGCTGCTGGGCTACGGGATTACCGCCGTCACCGACGCGGGGCCGGATAACGGTTTGGAACGGTGGCAGTCCTTTGCCAGCGCCGTCAACGACGGATGGCTGCCGCTGCGGGTGACGATGATGGTCGGCTTTGGACGCCTGGGTGAGATGCGACGGGCCGGCCTGGGTTACGGAACTGCGCTATGCGACGGGATGCTGACCGTTGGTCACGCCAAAATTATGCTGACGGCGTCGGGCGGCACGCTGCATCCGCATCCGGCGGAATTGACCGAGATGGTGACGGCAGCGCACTCGAAGGGCTTTCCCGTGGCAATACACGCGGTGGAGCGGGACGCGGTGGTTGCGGCGGCCTTGGCGCTGGCCGACGCGACGTCCCTGGCGTCACCGGACGGGCGCATCGCGCGGGACCGGATCGAACACTGCGCGGAATGCCCGCCGGACGTCCTGGAGTTGGTGGCGGAATCGAGGGCAGCGGTCACGGTCAACACCGGGTTTCTGCACTACGACGGGGAACGCTACCGTCGCACCGTTGACGCCGACCTGCTGCCGCACCTCTATCCGGCCGGCGCGCTGGCGGCCCGGGGCGTCCCCACTGCCCTGGCATCCGACTCGCCGGTGGTGGAGCCGAACCCGTGGGCGGCCATGGCGGCGGCAGTTACGCGACGGTCGGCGGACCGCGCAACCATCGGCGGAATGGGGGTGCCTTCGGTCTCGGCGGCGCTCGGGATGCACGTCGCCGGCGGACGTATCGCGGTCGGACGTCCGGCGGACCTGGCGGTGGTGGAGCCGGACCCATGGGCCGTTCCGGCGGCGGAACTGGCAGCGGTGCGAGCGGTAGCCACTATCGTGAGTGGGCGTGTGGTCATCCAATGCCGCAGCGAGATTGCCGCGCCGCCCACGCAATGGCAGAGTGCATAGGAGCTGTACCCTACCCGGTGCGGGTCCGATGCAGATATAATAGAGCCTGACGGCTTGCTCCGACCTCGGTCGGTCAACTCACGTCGTAGCCAGAGGTTCAGCATGACCACCGCAGACGCCTTTACCAAACCCCCTCGGGCTAAAGCGCCCTTCCGACTGCCTGACCCGCCGCCACGCGAGCCTGACGAAGTGACCAGCTTTCACCATCTCTCCAAGAACGGCAGTTACTACAATCTCACCCAGCATTTCGGCAACTTGGAAACCACACTGGTGGAGGCCGACCTTTGGATGGTCCCCGACGCCGAGTTCGACAAGCGTCGCGCCCGCCGACCAGATCTGCTGATCGCCTTCAACGTCAGCCTGCAGACCTACCGGGCGAACAACGGGTATGTCATCTCGGAGCAGGGCAAGCCTCCCGATTTCGTGATGGAGGTGGCGTCCCCAAGCACTGCCGATACCGACACCGGGGCCAAGCGGCAGGACTACGCTGCCATGGGCATAACCGAGTACTGGCGATTCGACGAGACCGGCGAGCACCATGGCGCGCGGCTGGCCGGGGAGCGGCTCGTTGACGGCGCTTACCAACCGTTTTCAATAGAAGAAATCGCTCCCGACGTTTTCCAGGGCTACAGCCCGGCGATTGACCTCTACATCCGCTGGGAACGCGGGCTGCTGGTCTGGATCGACCCGGCTACCAACCGGCGCATCGTTACGATGGAGGATGAGCGGGAGGCTCGCATACGGGAAGCGGCGGCCTACTTGCGCGAGCGGGCGGCCCGCATACGGGAACGGGAGGCCCGGCTGGAAGCCGAGGCGCGGGTGCAGGAGTTGGAAGCGGAGTTGCGCCGGCTGCGCGATTAGCCAGAACCAAGGCGCCACCGTCACCCCGGTCCTTTCCCCTCATGGGAACGGGAGCAGGTTTAGCGGGAGCGTTCGCGATGTAGTCCACCATTTCCAGGAGGGAGCGGCGGGGCAGGCAGTCGGGAAGGTCGTCCAGAGCCGATGCGGCGGCGGCGCAGTAGTCGCGGATGATGGCGAAGCAGTCCGGTATGATGCCGGAGCCGGTGATCATGTCAAGCGACTTGTTCAGCAGGCGATCAACGTCGCTTGACCCGGAATCCGCGCCCCCGTTCCTGATGGCGGCGAAGAGGGCGTCGATGGGTTGGTCGTCGGGGTAGCGTTCCATCAGCATGATGGAGGGCAGGGTGAGAACGCCCTGGAGCAGGTCGTTGCCCACGGGCTTGCCAACTTCGGCGGTATCGCCCTGCACGTCCAGCAGATCGTCCACGATTTGGAAGGCCATGCCCACGTTGTAGCCGTAATGCCGCAGGGCCTGAACCTGGTTCTCCGGCGCGCCGCTGAGTATGGCCCCTGACTCCTCAGGTCGCCGTCGAATGCGGTATCGACAACCACTTCCCGGCGCCACCGATACTCGTTGGTGTCCAAAATCGTGACCGGCACAATGGGTTCCAGGTATTGATTGACCAACCCGGCAATCATAATCTGCCGCCGCGCTGACTACCCATCTTCACTGCTGCCGGATAACCGATGCGAAAGACGAAATACTTTACCGGCAATGGATGCCGTTCGCGCAGCTTTTGGTTGGCGCCACCGAAACTGTCGGCAATCTCATAGTCGCCCGTTTCTACCTCCAGGGCCAGGTAGCGGCCGTGTTCGTGAGGCTCCAGCTTGTGCCGCAACTCGGCGTCATAGATGGCGTGGGCGCGGGCCGCAAACTCGCTGCCTGGATTTTTTTCAAATGCCATGTCCGGCTCCTTTTTGGCGTTTCCGGTTTGTATCGTCATTTCGGCGAAAGCCGGAATACGGCAATCCTGACCAGCATGGCCCACTCGAAAATCGGCTGTACTATGCCATTCCGGATCCTCGCCTTCGCGGGAATGACGGATTAAGGCGCGATATTCCGCTGCATTCGGAACAGTTATCAGCGGGAGCGTTCGCGGATGTAGTCCACCATTTCCAGGAGGGAGCGGCGCGGCGGGCAGTCGGGAAGGTCGTCCAGAGCCGATGCGGCGGCGGCGCAGTAGTCGCGGATGATGGCGAAGCAGTCCGGTATGATGCCGGAGCCGGTGATCATGTCAAGCGACTTGTTCAGCAGGCGATCAACGTCGCTTGACCCGGAATCCGCGCCCCCGTTCCTGATGGCGGCGAAGAGGGCGTCGATGGGTTGGTCGTCGGGGTAGCGTTCCATCAGCATGATGGAGGGCAGGGTGAGAACGCCCTGGAGCAGGTCGTTGCCCACGGGCTTGCCAACTTCGGCGGTATCGCCCTGCACGTCCAGCAGATCGTCCACGATTTGGAAGGCCATGCCCACGTTGTAGCCGTAATGCCGCAGGGCCTGAACCTGGTTCTCCGGCGCGCCGCTGAGTATGGCCCCTGACTCCGCGGAGGTGCAGAACAGCGAGGCCGTCTTGCGGTAGATGCGCTCGTCGTAGAGGCGGCGAGCCTTGCTGGGGTCGAAGGTGGTGAAGAACTCGATGAGTTGCCCACTGGCTAACTCCATGATGGTCTCGGAAAACCGGCGGATCACCCGGATAACCTCGGTATCGCAGACGAAAGTGGCCGAGGTGGCGAACAGGTAATCGCCCAGCAGCACGGCTACATGGTTGCCGTAGAGCTTGTTGATGGTAGGCTTGCCCCGGCGCAGGCCGGCGTTATCTACAGTGTCGTCGTGGATGAGGGTGGCGAGGTGCAGCAGCTCCACCGCCGCCGCCATGATCAGGGAGCGTTGCCGTTCGTGCTCCCGGAACTCGGCGGCCAGCAGCGTCAAGGCGGGCCGGACGCGCTTGCCGCCGGAGTGGAGGGCGTAGTCCAGCAGGGGATCCAGGTCGGCGATGTCAGTCCGGCACAACTCGCGCAGCTGCTCCTCGACCTGGGCCAGTTGTGTGACCACCGGAGCGTAGATGGATATGGTTTGCAGGTCCGCTCCGGGCCGGACGGGGGTACGCCCTTTTGGTAAAGGGGCCGGGGGGGAGCGGTCAGGCGGTGACGCCAATCTGCTCGACCTCCTGCTCGGCGACCGCGTCGTCCAATTTCCGGTACAGCGGAGCGGGGTTCCGCAGCGGATTGCCCGGTTTGATGGCGGACACCAACGCCTCGGCGTCCCACGGCTCGGCGGTGACGTCGCCCCGTCCCGTTATCAAATCGCAGCCCAGGAACTCGTGGAGTTTCTGGCTGGTAAAGGGCAGGTAAGGCGCCAGCATCACCTTGAGGCAGTTGAGAGCCTTGATGGCGGTGGTAAGCGAAAGGGCCGCGTCGGCGCGGTCAGTTTTGACGGCCTGCCAGGGGGCGCGGTTGTCCAGGTAGCGGTTGCAGTCCTGAGCGAAGCCGAAAGCGCGGCTGACGCCGGCGCGGAAACGCGTGTGGGCCAGGCTGTCGTCCACGTCGGCCATGGCCTGCTTCGCGGATTCCAGCAGGGCGGCCTCCGCCGCGCCGGCCGGCGCCGGGTCAGCGGGAACCTGGCCGTCGAAGTTGCGGTAGGTGAAGCGCAGCACCCGGTTGACCAGGTTGCCGTAGGTGGCGACCAGCTCGTCGTTGTTGCGGCGGACGAACTCGCTCCAGCTGAAATCGGTGTCGCCGGTTTCGGGCATGCTGATGGACAGCAGGTAGCGCAGCGGGTCCGGGTCGTAGCGATCCAGGTAGTCGGGCACCCAGACCGCCCAGTTCTGGCTGGTGGAGAACTTGCGGCTCTCCAGGCTGAGGAACTCGTTGGCCGGCACGTCGTAGGGCAGGTTCAGGTCGCCGTAGCCCATGAGCATGGCGGGCCAGATGATGCTGTGGAAGGGGATGTTGTCCTTGCCGATGAAGTAGTAGGAACGGGCGCTTTCCCCGGATACGGGGTGCGGCTTCCAGAAATCCTGCCAGGCGTCGACGTTGCCGCTGCTCCCGGCCCACTCCATGGCAGCAGAGAGATAGCCGATGACCGCCTCAAACCAGACGTAGATGCGCTTGCCTTGATATTTGATGGAATCCGGCCCGTCCATTGGTATCGGCACGCCCCAGGTGAGGTCCCGGGTGATGGCGCGGTCCTTCAGCCCGCCCTGCAGGAAGCTGCGGGTGGAGTTGGCGACGTTGGGCCGCCAGTGTTCCTTGTCGCCGATCCATTCCAGCAGCGGGTCCTGGAAGGCCGACAGACGCAGGAAGAAGTGTTCCGAATCGCGAAACTCGGGGGTTCCCCCGCAGATGTTGCAGCGTGGTTCCAGCAACTCAATGGGGTCAAGGGTATGACCGCAGTTGTCGCACTGGTCGCCCCGGGCCCGCTCGTTGCCGCAGTGCGGGCAGACGCCTTCCACGTAGCGGTCGGGCAGGAAACGGCTGCAGCCGGCGCAATAGGCCAGGAGCATGGTATCGGAATAAATGTAGCCCTGTTCCCGCAGACGCCGGAAAATATCCTGCACCACCCGCTGGTGGTTTTCGGTATGGGTGGTGGTGAAGAGGTCGAAGGAGATGCCCAGCCGTTGCCAGGTGTCCAGGAACTGGGCGTGGTAACGGTCGAGGACGACCTGGGGTTCGACGCCCTCCTGGTCGGCGCGAATGGTGATGGGGGTGCCGTGGGCGTCGGAGCCGGACACCATAAGCACGTCGTTGCCTTTCATCCGGTGATAGCGGGCGAAGATATCGGCTGCCAGGTAGCAGCCGGCGATGTGGCCCATGTGGAGCGGGCCGTTTGCATAGGGCCAGGCAACACCGATGAAGATACGCTCGGGCAAGATTGACCCTCCTCAACTCGCGGCAACCGAATCCATAAAGCCATTCTAGCATAACCCGATTGGGGCGGGCATGATGGCAGAACGCTCAGGACGGCGCAAATAGCCCGCCCGTTACTCCAGGGCCTTTTCAAAGTCCCCTCTCCCTCTGGGAGAGGGTTAGGGTGAGGGCGGACTCCGGCGCCCCCGTTTCCAGCCCATACTTCGCAGCACGAATGGCGATTTGCTCCGCCGCGAACTGCGTTGCCTCGTACAGGTCAACCAGGTCGCTTGCCTTGCGGCGGGCCTTGTCGGACTGCGCTGCGCGTCGTAACCGGCCGGATGCGGCGCTTTGGCATAAGGGAACGGTGCTATACTTCCTGCCGCAATTACCGACCATTAATCACCAGGAGGTCACACGTGGACAGCCGAAGCAGGAAAAATTGGCGTGGCAAAACCCGCTGGGCGAAGTGGGGGCCGCCGCTGCTGGCGGCCATGGCGGCGCTTTGGCTGGCGCTGCCCACCCCACCCGCCGCGCAGGCCCAGGAGGCCACGGCCAGCTGCGGCAGCAGCCCCCTCAACGGGCGCACGGTAAAGGTAGTCGACGCCATCGTCGCCAAGCTCGGCGAGAGCAATTGCGCAGACGTCACCCTCTCTCAACTAACCGGGCTCACTGGTGTTCTCAATATACACGGTCAGAACCTGCGTGCCCTGCGCAGCGACGACTTCGACGACCTCTCCAGCCTGGGAAGACTGAATCTGCAGAACAACGATCTGACCGAGCTGCCCAGCGGCGTGTTCGACGACCTCACCAGCCTGACCCACCTGCGTCTGTACGAAAACGACCTGACGACCCTCCCCGACGACGTATTCGACAACCTCTCCAGCCTGACCCAGCTCTTCCTGTACGACAACCAACTGGAGTGGCTGCCGCCGGACTTATTTGAAGGGCGGTCCAGCCTGACCAATCTGAATATGCATAACAACCCGCAGCTGGCCTGCATTCACGCCAGCCAGTTCGACGGCTTGTCCAGCCTGGAACAACTGCGCTTGCAGGACACGATGTTGGGCAACATCAACCCCACCCACTTCACCCGGTGGAGCTTGAACAGTTTGACGGAGCTGTGGCTTGGCGAGACGCTCATCGTTTATACGCCGGTCGCCTTTGCGGACTACCAGGCGGTGCTGCCCGCCCTGGTCGGGGCCGACACCTACGTAGTGGACACCAGCCAACTGACCGACCCGATTTGCGAATCCCTGGAACGGCTGGCCGACTGCGGCGCCGGCAACCCCCTCCACGGACGGACGCAGAAGGTGGTCGACAAGATTCTCGCCGACCTCTCCGCCAGCGATTGCAGCGCCGTTACCGCCACGCAACTGGCGGGCATCACTGCGCTTAACCTGAACCGGCTGAGACTGCACGCCCTGCGCGACGGTGACTTCGCCAACTTTACCGGCCTGCAAAACTTGCATATACAAATCAACATGCTGACCACCCTGCCCAGCGACGCTTTTGACGGCCTCTCCGCCCTGGAACGGCTGGATCTGTTCGACAACGAGCTGTCGGACTTGCCCGCAGACGTGTTTGACGGCCTCTCCGGCATGGCTCAGTTGAATCTGGACAACAACGAGCTGTCGGACTTGCCCGCAGACCTGTTTGACGGCCTCTCCAGCCTGGAAACCCTGCGTCTGCACAACAACTCGCTGACCACCCTGCCCG
>CAYGAY010000015.1:0-80620 GCA_964347975.1 uncultured Dehalococcoidia bacterium
ACGGGGCAGATTGCTGGTTGCTGGGTCCCACCTCATCTATCCCGTTGCACACTCCGGGAAGCATGGGATCCCTGCCGCAACGGAAAACGAAATCCGTCACAGGGTTGGGGGGTTCCGCTACGGCTCCATGTCATCCTGAGTTTCGCAATTTTCTCGGCAAGGACGCCGAAGTATTCTGACCGCCCGGCCCATGCTAAACTATGCCGTCAAGGAGTCGTGCTGGGACGACTACCGGGTTCTCGTCAAAGAGCAGCCGACCAGGAGAGTAACCAAAATGGGAGTAACTCACGTGACGGTGGTTGTAAGAAACCCGGCAGAACCCAACCGGGCATGGGAAGGAGATTTCCTGGTCGATACCGGAGCGATCGACTGTCTCGTACCCAGGCGTCACCTGGAAGCCATTGGACTCATACCGAAATCCCAGCGCATTTATAGCTTGGCCGACGGCAGTGAGATCAGGCTGGACATCACCACTGGGGACATTGAGTTCATGGGAGAAATCGTCGGCGGCACGATAGTATGCGGAGAATCAAATGCCGAACCCCTGCTGGGAGTTACGGCAATGGAATCAGCTGGCATAGAGGTGGACCCGCACAATCAAACCATCCGGAAACTCCCTTCGACGCGCCTCCGTGCCTTTAGAATGGGAGCCTGAATCCATCAGGGTTGCCGGCCAATCTCGACGACGAATCACAATACTGCGGAGGACATCGTGACTGACCTGATGCTCACCGAAGACGAAAAGATGCTGCAAAACCTGGTTCGGGATTTTGCGGAACGGGAAGTGATGCCCCGCTCGGCCGAGCTGGACGAGAAGGCCGAGTTTTCCCATGAAAACTGGGAGGGAATGGCCCGGTTGGGATTGACCGGCATCGGCGTTGACCCGGCTTATGGCGGCAGCGGGGGCGGTTTTCGCCAGTCCTCCATCGCCATTGAGGAGATGGCGCGCGCCGACGTGGCGGCCAGCGTAACCTTGGCCGCGCACCTGGGCCTGGGCCTGGAGACCATCGCCCGCTTTGGCAACGAGGAGCAGAAGCAGCAGTACATCCCCTCGCTGGCATCGGGCCGGGGCATTGCGGCGTGGGCGCTCACCGAGCCGGGAAGCGGCTCCGACGCGGCGGCCATGGCCACCACCGCCACACGACGCAACGGCTCCTGGGTACTCAAAGGTTCCAAGCAGTTCATCACCAACGCCGAGGTCGCCGAGACGCTGGTAGTGTTCGCCAACCAGGACCGATCCATCGGCTACCGGGGCGTGTGCGCCTTCATCGTGCCGGCCGGCACCAGGGGAATGCAGATTAACCCCCAGCACAACAAGATGGGCATACGGGCGTCCAGCACTTGCGAGATCGTGTTTGACGACGCGGAGATCCCGGCGGAGAACCTGATCGGCGAGGAGGGCATGGGGTTCCGCTACGCCATGGACATCCTGGACTCCAGCCGCATATCCATCGCGGCCCAGTGTGTGGGCATCGGTCAGGCTGCGCTTGAAGAGGCGGTGCGCTATGCGCAACTGCGTCAGTCCTTCGGGCGTCCGCTGGCCGGTCATCAGGCCATCCAGTTCAAGCTGGCCGACATCGCCACCGGAGTGCATTCGGCCCGCGTCGCCACCATGCACGCCGCCACACTGCGGGACCAGGGGCTGCCCTTCATCAATGAAGCATCCATGGCCAAGCTGCTGGCGTCGGAAAACTGCAACAAGGCCGCCTACGAGGCCATGCAGATCCACGGTGGCATCGGCGTTTTCAAGGAATCCCGCATCGAGCGCATCTTCCGCGACGCCCGCGTTACCACCATCTACGAAGGCACGTCGGAAGTGCAGCGCATGATCATCGCCCGGCAGGTGCTGGCACAGTATCCCGTCTAGCCGACTCAACACCATTGCGGGAGATCTCAGGTGTAGCCACTTTGCTAATCTATCATTGCGAGAATGCTGCCAGTCATTCGCGGCAATCTCGCCCCGGTGTTGCCGACCATACCCAACCACCTGTACCATGCCGACGAGATTGCCACGCTACGCTCGCAATGACAACGCGGATATGCGTGAGCGCGGGAGACGCATCGCCCATGACCGAAATTTGCGCTGTCAACTACATCGACCACGTGGGCGTCGCGGTGAATGACATTCGCGCCGCGCTGGACTTCTTCGCCGCCAACTTCGGCGCGCCCGATGCCGAGGTGGTGGGGCTGGACGACCAGGGGGTGCGGGCCTGCCTCATCGAAATCGGGCAAACCCGCCTGGAGTTGCTGGAACCCACGTCGCCGGAGAGCGCGGTTGGTCGGTTCATCGAGCGGCGCGGCGAGGGTCTGCACCATCTGGCGCTGAACGTGGATGACATCGGCGGCAAGCTGAAAATCCTGGGAGCCAACGGATTGTCATTGATTGACAGCGCACCCCGGCATGGGCTATCGGGAACCATCGCCTTTGTGCATCCCCGGTCGGTGTTCGGCGTGCTGACCGAGCTGGTAGAGAACTAGCGCGCCCACTACAATCAACGCCCGGTATTCCCGCGAAAGCGGGAATGACCAGGATAGTGGCGGGAACGACGGGATAGATGCGGGAACCATGGGATAGAGTTCCAAGATGCCGGCCCACGTAGTGTACGGCGATACTTTCCTGGTGGCGGAGGAAGTCCGCCGCATCAAGGATGATTTGGGCGCCGGCGACCTGATGGAGTCCAACCGGCACCGGGTGACGGCGCAGCAGGCGCGGCCCGAAGAAGTGCTGGCGATGTGCAACTCCCTGCCGTTTCTGGACGTGATGCGGTTGGTGGAGTTGGAGGGGGCGCTGGCAACCCAGGAAAGCTCGAGCGGAGGCGGACGGTCTCGAGGGCGGCGGCAACCTGCGGCGTCGGGCGGTTGGGCATCGCTGGCTGAGGCCGTTTTACAGTTTCCCGATACGACGCTGCTTATCGTGATCGACGGTGAAGTGTCCCAGAACAACCCGCTACTGAGGTCTCTCGCGGAGCATTGTTCGGTCCACCGGCAATCCACTCCCACGGGCACGGCGTTGAATCAGTGGATCAAGGGACGCGCCGAGGGCAAGGGGTCGTCCATCACGCCGCCGGCGATACAGGCCATGGCTGAGATGGTGGGTGGCGACCTGTGGACCATTGACCGGGAGCTGGAAAAACTTTCCCTGTACGCCGCCGGGCGGGACATCACCGACTCCGACGTGCGCGAGATGGTGCCCCACGCCCAGGAGGCGAACATATTCGCCGCCGTGGACGCCATGGTGGACGGGCAACCGGGTCTGGCGCTGCGCCTGCTGATGCAACTGATGAACGACGGACACGAGCCGTTGTACATCATCGCGATGGTAGAACGGCAACTGCGCTTGCTGGCCCTGGCGAAAGACCTGACGGACAATCATGGAATCACCCAGCCGGAATTGGGCAAACGAATGGGCACAAATTCCGACTTCGTGGTGCGCAAGACGCTGGGGCAGGCGCGGCGGATGACGCTGGGAGACATATCGCGGAAGTACCAGCGAGTGCTGGAGAGCGATCTGGCCATCAAGCAGGGTCGGCTAGAGCCGGCGGTGTCCTTGCAACTGCTGGCGGCTGACTTGGCGACGGGGCGTTAGCATTGGCAACGCTGTGCTACTATGCAGTCACAGCCACTAGCCAATGGTCAGGGAGGCACCGGCATGGATCTCAAAGAAGGTGAAATAGCCGCCATCGGAAAGGCCATGTACGAAAAAATCCGCGATGTAATGGAGGATAACTACTGGGGCCGTATGGTAGTCATAGACGTGAAGAGCGGCGACTACGAGATAGGCGGCGCCGGCGAAGACGACTTCACCGTCACCACGCGCCTGCGGGAGCGCCGGCCGGATGCGTACACGTGGGGAGAATTGGTTGGTTACCCGGTAACGGCCTCCTTTGTCGGCCCAATTGAGCCATTGCCCCGGCGGCACAAAAGTCGCGAACAAACCAATTCCTTGCAAGATTTGCCCAGCAACCTTGCCTTGGAGACGTAAGGGCAGTGATTATAGGGACGGTCAAGAAGAGAGGGCAGGACGGCCCAATTATTTTCTGGGAGCCACAGATTGACGTCGCAGTTGCCGGAATCAATCTGGATTTCAAAACGGTGTCGGCAGTTGTTGACACCGCCTTCACGGGCGCGTTGGCTTTACCAAGCGAGATCGTCCAGGAATTTGCTTTAACCGAGCAGGGACAACGATTTGTGCAATTGGCATACGGTCATCGCGGCTTGCGCGTATATGGGGCAGTTGTATCCTGGTTCGGCCGGCCGCGCGCCGTGCCGGTGCACGAAACTGACGACAAGCCGCTTATTGGCAATATGCTCCTCACCAGTTGTCGCCTCATGATAGATTTTGTGGAAGATGGGGAAGTTAACATACAACCCTTATGGCAAACCTCAAGCCCGTAGTCGGTCACGGATAGGTCACCGGGTTGTAGCACGCGGCCCAATGTCGCTCGTCGAGTTCGTATAGCCCCGGCGTGGGATCTACCCGGCAGCGGGATATAGCCTTGGGACAGCGGGGGACGAAGGGGCATTGCTCCGACAGGTTGATCAGGTCGGGTGGCGTACCCCGCAGGGCCTGGAGGCGGCGACCGGCGGCGTCCAGCCTGGGGAGTGTCTGCAAGAGGGACCAGGTGTAGGGATGGCGCGGCTGTTGGAAGATCGGCAGCAAATCGGCGCTCTCCACCAGGTGCCCGGCGTACATTACCCCCACCCGGCGGGCCATGTTCGCTACCACGCCCATATCGTGAGTGATGAGCAGGATGGCGGATTTGGAATCTCGGCTGAGTTCCTTGAGGCGTTCCAGTATCTCGGCCTGTAGAGTAACATCCACGCTGGATGTTACCTCGTCGGCGATGAGCAGGCGCGGGCGCATGACCAGAGCCATAGCCAGCATGACGCGCTGACACTGACCGCCGCTGAGGGTGAACGGATAAGCGCCCATTATGCGACGGGGGTCGGGGACGCCCAGCTCGCGGAGCATCTCCTGGCATACTCCGCCGGCGGCGCGGCGATTCAGGTTGGAGTGAGTGATGATGACCTCGGTGAGTTGTTGGCCGATGGTTTGGACCGGGTTCAGGGCAGATTGGGCATCCTGAAAGACCAACGACATAGCTTTGCCGCGCAACTGGCGCAGGTGTTCGTCCGGGGCGTTCACCAAGTCAACGCCGTCGAAAAGTATCCTGCCGCCGGTGACCGCGCCGTTGTCGGGAAGAAGGCCCATCACAGCCAAGGCCAGCGCGCTCTTGCCGGCGCCGCTTTCGCCGACGACGCAAAATACCTCCTCCTCTTCCTGGGCAAGGGAGACGCCATTGACGGCGTGAACGACGCCGTTGGGCACGCGAAATTCCACGTGCAGGTCTTGAATTTCCAGGACCGGCGGCATATCAACACGCTGAAGGTATGGGCTGCCGCGCAGCAGTCAGGTCAACGGGTCGCATCCGACCGGCCTTGAGCTCAGCGATCAGGTCATCTAACGAAGTGATGCGACGTTGGAACAAGGTTGCGGCAGTGCCCATCTGCTGCGGGTAATGAGTATCGCTGCCGCCGGTGCCGGGTAGGGCGAGATACTGGCGCAGGTCTTCGGCAAAACGGTTTTCGACATCGGCTCCCCGTCCGTTGCAAGATTCAACGGCGTCAAACAGGCGGAGCATGGGGTCGGAAACGGCGCGTTGCAGCATCTCGGCGCGGACATCGGGGTCGCTGCCCGGGTCGGCCAGGAAACGACGGCGATAGGGATGGGCGGCAATGAGGACGGCTCCCAGACTGTCGGCTTCGGCGCGGAGGAAGGTGGGCTTGTGCATTCCGAAACGGTAGCGATGCAACCCGAAAACCAGTACGTGCCCCGCGTCGGTATTGATCTCCGCGCCAGGGAGGACCAAGATGCCGTGACGACGGGTTAACTCAGCGGCGGCATCCGGCGTCCAGAAATCATCGTGTTCTGTGATGCAGACGCCGTCCAATCCGGAGGCTCGCGCTGCGTCCACCAACTCGTCGGCGGACACGAAACTGTCGTCAGACTTGGGGTAGGTGTGAGTGTGGAGGTCGATGAGCACGGTTGCTTCGCCTTTCAACGCCACGTTAGCGGCAGGTCGGGTTTCGTCCCACAACGCAGTCGGCATAATACCATTGATTGAGCGCCTGCGGCCTCCGGACCGCTTTTGTACCCAGGGCAATCGCGTCATATCCGAGGAGGACTTTAAGCAGGCAGTTTTCCTCCCATCCGGCGTTGCGCCGTTTGCCCTGGATGCCCACTTGCAGGGTTCGCCCGTTCTTCAGCAGGTTGTGTCCGCTTTGCCGTAAGGTGTTGATGTTCTGCGGGCCATTATCCTTGCGCGCCCGGCGCATCTCTTCCCGAAAGCTCATATCCAAGGTCCAGTTTGCGACGCCGAGTGCGTTCCACTGGAGGATCGTCCAACTCAGCGAAATGATCGAGAATAGTCGCCTTGGGTGATTGCGCCATGCCCTCCTACCGCCTACCGCCACGAACTGCAACGGATCATGGCGCATTATCAGGTGTCTAAAAAGCCTATTATGACGCGATTGCCCTGGGCGGCTGCCGGATACTGGCGAACTCGCCGGTGTCGTTGCGTTATGCTGTGCGCCTACGTACAATCTGGTAACCTCTACGTACCTTGAGCCGGCGCTAAACACGCCCGGGATCGCAGGAGAACCCAATTGACCACCGCAGAACAAACTGAGATCATCCTCTACACCCATCCGGACTGCCCGTTTTCGGCGCAGGCCAAGATGCACTACCGTCGCCAGAGGGCGCCCTACACTGAGATTGACGTTTCCAAGCAGCCTGACCAGGTGCCGGCCCTGCTGGAACTGTCCGGCGGGGAGCGAATTACACCGATCATCGTCGAGAACGGCGTCGTCACCATCGGCTTTGAAGGCGGTTATTGAGACTTCTGATCCCAGGGCCGTGGGCCCGGTAAAACCGCCCGAAAACAGTGTCAATCCGCCGTTGCGCTAATGGAACGCACGTGCTAAAATCTCGGCAAGTGCAACTAAGCAGCACGGGAGGCTAGCGATGGCGATCAACCCCGAAACCCTTAACCTGGACAAAAACAAGCTGGCGGCTCTGGAGATTGCCCTGGGCAAGATCGAGAAGGACCATGGCCGCGGCGCCGTGATGCGCGGCAACGAGCAAGTGGCGCACTTGATTACCAACGTCATCCCCACCGGGTCCCTGTCCCTGGACCTGGCCCTGGGCGTTGGGGGATTGCCAAGGGGACGGGTCACCGAGATCTACGGCGGCGAGTCGGCGGGTAAATCGACCCTCGCCATCCACGTTATGACCGAGACGCAACGGATAGGCGGCCTCGCCGCATATATCGACGCCGAGCACGCTCTGGACCCCCAGTATGCCACCAATTGCGGTCTGGATCTGGACAACCTGCTCATCTCACAACCCGACTCGGCTGAGCAGGCCCTGGATATCACCGAGCAGTTGGTACGCAGCGGGGCCGTCGATTCCGTCGTCATCGACAGCGTCGCTGCCCTGGTTCCTCAGGCCGAGATTGAGGGCGATATGGGCGATGTCCACGTCGGCATGCAGGCTCGGTTGATGTCCCAAGCCCTGCGGAAACTGACCGCCACCATCAACCGCTCTCGTACCGCTGTGGTGTTCATCAACCAGATCCGCGAGAAAATCGGCATCAGTTACGGCAGTCCCGAGGTTACGCCGGGCGGGCGAGCTCTGAAGTTCTACAGTTCCGTCCGCATCGACCTGCGCCGCACCGAATCTCTCAAGCAGGGCTCGGAAATCGTCGGCAATCGGGTCCGGGCGCGTATCGTGAAGAACAAGGTTGCCGCGCCTTTCCGGGTGGCCGAGTTCGACATCATGTTCAACCAGGGCATCAGCAAGATGGGCGACCTGTTGGACATCGGCGTGAACCGGAACATCATCAAAAAGGCCGGCGCATTCTACTCCTACGGGGATACCCGTTTGGGCCAGGGGCGGGAGAACTCCAAGAACTTCCTGTTGGAACGATCCGACATCGCGGAAAAGATTGAGGCGTTGATCCGGGGCGAAGATGTGCCGGAGGGAGAGCCATCCGACGCCGAATCCAATGGCAGCCACTCCGCCCCTACCCCGGACGGCGCCGCCCACATCGCAAATCCCGATGCCGTCAGTCTCAACTAATGGCGTCAAAGCCCATGGATCATCCCACGCCAATAGACGCCGGCGATGATTACGCCCGGGCGATGCAGATGGCCTTCGGTTACCTGAGCTTTAAACCGAGGGCCATCACCGAGGTGCGCCGGCGGATTGGCCGGGATTTCACCCAGCCCATAGTAGAGCGGGTACTGGACTCCCTTAAACGCTACGGTTACCTGGATGATGCCGAGTATGCCATGCAATGGCGCCGGAGCAGGGACAAGCGCAAACCCCGCGGAGCGTTCGTGCTGCGCCGCGAGTTGCGGGCCAAAGGCGTGGCCGACAACCTGATCGACGACGCCCTGGACGGACTGGACGAAGCGAGCAGCGCCTACCGGGCCGGCCAGCGCCGCGCCCAACGTTGGTTGAGCGACGATTCCATGTCGTATGCCACGTTCCGGCGCAAGATGTGGGCTTATCTCGGGCGACGCGGGTTCGCTGCCGGCGTCACCCGCGACACGGCCAATCGCCTTTGGCGGGAGCGACGACCCCAGGATTGACCCGGAGGATCTCCCTTCCATCCCGGCCGGCGCTGGTTATAGCCGCACCCGCGCAATGGCGATGAGCACCCCGCCAATCAGAGCGAGGATACCCCACAGGCTCAAAACCAGCCCACTGGTCATAAACATCGCCATCAGCGTAGTCAGAACTACCGTGCCGCCGGCAATGTATGTCAAGCCTTTGCTCCGCTTCAGATTGACCACACGGCTGATGAGCTCTCCGGCAGCGTATCCCACGGCCAGCGGCGTGACGATCCAGGACAGGAACCACGTCCCCGTGAAAAACCCCAGAGTGAGCCACAGGATCACGCCCAGCGCCACCAACACTGCCGCTACCACCAACGCCTTGGCATAATTCGACGGCCTGACGTCGAACGTCGGCAAAGGCGCCGCCCGCCCGCACTCCCGGCAGCGTATCCCCACCGGCGCCTGCACCAGGCACCCGGTGCAAATGGGCCGCCGGCACTGGCTGCAGGACAACCCGGTCGGCACTGTCGGGTGCCAGTGGCAGGTCATAGTTTGCGGTTCCGTTTGCTGTTCTGCCATGACCGCATCAGCCCGTGTTGTTGCCCTTGCCGCCGGCGCGGGCGAGCCATTGCTCCCGGTCGGCTATGTCCCGGTCTCGCAGCAGTCGATTTACCAGCACCGAACCCCGCGGGAGGTCGGCGGGCGGCGTGCCGTTGGACATCAGCCGCTTCACCAGGATCAGCAAGGCCCCGCCGCCGGCGAACAGGGCCATCTGCTCCGCCCCGCCGGCCAGCAGCAATCGCTCCGGCCACGCCAACGCCAGCGCGGGGAGCGCCGCCATTACCGCCAGCAACCATTCCGCCGACCGCTTGGTCGCCCGCCATCCTAACAGGTAGAACAGCAGTCCCGCGACAAAGAACAGGGGCGAAAAGCCTAAGATGCCTCCAGCCCAAATACCGGCGCTGCGACCTCCCGTAAAGCGCAGGAAGGGTGACCAGTTATTCCCCACGATAGTGAACAAGGGCGTCAGCATCAGCAGCCAGGCCGCGTTGCCCACGTCGAGGACGTGATGGCCCAGCAACAGTGGAACAGCGCCGCGGGCAATGTCCACAACCGCAACGACCAACCACCACGGCTTGCCCAATTGGCTGGCGACGTTGCTTGCGCCCAGGTTTCCGCTGCCGTGCTGCCGCAAGTCAATCCCGCCCACGGTCCGGGCCAGCATGTAGGATACCGGGGCGGCGCCAATGAGATAGGCCGCGACCCACAGGGCGAATAGACTTGCCGCATCCTCGGACATGGCGACATCGCATCCGGAGAGGGAAAATGAGAGGTTATGGCGCTAGCGGCGCGCCGCGAGCTGTCGCGCCGCTTCCTCAAGGCGTTCCACGGTTGCCATGGGCGGTCCGTTGACGCCCGGCAAGGGTTCCCGGGAGTTGCCGCTGTGGTGATAGTCGCTGCCGCCGCAGGGAATGAGGTCGTAGGCCCGCGCCACGTCGGCCAGCCAGTCCACCGTAGCGTCGTCGTACAGGGCGTAATGCACTTCCATGCCGTGCAAACCGGCGGCCTTCAGCTCTTCCACAGTTTCGATAAGCGATTGCTCCGGTTCCGGCTCATTGCCCCGACGCTCAAACCACGGGTGCGCAAACACGGCCACGCCTCCCACGTCGTTGAGCAGCTTCACTGCGTCGGGCGGTGTAAGCTTGGCGCGCTCCACGTAGGCTTTGCCATTGCGGCCCAGGTATTCGTGAAAGGCATCCGAGGGTTCGAGGAAATACCCCGCTTCAACCAGGGCCTGGGCGATGTGGGGGCGCCCCACCGAAGCGTCGCCGGCGATCTCCAGCACTCTTTCCCATTCGATGTGCATCCCGAACTCAGCAAGCTTGGCTACCATGCCTTCGCCCCGGGCCAACCGGCCTTCGCGGAAACCGGCCAGCATCTCCTGGAAACCGGGGTCTTCAACGTCCATGAAGTAGCCCAGCATGTGAACCTCACCGCCAGGCACGTCGCAACTCAACTCGATTCCGGGAATGAGCCGCATTCCCGGAATCCGGTTCACCGCCTGCCGGGCCTCGACCAGGCCGGCGGTGGTGTCGTGGTCGCTGACGGAGATCGTGCGCAGGCCCTTGGCGGCGGCAAGTTCAACCAGTTCGGTGGGCGTCAGCCGCCCGTCTGACGCGGTGGTGTGCATGTGCAGATCAACGGTGATGGGCATCGTGGCTCCCATTTTCAGTTATGGATTGCGTTCAGTCAATTTTGCGGTCAATGCGGACGATGTCAATGGCGTGGCCGCTGTCGTCATCTACGTCAATCAGCGCCGAGTTCAGAATGCACGTGCCGGAAGCCGGCTCGAAGCGTTGCGGCAGGCCGGTGCGGAACCGTTCCAGCACGGGCGCAACCTCCGTGCCGATCACGGAGTCCTGCGGGCCGGTCATTCCCAGGTCGCTGACGTAGGCGGTGCCGCCGGGCATGATGCGCGCGTCGGCGGTGGCAACATGAGTATGGGTGCCCACCACCGCGCTGACGCGCCCGTCCAGGTACCAGGCCAGTCCCTGCTTTTCAGAGGTTGCTTCGGCGTGAAAGTCCACCACCACCTTGCGGGGGGCGTATCCCAGTTCGCTCTCGGCCTCGGCCAGGCGCCGGTCAGCCTCACGGAACGGGCAGTCGATGGGCGGCATGAAAACCCGGCCTTGCAGGTTCAGAACCATCACGTCGCCGAACATCATCCAGCCGCGGCCCGGCGCGCCGTAGTAGTTGGCGGGCCGCAGCAGGGGCAGTTCGTCCATGTGGGGCAGGATGTCCTTCTTGTCCCAGATATGGTTGCCCGACGTCATAACGTCAACGCCGGCTTGCAGCAGGGCGCTGGCAGTCTTGGGTGTCAGGCCGAACCCGCCGGCGGTGTTCTCGGCATTGGCCGTCACCAGGTCAATATCCAGTTCCCGGCGCAACTGGGGCAGCAGCCGGGACAGTGCGCTGCGCCCCGGCCTCCCGATAATATCCCCGATCATCAAAACTCGCATAATGACGCCTGCAGGGGCGAATAACTGTCCGCCCCTACAACTTGGTTGCTCACTCCCGGGCCGGTTAGCGGGCGACGCTCTCTTGGCGGGTTTCGCGGATCACCGTAACCTTGATCTGACCGGGGAACTGCAATTCCCTGGAGACCTTGCCGGCAATGTCGCGGGCCAGGCTGGCGCAGGCCACGTCATCCACGTCGTCCGGACTGACCATCACTCGCACTTCACGGCCGGCCTGTATGGCAAAGGCGCGCTGGACGCCGTCGAAACTGTACGCAGTGTCTTCCAGCTCCCGCAGGCGGCGGGTGTACTGCTCGATGGACTCCTTGCGCGCGCCAGGGCGGGCGGCGCTGATGCCATCGGCGGCAGCCACCAGGAACGACTCGATGCTGGAATGGTCGTCATCATGGTGTTCCAGGACACAGTTGCGGACCAACGCCCCAACACCGTTGCGGGTGGTCAGGTCGTAGCCGATCTGGGCGTGGGGACCGGGTATCTCGTGGGTCAGGGCTTTCCCGATGTCGTGGAGCAGGCCGCCGGCTTTGGCGATCTGCACGTTGGCGCCGACCTCGGCTGCCAGCATACCGGACAGCAGGCCCACTTCGATGGAGTGGGTCAGCACGTTTTCGCCGTAGCTGTAGCGGAACTTCAGCCGTCCCAACAGACGGATCAGCTCGGGATCCAGCCCGCTCACGCCCACCTCAAAGGTGGCTTCCTCGCCGGCCCTCCAGATGGTGTCTTCAATTTCGCGCATGGCGCGGTTGACGCTTTCCTCAATGCGCGTCGGTTGAATACGCCCGTCTTTGACCAGCTGGGTCAGCGCCAGCTTGGCGATTTCCCGACGCACGGGGTCAAAGCAGGATAGCGTTACGATTCCAGGCGTGTCATCAACGATGATGTCAACGCCAGTCTGGGCCTCAAGGGCCCGTATATTACGTCCTTCACGGCCGATGAGACGACCCTTCATCTCATCGTTGGGCAGGGAAACAACAGATGTCGTGCTCTCCGACACAACGTCGGTAGCCAGACGGTTTATGGCGAGGGTGAGGATGCGACGGGCGTTATCATCCGCCCGGGTTTGGTGTTCCTTCTCCAGCTCGTAGTAGCGGCGAGCCAGTTCGTGGGAAGCTTCCTCTTCTCCGCGTTTCAGCACGATGTCTCGCGCTTCTTCGATAGACAGTGACGCAATGCGTTGCAGCTCACGGTCATGCTGGAGTTTCAAATCCGCGGCTTTTTGCAAAGCGGACTGGGCATCGGTTTCTCGCTGTTCCAGTTCGGCTTCTTGATTCTCCAACGATTCCAGTTTGCGGTCGAGCTGTTCCTCACGTTGAACGTAACGGTGCTCCATGCGGTTGAGTTCGCGCCGCTGATCCTTGATTTCACGGTCTCCGGCCTCGCGGATCTTAAGCGCTTCTTCCTGCGCTTGGAGCAGAATGGCGCGCTTCTCATCTTCGGCCTGGGTTACAGTGTTGGCAGCCTCCTCAAGGCTGCGTTGCAGTCTGTTATCGCCTTTTTTGGTGGATAGCAACAGCCAAACCACTGCTGCTACGCCTGTTGCTAACCCTGCGACCGCCAGGACGACGAGGATAATAGTAGTAACCATAGGTCCTCCTCTACCGTCCCGAGCGTCAGCTCGGGGTATTTTGCCCTATGCTTATCCTAGTTGCTGGCACACCGCAAAGTCAAGAATTGTTTGAGTCCAACACTACCCGGTTTGGCAGCGGGGTACAAAAGCAGGGCAATCGCGTCCCCTCCGGCGTTGCGCCGTTTGCCCTGGATGCCCACTTGCAGGGTTCGCCCGTTCTTCAGCAGGTTGGGTCCGATTTGCCGTAAGGTGTTGATGTTCTGCGGGCCATTATCCTTTTTGCGACTCCGAGTGCGTTCCACATCGAGGATCGTCCAACTCAGCGAAATGATCGAGAATAGTCGCCTTGGCTGATTGCGCCATGCCCTCCCACTGCCACGAACTGCAACGGATCATGGCGCATTATCAGGTGTCTAAAAAAATTAAGACGCGATTGCCCTGACCCGGGACGGAACGGTTTGACCGTGTTGGCGCCCAAACCTACAATGTGTCGCGCCCCTGACGGATGCACTATGGTGAAACAATTCCTCAAACGCCCGAAAATACCGGCGCCGCTGCCATGGGCGGCAGTCGTGGCGCTGGCGATTTTGCTGCTGGGCGGGGCATCGGGTTGCGCGACAGGACCGGCCGCCGCCGACTTCACCCTGACCACCTTCGCCGGCGAGCGGTTTCGGCTGTCGGAACAGCGGGGCAACGTGGTTGTCATCAACTTCTGGTATCCGTCCTGTCCGCCCTGCCGGGACGAGATGCCGGCCTTTCAGGAAGTTTGGGAGGAGCGCCGGGGGCGCAACGTGCGCTTTATCGGGCTTTTCGTGCCGCAAGGGTTCGACACCGAGGTTGAGGCCCGCCAGTTCGTTGACGAGCTGGGGCTGACCTTTGACTTTGCCACCGACGCGCGCGCCATGGTGGCCCAGGAATACGCCGTGCAGTTCTTTCCCACCACGTACTTCATCGACCAGGCGGGGCAAGTCCACGTTATGGAGATCAGTCGCATGGACTATGACCGCCTGACCGACATACTGGACGACCTGCTGAGTTAGCCGATGTCATTGCGAGCGCAGCGCGGCAATCTCGTTGGAACTGCAATTGCCCGCCCCCGACCATGCCAGTTTTAGACGCCATCCTGCTCATCATCCGCTGGGCGCACGCCCTGGCCGCCGTAACCTGGATCGGGGGCAGCCTGTTCATGCTGCTGGCGGCGCGGCCGGCTCTGCGCTCCCCGGAGATCCGTTCCAGGAACGCCGACGGGCTGGTGAGCCGCGTCCTGGCCGCCGAGTTCCGGCCCATTGTCGTTACCGCCATCGCCGTCCTGATTGTGACGGGCGTGATACTGACGGTGGACCGGCTGACGTCGGACGCCGCCGGCATCGCTTATACGGGGGTATTGGTCGCCAAAATCGCGCTGGCGGTGTACGCTTTTGCCGTCGCCTGGATGCTTCCCCGGCGGCGCGGCAACGGTGCGTCCGGTATTGGCCGCGCGCTATCCGGTCCGGCCGCTCTAACCATCGTCGGCGTCATGGTGATCGGGCTGGCCGACGCGCTGGCCTGGCTTTTCGAGCGAGGACTGATTGAACCATGAGAACCGACCTGCTGGACATCCTGGCCTGCCCGCTCTGCAAAGGTCCGCTGACCCTGAAGGCGGAGACCGTAGCGCCCGATAATGCCCCGGACGCCGGAGAAGTGCTGGCCGGCACGCTGACCTGCTCCCCGTGCGACGAGCGCTATCCCATCGCCGACGGCATACCCAACCTGCTGCCGCCGGATTTACGGGACGCGGAGATGGCGGCGGGGCGGTGATATGCTACGATAACCCCGGTTTCGGAGGCATCACGGTGATCGACTTGGACAAGCTGTACCTTGAGGAAGCGCTCAACGGCAAGTACCGCAAACTTTACGAATACCTGTGCAGCCTGACGGAATCCGAGTGGAGCGCTTCTTTCAGCGAGGTAGAAGCCATCGTCGGCTTCAAATTGCCCCCGGAGGCGCGCGAGTACCAGCCTTGGTGGTCAGACAGCGGATATAGCCAGGTCAGGGCCTTGCTCGCCGCCGGATGGAAAACGGCGAAGGTGGATCTGGTCGCTGAGACGGCACTGTTCTGGCGAAAGGATTCGCCGGCCGCCCGCCGGCGCACCATCGCTGAGATTTTGCCACCCCGCTCCTTTGGACCCTGGCCGGAGGGCCTGAGTCTGCGGCGCGAGGATTTGTACGAGGACAGGATTTAACACGCTGATGTTCGCTGACACCAACGTCCTGGTAAATGCTCGTGCTGTGGAAGCTCCCCACCACGACATGGCCCAGTATATGCTGGAACGAGCATCCTTTGACCACGAACCGATACGCATCAGCAGGCAGATAGCGCGCGAATACCTGGCGGTAGTTACGCGCCCGCAAATTTGGTCAGATCCATTAGCTCCTGACGCAGCTATCGGTGACGTGAACCGGATGTTCAGTGACTTCGAGGTTCTCGAGAACAGCTCAGCAGTAACCGAGATGTTGTTCGCTTTGCTCCGGGAAATCCCGGCAGGCGGGCGGCAGATCCACGACGCTAACATCGTCACAACCATGCTGGCCCACCGTGAGCGCCGGCTGCTGACGTTCAACATCGCGGACTTTCGTCGTTACGGAGACCGCATCGAGTTGATAGAGCGTTGAATTAATTTCGCGGTCCCGAAAGCCAGGGCAGCTCCCCAATTCCCCCCAACGCGGCGTCAATCCGCGCCGCCAGCGCATCGGACGCCGCTTTCAGCTCTGCCGACGCCGCGTTGATGTTGTAAACGTCGGCAATCCCCCCGAACGCATCCGCAACCTGCGCGAAGGCGGTGGCGATGCTCTCCGAAGCGTCCTTCATATTCGCCGCCGCCGCGATGTTGTGCAACGCCGTAACCAGGTTATCCGCCGCGATGGCGGCTAACTCCGCGCCTTTTCCAGGTTGGATACCGACACCTGAACCGGTGGGTACAGGATCAGGAGCATCGCCCCCAGCGTAACGCATACTCTGATTATGCAGACCGCCACTATAGGGGGCAGGTTTGAAACCTGCCCCCTACGATGCTGCGGTAGCGAGAGCCAAGCCTATCCGCCGGTCAGGATGGCTACCACTTCCGTGGCCAGACCCTCGGCCCGCTCGCGCAGGGCCGGGCGGTCCAGGTTCTCGATGGGGTGCGCCGTAAAGATGGTGGGATAATCCTCGGCGCCCCACATTTTGGCCATGGCGTTGGCAGTGGGTATAAAGCGGTCGGTGCAAATGGTGGCGGAGGGGAGACCGGCCTTCTCAACGTGGATTCCGTCGTGCACACTGCACGCGCTGCAGCTCCCTCAATCGCCGATGGCGACCACCACCGAGTCCACGTTGGCCACCAGTTCCTGCAACTCCCGCGGGTCGGCCGGCCGGGACGCGCTGGGCTTGCGGAGCCAGCGCACCTCTCGGATTTCGTAGCGGTTGCGCAGCACTTCGGCCAGTTCTTCCAGCAGCACGTCGGCGTTGCGCTTGCTGTCGTCAATCAGGCCGACGCGGGCGCCGGCCAGCGAGGGCAGGCGGGGCGCGCCGTCAAAAGGCGCAATCACCGGCTCGGTGACCGGGTTGACCAGTTGATAGGTTTGGGTTGCCATGTTCAGTTCTCCTTTATGCAGCCAGTCGTTCAGCGTCGGCGATATAGCCGGCGGTTTCCCGAATGCGACGCTCCGTATCTTCCAGCGGTTCACACAAGCCCATATAGAAGCAGTCGCCATGCAATACGCCCTGCCGGGAATAATAGCGCCCAACCAGGCTGCGTACCGCCGGATCTATAGCGGCCAGGGTCCGCAGTTCAGAGGAGGTTTCCGGCGTCCTCTCCGGTTCATGCCCGGTGCGCGCCAGGATGAGAGCGTCGGTGGCCCGTTTGGTTGCGCCCCAGGCTTTTTCGGCGGCGTTCCGTATTTTGCCTAGCTCCAGCATCTCCAGAGCGTCGTCGTAGAGCGTGTGGGCGTCGGCAAAGATGGCGTCGGCGCGATGGTTGGCGATGGTCATGGGATTGCGTACCGTTCCCGTCTCCCTACGGTATGTTCACTGCCTTGGTAACTGCGGTGGAGCCGACTTTCGGCCCCCAACTTGGTATCACCGACGAGGAGTTGGACTCCTCGCCGCCGGCGAATACTAACAGAATATCCTCCGGTTCGGGAATCAGGGGCACCATGGTTGCCTCGTCGCCCGGCTCAACGTCGCCCCGCAATACCAGGCCGCGCTTCAGGTCGGCCGCCGAGCGCTGGATATTGGCGTGGAGGTACTCCCGGACCTGCTGCTTCGTCCAGTCCTTCCACAGGTTGCTGTTGCCGGCGATGGTGACGGCCACTTGTCCCTGCCGTATGCCCACCGACACGTCGCCCACCGACCCGGATGTGGACATCGACGTTCCCAGCGACGATGCCACGTCGGCAATAGCGTACAGGATGGCCTCGGGTCGTCCCACCGACCTCACTTGTCGGGGACCCTCGCTGGCGAACACCGTCACCGTGCTGTCGCCGGCGTCGAAACCGCGCTCCACGTGCAGCGGTGTCCAGTGGGTCTCGCCCTCCGCCTCGGCGATGCAGTAGGTGTACTTGCCGGGATGCCCAATGACGCTGCGGTCGAACAGGCCGGGGATGGCGGCGCAGGCGTTCATCAGGATGAGGCGAATCGCCCGGCCGATGGTGCCGTTGGCCCGGTTGCCGGGACCGAAGAGGTTGTTGCGACTGTTGAGTCCGATCTGCTCGCGGACCGGCCCGTTGACGATGCACAGCACCGCCGCGCCGCCCATGCTGGACGACGGGCCGACCAGGTTGAACACCGGGTCGAGCATCGCCTCGGTGGCTGCCAGCACGACGGGAAAATACTCCGGCCGGCAACCGGACATCACGGCGTTGGCCGCCGCCTTCTCCACGGTGATGACGCGCCGCCGCTCGGGCAGCTCGCCGATAACATCGTCGGGAGCGCGGCCGGCATAGCCGATAAACTCGGCAACGCGCCCGGTAGTCGGGGGGACAACGGGCAGGCCATCGCTCCAGCCTAGTTCGTAGCCCTTCTCGATGGCCGAGAGAGCATCATCCCAGGTAGTGGTGGTAATGTCGGTGAAAGTGGTCAATTGTGCTACCTCAATTAGTGGCTATCTGTCGCGCAGCAGCACCAGTATGGGCAACGTTCTGCGCTCTGAGCTGTCGGCGGCGTGGAACACCTGAATAGCGCTTTCGGCCCGGTCAATCAAAGCAATCACATCGGAACGCCGGAAAGTGGCATCAGGGTCGTAGTCGGCTTGGTGGCGCTGCTCCGGCAAGTCGGCGAATGAAGTGGCGAAGGTTCGTATGCCGAACGGTAAGCTGGCGCGATGTTGCTCCATGCGATTTTTGGCCGGGCCGTGGTCCAGGGCGCGATAAGTCCGCAGCCATGCCAGCCGATTCGCCGGCAATAATGTTCCAACCAGGGTGTTGGCGTTGCTGGAACATAAGGCATGGAACAACGCATAGTATGCGGCGCTGATGGCTTTTCTGAGCATTATCTGGCGCGGTCTTCCTCGGGTAGGCGTGCCGGTGTCGCCGGACAGCAGCCGGGCCGCATCAATCAGATGGTTCAAGTTCACCGAACATCTCCCGCCAGCGCTCCTCTTCCGAGAGGCTGTTCCACTCGTCCCACTCGCCTTTGTCAACGTAGGATTCGACGGGTATTTTGAAGAACCCCAGGGCTTCCAGTTCGGGCCACATCGCCACCGAAATGGCGTTGAGCTTGGCGGGGTCCAGGATACTGTAATCCCCGTCGTACACGACGGTGATGCGCAGGTTGTCGTCACCCTGCCAGCCAACCATAGGTTCGACCAGGATGGGATCGAAGGTGACTGTAGCAGGGAAAGTGCGGAGCAGGTGTTCGCGGATGATGGCTTCGACATGCTTGGGAAGTTCTGCGGGTAGGGCCATGATCTATAGCCTCGGGTTGGGCAGACATTGCCACGGCGAGTTCCTTGCCGCCATGCCCGTTGTCTGGTCAAAGCGGTTCCAGTGTACCACTTTCCCCGGCCCACCGTTTCAGCGGCAATGCTGGTTCAGCCGGGATAGCGCCTTGTCCAGAAGGCGCACGTCAAACTCCGCCCGGATGGTCTCCGATTCCGTATCCGTCCAAACGGTCAGCGTGTCCACCTGTTGGTAGGAGTAGATTCTGCCGGCACTGTCGCCTATGTAGCCACTAGGCAGCGACCTGTTGCGCGACGTTATTGCCGGTGAGAACAATTGCCAATTCTCGGACTGCACTACCCCGTTTCCGTAACGCACCTTGACCGGATGGCTGCTGCTGTGCAGCGTTCCGTCGGACTGTTTGAGCTCAAAAGCGTCGTCTGGCACCGCCGGACGCTGTTCTCCCCAGTCAAATAGAACTGACCGATTGCCCGGTTCATCGCCCCGGCAGTAGATCGACACGTGAATGTCGTCGGAACCTTCGGCGTATAAGCTCACGTCATAGCTGGCCTTGCCGGAAGCGGTTTCCCATTCATCCCACACCCATTTGCCGTAGGCATCAGGTTTCCGGCAATGCTCCGGGTTTTGGGACAGGGCATAGTCCAAATTGCGGACATCAAACTCTATCCTCACTGTATCCGATGCGGTATTGGCCCACACGGTTAGTGTATCCGTCCCGCGCAGTTGCTGGATAAAGCCGGCGTGACCGCCCAGGCTGTAAGCCTGCCGAATCAAAGACCGTTCGTTTTCCCGCAGCCACCAGGTTTCCCGTTGCGCATCTCCGTCGTCAAAACGAACGTCAACCGAGTGCCCGATGGCATAAGTTTCGCCAGACTCATTCGTCAACTCCGTTCCTTGCACCAGAACCTTAATAGCGCCCCAATGCACCTGTGCCCAGGTATAACCATCGGGACGGCAATACAGGCGCAGGCGAGCGCCTGATGCTGCTTTACCACGCACGAAAACCGCGTAAATGGTTTCGTCCGAGCGGTTTTGCCATTCGTCCCGCTGCCATTTGCCGTAAGGATTGGGCGTAGGCGTGGGCCGGGGCGTGTTCGTCGGGCGTGGTGTGTTGGTTGGCCGGGGCGTGGCCGTCGGCGTCGGCGTTGGGGTAGCTGTGGGAAAGGGCGTGTAGGTGGGCAATGGGGTATGCGTGGGTAGCGGCGTGTAGGTGGGCAGCGGCGTGTAGGTGGGCAGTAGGGTAGGCGTGGGCGGCGGCGTGTCAGTAGGCGGCGTGTCAGCCGTCTCCGTCGGGCCGGGGGCTGTTGCGGCCGCTGCTATCGCGGTGGCGGTGGCGGCAGGTTGCTGCGTTGGGGCCGGTGTGGTTTCGGTAGCGCAGCCGATTGCCAGCAGAAAGACGGCGACAATGATGACGAGTTTCGTAACTAGATTGCCAGACATTGTTATCCATCCGCTGAGAAGTGAGGGTTCCCACGGGAAGTCGCGGGCGGCGGCCCCAAGGCCCCACTCAGTACGGTCACTACTCGATGTTATAGCCGGGCATTTCGTAGCGAATGAGCGTCACGCCAAGCTGGTCGGCCTCGTCTTCCAACTCATCAGACCACCGGGCATTAGCCACACAGAAGGCTCTGGTGTTGACGCCGGTGAGGTCTTGCAGCAGGATGGCCCGTCGCCGCGCGTTGTGAATATCCTGCTCGTTTATGGTTACCGAAACTTCAACGACGGCCTGAACCTCCGACTGCTCGCCGAGCGGCGTGCCCTGGCCGATGATGTCAATAACCCGGCCCTGGTCAAACTGTTGACGGGTCAATCTTCCGTCCCGGCGGGCCTGCAAGAGCAGGTTATTGATGCTGGAACGGTCGGTGAGGGAAATATCCGCGAAATGGTCAACCATAACGAGCTCGATTTGTTCGGAGCAATTTTGCTCGTACAACTCGTCGAGCATATCGCCAACCTGTCTGACCAGTTGTCGGGCGATGGCCTCCGGCGATAGGTCCTGTTCAGTCAAACCGGTAGTCATGGCTGTTCCCAGGAAGGCGGGAAATTATTGGCATCCAGTGTACCACTTTGGCGACTCTCTGTTTTCATCGGCAATGCCGGTCAAGTTTGGACAATGCTTTGTCCAGACGGCGCGCGTTAGACTCCGCCCGGATGGTGTCCGTAGCCGTTTTATTTGTCCTTGTTCTTTTCATTTTTGATGGATTCTTCAATAAGGTCCCATATGAGTCATTGGGGGCACGGGATCTCGAGTCGTCGATACAGAACACCAATGGGATCTCCCGGGTTGCCCCGAAAATCGTCTCATATGACCATGTTCCTTCTGCTGTTCCATGGAAATCAACTATGTCATCTTCCAGTACTCGCCCTTTCGGATCCTACGCAGTCATCATCTCCAAAGACAAAAATATCATCACTCCACGAAAATCTGCCTTCGGTGGGGTTGGCATAGGCGCGGCCCCGGTAGTGCAACCGAGGGCCAGCAGGATGAGGCCAAAACGATAGCGAGTTTGGCAACCGGATTGCCTGACGTTGTTATCCCTCCACGTCCACCAAGCCACTCCGACGGCCCGTGTATAATGGCGCCGATGACGCAGTACGTGAAGCGAGACTATCGATGACCACTGCCCGGCCCCAAGGCCGCACCAGTCCGCCGTCCCTTCTGGCCGATGGCGACCCCAAACCCCGGCGATTCACCGACCGGGAATATCAAGCCATGCTTGACGGCGGCATCATCTCCGCCGACGAGTTGGCGGAGCTCCGGGAAGGAAAATGGCGACGGTTCACCAACGCCGAATACCACGCCATGGACGATGCCGGCGTTTTCGCCCCCGACGAGCGGGTCCAGCTGGTAGCGGGAGAAATAGTCGCAATGTCGCCAATGGGAAGCCGCCATGCCGCTGCTGTCAACTGGACGACCGAGGCCTTTTACGCATCGGAACGGCTGGCCGGTCGCGCTATAGTGTGGGTGCAATGTCCGCTGGTCATACCTGACTTTTCCGAACCTGAACCGGACTTGGCCCTGCTGCATCTCCGCGACGACCGCTATGCTCTGGCCCACCCGCGCCCGGAGGACATTCTCCTGCTGGTCGAAGTGGCGGATTCTACCCTCGCCTACGACCGACGGGTCAAGCTCCCGCTTTACGCCGCCGCCGGCATTCCAGAATCCTGGCTGATGAACCTGCGGGATAATGTAATCGAGGTGCATACTGACCCTGCGCCCGACGGCTATCGTACCGTGCGGTCTTACCGTCCCGGCGACTTCATCGCTCCTGTTGCCTTCCCCGAGCTGAGCGTCGCGGTGTCGGAAGTCATTCCGGCCCGCGCATAGGGGCGACCGGCCGGTCGCCCCTGCTGGATTCCGGCCCCGTATCAAGTACGGGGTGACTGACGTTCTTTCGCCGGAATGGAGGAATTTGTGTCCAAGCGAGTTACGCCCGCGCGTACTTGGAGAAGCTGCGCAGTTCTCGCGGCGGGTCCATGTGGCTGCCCCGGATGGTGTAGGACACCTCGGACACGTACACCGCTCCGGTGCTGTCCACGGCAATGCCGTGGGGCGCGATGAACTGGCCGGGACCTTCGCCCTCTTCAGGAGCTCCGAATACGCAGACCCGGTCGCCGTTCCGGTCATAGATAGTGACCCGGTGGCCCAGGCCCGGCGCGTCGTCCACGCCGCCCATGCCGTTCAGTTCGCCCACGTAAATGTGGCCGCCCCAGTACACCATGGCGTCCGGTCGGTGGATGTTGCTCCACATGGTCAGGAAGTTGCCGTCGGTATCGAACAGCTGAATGCGGTGGCATTCCCGGTCCACCACGTACACCCGCTCGTCCTCGTCAAAGGCGATGTTGTGCGGTCGGATGAACTGGCCGGCGTCAATCCCCGGTTCGCCCCAGGAGAATCGATACTCCCCTTCGGCGGTGTACACGTGGATGCGGGAGTTGCCGTAGCCGTCGGAGATGTAGATGTCGCCGTTGCTGGGCCGGATGGCGGCGGAAGTGGGCCGGTTGAAGGGCTGGCCGCTCCAGCGGGGCGCCGGGTGGTTCTTCTCGCCGATTTCCATCAGCTTCTCGCCGGTTACGCTGAACTTCTGGATGGTGTGGATACCGTCGTCGGCGGCCAGCAGCGTGTCGTCCGCCGCGCTGTAGTACAGTCCGTGGGTGCGGTTCTCACTGAAGTGGCCCTGCCCGAAGGACCGCTCAAAGTTGCCGTCCTTGTCGAAGACCATGATGGGATGCTCGCCGCGGGTCAGAATGAACACGCGGTCGTCGCCATCGACCGCCACGCCGGGGCACTCCAGCAGCCGCATACCTTCCGGCAGCTTCAGCCAGTCTTCCACGAAAGTGTATTGAAAATCTCCCTGGCCATAAACTTCAGGCATGATCTTTCTCCCTTTGCGATGTGCGTTGAATTAATCACGACCGTCATTCCCGCTTCCTTCCGTCATTCCCGCGAAAGCGGGGACCCAGACCGCGCTTGCGGCACATAATACCGGATTCCCGCTTTCACCGGAATGACGAGGCTATTTCACTGGGCAACACACCCGCCGTCGATGACCAGTTCCGCGCCTGTGACGAAAGACGCCTCGTCGGAGGCCAGGTACAGCACGCCGTAGGCCACCTCGATGGGATGCGCCCGACGGCCCAGGGGCACCAGCGCCAGCCGTTGCGCCGCCACCTCCGGGTCATCGTAGGTGGATGCGCTCATGGGCGTCATGATCGGCCCGGGGTGCACCGAGTTGCAGCGAATGCCCTCGCGGGCGTACTGGATAGCGGTGGCCTTGGTGAACAGGCGCACCGCTCCCTTGGAAGCGTTGTATGGGTGGGATCGCGACCAGGCTCCCGACAGGCCGGCGATGGACGATATGTTGATGATGGAACCGCCTCCGGCGCGACGCATGGCGGGGATAGCCACCTTGGTGCCCAGGAAGACGCCCTTTGAGTTCACGTTCATAACGCGATCCCATTGCTCCTCGGACGTGTCCTCCAGCGGGATATTGCGCGCCCCGCCTGCCACGGAGATGCTGATGCCCGCGTTGTTCACCAGGGCGTCCAGCTTCCCGTAGCGTTCCTCAGCCAGGGCGACCGTGGCCTGCCAGTCGGCCTCGCTGGTCACGTCCAGGTGGGTATAGGCGACGTCCAGGCCCTCGGCCCGGCAGTCGGCCTCAACCTGCCGGCCCAGGTCGTCGAGAATGTCGCCGAACACGACCTTCGCCCCTTCCCTGGCAAACAGGCTCACCTCCTCGGCGCCCATGCCTCGGGCGCCGCCGCTGATAATGGCTACCTTGCCGTCCACTCGGCCCATGTGTGCCTCCTGTAGAAAGCCGGCGGTTCACTTAGCCGCCGGATTTTCGTCGATGATAGATTGGAGTTGCCGCACCAGCGGCGGGAGATGAACCTGAATAACCAGCCACAGCTCGTCTAGGTCAACCGTGTCGCAATCGTGAATCAGCACGTCGCGAAGGTTGGTCATGTCTGTTCAGCGTTGACAGCAGTCACCGTACCGCCGGATAATCCTACCAGCAGGGAGGCAAGCATGGAAAGCGCATTGGCTGGCAACACGCTTGAAATCGCCATCATCGGCGGCTTGATGGCGGTGATAGTGGCCTTTATCACCATTGGGGCCGTGTTCGTTTTCCGGTTGTTCAGCCGGGTTGACCAGCTTGCCGACAAGCTGTCGGAAACCAACGAGAGAATCGGCCAAACCCGTAATGAGCTGAGCGAGAAAATCGACCAGTCACACCGGGAGCTGAGCGAGAAAATCGACCAGTTGCGTGAGGATATGATGCGACAGATGGCGCAGATGAAGGGGGAAATCATCAGTGCTCTGGTAAGTCATACTCACCCGGAGCCCGGCGGCCCGCCCGTATTCACCGCTCCACCCCCGGCAACTCCGCCCAACCCACCGGCGCAGGAGCCGGAACCGACGCCGGCCCCAACTCCCGCCGACAACTAACCCTGCGCCGCGTTGCTGTCGTCCATGAACATGCCGACCACGTTCCCCTCAGTGTCGCGGAAGTTGGCGAACCACCCCACGCCGGGAATAGCGGTGCGCGGCGTTACGATTTCGCAGCCCGCCGCCGTCACCTTGACAACGTAGGCGTCCAGGTCGTCCACGCCGATTATCACCAGGGTTCCTCCGAAATTCACCGCCGACTCCCGGGCGATGAGCGCCCCACCAATACCGTAAGGCTCATCGTCGCCGCCGGTTTCCTGAAGGTAATATTCCTCCGGCCCGTCCCACTTGCGGGACGTCCAGCCGAACACGTCGGCGTAGAACTTGTTGGCGCGGTCGGCGTTGTCAAAGGGCAGTTCGAAATGCACGATCTTGGGCATCGTTCCTCCGTGAGCATATTGCAACGTTCAGGCTGTGGGTTGGGTGTATTCTGACGCTGGTTGCCATTCGTCTGACAGCAGGCCATACAGCAGTGTATCCCACCAACGGCCCTTGAAGTATTCGTTGCGGCGCAAACGGCCCTCATACTGAAACCCAAGCCGTTCCAAAACCCGGGCCGAGGCCAGGTTGTCAGCGATGCACCACGACGAAATGCGCCGCAGGCCCAAGTCTCTGAACCCGAAATCGACGATGGCGCGGGCAGCCTCCGTGGCAAATCCATGTCCCCAAAAGTCGGGAGCCAGTTCGTAACCGATGTCTGCTTCCCAATCGTTACCCGGTTTGCGGCGGATGCCGCAGTTGCCGATGAGGCGGCCATCCACTCGCCGGACGACGGCAATCTGAAACCGACGCCGGGGCTGCTCCGTCTGCCATTGACGGAAGGTTGCCAGAAATGCCCGGACATCGGCCTCGGTTCGGTTATCCCAGGGATAGTACCGGAGATAACGAGGGTCGCGTTGGTAACCCAACACGACCCTCCAATCGTCGCACGCGAATTCGCGCAGGCACAGACGCTCTGTCGTGATTTCCATGTCGCAGGATCAGGAGATGGCCGACGAACCCTCTCCCTTCAGGTAGTCGGCGGTGCGCAGCGCCAATGCCTGTATGGTGGTGGTGGGGTTGATGCAGGCGCCAGTGGTGAAGATGCTGCCGTCGATGATGTACAAGTTGGGCACGTCATGGGCGCGGCCCCAGCGGTCCACCACCGAGCGATCCGGGTCGGTCCCCATGCGGGCGGTGCCCAGCAGGTGCCAGCCGGCGTTGCGCCGCAGCCGGGAAGAGACGACCCGCTTTGCCCCGGCGGCCTCCAGAACCTCGGTGGCCCGCGCAATGCCGTGATCCAGCATGGCCCAGGTGTTGTCGCTCACGGTGTAGTCGATCTTGGGCGCCGGGATGCCGTGGGCGTCGGTAAGCGTCGGGTCAAGGGTTACGCGGTTGTGCTCCTCGGGCAGGTCTTCCGTCATGATGACGATGCCCATCTGGTGGCGGAACCGTCCGGCGAAGTCGCGGTGATGTCCCTCGCCCCATTGCACCCTTTCGCCAACCAGTCCGCCCAGCGCGATTTGGAGCGGCGCGCCGCCCACGTTGGAAATCTGCATGTCGTAGCCGCGCACGAAGCCCCGGCGCAGGTCGGTTTCGTAGAATTCCTGGCTCAGCATCGACGAACCGCGCGGGCCGTCGTCCGGCCCCAGGTCCTCGTCGAACAGGCCCAGGACGTAGCCACAGGGGTGGTGCATCAGGTTCCGACCCACCTGCCCGCTGCTGTTGGCCAGCCCGTCCGGGAACAGCGCGCTCTTTGAGTTCAGCAGCAGCCGGGAGGTGCCGATACCGTTGCCGGCCAGCACGACAACCTTAGCATACTGCGCCCGGAGGTTGCCGTTGCGGTCATAGTACGATGCGCCGGTGGCCCGGCCAGTCTCGTCCACCAGGACCTCGCGGACGCGAGCGTGGGTGATGAGGCGCGCCCCCTGTTTCAGCGCGCCGGGCCAGAATATGATGTCGCTGCTGGACGGCGAGCGCAGGTATTCGCCCACATCGGCCCGCCGGCCGTCGTACGCGGTAGAGTTGATGGCGTTGTCCGATGACCACCAGTGCCAGCCCAGCTGGTTGAAGGCGTGGGCCAGCTTCTCGCCGCCCGGGCCGATGGGCAGCGGCGGCGTGGGCCGGGCCGGCTTGGGCGGATAAGCCGGGTCTCCCTGCAATCCGCTGACGCCGTGGGCGCGGTCGTTCTGGTCGTAGTAGGGTTCCAGCTCAAAGTAGTCCATGGGCCAGTCGTCGGCCACGCCGTCCAGGGACTTGAGCCGGAAGTCCGATGGATGGAATCGGGGAAAGTGGGATCCCCAGTGGATGGTGCTCCCGCCCACTGCGTTGTACATATAGGGAGCGATGGGCGTGTCGTCCTCGTTCACCGGATAGTCCTCCGGCAGCCCCCGGAAGTTGGGGTTGGGATGAAAGTCGGTCTGCCAGTGCAGTTGCGCCTGCGGCTCGCTCACCGGAAAGGCGTTCAGCGGCACCCAGCCGCCCTGCTCCAGGCAAACCACCTTGACCCCGGCCTGGGTCAGGCTCCAGGTGAAAGCCCCGCCGGAAGCACCGGCCCCGATAACAAGAACGTCCGCTACTTGATGCTTGCTGGCCATGATGACAGTTTCTCCCTTACTGGTTTTCAGCGGTCTTTATACCGACGGCCCCGTTCCGCGCGGGTGCGTTCCTTGACGAACTGCATCACCGGGACACCGTAGCCGCAGCTGGTGGCGGTGGCATCTACTGCAATCTCGATAACCTGGCGCGTGGGCAGGCTGATATGCCCGGCTTCGTGGGCCAGCAGCAGTTCCCGGTGGGGCGATTCATCCAGCGAGGTCGCTGTGGCGTGGCCGTACAGCCGGACGATGGCCGCGTCGCTTTCACTGAAAGAACAGACCATCACCGTGACCGGCCCGCTGGCGCCGGCGTGGCGGCCCGTTTCGTTGCCGCTGCCGGTGTAGTCGAGATAGGCCACGCAGTTCGGCCCCAGGACGTGCAGCGGCACGCCCCCTTTGGGCGACAGGTTCACCGGCCCGATGCCGTCCGGCCCGTCGCCCAGCTCCGGGTCAACGCTGGCGACGAAAAACAGCGGCGCGCTACGGATGAGGTCGGCCTGTCCCGGGATGATTTGCGTGTAGGTGGTTGCCATTAAGCGCCTTCCTGCTGATGGTCTGCCAGCCGCTCCTCAAGTTGCCGGATGCGCTCATTGGCGGCGTCCCGCTCCGCCTGCACTGCATCCCGCTCCACCTGCGCTGCATCCCGCTCCGCCTGCACTGCATCCCGCTCCGCCTGCACTGCATCCCGCTCCACCTGGGCGGCGTCGCGCTGATCTTCAGCGGCTACCAGCGCCGCCTGCAACTCAGACGGATCCAACAGAAATTCGTCCGTTTTCGGGTCATAAAAACGCAGTTTGCCCTCGTCCCAGCAGAGGTACAGGTCCAGGGATGGACTGTATCCTGACAGCATCCCATACATTTTCCCGGGGCGGTCATCGGCCAACGGAATTGGCGCGTAACGTCCATCGACCAGCAGGTCGCCGGCCAGCGGAGCATCGTGGTATCTCCCTCCGGTGTAGTCGAAGCGCCAGTATTCGCCTACGTTGTAGCGGGCGTAACCCTCGCGCTTGACCGTATAATCCCGCCGCCCGGTGTGCTGCGAGGCAACCTCCAATACTAACTCCGGGGGTTTGCCCACGTCGTCAATTTCGTAGCCGTTATTGTCTTCTATGGCGTCGGGGTCAACGCCGAAAGCGACCACCAGGTCCGGCTCTAGCCAACCCGAGCGGATTTGACTCCGCTCAAAGCAGAGGTACCCTTCGCCGCTCACCAGCACGTCGGGCCGGTGGGAGAAATGGCGATAGATGGTGTTTCCGATGGCGGTGCGGTGATAATGGTTGAATTGTTGCATATCCGGCTTTTTGGGCGGGTCGGGCAACGGCGGCTTGGACGCCCGGCGCCGGTTGCCGCCCGGTTCGGATGTAATGCCGCGCTGAATTGTCATCATCGGCCTCGCAGCTGGAATGTGATTGCCGACCCGCCTAACGCCGCTCGAACACCGCGGCCACGCCCTGGCCGCCGCCCACGCACATGGTCTCCAGGCCCCACTGCGCGTCCTGGCGTTCCATCTCGTGGAGCATGGTGGTGAGGATGCGGGCGCCGGTGGCCGCGATGGGGTGGCCCAGGGAGATGCCGGAACCGTTGACGTTCAGGTTGTCCTCATGGGGCAGCTGCCACTCGCGCAGCACGGCCAGCACCTGGGCGGCAAATGCCTCGTTCAGCTCGATGATGTCCATGTCGCCCAGCGTCATGCCAATCTTGTCCATCACCTTGTTGACCGCCGGCACCGGGCCGATGCCCATGGTGGCGGGGTGGCAGCCCGTGACCGCCCAGCCGCGCAGGTAGGCCATGGGGGTCAGCCCCAGCTCTTCCAGCTTGTCCTCGGCAACCACCAGGCACACCGAGGCGGCGTCGTTCTGACTGCTGGCGTTGCCCGCCGTGACCACGCCGTCGCGCATCACCGGGCGCAGGCGACCCAAAACCTCCATGGTGGTATCGCCGCGGGGGCCTTCGTCGGCGTCGAAAATCTTGGGGTCGCCGCGACGCTGGGGGATGTTCACGGGGACGATCTCGGCGTCGAACTTGCCGGAGTCGCGGGCGGCCACGGCGCGCTGGTGGCTGCGCAGGGCGTACTCGTCCTGCTCCTCCCGGGGGATTTCGTACTCGCGGGCCAGGTTCTCCGCCGTCTCCACCATGCCGCCGGGGATGGGGCCGAACCGCTCGTCCGGCGCGATGGTGACGCGGGCGCGGGCCAGCCGGTCGTGGAAGGTCACGGAGCCGAAGCGCGCGCCCCAGCGGGACTCGTTGCTGTAGAACTCGGCGCTGCTCATGCTCTCGGCGCCGCCGGCGATCACCACGTCGGCGTTTTCGGTCTGGATCAGCATGGAAGCGTTGAGGATGGCCTGGAGGCCGGAGGAGCAGCGGCGGTCCAGCTGGTAGCCCGGCACCTCGATAGGCAGCCCCGCTTTCAGACTGGCCAGCCGTCCGATGGCGGGGTTCTCGCCCGAGGGATACCCGTGGCCCAGGATCACGTCGTCCACCTTGGCCGGGTCAACGCCGCTGCGTTCCAGCGCGGCCTGTATGACGGTGGATGCCAGCTCAGCGGCGGGCACGTCCCGCAGCGCTCCGCCGAAATTGCCGACGGCGGTGCGAACCGGGGAAACGATGGCTACTCCTCTCATCATGCTGCTCCTTGTGCGGTGGGCCGCCGGTTCGGGGCGGCTTGGTCAGGCGTCAAAAACGCGCGAGTATGATACCCGTTGCCTCTCGGACTGTAAAACCGGAACGCTGCCGGTTGCCGTTCACTCCACCGCGTGCACCCGGCCGTCCGCCGTCCGCACGTACAGCCGGTTCCCGGAGTAGGCTGGCGGCAACTCGACCGGCGCTCCCAGATCCAGTGTCCAGACGAGCGCCCCGTCCGCCCGGTTCAGCGCGTAGAGCATCCCGTCCCTGGCGCCGAAATAGACCCGCTCGCCCAGGATGACCGGGGAACTGACGATGCCATCGCCAGCCTCAAACCGCCAGATCTCATCATCCGTAGCCGCGTCCCGAGCGTAGAACAGCCCGTCGCCGTCCCCGAGGTAATAGACGCCGTCGGCCAGGGCCGGCGACGCGACGACACCTTGGGACTCCCGTTCTTCGGGCGCGAACCTCCAGCGTTCTCCCCGTTGCGCCGGCGGCGCCGGCACAAGGGGAATCTGCCAGATCCACAGCTGGAACCACGAGCGTTTTATCCAGTACAGCCCCGGCATTCCCTTGACGCCGTTGTTGATGGCGTAGAGTGACCCTCCGGAGGGGAAGTACGCGGTATCGCCCGATACCACCGGCGGCCCCGACGCCGAGCCGGCCGTGAGATACCGGAACCGGCGGCGACCGTCGTCGGCGTCGATGAAATACAGATTGCCCTCGTCATCAGCGGCGTATAGCCGGTCGCCGTGAATCGCCGGCGTGGTTTTCACGTTGCCCCGTATCTTATGCTTCCAGATCCGGTCGCCGGTCTGGGCATCCAGCGCGTAGATGATGTTGCCCGACGACGTTATGTAGGCGATGCCATCGTGTACCAAGGCCGACGCCGATATAGGCAGGTGCGCCTTGAACTCCCAGACCGGCTCCCCGGTATCCTTGTTGAGAGCCAGCATCCGGTGGTTAGTCAAGCCCACGTACACCAGGTTGTTGTTGGCTACCGTCAGGGCGTGGTCCATCGGTCCGGGCGTTTCGATTTCCCAGATTGGATTGCCTGACGCGGCGTCCAGCGCCATAGCTTTGAAATGACCGCCTACGTATATCGTCCCGTCCACCGCCAGGGGAGCGGAGCGAGTGGGCGGCCCCAGGTCCCGCGACCAGACCGGTCGGCCGACCGGCTGCCGCTCCGGTTCCGCAACATACCCGGTCAGGTTTGGCCCATAGCCCAGCATTGACCACTGCCCGGTCCGCGACGCTGACGAGGCTACGGCAGAGGGACTGCCCACAAACCAGCGAACCGGGTTGGGCAGGCTGAACCAGAAAATCCAGCCCAGGAGCGCTATCAGAGCCAGCGTCCCCAACGTGGCCGCCGGTTTCACGATCCCCATCCGGTAGCGCCGCCGGGCCGTGCGTTGGCTCCGATCTATCCAGTCGGGGAGTTGGGTTTCCGTTTGCTGATTGTCCATTGCAAGTTGCCGGGACGACACGTCCGTAGGGGCGGGTTTCAAGCCCGCCCCTACTTTATCACGCCCCTTTGCCCGGCGGATGGATGCTGCTGGTCCGTTAAACGTTCCGCTGTTTCGGGTCCAGGCGGTCCCGCAGCCAGTCGCCCAACAGGTTCACCGACAGCACAGTGAACAGGATGGCGAGACCCGGGAAGAAAGACACCCACCAGGAGTCGATGATGAGCTCGCGCCCGTCGGCGACCATCACGCCCCAGGCCGGGTTGGGGCGCGGGATGCCGGCGCCCAGGAAGCTCAGCCCGGCTTCCAGCAAGATGACGAAGCCCAACTGCAGGGTGGCCAGCACGATGATGGTGTTCACCAGGTTGGGGAAGATGTGACGGATCATTATCCTGATTTGTGACGACCCGGCGACGCGGGATCTGGCAATGAAGTCCTGGGTTTTGAGCGCCAGCGTTTCACCGCGAATCAACCGGGCGTAACGAGACCAGAGGAACAGGCACACCACGATGAGCACGTTCTCAATCCGTGGCCCCAGGGTCGCGGCCAGCACCAGCGCCACCAGGATCAGCGAAATCGACAGGGACATGTCCACCAGTCGCATGACCAGGGTGTCCACCCAGCCGCCGAAATAGCCGGCCAGAATGCCCAATACCGTGCCGATCAGTCCCGACACGAAGATCGCCATCATCGACACCACCAAGGCCAGGCGCGCGCCAAAGACGATGCGGCTGAAAATGTCCATCCCATTCTTGTCGGTGCCAAGCAGGTACTTGGCTTTACCTCCGGGTTTGACCACGATCTGGATCTGGTCGCCCAGCACGGGAGCCTCGCCCTCGGCTTTGCCCACCACCGCGGCGTCGCCGATGCGAACGGTGCGTTCGGCGTCGCTGAGCTTGATCTCGTTCTGGCGGTTATCCCGATTCACTCGCTCCACAACCGTGCGAGTGGAGGTCACGTCACTGGACCAGGCCGGTGGCACCAGCCGATCATCGAGGTCGCCGCGCCGCGGATTATGCGGCGCGATCAGCTCAGCGAAGACCGCCGGCAGGATCAAAAAAACCAGCAGCATGGTCACGGGAAACAGGGGCAATCGCCGTATCTCCCTGAGCCAATGCCTGATCTTGGCAAGGGATCCCATCGGGGCGGCGGCTTCTTCCGAAGCCGGCGCCGCGGGAACGGGAGCCGTAGTTATCGCCATGGTCTATCCTCCGCCGTTTTCCTTAGGCAATTCTCTTGCCTACCCACTTTGTCATTGCGGCCCCGTACTTGATACGAGGGTGGTAATCTCGCCGGCGTAGCAATGGCCGTTCCGTCAAGGCTCTCGCACCAGAAAAAGGCGAGCGTGGAATGACAAGTTAAAGTGGGTACGCGCGAGTTGTGCAATGCTCTTGCCGGCATCATGGTCAGTTGTAGCGGATACGGGGGTCCAGGTAGGCGTAGAGAATGTCCACTATCAGGTTCGCGAAAATGTAGATGGATGACCCGATGATGACCACCGCCTGGAGCACCTGGAAGTCGCGGCCCCGCACCGCCCCTACCGCCAATTGACCCACGCCCGGCCAGGAAAACACCGTCTCCACAATCACGGTTCCCGTGAACAGGCCGCCGATGATGATGGCGAAGTAGGTCAGTGGCGCGATGAAAGCGTTGCGCAGACAGTGCTTCCAGATGACCTTCCACTCCGGCACTCCCTTGATGCGCGCCAGTTTTACGAACTCCGTGTCCAGCACGTCCAGCATCGAGGATCGGATCAGCCGCAGCAGCGCTGCCACCTGGAAGAAACCCAGAGTGAACGCCGGCATTATCATGTGGGCGATGCCGCCTTTGCCCGATGACGGCAGCCAGCCCAGTTTCACCGCAAAGAGCCACAGGAGCATGATGCCCAGCCAGAAGCTTGGCACCGACTGGCCCAGGAAGGCCACCGCCTTGCCCTGGTAGTCCAGCCACCCGTCCTTGCGGGCCGCCGTGATCACTCCCAGCGGGACCCCTAAAACCACGGCGATCACCATCGCCAGACCGCCCAACTGGAGCGTCGCCGGGAAACGGTCCAGCACCATTCCCATGGCGGTCTGCCCGCCGAAGGCATAGGACTCGCCGAAATCCCCCCGGACAGCGTTGCCCAGGAACACCAGGTAGCGCATGTGCAACGGCTTGTCCAGGCCCCATTTTTCTTTCAGTTCGGCAATGTCCTCCGGCGTGGCTTCTCCCATGGGCAGCATAACCGACGTGGGGTCGCCGGTTATGTTGGAGAGCATGAAAACAATGATGCTCACCAACAACACGGCGATGATCGCCTGCCCAACGCGGAAGATGATAAACCGCTGCATGGTTGTCGCCTCCAGGTCAAATTGTGGAAATTGCCATAGAACTTACGTAGTTGGAGCCCCTATACGTCCGTCATTCCCGCGAAAGCGAGAATCCAGTGACCGAAATCGTTAACATTGCTCCAGGTTCGTTCACTGCAAAGCCCCTGGATTCCTGCGAAAGCAGGAATGACCGGTTTGTAATTTCAAGTGCGTAACTCCTATGTCATTGCGAGGAGCGTGCTCCGCTGGCGGTGGTTCGGGCTGGGCCGTACTTGGCGAGGATGGCATCCACGAAAGGTTTCAGCACACCCTCAGCCCCGATTATTGTTATCCCAACAACGTTGTTCCCGTTCTCATCGTCGTACAACACGACTATCCCCGGCGCGATTTCTTCACCGTCGCAGACCCGTTGGCCGGTTTGTATAAATATAGTATCGCCCTCGGCTGCATACCCAACGGCAATCTCCGGCAAGAGTTTTGGGTCTTGACCATTTATTGCTGGATTTCCCACGGTCTGCCTCCGCAACGCTGCGCCAGTCTCCGGTCCGGGTAAGCCGCAGGCAACTTGCGGGATGCACCGGAGCCGGTGAATACAACCTTAATCCACTGCTGGAATGGGCTTGCGTGTCCAACGGATAGTGCGCAGTTCTCCGGTGCGCCTATCGGTCTCTTCCCATTGATCATAGGGTTCGTTGATGATACGCATTACCCACTCCGCCCGGATGTCGGGGCGCCTGCTGTCAACGTTTTGCCCATGTATGGGCACTTTGGGCAGTTGGTCGTATTCCTGACGCAGCTGGCGGTTTTCATCCATGCCGACGGTCGGACTATTTCGCCGCCTTGGCGTACTCCAGGTGGCCAAAGACGCCGGTGAGGCTGCCGAAGCTGTACTCAGCCACTTCGTCCGGGTTTGCCACCAACGTGGAGCGGATGTTCACCACCGGAATCGTGCGGTAGGTGTCGTACACGTCGTCGCCCATCCGTCGGGCCTCCATTTCACGTATCTCCGGGTCCGTTTCTTCCAGCAGCCGGTGATAGACTTCATCGTAAATCGGACTTTCAATGTAGGCCACCCCGCCGCTGGGCAAACCGCTGGTTTCGCTCACCTGGCCCCCGCCGGCATAGTAGTAGATACGCGCGTTGGCGGTAATCGGGCGCAAAGTCTGGCGCACCGGCAGGATGAAGTGGGCGTCGTGCTGATCCCGGAAGGCGTCCAGGGCCCGGGCGAACTCCACCTCAACCAACGATACGTCGATGCCAATATCCTCGAAGGACTGGGCCACCGTCTGCGCTACCTCGATGGTTTCCGGCAGGCCGGGCAAGCTGGATTGCCAGACCTCCAGGCTGAAGCGGTTCTGCCCGTTGTCGCCGGGGAAGCCGGCTTCGTCAAGGAGTTGCTTGGCGCGCTCCAGGTCGTAGCCGTACTTTTCGTCAAACTCCTCTTCCCAGCGCGGGTTCCAGCCCTCCAACGACGGGTGGAAGGTGGTGTTGTACATGGGTTCGCCGCGACCCTTGAACAGCTCGTTGATGATCTGCTCCCGGTTGATGGCGCGGTTCATGGCTTCCCGCACCATGTTGCCCGTTTCGCCCGGCGCGTTCCATGGCTCGGTGTCCGGGTTCCAGTTGACTTCGGTGACGTAGTACTGGCCAAAGGGAATGATGGTGAGTCCGACGGTGGGTAGCGGACTTTCGAAGATCTCCATCCCCTCGTCAAGAGCCTGCTGGTGCAGCACCTTGGGCACGTCCACCATGTTGGCCTCGCCGGTGAGCAGCATCGCCAGTCGCGTCAGGTCCTCGGGCGCGGTGGTAATCCGCAGGCGCTGGAACTCCGGGTTGACCCGCCAGTGCTCATAGGGTACGGCCTCGTACTCAGCGAACTCCTTGAGTTCCCGCTGCGCGAACTGGAAGGCCCCCGTGCCGGCGGGGCCGCTCTCGAACATGGCATCGCCCTCGGCGGCGTGTTGCGCCGAGCTGCGGACGGCTACGCAGGGAATCACCAGGATGTTGAACCACCAGGAGATGACGTCCACCTGGGGCTGGACCAGGGTCATCTTGAAGGTATAGTCGTCAATCACTTCCATGTCCCCGTTCGCGATCATCTCGGTCATGGAGTCGGCGCCCATGAACCGCTTGAGCGGGGCCTTGCAGCCGGCCAGGGGGTCGGACATCTGCTGGTCCACGGTCAAGATCACATCCTTGACGGTGAACTCGCCGTGTCCGAAGTGGAACTGGACGCCTTCCTGGAGGTAGAAGGTGTACTCGCTGGCGTCGGCGCTGATGTCCCAATCGCGGGCCAGTTGGGGATAGATCTGCGATACGCCGGTTTTGGGATCGATGGTGCTCAGGTTTTCCCACATGGGGCGGAACACCAGGTGCCCGCTGCTGGTGGCCAGCCACGGGTAGAAGGTGTCCTGGGGCAGCGGAGTAACGGCCATATGCAGATAGGTCTCTGCGTCGGCCGTGGCCGGCATTGCCGTGGGTTCCGGCGCTGCGGTGGCGGCCGCCTGGCCCGCTGCGGCCGGCGGGGAGGTGGGGGCCGCCGCCGGCGCTTCCGGTTCGGCTGTGGTGCCTCCACAAGCCACCACGATGGCCAGCAAAACGGCTGAAAGTGACGACAGGGCAACGCGCCCAAGACCACGAATTACCATACAGATACCTCCGCGTGGATCATCGGATAGCCGGATAGCCATGTGCCGCCAAACATTAGCATCGGCAATCTGCAATGTCAAATATCGACAATCAGGATATTGTTGGCGTGGCAAAATGTCGAAATAGCGCCTCGACCGTCTGGAAATCGCCGGGGCAAATAAATATTCGTCCCGGCGCAGGCAAGTCGGTGACGGTTTGCGTTAGCGTACGGCTTTGGCGTACTCCAGGTGGCCGAAGACGCCGGTGATGCTGCCGAAGATGTACTCCGCCACTTCGTCCGGGTTTATGACCAGGGTGGAGCGGATGTTGACGATGGGAATGGAGCGGTAGGTGTCGTAGATGTCATCGCCCATGACCCGGGCCAGGCGGTTGCGCTCGTCGGGATCCGTTTCCACCAGGAGGCGGTCATAGGTGTCATCGTACAGCTGGCCCTCCATGTAAAGCGCGCCGCCCGTAGGCAGACCCGATGTCTCGCTGACCCGGCCCCCGCCGGCGTAGTAGTAGATGCGGGTGTTGGCGTTAATGGGCCGCAGCGTCTGGCGCACCGGAAGTATGAAGTGGGCGTCGTGCCGGTCGCGGAAGGCGTCAAGGGCGCGGGCGAATTCCACCTCAACCAGCTTCACGTTGATACCGATATCCTCAAAGGATTGAGCCACCGTCTGGGAGACCTCGATGGTTTCCGGCAATCCCGGCAGGCTGCTCTGCCAGACTTCCAGGCTGAAACGGTTCTGGCCGTTGTCGCCGGGGAAACCCGCCTGATCCAGCAGCTGCCTTGCCAGCTGGGGATCGTAACCGTACTTGTCGTCGAACTCCTCTTCCCAGCGCGGGTTCCAACCCTCCAGGGATGGATGGAAGATGGTGTTGTACATCGGCTCGCCCCGGCCCTTGAACAGCTCATTTATGATCTGATCCCGGTCAATAGCCCGGTTCATCGCCTGGCGGACGAGGACCCCGGTTTCGCCGGGAGCGTTCCACGGTTCAGTGTCGGGGTTCCAATTGACCTCGGTGACGTAGTACTGCCCAAAGGGAATGATGGTGAGGCCCACGGTGGGCAGGGGGCTTTCAATTATCTCCATACCCTCGTCGATGGCCTGTTGGTGCAGCACCTTGGGCACGTCCACCATGTTGGCTTCGCCGGTGAGGAGCATAGCCAGGCGGGTCAGATCCTCGGGCGTGGTGCTGATGCGCAAATTCTTGAACTCCGGGTTCACCCGCCAGTGGTCATAGGGCACAGCCTCGTACAGAGCGTATTCCTTGAGTTCGCGCTCCACGAACTGGTATGCGCCGGTGCCGGCCGGGCCGTTTTCAAACATGATGTCGCCCGCCGCGGCGTGTTGCGCCGAGCTGCGCACGGCCATGCAGCCGATCTGCAGGATGCTGAAGTACCACGACGCCACGTCAACTTGCGGCGAGGCCAGGTTCATCTTGAACGTATAATCGTCGATGACCTCCATGTCCCCGTTCTCGATCATCGCCGTCATGGAATCGGCTCCCATGAATCGGCTGAGATGCGCCTTGCAGCCGGCCAGGGGGTCCGACATCTGCTGGTCAGCGGTCAGAATCACATCGTCCACCGTGAATTCGCCGTGGCCGAAGTGGAACTGCACTCCCTCTTGAAGGCGGAAGGTGTACACGCTGGCGTCGGGACTGACTTCCCACTCCCGGGCCAGTTGGGGGTAAACCTCAGAAACGCCGGTTCTGGGATCAATGGTGGTCAGGTTTTCCCATATGGGACGAAACACCAGATGTCCGCTGCTGGTGGCCAGCCAGGGGTAGAAGGTGTCCTGGGGCAGCGGCGTTACGGCCAGATGGAGCATCGCATCGCTTTCAGCCATGGCCGGCATTGCGGTGGGCCCCGGTATTGCCGTGGCGGCGGGAGCGGCGGCGGCCGGAGCCGAGGTTGCCGGGGCGGGAGCGGCGCTTTCTCCGGCCGGCGCCGCCGGTTGGCCGCACGCCCATATGATGGGCAAAGCAACCAACAACAGGAGCAGTGGAATTAAACGGATCGATTTGGTCGGACGATGAACGGACATGATCACACCTCCGTCGGTCGCAGCCTGATCGCGCAACGTGCGTTGCTGTTCTTGACGTAAAACGTTATCAATCACCAATTGGATTGTCAATATCCGTCATATAATATTGTTCCAGCGACGGTATTCAAAATAAAATCGGGGCGAAGCTGCGAACTTCGCCCCGGTCGGTCCGGTTCAGGCTGTTTTCGCCGGCCTATTTGGCGGCCTTGGCGTACTCCAGGTGGCCGAAGACGCCGGTGAGGCTGCCGAACTTGTACTCGGCGACTTCCTCCGGATTCACCACCAGGGTGGAGCGGATGTTGACGATGGGGATAGTGCGGTAGGTGTCGTAGATGTCATCGCCCATGGCCTGGACCAGCCGGTGCCGCTCGTCCGGGTCGGTCTCTTCCAACAGGGCCTCGTAGGTGGAGTCATACAGCGGGTCTTCCATGTAGAGGACGCCGCCTTGCGGACGGCCCGAGTCGGGATCGGTCGGACCGGTGTAGTAGTAGATGCGGGCGTTGGCGTTGATCTGGCGAATGGTCTGGCGCACGGGCAGTATGAAGTGAGCGTCGTGCTGGTCGCGGAAAGCGTCGATGGCCCGGGCGAACTCCACTTCCACCAGCTTGGCGTCAATGCCGATGTCCTGGAAGGACTGGGCAACGGTTTGAGAGACTTCTATCGTCTCCGGCAGGCCGGGCAGGCTGGACTGCCAGACCTCCATGGTGAAGCGGTTCTGGCCGTTGTCGCCGGGGAAGCCGGCCTGGTCCAGGAGCTGCTTGGCCAGTTCGGGGTCATAGCCGTACTTTTCGTCGAACTCCTCGGCCCAGCGGGGACTCCAGCCCTCCAGGGAGTCGTGGAAGATGGTGTTGTACATGGGCTCGCCGCGACCCTTGAACAGCTCGTTGATGATCTGCTCCCGGTTGATGGCGCGGTTCAGAGCCTGGCGAACCAATGATCCGGTCTCGCCGGGGGCGTTCCACGGCTCGGTGTCCGGGTTCCAGTTGACCTCGCTGACGTAGTACTGGCCCAGGGGCAGGATGGTGAGACCAACGGAAGGCAGGGGGCTTTCGAAGATCTCCATGCCTTCGTCCAGGGCTTGCTGGTGCAGCACCTTGGGCACGTCCACCATGTTGGCCTCGCCGGTAAGGAGCATGGCCAGGCGGGTCAGATCCTCCGGCGCGGTGGTGATGCGCAGGCTATTGAACTCCGGGTTGACCCGCCAGTGGTCGTAGGGCACCGCCTCGTATTCGGTGAACTCCTTGAGTTCCCGGTTCACGAACTGGTATCCGCCGGTGCCGGCCGGCCCGGTCTCGAACATGGCGTCGCCCTCGGCCTCGTACTGCGCGGCGCTGCGGACGGCGGCGCAGGGAACCACCAGGATGTTGAACCACCAGTCCGCCACGTCCACTTGGGGCTGGGCCAGCGTCATCTTGAAGGTGTAATCGTCGATGACCTCCATCTTGCCGGCGTCGATCATCTCGGTCATGGAGTCATAGCCCATGAAACGCTTGAGCGGGGCCTTGCAGCCGGCCAGCGGATCGGACATCTGCTGGTCCACGGTGAGGATCACGTCCTTGACAGTGAATTCGCCCCAGCCGTGGTGCATTTCCACGCCCTCCTGGAGGCGGAAGGTGTACTCGCCGGCGTCGGGGCTGACCTCCCACTCCCGGGCCAGCTGTGGCAGGATGGTGGAAACGCCGGTTTCCGGGGATATGGTGGTCAGGTTCTCCCACATTGGTCGGAAGGGCAGGTGCCCGCTGCTGGTGGCCAGCCAGGGGTAGAAGGTGTCCTGGGGCAGCGGGGTCACGGCCAAATGAAGCATGACGTCGCTTTCGGCCACAGCCGGCATGGCGGTGGGTTCCGGGGCGGCGGTGGTGGCGGCCGCTGGAGCCTCCGTGGCCGCCGCCGGGGCGGCAGGAGCGGCCGCAGGTTCAGCGGATTCGCCACAAGCGAAGATTGCGGACAAGGTCAACAACAGCGCGAAAGCCACAACGATACGTGGCAAACGGGCCAAGCGAGTAATTGCCATACGAGTCATCTCCTGCTGGTTGGATTGTGAGACTAAGCACTATGAAAGCGCCTTTAAAATTCCCGGCAGAAAGTACCATCGGCGAATTGCGATGTCAATTATCAATTTTATTGATGTTATGCGCGTCTCAAAATCCGGCTTATCCGGCCCGCGACCTATGGCCCCTTCAATCGTCTCCAGGCGACTGGCAGCGTTCCGTTTTAGGTGGTTTGATTGTAGGATGGGGAAAATACCAGGGTTGCGACTGGCGGGAGGCGCGCGGTGATGGGATTGCTTTACGATCTGGAAACCCGGTTGGAACAGCAGATTCCAGCGCAGTTGCAGCGCTCATTGCAGCAAGCCCTGGACGACTACCGCCCGATTTGTTCCGGCTACCATCTGACGATGCGCCGGCATCATCACCAGGCCCGCGCGATTACCACCGGCTACGGCGTCATCGGGCAGCAGAGGCCGGTGTTCCGCGGTGGCGAGCGCTGGCAGATGACCCGCGGCATGGCGCTGCGGGGCACGGAGGAGCGCTATGCTCGGTACTCAAAAAACCGCGAACCAGCCGTCAAACTGGCGGCGCCGGGGTTGAGTTACGCTCAGAGCGGCCCGTGGTTGGGATGTGTCAAGAGCGCTTTGTGCCGTTGGCGGCGGGTGCGGGTGCGGGCGCCGGAGTTGCAGCAGTCGGCGGTGCTGGAAATGGACGGGTTATGGACCAGAACCGCCGCTGGGGCCACGGAATTGAGGGCAATCCGCGATGCCGAGGGCGTGGCGTTGGTTCAAGACCACATCGCGGCTGGAACGGCGCAATCGGGAGTTGCGGCGACTGGAAAAGAAAAGATGGGCACGGTAGGGTCGCCTCACAACCTGACGGTACTGCTCCAAAATCGGGGGCTGATCAATCAAACCACCTAAAACGGAACGCTACCGAGACTGGAGGCAGCCTTGTAATCGCGTGCCGTCCGTCAGCCTTGGGATTGCAACCGCTGCAACTGCTCTCGGAGCAGCGTAACTTCCGCCTCGGCGGCAAGGGCGCGGGTGTCGGCAGCTTGACGAGTATGCCATACTTCCCGCCAACCCTCCCGGTAGGTTCCGGATCCCGAGTCGTAGATTCGGGGCCAGCCCCCGTCCCAGGCCAGGCTGATTTCCAGCACGGGGCTATACCCCTTCAAAATGCCGTCAGGATCGGTAGTCAGCTCAACAGGACGGTAGGCGCCGTCAACCAGCAGGCCCCCACTCAACGGCGCATCGTGATACTGGCCTCCGGACGGGTCGAACCGCCAGTATTCCGGTATGCCGATGGCGGCGTAGATGCCCGGCTTCCAGTTAACATCTTCTCTTCCCGCGCTATCAGACGCCACTTCGAGCGCGAAGTCCGGTGGCTTGCCCACTTCCCGGGGCAGGTAGAGCCGGCGCGGCGTAATCGCCCGGGCGTCAACCCCGAAGGCCAGGTAGATGTCCGGCGAGACCCGCACGTTGAGGTTGTTCGGGTCATAGCAAATAAACGCCTCACGGTTCAGAAAAACGTCGGGCCGTTCCCCGAAGTCGGTGAAACGGGCGCGGAAGAGACCCATTATCTCGTCGATCTCATTGAGCTGGTCCATATGGTCGGGCGGCCCGTCCCTCCGGTCAGGATTGAACTCCAGACTAGCGTAGTCAATATCGCCGCCCTGTTGGTAGAGCAGCATCCTGGAGCCGGTTCGGCGGTAGTCATTGCGAGCCTCCGTGCGGGACAGGGCTATCGCATATGAAATTACGCACCCGTCACTGGTATGTTGCAAAAGCCCGACTAATGCTGCACCGCCACCGACTTCCGCCCCGGCTTCAAAAACCCCGTCTCGTCCACCACCAGCGCCCCTTCCGGATCCCCCAGATGCTCTACCACGTACTCCCGCAGGTCGTCCCGAACCGCATCGGCATCCCAGCGGTACGTCGCCACTATACTCGGCCGGTTGCCATCCGTTCTTGCGCTCCACCGAACCCAGCAGGCCCTTCAGATAGGCCAGCGCCCGCTGTCGAGGCTCACGACGACCGAACTGCCCCGCGACCCGCTGGCGCAGTGCCCGGAGAACCGTCTCCCAAGCCCGTACTTCCTCTCATTCCAGTATGGCGCGGCCCATCACCGACCCCTCCCCTCTCGTCAGTTGTCATACTACCCTATCACATGAAACTGCGGCTGTAATACTAGAGCTCCCGGAGGCCCAGCATTTCAGTCAGCCAGGCCCCGCGTATTTGGGCATGTTCATGCCCCCCGCCCTCCGCCGCGCCTTCATAGACGCGCAGGTCGCAACGGGGCAATGCGGCAGCCAACTCCTCGCCGAAGGCCAGGGGGCAAACGCCGCGGTCGAAACGGCCCACGCTCATCAGCACGGGAGCGGACACTGATGCTGCGCCATTCAGAGGATTCACGGGCGACAACACCTCCACCACTGCTCCCCGGCGCTCCGGGTGGATGCGCAGGTAGTCGCCCAACTCGCCCAGCGGGTAGCCCAGGCCGGGTTCCAACGCCGACGGATGGCCCAGCGCCAGCGGCGTGTCCGCTGCCACCGCCGCTATCCGGGGGCGACGCGCTGTCGTCGCCAGGGCGAGGCTGGCGCCCAGGCCGGCGCCGGTCAAGGCCACGGTTCCAATCTGAGCGAGGTTCTGGGACTCCAGGGCCTCGATGGCACGTATAGCGTCGGTATAGGCCCCCAATAAGGTGTAGGTTTGGAGGCTTTCGATACCGTCCGTCAGCAGGCCGGGATAGCCGGCCCGTACCAGGCCGTCGCTGTTGCGCTGGCCCCGGTGGGTGGCGTTCATCACCACTGCCCGCTGACGCAGTGAGGTGTAAATGATGTCGTGAACGCTGGCGTAGTCCGGCATCCGCACCAGCGCCGGGAACGGGCCGTCGCCGTGCGGCCCGCTCTCTTTGGGGATCGACAACCAGGCAAAAAGGCGGTGGCCGCCGGAGCTGTCATAGCGCATCCGGTACACGTCCCACTCCGGCTGAGAGTAGAACGCGTCCCGCTCCAACGAGACATTGGGCGTGGTTTCGGCCAGCCCGGCCTCGATCCGTTCCCAGAAACCGCTGTTTTGCGCTGATACGCTGGTCATCTGGTGATCACCCTGGTCCGGCGACGCCGATATGCTGCTGCAGCCACGCGGCCTCCCAAGCCGGGTATTCGTGGGCGTTGCCGTGCCCGGAATTGGGGAACAACCGTAGTTCCCGCTGGCCGCCCAGCCGGCGGTAGGCGGCATAGCTAGTTTCCGGCGGGCAGACTTCGTCCGCCATGGCGATGCCCACCGCCATGGGGCATTTGATGCGGGGCGCGAAGTTCACGGCGTCAAAATACCGCAGGGTATCCAGCATCCGGTCAACCCGGTCTGGATAAGCCCTGGCGTAACAGGAGAGTTCGTCGTAGGGGTAGCTGCGCAGCATCCGCATTGACTCCGGATAACAGCACAGGAACGGATAGCCCGCAACGCCGGCCTTGATTTCCGAACGCAATCCCGAGGTTATCAGCGTCAGTCCGCCGCCCTGGCTGCTGCCGCAGCAGTAAATCCGCTCCGGATCGATCTCGGAGCGAGACAGTAGGAAGTCCACCCCGCGCACGCAATCGGATATCACGCCTTTATAGCTGTACGTGTCCCGATGCTCCACCCCATAAGTGAGCAAGCCGGGATAACCGGGATTGAACTGGGCGCTGCTGGGCAGCTTGCCGCGCACTGCCACCGACAGCACGGCCACGCCTTTGGCTCCCCAGTCGCGGCGCAACGCCGGCTCCGATTTGTAACCGGGCAGGTGCAAGATGACCGGGAACGGCCCATCGCCGCGCGCCGGCACGCTGTACCACGCGAATATCTCCACCCCGTCCAGGCTCCGGTAGCCAACTTGGTACACCTTGACGGAGTCGGCGCTGCGCAGCGGATCGACGGCGGCCGTTCCGTCCAGGGGGATCGCGGCGAGGTCTGCGAGCGCGCCATCCCAAAACCGGTCAAAATCATCGGGGCAGGTCACTTGCGTCTCGAAGGACACCAGGTCCGATTGGGTTGCCATGAGCCGGCTCCTTGCGGTCGATAGACGACGCCATTATACCCGATCCGTTGGCGCGATGTCCGGGCGTTGGGCACGATGACGGATGCTATAATGCGCCCACCTGCCGCCGGTCGATGGCATCGGCGGCGTTTCAGGAGCGATTGATTATGAAAGCTGGGTTTATTGGCGTGGGCAACATGGGCAACCCCATGGCCGCCAATATGATCAAGGCGGGGCACCAACTCACCGTACACGACCTGCGGCATGAGTCGGCCACCAACCTGCTGGAGATGGGCGCGGAGTGGGCCGACACCCCGGCCGGGTGCCTGGCCGGCAAAGACGCGATTTTTACCTCCCTGCCCGTGCCGCGCGACGTGGAGGCCGTGGTAATGGGCGAGAACGGGATCATGTCCGCCGCCGGTTCCGGCGACGTGTACGTTGACCTTTCGACCAATTCGCCCACGGTAATTCGCCGCATTCACGGCGAATGCGCGGCCCGGGGCGTGACGGTGCTGGACGCTCCGGTGAGCGGCGGCGTGTACGGCGCGGCGGCCGGCACCCTGGCCGTCATGGTCGGCGGCGACCGGGCCACCTACGACACGGTCAAACCCATGCTGGACGCCATCGGGACCCACGTGGTCTATTGCGGCGAAATCGGCAACGGCATGGTCACCAAGATCTGCAACAACCTGCTGTCTATGGGGATCGGCGTGCTGATGGCTGAATCGCTCACCCTGGGCGTCAAGGCCGGCGTGTCGCTGGAGACGCTGGCCGACGTCATCGCCAACAGCAGCGGCGGCAACCGCCGGCTCACCGAGAAGTTCCCCCGCTACCTGTTCTCCAACAACTTCGAGCCGGGCTTCGCCACCGCGCTGGCCGCCAAGGACGTGCGCCTGGCCACGGATTTGGGCCGGGAGTACGGCATTCCCATGGATCTGTCCAACCTGGTTGACCAGCGCCACGTGGAGGCCCTGCTGCGGGGGTGGGGTCCCGAGGACTCTGACGCCGTAGCGAAATTGCAAGAGGAGAAGTCCGGCGTTCAGCTGCGGTTCGAGGGGATGGGGGGCTAACCTTACGGCATTGTTCCAACCTGGCCTATCATTCCGGCGAAAGCCGGAATGATAGGCCAATTGCATTGATGCAGACGCCGCAGTTGAAATTGTGGCGTCCAGTTATCTATAATTAACACGGCCATCGCGAATGCAGAGCGGCAATCGCCTTACACTGGCGGCGTTAGTGTGGAATCCGATTGCCGCGGCTACTGCCTCCGCGCCGATGACACCAAAATTTTCAAGGAGGATCGCCACTCTGATGATTGTCACATGACTTCCCCGAAGCGAAAAAAGTCCGCTGGCAAGGGCACAAACAACAGTGCCCAGCAGCCCGAAAAAGCTAAAAAGCCCGCTTTCGTTTCCCGTTACATCGGGATTGACTCCCATCTCACTGAACGCAACGGTGCCGGTGGTTTGGTGTTCGGCATGGCCGCGGAACGGCCGGCCGGGCGCAAGCTGGCGGAGGATATATCCCGGTGCTGCATCCAGTTGGATGCCGAGGGATACGATGTCATTTCCATCTTTCCGTTGACCAGCGGGCGCAGCGCGAAAGCGGCCGTGGAAACCGAGAGTAACCTGTACGGAGGCAACGGGACTTATACTCGTCGCTGGGAAGTACAGGAAAATGACCACTGGGGCAACCCCCGTACCGTATATGTGGACACGCGCCATATAGATACCGGCGTAGGCTACAGCGTGACCGATGGGGTGGTTATCACCGCCAAACTGCGGAAATAGCCGTACTGTCCGACCACATCACTACAAGTTATCCCACTGTGCTCAACGCCGCCGGCCTATGGGAAAGCCAAAGGTTTCAGGGAGAGCAATAATGGGTAAAAAGGATTTCACTATCCAGCGCGGCGACCGTCTCGAACGTACCGTAGTGGGTAAAGGCGGTCAAACGCATCATCCGCCGGCCGCTAAGCATGGCAAACACGGTCACTTCACCGATGAGGGTAAGTACCGCCGGGCTATCGAGCAGGCCAAGATGGAAAACCAAAGGTAACTCCGCAAGACGGGAAGCGCGGCTCGAGTGCGCTTTTGACCACGTCGGGATTGCCACGCCGCCCCCGTAGGGTAATAATGGGGGCGGCATTTTTATTGTCCAACGTCCCAGATTTTGACGAGGCGACTGTTGTTCCGTTCGGTGCATCCGACCATCGGCAAACCCCGGTACACCACCCGCTACGTGTACGCCGACACCACGGTGTCCACCCATGGAGGGACGGCCGGACGGGTCAGCATCACCAGCGAAGAGCACACCCGGCTCCAGCAGATGGCCGACTTTCTGGAACGCTGCTGCAATGATTTGGACGCTGCCGGCTATGATGTCATATCCATCGCCCCCATCGTCAGCGGGCGCACCGCCTACATGGACACCAACAGCGAGCGGGACTACCCCGGCCACGGCTATAGCGTTACCGATGGACTGCTCGTTACCGGCCGACTGAAAAAGTAGCAGGAGCCGTCTGATGCCCCAAACATCCCCCATGGAACCCTTCGAGCCGAACGTTGCAGCCGTTGCCGACTACCGGCAGCAGGCTCGTGCGTTTCTGGCTAAAAGCCGGCAGTATCTCAACGAGGACGACCTGCACCAGGCATCCGAAAAGGGCTGGGGAGCCGCCGCGTGGATGGCCAAGTCCGTTGCGGATGCCCAAAGCTGGGAGTACAGGAAGCATGACCAGTTCAATATCGTGTTGAATAACGCGCGTCTCTTGACCGGAGACGAGCGATTGCCCGGTCTGCGTGGCATCGCCAACGACCTGCACACCAACTTTTACAAGCGCAAGCTGTTGCTGAACGCCGACGCTATCGCCGTGGATCTGGACCATATGGCCACCCTTCTCGACATCCTCGAACCCCTTACTGAACCCGCATGAACCCTAGCTTCCCGCGCAAGCGGGAATGACGATAGATGCAGACAAGGAGCTTACGATGACCACCAGCGCTGAACGCCACGTTGAAACCGCCGATACCATCGAGGCCATTGAGGAATGTTTCCGCCTCGGCTGGACTGACGGCCTGCCCGTGGTGCCGCCGGCCGATTACAAAGTCCGGGAGATGCTGTCTTTCGCCGGGCTGACCGGCGAGGAAGAACTGCTCAACCTGGATATGCGCAGCCGGGTTATCACCTCCGAAAACGCCGCCGCCAACGCCGTTATGGCCGGGTGCCAGGCCGAGTACTTTCCGGTGCTGGTAACCGCCCTGCGGACGCTGGAAGAAGAGCGCAACTTCGTCAACATGGCGGCTTCCTCCACCAGTTCGCCCAGCATCCTGATGATCCTCAACGGCCCCATCCGCGAGTCGCTGGGCATCAACAGCCGGGACGGGCTGTTCGGTCCCGGCTTCCGCGCCAACGCCAGCATCGGGCGGGCCGTGCGCCTCTGCTTTATGAACGGCTTTGACGCATGGCCCGGCCAACTGGACCGGGGCACCCTGGGCACGCCGGCCAAGTACACCTTCTGCGTCGCCGAAAACGAGGAGACCTCGCCCTGGGAGCCGCTGCACGTCAGCCGCGGTTTCAACGCCTCGGACAGCGTGGTTACCGTCGCCGTGGCCTACAACCCGGTCAGCGTACCGAATAGCTACGGCCATACGGGCCGCCAGATCCTGTTCTCCATTTGCGACGCGCTGCGGTCAACGGCCCTGGCCCACCGCTATCCCGCCCAGTGGGTCATCGTCATCGGCCCGGAGCACGCGCTGACCTTGCAGGGCGACGGGTGGAGTCGCCAGGACATCCAGGGGTTTCTCATCGAAAACAGCGGCCGTTCCCGCGCCGAGCTGATTCGCCTCGGTTCCAAGCAGGGGCCGGAGCGCCCCGGCGACGAGGATCTTATCATGCGCTGCGCCAACGACCCCGACGACATCCTCATCATGCACGGCGGCGGCACCGGGGGCCGCTACAGCGCCATCATCGACACCACCGGCTACCGCATCCGCACCCGCAAGATCGGCGGCGACTAGCATGACGGCGCAACTGCCGCAAAACCCGTTCCCCGGGATGAATCCGTATATGGAGCGTTCCGAGCTTTGGCACGGCGTACATCAATGGGTGATTGCCGAGTTGGCCCGTACGTTGGGTTCCCAACTACGGCCTGACTACTTGGTGCGTATCGAACAACGGGTCTATGTATCTGAGGAGCCCAATACAAGTGGTCGACGCCCTTCCCGCATACCGGACATCACGGTTTTAGATCCCGGCTGGGCCGCCGAGCGAGCCGTTGCCTTGGAGACGGAACCTCGCCAAACCGAGGACGCCATCACGGTGGAATTGCCGGCTTTGGAGCTGGAAAGAGAGAATTATCTGGAAATCATCAGGGTCAGCAACCGTCAGGTTGTAGCGGTGCTTGAACTGCTGTCGCCCACCAACAAATCCAACAAGGGACGACAGGAATATCTGTCCAAACGCGCCGAAGTGCAATACAGCCTCGCCCATTTGGTGGAAATTGATCTGCTGCGGTCCGGGCCGCCGATGCCGGTGGTTGGGGACGTGCCCGGTGGCGACTATCGGATCCTGATCAGTAATGCGCGGCTTGCGCCCGATGCGTCGCTGTATGTTTTTAGTATGCGGCAGCCCATACCCACCTTCGTGATGCCGCTGGTTGAGGGGTCGGAAGGTATCGCGATAGACCTGAAACCCATTCTCGATGAGGTGTACATCCTCGGTTCCTATGACCGGGACATCGACTACCGGCAGGACCCGGAGCCTCCCCTGTCCGACGGGGATCGCGTTTGGCTCGACCAACTGCTGCGCGAAAAGGGGGTGCGGAGCGTGGAGGCATGATGATAGCCACAGCGCTGCCGGTGAATCCCTTTCCGGGGATGAATCCTTACCTGGAAGTTTCCTATCGCTGGCCTAATGTTCACAATAGCATCATCGTCGGATTGCGCGATTTTCTCGCCCGCCGGCTGCGTCCTGATTATTGGGTAAAGATACAGGAACGGATATATGTAGCCACGGAACCCGGCGGCAACGGGAGCGCCAGCGTCCGCATCCCGGACGCCGTGGCGCTGGTTGCCGCCGCCGCGCCGGGTCGGGAACCTGCGGCAGCGGAGCCGGAGCGCGACCCGGCTGCCATTGCCGTACAGCTGCCGGCCACGGAACTGCTCAAGGAGCTCTATCTTGAAGTACGGCGCGTGGATAACCGTCAGGTCGTTGCTGTGATTGAGCTGTTGTCTCCCACCAACAAATCCGGCGATGGTCGCAAGGAATACCTCGCCAAGCGCGCCGAAGCGCTGTACAGTCCTTCCCAACCTAGTGGAGATTGACCTGCTGCGCGCCGGCTCGCCCATGCCGGTCATTGGCGATGTGCCGAACAGCCACTATCGCATCCTCGTGGCCAACGCCCGCTGCGCCGAGCCCGTCGCCGACCTTTATCCCTTTGGCATTCGACAGCCCGTGCCCGATTTTGTAATGCCCCTGGCCAAAGGGGCGGAAGGCATCGCCGTCAATCTGAACGGAGTGGTCAACCACGTATATACCGCGGCCTCTTATGACCTTGATATTGACTATCAGCAAGACCCGGAACCGCCCCTGTCCGACGCTGATCGCGTTTGGCTGGACCAACATCTCCGCCAACAGGGACTACGCAATGCCGCCAAATGACGGTACAATCACGCCACAACCAACCCAACGGAGGTTTAGCAATGACAACCGCCGAATCCATGAGCCATCTGCGGCTCGTAAATCCCAAGGGCACCGAGCTGCCCCAAACCCCCTTCCGCATGAACGACCGCTCCGCCGGGCTGGCCGGCAAGCGCCTGGGCCTTATGGAAAACTCCAAGGCCAACGCTGACAAGCTGCTCCATGAGCTGGGAAACATCCTCAACGAGCGGCACGGCTTCTCCGAGGTCAAGTACTTCAGCAAGCACCACGCCAGCCTGCCCGCCAAGCAGGACGTGATTGACTCCATTCTGGGTGAGGTGGACTACCTCATCACCGGGGTTGGGGATTGAGGGTCCTGCAGCTCGTGCAGTGTGCACGACGGAATCGACATGGAAAAGCGCGGCGTTCCCACCGCGGCCATCATTACTCATGTGTTCCTCAATACGGCCCAGGCTATGACCCGCATGATGGGCGTTCCCGACTACCGCTACATCGTCGCCCAGCACCCGCTGTCCAGCCTCACCGACGAAGAGGTGAAGCAACGGGCTGCCGAGCTGGCGGACGAGGTTGAGTCCATCCTGACCGGGCAGCCCGTCGCCGCATAACAACTGGCCCCTTCCGGAGCGTCGCCCGTGTCAACCGCCAGCGCTCCGATACCTTCTCGCCTGCCGATCAACCCGGCCATACGGCCTGGATTGGCAGGCGAAACGCAGTTAACGGTCGCCGAGGAGCATCTGGCGCCCCATACGCCCAAGTTCAGCACGCCGGCCATGGTTATGCTGATGGAACAAGCGTCATACCACGCTGTGCTGCCGTTGCTTGACACCCGGCAAACCGTGGTAGGGTACGAAGTCAACGTAAAGCATCTGGCGCCGGCGGATCTGGGCAGCGAAGTAGCGGCCCGTTCCGTACTGACCGACGTCTCCGGCAACAAGTTGCGGTTTGAGGTGGTGGTGAAACTGGGGGACCTGGCGCTGGGAACGGCGGAACATAAGATGGCCGTGGTTCCACGAACCCAGCATCCGCAGGGGCAGGTTTGAAACCCGCCCCTGCGCCACGTGAAGGAGCCTTTCAAATGTCCTGGATCCGCGAAACCGACGTTGCCGTCCCCGCCGTTATCAAGTGCATGTCCATCAATCCCGACCTCATGGCGGCGGTGCAAAACCTGAACCACAAAGCCACCTTTGGCTCCTCGGCCCTCACCCGCGCCCAGGAGGAGGCCATCGCCACGGTGGTTTCGCTGGTCAACCGCTGCCGTTATTGAGCGGTCGCTCACGGAGGGTTCCTCCGTCAACATTCCGGCGACCCTGTGTACTCCAGCCACATCATCCATGATTACAAGCAAGCCGAGCTGGACCCGCAAACCCGCGCCATCTTGGACTACGCCGTCAAACTGACGTTGACGCCGGCCCTGATGCAGGAATCGGACGTGGCGGTACTGCGCGCGGTCGGTCTCACCGATGAGCAAATCCTTTCCACAGTGGCCATCACCTGCGTATTCAACTTTATGAACCGCCTGGCCGACGGTCTGGGCGTGGAAATTCCCGAGGGTCGGGAAGCCATCATGAGCCAGTGGCTTTCCGACGCCGCCAAGCAGGCCCAGGACTGGTTGCTCAGTCCACAGCCGATATCGGCGTCCTGACCTTATCAACCTGCAACTCCGCAGGGGCGAGTAACTATGCGCCCCTGCCAATTTACGGGAGGTTCAAAATGACCCTGCTTCCCTCTGGCCGTCCTCGCCTGCAAGATAAAGTCGCCATTGTCACCGGAGCGGGTTCCAGCGGCCCAGGCACCGGAACCGGCAAAGCCGCCTCGATCCTGTTTGCCTAGGAGGGCGCCAAAGTTCTGCTGGTGGATCGCAACGCGCCGGCCGCCGAGGAAACGCTGGCTATCATCCACGAGCAGGGTGGGGAGGCGTCAGTCATGGCCGCCGACGTAACCTCCGCCACCGATTGCGAGGCCATCGTGAACGCCGCCGTAGAACGCTATGGGGCCCTGCATATCCTCTTTAACAACGTCGGCATCACCGGGCCGGGCACGCCCACCGACGTGGAGGAAAGCGTTTGGGACAACGTGCTGGACGTGAACCTGAAGAGCATGATGCTGACCACCAAGTACGCCGCGCCCAGGATGATGGACGCCGGCGGAGGCAGCATCATCAATATGTCGTCCATCGCCGGCGTGCGGGCCGGCAGCGGCCTGGCCAGCATCCCGTATTCGGCTTCCAAGTCCGGCGTGATCGGGATGTCCGAGACGATGGCGGTGCATCTGGGCCGCGACAACATCCGCGTCAACGTTATAGCCCCCGGCCACATCTACACGCCGATGGTGGCCGGCGCAATGGCTGAGGAAACGCGGCAAAACCGGCGCAAGGCCGGCCCGCTTGGCGTGGAGGGCAACGCCTGGGACATCGCCTACGCCGCCCTGTTTCTGGCCAGCGACGAGGCCCGCTGGGTATCCGGCGTGGTCCTACCCGTGGACGCCGGCCTGCTGGCCGCCACGCCGTTGGCGATGTATTCCCGCATCAGGGAAGAGGATTAGGTACCCTGTTCCCTCTGTCGTTTGAGCATGGCGCAGCAATCTTGCCGGCATGGCCAGAGCCGTCGCGTATAGCGCTGTTAGTTTGGTTCGGGACTAACTCGCCGGGCCATATGGGTTGTGCCATTCTGCCAGCATGACTTTTCGCTCCTCGCGTCCAGCGTTGCGCCAACGTTCGGCTCTGTCGTTTATTTGCTTTTGTACCCGCTCCTGTTCAGTGCGCAAGGTTTGACGATGACAAGGATAGCAGAGTTCGTAAATACCTACGTAACGCTCCGGTAGTTTTCGACCGCATTGTTCACAGTGTGATAATTTCTGGTAAAGCCAAATCTCGTAGCACTGCTGACACCGATGGTGATGCCATTGCTTGCGTATGAACCCATTGCTGCATTCGGAGCAATGCCGATGTTCCTCAAGGTAATGACCGGAGCAAATAGCGCAGTGTATATTGCCTGGCTTTTTACATTGATTGCAGATGTCACACTGGTTATGTCCCTGTGATTGACGTTGTTCGCAATCTTCGCATATTGGGTCAGGGCATGGGTAGTTGCTTAACTTTCCTATTGGCAATGCGCCTGTAGTCAACGCACCTAATTGTTCTGCATTTGTCAGATGCAGTTCAAGCACGGGCAGCCCGATCTCTGCAACTGTGTACTCAGGTTGGTGACTAACCACAATCTCAATCAGAATGGCGGCGGTATCGCCTGTAAGCAGCGTAATATCAGGTTGGATGCCCCGCTCCGGACAGGCTTCTTCCATCGCTACGCCGTCGATACGTCTTTTACCCAGCAGATCCCGGCAGTGTTCGTACTGGATGCCCCGACTGTGCTCCCTATACCCGGCGCAGTAGTGACACTGCCACCGGATAGGCAACGGGGTTGAGCCAGCGATAGCTTCGGTAATCCGTTGGTATAGCAGATGCTTGGCTGTGCTATGCAGCCAACTTTCACAAGCTGGCGCTGGGGCTAAATGGGCAAAGTGGTGTTGCCGGATTCTCCCTTTGCGTGCTACCAGTCGTGCGTCGCAACCGGGGCAGCGGCATCCGCACGCTTTCCCGCTGGGAACGTCCGCTACGTTCACCATACGCCCCGTGCCGTCCAGACCGTAGGGTATGCGTAAAGCGTTGGTCATCGCCGCAAGACTGCCATTACCAGCAAACGTGTGGCAATCTCGTCAAATCACGAAACGGGCGGCCTGTGCTGCGCCCAGGGTTGGGCGTCCTCAAAGGCCGCCATGGCCCGCAGCACCTTGCCCTCGGCCCCGGACGGCCCCACGATGTGCAGACCGACGGGCAGGCCGGCGGCAGAAAATCCGCAGGGGACGCTGGACGCCGTTTGCCCGCTCATGTTGATGGGGAACGTGAAGGGCAGATAGCCCCACCACGGCTCCACCGACCGGCCGGCAATGCTGGTAGGGTGCTGGCCGATGGGGAAGGCCGTTACCGCCATGGCCGGCGTCAGCAGCAGGTCGTAGGTGTTGAAGAAATCGGCGAACCGGCGCTTGAGACGGTCAACGTAGGCCAACGCCCGGGACAGGTCGGCGGCGGTGTGCTTTGACGCCGCATCAAAGGTGTTCTGCACATAGTGGGTTAATTCGTCGCGCCGCTCCGGGTAGAGGTCGGCATAGGACGTGTAGGACGCCGTGCCGAACACAGTGGAAAAAGCGGGGAACGGGTCGCCGCCCTCAATCTCCGGCGCCGCCTCTTCGACGACCGCTCCCATTTCCTGGAAGACTTGGGCGGCGGCGCGGGTGACCTGCACCACCTCGGGGTCCACGGCGGCGTAGCCCAGATCGTCGCTCCACGCGACGCGCCAGCCGGCTACTCCGCCCTCCAGCGCCGCCAGGTAGTCGGGTGGGGTGTCGGTCATGGTGTTGGGGTCGCGAGAGTCGGGGCCGGCCAGGACTTGCAGCAGTAACGCGGTATCGCGGACGGCACGGCTCATGGGGCCGCTCTGGGAGAAGTGGTTCACCGCCGGCCCGCCATAGCCGCCGTAGCGAGGCACCCGGCCCTGCGACGGCTTGATGCCGGTAACGCCGCTGAAACTGGACGGGATGCGGATGCTGCCGCCGCCGTCGCTGCCGGTAGCCAGCGTACAGAGGCCGGCGGCCAGCGCCGCCGCCGCCCCGCCGCTGCTGCCGCCCGGCGTGTAGTCCGTATTCCACGGGTTGCGGCACGGTTCGCTGACCAGGTTCTCCGTAGTGCCCGACTGCCCAAACTCCGGCGTGTTGGTCTTGCCCAATATCACGGCCCCGGCCGCCTTCACCCGCTCCACCACGATTGAATCCATATCAGGCACACGATCACGGAAGATGGCCGAGCCCACGGTCGTCCTGACTCCTTTAGTCAACTCCAGGTCCTTGACGGAAATGGGGATACCGTGCAGTGGGCCGAGGTCTTCTCCGCGTTGAACCGCCGCGTCGGCAGCTCTTGCGTCGGCCAGAGCTTGCTCCGGGCATAGCGTAAGGTAGGCATTGAGTTGTGGGTTCAGTTCGCCGATCCGCTGGTAGAAAAACTCCGTGAGTTCCACCGAGGAAATTTCACCACTGGCGATCATCCGCCGAATCTCGGTAGCCGGAGTGAAGGCGATTTCGGAATCCATGACGCGCTCCTGTGATAGCGTGGGGCGGACGTAAAAACGGGGCTGGCCTATTCGGGTTCATCGTCATCGGCCAGGATTTTAGCCTGTTCCGGGGTGAGTGGAACGCCGCGCGCCTCTAATGCTCGTTGGATACGCTCGCGCTCCTCCCGCCGACCCTCCCGCCGACCCTCCCGCCGACCCTGCGCCATGGCTCTTTTCTCAACGAACTCTTTTGCAGCGAAAAACACGATCAGTCCTCCATAGAGCGTCAGCGACGTGGGAAACAGCAACAAGGTTGCGGTTATGATCACACCATCGTCCCGTTCCGTCAGCATTTTCAGATAACCCAGCAGCGGCGCCCTGTCACACGCCCGGCACTCGGTGAGCAGTACCGCCAGCAGCATACTAACGCTGATCGACACCGCCCCATCGAAAAATCGCCATGTTGGGCGTATGCCTTCATTGTCTCGCATTGTACCATCCTTGTCTCCGGGCCTTGATATCCGGCTATGTGCAGACCGAATCGTTGATTATCAGTACGCCGGCAGATCATTGGGGATGGTGTATAGTAGGCCCCCGTTACTCACCAGTACCAGCGTTGCGCAAACAGACTTAACCGTGCCATGGCCACTGTCGGCATCATCGCCAACCCTGCAGCCAGCAAAGATATCCGCCGCCTGGTAGCCCAGGGCCGGGTGGTGCCGGACTGGGAGAAGGTGAATACCATCCGGCGCGCGCTCATCGGGCTGCAATCCACCGAGGTTGATAGAGTGGTGGCAATGCCGGACAGCGGTAACCTGTGCCGGCGCGCCGCAGACGATTCCGGCATCTCCATTCCCCTGGAAATGCTGCCCATGTCGCCCCTCTACACCGAGGGCGACACGATGCGGGCCGCCGCCATGATGGCCGAAATGGGCGTGGGCTGCCTCATCACCCTGGGCGGCGATGGCACGAACCGCGCCGTGGCCGCTGCCACCAGCCGGATTCCGCTGGTGGCGATCTCTACGGGAACCAACAACATCTTCCCGGTGATGGTCGAAGGAACGTTGGCCGGCATCGCCGCCGGTCTGGTGGCTTCCGGGCTGCTGGAACTCTCGGATACCTCAGTGGTCAGCAAGACACTCCAGCTACGAGTGAACGGCGAGCTCCGGGACCTGGCCCTGGTTGACGTGGCGATCTCCCGGGAGCGCTATGTGGCCACCCGCGCCATCTGGGACCTGGACACGGTGCATGAGGTGTTTCTCACCCGGGCGGAGCCGGCCGGCATCGGGCTATCGTCGGTGGGCGGGAGACTGCATCCTCTGTCCCTTGCCGACGTGGGCGGTTTGCGCTACCAGCTGGCCCGGCACGCCGACGCGGACCCGCCGCCGGCGATCACCGTGATTGCGCCGGTGGCGCCTGGCATTGTTGGACCGGCAGCCATCGCCGAGTGGGAACTGCTGCAAGAAGGGATACCGGTAGCGCTGGAACCTCGCTACTGTACGGTGGCGCTGGACGGCGAGCGTTCGCTAACCCTGACACCCGATGATGAGGCGGAAATCGTGCTGGCCAGAGACGGCCCACCGGTGGTGCAGATCCAGCGCACCCTGCTCCGCGCCGCCCAACAGGGTCTGTTCAACCTGTCCTGATGCTGGCCGGCTGGGAGCTGGTTATCGGGCTGGCCGCGCTGCTGTTGGGATCTTTCGTATTCAGCGCCGTCGGCTTCGGCATGGCTTTGGCAGCGGCGCCCATTCTCCTGTTGATTATGGTCCCCCAACAGGCGGTGGTGCTGGTCAACGCGATGATAACGATTACCACGCTGCTGGTGCTGGCGCAGACTTGGCGGCGCCTGCGCTGGCGGGAGTCGTGGTTGTTTCTGGTCGCCGGGCTGCCGCCGGTTCCCTTGGGAGTGATACTCCTGAGCGTGGCAGCGCCGGCTCCGCTGCGGATCGCAATCACCACGCTGATACTGGCCATAGCGGTGATGAGTTTGTTCAACGTGCGAGTCCCGGCGGCGCGGACCCGTTGGAGCGCGCTGGGCTTCGGTTTCACCACCACTTTGCTCACCACCACGCTGAGCATTGGAGGCCCGCTGGCCGGCATCTATGCTATCGAGCAAGGGTGGCCCCGGGAAACGATGCGGGCAACCCTGGCGCTGTATTTCCTGCTGGCCGGCATGTTGGGCCTGGCCCTGTATTTCGTCGCGGGCTTGTTCCCCGTGGCGACCGCTTACAACATCGGCGTTGGCATACCGGCGGTTCTGCTTGGCGCCATCGCTGGCGGCTGGTTAGCGCGGCGGATGAGCCAGCGCATCTTTCGATACGCCGTATTGTTCGTGATAATTGGTGGCTGTACGACCCTATTGGTGCGGGAGCTGGCTGCTCGCCTCTGATTTGACCTGTGCCGGACCAGGCCCTCCCCGCCCTTATTAGCAGTTACCCATCTCGGTGAGCCGTCCTTCCCGCCACATTACGATGCCGCCCTTTATGGTGGCGAAGGTGTCCAGGCGCAGCTTGCCGTCCACGTTGTGACCGGCCATGTCATGCCAGACGAAGCGGCCCTGTCGTTGCTCCCATACGGCGGCGTCGCCCTCCATGCCAACTCCCAAAGAGCCGATGCGGTCCTGAAGGCCGAGGATCTCCGCGGGGCGGCTGGTACTGGCGGTTATGGCATCGGCCAGGGGCATTCCCAGAGCGTGGAACTTGCTCACCAGGTCGTTCATCAGGTAAACGATGCGTCCCGGCGGCGGGACGTGGATGTCGGTACTGATGGTGTCTGGAACGATGCCCTGATCCATGGCCGCCTTGACCACCTCAACGTCGCAGTGAACCCCCGCGTGGGCGACGTCCATGATGACGCCCCGGTCGGCGGCGGCGCGCACCTCCGGGCGCACCTTTCCAGCGTTGTCGAGCATATTCTCCGGCAGGCCATTGAAGGCATGGGTGGATATGTCTCCGGGGCCCAGGTGTTCCAGCACGTCCGGCAGGGGTATGGGCGTGCCGCTGACATGCACCATCAGGCTGACGCCGGCTTCGGTAGCGGCCTCCTTGGCCTTGGCCATGGCTTCGTGGGCGTTCCACCGGGCCACGGCGTCGTAGTGCATCCTCACCTTCACGCCGAACAGGAAACCGGGGTTGGCCTTGATGGCCTCCACCGTCTGACCCACGTCGATGATGCGCATATCGTGCAGGCCGCCGCCCAGTACGCGATTTGCGGCCAAGCCCACCGCGCCGATGTGCAGGAAGGCGATGAGCCTGGTGCGGTGGGCCGGGAACACGTAATCGCGCATGGCCCCATAGTTGAGGAAGCCGGCGCTGCCCGCGTCAACGCCGGTGGTTACGCCGCTGCCGAGGCAGGTTTGATCGGCGTGGACGGCGCTGCCGCTGGCGCCGTGATAGAAGTGGCCGTGCAGGTCGATGAGGCCCGGCGTGATCAGCTTGCCGGCAACGTCGATGCTTTGGTCGCCACTGGCCGGGTCGATGCGGGCAGCGACAGCGGCTACTTTGCCATCCTTGAAGGCGACGTCGCGGGGTTCGTTGCTGATGCCCTGGGCCGGGTCCAGCAGGTTGCCGCCGTTCAACACCAGGTCATAGGTTGCGGTGGTCATCGGAAACAATCCCTCCGGTCAATCCTCGTCCCAATAGTAGTCTTCGGAGGTCAGGTTTTCCTGCCACCAGCGGCGCAGGCGGGGCAGAACCAGTTCCTTGGGTTTGCGGAAATCGGCTTCCACGAAGTCCAGGGAGTCGGGCAAGGGCTTGGCCTCCCATTTCTGGATGGCCTCGCGGACGAAGCGGCGCACCATCTCCGGGGAGCGAGCCTCCAGGCGGCCCAACTGATATGCCAGGGTAACCGCCATTTGCATCTGGCAAATCAGGGCATGGGCGTCTTCCTCGCGGATGTTTTCCGGCATGGCTCCCGACTGGTCGATAAAGTCGTCCAGCACCTGCCCGATGATGAGCGGTGGGTCATTATCGTCCTGCTCCGGGAGGAACTCGGTGAGCCGGTCAGTGAGGTCGGCCACCCCCTCTTCAGGCAGAGCGTAATCGACCCATTGGTTGTCGGAGGTCTCTGAGTTGGGGGTGAACTGGTCTTCGCTCATGGCATCGTCCTGTGGGGCAGAATGCCGTTTCATTGTATCACGCGGCTGGAGCGGCTTTATAATACGACCATGCGCGTCCTTCTGCCCAACATCGCCGTTGCCGTAGCCATCGATCCGCTGGATAGTTACGACGATATTCCGGAACCGGTTTGGTTAGAGACGGCGGTGCGTTGCGGTTTGGCGCAAGTCCTGTATCCCGATGCCGCCGGGCAGGTCAGCCTGCTCCTCACCGATGACGCGAAGGTGCGGGAACTGAACCGCCAGTACCGCGGCCTGGACGAAACTACCGACGTACTATCGTTCTCGGCTCAACACGGCGGCCATTGGCAGGGAGATAACGGGGATGCGCCCGATGCCGAGGGCGGGAACGCGGACTTTCCGATGCCCGACTACGAGCCGCCGCCGCTGGGCGACATCGCAATCTCGCTGCCGCAAGCGGCGCGGCAAGCCGAGGCCGCGGGCGTACCTCTGGAAAGAGAGTTAGCGCTGCTGCTGGTTCACGGCGCGCTGCACCTGCTGGGACACGACCATTTGGACGACGGGGCGCAGGCGGCAATGCAACGGCTGGAACAAGGGGCGCTGGCAGCGATTTTCGGCCAGGCTGGGGGTGAATAAACTTGCGGGAGCTGGTCGTCAATCCAGAGGTCGTATCACCGTCAGCCCCGCCAGCGCTACAAATATAGCCACGCCTCCCCAAAGGCCGGCGGCTACGTCGTCCAGCATGATGCCCCACCCGCCGTGCAGACGTTCCAGTCGCCGGCAGGGCCATGGCTTCAGAATGTCCAGCAATCTGAACAGGAAGAAAGGCAGCAGGATCCAGTACGGCGACAGCACATCCCAGAAAAATGCGATGGGCAGGCAGGTTATCCACATCCCGACGAACTCATCCCAAACCGCCGCTCCGGGGTCGGGATTCGCCTCGGTTGACATCCGCCCGGTGGCCCAGACGCCAACGGCCAATCCGATTGCCGACAGCAGCGCAACAACATACAGCGGCCGGAAGTAGAACCAGTCAGCCGGCAGCAGCAGGGTTATGACATAGAAAACGGCCCCAGCCGCCGCCGAACCGACCGTCCCCGGCGCGACCGGCGACAACCCGCAGCCGAACCCGCTCCCAATCGCCCACGCCAGCCGGTCGGCCCATGAAAGCTGACGCCAGTCAGCCATAACCCAGCCGTTCCAAATCCTGCTCGCTCAAGCCCAGGTAGTGTCCGATTTCGTGGAGCAGAGTAGTGCGAATTTCGCGGGCAACCTCATCGTAGGAATCGCACATGGACAGGATGGGCCGGCGATAGATGTAGATGCAGTCGGGCATCATGGGGTCGGCGGCGTAGCGTTCCACCAATGGCACGCCCACGTACAGGCCCAGCAGCGTATCGCCGTGGTCGTGGGTGTCAATGGCGCCCTCGGCCTCCGGTCCGGGAATGTCCTCAACTACAATGTCGATGTTGTCCAGGCGTTCCAGCACCGACGCCGGCAGTTCAGCGTAGGCTTGCAATACTAGTTCCTCAAACTGCTGGCGGGATATTTGCATCGGACGCCCGCTCCTAACCGCCGTTAACCCGTGCCCGGATCGCCTTTAGAATATCCACGTTGGGCTTGTCCGGGCCCCGATTGTCCTTGTCGTAGCCGGGCACTTCCAGGAAGAATGGCACGTCGGCGAAGGCCGGATGGGACATGATGTTGGCAAAACCCTCCTCGCCGATGAGGCCCTCGCCGATGTTGTCATGGCGGTCCACGCCGGAACCGCAGGGCCGTTTGGAGTCGTTGGCGTGCACGGCGGTGAGGCGGCCCAGGCCGATGTCCCGGTCGAACTCGTCGATCATGCCGGCGACGCCTTCGGGATTGGTCAGATCATAGCCCGCGGCGAAGGCGTGCTGGGTATCCAGGCAGATGCCCAAACGCTCGCTGTCAACGGCGCGCAACACTTCACCCAACTCGTTGAACCTGGCGCCGATGTGCTGGCCCATGCCGGCCATGTTTTCCAGGCACAGGATCGGGCCCTCCGGTGTCTGCTCCAGCACCCGGTTGATGCTCTCCACCACCTGAGGGAATACCCCCTCGTAGCCGGCTCCACCGTGACTGCCGGGGTGGAAGATCACCCCGCCGGCTCCGATCTGCTCAGCCAGTTGCATGTACTGGACCAGCGAGGTCACGGACTTTTCCACGTTTTCCGGGTTGGAGTTGCCCAGGTTGATGAGGTAGATGGCGTGCAGGAAGGGCGGCGCCAGACCGGCTGCGGCATTCTTCTCCCGAAAAGCCTCCGCCTGGACGTCGGTGAGGGCCTTGAACCGCCATGAGCGAGTGGAGGAGCCGAAAATCTGGACGGCCTCGGCGCCGATAGCAACGGCGCGGTCAACGGCGTTGCCGATGCCGCCGGCGGCGGAAACGTGCGCTCCGATGATCATGTCATTCCTCTTGTTGCTTTGCGTCGCTGCGCCTTTGCGCTTTTGCGTTAGACTTGTGCTCTGACGACAGTATCGCAAAACCCGGACGCCGCCGTAACCGCTATGCCCGTACCGCTTTCACCCATTCCCGATACGATGACCGCCCTGTCCGTGGTGGAGGCCGGCCGGCCGCCGCTGCTGGAGATGGTTGAGCGGCCGGTTCCCATGCCCGGCCCCGGCCAGGCGCTGCTGCGCGTGGCCGCCGGCGGCTTCTGCCATCACGACCTGCTGGTGATGGCCGGGACGCTGCGGCGCGGCGTAACCCCCGGCGTAACGCTGGGTCACGAAATCGTAGGCACTGTCGTCCGCGTAGCCGGCGATGTATCGCAACCCCATCCCGGCCAACGGGCGGTGAGCCTGCTGACTGCTGCCTGCGGCCGATGCGCGCGCTGTCGAGCGGGACGAGAGCATCGATGTCTGGTCGGGGTCGGCGTTGGACACGGCAGTGACGGCGGATTTGCCGAGTACGTCGCGCTGCCGGCAACGGCGCTGGTTCCCATACCGGATACCATTCCGGCGGAGCAGGCGGCGCTGCTGGCCTGTCCCGCCGGCGTCGCTCTGTCCGGCATTGAGGCGTTGGATATCGTCCCTGGCGAGACTGTAGTGGTGACCGGAGCCGGTGGCGGTCTGGGCGCTCACGCGGTGCAGCTGGCCGTCATGCAGGGGGCGCAGGTAATCGCGGTAACCACCTCGCCCGCAAAGACCCCAGAATTGGAAGCGTTAGGCGCGTCCGTAGTCATCGAGGCTGAGGATGGGCTGGACATTGCTGACATCGTGATGGCCGTCACGGAAGATGCCGGCGCGGACGCGGTGTTGGATACGGTTGGGCCGCCGCTCTGGCCAGCCACGCTGCGCTGCCTGGGTCAGTACGGCCGCCTCGCTCTGCTGGGAGACGTCACCGGCGAGCCAACGCCGCTGCGCCTGGCCGAGGCAATTTTCCGCGACCTGCGCATTATCGGCGTGTCCGGCGTCTCCCGGGCGACCCTGGAGCGAGCCGTGAGTCTGGCCGCGACGGGCCGGCTGCGGCCCGTCGTGTTCCAGATCCTGCCGTTGACGGAAGACGGAGCCATGGCAGCGTGGCGGCTGGTGTCGGAACGGCGGGCGTTAGGGCGGGTTGTCCTCGTTCCCCCTAGTCCGTGTTCACAAACTCCGTCATCACTATGAAAATAACCTCAACCGTCATTCCGGCTTTCGCCGGAATCCAAACGTTCTGGTGACTGAATACGTACCAATGGATACCAATTCTGGATCCCACTTTCGCAGGAATGACGAAAAATGCAATTGACGACACGCCCTAGATTGGACTGCCTCCGGCCGGCTCCGGTTCCCCGCGCCGTTGGTGCGGCTCCACCGGACGCCATACCAGCGGTGTGAGCAATACCACCGGCAACATCAGGAGGATGCCGACGCCGGCGTTGACCCCAATGGCCAGGGAGATGGTGAACGCCTGGGCGATGGCCCCAATCTCAACCCCACCCACCAGGTGGCCCAACCCGTTGACCAGGCTCTGGGATCCCATAATCCGACCCCGCATTTCGGCGGGCGCGGATAGGAGTAAAATGGTGCTCTGCATGGTGCTGAACCCCGACTGGCCCACGCCGGCGGCGAACAGCAGCAGGAAAGACACCGCAAACCAGGGCGACCACGCCACCGCCACCACTCCCAAGGCCACAATGGCGGCTCCGAATGCGTAATAGCGCCCGTGGAATTCATAACGCCGTCGGCTTCCGATAATAACCGCCCCGACCAACGCTCCCAGGCCATCGGCGGCCCCCAGCAGCCCACCCATGGCCTCGCCAACTTTCAGCACATCGGTAGCGATCACCGGGATGAAGTACTGCAACGGCAGCACCATGCCGTTCATAATCAACGATATGCAGAGCACACCCAGCACGAATTTATTGGAGAAGGAGAAGCCGATGCCGGATTGTATCCCCCGCCAGAACTGGGTGTCGCGTACCAGTGTAGTCGCCCTGGCGGGCAAACGCATTCTGAGAATCAGCAGGGCCGATGCCAGGTCCAGCGCAACGAGGGCCATGAACGCGACGGTAAAGCCGAAGAACTCGACCAGCATTCCGCCGACTATCGGACCCAGTATCTTGCCGCCGTTGTTGGTGATGGTCTCCAGGGACATGGCGTGAGCAACCCGATCCTGCCCGGCCAGGTCAAACAAGGCCGCCCGGCGCGTGGGGTCGTCCAGCGTCTTGACCGTGCCTTGCAAAAGGACGGCCAGGAAAACCTGCCACGGCTGGACCCGGTCGAACAGCAGAAGCGCCAAAAGGCAGGCGGCAATTACCAGATAGCTGGCGTGGATACCCACCAGGATGCGTTTACGGTCCAGACGGTCGGCCAGCATTCCGGCCACCAAAGACAGGGGCGGGCGCGGGCCGTTGAGGAAAACTGAAATCAATCCAACCTGAAACGCGGAATCCGTGAGCTGGTAGATCAGGTAGCCCAGCACGATCAGTTCCATGCGCCGGGAATTTTCGTGGATCCACCGGGCCGCCCAGAGGTATCGGAAGTTGCGGTTTTGCAGGACTTCCAGGGCCGGAACGTTGCGTATCGGATGCAGTCTCAATCGCTGATGTGTTGCTGAACCCGGGTGAGGAAGCGGTCGCGGGCGGCGGCGATCCCGGCGTGTTTGGGGTCGGCCAGTTCCGGGTCTGCCTCGATAATCAAAGCTGCTTCGCGACGGGCCAGAGCCATCAAGTCCTGGTCGAAAACATTGGCGATGCGGAGCATGGTCTGGTCGCCGCTTTGGGAGGTGCCGAATATGTCGCCCTCGTGACGCATCTGGAGGTCGATCTCGGCCAGTTTGAAACCGTCGCGGGTTGCTTCCAGGGCAGACAGGCGTTCCTGCGCTCGCTCCGATTCCGACTCTGACATGAGCAGGCAGTAGCTGCGGTGTTCGCCGCGGCCCACGCGCCCGCGGAACTGGTGCAGCTGGGAAAGGCCGAAGCGGTCGGCGCCGTCAATCAGCATCACCGTGGCGTTGGGCACGTCGATGCCGACTTCTACCACTGCCGTCGCCACCAGGATATCCAGGTCGCCATCACGGAATTGGCGCATCACCTTATCTTTATCGCGGGAGGAAAGACGACCGTGGAGGAGGCCAACGCGCCGGTCGGGAAATACCTCCCCGGACAGGCGTTTGTGTTCTGCCACGGCGGCGCGGACATCCAGATTGTCCGATTCCTCAACCAGGGGACAGATGATGAACGCCTGTCGCCCGGCGTTGACCTGCTGTCGGATGAAGCCGTAGGCGGCGTGGCGTTTGCCTTCCGGCACAACCCGGGTCATGATTTCCTGCCGTCCGGGAGGCAGTTCGTCGATGGTGGAAACGTCCAGGTCGCCGTACAGGGTCAGCTGCAACGTTCGCGGTATGGGCGTTGCCGACATCATCAGCGCGTGGGGCTGTTCCGGGCCGCTGCCGCGCAGGGCGGTGCGCTGGGCTACGCCGAAACGATGCTGTTCGTCGGTTATCGCCAGCGCCAGGTCCGGCAGTTCCACGCCGTCCTGGATCAGCGCGTGGGTGCCCACCAGGAGGTCCAGGTGTCCCTCCGATGCCATTCGCAGCACCTCGCGACGCGGCGCCGCCCGGGTGCTGCCGGTGAGCAGGCCCACTGTGAAGGGGCGAGGCATTTGGGGCAAGTACGCGGACGTAACATTGGGCTGCTGGAGCGGCTGGTCGAAACTGTCCAGCAGCCGGCATACGGTGGCGAAATGCTGTTCGGCCAATACCTCGGTGGGGGCCATCAGCGCGGATTGGCGGTGGGCAGACGCGACGGCAAGCACCGCTGCCAATGCCACCAACGTTTTTCCGCTGCCCACCTCCCCCTGCAACAGCCGGCTCATGGGAGGCGTACCCCGCGCCATATCGGCCAGAATCTCGCCGGTGCAGCGCAACTGGGCGGCGGTAGGATTGAAGGGCAGGTTGGTGAGCAGGCCGTCCACCACCTCCTGATGGTACTTTACCGGGGTTCCCACAGCATCCTGTTCCCGGTGGCGGCGGCGACCCAGGATGGCGAGTTGGAAGGACAGGATTTCATCGAAGGCCAAACGCCGCCGGCCGTGGTCGGCAGCGGGAAAATCGGGCGGATAGTGGGCGTTGCAGATGGCTTCCTGTAGCCCGACCAGGCCAGTCCGTTGGAGCATATCCTCGGGCAGCGGGTCCTTGATGGCGGCCAGGAAACGGACTATCGCCTGCCACGTCAGGCTTCGCAGGTTGCGGGCCGTCATTCCTTGCGTAAGCCGATAGACGGGAGTGATGCGGCCAGCATTGAGGGGTGGCTGGTTCGGGCTGACGACATCGTACTCCGGTGAGGACAGAGTGACGCGGCCCCGGTAGGTCTCCGCCTTGCCGTGGACGACCATGCGGCTGCCGACGCGGAGGGAGCGGGCCAGGTAGCCCTGTCCGAACCATTGCAGTTCCATGGCGCCGCTGTCGTCGCAAAGAACTCCCTCGGCCAGTTGCAATCTACGCTGGCCGACGTTGGCGGAACGGATGTCAGCCAGCTCGCCTTCCAGCGTGAACGTTCCACCGGGATATGCGTCGGCAATGGCGGTGATGTCGGCGCGGTCGTCGTGGCGACGGGGCAGCATATAGAGCAAGTCGCGGACGGTCTGGACTTCCAGCGCCTCGAACCGCTGCACGGTTTTTGCGTCCATGCGGCGGACCTTGGACACGGCGTCGTCAGGGTTGCCGGGATTGGACACCGGCTTGGGAGACACGTGGGCGCGGCGATGGGTTCGCGCCGGCAACCGGGTTTCCGCCACGGCAAACAGGGGAGCCTCGACGCTCGGAGGGTGATCCGTCGGATCTCCGGCAACCAGATCGTCCGGAGTGGACACGGCCGGCGGAGGCTCTCCGTCGGGTAAGGGTGTTTCGTCGGGGATACCGGCCAATGCCTGCTGCCAGCTTGCCACCCATTGCCGCCGCTGGCCTGGCGACAGTTCCTGGTATGGTTGATCGATCAGACGGGCCGCGCTGGCGCGGTCGTCGCCCAGGAATTCACGCAATTCCGTTTCCCAGCGGTCCACGAAACGGCGGATGCCGCCGCTCACGGCAGTGTCGGAGAAGCCTTTATGCTCCTCAAGGGCCAGAATCTTGCCCAGGGCATCGCGCCACAGGGGTTGGTTTTCGCGGCGGTCAGCGTGCATGGTTCGACAAGCTCACCATGAGCGGATGTCAAGGGACTTTGAAAAGGCCCTGGTCAAGGGAGGGTGGACACCGCTACGGCGCCGGGACCGATGTGGGCGCCGATGGCGGAACCGATCTGGATGGTGTAGGTGTTTTCCGGGTCGGCAAGATCGGACAGCCGATTCCGCATTTCCTCCGCCGGGTGGACGTCGGTGGTGTAGGCCACGGCCAGCTTGGAGACGGGTCCGACTTCGCGCACCAACTCTTCCAGACGCTGGAGGCCGCGGCGCAGGTTTCGGGGGCGGTCCACGGGCAGCACCTCACCGGCGGCAACCCTGAGAATGGGCTTGACCTTGAGCAGTGATCCCATGAAGGCTTGGGCCTTGCCGATGCGCCCGCCCTTTTGGAGGTATTCCAGGGTATCCACCATGGCGTAACCGTAGCCACTGCCGGCGCGGACCCGGGCGGCCTGGGCCACCGATTCCGCCGTAGCGTCGGGCCTGGCGGCGTCCTCCGCGGCGGCGATTACCTGTAGCATGTGGCCCACCGAAGCAGTGCCGGCGTCAACAACGGTTACGGCGCCCTCTTCAAACTGGGAAGCGGCCTGCACGGCGGAGTTGTAGGTCCCGCTCAGCTGCCTCGGCACAGTGATGCAAACGACTTGGTGGCCCGCCGCAACGAGAGTTTCAAATCGCTCCGTGAAATCGCCTGGTGTGGGCTGGGAGGTGCTGGGCAGCCGCGGCGAGGACTGCAAACGGGCGTAGAACTGGGTGGGGTTGATGTCGATGCCCTGGCGATAGGATTCTTCTCCGAACAGAACATAGGCCGGAACTACGGAAATATCGAAACGCTCTACGCCCTCCCGAGAGATGTCGCACGTGCTGTCGGTAACAATTTTAATGGCCATGTCATCAGCTCCTGGTCACGATATATGTATGGATCTATGCTATTCGACCGAAACCAGATATGGGTAATGGGGCTGGCCGCCTTCATAAACGTCAACCTGGGCGCCCGCGTAAGTTTCTTCCAACTCTTCCTGTAGTCCATTGGCCTGTTCCGTCGTAGCCCCCTCGCCCCAGTACAAAGTGATGATGCTGTCCTCGGCAACGGCAGACTTTTGCAATCCTTCTTTCAAAGCGCCGTCGGGTGAGTCAGCCAATGCGGCCAGTTTGCCGTCCAGGATAGCCATGTATTCGCCATCACGCACCTGCTGGCCGTCCACCACGGAGTCACGCACCGCCTGGGTAATTTCCAGGGTCTCGACGGACCGGCTTGCCGACCCCATGCTGGCCAGATTGTCGTCCAGGGATATTTCCGGATTGAAACCCAGCATGGCGGCGGTGCCCTGGGGCATGGTTCGGGTTCCCACCACGTGGAGAGTAACTTCGCCGGTATCGGCGTCGGCGGCCTGGGATGCGGTGAGGATGACGTTGTGATTGTTGGGAAGCACTATCACGTCGCTGGTGCCGGCGGACAGGGCGGCGTCAATGATTTCACTGGCGCTGGGGTTAAGGGTTTGCCCGCCGGGAACAATGGCGGCGCAGCCGGCATCCTGGAACAAGTCCGCAATGCCCGGACCGGAGGCGACGGCGATCACTGATACGCCGGGCCGGATTTCGTCGGGCCGGGTGCGCTCCCGGTGGCCCGCGGCCCAGTCCCGGTTTTGCAGGCTCATGTTGTCAATTTTGACCTCATCAAGGTCACCGTGGGCTACTCCAAACGTGAGAGCCGCGCCCGGGTCTTCCGTATGCACGTGAACGCGCACCGCAGACCCCCCTCCGATGATAACGGTGGATTCGGCCAGGGCGTCGAGGCCCGCGCGGAGCCCGTCCACGCTCAGGTCCTTGCCGTGGATGACGAATTGCGTACAGTAGCCGAATTCGGTTGCTTCGTGGGCGTCCAGAAACTCGGTGTCGATGGCCACGGAAGCGGTCTGCGCCGGGTCGATCAGGCCGCCTACGCTGCGCAGGCCCAGGTCAACGGGCCGGTCGGTCTCACCCTGGAGGTGTCTGAGGGCGCCGCCGATTATGGCAACAACACCCAGGCCGCCGGAATCGACGACGCCGGCCTCTTTGAGCACGGGCAACTGTTCCGGCGTGCGGGCCAACGCTGCCACGGCTCCATCGTAGGCAATCTGCCACAGCGCAATCACGTCGCCTTCGCCGGCATCGTTGGCGGTGACGGCGGCCTCGGAGGCGCCCCGGATCACCGAGAGCATGGTGCCTTCCCGCGGCTGGCTGACGGCGCCGTATGCAGAGTCGGCAGCGGAACGGAAGGCCGCTACGGCGTGGGAGGAATCGATCTCGTCGGAGCCGGCGACGCCATCGGCAAAACCGCGGAGCAGTTGGGAAAGGATGACGCCGCTATTGCCCCGGGCTCCCCAGAAGGCGCCGGTGGCAATGGACTCGGCGACCTCTCCGGCGGCAGCGGCTCCGGCGTCCTGGTTCATCCGCTCCACGCCGGCGCGAAGGGTCAGGAGCATATTGGTGCCGGTGTCCCCATCGGGTACGGGGAACACGTTGAGGGCGTTGGCGGCGTCCCGGTAAAGTTCCATATAGGCCGCTGCCCCCAGCATGGCCTGCCGCAAATCGGAACCTTGCAAGGTGGTGGTTATCGGTGTCATCCCTGCTCCCGATCAGGCTAGTTCAATGGCGGCAGTATAGCACAGCCCTTGTGTCAGCCCTTGATGCCAGCGTTGCGTTCAAGAGACATTTTCGCTGCTTATGAAATCGGTTGCGGCTCGGTCACTCTTCTTCTACGGCCTGTAAAATCCGCTATCCACATCGTGCAGATGGACGTAAAGGACAGTGCGGCGGATACGATAAACGCCATCACATAATCTCCCTGCACGTCGAACATCAGGCCGGCGACGATAGGGCCGAGGAATATGGCCGCGCCCCGACCCATCTCCACAAAACCCATCACGGTGCCCAGCGATTCGGCGGGGAACAGATCGGCGGCTTTCGCTCCCACTATCAGGCCGCTGATGCCGTCGGTCACGCCGGCCAGCGCTACGTAAAGCGCCAGGGGCCACCAACTTGCGCCGTCGCCGAGCCACAGGACCAGCAGCACCGCTGCCGCATATACGCTCATCCCAATGGTATAAACCGATTCTCGCCCCCAGCGGTCCGTTGCCAGACCTACCAGGGGGCGAGCGAACAGGCTCACCACCCCCAGCAAGCCCAGGGTGTTGGCTGCCGTCTGTAAGCTGTAGCCGGCAAGCACGAAGAACGCCACCTGATGGACCCTTACCATCTGAGTGCATACGGAGCCGGTGACACGAGTCAGCACCAGCAGCCACATGGCCGGGTCACGGACGACTCCGCCGAGGGACGGCGACGCGGGTGGTGGCGGCGGTGGCGGCGGTACGGATGCAGCCGGCAACGGCGAGGTTGACGAAGGTGGTTCAGCCAAAGAGCCAGGGGCGCGCCGCTGGAGCAGGCCGTTCGGTATAGCGATCAGGGTAGCGAAGGTGATGCCGAAAATACGGTAGGCCCATTGCCAGCCCCAGTTTGTGGTCAGTACCCCGGCCAAAGGCACGAAAATGGCTTGCCCCAGGGGGTTCCCGCTGTCAGCCAACCCCAGCATAAGGCCCCGAGTTCGGGGGAACCAGGGCGCCAGCGTCGCCGTCATTGAGAAGGAAGACATTGCAGTGTGGCCGATGCCGGCAAAAATCCCGTAGAAGATGAACATCTGCCACAGGTCGGTGGCGAAACTGGAGGCCCACCAACCGAAGAGGATGAACAGTCCGGCCAAGGGGAACAGGATACGCGCCCCCCAGCGGTCCAGCAGGATACCCAGCAGCGGGGCGGAAATGGCTCCGATAAGGCCGGCCAGGGAGAATACCGCCGAGGTGTAAGTCGCGCTTCTGCCAAAGGCGTCCCGCAGCGCGTTGAAATAGACGGCCTCGCTGTTTTTCGTGCCGCCCTCGACGGTAAGGTTGCCCAGGGACAGGACGAAGATTACCCAGCCGTAATGCAGCCGGGAACGGACGGCTAACAGCATGGGCGGCTCGAAGGGCGCCCGGACACGGGGTTGAGACCAAGCATCCGCCGATTATACACGCCCGGCATGATCGGGTTTGAGGATAACGCTTTCCGAGGCCCTGGCGGATTGGGGCCGGGACACCGCCGTCTGCCGGGTGCGCGCCAAGATTTAGGCAGGACTGGGTTGGGGATGGGTGAGGGGCCGGATGGCCTCCCCGCGACCACTGAGCGGGTGGGTTCGCAATCGGCTCGTCTGCCTGAAAACTGGCGCACACCCGCCACGCTACCGCCAGCCCACTGCCATTCCCGCAAAAGAACAGCCTGCCCCGCGCTTGACACGGGGTCACCCCATACTCGATACGGGGGTCGGAATGACGGCAGGTAGTTAGATTTCGCGGAACTCCGGTTCGGCGGGCTCGATATAGAAGTTGTTGGCCCACAGGTCGTCGATGATGGCCTGATCCCCCTCGGTGATGGTCGGCGTTTCCACGGCCTCGGAGTATTCCTTCAGCTCCTCTAATGTGGTGAAGTTGGGCAACACGCTGGTGATGGTGGGCTGGTGCAGGACGAACTGGATAGCGGCCTGGCTCATGGTGCGTCCCACCTCCTCGCCGGCCAGGAACTTGACCTGGTCCACCTTTACCAATGCCTCGCTGAGCCACTGGTGGCGGCGATACGAGCGATGGTCGTTTTCGTCGAATTCCGGCGGCGCGTCGTAGCGTCCGGTGAGCGCCTCCGAGGCATGAGGCACACGGGACAGCAAGCCCACCCGCTCCTTCTCGGCGATGGGGAAGAAGTCCTTGGCCGGGTCCTGTTCGAGGATGCTGTAGATAATCTGGCAGCTATCGACGTGGCGCTCCTCCATGCTGGCCTGCCCTTCCTCGAACCAACCGATGTCCGGGCCCAGGGCCGAGCCGTAATAGCGGATTTTTCCCTCGTGCTTCAGCGCCTCCAGGGTTTCGAACACGTCGTCGTCCTCGATGGCGGCGATGCGGGGGTTGTGCAGCTGGTAAAGGTCGATGTAGTCGGTGTTCAACCGACGCAAGGACTGTTCGCAGGCGAACCGGATGAAGTCCGGCTCAAACTTCTGCGGGCGTTCCTGGTGGCCGACGCGGGGCGTGGTCTGATCATAAATATCGTAGCCGAACTTGGTGGCGATGATCATATCGTGGCGACGATGCCCCATGAATTTGGCGAGAATTTCCTCGCCGTAACCGTCGCCATAAGTATCGGCGGTGTCGAAGAAGTTGATGCCCAGCTCCAGGGCTTCCTCCAGCAACTGGCGGCGCGTCTCCTCAGGGATACGCCCCCACCAGTTGGTGGCCACAGTCCAGACGCCGAAGCCCACTTCGGAAAGCAAAAGGTCAGTGCGGGGAAGTTGGCGGTATTTCATGATGTTGCGTCCTTGCATTGAGAGTGTCAGGAGATGGCGGGATACATTTCCCCGGCGGCAACCGACTGGGCCAGCCGGCCGGGCACGTCAATGTCCGATGCAGTGTATCCGTATATTCCGGTGTGGGACGGGTCGCGGAGCTCGCCCAGCGCGACCAATCGAATTGCTATGTTCAACTCATCCCGGCACAATAACACCGCCGCGCCTGCATTCAGCACGGCAAAAGAGGCGGCGGCCCGGAACTGAAACCCCTTGTCGGCCAAGGCGCGTCGGACGCCGGCGATTTGGGATTGGCGGTCAGCATCGTCAAAATATTCCAGCCAGTTGACGGACAGATATTCCTCGCCGGGGCGCAGCAGAAAGGCGTCGCGCAGCGGGCGGCCGTCCGAGCGCAAGGCCCGGGGCCGGCAGTACCGGGCTACGTGGTGACTGGCAAGGAGTTCGTGGCGGCCCGGTCGCCCGTATGCCATGTGAACAACTCCGATTCTACCAACTTTTCGGTTAAGCGGGCCCGACTGCACACCCGGTTGCCTGAGTCAATCTCCATAAAGCGGCCCTCAAAATCCCTGATGGAGAACATGACCCGCTCGCCGTCCAGGAACCACAAGCCGGCATCGCGCCGGTCGGGAAAATCCCATTCCGCGCAAATCCAGCCTTCCGGGGAACAGCCAATCTCAACCTTGCCTTCGGTTTCCACAGCCCCGAAAAATGCCAGAAAGCCCAGCGCGCTCTCCAGCGCCACGGGAACGTCGCCATCATCCAGGTCGTCGTCGGAGGCGAAATAGGCAATGCGGTCGGCTAGGTCAGGCCGGCCCCAACCGCGCAACACCTCGCATACCTCGGCCACGGAGCGGAGGCAAGCGATGGCGTCCGGGGGGAGGGGACGTTGAATAGCGGGGTGCATGGTTGACTATCCTGCGGCGGGATACATTTCTTCCAAGTTAACCAAACTGGCCAACAAATCCGCCGCTGCCAGGTTACTGACGGCCAGGCCGAATATCCCAGTGTGCGACGGGTCATGCAATTCGCCCAGCGCCACAAACCGAATGTCCAGGTTCAGGTGATTGTGGCACACATCGGATGCTGCGCCGACATTGATAACAGCGAAAAGTCCGTTGTGGCTGAGGCGAAACCCCTTGCCGGACAGTGCGCGACGGATGCCCTCAATCTGCAATTGGCGGTCGCTATCGTCAAAATATTCCAGACGGTTGGTCGATAGGTACTCCTCGTTGGCGCGCAGCATAAACGCTTCACGCGCCGGCCGGCCATTGGGCAAAAGCGCTCGGGGACGGCAGTAGCGCGCTACGTGGTCGCCGGCCGGGAGTTCGCGACGTCTTGGTTGGTTTTGTGCCATTTCAATATGCCCGCAGCAACAAGTTGCTCCGTTACGGCCAGCCGGTCTCCATACTCGCCGCCGATGCCCAGGTCAGTATAATCCCCGTCGTGCCGACGGGCAGCAAACATCACCCGGTGATAATCCAGCAGACGTACCGTGGCCGTCCGGGCGTCATCAAAATACCATTCGGCGCTAATCCACCCTTCCGGGGAACAGGCCAACTCAACCTTGCCCTCGGAATCAACCGCGCCAAACAGCGCCAGAAAGCCCAAGGCGCTCTCCAAGGTGACGGGCGCATCGCCATCGTCCAAATCCTCGTCAGAGGCGAAATAGGCGATGCGGTCAGCCAAATCGGACCGGCCCCAGCCGCGCAACACGTCGCACACCTCGGCGATGGTATGGAGGAGGGCGATGGCGTCCGGGGGGAGGGGGCGTTGCATAGCGGAGTGCATAGTTGACTATCCGGTGGCCGGGTGTATTTCTCTTGCTAATCGCGCTAGTGCCGCTGCCGTGTCGGTATCCTCCGGGGTGTAGCCGAATATGCCGGTGTGCGATGGGTCGTGTGATTCGCCCAAGGCCACAAATCTGATGTCCAGGTTTCTGGCCTGTTGGATTGCACTGGCCGTATCCCCAACATTCAGAACGGCAAATGCCCCGTTGGGCCTGACGTTAAAACCTTTGTCGCCAAGAGCCTGGCGAACTCCTGCAATTTGTCGAGGCCGGTCGGAATGGTGAAAGTGCTCCAGCCAGTTGGTTGACAGGTATGGCTCGTTAGGCCGGAGCAGAAACGCGCTCCGGGCCACTATGCCGTTAGCTATGTCCCGGCGCCGGCAAAATCGCGCTACATGGTGATGGCCAAAAAGTTCATGCCGTTGCGATGAGGCTAAAGACATCGGAACAAACCATCGGAAGCCAATTTTTGCATAATGACCTGGCGCGAGGTGATTTTACTGCCGCCGGGTATGTCAATAAACTTGCCGTCGCGATTGGCGGCACTGAACATAACGCGGTCAGCGTCCAAGAACCATAGCCCGGCGTCTCTCTTATCGGCAAAATCCCATTCGGCGCAAATCCAGCCTTCTTGCGAACAGGTTAGTCTTATTTCCCCCTCGGATTCAACTGCCCCGAAAAAGGCCAAAAAACCCCAGGCGCTCTCCAGCGTAACGGGAACGTCGCCGTCGTCCAGGTCTTCGTCAGAGGCGAAGTAGGCGATGCGGTCGGCCAAATCGGGCCGGCCCCAGCCGTGCAGCACGTCGCACACCTCGGCGACGGAGCGGAGGAGGGCGATGGCGTCCGGGGGGAGGGGGCGTTGGGCGGTGGATTGCATGGCTGACCAGTTCTTATGGCAGGTTCACAGCGGCGGGATACACTTCCTGAACCGATTGGGCCAGTGTTCTTGCTGTGTCGGTGTCTCCCGCTTCATAACCATAGATTCCGGTGTGCGATGGATCGCGAGATTCGCCTAACCGGATGAGCCGGATTGCCAGGCTGCGCTCCTCCCGGCAGGCGGCGGCAGTGGCGCCGGCGTTCAAAACGGCAAACGCCCCGGAACTCGTGATGCGAAATCCTTTGCCGGTTAATGCTCGGTGTACGCCGGAGACTTGGATGCTTCGGTTCGATTCGTGGCAATGCTCCAGCCAGTTAGTTGATAGATATGCCTCATTGGGTCTAAGGACGAAGGCGTTTTCCCGGGGTATCCCATTGGCAATGTCGCGCGGCCGGCAATACCGGGCTACGTGGTGGTCGGGTGAGAGGTCGCGATTGCCGTTGGGTCTGGTTGCCACGTGAATAGCTCCTCCTGAATCAATTTATGCAATATGACAAGGCGGGTAGTGATTTTGCTGCCGCCGGCGATGTTGATAAACTTGCCATTCGCATCGGTGGCGGTGAACATAATCTGGTCGCGATCCAGGAACCACAAGGCGGCATTCCTTTCGTCGTCAAAACGCCATCCGACGCAAAGCCAGCCTTCTTGTGAGCAGGTTATATCGATACTGCCTTCCGACTCCACCGCCCCGAAAAAGGCCAGAAACCCCAGGACGCTCTCCAGCGTAACGGGTACATCGCCGTCGTCCAGGTCCTCGTCGGAGGCGAAGTAAGCGATGCGGTCAGCCAAATCGGGCCGGCCCCAGCCGCGCAACACGTCGCACACCTCGGCGACGGTATGGAGGAGGGCGATGCCGTCCGGGGGGAGGGGGCGTGGGAATGTCGTGGGCATGGTGGTAGTGGCTCGTTATGGTGGTGGCAGGTTGACGAAAGCGTCGCCGAATGTGCTCGCCATGCGAGCGGCCCCTTGCAAATTGGCTTGAACCAAACGGTAGTTGGCCGGAGTACGGAAAAACTCCCGGTAGCCATTGAAATCACCACGGCGTTGTAATTCAGCCACAGCATTACCAACCGCGGCGATGGCTACGGTGTACAGTGGCTCAAACCAGTCGTCGATTTGGGCGGAGACTGTCATTGATCGTTGTGCAGGGAACAAATTACTATGGAGGCTGTAATGCTCCCGCAAAAGTTCCGCTATGAGCCAAACTATATGGAATCGCGCGTAATCTAGCCAAGGGTCTGTGACTTTGTCTCTTGCAACTTGCTTCCAGACTTTGCGCAGTATGACAGCTGGCAATAGCATTTGGGCGGCGACAGCGTTATCAGTGTATATGGTATCGTAACTGACTTCGCTCTCACGCGCTATGGAGAACAGTTTGGTCTTGTTGAGAAAGCTACGTATATTGTCCTTGGCCTCACCTGGGAAACCAGCGAACGACAAAACCGCTTGTGCAACTTCCTTGCTTGTAAGTTTCCGGTAGCTTCCATCACAGTCACGGTAGCGTTGTCTGCCAGATGCCCCGTCCATCATCTTGTCCCACTCTCCGCGCTTAATCTGATAGAACCAAGAGGGCATCAGATCTGCAAACTCCCGCTGTAGCCTGATTTGCACATCCTCATTGGAAGTAAAATCTTCGGCGCGCAAGGCTGTTTGGCTGTTAGTAGTTCTTGCTATGGTGAGCGCAAAACTCAGAGGGCATTCCGTTAGTTTGACAGTCACCAGGATGCTGGGATCGTTCACAATTGTAGCGCGAGTGTCCCACAGTGTGACTGTAGTTTGGCATCCATTGATTATCTGGAAATCTCTTACAAACAATTGATCTCCGTCCAGTCGGTACGACTCGCAAATGGCGGTAATACCATTGTTGAGCAAGTGGAATCTGCGCCGGTCTATTTCGTCGTTCAACGTATGCTTGATGGAGGCATTGACCTTATTTCCCAGCGGGCCACGCGGATTGTTGCGAAAGATTTTATAGCTGTGCATAGCGAACACATCGACAATTTGCTTTACTGGAACCGTCATTGAGAGAGTACGATAGTCTGTGTCAACGCTGGTCTGGTGGTGAGATCCTGGTTCAATGTGAAATGTGAAGTCGCACATCGTCCGGTCGTCAATACTGCTTTGCTGGTTTTCATGTTGAGAATGAAGGTCTTCCAGATCCAAGCATTCCAGAGTCACAGTTACTTCGACGGTACTGCCGCTAACGTCGAGCGTCAGCTTCCGAGAGCGATTTTCTTCGGCGTTGCGCCGAGCGGTTGGACTCAACCTGCCGCTGGTAGCCCATACCATATGGATAGAGCATTGCTGATCTCGTGGAGTTAGCCGCTTTACCATTTCGTCGTGCAGGGCTTTCGTTTCGTCATTGTGGCAGGCGGCTACCTCATTGGCGTTCAGCAGACGATTGGGGGCGTTTAGAAAGGCTGCAAATTCCCGCGCTCCCATCGTGGTCCCGGGTTGACGGTGTTTGCTCTGGAACAGGTTGACCACGGAATCATCATCGGATTCTGGAATGAAGTACCCATCAACCTCGAAATCATCGGGCCCGTCAATAGCGGTAGCATCAACGATATCGTTCCCTTGAATGTCGTGCCCGACGGCGAAAGCGGTTCCGAACGCCCAATGACGAAATCCTTGATCCAGATTGCCGCCGTAGTATTCGTTTGCCACCTCTTCAATGAAAGGCAGGATGTGGTCGTAGCGGTCTTGGGCCGCTTGCCGTCGGCTGGTCATTGTCAGTTCCCCATGTGCAGCATGATCTGGCCGTCTTGCCAAGGCAGGTTTCTAATCCACCTTCGCAGTTTTGCTTTTTCGGATGGGCCTAAATTTTGGCCGTTTGCCCAGTTGTTGGCCCGCTTGCGTAATCCGGCTCGGCTGAATTCGTACAGCGCGTTGTTGGCCCAAATGTCCCCCCACGCGTCGGACTCGTCCGCTTCGTCGCTCCTGCCGCAGAATGGGTTGAGCATCAAGTCAAACAAGAAATCGTAAATCGGTGGTTCCGGCCGTTTCAGATATTCAACCTTGACCACCCCTACGTCCAAGCCCATAGCGTTCACCTTTGCCAATCAGAATAGCCATGGTTTAACGGACCCGGACGCCGGCCGTCAACGGGCAACTGTCACTCCTTCCGAAATCACTACGCCGGCACCAGCCCCAGGCTGCCCCGCACCGCCTCCACCATCTCCCCAAACCGCGCGTCATCAATCACCGGCGTAGCGTCTCCCAGCCGCACCGTGGGGATGATGTCCACCCAGGACTTGCAGCCGCCGTATTCGGGGATGTAGGGCACGGTGGTTGGGTTCTCCATCCGGTACACTCGCAGCAGCATGACAGTCAGCGGCACCATGGGCTTCCAGTGCAGGCGGGATTGGGCGTAGGTGTCCGTCCAGATGTGATGAGGCGCCAGGTCTTCCACCTTGCCCTGCTGATCGATCTCGATGAGCTCGTGGACGCGGGCCCAGTGGGTGAATGTCACGGCGTCTTTGTCGTCCGGGTCGTCGCCCAGCAGTTGCCGCAGCGTCGGCTGGTGGCTATCCTTCAGAAGCTCTTCCTTCTGGTGCAGGTAGGTGGGATAGAGCAGGAACTCCGGATGCACCACACGAAAGTCCTTGCTCTCTTCGTGGATGCCGCCTTTGCGGAGCATCATAATCTGGTCGCCGTCGGCCAGGGCCTTCACGGTGATGGCCCACTCTTTCAGGGCCAGTTGGCAGGTTGCGGGAGCGGTCATATCGTCAACCTCCGGTGGTTTTTACTTGTCGCGAGTGCAAAACTCCCCATAGTCAGGCACCTCTTCGCCCAGCACGTACAACCAGTAATAGGCGCCCGTGTCGCCCATATACTTGAATTGCTTGCGCACGTCCTTCAGCACGTCGTAGAAATCGCCGTGGGAGCGCAGGTAGTTGCGGATGTCGCCGCCGTACTCTTCCTCCAGTTCAATAAGCCGCTGAGCGTTGTGGACAGTGGCTACGATCTTGCGTCGGTTGCGGATGATGGCCGGGTCGGCGGCCAGCGTGTCGATAGCCGACTCGTCCATCGCGGCAACTCTGGCTACGTCAAACCCGTGGAAGCCGGCCTGGAAACCGGACCATTTGGCGTTGACCACCTTCCACGACATACCGCTCTGGAAGACGGCCTTGGTCATCACTTCCAGATAGTCGTTCAGGCTTTGCGGCACGATCTGCGGGGGCGCCTCAGGATGCTGTCGTTCCTGGTGGGTGGTCATTGGAATTGACTCCTTACGGGGTGGCCGGGCAAATAGTTATTCGCCCCTACACCGTTGGGTTTGCGATGCCAGGCGTGACCGGAATGTCCAGGCGCAGCAGCCGGCTCAGGTTGGCAGTGGTGACTTCCGCCACTTCTTCTACCGAGATGCCCTTGAGCGTGGCCAGACACTGGGCCACGTCGGCCAGGTGGCGCGGCTCCGTCCAGTTGTGGCGGTACTTCTTGAAGGGCTGCGGATAAGCGTCGGTTTCCAGGACGATGTTTTCCAGCGGGATGTCCCGCGCCACCTCCCGCAGTTCCGGCAGCCGGGTCAGCGGACGGGCCAGCGAGATGAAAAAGCCACAGTCCATGGCCTCCCGCGCCGTTTCGGCGTCGCCCTGGAAGTAGTGCATCGCGCCGCCCACCAGCCCGGCGTTTTCCTCCCGCAACACCTTGAACACCGCCGGGTGGGACTCCCGCGAGTGAAAGATAATGGGCAGGCCCAGGCTCTTGGCCAGGTGGATATGTTCGCGGAACACCTGATCCTGCACCTCGTGGTCGGGCGACGTGGGCAGGTAGTCCAATCCCACCTCGGAGATGCAGACGACGCGGGGATTGTCGCGGGCCAGCGACTCCAGCCGGGCGTATAAATCGTCGTCCACCGGGTTGTCGGCCTGCATGGGGTGGATGCCGACGCCGGCGTAAAACATGGGATGTTCGTCAGCCAGGGCGATGCACCGCTCGGTGGATTCGATGGTAGTGCCGGCCAAAAGGATGTAGCCCACGCCGGCCTCCCTGGAGCGTTCCAGTATGCCGGGTATTTCCTCCGGAACATACTGGTCCAGGTGGGTGTGGGCATCGCAATAGACGGGCGTTGCGGGCATCCGGAGAGCCTCCGTTAGTGCGCCGGGTCAAGGGGTTTTTACCGGCCCAAGTATAGCATCATCCGCCAGCCGCCTTACTGCTCCATCAGGCCGGAGCCGTCCCGCTGCAGCAACTCGATACGCACGTCGTCCGGGCCGCGGACGAAGGCGATGCGGACGCCGGGTCGGATGGTGCGTGGCTCGGTGTAGATTTCCGCTCCCTTGCTCCGCAGATCCTCCACAGCGCCGTCAATGTCGTCCACGCGGAAACCGAAGGGAATTACATACAATTTTACCCGCGCCCGCTTGATCGTCAGTTGACAGCGGC
>CAYGAY010000016.1:0-10906 GCA_964347975.1 uncultured Dehalococcoidia bacterium
CAAAAACGCTCTCTGGCCGTAGCGCCGACAACCTGAACCCCCGAACCCGAAGCAAGCCAATCACCAACCGCAGGAGAAAAGCCCGAACCAGCGAGTTATTTTATGGCAACGATTGATGGTCAACTGCCGATGACCAGGCCCTCGCCCCGCAGTTCCTCGATTAGTTCATCAGCCAGAGACTTTCGGATCTTGAACCGGCGTTCCAGCATGGCGGAGGTCAGCCGGGGATTGCGCAGGGCCAGATCACGGGACTGCTCCAGGATGTCGCCCTGGTAGTGGTCGTCGGGGCGGTCCGGATCGTCTGATTCAAAGGGGGCGTCGTCATCGTCCTCATCGAGGTTGATGGGCGGCAGCGGCGGCCCGATCTGGTTGCGCCAGTAGTCAACCAGCCGGTCCATTTCCTCATCATAGACCAGGGTGCCCTGGCCCCGTCGGGCCTTGGGAAAGTCCTTGTTCAGGAGGAGCAGGTCGCCCTTCCCCATCAGGGTCTCGGCGCCGGCGCCGTCCAGGATCACCCGGGAATCCACCTGGGAGGCGACCGCGAAAGCGACCCGAGCCGGCACGTTGGCCTTGAGCAGGCCGGTGACGACCTTGACGGACGGACGCTGGGTGGCCAGCACCATGTGGATGCCGGCGGCGCGACCCAACTGGGCCAGGCGTACCAATTGCTGCTCGACCTCCAGGCCGCCGGTCATCATCAAGTCAGCCAACTCATCCACGATCAGCACTAGGAAGGACATCGGCTCGGCGGCTTTGGCATTGTAGCCGGCGATGTTGCGCACGCCGGTTTCTTCCATGATCTTGTAGCGACGGGTCATCTCGTTGATGAGGCCGCGCAGGGCCGGCTGCACCTCGTCCGGTTCAACGATGACGGGCATCACCAGGTGAGGAATGCCGTTGAAGGGCGTCAGCTCCACGCGCTTAGGGTCAACCATGATCATGCGTAGCTCGTCGGGCGGGCGAGTCATCAACAGGGAAGCGACCAGCGAGTTGATGCAGACGCTTTTGCCGGATCCGGTGGCGCCGGCGATGAGCAGGTGGGGCATGGCGGCCAGGTCCAGCGCCAACGACTGTCCGCCGGCGTCCTGACCGAGGGCAAAGGCGAGGCCCCCCTTCTGAACGATTTTGCTGAACTCCGGTTCCTCGACTATGGAGCGCATCAGCACCTTGCCGGGCGAAGGGTTCGGCACTTCCAGCCCCACCAGGCCCTCTCCGGGTTCCGGGGTCTCGATGATGCGGATGTACGGGCTTTTCAGGGCCAGCGCCAGGTCTTTCTGCCGCTTGGCGATGTCTCCTACGCGGACGCGGCTGGGGCGATGCTTGACCGGCTCGCCATTTTTGTCCAACCGGGGCGGGACGTAGCCGGGCACCAGGCCGAACCGGATGACCCGGGGGCCGGCCTTGACGTCTTCAACATCGACATATACGCCGTGCTCGGCCAGAGCGTCCTTGATGTCCTCGGACATGACGGCGATGGCGGAACTGTCAATATGGTGTGGTTCGGGCGGGGCCAGGGTCTCCAGGGGCGGCAGCTGCCAACCGCCGGAGCGAGATACCTTTGGCATTGGCGCCGGGTCTGGCCTCGGAGGCTCCGGCGCCGGCGGTTCCACGACATCCGCGACCGGGCCCTTGAATTTGCGCGGCTTCGCCGGGGCCGCGTCACCCCGACGGCGGGCGGCCACCAGGGAACCGACGCCGCGCCCGGCGGCCATCACCCCCGCCGCGAACCACAAGCCCAACTGACGCATTGCGAGGCCCAGGAAGATCAGCGCCTCGCACGCGGCGATGGCCGCATAGCGCAGCCCCCGAGCGTAGCCGCGGGCCGCTCCGGGGATGACCAGCAGGCTCATCACGACCAGGGCCGCCAGCAGTTCCACGACGGCCCGGGCCGGGCTGCCGGAGGTGATGCGGTATCCCCATTCCCCGGCCAATCCGTAAGAGTAGAAAACGCCGCTTTGTCCTTGCACCAGGGACAGGGCGATGACGGCCATTGCCGCGGCAATGGCGCCCACCGGCCACCACCGCCAGCGGCGCACGAGGAGGGAAGGCCGGCCGAACAATAGAAGAAACGCGACCGCGACGAACGCCCCAACCGGCGCCCAACCGACGCCGAGGGTGGACACCACCGAATCCCGGGCTGAGGGCATCATCAGAAATGCGATGCCCCCCGCCATGCAAGCCATGAAAAGGATGCTGACGGAGATCCCGGCGCGGAGCCAGTTGATACCGTCAAAGGCGAACAGCGATTCGGACGATGAGCCGGGGTCGCCGGTAAAGGTAGCCGCAGACATGGCAAGTCTCCTATGCCGAGGGACGCCAACCCGGCAGATAGCAGAACCGCCGCAGTGCGGCGGCGGGGGAAATATAATCAGCGCTTCTGCAATCGATCGGCGGGCCGTCACGTATCCAGAATTAGCGGGATAATCATAGGACGTTTATTTAAATCATTGCGTAGGAATTGCCGGGCGACTTTTCGGATATTTGCCTGGGCCAGCTCACGGTTGTCGGGAGGTAGATCGCCGGCTACGCCCATTTCGACGGCTTCGGCCAGACGGCGGAAGGTGTCCAGGGTATCGCCGGGATCCATGAACCCGCTGGCGGCCACCTGAACCGGGCCGACCATTTCACCGTAGGCGTCCACGGCCGCGCAGATGATCACCACGCCGTCCTGCGCCAGGGAGCGGCGTTCGCGCAGCACCACGGTGTCGGTGTCCATGACAGTCGGACCATCCAGATAGATGGGGCCGGCGGGAACAGAACCCGCAATTCGGGCCCCATCGTGGTCAAACTGTAGGATGTCGCCGTCCTCCAGCACGAAAATACCGTCCGGGGCGACGCCCAGGTCCCAGGCCAGTTGGGCGTGGGCGCGCAGATGACGGTATTCGCCGTGGACGGGGACGAAGTACCGGGGCCGGGTGATGTTGAGCATCAGCTTCAGTTCTTCCTGGCTGGCGTGGCCATGGACGTGGACTGGAGCAATGCGGTCATAGAGCACGTGAGCTCCCTGGCGGAGCAGGTTGTCGATGGTCTGGCTGACGGCCCGTTCGTTTCCGGGTATGGGCGTAGCCGAGATAATTACGGTGTCCCCCGCGATGAGTTCCACGTCGCGGCTCTCCTCCTTGGCAATGCGCACCAGGGCGGAGGTTGGCTCACCCTGGCTGCCGGTGGTCATCAGGACAACGCGATTGAGGGGCAGCTCGCCGGAGTCCCGCACCGGCACGATGGTTCCGGGCCGGGCGTCCAGGTAGCCCATCTCCGTGGCCATCTGCACGTTGGCAATCATGCTGCGGCCGACGAACGCGACGTGTCGCCCATGCTTCTCGGCGGCGGTGATGACTTGCTGGATCCGGCTGATGAGGGAGGCGAAAGTGGCAATGATTACCCGGCCCGACGCCTCGCCGATGGCGCGGTCCAGGGCAGAGCCCATGGTTTGCTCCGAGGGCGTGTAGCCGGGGAGTTCGGCATAAGTGGAATCGGACAGGAGCAGAAGAACTCCCTTTGCGCCGCGCTCGGCCAGGGCGGGCAGATCGATGGTGTGCCCGTCCACCGGGGTATGGTCGATCTTGAAATCGCCGGTGTGAATCACGGTCCCCCAGGGGGTATCGATGCAGATGCCCATAGCGTCGGGAATGCTGTGGCAGACCCGGAACCAGGTGGCGCGGAAGTTGTCGCCGAAGCTGACGGGCAGTTCCGGCTCGATAGCGTGGACGACGGCATCCCGGGTGCGCCGGCGCTCGTTGAGCTTGACGGTGATCAGGCCGTGGGCCAGACGGGGCGCGTACACGGGCACGTCCAAGTCTGGCAGCACGTGGGGCAGCGCGCCAATGTGGTCCTCGTGGCCGTGGGTGATCAGGATGGCGCGGACGCGGTGGGACTGGGAAACCAGATAGGATACGTCGGGGATGATGAGGTCAACCCCGGGCATGTCCTCCGTGGGAAACTGTATCCCGCAATCGACGACGATGATGTCGCCGCCGCATTCCAGCGCCATCATGTTCTTGCCGATTTCGCCCAGCCCGCCCAAGGGCAGGATGCGAAGAGGAGGCGTTCGGGCGTCCGGCGGCGCTGTCACGGCTGTCACGAAAGAAGCGGTCAGAAAAGGCGCTGCTGGCCGGGAGGTGGCTGCGGCGGAGATGGGGGAGGGTCCCCGGGCTCGGCTTCACGAGCATCGGGGGTGGGAAGGTCCCAAAACGACGGAGCTGCCGCTGGCGGTTGGGTTTCATACGTCGCTGGCGCATCGGCTATAGCGCCGGCATGGGAAGGCGGATCGGCCTGGATACGCAGCACGTCCAGAAGGCCGGGGATCTTGGCGAAGTCCTCCTCGATACCGGCGCGCATTTCCTGGCGGCGGAGGCCGGCGGCGGGATGCATTATCGGGAAAACGCGGCGTCGGCCCACGGAGTGCAGGCGTCCCCGAACCCGGCTGATGGCCTGACCGGGTACAAACTTGGCCGTTGAGAATCGGCCCAGGGTCACGATGAGCAGAGGGTCAATGAGTTCAATCTGGCGGTCCAGGTATTTGCTGCAGGCGGAGATTTCGGACGGGGTCGGGTCGCGATTCTCCGGGGGACGGCACTTGACCATATTGGCGATGAAGACCTGCTCTCGGGTCATGCCTATGGACTGTAGCAGGTCTTCGAGAAAGTTACCGGCCGGGCCCACGAAGGGACGACCCTGCCGGTCTTCGTGGAAACCCGGACCCTCACCGATGAAGAGTATCTCGGCGTCGGGAGGACCCTCACCGGGAACGGCGTAGGTGCGCCCGGTATGGAGCGGACAATCGGTGCATGCGCTCACCTGGCGCGCCAGGTCGGCGAGAGTATCCATGGTGGGGCAACATTCGGACGTACGGGGCGCGTGAGATTTGGACGTATCTTATGCGTCGGCTACACCCTTGTCCTTGAGGTATTTTACCGCATCGGCGATGGTGTGTATTTCGCCGGCGTCTTCGTCAGGTATTTCGATGGTGTTGTCGTCGGTGCTGAACTCCTCCTCGAACGCCATGATGAGTTCCACCAAGTCCAGGGAATCAGCGCCCAGGTCTTCCTGGAAGGAGGAGGCTTCGTTGACTTCATCGGCATCTACGCCGAGTTTGTCCACTACGATGTCGGTAATGCGTTCAAGGACGGTACTCACAGGTTCATCTCCGTGAAAAGGTGGCTTGGAATAGCCTTGGCTTGGCAGTGTAAACGGTCGCGACAGCTTTATCCAGCGTCGCTATTCGATGATTTGGGCAAATCGTTCAACACTGAACCGAGGACACCGTTGACGAAACGGGCGCTGCTTTCGCTGCCGAACATTGAGGCTAGTTCGACAGCTTCGCTGACCACGACATTGCGCGGCAATTGCTCCCGATAGGACAGCTCATAGATTGCCACACGCAATATGTTGCGGTCAACGACGGCCAGCAGATTCACGGGCAGGGCCGGGGCATACCGTTGTATGAAATTGTCCAGGTTGACGGCATCGGCGGCGATGGCGGCGATCATGGCGGCGGCAGTGCGACGGGCCGATTGCTCCGTCGGAAATTCATCGCAGAGCCAGTCAAGAAAATCGTCGGTTTCGCCGGAACCGTGTATGTCACGGGCGTAGAGGTATTGCAGCGTCAGAATGCGGGCCTGTCGGCCAACCGGACCTTTGCGCCGGCTGCGATTACGAGGTCGGGCAGCCATATCGCAGTGTCGCCGGACGAGGATACAACGTGAATCGACGTTAGCGCCGTGGCGCCGGTGCGCCGGAACAGGCGGGCGGGATTACGATGGGTCGGCGGCCCCTTTGCGGATGGTTTGCGGGTCGGACAAGGTCATGGCTTCGACGCCCGGGTCGATGCGGCGGACTAGGCTGGACAGGACGCGGGCCGGTCCGAATTCGACAAAACGGTTCACGCCAGCGTCAACCATGAAGCGCACGGAATGTTTCCACATTACGCAGTTGCAGAGGCCGGTGAGCAGTTCCTGCCTGGCCTGTTCGCAGTTGACGATGGCAGTGCCCGTCGAGTTGGCGATCACCGGGAACGTCGGGTCTTGCAGCGTGATGTTGTCAATGGCGCCGGTCAGCCCCTCCTGCGCCAGCGCCATCAGGCGAGAATGGAACGCGCCGCTGACGGCCAGGGGGACAACCTTTTTCGCGCCCCGGGCGGAGGCCAGATCCATGGCGCGGGCCAGGGCCATCTTGTCGCCGCTGACCACGATCTGATCGTCGGAGTTGATGTTGGCCATTTCAACGCCGGCGTCCTGGGCCACTTGGGCCACGGTGTACTCGTCCAGGCCGATGATGGCGGCCATGGAGCCGGGGCGGGCTTCGGAAGCTTCGTGCATCAAACGACCGCGCTCGCGGACGAGACGGATACCATCCCTGAACTCCATGACACCGCCGACCACCATGGAGGTGTATTCGCCGAGGCTGTGGCCGGCCACGGCGGCGGGCCGGGGCGCTTGATTGCCAAGGAATTCCTGCCACGCTCGCCAGATGGCAATGCTGACGGCCATGATAGCGGGCTGGGCGTGGGCGGTGTCCATGAGTTCGTCGGCCGGGCCTTCGAACATGAGCCGGGAAAGGTTGATGCCGAGGCTGTCGTCCGCCTCCGCGAACACGTCGCGGGCCGCGGCGGAAGTTTCGTAGAGATCCCGGCCCATGCCCACCTTCTGGGCGCCCTGGCCGGGGAAGATGTACGAATACACGGGAGCTCGTGCGATGTCAGACATATTCATCACTCTCCTGGCAACATTGCCATAGCTGAGTGTCGGGGGTTTAGTGGCCGGGTAGGGTGGGGTTCCCCGAAAAGTTTTGCAGCCGTCATATGGCGACGGCGCGTCCACGGTAGTATCCGCATTCCGGGCAGGCCGCGTGGGGTAGTTTCGCGGCCCGACAGCGCGGACAGCGCGCCGGGTGCATCGTCCGCAGCCGGTAGGCCGGAGACGACAGGCGACGTCCCTTGCGGGCTCGGGTCAATTTCTTGTTTGGCAGTGCGCCCATTTTCGATACCATCGCCGCCGCATGGGACCTTACCGGGCTGTTCACCGGGCAAGGGGCCGTGGGCCGGCGTCCGTTGTTTCAGGTTTGCGGTTCAGTCATCAGTGAGCGTAGGGCAGCCCACCTGGGATCAATGTCCTGAGCGTAGCATTCGCACTCGACGACGTTGCGGTCGATCCCGCAACGGTCGCAAATGCCTATGCAGTCGGTTTTGCAAAGGGGTTTCATCGGCAGTGCGGCAAGGGCGGACTGGCGGGTGGCCTCGGCCAGATCCAGAATGTGATCCGCGCTAATGTAAAGGCCCTCCCAGTCGTCGGGAGGGAACATCCGACGGCCCGTTCTGACATCAACCTCGGGGAAATATTCTTCGTCCAGCTCCAGCTTCAAAGTCCGGTGGAAGTCGGCAAGGCAGCGGCTACAGTCTTGAAAAACGCCTACCGTCAAGTCGGCCTGGACCCAGATGCCTTGATGGGTACGAACGAATTTGACGTCGCCGGTGACGTGATCCATCAATTGATCAGCGTCGTTCACCGTCTCCACAATGCTGAACTGACGTTGGGAGCCGGTGGGTTCTTTCAGCAACTGCGACACATTATAGTTCATGGCTGAAATCGCCCTCAGCGACGAGAGGCGGCCGATTTGCGCCGTAAAGTATAGTCTTGGGTCAAGCCAACCGCAAGGCAACCCGGAAGCGCCGTTGCGCGGTTTTGAGCAATTTTCCAACTGCCATGCAAGAAACTCTGCGTTCCGGCGATGTTGGACGGATGGGCCGGGGAGTCGGTGAAATCTAACCGTCCGACACGCTCGTATTGATGTATTCAATAATATCGTTGGTGGAAGTTCCGGGGCCGAAAACTGCCGACACGCCCATGGCCGCCAGGGGTTCCCGGTCTTCCTCCGGGACAATCCCGCCGAGTACCACCAGAACATCCTTCATTTCCTGTTCGTCCAGCAGCCGCATTATTTCGGGCATGAGCTCCATATGCGCTCCGGAGAGAATGCTCAGGCCCAGCACGGCTACGTCTTCCTGTGCGGCTGCCTGAACCACCATCTGGGGCGTTTGGCGAATGCCCGTGTAGATGACCTCCATGCCGGCGTCGCGCAGGGCGCGCGCGATAACCTTGGCGCCCCGGTCATGGCCATCCAATCCCGGCTTGGCGACAAGAACGCGGATGGGGTTAGCGTGCTGGGTGGTCATTAGCGTTGGTCCGGACGAGCGCGGATAGGTGAGGGTAAGCGCGGGGTATTTTCGCAGATGGTGGGCGCGGGCGCAACGCCATGATACCCCTCACGCATACCCACTTTGTCATTGCGACCCCGTACTTGATACGGGGATGGCAATCTCGCCGGCGTAGCAATGGTCGTTCCATCAAGGCCCTCGCAACAGAAAGTGGCGACCGTCGGAACGAGATTCCAGCGCCCTGAATCATTAGTGGCGCTCCCGGTTCGTTCATGTCATGGACTCTGGATTCCGGCTTTCGCCGGAATGACAAGTGTGGGGCGATTGTCTTGATGTCCTACGCGTCGTCTCCGTGCCGGCTCTCGAAATAGGGGATCACACTGTCGCCCATCTGCTCCACCACCCGCATGGCCATGCGCGCGTCCATGCCGGGATACCAAATGCGGAACATGAAGTGGTTTGCGCCCACGCGCTGGCGGTGATCCTCAATCTGCTGGATGACTTCCTCGCTGCTGCCCAGGATAAAACGGTCGCGGGCCAGTTCCTCGAAGGGGATGCGGAAGTCCTCCTCGCCCGGAAGGGCCTTGTCCTGGCCCCAGTCGGCGTAAGCCTGGTACTTGGCCTCCATGTAAGGTTGGGCGTTACGCACCGCCTCCTCGTGGGTGGGCGCAATGTGCATTTCCTTGATGATGGGCATTTCGGACGGCATCTCCTTGCCGCCGGCCTCCAACCCTTCCCGGTATATCGCGGTCTGCCGTTCCAGCGTCTCCAGCGTAGCGTGGGGGTTCACGAACCAGGGCAGCCCCAGCTCCCCGGCGCGACGGACCACCGTATCGAAATTGGCCGCCACCCAGATGGGCGGATGCGGCTCCTGCACGGGGCGAATGGCGCAGGTAGCGTTGTCCAGGTTGAAGTGTCTCCCGTGGAAGGTTACCTCGTCTTCCGTCCACAGCCGCTGCACCAGCTCCAGACTTTCCAGGAACCGGCCCACGCGGTGGCGGCGCTCCACGTTGAACGCCTGGTACTCGATGTCCCGGTAGCCCAGGCCCACGCCCAGCGCCACGCGCCCATCGCTGATCACGTCCAGCGTGGCGACCGTCTCCGCAACGTCGGCTGGCGAGTACAGGGGCAACAGCAGTATGGACAGCACCAGCTGCATATCGCCGGAATCGGCGGCCAGCCGGGCCAGCAGCGGGATGCTCTGCAAGTTCTGGTACGGAGGAGAGAGAAAGTGCTGCCCGCAGGCAATGGAGCTGAACCCGGCATCCCGGGCCAGTTTGGTAAGCTCCACCGTTTCGTGGAACCGTTGCGTTGCTGAATCGGTGGCCGGGTGCTGGGGCATCGCCATAATGCCGAATTTCATTGCTGATACTCCAATTGGAAACGCGGCCTGAGTAGAGCAGACCGACGATAGTTCAGGCATCAAGGCTACGGGTCAACGCTCGGCCTGTCAACGCGGGGCACGGCTCCCGAATTGCCGTGACCAGGAGCGCAGGGGCTTTCAATCTTCAAAAACTTTATCCCGTCGTTCCCGCGAAAGCGGGAACCCGGAACGTCTTTGCAGCAGGCCCCCTGGATTCCGGCTTTCGGGCGAAAGCCGGAAAAGGAAAACTGAAAGACCCTGACCCGGAGTGCGTAACCGTCCCGTAGGCGGTGGGTAAGAAAAAGAGCAGGGAATCCTGATATTGTGGGGGTACTAACCCATCCCCAGCCAGGAGTTACCCACCCCTGCCCAGAGTACGATTCACCCTACCCCAGAGCCTGCCCCGTGCCCGATACGGGGTAGGTATTGCCCACGCGCGCAAGAACGTAGCCAACCGGCTGGCTGAGATTAACGGCTGGGACTGGTACAAGGCCCGCCTCGGGCAGTTGCTGGCCGACCTTCCCCAAGAGGGCGGTCAGCAACTGCTGCGCATGGAGCCGCAAGTGCGGGAGGAACCCCAACTGCGGCGGCTGGTAGTGGACTTATGCGAAAAGTGGCGCCGCCTGATCTGCTACTAGCGAGTGCGCGGGATGACCGAGACCAACAACTGTACGGAGCGAGGCATCGGGAGGAGCAAGATACGGTACAAGACGATCAGGGGGTATAAGAGCGCAGCGGGGTGATGAACGGGCTGGGGCTGACGCAGTGGGTCTGGAGCGGCCAATCTGGTCTGGACCTGGGCTAGTTGATTGCGGCCTGAACCACAGCGGCGGTAATGGGCGAAATGCGTCCTGGCAGACCCCACTCAAAATCCCACACCGTTTATGGGACGGTTACGGAAATTCGGTAGTGTATCCGTTTGAAATGAGCAGCAATAAAACATTCGTTGCATGGACACCGCGTATAAGGCGTAGTAATCTCCCTTCCATACCTGATAGAGAGGTGCGCTATGCCGATAGGCCCGAAGGGAGAGAAGAGGCCGGCCAACCCGATTGAGGCTGGCATTATGGTTGCCCGCATAGCGGTGGGCGACATTGCGGAAGAATACGCCGAGCCGCCGAATCCCGCGCCCAACCGGAGCAAGGGTGGGAAGAAAGGTGGCAAAGCCAGGGCGAAATCCCTAACTCCGGAGCAACGCTCGGAGATTGCGAAGCAGGCTGCCAAGGCCCGCTGGAGCAAAGAGGCGATGTGATGCCGCCCCGCAATACTGCCGCAGGCAAGCGCGCCGGGCGGCTACATCTGGGGGGGGGGGGGGCGGGGCGCCGGGGCGGGGGGGGGCGGGGGGCGGGGGGGGCGGGGGGCCGGGGGGGGGGGGGGGGGGCGGGGGGGGG
>CAYGAY010000016.1:10916-20189 GCA_964347975.1 uncultured Dehalococcoidia bacterium
CCCGGCGCCCAACGCCGGCTGTTCAAAACTGCCGCTGGATGCCGCCCCCGAAAACAGGGCCCCCCCACCGCGCCCGGGGGGCAAAACCCCCCCCCCCCCCCCCCCCGACTTTCAGGGCGACCAACCTAACCGTATTTTGTACAGCGACGACTGCCTGAATGTGCTGGGCGACGAGCTGGCCCTGCCAACGGGATCGGTGGACCTGATCTACCTGGACCCGCCCTTCAACTCGAAGAACATCTATAACTTGCCCTTTGCCGGCAAGGACAAGGACGCCCGCCCGGTGGAGGCGTTTAACGACACCTGGACTTGGGGAACCAAAGAGGATGATCTGTTGCGGGAACTGGCCGGCGGGCCACAGTCGCGCAATCTGGCAACGATTGTCAACCTGGCGCAAGCGCTGGATATGACGGGGGGAGGGGGTAAAAGGCGCAGCCGATTCAGCCTGGCGGCCTACTTGCTCAACATGGCGGTGCGGCTGCTGCCAATGCGCCGGGTACTGGCGCCCACCGGCAGCATCTACTTGCACTGCGACCCCACGGCCAGCCACTACCTCAAGCTGGTGATGGACGCCATCTTTGGGATGCAGAACTTCCGCAACGAAATTGTGTGGAATTATCGTCGCTGGCCTGCCAAAACTCCGCAATGGCAGAAAATGCACGATACTATTTTCTGGTACTCAAAAGGCCGGCATTGGACATGGAACCAACTTTACGAACCCCTTGCCGTTTCGACCCTCACAGCAGACGGTGGCAAGAAAATCCTGAATGTTTTTGACGAAAATGGCCGTCGTGTCCGTGGGAAGAAAACAGGAGAAAAGTCGCCTGGCGCTCCTATGCGTGCTGTTTGGGACATAGGGTTCATATCACCAACTGCCCGTGAACGCCTGGGCTACCCGACGCAGAAGCCGTTGGCGCTATTGGAGCGCATCATCCAGGCCAGCAGTAACCCCGGCGACTTGGTGTTGGACCCGTTCTGCGGCTGCGGGACGGCAGTACACGCGGCCGAGCGGTTGGGGCGGCGCTGGATCGGGATTGACATATCGGCCTTTGCCGTCGGCCTCATGCGTGGGCGGATACTCAACAACTTTGAGCAATTGACCACCGACGACGTTCTGGTGCGCGGCGTTCCGGTTAGCGTCGGCGACGCTGAGGCATTGGCCCGCCGGGACAAGTTCGAGTTCGAGAAGTGGGTTTGCGGCTCAATCGGGGCGGAGGGGATGTTTCACGAGCCGGGAACGCGGGGAAGCGACGGCGGCGTGGACGGCGTACTGCGGTTTTACCCGTTCCGGCTGGGCAAGAAACCGACGCCGGAGTTTGCCATTATTCAGGTCAAGGGCGGCGGCGTTACGGTTGATGCGGTGAAGGCCCTTCAAGCCACCGTACAGCGATTTGAGGCCACCGCCGGCGTGATGGTGTGCTTTGGGCGGCATATGCAGACGGTGGAGAACCAGCGCAGCAAGGCAACGTTCCGCGACGACAGCGCCGCTTACCCGGTGATCCAGGGGTTGAGCATCGAGGACTTGCTGGCCAGGAAACCCCTTGACCTGCCACTGTACGGACGCCGTCGGGTGGGCGGTCGTATCGGCCAACAGTCTGAATTGATGGCATCCCGGCGATAATTCATACGGATAATATGCTTGACAAAACAGGCGGGTTTGGGTAGAATCCGCCTATGGTCAACCGAATATCGCCCGACAAACAGGCTCGTATCCTCAACATGCTGGTGGAGGGCAGTTCCATGCGCTCCATCACCCGCATTGAGAACTGCGGCATCAACACGGTCAAGCGACTGGTGGTATCGGCAGGGCAAGCCGCCATGGCATACCACGACGCCCAGGTCCGCGACGTTCCGGCCCAGGTAGTCCAGTGTGACGAAATCTGGGCCTTCCTGTACGCCAAGCGCAAGAACGTGGAGTACGCGGTAGCTGCGCCTGAAGCGGCCGGCGACATATGGACTTGGACCGCTATCGACTCCGATAGCAAGTTGCTTATTTCGTGGCTGGTGAGCTCCCGACGGGACGGCGAATCCGCCATAGAATTGATGGACGACCTACGGGCGCGGACTACGGGCCGGTTCCAGCTGACGACGGACGGCCTGAGCGCCTACCCTGAAGCCGTTGAGGGCGCTTTCGGCGGCGACGTGGACTTCGCCCAACTCATCAAAATCTACGCCGCCGCGCCGCCCGAGGAGGCCCGCCGGTACTCGCCGGCGGAGTGCATCGACACCCGGACGGAAGTAATCGTTGGCGACCCGGACGAGCGGCTGATCAGCACGTCCCATGTGGAACGGCACAATCTCACCATGCGAATGTCCCTGCGCCGTTACACCCGGTTGACCAACGCCTTCAGCAAGAAGTTTGAGCATCATTGTTACGCCGCCGCCCTGTACTTCACTTACTACAATTTCTGCCGGCCTCATACAACGTTGACGAAGGCCGCTGGCGGCTACAAGACAACGCCGGCGATGGCGGCGGGGTTGGCCGACCGGGTGCGCGATATCCGATGGCTTTCCGACCTGGTATCGGAGCATATGCCCAAGCCTGGAAAGCGCGGTTCCTACAAGCCCAGGTCAAATCCATGAATTTCAAACGGATACACTACCGGAAATTCCGTTCAGTTGCCTATTTTCGTATCACGTGTTAACCTATTGCGTGAAAAAGAGATGCGACGCAAAACCGAAGCGAAAGGAAAGGTTAAAAACGACTGATGTTGGACGCGGACGTCAAGCAGACAATCATCAAGGAATATCGTACCCACGAAACGGACACCGGCTCCACTGAACTACAGGTCGCGATGCTGACCGAGCGCATCAGACAGGTCACGGACCATCTTCGGACACATCGGAAGGACGTTCATTCCCGTCGTGGTCTGGTTACCATGGTGTCAAAACGGCGCCGTCTGCTCAATTACTTGAGCCGGGAAGATGTTGGACGCTACCAGCGCCTGATCAATCGGCTCGGCTTGCGTCGCTAAACGGCAACGCGCCTGAAATACCTGCCTTTGTGGCGCGCCCACGATTCCGAGATGGGCGGTTGAAAGCGCTCACCGCCGTTGCTGCCGCGCGTCGGCAAACTGGCCGCGACCTACGCTCCTCCTTTAAATCCCAAACCGCGCTATTTGGCAATCTTCATTAGCGCCCGCAAATTTCTGCACATCGCTCTCAGGACGCGCCTGAATTCGCTAACGGCGGGTCGAATGTGACGATTTGAGACGACGCTGGACTAGCGGCGAAATTGGGCCAAACCCAGATGTGGGCAAGCCAGTAAACACTCTGTTTGCAAAAGTACGAACTGCTATCACGCCCCCCGCAATCTCGCTGAAAGCCGGCCGCTAGATGAACTAGGGCGGCGGGCAGCAACACGAAAGGAAGAAGAGGTAGAAGAATTTACTGTTATGACAACTACTGACGCCGCAAGCGAACTGATGAACCCATTTGCGATTGAGGGGGAGATCGGCGGACATCCCATTGCCCTAGAAACGGGACGCTGGGCGCAACAGGCTCACGGTTCCGTAACCATCACCTGCGGCGAGACCATTCTGCTGGCCACTGCCGTCATGTCGGAACAGGCCCGCGAAGGTATCGATTTCCTCCCCCTGACGGTGGAATTCGAAGAACGTCTTTATGCCGTCGGCAAGATCCCCGGCAGTTTCTTCCGCCGCGAAGGACGCCCCGGAACCGAGGCAATTCTTTCAGCCCGCCTGACTGACCGCAGCATCCGTCCGCTGTTCCCCAAGGGACTACACAACGAAATTCAGGTCATCATCACGGTTCTCTCCGTGGACGAAAACCATCCTCCCGAGACTCTGGGCATGGTCGCAGCTTCCGCCGCTCTCTCCATCAGTCGTATCCCTTTCGACGGCCCCATTGGAGCTTGCCGGGTCACTTGGGATGGGGATAATTACCAGATCAATCCCAGCTTCAAGGTCGCCAATTCCGCCCTGCTCAACATGGTGGTAGCGAGCAACCGTCAAGCAATCATGATGGTGGAGTCTGGGTCGGTTGAAGTGTCTGAAGAAATCATATTGGAAGGGATTCGCCTGGCCCATGAGAGCAACGTGCGGACCATCGATCTGATTGACCGATTGGTGGCGGAGCGAGGGATCGAAAAAACCGAAGTGCTTTTCGACTACGAATCTGCCGAAAAACGTCAAAATAAGGTTGATGCCCTGGTCAATGGACGGATCGCCGAGATCCTTGAGCAAAACTCCTTCAAGAGCGAACGAGACGCGGGCCTGGACGCGGTGGAAACTGATGTTACAGCGCAACTGGCTGACGATTACTCGGCAGCCGAGATCGCCGAGTCGTTCAAAAACCTGGTGAAAAAGGAAGTTCGTGGCCGCATTCTGGACAAAAACGTCCGCCCGGATGGTCGGCGAACAGACGAAGTCCGCCCAATTACCTGTAGCGTGGGAGAGCTGCCCCGCGCCCACGGCAGCGGACTGTTCACCCGGGGTCAAACCCAGGTGCTGTCGGTGGCGACCCTCGCGTCATTGTCGATGAAACAAACGCTGGACACGGTCGGCCCGGACAATACCAAGCAGTTCATGCACCACTACAACTTTCCACCGTATAGCGTCGGTGAAGCCAGGCGGGTTGGTTCGCCCGGCCGACGGGAGATTGGCCACGGCGCCCTGGCAGAACGGGCGATCATGGCGGCCATGCCTTCCGAAGAAGAATTTCCCTACACTGTCCGCGTGGTCAGTGAAGTGCTGGCTTCTAATGGATCCACTTCCATGGGTAGCGTCTGTGGATCCTCCATGGCATTGATGGACGCCGGAGTTCCCCTGGTTGCGCCAGTGGCGGGTATCGCTATGGGCCTTATTACCGATGGCGCCAGTGATGCATACGCCGTCCTGAGCGACATCCAGGGGATTGAGGACTTCCTGGGTGATATGGATTTCAAAGTTGCGGGCACGGAGCGCGGCATCAATGCCCTGCAGATGGACGTCAAGATCGACGGCCTTACCCAGGAACTACTCAGCCAGGCTTTAGAGCAGGCGCGAGTGGGGCGCCTTCACATCCTGGACCGTATGGCTGAAGCCATCTCGGAACCGCGAGCGCAAATGAGCCGATACGCGCCGAAGCTGGTGCGGATGCAGATCCCCGTCGAGAAGATCGGGGCTTTGATCGGCCCCGGCGGGCGGGTGATCCGGTCGATCCAGGAGGAAACCGGTTGCGGCATCGACGTAGCAGACGATGGCGCCGTCATCATCTCCTCGAACGATCAATCCATGATCGAGTTGGCTCGCAGTCGAGTTGATGGACTCACTCGAGACCCGGAAGTGGGCGACATCATTACGGGCAAGATCACGCGCACCACCAACTTTGGGGTTTTCGTAGAGCTAACCCCGGGCGGCAAGGACGGCCTGGTCCGCAACGAAGATCTGGGGGACTTGGCCTACGAAAACGTGGACATTGGACAGGAAATCACCGTGATGATCCACGAGATTGACCATATGGGGCGAATCAATCTCTCCCGTCGCGCTTTGATGGGCGACGCCGAGCCTCCAGCGGGTTTGTCGGCACGGAGCAGTCAGGGCGAGCGGGACCGCGGGCCACGCGGCGGGTTTGACCGTGACCGAGGCCCGGCAAGAGGCGGATACGGAGGAGATCGGGACCGCGGGCGCAGTTCGCGGGGAGGTTTCGACAGGGACCGCGACCGAGGCCGAGACAACCGGGGAGGATACGGCGGAGGAAGGGACCGTACCGGATCTGGATCCGGGCGCGGCAACTCTGGCGGAGGAAGGGGCAACTATGGCGGCGGCGGCCGCGAACGGGAGCGGGAACGCGATCGAAACTCCATGCTGGGAAGCGACTCCAATGACCGGGACCGCGGGCCCCGCCGGTATCCAGGCCGTTCTACCGGTGGGGGCGGAGGCCGCAATCCGGCAGATCGGCGCTTCCTTGGCGGGGGCGGCGCGCGGCGGTAGCTCGGCATATAAATGGTGGTGGGAAATAATACCCCGCTGAACGTATGAACGAGGAGAGGTGGGATGCCCGTAATCACGATTAACGGACCAATCGGGGCCGGCTCCATTGCCGTAGGACAGCAAGTGGCCCAGGACCTGCACCTCAACTACGTTGACCGCATGGTTTTTGCTGAGGCGGCCCGCATCATCGGCTCACCCGTTTCCAACTTGATTGCCAAAGAGCAGCGGGTGGAGCGCTTCGGTGACCGGGTCACCGCGCTACTGGGTCGGGTGCTGGAAAGGGCGGCCGTGTCCGGAGATTACGATCTGGGAGTCGGGATTGAAACCCTGCCTGAAACATATCACGAACTCGCCGGGGAGTCCTCCTCCCGCGTTCAGCGGGTGAATGACCAGGTGTTCATAGAGACAACCCGAGAAGTGGTTCGCAACCTGGCGCAAGCCGGCCATGTCGTCATTATCGGCCGTGGCGCTAACGTCATCTTGGGGGACACGCCCGGAGTCCTGCATATAGGGATGCTGGCCCCGATGTCCAAGCGTGTCGCTACAATCATGGAACGTGAACATCTGGACGAATCCCACGCTCGCGCTTACCTCGAAGATTTGGAAGAAGCCAGGGTCAAGTTCTTCCAGAAATTCTTCAAGGTCTCGCCCCACGAACCTACCCTGTATCATATGATGCTGGACATGGGGCATATGAGCAACGATACCGCAGCTCAAATCATCGCCCATGCTGCGGGCGACTTGGAGCACTAATTCGCATACGATGCCGGCCGTCAATGGTTGGCCGCCAACAAGGGAGGCAACGCCGATATGTTCATCAGAATGGTCTGGGGCAAGCTTCGCGCCGGGTCTTGGGAAGAATTCGAGCGACATTACCATGAGCGTGTCGCCACGGGCACGGCCCCCAAGGGTCTAAAGGAACGGCAGCTCATACGCAGCACAGAGGATCCCGACGAGGGGATCAGCGTCAGCGTTTGGGAGACTCTCGGCGACCTCCGCGCCTATGAGACCAGCGAATTTCGGGCCAACATCGCCCGTGAAGTCGAGCACCTTTACCGCGGAGAATACTGGGTCAAGCACTTTGAGGTAGCTTCTACGGACTGACCGCGGTTCAACGTGGCGCATCACCAGGCCCCGCCCATCTGGGCGGGGCTTGATCGTGCCGGAATCCGGGTTGAACGGCATTCGCAACTTCAAATCTCACCGCGCCGGCGGCACGGCGGCATTTTGAGCGGCGCTGCTCTACCGGCCGGCGCTGGCTCCAGTCAGACAAGCTATTCCGGCTCGCGAGCAGTCCTCATCTTCCTGGGCCGTACCCCCACTGCCTCCCACTGCGCCGATCAGCTCGCCGTCCATGTAGATAGGCAGAGCGCCTTGCCCAGGTACAAATTCACCCCGTTCCACTTCCATAACCGCCCGCATGATCGGGGTGGTTGAACGCTCGGTCAGGTCTCCGCTGGGCTCCCCAAAACACGCCGAAGCGCGGGCCTTGCCCCGGGATACGTAGGGCGTACGCCAGGCGGAACCGTCCATCTTGCACATGGTTATCAAATCGCCGCGGGCGTCCACGACGGAGAAGCTGAACGCCTTGCCCAGCTCCAGGGCCGCCGCTTTGGCGCCGCCCAGCACGAGCTCCGCCTGTTCCAGTGTGATATTAGGCATAATCGGTATCTCCTTTTCAAGTTGAGACGGCAAGCCGCCGGCGTTATTATAGCAGTCGGGCGGCCCTCTGCCGGGGGAACACGTCGCCAGAGGAGGCCGTCAGCGCGCAATGCCCGGATGTTTCAACTACTTCAATAAAGGCTGCGGCTGCACCCTCGGCATAATTGCCGGCCTGGTCATCGCCGCTGTGCTTATCACCATCGCCGGCAACTGCCTGGCTTTGTTCTAATTGCCGGGCTGCCATAGCAAGGAGCAACCTGATGCAGTTCGGATTCTACCTCCCCAACCACGGTCCCAACGCCCAGCCCGGGCCGTTGGCGCAGATCGCCCAAACCGGCGACCGTCTCGGTTTCTACTGCATGGTAGCCGGCGACCACGTGTTGGTCCCCAACCGGATCGACTCGCCGTATCCCTACACCGTTGGCGGCGAATTCCCCACCGGAGAGAGCGGCGAATATTTCGAACAGTTGACCCTCTTGACCTACCTGGCCGGCATTACCGAAAACATCCGCCTGGTGCCCAGCGTCATGATCGTGCCCTACCGCCCACCGATACTGGCCGCCAAGATACTGGCCACCCTGGACGTGTTGTCCCGCGGCCGATTGATCCTGGGCGTCGGCGTGGGCTGGATGGAGGAGGAATTCCAGGCTCTGGGGACGCCACCCTTCGCCGAACGCGGCGCGGTGACGGACGAATACCTGCAAGCCTACCAAGAACTGTGGACCAGCCCCAACCCCGAGTTCGATGGACAGTACGTACAGTTTTCCGGCATCCAGTTTTTGCCCAAGCCGGTCCAGAAACCACATCCGCCCATTTGGGTGGGCGGCCAGAGTCGTCCCGCAATTCGGCGCGCCGCCACCATAGGAGACGGCTGGCATCCCGTGGGCACCATCCCGGCGGCCACCCTTGAACCTGAGGAACTAGCCGGCGATCTGGTGACACTTCACCGATTTGCTGAAGAGGCGGGCCGAGACCCCAGCGCCATCCGGATCTCGATGAAAGCTCCCCTGTATGATCCCGGGACCATGCAGACCGGCCCGCGCCGCCGGTTCTCCGGCTCCGCCGACGCCATCCTGGAGGACGTGCATACCTACTCGGAGATTGGCGTCTCCCACATCATCTTCGACATTCGGGGCAATGACCTGAACCGGACGCTGGAAAGGCTGGACTGGTTCGCCGGCGACGTGATGGGGCAAGCCGGGTGATGGGCCGGCGCACCCCTGCTGACTCACTTTGTCATTGCCAGCATCCCGAAACTGCCGCCGGCTACCGCCGCTGCGCCGCCACGCTCAGCCCGCCATATTTCAGTACTGGGTACTGGTTGCTGCTGCCAAAGTCCCACGGGTCGTCACCGCCCGTAACGGTATCACCGTCCCGGTCAGCGTTGTCCAAGTCTACGTTCCAGTTGGCGTAAATGCCCGTGTACCCGGTCGGCCCCTGCAACTCTCCGGTCGTCTTGCCGGGCGTGTCGCCAATGCTGTAAGTCTGCCCGGAAACGCTGGTATCCCAGTAACTGTCGGCAACGGCGCCGGCGGCAACGCCGCCCACCAAGCCCCCGACAAAAAGCGTTTCGCCAGTCGTAGACACCCGGCCAACGGCGTAGCTGGCGGTAATCGTGCCTCTAGAATTGTCCGCCACCAAGCCCCCGGCATAGCCTTCGCCCCCAGTGGACACGCTG
>CAYGAY010000016.1:20289-73643 GCA_964347975.1 uncultured Dehalococcoidia bacterium
GCCGGTGGCGTAGCTGGCGCTGATGTCCCGCCTGTTATACCCGACCAGGCCCCCGGCACTTCCGCTTTCACTGGACACGTTGCCGGTGGCGTAGCTGGCGCTGATGTCGCCATCGTTTCCGACCAGGCCCCCGGCATCCCCGCTTTCGCTGGATACGCTGACAGCAGCGCAGCTGTTGCTGATGTCCCCCAAGTAGTTATTCCCGACCAGGCCCCCGGCGTGCGCCTCATGCCCTTCGCTGGACACGCTGCCGGTGGCGTAGCTGTTGCTGATGGTGGAGCCAGAGTTGGACAGGCCCCCGATGTGGCCGCGGTGGCCGTGGCCAGATACTTTGACAGAAACCAGGCCGACGTTCTTGATAGTTCCTCCGCTCGAAAACAGGCCGCCGTGGTTGCCGTACAGGTTGGCAATGGTATGCCCTCCGCCGTCAAAAATCGCGGAGGCGTACAAACCAATGGGCGACCAGCCGTCGCCATCGTTCCAATAAGCATCCCCCGCGTCGGCCTGGCCGTTGCCGTTGGTGTCAAAGTCCAGGTCCGCCACCAGTTCGTAGCCGGTGCAGCCGGAATCGGGACAGCCCATATTGGCGATGGGCCGGGGGAACGCGCGGGCGTAGTCCGGCTCGGTGGATACGCCGACGCCGCGCGAATCCCAGCGCATGGCGTTGAGCCGGGCCAGGCTGTCCACCTCAATCAGGCCGTCGTCATCCTGATCGTAGTCGCCGGCCACGCCGCCGGTGGGGGCCGGGCCGGGCGCCGGCAGCACGCCGGCGCAGGCATCGTCGTCGCTGGCGGCCGGGGCCGGTTGGGCCGCGGTTCCATCGGAGACCGTCGCGCTCTGCCAGCCGCTCCACAGCGACCACTCCGTACCACTGCTCGTGTCCCTCTTGGCAATGATGATGAACCAGTACCGCTGTCCCGGTTCCAGCTCGACGACGGTGGCCGCGCTGTCCGTCCCGCCGGCGCCGGTCCACTTGCCGCCGCTGCGGTCGGCCTTGACGGAATATATCCAGTGGAAATCGGCGTTGGCGGCCGGCGTCCAGGTCAGCGTGGCCTGCCCAGCCACCTTGGAGGTCACCTCCAGGTTGGCAGGGCTACCCAGCGCGGCCTGCTGCGCCAGCGTGGGTTGCGGAGCAACCAGCAGGGCGGCCACCACCAGGGCCAGCATCCCGCCGGCCAGGAAAATCCGCCGTTGCCAGATTGCTTGCCAAGTCATCGCCGTTCCTCCGCAGTAACGATTGACGTGATAAATTGCGGACGCGGTCGCCCACCATCGCCAGATGATAGTTTCCGCCGGTCACGCTGTCAATTCCGCCGCTTGTGCTATAATCACAACGCTTGGTGGTCCATGTCTTCTCTGCCCAACGAAGTTCGCTTATTTTTTCAAGACGGCTGTTTCCGAGGAGGAATACTACCTTGACTTCCCTGAATGACCGCTATGAGGCCGGGCATGAAATGCGCGGCCGGATGTCCGGCGGCGACAAAACGCATTACGCGCTGCCGGGCGTTGACCAGCTGGCCCCCGACCTTAAGCGCATCATCGATGAGGCGCTTTTCGGCACCATCTGGAACCGGCCCGGGCTAGACCTGAAACAACGGTGCATAGCCACCATCTCGGCGCTGATGACCCAGGGAGAAATGAACCTGTTGCGCCGGCACATCGTCCGTGCCCTCAACGTTGGCATCACTCCCAATCAGATCGTGGAAATCTTCATCCAGTCCACTTTTTACATCGGTGTCCCCCACGTTGAGTCCGCCCTTCGCTTGACCAAGGACATCTACGAGGAGCTGGGCATCGACTTCCAACCTGCGCGGGAGTATGACACCAACCGCCATCCTGACGAGCAACATGCCCTGGGCCAGGAGATGCATCGGCACCATTTGGGCAATCTCCCCGACACCGCATCCCATCCCGATTCGCCGGAAGGCCAGTTGGAACGGATTGTTGACGAATACAACTGGGGAGCCATTTACAATCGTTCGCTCCTCGACGACAAAGAACGCGCCATCATCTCTCTGGCCGCGCTGACCAGCATGGGAGTTTATGACAACCAAATGCGCCGTCGCATAAGGGGCGCGCTCGCGGTGGGGGTCACTCCGACGGAGCTCATGGAGATATTCATTCACCTCTCGATGTACGGCGGTTACATCAATGCCCGCACGTCCATGCGCATCGCGCGTTCAGTTTTCAACGAGTTGGAGATCGAATAACGGAGGTCAGCAGAAGTCCGATGAAACTGCGTTTGGATGACGGTTGCGAGCTGTTCTACACCGTTGACGACTTCACAGACCCTTGGACCCAACCCGAGACCGTGGTAATGCATCACGGGATGGCCAAGAACCACAAGCTTTGGTTCGGATGGGTTCCAGTCATCGCGCGCCACTACCGCGTCATCCGGTTCGATATGCGCGGAATGGGACAGTCCGACGTGCCGGAACCGGGTTACCCCTGGTCGGTGGACAACTTTGCCAGGGATCTAGCCGAGTTCGTCGACAAGCTGGGATTGGAAAAGTTTCACCTCATCGGCGAAACCGTGGGCGGCAGCATCTCCATGCGCTACGCCACGATGCACCAGGACCGCCTGTTGTCCCTCACCGCCTGCACCTCCCCCACCAGTTTCAATGACGCGCATCACGCCGAATCGGCGGTGCAGATTGAAAACGATGGGATCGGCGCCTGGGTGGAAAGCAGCATCGGCCGGCGGCTCGACCCTCAAATCGTCGATCCCGCCTATACTCGATGGTACGCAGAGCAAATGAAAGCCACGACGCCTCACGTAGTAGCCGGTTTTCAGGCTCAAGCCGGGGGTGATCTGCGCCCATTGCTGAAAGACGTGCAAACCCCGGCGCTCATCATTGCAGCCGCGGCCTTGCGCGAGGAAGTGCTGGGGGATTTCCGTGGGGCTGCCGACGTATTTCCTAACGGTCGCGCAGTGGTATTTCCTGGCGTTTCGGGCTTTGTGCAACACATTCTGCCCGTGCCATGCGCCCGCGTGTGGCTGGATTTCGCCCGCAGTCTCGGATAGCGCCCTCTATCCATGGAGAACCGGACCGGCGCCGGATCCGGCGACATGGTGGGCGGAGTGTCGTCAAGGCAAAGGCATAGAGCGCGGGCGCATACCCTCCGCCGCCTGCGCGAACAACGCGCCAGGCAAAACATCAGTTTCTTCAGCCGCTTGATGACCCACGGTGAATTGCAGCTGATGCCCCGTCGTGTCAGCCGGCGACTTCATCTTCCGCTGTTCGTCGAACTGTACAACGTCCACTTCTTCCAGCTCAAGAAACGCTACCTGTGGCAATCGGCCATCGCGGCGCTGGTGATGCTGGTGGTCTTGCTGTTGGCGGCCTCCGTGGCCGACGCGCTTCTGGCGGCCGGTCTCGGTTCCAGCGCGGTCATCATTTTCGTACATCCCAATTCCAGCGGCGCGGCCCTCCGCCATGTGGTGGTCTTCCGTCGTTCTCTCCACGACTTGGAATAAAACCGGGACACCGGTACATTGACTTGAACAATCCGATCAAGAGGAACACTCATGCCCGAATCCCTTTCTCGCCAATTGTCCCGCTGGGCCGTCAACTTGGACGCCGCCGACCTGCCGCCGGCCGTCATCGACAAGATGCAGACCTCCCTGCTTCACGCCACGGTGGTCGCCATCATCGGCGCTGGCACTCACCATGGCAAAGCGGCGGTTGAACTCGCGTTGGCTGAGGAAGCTTCGGCTCACGGGGCCAGCATTCTGGCTAACGGCGGTAAAGCCACCCGGTGCGGAGCGGCCTTCGCCAACAGCAAGCTGATGCACGCCACCAACCAGGCTGACTCCTACCGGATGCTAACTCACCCGGGCCCATGCGTTATACCGGCGGCGTTAGCTTCCGCGCAACTAGGCGGCGCTAACGGGCCGCAGCTGATAACCGCTATGGCCGCCGGATACGAGGTCGAATCGCGCATCGCCGGGGACTTCATCGCTTCCACCCAGGCACGCGGTTTCCGCTCCAGCCCGGTTTACGGGACGTTGGGCGCGGCAGTTGCCACCGGCAAGTTGCTGGGGCTCAACGAAGACCAGATGGTTACGGCCATTGCGTTGGCCGGCACCTTTGCCGCCGGCACCAACGAGGGACCTCGGTCCGGTGGACGGGAAATGATGTTCCACGAACCCCAGTCGACCCGCAGCGGGATCATGGCGGCTCTGCTGGCCCGGGAAGACGTCCAAGGTTCCGAGGAGGCGCTGGAGGGGCCAGCCGGTTTTTACAACGCCTTTACCGGCAACAATCGCGGCGAATTGTCCTACGTCTTCACGGGCCCCAAACAGGTCTCCTTTGAACCGGTTACGGATGGCTTGGGAACGCGGTGGGAGCTTCTGCACACCGTACTGAAAATGTATCCCACTGCCGGCTACAACTGCCCCGTTATCGACCTGATGACGGACATTCGGCGTTCACACGCATTGGCCGTTGATGAAATCGAGCGTATCACCATCGACATGAATTGGTTGGAAACTCTGTACCCGTCGCCGGCCTTCCCGAACCCCTCCCGCGGCCGGGCTATGGTTGGAAGCACTCACTATTTTGCGGCTTACGTGGCCGTCAACGGTTCGTATCCGCCGCTGCGGACCCGCATCGATCCGGGCGACGACACCGGAGCCGCCACCGCCGACAACCATGACACCGTCGTCTCTCTGATGCAGAAGGTAGATACCGTTGGCCATAAGGATCGACCGGCATTCGCTCCGCGCATCACCGTAGAAATGACGGGGGGCAACATGTACCGTGGCGAATATCAAGGCACAGAGCTGGAGTGGGGATTGGGTACGGAGATAGAACGATTGCGCCCTCTGTTTCCTCAAATAAACTGGCCGGACGCAAAGCTGGAAGCCATTGTGGCTGCGGTGCGCGCCATCCCCGACGCCAGGAGCATCGCCGAACTGACCGCTGCCGCAACGCCATAAAACGGGGTGGGAAGGTTGGGTCTATCCTTGGGACATCCGCCCCACACAACAGCACCGCACATTCGATTCCAGGAGTAGATCATGCTGCCAGGACTGGAAGGCAAAGTCGCGCTGGTCACCGGAGGGAGCAAAGGGATCGGCAAAGCCATCGCCTACGCATTGGCACGGGAGGGCTGTGCCGTCGCCATCTGCGCCAGAGGGGAAACCGATTTGCGTGCAGCCGCCGCGGAGATCAGCGATGCCACGGGCGCCCGCGTCATCCCTATCCGGGCGGACATGACAGTTCCGGAAGATATCGCCGCGCTGGTCCGGGAAGCTGTTGCTGAGCTGGGCAAGCTGGACATCCTCGTCAATAACGCCGTTAACAGCACCAGCGACCGCGCCAGTCAAATCCCCGATGACGTCATCCTGAACCACATCACCACAAAAGTAATGGGGTATATCCGCTGCGCACGGGAGTGCGTGCCGCACATGATTGCCGCGGGCGGCGGGCGGATAATCAATATCGGCGGAATGGCGGCCCGAAATTCCAGCCCAACAAACCCGGGATCCGGTGTCACCAATTCAGCGATGTCCAATTACTCCAAGGCTCTTTCAGATGACGTGGCCGGCGACGGGATTCTCGTCAATTGCATTCACCCCGGCAGCACCCGTACCGAGCGATACATGGGACTGGTGGCCGAACGCGCGGCTCGCAACAATACGACATCGCACGAGGAACTGGCCCAGTCCGTTGCCGAGATTCCCATAGGGCGTATGGTCGAGCCCGATGACATAGCAAATCTGGCGGCGTTTCTGTGCTCGGATCTGGCCTCAGCGATCACCGGCCAAACAATCGCGGTGGACGGGGGCGGTGGACGTGGAGTTCATTTTTAAACCACCGGACCCCCGTCGTCGCCATCGACAAGACGGGCCGTCTCCCCAACGCCGCCGCGGGCCGCCGGGCGGGATCAGTTCATGCCCAATTCGCGCAGGGCGTCGGCGAAGTTAGGATCCAAAACGTACGCGTCTTCCGCCCGGTCATAAACCAACGGCCGGGGGAGGTCCAGATTGCCACGGCGACGCTTCAGCCGGTTCAGGCTGTGTCCCTGACTAGACAGGGACCCTGAGAGTTCCCTCTGGGAAAGCCGGAGGGTATGCATCAGTTGGGCTCGTTTTTGCGTGTGGTTGGGCGAGCGGGACACGCGGATCATGGCTTCCCTTGCCGTGTCCGAGAGGTTTCGCCAGAAGGTGGTAAGGTAACTGGGGTTCCAAACCACCGCGGGTTCCGCAGGCGCGTCTATTGCGCTTTCCGGCGCAGCCGATTCCGTCGGTGGAGGCTCAGATGATTGCGAACCGGACGGGATTTCGTCCACTGCGACTTCTTTGGCGCTTTGACTTGGGCTCCACCCCGCCATACCTTTCAAGGTTGCGATCACCTCATTCACTTCACCTTCTATTGTTACCGTGATGTTAGCCAAATCGATGCTCCTGACTCGGAAGTGTCCGTGCGCCTGAATAAGTGACAGTTTCGCGTCAACAAGAAGCTGTAATATACAATACCACACTTTGGGCAGGGAAACCCGTTTACTCGGCTATCAAGTCCAACAACGCTGCTTCCAGGACCGCCGGTGGGACGTACTGCTCAAATCGGGCGGCAATCCGCCCGTCATTGCCCACGACGAATGTCCACGGCTCAGACACTAACCCCCATTCCTTGACCGCCGGAACGAGATCCCGCGCCGGATTCGCCGGATCGATCAGGTGAGGATCACGGTAAACTTCTACATGCACGAAGTTGGCCTGACCTCCATACTGCGCCGCCAGCGCCGACAAGTCGGAAATCTGCGGGCCGCACGTGGCGGAAACGCAGAAAGCTGGCGTTGCGAAACTTATGACCGCCGGCTTGCCTGAGCGCACGGCCTCAGCTACCGATAACCGATACAGGGAAGGATCCGGTTGAGGGCTGCTGCTGATAGTGTGCAGGTCCTCGGTGGTTTCTGCGACCGGCGTGTCCGATGGCGGGGCCGCGTCGCCGATGAATGGGACACGGTGAGCAGCGCCGACGGAGACAACTGCCCCGATGGTCAGCAGTTCACCCTCCTCGTACTCAAAGGTGGCATGCAATTCCCAAATGCCCAAACTATCCCCGGTTGCGGTTCCTGCCTGGTCAAAAGTCACGTCAGCAATGAATACTCCCCGCCGACCGTCCGGCGGCCAGGGCAGAAACTCCGCATCAGTCCGATGGCGCACTTGTCCGGTAGCCGCTCCCGGCTCATAGTACACGGCGCGGAGGGCTACTTCCTCCGGGCGTACCGGCATATAGTCCCGGTCCACCAAGCCAAAGGATATCCGGTTTGCGCCTACCGCCAGGTCGCTGTTACTGACCACCAGGCTTACGGGCGGTCCGCCCGGCGGCTCCGCAAGGGGGTCGTCCCGTGGGGCAGGGGCGGCACAGGCCAGAATAACCAAGCCGATCAGCGCCAGCGACAGCACAAAAATGCTTGGCAATCTCAAATCGCCCTTATAGCGTCTCGGTTTGACTTCCGGTTGCCGAGCAAGTATAAGCATCGCACACCGGAAATTCAACAGTCGGCTATAATCATTTGTGTAATCGGTACCACTCCCCACGCAAGCGAGGCTGAAATGCGCTTCGGTTCTTTTGTCTTTCCCGTCAGTCATCACCCGGAAAACGACTCTGCGATCATTGACAGTACGCTTGACGAGATCTTGCTTGCTGAAGAAATCGGAATGCACTCGGTATGGCTCACCGAACACCATTTCGACGGCGCGGCGGCCCATGCCGACCCGCTGGTGCTGGGCGCTGCCGTAGCCGCCCGAACCAAGAGCCTGAAAATCGGGTTCGCCGTCGTAGAGTTGGCTTTCCACCATCCCGTTCGCCTTGCCGTGCAAACGGCGTTGCTGGACAACCTCAGCCATGGTCGGCTCATCGTGGGCACCGGGCGTGGCTCCGCTTACAACCACTACGAATACATCGGATTCGGCATCACCATGGATGACGGCATCGCTCGCCTGGACGAAGCTGAGGATCTATTGGTCAAAGCCTGGACCGGCGAGGATCTACGATATAGCGGCGATCACTGGAAAGTGGAGTTCCCTTTGCTACGCCCGCGACCCTATCAGACACCCCATCCTCCCCTGATTCGGGCTTGCATCAGCGAAGCGTCCGCCGTGAAGATGGCGGAAATCGGCCGGCCGGTGATGATTGGCATCCAGACCTTGCCGACCTTGCAGGCCCGCCTGGAGCGTTACCGCGCCACCATGCTGGGCGCCGGCTTTGCCGAGGAAGAAGCTGAGGCCAGGTTGGACCAGTGCTGGGCCTCTCGCGACCTGTTCGTCGCCGACAGCCACGACGAAGCGCTGGAAATCGCCGCCGCCGGGTTCGAGCGAGAGCGCACCCATTTCCGACGCGCCCGCGAGCTTTACAACCCCGGGGGGTTCCCGCCACCGGATCCAAACCGACCCGCGCCGGCCGGCGAGAGCCTGGAGCACTCCTTCATCGTAGGGACCCCGTCCCAAGTGGCCGAGCAAGTTGCCGAGATGCGCGATATTGGCGTTCGTAACCTGATGCTGAAGCTTAATACCGGCGAGATGGACACCTGCAAAGTACAGAAATCCATGCGCCTCTTCGGTGAAAAGGTGATGCCGAAATTCACCTGACCTTCATCGCGGGCCGATATTGCGCTGGCTTACAGCGCTCTAACCATGGCGTCCAAGCGCTCCAATGCCTTGCTGATATTCTCCTGGCTGTTGGCATAGGACAGCCGCACGTAGCCTTCACCGAACTCGCCGAAAGCGGCTCCGGACAGCAATGCCACTCCGGCTTCCTGCATCGCCCGTTCCTCAAACTCGGCGCTGGTCAAACCGGTTTCCCGGATGCTGGGGAAGGCGTAGAAAGCTCCTTCCGGCTCGGGGCAGTTGATGCCGGAAATGGACTGCAATCCGTCGGCGATGAGGCGCCGGCGTCGGGCGAACTCGGCCGTCATTTCCTGCACCTCGTCCTGGGGACCGTCCAACGCGGCCACGCCGGCGATCTGGCTGAAGGATGCCGCGCAGGACACGCTGTTGGTGGCCAGACGCGATATGTGCGGCACCAGTTCTTCGGGCATGATCCCGTAGCCCAACCGCCAACCGGTCATGGCGTAGCTCTTTGAGAAGCCGTCCAGGATGATGGTACGTTCCGCCATTCCAGGCAGCGCGGCGATGCTGTGATGTTCACCGGAGTACAGGATGTCCTTGTAAATTTCGTCGGACATCACGTACATATCCGGGTGCTTCCGCACCACGTCAGCGATGGTTTCGAGTTCTTCCAAAGTAAAGGCAGAGCCGCAGGGGTTCTCCGGCGAATTAACAATGAGCAAGCGGGTTCGTTCGTTGACCATTTCCGGCAGGCGGGTCAAGTCGGGATGGTAGGCCCGCTCCTCGAGCAATTGCATCGGCACGGCTTTGGCGCCGCTGAACTCGATCATTGACTCGTAAATCGGAAAACCGGGGTTGGGATAGATCACTTCCGCGCCGGCTTCGGCAATAGCCAGCAAAACGTAGAACATGATTGGCTTTGCGCCCGGCGTCACCACGACCTGCTCCCAATCGGTATCAATTCCGCGGACCTCGCGGCTGTTTCGGGCCACAGCCTGACGCAACTCGGGCAGCCCAGGAGTGGGGCCGTAATGGGTGTAACCGTCCTGCAGGGCCTTCATACCGGCCTGGACGATATGGGCCGGAGTTTCGAAATCCGGCTCACCGATCTCAAGGTGAACGATTTCCCGGCCCTGCGCTTCCAGGGCACGTGCTTTAGCCAGCACTTCGAAGGCGGATTCAGTTCCCAAACGGCTCATACGGGTGGCTATAGACATGGTTGGCTATCCCTCGAAACAGCGTGTGCATCTCAGCAAGTAGTCGCGCCGCAAGGTTACCATACCCCGGCTGCTTGCGGCCCGCCGTTGGGACGCCAATATGCAAGGGCCAGCTCCACTTAACCTGTCATTCCACGCTCGCCGCAGGCGGGCGATGAAATCTCGTTCTGGCGGCGCCGGCTTGCGGCGAGGGTCTTGCCGGAGCGGTTGTTGCTACGCCGACGGGATTGCCACGCTACTCACGCAATGACAAAAGCGACTTTGAAAAGGCCCCGCGTAGTTCACTGGAACGGGTGGTAAGGTCGCAATATGCTGTTAGAATATTCATCGCTGAGTACAGCGTCCGACCAGCAGCAAAGGGGGGCATAATGAGGATTTTCCGGCGCCGTCGCCTCGAATCCGGCGGCGATGATGCGGGAGAAAAACGAGGCGGCAGGGTACGTCCACCCCAGCAGTTCACCCCAATTCCCTGCTTGGACGGGTTGGTGTGGATCGAAGATGGATGTCTTCACAAATCCGGTATCGATACCAGCCAGTCCTTTCGCCTCCCGCTAAACGACGTATCGGATATCATCGCGGACTGGGATTTTTTCAAGGAGAATCCCACCCGCGCCGAGACCAAGCTGATGGTCCAGGGTCCGGTAGGACTGGTGAGGGCCAATTTTGGCGTACTCCAGTATTCGGGCATGATCAGCCTGACGGCGCACCTGCACCATATCTATACAGATGAAGAGACTACGGAACTGGGGGAAACGTCCCTGGAAACCCCCGAATTGGTCGGGCCTTTCCAGTGTCGCCGGGGGATGATGTGGGCCGACCGCGACTTTGTTTACCTGGGGAAGTCGGTGTCATCCGACTCGGCCCGGGTTCCAATGTCCACCATCGACGGCGTGAAGGCGCACTGGGATCGCTCCATCGTCAACAATGGCCGACGCATCCGACTGGACGTCTTCAGCCGGCTGGGCGGATTGATGGGTTCGGAGTTTTCCGTAAAGCAGGCCTCCGGCGTTTTCGCTCTGGTGAACTACGTGAACCAACTACGCACCGCGCCGGCCCAGTGAGCGCAAAAGGACGCTAGGCTCACAAGCCCGTTTGCCCCGTACCGCCGGCAGCGTCCGAGGTGAAGCGATGGCCATACACGGCGAAATCCCTTACGAGGAAAAAAGCGTCGCGGCCAAGCTATCTATGACGCCAAAATCCGCCATCTGATTGGCCCGGAGGATGAGGATAAATTCGTCAAGACTGACGTCATCTCCGGCGACTACGAAATCGGCGACGATTGGATTGTCACCGGGCGCAAACTACGCGCCCGACGGCCGGATGCAGGTATCCACACTATTCAGGGCCACCACACTCGTGTCCTGGTGATGCGCAGTCCGCGCGGGATTGCAAGCCGGGCAAGAGCAACGCAATGACACACTACGGCGCAGTTACTCTCAACGCCCGCGAAGCCAGAGTAAATCTCACAGTGCACGGCGATAACGGTACATCCGAGGGCATCTCTTATATCGTTGATACCGGCGCAACGGTAGCGATGGTTCTACCCCAGGAAACCATTGACCGGCGTAATCTGCCCCCGGCCGATGATGCTGATATTGCAATCACCATGGCTGACGGCGCCATCGACCACTACAATCTTTACATTGCCACAGCACTGTGGCATAGCCGTTTGCGAGAGATTGAAGTAGTTAACCTTGTCCCTGACCCGCTTATAGGAGTGGACCTGCTCCAAGGCAGCAACCGCAGCGTTGACGCCGCGCCCGGCGGTCTAGTAACAATCACAGAACAGCCCGCTCCGTCCTGACGCGATTATCAAGGAGTACATTCCAACAATGCCACGCCAGAAAATCGTCCTCGCTTACTCCGGCGGCCTCGATACCTCGGTAGCCGTGCCGTGGCTCCAGGAAAACTACGATGCCGACGTTATCACCTGCACCATCGACCTGGGCATGGTGGACCTGGAAACCATACGCCAGCGCGCCTACGCGGTTGGAGCCTCCGAAGCGGTGACCGTTGACGGTCGGGAGACGCTGGTCCAGGAGTTTCTGTGGCCGGCTCTCCGCGCCGGCGCCATCTACGAGGGCCAGTACCCCCTTGCTACCGCCCTGGGGCGGCCCCTCATTGCCAGATACCTGGCCGATGTCGCGCGGGAACATGGCGCTGACGCCGTGGCCCACGGATGCACGGGCAAGGGCAACGACCAGGTGCGCATCGAAGTCGGAGTGTCGGCCCTGGCTCCCGGAGTGGATCTGATCGCCCCCATCCGAGAGTGGGGCATGAATCGCGAGGATGAGGCGCTCTACGCCCGGGAACGCAATCTTCCCATCGCTCCATCCAACAACAAGTACAGCACTGACGAGAACCTTTGGGGCCGCAGCGCCGAGGCCGGCGAGCTGGAAGACCCCTGGATCGAGCCGCCCGAGGACGCTTACGAATGGACCGTCAACCCCGCTGATGCTCCCAACGAGCCGGCTTATGTGGAAATCCGTTTCGATCAGGGCACCCCCACTGCCGTTGACGGCGAAGCCATGGCGGGAGTCGCAATGATCAGCCACCTTAACTCGCTGGCCGGCGCTCATGGTATCGGCCGGATCGACCACGTGGAGAACCGGTTGGTAGGCATCAAAAGTCGTGAAGTGTACGAATCGCCGGCTGCCGTCCTGTTTCACTCGGCGCATCGCGCCTTGGAGACCATGACGCTCTCCCGTGAGCAGAGCCGCTTCAAGGAACGCATTGCCCAAGAATACGCCGAGTTGGTCTATAACGGCCTGTGGTACACCGCTCACCGCCGCGACCTGGACGCCTACGTGGACAGCACGCAGCGCCACGTATCGGGGAACATCCGCGTCCGTCTCCACAAAGGATCTTGCGTAGTCGTAGGACGGATCGCAGACCGGCCGTTGTACAACTACGGCCTAGCCACCTACGACCGCGCTGACGAGTTCGATCACAGGGCAGCCAAGGGTTTCATCGACATCTACGGCCTGCCGGTGCGGACGCAGCGGCGGCAGCAGGGGGATTAGCTAACGGACGGGGAGTTGGCGTATCCGCACCCGTCCGTCTTCTACTTGAGCACAAATTCAACCGTGATGCGGGTGCCACGCACCGTTGCGCGCCCCCGACAGATTTCCGAGTCGATGATGATACGGACAAAGTTCATCTCACTGTGTCCTTGCGTCGTGTTCATACCGTCGCCGCAATATCAGTTTGTACAAAGTCCTTGCCCTTGAACAGCAGCGGCAGGCCGCGCACCGAGGCCAGCGCGTAGGCGAAGGTATCGCCGAAGTTCAGCGCAGCTGGATGCCGGGCATTGCCGTAGCGCCCGTTTTCCCCGTATAGTTCTTCCTGCCGAACTCTGGACTCTGGATTGGCCGGACCGTAAGGATGCTCCTTTCGATATTGACGCGCGCGCTCACGGATGGCCTCCCACCGCGCCTTTGCCTCAATTCGTTCCTCTTCGGTCAGCTGAGCCGGCGGAAGTATGTTGAGCAGGGATTGAAGTGCTTTCGCACCGCTTAGTTGCGGGCCGGCGGGCCCAGGTAGCCCAGTCGCCTGGCTACTTCTGCGGCGTACTCTTCGATGAGCGCTTCCGGCTCGTTGTTGTTGGCAGGAAGGCCATGGTCGAGTTTCCTCCGTAGCGGGGATATTCTGAACTGACGCCGGCGGCATTCCCGTGGGAGCGCCGCCGGCATATGTTCTGATCCCCAGGTGTCCTACAGATTGCCCAGGGCTTCGCTCAACCGGTTGACGCCCTCGTCGATCTCGTCTTCGGCGATGTTGAGCGCCGGCATGATGCGAACTGCATTGGGGCGCACGCCGTTGAGCAACAGGCCGGAGGCTTCTGCGGCGTCCATCACCTGGGGCATGATATCGCTGTCAAACTGCACGGCGGCCAGCAGGCCCTTGCAGCGGATCTCTTCCACGAACCCGTGGCGAGCCTTCAGCCCGTTCAGGCGATCATTCAGCACCACCTCCATGCGCTTCACATTACCCAGGACGTCGTTGTCCAGCAGGTAGCGGGTTCCGGCGGCGGCGGCGGCGGTAGTCAGCGCGTTGCCGCCGAAGGTGCTGCCGTGGTCGCCGTAGGTCAACGCCATGGCGTTCTCCTTGGACAGGAATGCGCCGATGGGCACACCGTACCCCAGCCCCTTGGCCAGTACCATCACGTCCGGCTCCACGTCATATTCCTGGTGTCCGAACAGGCTGCCGAGCCGGCCCATACCGGTCTGCACTTCGTCCAATATCAACAGGATGTTGTTCTGGTCGCACCAGGTCCGCAGACGCTGGAAGTAGTCGTCATCGGGGATGTTGACGCCTCCCTCGCCCTGCACCGGTTCCACCATCACTGCGACAGTGTTGTCGGTGGTGGCGTTCATCACCGCTTCCACGTCATTGAAATCGACGTAGGTGAACCCTTCAGGAATGGGCTCGAACAACTCGTGGTAGTGAGGTTGACCGGTGGCCGCCACCGCGTTCATGGTGCGTCCGTGGAAGGAATTGAAAGCAGTGATCACCTCATAGGCGCCGTTTTTGTGCAGCTTGCCGTAACGACGGGCGAGTTTAAGCGCGCCTTCGACGGCCTCCGCCCCGCTGTTGCAGAAAAACACTCGATCCATGCACGAGTTTTCGATCAACATCTCGGCTATGTCGAGTTGGGGCAAGGTGTAGAACTGGTTTGAGGTCTGAATCAGCGTTGCCGCCTGTTGGGCGATGGCTTCCACCACCACCGGCGGGCAGTGCCCCAGGTTGTCCACGGCCCAGCCAGCCACGAAGTCGATATATTCCTTGCCGTCGGCGTCCCACACTCGAGAGCCTTCGCCCCGCACGATAACCACCGGCCGGCGGCGTACAGTTTGCGCGTAGTATTTCTGCTCGATAGCGATATATTCAGCGTTGCTGGGCATGAGTAATCCGCTCCCTGTGAGTGTTTCGCTTTACGTGGCTCGGCAGATTGCCGCGGGGCCGGCCGACGCGCCCACCATTATACGCGATACCCCGCTATGAGGCGACGACGGGAACATTCAGGGCGAACTTTTGGGACGCGCTTGAACGCCCCGGTGGTACTAAGAGCGCAGCGACCGGGATTTTATGCGTTCGGTTCTCCGTCGCTTGGCATGTCGTCCCGCAGACTGCGGCGACGGGAACGTGGACTGCGATCCGGAGCCGGGCCTGGAGGAGGTGAAGCCGGAGCGTCAGCGGTCTCGCCGGAGGTGGTATCGCTCACCGTGTCTGGCGATCCGCCGGGGTGGGTAGAGGGAACGTCCACAACATCAGCGCCTGACGGTTGCTCGTCCGAAGCCGGCTCCGGCGGTGGGGCGTATTGGGGGTTCGCTCGCCGGAAGTCCGCAAGGGCGGATTCCAGGTAGCGGTGCATCTCTTCCGGTTCCCGAACCTGGAGGGGGATGCGTCGCCGGTTGACGGTGTACACGCGCAGCGGGTCGCCCATGAAACCGCGGTCATTGGCCACCTCTCGGATGTCGCTGAAATGAATAGTGCGCCGTCGCGGAGTGCCCATCATGATAATTAGCGCATCCGAATATACGCGATACTGCCTCGGCGACGTAAGCCACGAATAAGCGCCCACGCCCAGACCGACCAGTATCAGCAACCACGCGCCACTGCCTCCCCCGCCGCTGGACGCCGGTGTTTCGCCTTCGCCTTGCGATTCAACCTGCGCCGCCGTTTCGGCTGGGACGTCGCCGCCGCTTCGTGCATCCATGAACAATTGATAGAGGCCGAAAAGTATGACGGCGGCAGCGAGGATCAGCGTGAGATTGAATCTCACACGGCTGGGCGCCCAATAAATCAGAGTGGTTTCGGGCTGTTGCATGCTGTATTGGCACCTGTTGCAAGTAGGTTGACTGGACGCCCGGACATTGGTGAAGCTGCCGTTGCGACAGCGAATATGTTACCACATGGCGCGATGATAAAATTACCTCTGAACGCAACCGCCTGGGTGGAGGGCCGGAAAATGCTGAACTTGAGTGCTGACGAACAGGCCTGGCTGGACGAATACTGCCGGCAGCTAGAAGAGAAGTTCCCCGGCCTGGTGGAGGACATCATCATCTTCGGGCCATACGCCCGCGGGATTTCTGACCCGGACGTGGATTTCAACACGCTGGTGCTTATCAAGGAGGACGATCGCAAGAAAGCGGAGGAAGTCGCCGATCTGGGCATTCTGCTGGACGTGACCACCTTTTTCGTAGCGCCGACGATTTTCCCGTTCACCATGGCGGAGTGGAAAGAATCCAAGCGCATCAACGGCTGGATTTACAACCTGACCAAAGACGGGGTTAGCGCACTGTGAGCGAAGCCCTGGCAATAGCGGAGTGGCAGCGGGGTGAAGCCTGCCGGCAAGTCGCCCGGCTTTGTCTCCAGCACGGTTTCTACGGCGACGCTGTCTCGCGGGCCTATTACGCGGCATTCCATGCCGCCAAAGCGCCGTTAGCTCTGTATGACATCAGCACCCGAAATCATCGTGGCGTAAACAGTTTGTTCAGCTTGCAGATTGTAAAGCCAGGATTGGTTGAAGATAACTGGGGCTCTGTAATCGGGCAACTCTCCCCGTTGCGCATAGCTGCGGATTACCGCGTTGACAGAGTATTCAGCGAAACTGACGCGGTGAGAGCCTGTGCTCGGGCTGATGACTTCGCCACCCGTATCCATGCCCTGCTTACCGGCAGCATCGCCCCCGAACGTCTCCGGTAGCGACGTAATTGAAGCTGCCAAATTGGATCCACCTCAGGCGGTACAATGCCGCCGGCATTACTCGGTAGAGGACAATAATCTGTGAAGGGCTACATTTCGGTAGTTTGATTGCGGGAACCCAGCGTACTGCGCGCTCCAGAGAAATGGCCGTGCCCTGTCCATAGCCGACCGGGCGCCCCTATAATGCTCACATCGCGTTGAGCATCGCAGTTGAACAACCATGGAGTTCCCTCATGACGGCTACCGTCGCCGGCCACGCCAGCCTCACCTTCTCCGACCTTCAAGCCGCCGTTCCCCGGATGGATGGCGAGATCGCCCTGCCCGGCCTTTACGCTGACGTTCACGTCTGGCGAGACCATTGGGGCATTCCACATATCCGCGCCGCCAACGAGCATGACGCCTGGTTCGCCCAGGGTTTTGTGACTGCCCAAGACCGGCTGTGGGCCATGGAATATGACCGCCGTCGCGCGGTGGGCCGCTGGGCCGAGGCAGCGGGCAAATCCGCGATAGGACAGGATATGCAGATGCGGCGGCATCGCCTGGAAGACGCCGCCCGCGCCGACTGCGAAGCCGCCGGTCCACGGGCCAAAGCCATGCTGGAAGCCTACTCCGACGGAGTCAACGCCTTTATCAGGAGCGAAGCCCCCCTGCCGGCTGAATATGCCATTACGGGCATATCACCCGAACCATGGGAACCCTGGCACTGTCTGGCCATTTACAAAGTCCGTCACATCTTCATGGGAGTATTCGAGAACAAGGCGTGGCGAGCCCGCATGGTCAAAGCCCTGGGAGCGGAGCGAACTGCTCAGTTATTCCCGTCTTACCCGCCCGGACAGCCCGTCATCATTCCCACCGGGGCCGATTACGACGGCGAGGTTGACGCAGGCTTGGCTCAGCTTTTGGAACACGCCGCCAACCTGAACCTCATCGGCGAGCTGGACAGTGGCTCTAACTCGTGGGCCATTGGGCCGGAACGCACCGCCACCGGAGGGCCGCTGCTGGCCGGCGACAGTCACCGCGGCCTGGACACGCCCAGCGTCTATTACCAGAACCACCTGGCCTGCGACACTTTCGACGTGATCGGAAACTCCTTCGCCGGCGTCCCCGGATTCCCTCATTTTGGCCACAACCCGTGGGTGGCCTGGTGCGTGACTCACACCGCCGCCGACTACCAGGACCTGTACATCGAGTGGTTCAACGATGCCGACCCGGCCCTCTATCAGAGCCAGGGCATCTGGTTCAACGCCGACGTGCGCGACGAGGTTATAAAGGTGCGCCACGGCCACGACGTCCACATTCGCACCTGGGCCACCCACCACGGCCCGGTGGTCGGCGGCGACCCCATGTCCGGTTACGGCCTGGCCCTGCGCTACACCGCCGGCCCGGATTTTTATAACAATCGGGGCGACCCGTGGACCGACATCCTGCCGGCCATGCTGGAAACCCACAGCGTCAACGAGTTGGCCGACGCCATGGCAGGCTGGGTTGACCCGGTGAACAACTTTGTGATGGCCGACGTTCACGGCAACTACGGCTACCAGTGTCGTGGCAAAATCCCCCGCCGGCCCGGCGACGTTCCCGCCCCCCTTCCCGTGCCGGGTTGGGACGGTGAGCACGAATGGCAGGGCAATATCCCCTTCCGGGAAATGCCTCGCAACATCAACCCGCCGGAAGGCTACGTGGTCACCGCCAACAACCGTCCGGTCGGAGCCGATTACCCTTACTACATATCCATGGACTTTACCCCCGGCTACCGCGCCATGCGCGTGGCCCACGGCGTCAACAGCATCAGTAATCCCGCGGCCGCGGACATGGGCCGCATCCACTCCGAGCGGCTGTCCATACCCGCCCAGGCGTATGTGGCCGCGCTTTCCGGGGTGCCTGCGCCGTCGGATCCCACGGCTGCCGAGGCTTTGCGTCGCCTGCAGAAGTGGTCGGGCAGCATGAATCCCGATGCCGTGGAGCCGACCATCTACAGCGCGATGCGAGATGCCCTGCTGTGGCGTCTGCTGAAGCACAACATCGGCGAGGAGTTGGCCGCGTTGGCGTGGTGGCAGCCTGCGGATCGGGGGAGAGGCGTTTTCCTCAACCGTTTCAAAAACCTGATGACCGATGGGATGAGCGCCGGCGATACCGACCTTCTCCCCGAGGACACGGATTGGCCCGGCCTTTTGAAGACGGCTTTGGAAGACGGGAGCCGGACGCTGAAGGCCCAACTCGGCCCCGACATTGACGGCTGGCGCTGGGACCGGGTTCATCGGGCGCGACCGCAGCATCCCCTATCCATGGCAACGCCCGCGCTGGGCAAACTGCTGGACCCGCCGGAGATACCCACCGGCGGCGACGGTGATACGCCATGGGCCGGACCATACGCTCCGGGCGACTTGGCGACAGCCCTCGGGCTGTCCGTCTTCCGCTACGCTTACGACCCGGCCGACTGGGAACGCTCGCTTTGGGCGGTGCCGCTGGGCGCGTCGGGGCACCCCGGCAGCAAGCATTACGCTGACCAGTCCACAATGTGGAGCAAGGTGCGAATGGCGCCGATGATCTACGGTTGGGAACGTGTGAAGGCTAACGCCGAGACCGAGCAGACCTTATACATGGTAAAAGGGTAAACTACTGTGGAGTCCGAAATGAGTTGACGCAATGGCCCTACGACCTGCCCCATTGGAAAGCCTGAGTTTTCCCACCAAGGTGCTGTTGCTGGGCGCTGGCATCTTCTTGGTGTACACCATATCGCTGATTGCAGCCCTGCTATTGACCGGCATCAGCCCGTTGCAAGAAGCGTGAGCAGGTCTGGATGCTGAGCATAGACGCTTTGTATTAGTGGCTGGGCTCGGATTGTGGATTTTTCTGTTAGGCAGCGCAATCTGGGCCTTCTGGCGTCAAGGTTGGAAGCCATGGGGCTGGTCGGATGGTTAGAAACGTATTGCGGGAGGCCGTAGTGGCTTTAGGGTGGTCATGATGCGGCACATATATCTTTCTGGGTGTCTTGATTTTGCTGTCGCCGGTCTTGATCCTGGCTTGCCGGAACAGATTCAATCAGGTCGTGGTTCCGCTTTACAACTTCGTAGCAGCTATCATAGTTCTGGCGGCAGTAGCGTCCACGTTATTCAAGGAACCCAATTGGCTAGTGATTTTCGCTACGGCGGCCGCGACAGTATTCGGCATAGTCGGTACATGGTTGGTATTTGTCTATCAAAATGCGTATTGGGCGCTGCTCATATTGTTGTTCACATTCTTCCCTTTCTATGCGACCGGAATATATCTGATGCTTACTGCGCTGGTTAGGTTGGTGTGGTTCTCATTCCGCCGCTGACCCGATCCTCCCGCAAATGCGGCGCCACCCGCTCGGCGAACAGTTCCAGGTTGGCGATGCCGTCTCGCAGCGGCATTCCGGGCCACATCATGCGGAAACAGCCGTGGGACATTCCCAACCCGCGGTAACGGGTCAGTTCCTCGACCACCTCGTCGGGGCTGCCGATAACGAACCGGTCGCGGGCGAGATCTTCAAACGGCTCCCGGAAATTTTCCTCGCCGGGCAGGGCTTTGTCTTGGCCCCATTGTGCATAGGCCTCGTACTTGCCTCCCAGGTAGGGAGCCGCGCTCGCAAGCGCTTCCTCGTGGGTGCGACCCACGAAAACTTCCCGGCCCAGGGGGAGGCGGTCTGGCGCGCCTGAATTGGCCGCGCCCGCCGCTTCATGGTACATCTCAACCTGTTGGCTGATGGTGTCGAACTTGGCGTGGGGGTTCACGTACCACGTGTAGCCCAGTCGCGCGGCGCGGGTGATGGCTGCGTCGCTGTTGGCAGCCACCCACACCGGCGGGTGCGGCCGCTGCACCGGACGCAGCATCAGCTGGGCATCGTGGAGACGAAAATACTGCCCTTCGTAGTCCACCTTCTCGCCGGACCACAGCAATCGCATCGCCTCCAGGCATTCCAGGTAGCGACTGACTCGGGTACGGCGGGGAACCCCGAAGTTGTCGTATTCCTCATCCCGGTAACCCAACGCGGCGCTCAATGTGAAGTTCCCGCCGGTGATGATGTCCATGGTCGCCACTCGCTCCGCCAGGTCAACCGGGTGGTGTAAGGGCACGAGCAGGGTCGCCACCAAACCCATTCCCCGGGCTTCGGCGGAAATGCGGGCCAGCAGCGGCATGGTCTGCAATTGCTGGTACGGGTCGGTGAGGTAGTGCTGGCCTTGATAAACCATGTCGAAGCCGAGATCCCGCGCCGCGCTCACGTAGGCGCAGATGTTGGCGAAAGCTTGCTGCATATCCGAGCCAGCCGGCTGCTGGGCGATGGCGGAAAGGGATACTCCGAACTTCATCGTATTGCCTCGCATATTAACCGGCATTCCCGGCATATTCCGTCATTCCCGCCTTCGCGGGAATCCAGGAACTTTTAGCGCCGGGCAATCTGGATTCCGGCTTTTACCGGAATGACGGGTAGCTAGACGGCCAGCTCTCGACCCAACAGGTCTATGGCCGCCTGCACCGCTCCGTGCTTGGTAGCGTCCCGGTCACCGCCGACGCGGATCTCAATCGCGGCATCCTCGCCGCCCTTCACCGCCAGTCCAATCCAGAAGGTGCCGATGGGCAGGCCGCTGCGTCCCGGCGCCGGGCCGGTGACTCCCGTGGTTGAAAGGGCGTAGTCCGTGCCGGTCAACTCCAGCGCCCCCCTTGCCATGGCGATGGCCATTTCCCGGCTGACGCTGCCCGCCGTCTCATAGAGTTCGTCGGGAACGCCCAGGATTTTCTCCTTCAGACCGCCCGTGTAAGCGACGACGCCGCCCGGGAAAAAGCGCGACGCTCCAGGGATGGTACCCAACGTGTAACCGAGCAGACCGTTGGTGCACGCTTCCGCCACCGACACCGTCTGCCCGCGTTCCAAGAGAATCTCGGCTACCTGTTGCACGTCCACTATATGCCTCCTTTACTCCCTCTCCCCTGGCGGGAGAGGGTCGGGGTGAGGGGGAACAGCGCAGAGCGCATTATACGTCCATCATCTTGTCCGGAGACATCATCTCCCAGAATTCGATGCGGTTGCCTTCAACCAATGGCCTGATCTGTGCGCCAATTTCCAGCGCCGCCGGCGGCAACTGATGCCCGCCGCGCATGGGGGACATCAAGGCCTCGTCAGTCCATTCAAGAATGACGACGTCTTGTTCCGCCGGAGTGGTCGCGCCGTTGAAATATACCCGGAATTCGCTACGCTGGCCGGCGTCGTGGTAGATCTGCGCCTGTTTCTGCAACAGGCTGGCCACCCGGCGCGCCTCGCCCGGTTTGGTCTTGAAGATTCTCCTGAGTACGTACATAGGGAACTCCTTTTCAGAGGTGGATGGAACATGACCGCCAATATGATACCCCAATTTCGCCACCCGGCGGGTTCAATGGAGGCGCTTCGGCGGCTAACGTTTCCGCAGCAAACACAGAAACTCCCGGTTGCCCGCGTCTCCGGCGATGGGCGACGGTATCGTATCTAACAAATCAACATCCTCGCGCGCCCGTAGCCAGTCCTGTACCCGCGAAAGTATATCGTCGCGCAAGGCGTCATTGCGGATAATACCGCCTTTGCCCACCTCGCCCCGCCGGGCCTCAAACTGCGGTTTGATGAGGACGACGGCGTACCCGCCGGCCCGCAGATGAGTCAACGGCTCCGGCAAAGCCATGGTCAGGGAGATAAACGACACGTCAGCCACCAGCAAATCTACCGGCTCCGGCAGCTCGAATGGATAGCGCGCGTTTAATTTCTCCATGCACACGACCCGAGGGTCCTGACGCAGGCGGTAGTGCAGTTGGCCGTGTCCCACGTCCACAGCGTACACCGTCCCCACGCCCCTTTGCAGCAGGCAGTCGGTAAAGCCCCCGGTGGAGGCTCCGACATCCAGCGCTACGCCGCCCTCGAGGGCTATTCCGTGCGCATCGGTCCAGGCATCCAGAGCGCGAGCCAATTTGACGCCGCCCCTGCTCACGTAGGGGAGACGTTCCCGCAATTCCAGTGGCGTGTCCGGGGCCAGGAACGTGCCGGCTTTCTGCACCGGGCCGGCCGGCGAGACCACTGCGCCGGCCATTATCAATGCCTGGGCCTGCTCCCTGCTTTCGACCAGTCCCCGCTCCACCAACAGCAAATCGGCCCGGCGTCGCGCTTTGGCTTTCACGCTGTTCGCCATTCGCCCGGTCGTCGCTCGCCCGGTCGTCACTCGCCGATGAACGCGGGCCGCCGCTTTTCCAGGAACGCGCGAAAACCCTCGTGGTAGTCGCGGGTGTCGAACTGGGTAAGGGGCAAGTCGGCCTCTTCCGGCGTCAGGTCGAGAGAAGGTTTCGCCAGAACCTGGTTCAGCGTCTTCTTGTTGACGGCGTGGGAAAGCGGAGCCAGGGCGGCGATGTCGGCGGCCAATTGGTACGTTGCCTCTTCCAACTTTCCGTCGGGAACTACCTGGTTGACCAACCCGATCCGCAGCGCCTCGTCTGCGTCCAGGAGGCGCCCCGAAAGCAGGATGTACAAAGCGTTGCCCTTGCCCACCAGGTTCACCAACCCGTACATCTCCCGGTGCCCTATCGTGATGCCCAGCCGCGCCACCGGAATACCGAGGCGGCTGCCTTCGGCGGCGACGCGCAGGTCGGTGGCGACGGCAAGCTCGCAGCCGCCGCCGGCGGCGAAGCCCCGAATCATGGAGATGACCGGCGTGCCGATTTCCGCCACCGTTTCCAGCAGGGCGTCCACCGCCCGGTTGTAGATCCTGCCCTTGGCGGAATCGCTGCGGTACTCTTCAAAATCGCCGATGTCCGCGCCGGCCGAGAACGCCGTGTCCCCGGCCCCGGTAATCACAACGCAACGCACGTCCCGGTCGGCATCCAGACGGCGCAGCAGCCCGGTAAGCTCCGTCCACATGGCGAACGAGATGGCGTTGCGCTGCTTCGGACGGTTGATGGTAACGGTGGCAAGGGGCGGCGCGCGGCGCAGCAGGATGTAACCGTGGTCGTCGATTGGAGCGTCGGCAATAGCCGAGGAGACCGAAGGTGATTGGGTCATGGCGAAGGGCTCCTGCGTAGATGGAGTTCGATTTGGCGGCGAAACCAGCCTAGCGACGCGGACGAGAGTAGTCAAATTCTAATCATTGGCTTAGGGGCATGATCCGACAACGCCGACGAGATTTATCACCACTGAATATATGAACGGTTATTGCACATTATGATACATAATAATGCCATAATTCGATGATATTATTGACAGAGATGCGCAAATCCCTTAATCTGCGCCCCACTTTTGAGGATATTCGGGAATCGCCCACAGAAACAGATTTGATCGGCTCGCACACAACCGGGGCGCTGCTTTGCCTTCGCAAAAGGTGGTCATCATGTCGTCAAAATCGTTCCGAATGCTCATTGCCAGTTTCGCGGGCGCTGTCCTGCTGATGGTTATCATCGCTTGTGGCGGAACTCAACAGCCGGCCGCGCCGGCTCCGGCAAGTCAGCCGGCTGCCCAGCAACAACCGGGCCAACAGCCTGCCGATGGGCAACAGCAAGCTGGGGAACAGCAGCAGCCCGCTGGTCAGCAACCAGCTGCACCGACTGCTACCACCGCGCCGCCGACGCCTACGTTGCCGCCGTTGGCAACCGTTCGCCCGACGAGTACTCCCGCGCCGACAGCGGTGGCGCGCACCTCTCCCACGCCCATCCCTAGCGGCCCGCCCAAGCACGGCGGTATGGCCCGCATGTCGGCTTACGCTGACACCAAGGACTGGGACCCGCTGGGGTCTTCGTCGTTGTCCAGCGTGATCTCATATTCCCAGCTATACAACCAGATCGTCCAGTTCGATACGGACGATCCCACCCTGATCGTGGGAGACTTGGCGGAAAGTTGGGAGACCAATGAGGAAGGCACATCCTTCACGTTCCATCTCCGGGATGGAGTCAAATGGACCGACGGGGAAACGCTCGATGCTGATGATGTCGTGTACACCATGCAGCGTTATGGCAACCCCTGCAACGGACGTGGCCGGTCGGGTCTGTGGCGGACCTACACCATCCCCATTGAGGTGGTCGAGTTGAAGGACAAGGCCGACTGCACGGCGCTCAACGCCGACGATGTAGTCCGCAAGGTTGATGACCTGACGGTGGAGTTCAACCTCGCCTTCGCATCTGGAGCCTTCATTAAGTTCCTGGCCATCGACTACGCGAAAGTCCTGCCGAAGCACCTGCTGGAGCAGGGGGTTGACCTCAATCTGGCTGAAAACATCCTGAGGCACGGCGCCACCTCCGGCCCGTTTATCCTCGAGGACTACCAATCCGGCAACCACTATAAGGTGAACAAGAACCCTGACTACTTCAAGGAAGGATTGCCCTACCTTGACCGGATTGAGCACTTCATCATCACGGTGCCGGCTACATTTATCGCCCAGGTGGAAGCGGGACAGATTGATGCGTCCAACGCCGCCGCCAACAACCTGACGGCGCCCGAGAACTACGCAATAGAGGTTTCGACCAATAGCGAGTACGTGGCCCACGAGGTACTCGGCGGCACCCGCGGCTTCATGCTCAACGTGAAACGGGAGCCCTTCAGCGACCACCGGGTACGGCAAGCCATCAACTTGGCGGTGGACCGGCAAAAGGTGAACGAACGGGCGCTGCACGGGGCCGGTCGGGGCCACTGCCCGCTGGTCGGTTTGGCTCATGACTACGAAGAATGCGTCACCTGGCCTGGCATGAGGCCCAAAGACACCCCAGGCGGACAGGAAGACATCGCCCGGGCCAGGGAATTGATGGCTGAGGCAGGCTACCCTGACGGCTTCAAGATCGAATACACGGCCAGGCAGGTAGGTACCTACGTGGTTGAGTGCTCGGTGATCAAGCAGGACCTCGAGGAGTTTCTGGGCATCACCGGCGATATTGCAACATACCCCAGCGCCGCCGGCTACGCCAAGTATGGAACGTCCCGGCCGGCCAATGCCGCAGGCGACTGGGACGTGGGCTGCCAGGCCGACGGTATGACCGTCTTCGACGTGGACGCTGTGTACGGTGGCATCTTCCTCAAGGGCGGCACCCGCAACTACACGGACTGGAACGCTCCTAAACTCGTTGAATGGTTCGAGCGGCAAAAGGTCGAATTGGACCCGGAGATGCGTCGGCAGATCAACAAGGAAGCCGAACTCTGGCTGCATAGTTTCGAGGACAACCACTGGGTCAGCCTGACCCTTGGGCGGAACTTCTGGGTTATGAACCGGGACATCAAAGGGTTCAACGCGCCGCAGACCGTTCAATACGGGTTCAAGCACGAGCATCTGTGGTGGGACCGGTAGCGGTTTCAACGCCGTAACGATCACAGTATCTTCCGACGGTTGGACACTGGCTTTGCCTCAAGGCAAGCGGGGCGAGCAACGGGTCGCCCCGCTTGTTGCAGAGTTTCCAGCGAGGGTTAAGCAATGCGACAGTACGCCATCAAACGAATCGGCCTGTTCATACCGACGGTGTTGCTGGTCACGATTATCGTCTTCGTGGTGATGCGGCTGATCCCCGGGGATCCCGCGCTGGCAATTCTGAGCGCTGACGATGCGGTGTACACGCAGGAAGAGTTGGCGCAGCTCCGGGCCGAACTGGGAACTGACCGGCCAATCGTGGTGCAGTACGCTGAATGGATGGGCGGACTGTTCAGGGGCGATTTCGGCACCTCTTACTGGTGGGGCGGTCCGGTAATGGAGCGGCTGGGTGAGCGCATCCCGGTAACCATCGAGCTGGCGCTGCTGGGTATCGCTCTCGCGGTGGTCTGCGCTGTTCCCCTGGGCGTTATTTCCGCCATCAGGCCCGACAGCCCGTTGGACTACGCATCACGGGTATTCACCCTGGTCGGCATTTCCATCCCCACGTTCTTCAGCGGCATTTTGTTGACCATACTGCTGATCCGGGCGTTCGGTTGGTTGCCACCCTTGGGCTACGAAGACATTTGGGAAGACCCGTGGACTAACATCAAACAACTGTTGCTGCCGGCCCTGGCTCTCGGCTTCTACGACATGGCGTTCATCGCGCGAGTAACTCGCTCCTCCATGATGGAGATCTTACGCGAGGACTACATGCGGACCGCTCGGGCCAAAGGTCTGCGGGAGACCGTAGTGCTGGCGCGACACGGGTTGAAGAACGCGGTTCTCCCGGTTCTTACCATTTCCGGTTGGCAGTTTGGGCGTCTTTTCGGCGGCACGGTTATCATCGAAAAGATTTTCCTGATACCCGGCGTTGGGCAGTTGCTGATCGATGCGATATACCAGCGGGACTTTCCGACCATTCAAGCTGTCATAGTGATCGTTGCCCTGTCCATCGTCGTTGTTAACCTCCTGGTTGACCTGTTGTACGGGTGGCTTGACCCCCGGATCAGATATGCTTAGGCAGGACAGGAATCACGGGCAACCATCGGGTAACGACGGAGCATCATTCATGGCGACGTACAACACGGGACAAACGGCAGAACCGTCGGCAATCGGAGCGCAACTGCTGGATATGCGGCCCAAGCAGACCGTGCTGCAAAAGTTGGCTGCTTTCGCTCGGACCAAGCCCTTGGGAGCAGTTAGCGCAGGCATCATCATCCTCACTATCCTGACGGCGATTTTTTCGCAGCTTATCGTGCCTTACGACCCTCTGGACTTGGCGCACGAGCCATTTATTAACCCTCAGCCAGGGGCGCTGCTGGGGGCCGACGAACTGGGGAGAGACGTGCTCAGCCGTATAATCTACGGGGCCCGGGTGTCGATGTACGTAGGTTTGATGAGCGTGATAATCGGAATCAGCCTGGGCACGGTTATCGGCATATTGAGCGCCTACGTCGGAGGTGTGCTGGACTTGGCCATCCAGCGCATCGTCGATGCGCTGATGGCCTTCCCGGCGATTATCATGGCATTGGGCTTGACGGCCGCGCTGGGGCCGTCGATAAACAACATAGTCGCGGCGCTGGTGGTGATCCTCATGCCGGGCGCGATCCGGGTGATTCGCTCCCAAGTGTTGAGCATCAAAGAGTTGGATTACACTCTGGCAGCGGAGGCTATCGGAGCTCGTCCCTGGCGGATAATGCTGCGCCACATCATGCCCAATGTTGCAGCCAGCTATATTGTGTTGAGCACCATAACCTTGGGACTGGCTATCATCATCGAAGCATCGCTTACCTTCCTTGGCGTCGGCGTATCGCCCGATATTCCGACGTGGGGCGGGATGCTAACGGAAGGCGCGCAGAAGTACATCCGCACGGCGTGGTGGTTGGCCGTTTTCCCCGGCTTGGCCATCTCGATAGTGGTGTTCTCCATCAACTTTCTGGGCGACGCCTTGCGTGATACGCTGGATCCCCGGTTGCGGGGGCGGTAGTCTCGCCGGCGCAAACCAATAAAGAACACCGGGGCGGGTTTCAAACCCGCCCCATACACATATAGACGTGCCAGCAGTGGGTTAGATATGCAGTTCATCAATGGAGACGAGGCTGGGGTTAGGCTGGGTAGGGTCAACCATCAGGTCAAAGTTTTCCAGCGTGGTAGCGCCCAACAGGTATTGCCCTTCCAGGCCGAAAATGACCGGACAGGTACGTTCACGGTCATCAATGCGAAATCGCGCTTCTCCGACATCGCGTTGAATGAAATTGCCATCTGCAATTCGGTAAGTGCGGCGTTCTAACGGCGCAAGGCTCAAGGACGCCAGCAGGGATTCCGGTATCACCGAATGAGTCGAGCCAGTATCGACCAACGCGGAGACCGGAAGGAAATCGCCGCCGAGGGGATGGCCAACTCCGATTTGTACCTCAAACGTTCCCATGTTCGTTCTCCTGAACCTCTACCGTCTCATCTCCTGTACGATATTATGTGGCCCCGCTGGAGCCGTCAACCGCTCGCCGGTTCCTCCGCAGGGTCTTTCGGCAACCGTGCTGAACCGTGGCTGCCCGCAGCGGATCCCGGCTGCGCGACTGGCAGAGTAGCGGCGATTTACCTAATGCCTTTGCCTCTTCCCGTTGGGAGAGGCTTTTTCTTGGGCGTTTTTCGTAGTAATGGTTCACGATTCCGTTGTCCGCTATTGACACGCGGTGGTTGCTCCGATATTATTCCCGCCACTGTCGCTCGCGGATTGTGGCGATTTTCACAAATGGTCACGGCCGGGAGTTTTCCGTACCCATCGGCGGGCCTCGTTTGCCGGCTGCCTGATGGGATCAAAACAATTTCGTCGCCATGACGTCGGGAGGGTCACACCAAATATGAAGCCATCCAATTTTGGCCGACCATTCGCGCGAACGTTGCTGCCCCTGGCGGGAGCGGTTGCGCTTGTAGTCGGCATCGCCTGCGGCGGAGCCGAAGAAGCCCCCGCTCCCGCGGCTCCGGCTGCATCGCAGCAGCAACAGCAGGCTCCGGCAGCCACCGACGCGCCGGCTGCGCCGGCCGCTACCAATACCCCGATTCCACAGGCCGCAGCGGCTACCGTGCGTCCCACCAACACCCCGGCGCCCACGGCGGTGCCGCGCGTGGCCGCGACGCCGACGCCCATCGCCGGGCCCCAGTACGGCGGGACTCTGCTGATGTCGGCCTACGCCGATACCAAAGACTGGGACCCGCTCGGTTCTTCGTCCCTCTCCAGCGTGATTTCCTACTCGCAGCTGTACAACCAGGTCGTGCAGTTCGACACGGAGGACACTGCCGCCATCACCGGCGACCTGGCGGCGTCGTGGGATGTCAGCCCGGACGGCCTCACTTACACCTTCCACCTGCGGGATGATATGCAGTGGACCGACGGCACCGAGATTACTTCGTCCGACGTTATCACCACGATGAGCCGCTACGCCAACCCCTGCAACGGCACGGGGCGCTCCGGCCTCTGGCGCAACTACACCGTCAAGATGGAAGTGACGGACAAGGACGGCGGCGACTGCACGCCCACCAACCAGGATGCGGTACTGCGAGCCATTGACGACAAGACCGTGGAGTTCAACCTCCAGTTCGCTTCCGGCACGTTCATCAAGTTCCTGGCCATCGACTACGCCAAGGTCCTGCCGGGCCACCTGCTGGACTCCGACCCCAACTGCGCCGTGCGGGACGCGGCCAACCCCTGCTTCCTGAACCTGGGCGAGAACATCATCGACCGCGGCGCTACCTCCGGCCCCTTCATATTGGAAGAGTACCAGGTTGGCGACTTCTACAAGGTCAACAAGAACCCAGACTACTTCAAAGATGGGCGGCCTTACGTTGACCGCATTGAGCACTACATCTTCCCTGGCACCGCCAAAGACCGGCTCATTGCCCAGTTTGAGGCGCGTCAGCTCGACATGGGCAACGGCGGGTTCAACAACCTGTCCCCCACCCAGAACCTGGACCTGGAGAAGAGCACCGACGGCGAGTACGTAGCGCACCCCATTCCCGCCGGCACTAACTGGGGCCTGATGCTCAACGTCAAGAAGCCCCAGTTCCAGGAGCACAAGGTAAGACAAGCCATCAACCTGGCCATTGACCGGCAGGAGATTGACGAGCGCGTCTTCGACAATACGTCCGGCAGCTACTGCCCGCTGATGGGCCTGGCCCACTCCAACGAGGAGTGCAATTCCTGGCCCGGCATTCGCCCGAAGGATACGGCGGAAGGGCAGCAGGACCTGGCGGACGCCAAAGCCCTGATGGCGGAGGCCGGCGTGCCCGACGGCTTTGAAGTCCAGTACACCGTGCGCCAGGTTGGCAATTACCCCGACCAGTGCCAGGTCGTCAAGCAGCAGTTGCAGGATGCCCTGGGCATCACCGGCGATATTGAGACCCTGCCCAGCGCGGCCGGATACGCCAAGTACGGCACGTCTCGCGCGGAAGGGTCCGCCGGCGACTGGGAAATCAGCTGCCAGGGCGAAGGCATGGTGGTGTACGACCTGGACGCCATTTACGGCGGCGTGTATCTCAAGGGCGGCACCCGCAACTACACCGACTGGTCGAGCGACCAGGTGGTTGAATGGTTCGAGCGCCAGAAGGTGGAGCTGGACCTGGACGCCCGCCGGGAAATCAACAAGGAAGCCGAACTTTGGCTGCACAGCTTCGAGGATAACCATTGGGTGACCTTGCAGTTGGGCGGATTGCTCTGGATGGTCCACCGGGACGTGAAGGGCTTCAACGCTCCTCAAACCGTGCAGTACCAGTTCAAGCACGAAGACCTGTGGCTGGACCGCTAGGCTCGCGCGTACCCGCTTTGTCATTGCGAGCGCAGCGTGGCAATCTCGTTCCCGCAGCGGTGGATGCTCGCCACGAGTGTGTGTTGCGGCGACGAGATTCCATCGCCCGCCTACGGCGGCCGGGGAATGACAAACTGGGTAAGTGTGAGGGCCGCCGCTAGGCTGTCGCGTCAGAAAAGGACTTCCCGGTACAATGGTTCGGTAAACCAACACGTAGGGGCGAATAGTCATTCGCCCCTACGGCGCGAAAGGCAGATTCCATGCGACAGTACGCATTGAAACGCATAGCATTGATCATCCCTACCGTGCTGCTGGTGTCCATCATCGTGTTCACGGTGATGCGATTGTTGCCCGGCGACCCGGCACTGGTGATTTTGAGCGAAGGCGACGCGGCCTTTACCCAGGAGGAGCTGGAAAGCCTCCGCAAGCAGCTGGGAACCGACCGTCCTATCGTCGTTCAGTACGGAGATTGGATTTACGGGCTGGTTCAGGGAGATCTGGGCACTTCTATCTGGCGGTCGGGACAGCCGGTTTCCAAACTGGTCGGCGACCGGATATTCCGCACGCTGGAGTTGGCGGTGCTGGCAATCCTGATCGCGGTGGTTTTCGCGGTGCCGCTGGGGGTAATTTCGGCAATTAAACCGGACAGCGTTATCGACTATTTCGCCAGAGTCATTGCCCTGGTGGGGATTTCTGTTCCCACGTTCTTCGCGGGTCTATTGGTTGTGCTGGTGCTTTCTCGCGGCTTCGGCTGGCTGCCGCCCCTGGGCTACACGGATCTATGGGATGACCCCTGGAAGAACATTCAACAGATGTTCTTGCCGGCGTTGGCTTTGGGTTTTTATGACATGGCCTTCATCGCCCGGGTTACGCGCTCATCCATGATGGAAATAATTCGCGAAGACTACATGCGGACGGCGCGGGCCAAAGGATTGGCGGAGCGGATAGTCCTGGTGCGGCATGGCTTGAAAAACGCCGTACTCCCTATCCTGACCATTTCGGGGTGGCAATTCGGCCGACTGTTCGGCGGCACGGTCATCATCGAAAGCATCTTCAAGGTTCCGGGCATCGGAACTCTGCTCATCGAAACCGTGTTCCAGCGGGACTTCCCCACCATCCAGGCCATCATCATCGTCATCGCGGTGTCCATCGTCATCATCAACCTGTTGGTTGACCTGCTGTACGGGCTGCTCGACCCGCGCATCCGGTATGCCTAGACCCGGCGCAAACCGTTGAACCCGACCACGGAGAATTAGCTGGATGACTACGATTAACGCCGGGCAGGGACTATCTGTTGCCGATGGCGACGCTCAACTGCTGGACATGCGCCCGCGGCAGACGCAGGTGCAAAGGCTGGTCAACTTCGCCAGAACCAAGCCCTTGGGAGCGGTCAGCGCTGTCATCATTCTGCTGACAATTCTGGCGGCGGCGGTCTCCTACGCGATACCGGGTATTTTGCCTCACGACCCTCTGGACGTGCGCGCCCACGAGGAGAAATATCTGCCGCCGCAACCCGGAGCATGGCTGGGGAGCGATCATTTGGGAAGAGACGAGCTGAGCCGCCTCATTGCCGGTTCGCAAATCTCTATCTACGTGGGTTTGCTCAGTGTCGGTATCGGCGTTACTTTGGGCGCCCTCATCGGCATCATCAGCGCATACGTGGGCGGCGCGGTTGACCTGGCCATTCAACGGTTGGTTGACGCGATGATGGCCTTCCCGCCCATCATCCTCGCGTTGGGACTGGTGGCGGTTTTGGGAGGCTCCGCCAACAACGTCATCATTGCCTTGTTGGTCATCCTGTTGCCGGGCACCATCAGAGTAATCCGTTCCCAGGTATTAAGCATCAAGGAACTGGACTATACTTTGGCGGCCACCGCCATCGGAGCCGGTTCCATCCGCATCATGCTGCGCCACATCCTGCCCAACGTGGTAGCCAGCTATATCGTGCTGGGAACCATAACTCTGGGATTTGCCATCATCATCGAGGCGTCGCTGTCTTTCCTGGGGGTGGGCGTACCGCCGGACATTCCCACGTGGGGCGGAATGCTGACCCGAGGCACTGAGGAAATCCGCATTGCCTGGTGGCTCGCCGTCTTTCCCGGTATCGCCATATCCATAGTGGTGTTCGCCATTAACTTCCTTGGCGACGCGCTGCGCGATACGCTGGACCCGCGGCTGCGGGGACGGTAGGCGGTCATACTATCCAGCAATCGGTGGGGGGCGGGTTTGTGAAACCCGCCCCCCACTGACTTTCTAGAACCGGCAACCGGGCGACGGGCGACTCTTTTACAAGTCCAGCTCCTCTATCGCAACCAGGCGTGGATTCGGGTCGGTGGGGTCAACCATCAGATTGAAAATCTCCAGCGTAGTCGCGCCTAACAGATACCTATCCTCAGGCCCGAATATGACCGGGCAAGTCCGTTGCCGGCCCGCAATGCTGAAACGCGCATCGGCTACATCATATTCAACGCGCCGTCCATCGGCCACTCTAAAGCGGAGACGCTCCAGAGGCGTCACCTCCAGCTGTGCCAGTAGGGACGCCGGGGCCATAGAATGCGCGGCGCCGGTATCAACTAACGCTGATACCTGATGCAAGTCGCCGCCGTGAGGATGGCCGATGCCGACCTTCACCCGAAAGGCCCCCATGTACTCGCCTCCGAGCTATGCGTAGCTCACGCTTTGATACTACGTCGCCCCATCAATACCGTCAACGCCGTCAATTTTCCGCCCATCCTCTGCCGGGCGTGCTAAACTGCGTCCAAACCTACCGGAGGTTCCGTTATGTCCTGGAGTTTTGAACTGGTCGCCGGTCCCTACGGCGGCACTACGGAGGGACCGGTTTGGGACGGTCAAGCAGTGCTGTTCACGCATATCCCGGCTTCCAGGATTTTGCGTTACGATCCTAAGACTGGCGAAGTGTCGGAGTACTTCAACGAAACCTTCAACACTAACGGTCTGTGTTTCGATGCCAATGGCAATCTTTACGGATGCCAGCAAGGCCGCCGCCGAATTGCGCGTTTTGACGCGACAACTAATACGATGACGTCGCTGCCGCATCTCTTGGATGGAAAGCGTCACAACAATCCCAACGACTTGGCAGTGGATAAATCCGGGCGCATCTGGTTCACCGATCCCTATTCCGGCATTGGCGGCAGTGGGCCACAGGAATTGGACCATATGTCGGTGCTGCGCCTGGCCCCCAGGGGAAATGACCAATGGGATTTGGTGCGAGCCACCACCGACATCAGCCGTCCGAACGGAATTTTAGTCAGCCGTGACCAGAAGACCGTGTACATCGCACAGAGTGATTATGGCGCGGACCGGCGCCGCGAACTCCGCGCCTACCCGATCAACGACGACGGATCCCTTGGCGAATACCGCACGCTGCACACCTTTGGCATCGACGGAGGCGCTATCGACGGCGATATGCGCGGCCAGGGCAGCAGCGGAGTGCAGCGGGGCGTGGACGGCATGACATTGGACGATGAGGGGAACATCATCGTCTGCGCCGGCTGGGAGGCCGCCGGCCCGGGCCCAATCATATATGTGTTCTCGCCGGAAGGTCGCGTGCTGGAAACCCATCCGATGCGCGTTGACCGACCCACCAACTGTTGCTTTGGCGACCCTGATATGCGTTCATTGTACGTCACTACCGGCGGCGGCCATCTGTTCCGGGCACGAACCAACCGCACCGGTTGGATCATGTGGCCGTAACGAACGGCAACACTTGACAAGCCACGACATTGCGCAAACAATCTGCTGAACCGCAACCGCTACCCAACCCAGGAGAAGAGGCAAATGACTACCGTCACCGCCCACAACACCAACGTTTACGTCGGTCTGGCCGGCGAGAGCGCTCTCATTATCGGCGCCGAAGGCACCCCGTTGGGCGAAGGGGGAATGTACCGACTCGCCGATGGGCAATCCGAATGGGCGTCCATTGAGAACGGTTTGCCCGAGAATCCCCAGGTCCGCGCCCTGCTGGCTCACCCTGACCAGCCGGCGACGATTTTCGCCGGCACCCAGGACGGCGTGTATCGCACCGACGACCGGGGCGAAAACTGGCGCCGCACCGACACTCTCAGCGGAGACGTTTGGTCGCTGGCTGCCCATCCCAACGATTCCAGCATCATGTTCGCCGGCTACGATGCGGGGCGGGTGTGTCGTTCCGACGACGGCGGCGCTACGTGGCGGCAATTGAACACCGAAGGGCTGGTGCATCCACACATCACCATGAACCCCCACGAAATCTGCAAGCGCGTCATTGGCATCAGCATTGATCCCGCATATCCGGATGATGTGTACGGAGCCATTGAAGTTGGCGGGTTGATAGCCTCCCGAGACGGGGGCGAAACCTGGTCCTGCATCACTGACGGGCATTACACCCGCCTGGGACCGGTGGACCTGCACGGCGTGCAGGTTAACCCGGCTCAGCCCGGATTGGTGTACATCATCACCCAGTTGGCGATGTTCCGCAGCCGTGAACGCGGTAGCGATTGGGAATTCGTGCCCATCGAAGAGATGTTCGAGGGCGGCAGCTACTGTCGGGATCTGATTGTTGACCCCAGCGATCCCAGCCGAATGTACCTGGCCGCCGGAGCCGGTGGCGGCAGCGCGCCGGCCGGCACCATCGACGCCGGAGTCCTCGTCCGCTCCACTGATGCGGGCGAAACTTGGGAGCGCGTTGACCTTGGCGAAGTTGCTCCGGCTCGAATGTTCCAGATCGCAATCGACCGCAACGCTCCTCGCAACGTCTATTGCTGCGACCGGGACGGCCACGTCTATTGCAGCAACGACGGCGGCAATGAGTGGACCCGCACCGATATTCCGGTTGAAATATCCCGGGGCCGCCACGTCTATCCCATGGTCGCCGCCTAGTCCTTTTCCGTCATTCCGGCGTAGGCCGGAATCCAGGCTGTTTCGCCGGAATGACGGAAATGAAACCCCGGAGGGATAAAAATCGTGTCATCCAACCCGCTGTGGAGCGCAACCCTGCGAGTAGGGGAAGCCGACCTGGAATACATGGCTCTGGAGGCTGGCGATTTGCCTGAAGACCTGCGCGGCTATCAATTGGCTCGCGAGGGGCCCTTGGACAACCAGGAAATGGCCGAAAACGGGTTCAAGGGGAACACGGCCGACCGGTTCCGCGAGGCGGGCCGGGTGGGCGGCTTCATGCGCGAATTTGTCCCCACATCAGATGTCTCCCCCGCCAGTGGCGTCAATTTCGTGGGAGCCACCGTTGTACATCTATTTGAGAACCCTGGTCAGGTTTCAGGTTGGATGTCGGATATCTTTGTGAAAGACTTTGAAGATAACGTTGGTGAAGGCGTCGGTTCCGGCCAGCAAATTGTTTCTGTCCAGCGGTTGGAACCCGGCGGATTTTACGACGAGGCAGTGGGGCTTTACGTGCTGCAAGGGGGCCCGGCTGGCCTGCTGTCGTCCACAGTGATCGACTTTCGCGTGGGTCGTCTCCTCGGGGTGGCGTTCGTGGGGTCCATCGGTGAACACGACCGCTCGGAACTCGCCACGGAGATGGCGCTGGCCCTGGAAAAGCGGATCGTGCAAGTGGCTCTGGGCGGGAGGTAGGGATCTACGATCAATCCACCGGAGGCATCGCCGCAATGTTCCGGCGCTTTTATCAACAGGCGGCGGCTCATTTGGATGAGCCGTAGTCCGGAGCGTATGCGCTACGGCGCAATTGCCGGAGCATCCGCAGGCTGGGTAATCAGGATACTGGGGTCAATCAGAATGATTACTATCATCACCCATTCCAGCAGGCCCAGCGCTACCAATACCATCTCCATCAGACTCAATCGCATCCAACCTAACCGCATTCCCAGGCGGTGCCGCCAGAAGCGATTGATATTGCCTTGCGCCTGATGTATGACAAACGCCAGTAACCCTACTTGCGCTGCATTGAGGGCAAAGTAGGCAACTTGATCCACGGGCGTTATCAGTGAATCTGCGACTATCGTGCCCTCTGCCAGTAACAGCATCCACCAAATCAGGCCCAACCCTGCTGCCCTCAGGGGGTTCAGCGTAGTCGGAACACCACGCATCTCCATCAACTCTTGAAATACTCGGAAGTGCGCGTGTAACCTGAACAACCCATAGAAGGGCACCAACATGGCCAGCGCGTGCCAGAATGGGTAGGCGGTTTCTCCCGTGTGGTCACGGTAGTGTCGCCAAGTGATGTACGCCCAGTAAAGCGCATATAACCCGGCACTCAAAAAGGTCAACAGGGCAACTCGAGCCGGGGGTATGTAATAGGGAATGTCGTCGTCGGCCAAGCCGGGGTAATTCGGCCGACTAGGCGCCGGCACGCCGGCCGCCGGGCGATGCTCCGGGCCGGGAGCGTAGGGTGCGCCGGCGAGTCGGTCAATCCCGGCCGGCGCACTGGACGCGGGGGAAGGCGGTGTCAGTTCGGCGCCGCAGTTGCCGCAAAAGCGGTGTTCCAGCGCATGATGCGTGCCGCAGCGTGGACAGGTAAGGGCGTCGCCGGAAGCCACGGTGATCAGGCTTTGCCCCATACCACGGGGTTGCTCAGCGTGCCTATGCCGTTGACCGTGATGTCACATACGTCTCCGTCCTTCATATTTTCGGTCGCGCCATCGGTTCCCATCCACAGGATGTCGCCAGGCACCAGGGTGAGATACTTGCTCATGTCGCTGATGTACTCGCGGACGCCGAAAATGGCCGTGTTGAGGTCGTATTCGCCTACCACGCGCTCGTTGACCTGGATGGTGACGTGCAACTCGTCCGGGTCCAGGCCGGTGGCGATCCACGGGCCCATGGGCTTGAAGGTATCGGTGTTCTTCGCCCGCCACATGGTCCGGTCGTTGCGTTGCCAATAGCGTTCGCTGACATCGTTCCCGATGGTATAGCCCAGCACGTAATCCAGCGCTTCGCCCTGGCTCACGTTCCGGCATTCCTTGCCGATCACCACCACCACCTCGCCTTCATACTGCAGCTCCTCAGTAGCGTCGGCCGGGACCATGATCGGGTCGCCTTGTCCGGTAAGCGCGTTCACTGCGCGGTAACCCACGTCGGCTTTTTGGGGCAGGTTGGGTTCTTCGCCGCGCATATGGGCAGCCCAGGTAACGTGCTCGGGGAAATTGATCCCGGCTGCGTAGAAGGTTGGTGGTATGACCGGAGGCAGCAGTTTTACTGAGCTCAGCGCATACTTGTTGCCCGACTCCTTCAACCCGTCAAAAAGCCCACCCTGCACCTCCACAATGGTATCTCCTTCAACAATGCCGTGGACCTCGCGGTCCCCGGTGCGAAACCTGCAAATCAGCATGGCCCTCGCCTCCTGTTCCTGTAAATCAGAGAGTGTTGGTTTGGTAGCGCTGCTGCCGCCAATTCTGGCACCAACGCGCCGGGGGGTCAAGCGACATCTGCTGCCGCACAGGGCAATCGCTTCATAGACTACGCACCCGTCATTCCGACGAAAGCCGGAGGTCAAAAGTTATTACATGCAGGAAATAGAAATATAATTGACGAATACAGTCACTAGATTCCCGATTTCGTGGGAATGACGGGCGAGGGCGGGAATGATGGCGATGGTGCGATTGCCCTGGGGGGTTGTCAGAATCAGGATTTGCCGGATAGAGGATTATCGGGATTGGCGGCGAGTGAGGGAGGGGCGAATAGTCATTCGCTCCTCCGAAATGAAGCCGCCCAAAACGTTATGCTGACTGGCCGGCGTTGGCGCCGATGTTATACTTGCGGCGTCCAAAGGATCCGCAAACACGAATTGCCATGAGGTATCACCGTGCAAACGATTGACGCAATTGCTGAAATTTTGAAACGAGAAGGCGTGAAGTACCTTTCCTGTTTCCCGACCACGCCGGTTATTGAGGCCTGCGCCGCCGCCGGGATCCGGCCCATCATCTGCCGTCAGGAACGGGTTGGCGTGGGAATTGCCGATGGTTACAGCCGGGTCACCAACGGCCGGCCGCCGGGCGTTTTCGCGATGCAGTACGGCCCTGGGGCAGAGAACGCGTATTCAGGCGTGGCCACTTCCTTTTCTGACTCGGCGCCCATCTTGCTGCTGCCTTTGGGTCATCCCCGCGAGCGGCAAGGGGTGTTCCCCATGTTCGACTCCATCGAGAGTTTCGCCAGCGTGACCAAGCACCTGGAGCGATTGAACCTATCCGCCAGCACCAGCCAGGTGATGCGCCGGGCGGTCAACGCTCTTTATACCGGACGACCCGGCCCGTCGATGGTGGAAATTCCGGCCGACGTGGCCCTGGAAGAGGTTTCGGAGGAAGCATTCTACTGGAGCGGCAACGTCAGGCGTTCCGCGTCCCAGGCGGACCCGGGCGACGTTGAAGCCGCCGCTCGCGCCTTGTGCTCCGCCTCCTATCCGGTCATCCACGCTGGCCAGGGCGTGATGTACGCCGAGGCCAGCGACGAACTGGTGGAGCTTGCCGAATTGCTGTCGACTCCCGTGATGACCACCCTGTTGGGCAAGAGCGGTTTTCCCGAGCAGCATCCGTTGGCCCTGGGCAGCGGCTCAGGAGTAATGTCCGGCACCGTGTACCACTTCATGCGTCGCTCCGACGTCATCTTCGGCGTGGGCTCCAGCTTCACCAAGCATGGGATGTCGATGAACCTGCCCGCTGGAAAAACCCTCATCCAGAACACCAACGACCCGCGAGACATCAACAAGGACTATGACGTGCAGTTCCCCGTCATCGGGGACGCCAAGCTCGCGTTGCGACAGATGATTGAAGCCTGCCGGGAAATCGTGGGCGATAGCCGTCGCAACAACGCGGAGGTGACCGGCGAAATCGCCACCGTGCGCGACGCCTGGCTGGCGGAGTGGAACCACAAGACTACCGCCGGCGGCCCGCCGGTCAACCCATATCGGGTTATCACGGATTTTCAAAGGGCCGTACCGGCCGCCGAGGCCATCATCACTCACGACTCGGGCAGCCCCCGGGACCAGATAACCCCCTTCTACCGATCCGGCGGGCCGCGCACCTACCTGGGTTGGGGGAAGTCCCACGGTCTGGGCACGGGCCTGGGTCTGGTGATCGGCGCGAAGCTGGCGGACCCCGACAAGATGTGCGTCAACTTCATGGGCGACGCGGCATTCGGCATGGTGGGTCTGGACTTCGAGACCGCCGTACGCAGCGGCGTTCCGATCACCACCGTCGTTCTGAACAACTCGTCCATGGCCGTGGAAACCAACGCCATGCAGCGGTCGCATGAGCTTTACAACACGCGGGATTTGGGCGGCAACTACGCCGACATGGGGCGGGCGATGGGTGGCTACGCGGAGCGAGTCACGGACCCTGACGAAATCATTCCGGCGTTCCAGCGAGCGCGGGAGCAGAACGAGAACGGCAACGCTGCGTTGCTGGAGTTCATCACCAATCAAGAGATTGAGTATTCCCATCGCCGGGCTTTCTAACCGTGGGCCGCGCGAATACAGCAGTAGAGGCGGCCCACAGCAAGGAGCGCCCTCACCCTAACCCTCTCCCTCTGGGAGAGGGAACTCTGGGAACACCCGCTTAGGCGTAAACTGCACGATGGATCAGTTGTCCGAGACACACCTGCGCAACGCGGCGGCTCACCTCAAAAAGGGGAAGCCGCGTCCGGCATTGGCGGACCTGGATCTGGCGCTTTTGATCGATCCCCAGAACGCTGAGCTGCACTGCCTCAGGGGAAAGGCATTACTGGCGCTGGGCCAGCCGGAGCGCGCGCTGGTCGAGCTGGACCGGGCCATCGACCTCAGGCCCGATGTTCCCGATGCGTGGCTGCAACGAGCCAGCGCCCAATCGCGATTGACGAACTGGACAGCTGCCGAACACGATGCGACATGGGCCCTCGAGTCAGGGTGCGACACCTCTGCGGTTTGGCGAATCCGTGGGCAAGCCCGTTACAAGTTGACCCGACTCAAGGAGGCGCTGGCCGACCTGACCGAAGCCATCAGCCGCGAGCCGAGCGACCCGGCCGCTTTCTACTGGCGAGGGCTGGCCCTCCGCGACAGCGGCGATGACCGTTCGGCAGTAGCGGACTTTAACGCTGCTATTGCGCTGAACGACCGCTACGCTGAAGCCTATGTCGCCCGCGGCAAGGCGCACGCTAATCTGGGCGAAATGGCGGAGGCCCATTCCGACTGGGCAATTGCCGCTCAGATGCTGCACCAGTCCCACTGATCGGGGCGATTCTTGCCCGGCGATGTCCCCACGTCCGGACTTACCGCACCGGCGCCGGCCGGTTTTTGACTGGAGGTTACGAAATGGCCGAGTTGAAATCCAAGTACCTTTTTATCGCGAGCATGGACATCGATCCAGAACATGAAGCCCTGTTCAACGAGGTGTACAACACCGAGCATTGCCCGCTGCTGAACCAGACTCCCGGTGTACTGGGAGTTACGCGCTACGAAACCCAGCGGCTCGTCATGGCGATGGGAGGCCAGGTGCAGGAAATCGAGATACCGGGTATGCAGAAGCACCACGCCGTGTACCAGTTGGAAAGCCCGGACGTGCTCACCAGCCCCGAGTGGGCGGAAGGGGTGGACGCGGGGCGCTGGCCCGGACACGTCCGTCCCCACACCAAAAACCGCCGCCACGTCCTGATGAAGTTGACCTATCCAGAATCGTAGGGCAACCACAAGGGTTGCTCTTGCAATACCGGTATTCGGGGTCTAGTTGGCCCCTCGCATCCGTGGATCCAGTACGTCGCGGAGGGCGTCACCGAGGAGGTTGACCGCGAACACGGTGATGGCGATGGCCAACCCCGGGAACACTCCCAGCCACGGGGCGACGTCGAGGGAGTTCTGCGCTACGCCGTTGAGCATGCCGCCCCAGGACGGTACGTCCGGGGGGATGCCCACGCCCAGGAAGCTCAAGGACGCCTCCACCACGATCGCCCAGCCCAGGGAGATGCTGGCCAGGACGATGAAGGTGGCAGCGCAGTTGGGCGCCATGTGGCGAAGGATGATGCGCCAGTCGCCGGCGCCCACGGCGCGGGCGGCCAGCACGTAGTCCACCTCTTTGATGCTGAGGGCCTGGGAGCGTATGGTACGCGCCGCCCCCGGTATGAACACCGCGCTCAGCGCTATCACCACGTTGGTCACTGACGCGCCCAGGATTGCCATGATCGCTAAAGCCAGGATAAGGGCGGGGAAAGACATCATGGCGTCCATGATCCTCTGGATGACCAGGTCGGTGATGCCTCCGAAGTATCCGCTGACGATGCCAATGAATGCGCCGATGGTTATGCCGAAGAACACGCTTAACAGGCCCACCACCAGGGATATACGTGTTCCATATACCAGGCGACTGTACACGTCGCGGCCAATCTGGTCGCCGCCGAGCCAGGTGTCGGCATTTGGGGGATTGAAACGGTAAGCTGCGTTCGTCAGTTTCGGGTCGGTTGTAGCCACGAGGGGAGCGAGGGTTGCTACGACAACCAACAGGATAACGACCGCCGCGCCGAATGCCCCCAGGGGCTTGCGCTGGGCAAAATTGATGATGTTTTCCCAGAGGTTCCGCCTGGGTCGCATCCCGGTTTCCAGCGATTCGGTTGGGGTTACAGCTCCGGTTGCTTGCTGCGCCATGTTCCTTTTCCTCGCGGGGTATGCCGGTAAGAAATCCGATACCGGGTCCGCTTACTCGTAGCGAATGCGCGGATCCAGCCACGCGTAAAGCAGGTCAACGACGAGGTTGAGCGCCAACACCATGAACGCTATCACCATGACGATGCTCTGGATCATCGTGTAGTCCCGGTGCAGGATGCTGTCCACCAGCAGGCGGCCCATGCCGGGCACCAGGAAGATGGTTTCAATCACCACCGTGCCAGCGATCAGCCGACCCACCTGCCAACCCGAAATCGTTATAATGGGCAGGAAGGCGTTTTTCAGCGCGTGCCGGACGATAACCGCTCTCTCGCGGAGTCCCTTGGACCGGGCGGTGCGGATGTAGTCCTCGCGGAACACCTCCAACATAGAAGATCGCGTTACGCGGGCGATGAGCGCCATGTTATAGAAACCCAGCGCAACCGCCGGGAAGAACATCTGCTGGAGATTGGTCCACGGATCCTGCCAAAGGTTGACGTAGCCCAACGGCGGCAGCCAGTCAAACCACGTGACCAGGAAATACACTACCAGTATTCCGATCCAGAAAGTCGGCATGGCGACGCCGGCGATGGCGATGATGCGAGATGCGTAATCGGCGAGGGTGTCCTGCCGTACCGCCGAGATTACTCCTAACGGCACCGCCACCAGGAAGGCAAGCAATAAAGCGAAGGCTGCCAGTTCCAGCGTGATGGGCAGTTTGGCGCTGATATCCTCAGAGATCGGCGTGTCAAAGTACATCGATGTGCCGAAATCCCAGCGCACCATGCCCCAAACCCAGTCCAGGTACTGGATCGCCAGGGGCCGGTCGGTTCCCAGCTTGGCTCGCAGTTCGTCCAACTGTTGCTGAGAGAATTGACCGTCGCCCTCAAACCCCGCCAGCAACAGGAACGCTGGGTCCCCCGGCACCAGTCGCATCAGAGCGAATACTATCAGGGTGACCAGCAGCAGCGTTGGTATGAACAGCATGAATCGTTTGATGATATAGGCGTTCATGGCGTCTCCCAGGCTGCTGTTGCGGTGGTGGAATGGTTATTCGGCAACCCGGCCTAACATTGTGGGTCACACCAAATGCGGTCGTGCTTGAGTTGCGTCCAGAGGCTGGCCGGCATATGGAAGTTCTTGATGCGCTTGTTGATAACCTGATCCCGGTAACTCCAGTAATACACGAGCAGCGGGCCCGGGTCCTCCGTCAGCACCCAATCCTCCATCTCCCGGAGAATTGCGGCGCGCTTGGCCCGGTCGAGTTCTTGACTTTGCGCCTGGAACCAGTCCTTGAACTGCTGTGGCGCTTCCCAACCCGACCACTGGATCCAGAGGCCGCCGGGCATGAAAATCTTGCCGATTATTGGGTCCGGTTCGCCCACCAGCAAGGCCGTGCCCTGGGCGGCAATCTGGTAGTCCTGTTCCTTGTAGCGGGTGATGCCGGTGGCGCTGTCGATAGGCTGCACCGTGGCTTCCCAGCCCAGATGCCGGCGCAATTGGTCGGAAAGCAGTTGCGCCAAGTCAACATACTCCACTGCGGTTCGGGCCATCACGTTGACCTCAAACCCTTCGGGGACGCCGGCCTCTGCCAGCAGTCGCCGGGCTTCGGCGATGTCGTCCGGATGTTTCTTGCCGTCCGGGCCGGCGCGGAAACCGGGCAGTTCCAACGCTTCTTCCTCGGTGCGACCGAACCACGTGTCAGGCGGGAAGGGGGTGCCCACCGGAGCGATGCCGCCCCCGAAAATGGAACGAAACTCGGAGCGGTCAACGGCCAGGTGCAGGGCCCGGCGAACCCGCACATCGTTAAAAGGCTCGATGGTAGTGTTGATCAGAGTTCCCAGCAAGCTGGTGTTGGGAATGAGGTAAACGTCCACGGTGTCAGCTTCGGATTCTTTCAGTTCCAGAATTTCCGTGTTGCTCAAGTTGGTGACCGGCCACGTCGCCATAAGGACCTGCCCCGTTCGGTACGCTCCGATGGCCGTACCCTTATCGGCGATGTAGTAGTGGATGCTGCCGTCGATATAGGGGATTCCCTCTTTCCAGTAGTCTTCGTTTTTCTCCAGCTCGATGGAGACGTCCTTAGCCAGTTTGGTGGGCTTGAAAGGGCCGGAACCCATGCCGTTTTCCCACTTCGTGGTGTCAACGTCCGACTCGCCCCAGGCCTTGGACATCATCTTGAAAGCGTCCGAAGCGATCATGGCGATAAAATCGGGCGCCGGGTTGGTGGTAACGATCTCCACCGTATGATCGTCGATGACGCGGGCCTTGCCGGCGGAATAGTAGGGCGCAATGATGAGGGTTTGGGGCCGGTTCTCCTCCGCGTTCACCAGGCTGTCCATGCTATACACGACGTCTTCCGCCGTAACCGGGGTGCCGTCGTGCCACATGGCGTCCTGGTAGAGGTGGAACACATGGGTTACGCCGTCCGGCTGGAGTTCCCAGCTCTCCGCCAAGTCGCCCACGATATCGTAAGGGTCGTCAGTCTCCGAGTCGTACTCCAGCAATCCGTTGTAAATGCCCGAGATGTTCTTAATCTGGTTGGTGAACTCGTGGGGATGGAAAATCAGGTTGGGGAAAGCGTAATCCTGCATGGCAACGATACCGCCGTAGATCCCACGGTCGGACGTCTCTGGAGCGGCGCCGGCCTGGGCCGGAATTGCGGTGGGGGCCGGGCTATCGCCCGAACTGGCGGCCTGCGGTGGCGCAGTAGCGGCCGGGGCGCCGTTGGCGGACGGCGGGGAAGCGCTGGGCGCGGCTCCGCCGCAGGCTACCGCCATTGCCAGCGCAGCGGAAGCGGCTAAGGGAACGATCAGGCGACGGATCGGGAAACTCGAAACGGGTTCCAACACGGTGCACCTCCCCATGCAATCGATCACATTGCGACGATCCTTGCTTGTTCTGCGTGTGGCAAGAGGGTAGAATCGATAAAGTTCGCTGTCAATACCTAAATCATCTATATTTTCTGGTGAAACTGCTCATTATTCTACGAAAGTCGCAATCATTTACCGGACTGTATACCATTGCCGCAAACTGAAACGCCGGCTTGACGCCGGCGCGATTTCTGGATGTGAATGCCCGCAGGTCGGGGCGTGTCAACTGTGCCCTAACTCCGCATCGATCCGGTTGGCTCGCGGTTTCAGGACGGCGTACAGGGCGTCGTTCACCGGCGTCGGGATGCCGTATTCGAGACCCATTCGGATCACGGCGCCGGTCAGTCCTTCCAGCTCTACGGGCCGGCTTTCCGCGAAATCTTTTGCCAACGACGCCATTCCGGCGGCCGGGAAGTTGTCCAGGGCGTTCATCGACCATTCCAGCGAATCGGGTTCCAGCGGGGCGCCGGAGGCTTCGCCCACGGCCAGGGCTTCCGCAATGGCAGCCTCTATGGCAGCGCGGGTTTCCGGTACGGTGCGGAGTTCTCCATAGGTGCAACCGCTGGCCGCGCATACTCCCGCCGATCCGGCCAAATAGGCGAATTTCTTCCACAGCATCCCGGTCATATTCTCAAGCAATTCCACTCGCCAACCGGCGTCCTGGAACACTGCCAACAGTCGCTTCCCGCGCTGGGTGATGCCGGGGGCGCGTTCTCCGAAAGATGCCGCGCCGGGGCCGCCCTGGGTTACAACCCCCGGTTCGCTGATCCGTCCTTCCAGGTACGCCGAGCCGATCATTACACGCTCCGCGCCATAGGCGTCCACCAATCTTTCGCCGTTGTCGATGCCGTTCTGCAACGTCAAAATGATGGTTTCCGGCCCGACCAACGGGCTGATGGCCCGGATGGCGGCGTCGTTGTCGTACATTTTTACGGTGAACAAAACCAGTTCACGGGGTCCGATTTCGGCCGGATTGCCCGTGGCGTTGCCGAGGACGGTGAACGTACCATCGTTGCCGCTCTCGACCCGCAGGCCGTTGCGGCGGATTGCTTCCAGATGCGGCCCTCTGGCGATAAAAGTCACATCGTTTCCGGCACGGGCCAACAACCCGCCGAAGTAACCGCCGACGCCGCCGGCGCCCATTACCGCTATATCCATACCGATGCCTCCGGTCTCACTTTGGTTCCCGTTCAACTGTTAGAGACGGGATGGCCGAATTCTTCTCGCAGGTCCCGTTTCATTACTTTGCCCATTACGTTGCGCGGCAACATATCCACGAACACCACGGAACGAGGACGCTTGAACCCGGCGAGCCGGTCACGGCAGAATTCGATCAACTCTCCCTCGGATGCCGCCGGGTCTCCGGCCACGACTATCGCGCGTACCTCCTCGCCCCATTCCAGGTCCGGGATACCTATGACGGCGACTTCTGCAACAGCGGGATGCTCCACCAAGGTCCGCTCCACCTCCTCCGGCGAGATCATTTCGCCGCCGCGTTTGATGAAATCCCGGGCGCGCCCGGCCAGGTAGATGTAACCGTCCCGGTCCTGCCACGCCAGATCGCCGGTGTAGAGCCAGCCGCCGCGCAGGGTGTCGCCGGTGGCGTCAGACTGCTGCCAATAACCGGTCATCATCCGGGCGCCGCGGGCGACGATTTCGCCGACTTCGCCATCGGGCACCGGCTCGCCTGCTTCGGACACGATCATGACTTCGACGTCCTCCAGGGGTTTCCCGATGGATGTCAGGCGGCGCAGCCTGGTTTCGACTTCCTCCGGCGATCCCGAGAGATCGTGATCGTCGGGCGGCAGCATGGTAATGGTGGAGGCAGTTTCCGTCTGCCCGAAAGCATTGATGAAACGAGTGTTGGGGAACTTGTCGATGGCCTCCCTTATGACGGGCAGCGGCATGGGAGCAGCGCCGTAGGTGATCACGTTCAACGATGAAAGGTCGTAGGCGCCGAAACGCGGGTGATCCATCACTCGTTTGAGCATGGTGGGCACCAGCATGGCCCGGTTGGCCCGGTGTTCCGCGGCCAGAGCCATCCACTCTTCCGGATCGAATTGGGGCATCACCACCAGGGTACGACCGCCGAATATCGCGGCCAGGGCGGCCTGGAGACCGGCCACGTGGTACATCGGAACTGTGAGCAGGTTGGTTTCTTCCACTTCCGGATCCGCCGGCATGACGCTGGTGAGCAGAAACGTACTGAAACTGTCGTGGGTCAACTGCGCGCCCTTGGGTACGCTGGTGGTGCCGGAAGTGAACATGATCACAGTCGTGGCATCCTCGTCGTCCTCCGGGAAATGGAGCTGTTCCGGATCAGCATTGGACAACAAATCGTCGTAGTTGTGGCGGCCGTCCAGTCCGGCGGCGTCCAGCATCACGATGCGCTCCGCTGGGAGGGAGCCAGCGGACGGCGCCAGCGGCAGGTAGCGTTGGCCCAGGAAAAGCAGGTCAGGCTCCACGATGGCCAGCATGGTAGCCAGCTCATCTGCCTTGGCGCGGAAGTTGACAGGTACGTAGATGGCGTCGAGTTGGGCAGCGGCAAAGTAGATTTCCATCAGGTGGTGACAATTGGTCTGCATTGCCGCCACCCGGCGGCCGGGTTCGATGCCCAAGTCCGCCATGGCATTGGCAAGCCGGTTGACCCGTTCCTGGAGCATTGCGAAACTGATCTGCTGACCATCGAACACGATAGCCGTCCGGTCCGGGACGATGGCCGACGCGATCGTCAGAAATTCCGTAGTGTTCATCGTCTCTCCATGCTAACGGTTATGCCGGCGAACGGCACCGAACCGCACAGCGTTCCTAAATGTCATCAATGGAGGCCAATGACGCCGCTAGTCGCCGCTCCATTCGCAATCCATCGGCCAGTTTAGAGATCCCGGTTTCCCGCAGAGCCACTCGGAGGGCGGCGGAGAAACCCGGCGGCAATCGGGCCAGTTGACATGCGACGCCCCAGGAGGTTTTTTCCAACTCACCGGGAGGCGCCACGCGACTGACCAGCCCGTACTCCAGCGCCGCGTCGGCGTCGAAACGCCGGCCGGTGAGAAGGAGGTCCAGGGCCACCGACGGCCCGGCGTTAGCGGGCAGGGTTTGACTGCCCCCGGCCGCGGGGATCATTCCCAGCTGAACCTCCGGCATGGCGAAAACGGTGCCTGACGCGGCAATGCGAAGATCCGCCAGGAGCGCGATCTCGAGGCCCGAGCCGATGCAATACCCATGAACTGCGACGACGATGGGTTTGGGGAGGTCGATCAGTTGACCCCAGACGTCGCGCTGCCAGCGCACGTTGCGGGCAATCACCTGAGAGGGGGCCGAGCCGAATTCGCTCAGGTCGGCCCCAGCGCAGAAGGCTCGGCCCTGTCCGGTAATCAGCAACGCGCCAACCTCGTCATCCTCTTCGACGGCCCACAGGGCCGCAGCGAAATCGTCCCGCATAGCCACCGAGTAGGCATTGAGACGCTCCGGGCGGTTCAGCGAGACGTGAGCTACGCCGCCGACCTTTTCGTAGATGATGGTGGGGAAAGGGGCCGCCATGTCGGTGCGATGCGTCAGTCCAACGGAATGGCCCGGCGCAGCATGTCTTCCAGGTCAACCAAGGTGCTTCCGGCGCCGATCTCGTCAAGCACATTCGCGTCGCTCACCGAAAAAGTGAGCAGGCCATGGGCTTCCGCGACCCGTTCCACTACTGGCCGACGAATATGCCAATCGTGATGGTGGTTGGCAATCTCGATACCATGGATATCGTCTTCGATGACTATGTTGGGGGTGTAATATCCGGGGTGGCAGTAAGTGCGGAAAAGGAGACCGCCCGGCAGATATAATTCGGTGCAATGGTATTCGTCGAAGGGGCTGCTGGCCGGTCGGACGTCAATTTCGTGCCCCGGAATTATGATGACCTGGTTGGGAAAATGCTCTTCCACCACCCGGTGCAGGGCCATCCCCCAGTCGCGACGCCAATGGTCAGTAACGGCGATGCCGTCAAGTCCCGCTTTTCTGATTTGCCCGATCACGGACTCCGCGATTCCGGGTGTGGGCGGTTGGAAGCCGAACATTTCCCCCACGTGGGTATGTATGTCCAGTCGTACTTTCATCGGTGAAATTTTCTCAACGGCCGGTGAATTGAGGAGAACGCCGGTGGGCAAAGGAACGCAAGCCCTCGGCGCGGTCATCCGTGCTTTGCAATATGACGCTGAGGTCGGCTTCGAGACGCAACCCCTGGGCCAGGGTGAGGTCTCCGGCGGCAGTCACCGCCTCTTTGGCGTAGCGGGCGGCGATTGGGGCGGAGGCCGCAATCCGGGTCACCAACTCGGCAACTGCGTCATCCAACCGTCCGGGCGGTTCGACCCGATTAACCAATCCGACCTCTAAAGCCTCCCGAGCCGACAGCGTGCGCCCGGTAAGGAGCAGATCCTGCGCCATAGCCGGACCAACAAGACGCGGCAGCCGCTGGGTCGCTCCGTCGTAAGGGAATCCGTCGTCCAGTGGGTACCCGGCGCCGAGGCGGGCGGTTTCAGCAGCGATGCGCAGGTCGGCGGCCAAGGCTAACTCCAAGCCGTGAGCGATAGCGTCTCCGTTCAGCACCGCTATCACCGGCATCGGCAAGGCGGCTACGGTTGAGGCTGCTCCCATAGCAGTCTGCCATTCCAGCCGCTTCATCACCGGCGCGGTTTGGACGTCCGCGGGCGGCTTCATGCGGCCTACGGCGAAGGCATCGCCGCGGCCAGAGATGGTAACGACGCGCAGCTCGTCCTCCAATGCGAGGTTCCAGCAGCAATCACGCAGCTCGGCGGCCAGATCCTCAGTAATGGTCCACGGGCCGGCGGACTCCAGCAACGCAACGGCGGCGATGGAGCAGGTCTTGTCAATGCTGATCCGGCGATACTGCATAGGCAAAGATGTTACGTTGACACGGCGCAGTTCGCAAGGAGGCTACGCCCTCGTGCGTACCCACTTTAACCGGTCATTCCACGCTCGCCGCAGGCGGGCGATGGAATCTCGTTCCGGCGGTGGCTGCCGCTGCTGAGAGAGTCTTGACGGTGCGGCCATTGCTACACCGACGAGATTGCCACCCCCGTATCAAGTACGGGGTCGCGATGACAAAGCGGGTGCGCGCGAGGGCCACGCCCGCTCAACGTTGTTCTCAGCAGGTTATAGCCATGTATCGGTCTTATTCTGGCCTGGCAAGACAATACCGACGCCCCGCGCGGCTTTCGCTTGCGCCGCGCTCTATTCAATGTCTATCGTTCCGTTGGAAGTGGTTAGCGTCATTTTCGCTGCGCCACCCCCAATCACTCCTTCCAAATGGTTCCGGCTCTTAAGCTCGCTCACCGCAACGCTCCGTTCCAGCCGGATGCCTCCGTTGCTGGTGGACGCGGAGAGGCGCACGCTGGGAGATTCCCCGGCCAGCCGTACCTTGATGTTGCCGTTGGAAGTCCGCAAATGATTTTCCGTCCCTTCCTCCGGGGCCCCGGCGAACTGAATGCTCCCGTTGGAGGTACGCAGATTGAACTCGCCTCGTCCGGCTGCCACAGTGACGCTGCCGTTGGAGCTGCGCAAGTCATAAGCGCCATCGCCGCCGGTGGCCTCAATGGCGCCGTTGGAAGTTCCCAGGGTAACCGTTCCGGCTACCTGGCGCGCTGAGATGTCGCCATTGGAGGTATGGATATCCATGCTTGCCGTCGGGGGCACAGCTACTGCGATATCCGACGCTCCGCTTCGCTGCCACAGCCAACTCCACCAGCCTTCGCTCTCCCGGCGCTTCTTGACCGTAACCCGCACGGTGTCTCCCTGCTGGGTGGCCCGGTACTCGATCCGTTCCGGCCGGCGCAACCGCGCCGTTACCCGGACCATTCCTGCGTGAGCGCCGCCCGTCACCTCCACGTCTCCGTTGGTATTTTCAACAATGAGCGTCGGCATCCCGCTGACCGCGAAATCATTCTGCCGCGTTTCCACCTTGCCCCCTCCATGATCCGAAATCGCAATCCCACATCCCGCCAGGCCCAGCAATCCTAACGTCCCGACACATAACCATAGCGCGAACCGCTGCATCGCCGGACTCCTGATACAGCCGCGTATGTTCCCCAGCGCCGCAGGGCCATTATACGCCACCGAACGGGAGGGCGCCCGGGGCGACCCGCCGGCCGCCCGAGAAACCCGCCGATCCGGCGCGGACTATCCGAAATCCGGACCTATTGCCTGTTCGCCGTCCCATCCGGGTTGACAACTACTCTCGAGGCGTAAGGATCGCCAGCGCCGCCGGCGGCGCCCACGGCGCCTGTTCCAGAGGCGGCGGCGGCGGCGGGCATAATGCCGGCGGAACTCTCGAGAGCGGGGGCTTCACTAGCTACGCTGCCTCCGCAAGCGATCACGACGGCGGCCAGACCTATGAGCAATACGACAGAACCACACGGTTCATGATTCACCCCTTGGCTTTCGGTTTACCGTCATAATTAAAGGCGTGTCCTTCGCTTTACAGGAGAAAGTGGCCGTCGCCGAGTCTATTACCGCCCCGAAACACTATCAAGCAAACACGATAATCGTTATCACAAATAACAACGAGAGCCGCTTATTCGGAGCGGCCCCCGGAGAGATCCTGCGGCAGGGCGGTGAGACAAGCGGGTTATTTGCCCTCCACTCGCGCCACCAGGCCGCTCGACTAAGTTTCGACGCCGATGATGGGTTTAACTTTCTCGTTGAACAGAGCAGCAATTGCCGGTTAGTGGCGCTGTGCGGGCGTCTGCCTCGAGGACGATGTTCTGGAGGTCTGCGGGCAGTTCGTCCCGCTTGGCCTGCTTCGTGTATTGGCTCAAATGCGAGTTTATAGTTGGGTATCAGCAGTACCAATCGTATTTATAACGAAATTCGTAATAATATCCGCAAGATATTATCTGAATGTCATGCGCATGTGAGGCGTGGAAATCTAATCCGCAATGGATGGTGGCAGCCGGCGATGGAGACTGATTGATCGTTCTCCCAGCGCCGGACAACAAGAACGGCCCCGTTTCTGGAGCCGTCGAAAACGTTGGGAAATGGCGACCCGGAGCGGATTCGAACCGCCGATCTCTGCCTTGACAGGGCAGTATGTTAACCGCTACACCACCGGGCCGTTTCGCAGCGCGATATGATAACGCACTCTATCATTGTATGCAGGACCGCTAAAAAATGTCAAACTCGCCGGCCCGTACCCGCGCCAGCATCGTGGCGCAGTAGGTCAGCAGGGCCAGCGAGGAGCGTAGCCGCAACTTCGCCAAGTCGCGAAACTGGCGCTGGTTGAGCAGGCAGGAGCGCTTCAGGCTGCGGAACGCTCGCTCAACGCTGGTGCGCCGCTTGTAAAGCCGTTTCCACCGGCTAGTGGTTCTACCAACCGCCCCACCTTGCGGAGCGCGTCGCCCTCCAGGGTCTCGCAGTATTCAATGTCGCAGAACCGGGTCATGCCGACACGGTTCTTGAGCCGGCAACCCTTCTTCCGGCGCCGGAACAGGCGGCCCTTCTTGGGATCCGTGCCGACGTACTCCATGGGTTTCCCGCCGAGGCACTGAGGCCGGCCTTTCTGGTCGTACAGCCCTTCCTTGTCGGTGTTACGGAGCGGGATGACCGGGATGATGCGCAGGTCGTTCAGGCGCCGGTAGTTGCTGAGGGCGTCGTAGCCCTTGTCGGCCATCAGGTAGCGCGGCTTCAAGCCGGGACGCTTGACCATAACCTGATTGACCAGGCCGGGCAGGGTGGGCGAGTCGTTCAGGTTGGCCGGCAGGACTTCGTAGGCCAGCGGGACGCCGTAGATGGCGTCGCAGATCAGGTGAAGTTTGTACCCGTAGAAGTGTTCGATACCGTCCTCGGCGTCGGCATTGGTTCGGACGCCCCATCGGGCTTCAGGATCGCTGTAGGGCTTCTTCTGAATGTCCACCCAGCCCTCAATGTCGGTGGAGTCGATGGCGAGGGCATGACCGACTGGCGGGACAGCGTTATCGGGGCATTGCCGGACGGCCTCGGCTATCCGGTCCACCAGCCGGTGGATGGCCTGCTCCATGAGGTCCAGGCGGCTGGTCAGGCGTCGAAAGAACCGACATACTATGCTGGTGTTGGGCACGGTGTCTGTAAAGCCGCAGAGTTCTCGGACTTTCGCCGGAGTTTAGAAGTCGCAACGTGAAAGAATCGGAACGATGGTTAACGATTTCGGGCGCTGGATTCCCTAAACTCACAAACGAAGTGCAACACTTGATAAAGGTGTTGCCATGGG
>CAYGAY010000017.1:0-72767 GCA_964347975.1 uncultured Dehalococcoidia bacterium
TTGCGGCGGTCTTCGCCGGTGTCGGCGCCGCAGAAGCCGTCGCCAGCGTCGCCGACACTCTGGACCCGGTTGGGATACACCCGGCTATGCTCCAGCCGCACGTTTACCCTCGTGTGAAAGCTGTTCCCATCGGTGTCGGCCGCGATGGAACCGCAAATCGGGTCGGACAGTTCGAAGGGGGACCGGACGTAGGTGCGGTTCTCAACCAGGTCCGGTAACTCGGCCTGGTAATCCTGAAAGGCAAGCGTCGAACTGGCGATGAGCGTATCGCCGAATCGCAGCTCTTCCAGCTCGTTCAATCCCCACCGGGCGCCGTGCGTGGGGGCGATGTTGCCCAGGTTGGTGCCGGCCAGATGCAGCTCGAGCAGTTCCGACAAGCCGTCAAACTGGCCGGGGTGGATGCAGGCCAGCGCCGTGTTGTCGTCCAGATACAGCTCGCGCAGGTTGGACAGCCCGTCAAACAGGTCCGGCGGCAGATACTCCAGCGCGTTGCCGTTCAGACGCAGCAGTGTCATGGCGGTCAGCCCGTCGAACACGTCTTCAGGCAGGGCGGCCAGCGCGTTGTCTTGCAGACGCAGCGCGCTCAGGAAGGTCAGCCCGTCGAACACGTCTGCGGGCAGGGTGGTCAGCGAGTTGTCTTGCAGATACAGCTGTTCCAGTGCGGCGAGGCCGTCGAACACGTCTGCGGGCAGGGTGGTCAGCGCGTTTTCGCTTATTTCCAGGGTTTGCAGGCTGGACAGCCCGTCGAACAGGTCTTCGGGTAGGGTGTCTAGCGAGTTGTTGTACATCCGCAGGGTTTGCAGGCCGGTGAGGCCGTCGAACACGTCTGCGGGCAGGGCGGTCAGCGAGTTGTCGTACAGATTCAGGATTTGCAGGCCGGTGAGGCCGTCGAACACGTCTTCGGGCAGCTCTGCCAGCTTGTTGTTGCTCAGATACAAGTTTTGCAGGCCGGTAAAGTTGGCGAAGTCGCCGTTTCGCAGGGCGTGCAGTCTCAGATTGTTCAGGTCAAGCGTAGTGCGGGCCTCAAGTTGCGCGGTGGTAACGTCGGCGCAATCAGAGGCGCCTTGTTCGGCGACGATCTTGTCGACCACTTTCTGCGTGCGCCTGTGGAGGGGGTTGCTGGCGCCGCCGCATTCGGCCAGCCGTTCCAGGGTATCGCAAATCGGGTCGGTCAGTGCGACGACGTCCTCGACCCGGAAGTCGTCTTCGACCAGGGCGGGCAGCACCGCCTGGTAGGTCGCAAAGTCAACGTCAAAGGTATTCGCCTCAGCGATGCGCACGTCGCCAAACCGCAGATCCGCCAAACTGGTCAAGTTCCACCGGGTGAAGTGGGTGGGGTTGATGTTGCCCAACTTGGTGTTCTGCATCCGCAGCAGTCTCAGGTTGGACAAGCCGTCGAACTGGCTGGCGTGAATGCAGGCCAGTGGAGGGTTGTTTTCCAGATGCAGAGTTTCCAGGGGCAGCCCCTCAAACAAGTCCGGCGGCAGCCATTCCAGCTGGTTGTTGTTCAGGCGGATGTTTGCCAGGCTGGAGGTCTCGTCGAACACGCCGTCGGGCAGGGTCGTCAGATCGTTGTTGTAAATGCGCAGGTGGGTCATGCTGGAAAGGCCGTCGAAGACGCCGCTGGGAAGCTCGGCCAGGTCGTTGTCATACAGATTCAGCTGTTTCAGGCTGGTGAGGTCATCGAAGTCGTCGCTTTGCACAGAACTCAGGCTATTGGCTACCCGGAGAATACCAGTGACGCCGTTCAAGTCCGCGGTGGTAACGGCGCTGCAATCGGTCTCGCTCATCTTGGCGAGGATGGCGTCGACCACCTTCTGCGTGCGCCCGTCGAGGGGGCCGCTGCCGCAGCTGGCCGGCGCTTCCTGGGCATGCGCGGCGGGTGGGGTGGGCAGCGCCAGCCAAAGCGCGGCCACGGCCGCCAGCAGCAGCGGCGGCCCCCACTTCGCCCAGCGGGTTTTGCCACGCCAATTTTTCCTGCTTCGGCTGTCCACGTGTGGCCTCCTGGTGAATAAGGGTCGGTAATTGCGACAAGAATTGTAGCACCATTCCCTTATGTTAAACCACTGCATCCGGCCGGTTACGACGGGCAGTTCGACGAGGCCCGCCGCCTTGTGGAGAACGCCCTGGTGGACGGCCAAGCAATTCCGGGGCATCGCCAGCCGGTAGGCCAGCCTGGGGAAGATGCAGGAGGGAGACGGAACGCTACCTAACCCCCGCGACCATCTCACTGTAGCGGCAACTCACTGTAGCGGCAACTCCGGTGGTTGCCCCGATGCGTGTAGTTGCCCCTATCCCGTGGACCTATCGACAACGGCCGGCCGCCGCGCCAGCAGGTAGCACAATCCGGACAACAGCTGTAAAGGAGCGGCGGCCAGCAACGCCGCGGCATAGGTCCCCGTCTGGTCGAAGACCCAACCCGCGGACCATGCCGCCAGGAGTGAGGCGGCCCCGAAAGACACCGTCATCGCGCCAACCAGCGTCCCGAAACTGCGCCGACCGAAGTACTCCCCCACCGCCAGCCAGCCCAGCGTGGCAATCCCCTCGGTGGCGGCGATGGAGACTACGAACAGCGCGGCGGCGACGTAGCCCGTACCCACCAGAAACGCCGCGGTCCCGGCGGCTCCCACGCTCATCCCGGCAAAGATGAGCCACCGCGAGGGTATCCAGGTCGCCGCCACGCCCATGGCAATACGCAAGGGAATTATCGCCAGGAAGGTGGACGCCAGGTAGAAAGCGGCCGTTTCTTCCGGTATTCCCTTCCAAACCAGCATGGGTATCTGGTTGATCACCAGCGCGTCGGCGGCGGCGATGCGCAGGGTGACGCCCACGGTCAGCAACCAGAAGGCCGGCGTGGCCAGCGCCTGCCGAACCGTGAGATCGGACGCCGCATAGGTCGGTTCGATGCGGCGTCCTCTGATTGCTCCGGCCGCGCCAGCCTCGGGTCGTATCCCGTCGGGCAGCAAACCGATGTCTTCCGGACGGCTCCGTATGACGATAGAGGCTCCTACGGTGAGGACGCCGGCCACGGCGCCGGCTCCCAGGATGGTCGTTCTCCAGCCGAACCGGCCCAGGCACCAGGATAGCAACGGGACCATCACGGCAGCGCCGCCGGCAAAAGCCGTATTCAGCAGCGTCATCGGCAGCGCCTTCCGTCGCGCGAACCACTGGTTGGCAATGGTCATCAGGTTGGGAACTATCCCGATACCCCGGCCGATGGCGGAAATCCCCGAATACGCCAGCGCCAGCTGCCAGTAAGAACTCACGCCGGCGACGGAGGCGAACCCGGCGCAGCTCAGCAGTCCTCCGATGAGCGCCAGCCGCCGGCCCCCGTAACGGTCCGCCAGCCATCCGGCGCCCAGGGACGCCACGTTGCCCACGGCCCACGCTGCCCCCACTACGAAAGCGAACTGGGCCGAGGCAATGCCCAGATCTTCCTGGAGAGCTGGCGCGAATACCAGGAAGCCGGGAATGATGGCTCCGAACCCCAGGAACCCCATGGTTCCGCTGGCAAGAATGACCCACCAGCCGTAGTAGACGCCGCTCCCCCTGGCCCGCCGCCGGCCGGTTGTGCGGTGGATCATCCCGTCCCCGGCATCCCTATCGGGAATCGGCGGCGGCGGCGTCGGCGGCCGGCTGTTTTACCAGCAGGAACGACGCGGCGGCCACCGCTTGCAAGCCGGCCGCCGCCGCCAGCGCCGGCATGAAGCTGCCGGTCCGGTCGAAGACCGAGCCGGCGACAGCCGGGATGATCAGCCCGCCGGTTCCGTAGAACACCGTCATCACGCCGACCAGTGTGCCGTAGCTGCGCCGACCAAAATATTCCCCGACCGTGATCCACGCTATCGAACTCACTCCCTGTCCAGCCGCCGATGCCGCGATCAGGAACCACGCCACCCGGTCGCCCGGCATAATCAGGGCCGCCAGGGTGCAGAGGGTCACCGCCACCATCGCCGCGCTCAACAGCCAGCGGGGGGCGATCCACAACGCCGCCAGTCCCATTCCAAAACGCGCCGGTATGGTGGCGAAGTAAGTCAAAGACAGATAGGAGGATGTTCTGGACTCAGCCACTCCCTTCCATATCAATATCGGTATCTGATTCACTATCAGCACGTCCGATGTTACCGTGCGCAGCGCTGCCCCCAGGGACAACGCCCAAAAGGTTGCGGTCACCAGGGCTTGCCCCAGCGTGAAATCCCGCCGACCGGCGCCCGCTTCCGCAGGGGCAACCCGTGTGGCTGCCGTATCCCCCGGGTTGGCGTTGGCCGGCGTCCGGGGCCTGGGGGCGGTTCCGTCGGGTTGCAAGCCGATATCCTCCGGCCGGCTGCGGATGACTGCTACCGCGGGCAGGGTCAAGGCGCCTATCGCAAGGCCGGCCACCAACGCGGTGGGACGCCACCCAATCTGCGCCGCCCCCAGGCTCAATACGGGGAGAAGCGCCGCCGCTCCCCCGGCGGTGGACGTGTTCACCACTGCCAGGGCCAGCGCCTTGCGACGCGCGAACCACTGGTTGACCAGGGTCATCAACGTGGGAAAGATGCCCAGGCCCCGGCCTGCCGACGCAACTACCGTGTACGCCAGCAGGATCCCCAGGAACGAATTTGCCAACGCGAGAGCCGCAAACCCGGCCCCGCAGAGCAGGCCGCCGACCAGGACCAGCCGGCGCGCTCCGTACCGGTCCGCCAGCCACCCGGCCACTACAGAGGTGATGTCTCCGATACCCCACGCCGCTCCGACTACAAAGGCCGATTGGCCCGACGACAGCCCCAACTCGTCGCGTATGGGAACCGAAAACGCCAGATACCCGGGGATGACGACCCCAAATGCTGCGAAGCCCAGGCAAACCGCCGCGCCGAGCACCCACCAGCCGTAGAAGACCTCCCGCACTGTCGAGACGGCAAGGGCCTAGTCCGCCAGCGGTATCACCAGGTACACCCGCTCTTCGCCGCCCACCACTCGCGTCGTGTGGCCTTGTCCGGTGAGGTCTTCCGCCAACAGCACGTCGCCGGGCCCCACGCGGTGGGTGGAGCCGTCGCTCAACCCGATTTCAGCCTGGCCGGCCAGCGTAACGGTGTACTGGCGGCGCGGGGCGCAGTGGAAGTCCAGGAAATAGTCGGGCGGCGAAATGCGGATGGTCAGGCCGCTGGTGGCCTGCATGGGCGTGCCCCGCCCGTAGGCGCCTTCGGTGTCCAGGAAGTCCTCGAAGGGCGGATCGTAATGTTCCAGGCGGGATTGACCGTCCGGGCCGGTATAGACGCGCACGAATTGGGGCATGGGATGGCTCCTCACAACTTAATTGTCATTCCGGCGAAAGTCGGAATCCAGTCTGATTTTGATTGCCGCCGATTATACGGCGCCTACTCCCGGCTGCCGTCGTCAACGGCGCGTTGCGTTACCCACGAGGACTCGTCGCTTCCGCCTCGCGAACGGCGGACATTCTCAAAAACGCGGTTCACGACGGCCCCGATAATCAATCCCGCCGCCGCCCCCAGGGGAAAAGCCAGCAGCCCGCCGGAGACGCAGAGCACCACCAGCACGTGCGGCTCCACGATCGCTCGGTCGTTCAGCTCCGCAATGCGGGCGAATCGGGAAGCGATAGCCCAGGCGACGTAACCGCCGGCGACGGCTCCGCCAACGGCTCCGCAGAAGATATAAAACAATCTGGTAGGGGTGAACATAAGCGTCAGGAATCCCGATTGGTTGCGGACGAGGCGCGCAAGGCAAGTTACGACGCAATCCTAACACGTCCGGCGCTGCAATCCACCATCCGACAGCTTATTTATGCAAATGATTTCCTGGATACCGGCGAAAGCCGGTATGATCCTTTTGGCGCCGGCCGCCGCGCATCCGAACGGTTGCATTTCGTAATCCGCCCTTGACAGAATGCCGTTATCGCCGTTTAATCGTCCGGCATTCGTAACCGACGGGATATCCGTGGACCTCGGTTAAAGCAGTACATCTAGAGGAGTGTTCATATAATGGGATTGAAAAAGGTTATGAACGTCCGGCTGCTGACGGCATTTGGCCTGGCGGTTGGCATGATCGCTGCGGTGGCTTGCGGTGGCGCATCCGAGGCTCCGGCAGCCCCGGCGGCGCCGGCCAGCTCCGGCGGCAGCGCCGCTGCGGCTCCCACCGCCATGCCGGCAGCCACCGAGCCGGCGGCCATGTCCGAGAGCGCCGGCGGCCACGTCAACCTGCTGGTGACCAACATCGGCAACGGTAAGTTCGACCCCCTGCTGACCGAAGGCGAGGACCTCAAGTTCCAGCGCATCTTTGGTGTTGCTCTGGTGGGCGGCGCCGGCGGCAGCGAACTGGTTCCAGCGGTCGCCAAGGACTGGTCGGTGAGCGAGGACGGGAAGGTCTGGACCTTCACCGTCAACGACGGCTTCATCCAGGCGCACGACGGGAACACCATCACCCGCGACGACGTTTTCTTTAACCTGGACTCCCGCCTGGGAGCCGAGGCGCAGGAATTGCTGGGAACCGGCTACTACGAGCCCCGCGACGTGGCGTTGACCAAGCTGATTGACGGCGTATCCAAGGGCCCCGCCGATGACCAGGTGCAGGTAACCTTCAACACGGTTCGGCTCGACTTCTCCTTCAACTGGTCCGAGAACGCCCAGGGCGCCAGCGCGATGATCGTCCCCGAGGCGACCATGCGGGAGCGCGCCGGGGCCGCCGGGTTCGAAGGCTACGAAACCGACCCCGTCGGCATTGGCTCGATGCGGGTGACCGACTTCGTGCTGGAGCAGAAGTACTCTTTCGAAAAGTTCGATGACTTCTTCTGGACCACCGAAAACGGCTTTTCGGAAGATCGCAGCGTCACCTTCGACACCCTGACCATTGAGGTGGTGCCCGAGCCGGCCGGCCGGCTGGCCGCCCTGCGCAGCGGCGACGCCCAGCTGATCGAAGCCAACATCAACATGATCGGCGACATCGACGGGATCGACGGCGCTTCCATCGCATGGCAGAAAGAATCATCCTACAACTGGGTGGTGTACGTTGACTGCTGGACCGAGGATCTCTGGTGCTACCCGGTGGAGGCCCGCCAGGCCGCCGAACACGCCATTGACAAGGACGCCATCGTCAACGGCCTGTACTCTCCCGAATCAGTCAACGCCGACAGCTGGGCCCACGTCACCCCCAACTCCCTGGGCTGGGGCGAAAACCTGAGGCCGCGTCCTTTTGACCTGGCGAAGTCCCATGAGCTGCTCAAGTCCATCGGCTACGGCGGAGCCAACGGCGACGACGGGACCGACGCCAACGGCGAGCAGATTTCCTTCACCATCTACACCTGGGAAGCCGGCGACCTGCCTTTGCTGCCCGACCTGGCCCAGCTGTACAAGGACTTCTGGACCGAGGGCCTGGGTTGGGATGTTGAGGTAGTGGTCGGCGACGCCGCCGCGACCCGCCAGCAGTGGAACAACCGTGAGTTCCCCGCCGACGTCCTGGTACGCACCAACGAGGGCCGCTATGATGGCACGTCCATCACCCAAGGCGGTTTCATCAACGAACAGATCGCCTGGCGCGCTGTGGGCGACTGGCAGAACGAACCCTGGGCCAGCACCTCCACTCCGGTCGTGCAGAAGGGCCTCTCCGACCTCAACCCCGACACCCGCGCCGCGTCGTACAATGAGATGTACGATTACCTACAGGACCAGACCCACTGGGGCGACGGTTTCAACACCAACGTACCGTGGGGATTGGGAGCCGACGTGGCCTCCTACGAACCCTGGAGCCTGGTGCCCTACGTCACCGCCATCTGGACGCTGAAGCTGAAGTAGGTCGCGGTACTGGAACTACACCGCAACGGGCAGGGGCGGGTTTGAAACCCGCCCCTACGGTAAGGCATCGGCAGAACAATGACCGCTTACATCATTCGCCGCATCGGGGAGGGTCTGGTCACCCTGATCGCGCTCAGCTTCGTCGTATTTGGCAGCGTTCACTTGACCGGCGACCCGGCCCGGTTCCTGCTGCCCATTTCAGCCGAGCACGATGAATCGGTGTACGAAGCGCAGAAGGCGGCCTATGGATTGGACAAGCCGTTCATTGTCCAGTACTGGAACTTCCTGATCAAGGCCGTTCGGTTGGACTTCGGCGATTCCTTTACTGCCCGACGCCCGGTTCAGGAGATCCTGCTGGAGCGCATACCGGCGACCGTCCATCTGGCTATCGCCGGTACGATCCTGGCTATTGGGATAGGAGTGCCTCTGGGCATAATATCCGCGGTAAAGCGCGACACCTTCCTGGACCGGATCTGCAAGGCATTCGCCATTTTTGGCATGGCCGCCCCGCAATTTTGGGTAGCCATCATGTTGATCATAGTCTTTGCCGGATATTGGGGTTGGCTGCCGGCCTTTGGTCGCGGCGACATGACGGGATGGTTCCCCACATGGTCCCAGATCCCCGATATGCTGGCCCACCTGATTTTGCCGGCCTTCGTGCTGGCGCTGGCGATAATTGCCGCCATCATGCGCCTGGCCCGTTCGGCGATGCTGGAAGTGCTGGACAGCGATTACGTGAAATTCGCCCAGGTGAAGGGCATGAGCGACCGGGTAGTCATCTGGAAACACGCCGCCCGCAACGCGCTCATCCCGGTAATCACCTTTGGCGGCATCAGCCTGGCCGGCCTGCTCAACGGCTCCGTGGTGGTGGAAGTGGTTTTCGCCTGGCCCGGCGTGGGTCTCATGCTGCTGGAGGGCGTTCTGTCCAACAACTTCCCCCAGGTTGAGGGGGCCATAATGGTTTCCGGCGCTGCCTACATCCTGACGGCGCTGGTTGTGGACATTCTGTACGGTTACGCTGACCCGCGGGTCCGGATGAACTAGACGACTCGGGCCGGAGGGCGATTTTGGCTTCTGAAACTCCTGCATTGGTGATCGACGGCCGCCGGCCGGTCAGCGTGGCGCAGCGCATCAGGGACGCGCGGCTGCCCTGGGTTCCCATCGCCATCCTGCTCATTATCGTCTTCTGCGCCATCTTCGCCAACCTGATTTCGCCCCACGACCCGCGCGAAAACAACGTTCGCAACAAGCTGCAAGCCCCCTTCACCAGCGCGGAGCACATCCTGGGCACCGACCGTCTGGGCAAGGATATGCTGAGCCGTCTGATTTACGGCTCACGCACCATGCTTCAGGTCTCGGCGCCTTCAATGGTAGTTGCCATCCTCGTCGGCACCGTGATCGGCCTCGTGTCCGGTTATTCGGGGCGATGGGTGGACTCCATCCTGATGCGGATCACCGACGCGGTGCTTGGTTTTCCATCAATTCTGGTTGCGCTACTCATCGTGACCTATCTGGGCACCGGCGTGTGGAATGTGATGATCGCAATTGCGGCCACCCAATGGGCGCGGTTTGCCAGGATGATAAGAGGCGAGGTATTGGCGATTCGTGACCGCGATTTCGTCATCCTGGCCCAAATCTACGGCGTCTCCTCCGGCATGATCGTTTGGCGGCACCTGTTCCCCAACGTCATCAACACGTTGATGGTGCTCACCAGCGTGAGCATCGGCCAGGTAATCCTGCTGGAAGCCTCCCTCAGCTTCCTTGGCCTGGGTCTTGCGCCCGGCGATCCGGCGTGGGGCATCCTGGTAGCCGAAGGTCGCGAGTTCCTCACCCAAGCCTGGTGGATCGCCCTCTTCCCCGGCCTGATCATCACTATCGTGGTGATGGCCTTCAACTTCTTCGGCGACTGGCTGCGCGACTACCTCGATCCCAGATTACGCCGCGCCGGGTGACCGCGTTCGGTTGCTGCCGTTATGGCGCGGTACCCTGCCAAGAGGGTATCGCGCGTTGACTTTTGCCGCCAGGGTTCAATGCTGACGGCCCATACCCGCGCGCTGCTGTCGCGCTTGCGCTGTCCGGCTTGGCATGATAGCGCGAAATCGCCGCGAAACGCTGCCGGAACAGTACGGTAGTGTGGAAACACGCCCTGCGCAACGCCCTCATCCCCATTCTCACCTTCAGCGGCATCAGCCTGGCGGGTTTGCTCAACGGCGCCATCGTGGTGGAGCAAGTATTCGCCGTGCCCGGCTTGGGACGGTTGATGCTGGACGGCGTGTTGCAGCGGAATTTCCCAGTGGTGCAGGCGGCGGTAATGGCCTCGGCGTTTTTCTACATTCTGACGGCGCTCATCGTTGACATCCTGTACGTGTACGCTGACCCCAGAATCAGGCGCTAACCCGATGCAGGAGCATACGCATGGCGACCTCCGATACGGCGCTGGAGGGCGCGCCGCCCCAGCTGAACTGGCGGCAACGCGTTGCCGAGGCGCGACTGCCGTGGCTGCCCATCGCCATCCTGCTGGCGCTGCTGCGGTGCGCTGCCTTCGCCTCCTGGGTGGCTCCCCACGACCCGGACGGCTTAACATCATCAACGGCAATTTGGCGCCCTTCGAGAATATGGATCACCCGCTGGGGACCGACGTACTTGGTCGGGATATGTTGAGCCGTCTCATCTACGGAGCCCGCACTACCGCGCAGATCAGCGTTATTGCGCCGGCCTTGGGAGCGGTTGCCGGCACGATAGCTGGTCTGATGTCGGGATACTGGGGCGGCTGGGCCGACGCCCTGCTGATGCGGATAGCGGATGCCGCCCTGGGCTTTCCCATCATCCTGCTGGAAGCGGCGCTGAGTTACCTGGGGTTGGGTTTGCCGGTCGGCGCGCCGGCATGGGGTATAATGGTCGCCGAAGGACCGGATGTAATCCTCGACGTGTGGTGGCTTTCCCGGTTTCCCGGTGTTGCCATTACGGTCGTGGCGCTCGCTTTCAATTTCTTCGGCGATTGGCTGCGCGACTATCTCGATCCCAAGTTGCGGCGGGCGCGCTAGCCGGCAGCATGGAGCGCTCTCTCTGACCGGCGCCGCGGGCGTTGACCGCGTCCTATTGGTTGAGGCACACTGCCATGGCTACAAAACCGCACTCCTACCGGACGCTGGACGTCGACCTGCTGGACGCTTACCCCGACGTCTGGGGGCCATTGCCGGACCCCGAAATGCAGGAAAAACCGCAATGGGAGATTATGGACGCCGTGAGGAGCTGGTACGGCCAGCGCTCCGACGTTTTCGTATCCGGCAACACCGGCATCTATTATGAAGAGGGCAACCCCAACGCCGTCGTCCGGCCCGACTGCTACGTGGTGTTCGGCGAGGGAGCAGAACGTCTGTGGAATCCCTACGCCTATCGCATCTGGGATTTCGGCGCGACGCCGGCTTTCGTGCTGGAAGTCGGTTCCAAAAGCACCTGGCAGAACGACCTGGGCTACAAGCGGGATTTGTACGCCCGGCTGGGCGTTGCTGAATACTGGCGGTACGATCCGTCGGGCGGGGATTACTACGGCGAGCCGCTGGCGGGCGAGTATCTGGAACGCGGCGAGTATCAGCGGTTTGAGTTGCAGTCGGGACCGGACGGGATGATCCTGGCCCACAGCCCCGTGTTGCAGCTGGAGTTGCGCGTTCGAGACCTGCAACTGGAATTCCACGACCCGGAGACCGGGGAGATCCTGGTGAACGCGATAGTACAGCGTGAAAGGCGGTTGGCCGCCGAAGCCGAGGTAGCCCGACTACAGGCGGAACTGCGCCGATTGCGCGGAGAATGAGAGCAGAATGGCAAACGACTTAATCTTACAGGTGCGAGACCTCCAGACGCACTTCTTCACGCGCACCGGTGTGGTCAAGGCGGTGGATGGCATCAGCTTCGACCTGCGCCGGGGCGAAACGCTGGGCATTGTTGGAGAATCCGGTTCCGGCAAAAGCATGACCGCTTGGTCAATCCTGGGCATGGTGCCCCACCCGGGGCGCATCGTAGGCGGAAGCATCGATTACCTGGGCGAAAACCTGCTGGAGAAGAGTCGTGGGGAGATGCGGGACATACGCGGCTCCGGCATCTGCATGGTGATGCAGGACCCGCTCACATCGCTGAACCCGGTTTTTACGGTGGGGGATCAGCTGGTCGAAACGCTGCGTCTGGAATACCAGGAACCGAGACGGTCCCTCCGCCAGCGGGCGATACAATTGCTTGACAACGTGAAAATCCCGGCTGCAGAAGACCGGTTGACCAACTTTCCCCACCAGATGAGCGGCGGTATGCGGCAACGGGTGGTGGGCGCGATCTCCATTTCGCGGGCGCCCAACCTGCTCATCGCCGACGAGCCAACCACGTCTTTGGACGCTACCATTCAGTTGCAATACCTTCGCCTGTTGAAAGAGATCCAGGAGCAGACCGGAGCGGCCATCATTTTCATCACCCATGACTTTGGCATCGTGGCGCGGATGTGTGACCGGGTGGCCGTGATGTATGCCGGGCGAATTGTTGAGCAGTCGGACGTGGAAGATATGTTCGACAACCCGGCTCATCCCTACACCGAGGCCCTGCTGCAATCGGTTCCCGACCTGGACGCCGACGTTGATCTGCTGCCTTCCATAGAAGGCCAGCCGCCGTCGCTGGATGCCCTGCCGGCAGGGTGTTCCTTTGCCCCGCGCTGTCCCTACCGGTGGGAGCGCTGTGATGAATACCCGGACGAATTCACCGTCGCTGCGGGGCACACTTCCCGATGCTGGAGGGCGGAATAATGGTTACCACTACCGTAGCGTCCGGAGAGGCCGTAGCGAGGGACGGGGACCAGGCCCTGGTGCGCCTGGAGGGCATCCGGCGCCATTTCCCGATATACCGTGGCAATGTGCTCCGCCGGCGAACCGGAACAGTCAAAGCCGTTGACGGCATCTCCATTAACATCATGCCCGGCCAGACCTACAGCCTGGTCGGCGAATCGGGTTGCGGCAAGACCACTACCAGCCGGATGCTGCTGATGGCCGACCGTCCCACCGACGGCAGCATCTACTTCGACAACCGGCCCATGCATCAGTTCTCCGGGGCCGAGCGGCGCAACTTCCGCGCTTCCGTGCAGGCCGTTTTCCAGGACCCGTGGAGTTCCCTCAATCCCCGGATGCGTGTTGACCAGATTATTTCGGAGCCTCTGATTACGCACCAGCGGCTCAACCGGTCGGCAGTGCGTTCCCAGGTCCACGAATTGTTGCAAGTCGTCGGGTTGCACCCTTTCCACGCCGAACGGTATCCCCATGAATTCAGCGGCGGTCAGCGTCAACGCATCGCCATCGCCCGGGCCCTTTCCACCCGGCCCAAGCTGATCGTGCTGGACGAGCCGGTTTCGGCGCTGGACGTTTCGATCCGCGCCCAGATCCTCAATCTGCTGAAGGAACTTCAGTCAACCTACGAGTTGAGCTATCTGCTCATCGCCCATAACCTGGCGACGGTGCGGTACATGAGCCACACGGTGGGAGTCATGTACCTCGGCAAGATCGTCGAAGAAGCGCCGCCCATCGAACTGTTCACCAATCCTCAACATCCGTACACCCGCGCGCTTATCTCAGCATCACTGCCGGCCCATCCGCGGCGGCAACGGGAAGAGCTGGTGCTGACGGGGGAAGTCCCTTCGCCCTTGAACCCGCCGGCGGGCTGCACCTTTCACCCGCGCTGCCCCTTCGTCATGGAGCGTTGCTCAGTGGATGCGCCGGCATTAGTGGAATACCAGACGGGCCACGCCACCGCGTGCCACTTATACGACGACAGCGGCGCCAACGCCTGCTGACTGCTGAGAACTCCCAACGTCCGGTAGTTTGGGCGCCTTTTCACCGCTGGGAAGACTGAGAAGAAAGGGGGCGCCCAATCGCTTTAGCGGTTCTTGCCGAAAGTCGTCCGTTTGGGAGCGGCCACATGAAGCCCGGAGCAGAACATCCGCGCCGGGTTGTCCAAAAGGCGCATTGCCCCGCGGTTCGCTGATAACGGAAGGTTTTACATATCTGCAACGCGGATAGCCGGGCGGGTTGGGGTATAATAGACGGCGTTGCCGGCCGGAATCGGCGCGGATTTTTGCGATTACCGGCATCCCAGGAGCGGTCACTTGTTGCAAGCGCGGGAACTTGCCCATCCGGTGCGTCTGGCGCGCGGGATGTTTTACGGTTGGTGGCTGGCGGTTATCGGCGCGGTCATCATGGTGATCGGGACGGTGCCCCTTTTCCAGGCGCTGTCTTTGTGGCTGCCGGTGTTGTCGCAGAATTTTGGCTGGACGCCGTTCCAAATGTCCTGGGCGTTCACGCTAACCCGGGTCGAAGGCACCGTGATGGGTCCCATCGCCGGCTGGGGAGTGGACAAGCTGGGGCCGCGCAAGATGGTGGTCATCGGGATGGTGATTTTCGCCGTCGGCTTCATTTTGTTCAGCCGGACGGACAACTTGTGGATGTTCTACCTGGCCTTCGTAGTAGTGAGCCTGGGGGCAGGCCTGGGGTCATGGCTCCCGGCGAACACCGCGTTGAACAACTGGTTTCGCCGGCGACGTTCTACCGCCATGTCCATACCGATGCTGGGCTTCGGACTGGGCGGCGTCGTCATAGTGCCGTTGATGGCGTGGTCGATGGGATGGGATATCAAGTCCGGCGTGGAGATACCGGGCCGGCTGGGGTGGCAGAACACCGCGCTGCTGGTGGGCGCAATCGGCCTGGTTTCGGCAGTTCCCCTTGCCCTGCTGGTGCGAAACCGTCCCGAGGACTACGGGCAGCATCCCGATGGAGTGGATCCCGATACCGTCTCGGCCGCGAGCGCGCAGCGTTCCGCCAACGGCGGCGCGATCGCGCCGGACTACAGCTGGCAGGAAGCCATACGCACGCGGGCGTTCTGGCTGATCACCATGGGACACGCCAGCTCATCCATCATCATCATCAGCGTGATGTTCTATTTGGGCCTGATAATGGCTGACCGCGGCTTCCCCCTGGAGCAGATCGGAGGGGTGATTTCCGTGCAGACGGCCGTATCGACGGCCTTCATTGTAGTGGGCGGCATCATCGGAGACCGCATACCCATTCGGCTGGCGATTTTCGGCTTCTCCATCCTGCAATCCTGCGCCATGGTAGTTTTGCTGATGGCGGAAACGCTGCCGATGTTCTACTTGTTCACTATCCTGATGGGGATAGGGTTCGGCGGCAGGACGCCGTTGACCACCGCCATTCGGGGCGTATATTTCGGGCGCAGCAGCTTTGCCCGCATTACCGGAATTTCAATGATACCGATGAACATCATGTTCATCGTGGTGGTGCCATACGTTGCGTGGATGGAGGAGTACATCACGGGCAGCTACACGGCGCCCATGGCCTCCATCGCTGCGGTTAGCGCGGTGGGAGCGGCGATGTTCCTGTTCCTGGGCAACCCGCGCCTTTCCCCGTCCCAGCGTCGGCAGGCCGACGTGCGCCGCCTGGTTACGCAGGGAGCGGATACGCCGGCGGATGACTGACGCTCCCCAGGCAGCGCGCGCTATATGGCGAGGCCGGGTGTGCGCGGCCCCGGCGTTGGGGCCGTTATCCCAGCCGTTGCAACCGGGCCGCCGCCCTACTCAATGGCGTGCAGGATGCCGTCGGCGGTCCTGACGTAAAAACGGTCTCTGGCGAACACCGGCGCAATCTCGATGGGCGCGTCCAGCGGGAGCTTCCAGATTTGCTCGCCGTCGGAGCGGCGCAGAGCGTAGAGGAAACCCGCGCTGTCCCCAAAGTACACCCGGTCTCCCATTGCCACCGCTGATGCGAAGATGGATCCGTCTGCGGTGAACCGCCAGATTTCCTTGCCGGAGTGAGCGTCGCCAGCGTAAAAGGTCCCGTTGAAGCTTCCCACGTAAAAGGTTTCGGGCGTCACCGCCGGCGCTGCCACCAGGCCGGTGGTGGTCCGTTCCCTGGGATCGAAGTCGGGATCGAAGAGCCATTGTCCGCCCTTCTGCACCGGGGGACGGGGCACTCCGGGGATCTGCCAATAGTAGAACTGCGCCCAGAGTCGATTGAACTGGTACTCGCCGGCGATCTCCCGCGCATCGGCGTCAACGGCATAGATCCGGCCGCCGGCGGGGAAATACGCCAGTCCGTTGGCTACCGCCGGGGATGCCTTGGTGTTTCCCGAAGCGCGATAGCGCAGCTTGGCCTGGCCGGTCCTGGCGTCAAAGATGTACAGGTCGCCCAGGTTTGCCGCGGCATATACCAGCCCGTCGCTCACCGCCGGAGCGGAGCGGAGCTCGCCCACGATTTGTTCCTTCCACAACAGCTTGCCGGTGGCGGCGTCCAAGGCGTACACGAAGCTGTCGGACGAGCCGACGTACACGATGCCGCCGGACACCACCGGGGATGATGAGATGGGGCCGGCGGTCTTGAATTCCCACAGCAGATACCGGGAGTTGCGGTCCACGGCCTGCACCCGGTGGTTGGTCAGGCCCAGGTAGATGGCATCGCCGGCAACCGCTACCGAATGATCCAGCGGAGTTGCGATCTCATATTGCCAGAGCTCGTCCCCCGTTGCCGAGTCCAGGGCGATCACCTCGAAATACCCCCCGACGTACACCGTGCCTTCGTGCACCACCGGAGCGCCGCGGGTGGGCGTGCCCAGATTGCGCGACCAGAGGACCCTTCCTGCCGGCTGGACGGACGGCACGGGTATGTGCCGGGTCAGCCGCAGATCACGGCCGGTCATGGACCATTGGCCGTCCGGTGAGTCCGAGGTGGCCTCGGTGCTGGGCGACCGGAGCAGCAGCGTGATCGGGTTGGGAAAGAAGGGATAGTACAGCCAGGCCAGGAAGACCAGAGCCACCACGGCCACCCCAAGGCGGATCAGGCGGCGCCGGGTGAACCAGGCCAGGCGGCCGCGCCGCCGTGGCATGGCCCACCTGGGGATGTTGGCGGAGACGCGCTGGCATTCCCGGCAAGGCTCTCCGGGTGTTTGATCCTCAGCCCCGCACCAACTGCAGGCTACGGTGTTGCTCGACCCGGTCTCGGATTGGGTGGCGTCGTTCATCGGTAGCAGATTACCCGGTTTTGGCGGGTGGGGCAATCATGGGAAGGCGGCTGCCGGCGCCCTGCGGTCGTTGCGAGCGCAGTATGGCAATCTCGCTGAGGCAGCAGTCAGTGGCAATAGGAGAACCCTTTCTGCGTCGGGGTTGCCACGTCGCTATGCTCCTCGCAATGACAAACCTGGTGCGCCTGAGACCGGCCGGGCCTCTCCGATGTTAAACGGTCATTCCCGCGGAAAGCGGGAATGACGATTCGGGACGCCAATCGGGTATTACAGGTTCCGCTGTTTCGGGTCCAGCTTGTCCCGCAGCCAGTCGCCGAGCAGGTTCATGGACAGCACGGTGAGCAGGATGGCCAGGCCGGGGAAGAAGGACAGCCACCAGGCGTCGGTCACGAAGGATCGTCCGTCGGCCACCATCACGCCCCAGGCCGGCGTGGGACGGGAAATGCCCGCTCCCAGGAAGCTCAGGGTCGCCTCCAGCACGATGACGAAACCCACCTGCAACGTGGCGAGGACCACTACGGTGTTGAAGATGTTGGGGAAGATGTAGCGGAGCATGATCCGGAAGTTGGAGGCTCCGGCCACCCGGGCCCGGGAGATGTAGTCCTGCGCCCGGATGGTCAGCGCTTCGCCGCGGACCAAGCGAGCATAGCGAGACCATTGGCTCAACACCAGCACGGCAATCAGTATCTCAATGCTGGGCCCCGCCATGGCGGCCACCACAATTGCCACCACGATGATGGGCAGGGACAGCGAGATGTCCACCAGGCGCATCATCAGGTTGTCGGCCCACCCGCCGTAAAAGGCGGACACAATACCGAAGGAAGTGCCAACCAACCCCGATATCAGTATGGCCACGCCGGCCACCAGCAGCGACACGCGGGCGCCGTGCATGACCCGGCTGAGCACATCCCGGCCGATGTCGTCCGTACCGAACCAGTGCTGCGCCGACGGTTCCGCGAAGCGATTCGTCATGTCGCCTTTCAGCGGGTCGTAGGGAGCAAGCCAATTGGCCGCCAGGGCCGGAATGACCAGGACTATCACCAGGACAGCCACCGGGATAATCGGATAGCGGAACAGTTCCCGCGCGTAATGGCCGATGCGGGCCGGCGGACGTGGGCTGCTGAGTTCTGGTAGTGCTACGGCCATGGCGGTTGTCCTCGCTTAAGCCTTCTTGGCGTCAGGTGTACCGTATGCGCGGGTCGAGGTAGGCATAGGATATATCCACCAGCAGATTGGCGATGATATAGATGCTGGTGAAGGTCAGCATGATGCCCTGGAGCAACGCGTAGTCGCTGGAGCGGGCCGCGTTGAACAGGAGGAACCCCAGACCCGGCCACTGGAAGACGGTTTCGATGGAGACGGAGCCGACCATGAGGGACCCCAGCGTGATGGCGAAGTAGGTCAGCGGCGCAATAGCGGCGTTCCGCAAGCAGTGTTTCCAGATTATCTTGCGCTCGGGCAGGCCCTTGATGCGGGCCAGCTTGACGTACTCGCTGTCCAGCACGTCCAGCATGGAAGACCGGACCAGGCGGAGCATTGCGGCCACCTGGAACCACCCGATGGCGATGGCCGGCAGGATCAGGTTTCTGATGCCGCCCTTGCCGGAGGTGGGGAACCAGTCCAGTTGCACGGCGAATATCCACATGAGGATGATTCCCAGCCAGAAGACGGGCAGGGATTGTCCGAGCAGGGCGACGACTTTGCCGGTCCAGTCGAATATGCTGTCGCGGTAGGTTGCCGTCAGGACTCCGATGGGCAGGCCAATAACCACGGCGACCAGTATGCCGGCTCCGGCCAACTGGATGGTGGCCACGAAGCGGTCCTTGATGAGGTGGGCCACCGAGAACTGTGGGTACTTGAAGGAGTTGCCAAAGTCACCCCTTACGGCGTTCCAAACGTAAGTAAAGTACTGTTCGTGCAAAGGCTTGTTGATTCCCCAGAATTCTTCCAGGTCGGCCCGGACGGTGGCGTCGGCGTCGTCCGGCAGGATGGCGTCCAGGGGGTTGCCGCCGGCGTGGCCCAGGGCGAAGGCCACCACGCTCACCACTACCAGGACCAGCAGGGCCTGGAGGACACGCATAATGATGTACCTTTGCATCCCTAACTCCTAGCCGGGGGCTAAACCGTTGCTATTGACGATTCAGGCACCGCGACTGTTGGTTGCCCAGCAGTCGCGGCGCTTACAAACCGCCTCACGATGTGACCGAGACGATGATCAGCAGGGGAAAGCCTCGATCAGCTCGTGCCGCCTCTATTGGGGGATTCCCCTTGGTGAATTATCCGGATCGCAGGGGGGAGTCTCGATCAACTCGTTGCTGCCCAGGTCGCCGCCCTCCCAGCCGGGGAATGGCCAGGAGCAGATGAACTTCGGGTCAACAATGGTCTCGATGGGCACCCAGAACAGCGGTATCCATTCATGTTCGTAGAACTTGAGGTCGCCGATCTGGATCAGGACCTTTTCCCGTTCGACCGGGTCCACGGTCACCTGCAACTTGTGGTACAGGTCCCGCAGTTCCTGGGTTTCGTACATGAAGACCACGCCGCCGTCATCCCGGTGGGTGTTGAACAGCATTATCTGGGCTTCCACTGCCTTGAAGGAGGGAGTGGTGGCGAGGGCCGTTTCGTGGTTGGCCTTGTTGCGGCGGCGGGCTACCACAGCCGCGCGGTCTTCGTCCCGCAGCTCCAGTTCTACACCGATCTCGGCCCAGGCCAGTTGCATGAACTGGGCGATCTGGGGGAGTTCCGGCGCGCCGGGGAAGGGGTACATGGGAACGGTGATCTTGAACCCGTCGGGGTAGCCGGCCTGATCCAGAAGCTGCTTGGAGGCTTCCAGGTCGTAACCGTACTCCGCTTCCCAGTCCTCGTCCCACTTGGGGCTCCAGGCCGTCAGCGTGGGATGGAAGGCGTGGACTTTCGAGTCCCAAACGCGGCCCTTGTACAGCTCAGCCTTGAAGGTTTCGCGGTCCACGGCCTTGTTCAGAGCCTTGCGCACCATAATGCCCCTTTCACCGGGAGCGGTCACCGGGAAGTTGGGGTCATAGTTTTCGGGGTCGGAGTAGAACATGCCGCCGAAGCGGAAGGCGGTCTGCTGGGCGGGGCCTCGGCTGGGGATGATCAAGAAGCCTTCCTCGGTCAGGTTGTCGCCCAGGTCGCGGTTGACCTCGGTCATGTGGGTCTCACCGGCGCGGAACTGGGCCAGGCGGGTGGACTCTTCCAGAACCCAGGTGTTCCGCATCTCGGGATAGACCGGGTCATGGCGCCAGTGGCCATCCGGGAAAGCCAGGGAGTAGTCCACGTGGACTTCGGGAACGCGGCCTTCGTACTGGTACGGGCCGGTGCCGGCCAGGTTTTCGTAGTAGGCGTTGGTGCAGCCTTCGCTGGCGACGTTTTCGGCATCGTCGAACCCACCGTTCTGGTCGCACTGGGCCTTGCTGTAGATCATGTTGCCCGCGGACTCGGCGGCGTAGAAGAGGTACTCCGCCGAAGGCTTCTTCATGTGGACATTGATGCTGTAGGGATCGATGATGTCCACATGGTCCACGTTGCAGATGCCGCCCTTGTAGCTGGCGCGGGTGCCTTTTTGGCAGGTCAGCTTGAAGCTGTGGGCCACGTCCTCGGCGGTGAACTCGCCGAAGCCACGGTGGAACTGGACGCCCTCCTGCAACTCAAAAGACCACACGTCTCCGGTGGCGTTCATCTCCCAGGACCTGGCCAGCATGGGGGCCCATTCGCTGGTGTAGGGGTCCAACTGCACCAGGTACTCCATGAAGGGGCTGTGCTGGTACACGAAGTCAACGCCACCGAGCCAGGGCACCACAGTGTCGTCAATGGGAGTGATCAGCCCCAGGATGATCTTGTCGGTCAGCAGCTCCTGGTTGGCCATGGCGTCCGCGGCGGGAGCTTCCGTGGCCGCGGGCTGGGCCGCTGCGGCGGGCTGGGTTGCCTCCGGCGCGGCGGCGGCCGGCGAACCTGGCGTCGGTTGCGCCGGCTGGCCGGTATCGGCCGGGGTCTCAGCGGCGCCTCCGCAGGCTATGACCAGGGCCAACAGCAAAAGCGCCGGCACACCGATCAACGCCGGGGAAATCCTGATTCCGTAACGGTTCATTACCAGACCTCCAGACTCTGTTTTGCCCATTTGTTCGGCATGTCGCGCACCGTTGGCGCAAACAGGCCGTGCGTCCGCCATTCTAGAGTTCCCGCGACTTTATCCCAGCGGCGCAACCGGTGTCAATAGCCCAACTAAAAGGGGGATGTGGGGTGAAAGCGACGCATATACCGGGTTCAGGCTACCGGAATCGTAAATATTTTATCGTGTTACGGCAACCTGACGGGGTTCGGTGACCGTCAACTGTTGATTGGCAGATACGTTCGCCAGTCTTTGGACAGCGCCGCTGGGCCACCGGATCTCCACGGCATCCACCCGGTCGGCGGCGCCGAGGCCGAAGTGCGCCGGCAGCATGTTCTGGCTCTTGTTGCTGGAGCCGGCCGCGATCTCCCTGATTTGCGCGCGGTCACCGGCGGTCACGGTGATTCTGGCCCCGATGCCGTCGCGGTTGCTGACCGTCCCCACCGTTTTGACGGTGAGCCAGTTTTGGCCCCAGGCGCAGCTGTTGCGGAAGAGCTTTGCGGATTGGGGGTCACCTCCGGCCAGGCCCAGGTTAGCCACGTACAGGTCCAGACAGCCGTCGCCATCGAAATCGGCGTAGGCCACGCCGCGGCCAACGCCCCGGTCGTCGGCGCCGCTCACCGACGACACGTCGGCGAAGGTCGCTTGTCCGGTGTTGCGGAGCAGGAGGTTGGGCTGCTTACGGTGGTTGGTGAAGGGGTCACTGTCCAGATAGCCGCTGGCTACGTAGAGGTCTTCCCATCCATCGTTGTCGTAGTCGAAAAACACCGTGCCCCAGCTCACGCGCTGCTGTCGTTGGAACATCCCCTTGCCCGCTCCGGCGTCGGCGGCGGTTTCGGTGAAGTCGCGTGATTGGTCCGGGGCTTGGGCGCCGTTGTTGCGCAGCAGCGCATTGTCTTCGATATTGGTGACGTAGAGGTCGAAGTCTCCATCCCGGTCGTAGTCGCCGACGGCCAGGCCCATGCCGAACATGGCCGCGTCGGCGCCGGAGGGTTGGGAAATATCCTCGAAGCGCCAGGCGCCGTCTGCCCCCGGCCCGTCGTTGCGCCACAGCACGTTGGGCTGAATATCCTTGCCGAAGTCGTTGATCACGTAAAGGTCCGGATCGCCGTCGTTGTCGAAATCCACCCAGGCCGGCTGGAAGCCGGCGCCCCACAGGTTGCCGTACTCGCCCGGGGATCCGCTGGGCGCGGCGGCGTCGCCCAGCAGATGCGTGACCTCGGCGAAGGTTCCGTCGCCGTTGTTGTGGTACAGCGCCAGGGGCCGCACGGCGTAGGCGTAGAAGCGGAGGTCGAAGGCTTCCGGGTCATCCTCCGCCATGTGGCGCACCACCACGAAGTCCAGGAAACCGTCCCGGTCATAGTCGCCCCAGGCGCAGCCCATGGAGCGATAGCTGGCGTCCGGGTCGCCCAATCCGGCCGGATCGGTGACGTCACTGAATAACGGATCCGGGAAGGCGCCGGCGCCGTTGTTGCGAAAGAGCTTGCTGTTGCCCCAATTCGTCACAAAGAGGTCCCGGTCGCCGTCGTTATCGTAATCGGCGGCGCACCCGCCGTTGGTCTTGCCTTCCAGGTCGCCGACGCCGGCCTCCTCGGCCACGTCGGTGAAGGTTCCGTCGCCGTTGTTGCGGTACAGGGCGTTGTTCACGTCGGTATCGGAGACCACGTCGCTGGTGTCCTCGGTACGGGCCACGAAGATATCGGGCCGGCCGTCGCCGTTGTAATCAAACACGACCACGCCCGCCCCCAGGGGTATCCGGTCGGTCGGGTCCCGGTAGTGTTGGAAGGCAACGCCGGCGGCGGCGGACACATCGGTAAAATAGGGCCGGTGATAGCTGAAACCGCCCGCCACCGTGCTGGAATGTCCATCAGGATTGGTGACTACCAGATCCGCCACGCCGGCCGGGTGGGGCGGCGCGGCGATGGTCAACGTATGCGAGTCAAGGAACTCCACTACCTGGGCCGCGACGCCGCCAATGGCAACCCGGCTACCCTCCAAAAAGCCCGCGCCCGTGATGGTCACCAGACTGCCCCCCGGGGTGGCGGCATAGGGAGGGTCCAGGGCCAGGATTTGCGGTCCTCCCGACGCGGCCGGCGGGAGTTGGCCGGGTCCCCAGGCCGGGCCCACGTCGGCGGCCGGGCTGGCGCTGAGGTTGGTCTGGTGGGAGCCGTCGGCGTTCATCACCATGATCTCTTCATTGCCGTACCGGTTGCTGGCAAAGGCGATCCGGGAGCCGTCGGGGGACCAGGAGGGCCAGTAGTCCTTGTAGGAATTGGCGGTGAGCTGCACCGGGTTGGAACCGTCGGCATCCATAACGTAAATGGCTCTCCGGCCGGTTCGGTTGGAGGAGAAAAGGATTTTGGAACCATCCGGCGACCACGCCGGAAACTCATCGGCGGTGTAGTTTTTGGTGACGCGGGTCTGGCGGGAGCCGTCGGCGTTCATCACGTAAAGTTCCAGATTGCCGTCCCGGCGCGTGTTGAAGAGGATGCGCTTGCCGTCGGGCGACCACGCGGGAGAAGCGTCGTAGCCGGGGTCATTGGTCAGGTTGACCTGGTTGGAGCCGTTGGCGTCCATTACGTAGATCTCCCGGTTGCCGTCCCGGTCGGAGGAGAAGGCGATCTTTTTCCCGTCGGGCGACCAGGCGGGGAATGCGTTCACCGGGCCGTTGTCCTGGGTGAGACGGCGCAGGCGGGAGCCGTCGGCGTTCATCACGTTGATCTCGGTTGGTCCGTCCCGGTCGGACACAAAGGCGATCTTCTTACCGTCAGGCGACCAGACGGGAAAGTCGTCGTAGGCGGTGTTGTTGGTGAGTTTCCTCAGGTCGGAACCGTCGGCCTTCATGGAGTAGATCTCAAAGTCCCCGTCCCGGTCCGAGCGGAACACGATGCGGGAGTCGCCGTCGTTGAGGAAAAACGGGCTTATGAACAAGAAGCCCACGCCGCCGATGACGCTCAGCGACCAGGTGCCGGCGGCGAATGCGGCCACCGCCTTTCCGGGCATGACGCGGGCCAGCCCCCAGAAGGTGAACGGGCCGCCGGCGGCGGCGCCAAACAGCAGCGCGGCCGCCGGCGCGCTCCCCATGCCAACCAGCAGCAGCGCCGCCACCAGGGGTATCTCGAAAAGCAGCGGCACGTTGATGAGGAGGCCGAAGGTGGCGGCCACGACGATGCCCGAGACGTTGTTGCCCAGGTAGGCGGCGACGGTGTCCGGCGTTAACCACTGGATGACCAGACCGCCGGCGAAGCCCGCCAGCGCCATGGCCGGTCCCAAACGCCACAGATAACGCAGGCTGGCCTTTATCCAGTCTTTCAACCCGGTCGTCAGGGTGTCTCGCCAGGTGTTGGGGCCGCTTTCTGCTCCAGCCGTTTCGTACCGGAATATGTCGGCAATGGGAACGCGACGACGGATGAGCAGAGCCACCAATGGCCCCAGCAGCAGCACGCCCACGATGCTCACGGCGATGCGCGTGCTGGCCAGCATGGGAGTGAACACCAGGGCGGCCATCACCAGGGCCGGTATGTTCAGGGTGGAAGAGCCCTGGGTAATGGCGATGGCCGTTTCCACGGGGGCGCCCCGGCGTCGGAAGGCCGACGCAATGGGAACGATGCAGGCGGAGCACAGGTTCATGGAGGAACCGACGGCGAACCCGCGCAGCACGCCCTTGAGACCCCCGCCGGTGAAGCGGGAACCTTCATCCCTGGGGAACAGGAACACTTCCGTAATGCCCGCCGCAAGAAAGGCGAAAGTCATCCCCAGGCTCACCAGCCTCAGGTAGCTGAGGGAGAAGTCCCACCAACGCTGGAAGAACCCGGTTTCGGGTTCCCGGTCGATGCAGAAGCCCTGGAAGCACTCAGTCCGGGGGGCGTTGACGGCGGCCAGGTCCGCCTGCACCGTATCCAGTTTGGGGATACGGTTGAAGGCCAGGAACAAGCCCAGAATGACGGCCAGCAGCACGATGCCGATGACACGCTTCTTTTTCAGCGCCGTATCAAACATCCGCTGCGCCCCAAACGGCGCGACTATCGTCGCATAGCGTGATTGGTCAAGGGATCCGGATTGGTCAGGGGGCCGGCCGCAAGAACGGTGGGATGTTATGCCCGGCTCCGGCGGCTGTCAACGCTACCACGGGCTCATGCGTACCCACTTTCCGCGAACTGTCATTGCGAGGGGCGAAGCCCGATCTTTCACCAATCGGGCAATCTCGTCGACTGAGCGACGGATCCTTCGGCAACGAGATTGCCACGTCGCTTCGCTCCTCGCAATGACAGTTTCGTGGGTACTACGGGAGGTTCACGCGTTGACTCGCATTAAACTCCGGTGCTACGGTGAGCCAGCCTGAGGGACCGGTATTGCGATGCGGCGGATCGATTATCGCTGGATCATCTTGATCACGGGGTTCATGATCCTCTTCTTCAACGGGGGGTCCCGCTCCGCGCTGGGGTTGATGCTGAAGCCGATGGGCGACGATCTGGACTGGAGCCGGTCCGCGCTGTCGTCGGGCGTTACGGCGTACATGCTGATCTCAGCCCTGGCGATGCCTTTTGTCGGGCGGCTGGCGGACCGCTACGACCTGCGTTGGATCATGGGAACCGGGGTGGCGGTGAGCGCGTTGGGGGTGGGCCTGATGAGCGTGGTGTCGGCGCCCTGGCAGCTGTACCTGGTGTACGGCGTGGTCTTTGCGCTGGGCAACGCGGGCATTTCCAACCCGGTGGTCAGCGTGATGATTGTCCGGTGGTTTCCCCAGCGCCGGGGCGTAGCCAACAGCGTGGCGGTGTCGGGCAACGCCATCGGCCAGCTGGTGATCGTAGGCTCGCTGGCCCAGTCGCTGGTGCGATACGGCTGGCGGGCGTCCTTTGCGGGGTTGGGGGTGGCAAACCTGGTGATCCTGGCGCCCATCGCGCTGGCCGCGGTGCGGGCCGCGCCGCCGCCAGCGCCTGACGCGCCCGGCCCAGCCCGGGACAATCCGGCGGCGGCGGATGCTGTGGCGACACCGGAGGGGGCGCTGCGGACTTCGGGACAGCTGTGGCTGTTGGGCGGGATCTACGCGATATGCGGGTTCCAGGACTTTTTCGTGGCAACCCACGTGGTGGCGTTCTCCCTGGACATAGGGATGGGCACGCTGTTGGCGGGCAACCTGCTGGCCTTGATGGGCGTGATGGGTCTGCTGGGAGTGCTGGCCTCCGGGTATCTGGCCGACCTGATGGGGCCGGGCCGTCCCACGCTGCTGTGCTTCGTGATGCGGATAGGGATATTCTCGCTGATCATCCTGTCGCAGGCGATACCGGCGGTGATGATTTTTGCGCTGCTGTACGGTTTCACTTTCCTGATGACCGCGCCGCTGACGGTGATGTTTTCCGGCAACATCTTCGGGCAGCGACGATTGGGCCGGGTCAGCGGGACCATATCGGGCATCCACCAGATCAGCGGCGGCCTGGGGGCGCTGGCGGGAGCGCTGGCCTTCGACATCTGGGGCAGCTATGATCGGGCGTTCCTGCTGATGCTGGCGCTGTCAATCGCGGCGACGGTGGGGACGCTGCTGGTCCGCGACCGGACGGCGCGGGCGCCAATGCCATGGTTCGCCGCCTGCGACTAGTTTGTTGTCATCGCGGGGAGTGCGGCGACGCGGCGCTCCGGAAGCCATCCGGGGGGCCTATGCGGAAATGCTTTCGACAGGCGTGGGCCGGGTTCACCGGCTGATGGGCCGGCCCACGCGGGCCCCGCGCTCACTCGGTAGGAACCCGCGTCAGGTAGATCCGGCCGTACTGCACGAAGGCGACGATGGCCATGGCCGCCAGCGCCAGGCACAGGACGTCGACAACCGCCAGCGCTACCGTGACGCCGCCGCCGAGATCGGCCGGATCCTGGCCCAGCAGGCGGAACGCGGCAGCGATGAGGATGCGGACGGCCACCAGACCGGCGGTCGCCCCGGCAATCCACCAGCGGCGGAGGGCTAAAGCCCGCTTCACGGTAGCCGTCTTACAGCGGCGGGCGGGTTTTGTACCAGCCGGCGTGCTGCTGGTAAGTGTAGGCGGCCTGGATGACCCCCGGTTCGTCGAAGGGCTTGCCGGCGATCTGCATACCAATGGGCAGGCCGCTCTCGGTGAAGCCGCAGGGCACCGAGATGGCCGGCAGGCCGGTGACGTTGAAGGGGGCGGTGAAGCTGCGGCCCCGCACCGTGCTGGCGGGATCGTAGCCCTCGAAGGCTGGCGCCGGCTGGGTCATGGTGGGCGTCACCAGGAAGTCCACCGTCTGCATCACCTCGGCGAACTCGCGGCGGGCCAGCGTCCGCACCCGCTGGGCTTGGAGGTAGTCGGCGGCCGACATCAGCGCGCCGATGCGGAAGCGGCCCCGGACGATCTCGCCGAAGTCCTGGGGGCGGGCCTTCAGGTTGGGCTCGTGGTAGGCGTATGCCTCACTGACCATGATGACCGAGTTGGCGGCGCGAACGTGGTCCAGACTGGGCAGGGAAACCTCCTCCACGATGGCGCCCAGGCTCTCCAGTTCGGCAATGGCCTGCTCCACCGTGGCGACGACCTCGGGGTTGACGCTGGGATCGGGGTCGAAGAAGTAATGCCGAGGCAGGCCCAGCTTGACGCCGCGGACGCCCTCCCGCAGAGACAAGGAGTAGTCGGGCACCGGCGCCCGGCTGGAGGTGGGGTCCTTGGGATCGTGGCCGGCGATGGCCTGGAGCATGTAGGCGGTGTCTTCCACCGTCCAGGTCATCGGCCCGGCGTGGTCCTGGGACCAGCTGAGGGTCACCACCCCGGCGCGGCTGACGCGACCGTAGGTGGGTTTCAGTCCCACGATGCCGCAGAGGGAGGCCGGGCCTCGGATGGAGCCGCCGGTGCAGGAACCCAGCGCGCCCAGGGCCTGGCCGGCCGCCACTGCGGAACCGGAGCCGCTGCTGGAGCCGCCGGTGATGTGGGCCAGGTTCCAGGGGTTGCAGGCCGGCTCGAAGGGAGTGGTCCAGTCGGGGCCGCCCAGGGCGAACTCGTGCATGGCCAGCTTGCCCAGGAGGATGCCGCCGGCGGCCTTGAGTCGGGCCGTGGTGGTGGCGTCCTGGGTCGGCACCCGGTCGATGTCAACGCGGGAGCCGGAGGTGGTGCGGACGCCGGCGGTGTCGTAGAGGTCTTTCAGGGCGAAGGGGACGCCGTGCATAGGGCCGCGGTAATCGCCACGGCGGATTTCCGCCTCGGCGACGCGGGCCTGCTCCAGGGCATCGTCGGCCAGCAGCAGGATGAAGGAATGGAGGCGGTCGTCGGTGTCGGCGATGCGGTCCAGGCAGGCGCGGGTCAGTTCCACGGGCGAGAGCTCGCCCTTCCGCATCAGCTCCCCGGCCTGGTGGATGGTCAGATAGTGCAATTGGGTGTCGGTTGTAGCCATGCGGGTGTCTGCTCCTTGGTCATACCACTGTCTCTGTTGTCGCAAGGGAACTGCCGCGCTGCCATTCGCAAAGCTAGCGGCCCAGGCGCGCAATTCCTAACTTGATTCAGATTGTTGGCGGGTGTGATATTCGGATTCGCCCGCCGCGTATCGTTACTATGGCACGGTATTATGGCACGGTCTGCTAACGCTTGGCGGTGGCGATTGATTACTTCGGCTACCAGCGCAATACGTTGCTCCGACGGCACATCCGGCCGGCGGATTAAGCCGGCGTGTGGGACGTCATGCAGATAGATCAGCTCCCCAAAGTCGGTATCGAGCGTGATCAGGACCCGGTTTGCCGATTCTGCGAGTTCCAACAAGGCCCGGTCTCCGGGGTCATGGCCGAGTGTTCCGGCTTCAAGCACGTCATGTCCGTTATTGCGGAGCCATTCGCTAAATGGCGTCCGGCGCATCGGTCGATCAGGAACTTCACGACCAGGCAACTGAAACCGCCGCCAACGTGTCTTTGGCAATAACCGCGTGCGCGTAGGCGGCACAGGCGCGAATATCGTCCAATTCAAGGCCGGGGTAATCATCCACGATGGCCTCCGGCGCAACTCCCTGGGCCAACAGACTCAGTACCAGTTCCACCGATACCCGCATATCGCGGATAATAGGCTTCCCGCCGAATACGTCCGGGCGGGCGGTGATGCGCTTCAGCAGTTCCTGGTTGGCAGGCATGGCTTCCCCCCGGGTTTATTTAACAACGCGGCCGGGGACTAACTTTCCGGCCAGTCGGGGTGGTATTCCACGATCATCTCGGTTGCGCCGAAGTTGATGTCGTGGAGCTGCCGGGCGTAGGCGGCGTAGAGGTCGTAGATGGGTTTGAGTTCTTCCACTTCCTGCCGGCTCATGCCGAGGCCGGCGCGGTCGGCCAACTGCTGGAGTTCGTCGATTGGCAAAGAGTACAGGGACATCTCGGCGGGGTCAGGCATATTGGCGCCTCCGGGCTGCAATGGTGATTGAGATGGGCTGATTATACAACCGCGCGGCAAGCTGTAGAAATCGAAAAACCGCCGGTCCGCAATCAGACGTGCCGAAGGTTCCAGTCTTGTAGAAGAGGCGTCAGCGGATCAATGGCTCCAGCAAGTCTATAAACCGCTCCACGTCGTTCAAGGCGTCAGTGACATCGTCCGGGGCGTCGAGGTCTTCGTAAAAATTGGAATGCAAGCAGTTGGGGGTCCTGAACAGCCGGCTCAGGGCAATATTCCTATTCTCGTCGTTGAGACGGCGGACAGCCTGCCAGATTTGGCGGTGGGTTTTATGCTCCCATCCGCGCTGTTCTGCGATGGCTTTCACCAGCTGCGCCGCCGCTTTCCAGCCTTTTTCGGACGCCTGGCGAGTGTTGCCACCTGCCAGTTCGTTCCGGGCCTGCTCCAGCAATTGCCGGCTGGCCAGTAGATAGCTTTGCGCTGCCATTTTGACCTTCTTGAGACCGGAATAATCGAATTATAAGCCATTCACCGGCCACCCAGCCGGCTACTCCCGAAATATCTCCTCGCCCCGGTGCAGACGCAGGGCGATCTGGTAGGTTTGGCCGACGGCGCGGGAGGTGGGGGCGTGGGCGGCCAGGTAGCGGGCCATGCCGATGAGGACGTGGCGGCCCGACGCGGTTCCCCGCCTTTGCCGGTACTGGCTGAGGCCGGCGTCAACGATCTGGAAGGAGTGAAAGCCGGCATCCTCGTTGAGCATGGCCCGTCCCAGGGCGGCCACCAGCGCGTCGGGTTCGCAGGAGGCGGTGAGATAGCGGGACACCAGGTGAGAGACCTCTTCAACCTGCTGGCGGACGTCCATGCGTTCGCGGATTTCGGCCAGCAGCTGCGGGCCGTCGGCCGGCGCGCTGCCCGTCTCCGGGATGCGCTGGGCCGGCATATTGAGGAAGCGGTCCAGGTAGATGCTCATGGCGACGTCGAAGACACCGCGCAACAACTCCGGCGACGGGGCGCGCTGCAAGGCCCGGTGCAGGGCGTGGGCCGCCGTCAAAGTGTTGTGCACGGTGTCCCAGTCGCCGAACTCGTTGGAGATGTGGAAGTGGGCCATGCGGAGAAAGGCGGCGTAGGTCACGGCGGAGCCCAGCTCATCGGGGGTTGCGCCGGACTTTATGGCCGTCTTGATGGCCTCCAGAATGTCGGCTGGCGATTCGCCGAGCATTTCGCGGGCCAGCGTGTCCGCTTCGTTCCAGCCGGCGGCGCGGCGGCCCTGCTCCAGCAGGGCCGGCAGTTCCTCGCGGGCCTGCCACACCAGGGAGGCCAGGTCGATGGGGTGTCGCCATGCGCTGAGTTCGTGGCTGCGGCGGGCGCGGGCCATGCCGTGAACCAGGCTGGTCAGCGTCCGGCTGGCGTGTTCCCAGCCGATATGGTCCAGCAGCTCGAAAGCCTTGTTGGCGAAGTCCAGCGTGTGGCCGGCGTCCAGGTAGATGTGGTCGGTGGAGGCGGCGAAGATCAGGTCGGCGATGTGGCGGGAGGGCAATCCCAGCTCGATGGCCGTCCGGAGGCAACGTTCTGCGGCGTCCTCGGCGCGCACGTCGATGAAGTCGCGGAACCACTGCTTGAAGACTTCCGGGCGGGTTTCCCCGGTGGGCAAAGGATCGACTACGAAACGGGGCGGCCGGCCGGCGCACTCCCGGGCCACGTGGAGGAGTCCCTGGTACAGGGCCACCGGGCGGTCGTCGGCGTCCAGGTGAGGCAGCAGGTTGGCGGCGCTGGTGAGTATGGTCATGGCCGGCCCCCAGCCGGCGGCGGCGTAGGTCGTCCCGAAGTCCGCGCCGATGCGCAGCGGCGTCCGGTAGCCGGCGCCGGCGGCGTGGAGTCCCAATACCGATTTTGCGGTGACCAGGCGGATGTTGTGCTCCATGCCGTCGCGCAGACGGGCGGACCAGCGCTGCGTCTCGTCGCGCTGGGCGGGTTGCGGGTCCACCCAGACCTGACCGTCCACGATGGTCACGGGGAAGCTGCGCACGTCGTCGGCGAAGGGGTTGAAGGTGCCGCCGCTGGCCAGGTCGAAACGGGCGTTATGCCAATGGCAGGTGAGGATGCCGTCCTTGACGCTGCCCCGATCCAGGGGGAAGCCCATGTGCGGGCAGCGGTTGTCCACGGCGTACACCCGCCCGTCGTGGTGGAAGACGGCAATGGCATGGCCGCCGCCGGTGACGACCCGGCAGCCGCCGGTTTCCAGTTCGTCAATGCTCCCGACCCGAATCTGTTCTGCAATTTGCGTCGCCATGATGCCTCCCTCCTCGCCTGGTTCTGTGTCGGGATGCAATTGCAACCCGACTAGCCTTTTGCGCCGCCGTTCTGATCTAGCATTCCCGCCCAGCCGCGCCGGCCCATCCGCACGTGAACTAATCTTTCTTCGGGCATATCCACCGCGAGTCTCAGATATTGAAGGGTCGTCGCCCCGATGCACTCTCCGCTCTCGTCTGGCCGGAAGGCCACCGGAGCGATGCCACTCACGCTTTGACCGTCGTCCAGTGCGATGGTAAATCGAGCATATCCGTACTCGCACTCCACTTCCGAGCCGTCAGCCGTAACGTAAGTAGCTGGCTGCTCTGGTCGAATGCCCAGCTCCGCCAGCAAGGCGGCGGGGAAGGCCGAATTGGTGGCGCCGGTGTCAACCAATGCCTCCGTTTCGTGAGCGTCGCCGCCGTGCAGGTTGGCGACGCTTACTTTCGCGTAAAAGATGCCCATATCCGGCCTCCCTATTCCGTATCGGTAACGGCGGCGGCAGCCGCGCCGCGCTGGGCGTAGCGGGTGATGAAGTCGCGGATTGCGCTGAAGTATTGCTGGTAGCCGACGTACATCAGGTCGTTGTGGCCGGCGTTGGGGATGATTTCCAGGCGCTTTTCGGTGGTTTTGAAATTGTCGTGCATAGCTACGGCGTCGCTGAGGGGCGCCAATTCGTCCCGTTGGCCATGGATGACCAGGGCGGGGATGTCGATGGAGTAGAACTTGGCGCGGTAGTGGTCTTCCAGCGCCTTTATCACATCAGGCGCGAGGCCGTCGGCGAAGCGTCCCAGGTTGGGGCGGCCGCTCTCGATGATTACGCCGTTGAGCTGGTCGGGTTCGGCAACGGCCAGTTCGCCGGCGGCGTGGCGGCCCATGGAACGGCCCATGACGTACACCGGGCCGGTGACGCCAAGCTCGGCCATGGCCTCGCGCAGCCCCGCCAGCGCCACGTGGGCGTCGGCCAGCATGGTGTTGAAGGTGGGAGCGCCGCCGGACGCGCCGTAGCCCCGGTAGTCGGCGACGAAGAAGTTTGCGCCGATCTCGTTGTAGTGGGGCGCGATGTGGTCGTAGCCGGCGGCAGTCTCGCCGTTGCCGTAGAAGAACAGCACAGTGGGATAGGCCCGGTCCACCGCGTGGAACCGGCAGGACAACTGCACGTCGTCGGCCACGTTGACCGCGTAGTCCACCGCGCTCTCCGGGGTCTTGGTCCAGTGGCGTTGGGGATAGAAGGAGCGGCCTGAACCCACGGCATTCTCCAGCACGGAATAGTCAACAGCAGTCATAACAGGCCCTCCCCAGCGAATAATTGGGATTATACTACGGGATAATGAATGGCCTCGCGCCGATCCGCCTTGTTGTTGCGAGGAGCGGAGGCCGATATTTGACTAGGAGTTACGCACTTGCTCCTCTGTCATTGCGAGCGTAGCGTGGCAATCCCGACGGCTGTTTGCGCAAGAGGTGATGCCGGCGTTTGCGTAGTCAAGACCGAGTGACGCCAATGGGCTAGGCCGCGTTGACATTTAACCGCCATTTCTGCGAAAGGCGGAACATTGATCAAGGTAAGGGGCGGTGATACCATTCGGCCCTGCCGCCCAGCCTCAAGTTCGGTGTGTCATGCGGAGCAGCAAATTGATACGCGATCTACTTCCACATCAGTCTGCCGGTTCGGAATTGTCAGATGGCGTCCATCGTTCAGGTTCAGTGATCGAAAACGACGGCGCGTGCAGTCTGACGCCTCGTAGCGGCTGCCATCGGGTCGAGTGCCGGGACAATCTCGAGTTTATGAGCAACCTCGATGACGGGCAGATAAAGTTGGTCGTTACCTCACCACCCTACAACTTGGGCAAGACGAAAGAAAACCGGATGTCGATTGACGACTATCTGGAATGGCAGGAACAGGTGATCCGGGAGTGTGCTAGGGTCTTGCATCCGAAAGGGTCAATCTGCTGGCAGGTGGGCAACTACGTCCACCGTGGTGAAATTTTCCCGCTTGACGCCTTGTTTTATCCTATATTCAAAAAACTCGGTCTCAAACTTCGAAATCGGATTGTATGGCACTTCGGCCACGGAATGCACTGCTCGAAAAGGCTGTCGGGCCGGTACGAAACCATAAACTGGTGGACCAAAAGCGACGATTATACCTGGAACCTGGACCCCATCAGGATGCCATCGAAATACCCCAACAAACGCCATTTCAAAGGGCCAAACGCCGGCCGGTTATCCGGCAACCCCAACGGCAAGAACCCAACCGACGTATGGGAAATCCCCAACGTGAAACACAACCACCCGGAGAAGACGATACATCCCTGTCAGTTTCCGGTTGAGCTGGTCGAACGACTGGTCTTGTCCATGACCGACGTATCGGATGCCGTGCTGGATCCTTATATGGGTGTCGGATCCGCCATCATTGCCGCAATAATGCACGGGCGTGCGGGCTATGGGTGCGACACTGATCCTGATTACGTGGCTATCGCCCGTGAACGTATCGAGCAATGGGAGAAAGGAACGCTACGCACCCGCCCCATGGGGAAGCCGATTTATGATCCAGCCAGACCGAACGGCGGACACTGAATCCGAAGCGTCGCTTCGGCGCTGTTTTTGAGTTCGCCGAGCTGATGGTTCAGGTGAAAGGACGACCACTAGATGCGAATAGTCCATTACCATTCGCATCTCGGCGGGGCGGAAATCCTGCAAGTCAGATACCCGCAGATTAATCGCCTCATTAACGAAGCAATTGTGGCGACGGGCGCCGATTTTCGGACCAAGGAAAGCCGCGAAAGAGGTCGCGCCGGCGAGATGCTGTATGATCCTTCAGCCATGAATCGGGCATTCAAGAGAGAGTTTCAACGACGTGGTTTCGCGGAGCTAAGGAGGCATGTTGAGCGGAATGTGCCCGGTTGGAACACGGACGAAATCAATGTTGGATACAAGCAGGTTGACTTCTTCCGCGACCGGGTGCTGGTGGAAGTCCAGTTCGGCAAGTACTTCGCCATGTTCTATGACATGGCAAAACTGGAGTACTTCTACCGGCAGAACGAGGCTGACGTCGGTGTGGAGATCGTACCATCATTCCGTTTGACTCGGGATATGTCCTCCGGCGTTGGTCGCGGTGAGATGCTGGTCACCGACATCATGGGCCTCCAACGCAGTTTTCCAACCTTTCCGGTGAAGATCATCTTCATCGAGCCCTGAGGCGCCCCCGGCTTTGACACCAACAGGTTAGCTCCACGGAGCGCAGCCCATGTGCGGAAGAATCAGTCTGTTCGCGGAACTGGAGGATTTGGCGTCCCAGTTCCGTTTCATCCCTGACGACGTTGGCGATGGCTACCAGGTTTCCTGGAACATCGCGCCCACCGCTGCGGCGCTGGTCATCACCGCCGGCGGGGATATGCGCCGGGCCGGCGTAATGCGTTGGGGGTTCACTTTCAACCGTCCGCCGGGAAAGTCGGGGTCGTCGCGACCCTTGTTCAACGCCCGCAGCGAGACGCTGGCGGAGCGTCCCGCCTTCCGCGCGGCCTTCGCGCAACGCCGATGCCTGGTGCCCATCAACGGGTTCTACGAGTGGCGGGCCAATCCGGGCGGCGGCAAAACGCCCCTGTGGATACACCGGACGGACGAGTGCCCCTTTGCCCTGGCCGGCATTTACAACACCAGGCCGGACCCGACGGTTGCCGTAATCACCGGCGCGCCCAATGGGCTGATGGCGCCCATCCACAACCGGATGCCGGTGATGCTGGACGATGCGGAGTACGACGATTGGCTGGACCCGGAAGCGGATCCAATGACGCTGCATGGTCTGCTGCGGCCGCGGGAGTGGCCGGCGATGGCCGCGCGGCCGGTGTCCACGGCGGTGAACCGGGCCGGCTCCGACGGGCCGCGCCTCGTCGCCCCGGTGGATGGCGGCGGCGCGCTACTGCTGTGATGCCGGCGGCTCGGGCGTATGAGCTCCATCGCTCATGCGTACCCACTTTGTCATTGCGAGCGTAGCGTGGCAATCTCGCCGCCGGAGGAGTCGTCGCTCTGGCAACAGCGTCGCCACCGCCGGAACGAGATCCTATCGCCCGCCTACGGCGGTTGTGGAATGACCGGTTAAAGCGGGTACGTATGAGAACTCCATCGGGTTTGCCGCTCCCGGCCCGGTGCGCTATACTCCCTGCGATTTTCCCCTATCATCGCCCGGGAGGGCCTGCTTATGGACATGGGATTGAGCGAGATTCAGCAGATGCTGAAGAACTCGGCGCGGGAGTTTCTGGCCCAGGAATGCCCGTTGACACTGGTGCGCGAACTGGAGAACGACCCGCAGGGTTTCAGCGAGGACATCTGGCGTCAGGTGGTCAACCTGGGCTGGACGGGCATACCCTTCCCCGAGCAGTACGGCGGCACCGGCGGTTCCTTCCTTGACCTGGCGGTGCTGGTTGAGGAGATGGGCCGCGCCCTGCTGCCGGCTCCGTTCTTCGCCACGGTCGTCCTGGGCGGTCTCACCGTGCTGGACGCCGGCAGCGACGAGCAGAAGCGCGACCTGCTCACCCGCGTTTGCGCCGGCACGGCGCGCCTCACCCTGGCGCTCACCGAGCCGTCGGCCACCACCGCGGCCTGGGGCGTGGAGACCACCGCCCGTCGATCTAACGGAGACGGCGGCGACGGCTATGTTATCAGCGGAACCAAGCTGTTTGTCCCCGACGCCCACGCCGCCGACACCATCATCGTCGCCGCCCGCACGATGCCGGCCGGCGACGACCCGGAGCAGGGCATCACGCTGTTTCTGGTGCCGGCCAACGCCGCCGGCGTGGCGGTCGAGCAGATCAGCGCCATCGGCAACGAGCGGCTCTGCGAGGTGCGATTGGATAACGTGTCAGCGCCGGACGATGCCGTGCTGGGCGAGGTCGGACAGGCGTGGCCCGTCATCCAGCGGACGCTGGCCCGGGCCACGGCGGCCCACTGCGTGCAGATGGTAGGCGGCGCCGAGGCCGTGCTGGATATGACCGTGGAATACGTCAAGCAGCGCACCCAGTTCGGCCGGCCGGTGGGCAGCTTCCAGGCAGTGCAGCACCATTGCGCCAACATGGCTACCGACGTTGAGGGCGCGCGCCACATCGCCTACCAGGCGGCCTGGGCCATCGCCGAGGGCGAGTCGGCCCGACGGGAGGTGGCCATGGCCAAAGCCTGGTGCAGCGGAGCCTACCAGCGGGTCTGCTCCCTGGGCCACCAGTGCCACGGCGCCATCGGCTTTACGATGGAACACAACCTGCAACTGTACACCCGCCGGGCCAAGGTGCAGGAACTGTCCTACGGCAGCGTCCACGACCACAAGGAGGTGGCGTTGCAGGAGATTGAGGCGGGGTAGTGTCATCGCTAACGACAAACCCGTCATTCAATAAGCGGCAGTCATTCCGGCGCAAGCCGGAACCGCCCCTCTGTGCGGGATACAAAATGATTGATTACATATTGAGGGGTTTTGGATGGATGCTGGTCGGGATGTTACTAGGCGGTTTGCTTGGGGCTTGCCTTGGGTACATTATTGCTGAAGTCGCGCTAGGCGACGGCACTCTCTTTGGAGCGGAAATAGCACGACTTTCCGCCATGTCTGGCGCTATCGTTCTCGGCCAGACATCGGGAATCGTCTGCGGCATTGTTGGCGGAGTTACGAGTGTTGTCAGAAACGAAAGCACGCACAGCCGATAAATGCGCTCACAATCAAGGGAGACCACTATTTGAAAGGGAGATACCAATCACCATGCCTCCACCCGCACCCGCCTTTCTCCGCGACGGCCCTACCCACTGCTGAAAATTGCTGTGCATCTCCGTACCTATCGTTTACGATGATAAAATTGTGTATAGCCTGACAGACGCCCAAGGAGGTCGCTGATGGCAGCCGTCAGGGATGACTACAACTACCGCAGGATTACCAAACCGCCCAGATTTGGCCATGGGTCTGAACCTGGTATCCAGTTCTCCGCGCCACATACGGCCCCGGATGCCGATAGCGCCCAGATGGTGCGTAAGCACCTCCCCGACGACGAGAGAGAGGACATATTGCTCAGGACCGCCAGGGCGGAACGCGCCCTTTACATTGAGCCGGTCGAGAGAACCTACGAGACTCAAGCGGATGCCCTAGCCGTCCGCAGGAACGATCTGGGTATGAAGTACCTGGAGCACGACTTGGCCAAAGCGTTTCGCAATTTTCTGGAGGCTGTAACCCAAGACGAAAATTTTGCTCTGGCCCACAACAATCTTGGCTTGGTATTCCTCGAGATAGGAGACCTATTCAGGGCCCTCGAACACTTGGACAGGGCTATTGAACTCGACGACACACTCGATGTCGCTTACTGCAACAGGGGCCTTGCCCACCTGGAAGGTGGAGACTTCGAGGCAGCCTACGAGGACTTTGGGAAAGCGCTGGAGCTGGACCAGCACGATCCGATGCACTATAACAACATCGGCGTGCTGTTCTTGGACTTGGAGGTACCAGCCAAAGCCTGTGACTATTTCAACACGGCGATAGATCTGGACCCAAACAATCCCTTACCGTATAAAAACCGAGGGTTGGCCTACCGCGAGATGGGAGATAATCAACAAGCCCGGGCCGACTTCACCAAAGCGATAGCACTGGAGGAAGAACAATATCAGGCTATGTTCGGGGAATCCTGACTATGGCGCCCCGACACCCCGAACCGATCAGAGTCGTCATAGACACCAGCACTGCTCTGCCAGTATTGACCAGTGAAGATGTCGACAACCACTGGCTGGTGTTCCTTTGGCAATCAAACAATATTATACCGATGGTTAATAGCGAGACCATCGAGGAGCTGAAGGCGAAGATAATCGAAGCGAGCCCAACCGCAAAAGAACTACAAGCGCGACGCTTTCTAATCAAAACCATGAGTCGCTACGAACCTTGGTGCGTAACAGTGCCACTCACTGAGGCGCCAGATGCTCCTCAGAGTAGGGATGCCAATGATCAAATGTTCATAGACCTTGCAATCGCAAGCGAAGCGGACATCCTGTTCACACGCGACCTCGACCTCTTGACCATGGACCCAGGCCCAACATTTCGAATACTCGATGATCGGGAAGGCCGGCCCGCGCTGGTCCCCCAAGAACAAGGAGCTATTCTCCCATGACCATGCCCCCCGCCCGCAGTTCGCCTTTTGCCGCCATGGCCCGCGACCCGCTGCATCCCGATGTTATCTACCGGGACGAGCGTTGCTTCGTGGTGCGCGACATCAACCCCAAGGCTCCAGTGCACCTGCTCATCATCCCCAATATGCCCATCAACGGCCTGGACTACATCAGCCCGGCCATGGAGGCCACCATGGGCCACCTGTTCGTGGTCGCCGCGGAGCTGGCCCGGCGCGAGGGCGTGACCATCAGCGGGTACCGCCTGGTCGTCAACAACGGCGCCGACGCCGGCCAGACCATCGCCTGGCCCCATATGCACCTGCTGGGCGGGCGCGAGTTGGGGGAAATGGGCTGACATGACCACTATCGAAATCTCCGGGCGCGTGTTCGACCGCATCCAGCGCCGGATGCGCCGGCTGCCCCCCGGCCTGCTGGAACACTGCCAGCGTGTGGAGCGGATTGCCCGCGCGCTGGCCGAGCGACACGGGGAGGACGTGGAGGCCATCGGGCTGACCGCCCTGGCTCACGACGCCACCAGGCATTTCTCCGGCGTGGAAAATCTGCTCCGCATGGAGGAGTACGACCTGCCGCCGGTCACGGAGTTGGAGCGGCGCAATCCGGCCATCCTGCACGGCATGGTGGGCGCGGAACTGCTCAAGCGGGAGGACGGCCTGGGGCACCCCCAGCTCTATGACGCCATCTACTGGCATACCGTGGGCAATCCCGCCGGCGGCGATGCCATCGCCCACATCGTCTTCCTCGCCGACAAGCTGGACCCGGTCAAGATCAAGCGCTACCCCTGGCAACCGGAATTGCGGGAACTGGCCGAAAAGGACCTGCCCGCAGCGATGATAATGTTTCTCACCAGAAACGTAACGCGGATGCTGGAGAAAGGGGCGCCGGTACACCCGGCGGCCATTGAGGCGCGGAATGCGCTGCTGGTAGAAAAGGAGGGCTGATTATTATGGAGTACGAAGTTGTGGTTTGGAGCGAGCCGCTGTCCGACGGTTCCATCGGCTACGCGGCGGTATGTCCCGCCGTCAGCCATGCGCACGGCATGGGGGATACCGAAGCTGAAACTTTGGCCGATGTTGCCGATACCATGGCATTCTTCCTAGAAGAGATGCCCGGAAAAGTCAAGGTTGGACAAGCGGCTCAGGACGAGATTGCGGAGTTGCAGGGAGAGTTGGCTGCGGAGGGTATCAACTACTGGATGCGTATGGTCGCTCCCGCCCCTAATTTGGTGGCGGCTGACGGTGCCTAGAATCGCTAATGTCAGAACCCGGGACCTGATTCGCCTGCTCCATAGAATGCGATTCGTGCGCAACAATCAGGACCATGCCCGTTTTCGACATGAATGGCTGCCCCTATGGACAAAAGTCTCTCATGGCGACAAGGAAATACGCCCCGCGCTAATGGGCGACATCGTAACCAAGCAGCTGAAAATGAACAGCGTTGCCGAATTCCGGGCGGCAATGTCGGGCAATATCCCCCGTCGCTACCTTGACCCCAATGCTCCCTGGGATGGCCGGCCTCTGGACTGACCGACTTATGACGACGCAGATTGAAATAACCTCCGAAGCCGCCCAGTTCATCCGCGACAAGGGCGGACAGGCCGTAATCGACCTGATTTGCTGGAAGGGTTGAAGCGGCGAGTCCGTTGAGGTATCGGTCGATACCAACGTCCGCCGCCGTCGCAGCCTGGAATCCTACGAGCCGGCTGAGCACGGTGACATCCAGCTTTTCATGGCTCCCGGCATCGCGGAACACGCCCGGCAGGTGTCGGTGTCGCTGAGCCGGTTCCTGCTGTTCCGCAACCTGAAGGCTACCATCGCCCTGCCCGACGGGATCACTCTGGGCCGGCGCGCCTCCATCGTCTAGACCGCGGCGGTCGGTAGCAGGCCGGCCACGGCGCAGGTGAAACCGGGCAGGTAGTCGCCGCCGGTGACGGTGTCGGCGTCAGTGAGAGTAAGCGGCGGCGCGGCGGCGGTATGCACCGTTAGCGTACGGGCGTCAATGTCGATTACCCAAACGGCTTTGCCGCTGGCGTTCAGGTATTCGGCAATCTTTTGCGCTATTTCGGCGGGGGTGTTGCTGCCCGACAGCACTTCCACTGCCAGGTCGGGCGCGCCGTCGTACAGAATCGGCGCCGGCGGCGAGGGCAGTCGTTCGTTAGACACGAACGATACGTCGGGCAGCCGAGAGGTCGCCGGCGAGTCGGGGCCGGTAACAAAGGCCCGGTTGCTGCCGTACACCTTGCCCAGCCGGTTGGGATAGACATAATTGCCGACATTCATGGCAGTCAGGATTACGGTTTCTTCGTGCTCGTCGGATGCGGCCATCTGCTCAATCAGAACTCCTTGCACCAGTTCGTAGCGGGGATGTTTGGGTAGTGCGGCGAATTCCGCCAGGGTAACCGACGGCGCGATGGTGGGGTTTTCCGTGGTCATGTCAGTCACCTCTGCCGCGGCAAAAGGTCGGCGACGGGGCAGACGAAACCGGGCAGGTAATCGCCGCCGGTGACGGTGTCGGCGTCGGTAAGGGTTTGGGGAGGCGCGTCGGGCGTATGAACGACGAGGGTGCGCCCGATGGGGTCAAAAACCCAGACCGCCTTGCTGCCGGCGTTCAGGTACTCGGCGACTTTTTGCGTCATCTCTCTTGCCGTATTGCCGGGAGACCGTACCTCAATCGCCAGGTCGGGCGCGCCATTGAACAGCGCGCCGAACAAGTCGGACTGCTGTAGTCGTTCGCTGGAGACGAATGAAATATCGGGCAACCGGGATGAAGCCGGCGATGCCGGGCCGGTGACAAAAGCCCGGTTGCTGCCATAGACTTCGCCCAGGTCGCGCGCCTCAACGTGAGTGTTCACATGGCTGCCGGTTCGGATGACGGCTAGCTCGTGATCTCGGGACGCGGCCATTTTTTCTACCAGCACTCCTTTCACCAGCTCGTAGCGGGGGTACTCCGGCAACGCGGCAAACTCGGCTAGCGTAACCGGCGGAGCGATGGCGGGGTTTTGGGTAGTCATAGCAATCACCTCTGCCGCGGCAAAAGGTCGGCGACGGCGCAGGCGAAACCGGGCAGGCAGTCCCCGCCGGTTACGATGTCGGCGTCGGCAAGGGTTTGCGGTGGCGCATTGGCAGTGTGCACCGTGAGGATGCGGGTGGCATAGTCAATCGCCCAAACCGCTTTACTGCCCGTCGCCAGATACTCGGCAATTTTCTGCTCGATTTCACCGGGTGAGTTGCCCGGCGAAACTACCTCCACCGCCAGGTCGGGGGAGCCGTCATAAACCATACCGAGCAAATCGGGTTGTCGCAGCCGCTCATTGGAAACGAAGGAAACATCCGGCAAGCGGGACGTGGCCGGGGAATCCGGGCCGGTAGCATAAGCCCGGTTGCTGCCATAGACAACGCCCAGGTCGAGCGGGTCAACGTGATTGCTCAGCTGCCGACCTACGCGCATCACGGTTTCTTCGTGTTCCGGTGATGCAGCCATTTGCTCTACCAGCGCTCCTTTGACCAGTTCGTAGCGGGGGTATTCCGGCAACGCCGCGAATTCCTCCAGCGTTACCAGTCGGGTTGTCACGGGGTTTCGTATCGTCATAACAAGCCTCGCACCTTTCCCGTCTTGTCGTTGGCGCGGCCAGCTATCTTGCGTAGCGGTAGCCGCCGGCCGGCGTGCGGGCGCAGTTGAGCCGGCGGTTCAGGTGCAGCCCTTCCAGCACGAATTCCACCGCCGACGCCTGGACCTCGGGCCGCCGGTCATCGCCGGTGAGGATGGCTACGATGGATGACAGGCCCTGGATGTTGCGCAACGCCGACGCGTAGGACGCGGACGGCACGTCGCTGCCGGTTTCCACCGCGTTGCCCAGGTCGAAGGCCGTCACGATGTCATCCAGGTCGTCCACGTTGCAGTACCGGCTGAAGATGGCCAGGGTGGCCCGCTTGGTGAGGTCTTCCACCAGCCGGTCCTCCCGGCCCTCGCCGAAGGTTTCCAGCTCAATCTTGCCGCCCAGGGAAGCGACCAGGTAGGGGAGGTCGCTGATGCGCGGGCAGATGACGCTCTCGCCCTGCCGGATGCTCCGGCGCAGGGCGTTGCTGATGAGTGTCTCGTAGTTGGAAATTGACACGCGCACGCTGACGCCGGAACGCTGGTTAATTTCGTTGCTGGCCCGCGCCCGCGACGTGACCTCAGCGATGATTTCCGTCATGAAGCTGGGGACGAACACCTGGTCTTCGTCGGGGAAGCGGTTGCGCTCCTGCTCCATGATGGCGATTTCTTCCTCGAGAACGCGCGGGTAGTGGGTGTGGATTTGCGCGCCGTAGCGGTCCTTCAGCGGCGTTACAATGCGTCCCCGGTTGGTGTAGTCCTCGGGGTTGGCGGTGGCGACTACGAAGACGTCCAGGGGCATCCGGATGCGATAGCCCTTGATCTGCACGTCGCGTTCCTCCATCAGGTTGAACAGGCCCACCTGGATGCGTTCGGCCAGGTCGGGCAGCTCGTTGATACAGAAGATGCCCCGGTTGGTGCGGGGAACGAGGCCGTAGTGGATGGCGGTTTCATCCGACAGATGCCGTCCTTCGGCCACCTTGATGGGGTCGATCTCGCCGATCAGGTCGGCGATGGAGATGTCGGGCGTAGCCAGCTTTTCCGAGTAGCGCAGGTCCCGTCCGATCCAGGCCACGGGGGTGTCTTCGCCCAGGTCGGCCACCATCCGCTTCGCGTCGGGGCTGAGCGGGTTGTACGGGTCGTCGTTCAGCTCGCTGCCGGCGATGACCGGGAGTTGTTCGTCCAGCAGGTTGACCATCTCGCGAATCAGGCGGGTCTTGGCCTGCCCGCGTTCGCCCAGCAGGATGATGTCCTGCCCGGCCAGTATGGCGTTTTCCAGCTGTGGTATCACAGTCTGGTCGAAGCCGATGATGCCGGGGAAGACCGGCTCCTCGGCGCGGATCTTGGCAATCAGGTTGCGACGGATTTCCTCGCGCACGGACACGGATTGATAGCCGCTGTCGCGGAGTTCGCCGAGGGTGGCGGGCCGGGAGTTGGTGGGCATTGGGGTGCATCCTTTGGTCAGGGTAGGGTCTTTGGGCAGTATAGCAAACGGGCCACGGGTGCTATAATCACGCGGCAGCTGCGCCCCGACGCGAGGCCCCGATATGACGACCGCCAAGACCGAAGTCCTTCCCGCCACTACGGCGCCGCCCTATCCTTACCCTGAGGACGGGATAATTGACTATGCGCGTCTGGATTTTGACCCCTTTGAACTGGAGCCACTGCCGGAATCTATGGAACAGAACCCCGTCATTGTTGAGGTAATCTATATCCTGGTCGCTCGCTTTGCGGGCTTCGACTGGCGGGGGCGGGTGTTCATTGACCACAATTCGGACATCTGCTACGACCGCCGCAACCTCAACGTGCGGATTCGTCCCGACGTGTTTCTGGCATTTGACGTGGCAGAGGGGTTGGACATTCACGCCCGCAGTCTGTACCTGCCCTGGGAAGCCGGCAAGCCGCCGGACTGGGTCTTGGAGGTGGGTTCCGAAAGTACCGGCAGCGTGGACACCGGACGCAAACGGCTGATTTACGCCGAGATTGGCGTCCGGGAATACTGGCGCTTTGATCCCAGCGGCGGCGAGCACCACGGCGTAGCCTTGGCCGGCGACCGGCTGGTCGATGGCAGATACGAACCCATTGAGGCGACCACAGAGCCGGACGGCATCCGGAAAGGGTACAGCGAAGTCCTGGAACTGTACTTCTGCTGGGATGATGGCGAGCCGCGGTTTTTCGACCCGGCAACCGGGCAGTACCTGGAAAGTATGCGCGAAGTGTGGGAGGCTCACCAGGCCGCCGGATCCCGCGTTGCCAGCGAGCAGGCCGCACGCCAGGCCGCCGAAAGCCGCGCCGATGCCGCCGAAAGCCGCGCCGATGCCGCGCTCTCCGAAAACGAAGAACTGCGTTCAGAAATCGAGCGGCTCCGGGCCGAGCTCGACCGCCGGCAATCTTGAAACCGGGAAGAACTGTCTGAGAGACTTGGGAAAGAACATTTGAGATAGCAATGGTTCCCTTTTCCTGTGGTATTCTCCTAGCATACGCACGTATCTGGAACATTTTGGAGAAAATAGACAAGCTGACTAAATTGCCATCGCCTTTCCATAAGCAGTTCCGTGTAACCGAACTGCTTTCAATGTACGAGGCTTTGCGATTTGCGCCGCCTATATTCTGGGAAGAATACTGCAATCTTGAGGAAGGGCAAATAAGCTACGACAATAATCGCAGATACAGGGAGAGTGCTGCGCCTTTTCAACACAGTAGCCTGAATGTCAATAATAAACTTATGCTGGGCATAGCCATCTTTGTGTTAATATTCACAGCAGTATCAGTTGCTATAGGGGTAATAAATCTGTTGCCGCTTCTGGACAAATCCGGCGGATAATACTACACCCGCAATATTCCCCGTATGTGTAACTGTTGCTTGAGATATTCCATGCTGCGGTTGCCCTTGATGGCGTTGCAGGTATGGCACATCAGTTGCAGGTTGCCGATGGAATCCTGTCCGCCCCGGGAGCGTGGCGTGATGTGGTCAATCGTCAGCACGTGTAGGGGCAGTTTGTACTCGCACCCGGCGCAACGGCGGTTCTGGCTGGCGTACAGCAGTTCCCGGTCAGATTGAGGATTCGCCGGGCTGAGCAACGTGAGGTCGTTGCGCTGAGGCGGTTCCAACAACACAAACGGGGCCCAGTCCTCCCATGGCCTTTCGTCGTCGCCGTTCATTGGTATCTGCAATTCTCGTCTTGCCCGTTGCGTCAGCACTTCGGCGGCCTGGGGCAGTTTGTCAATGCCAATCCATTGGCGCCCCAGCTTTTCGGCGGCGATGCAAGCGGTGGCGCAGCCGCAGAACGGGTCCAGCACCAAATCGCCGGGGTTGGACGAGGCGCTGATGATGCGTTCCAGTAAGGCCAGCGGCTTTTGCGTACGCCATCCCGTGCGTTCTCGCGCGTGAGGGCCTATCGGGCGTATGTCAGTCCACTGGTTGGAAGGCACTTGGCCGGGATTCTCCGCAAGGTAACGCTTCAGGCTGGGCATACCATTGTTGGCTGGATGATAAATCAGCCCCGCTTCATCCAGGGCATCCAGCCGTGTCAGCGGGCTGGTGATGCTCCGGTATCTGGGAATGATGTTCGCCTCAATCCACGCTGCGTAACGTCCCCTCAAGGGAGCGTTCCACTGCCGGCCGCTTTGATTCGGGTCATGCCCTTGCCAGGGCTGACCGGTCTCCCCTGTGCCCAAGCGCGGAGCAGTGAGGTCCCCAAGACGATATTTCCCACGCTCGTCCTCGAAACGGTAGAACCGTTCCACATAATCGGGATCAAGAGGAACCCGAACGTTATCGGCGTTTATCCGGGTTTGCCGGCTATAGAATAGAATAATATCGCGCACTCTGCCGAAGTTCATGGCATCGTTGTGCGCGGAAGTTCTTTGCCAGCTGATTTCCGCGCGATAGTTCTGTTCCCCAAATACCGCATCCATAACGGTATGCAGGTAGTGGCCCGCCCGATCATCACAGTGCAAATAGATGCCGCCCGTCGGTTTCAAGACCCGGTGCAGTTCCAGCAGCCGGATGCTCATAAACGTAAGGTAGCCGGCCATGCTCTCACCATGGGAAAGCCTGGCCCCATTGATTAGGTGAAACAGCGCCGGCAAGCGGTATTCGATCTCATCAATCCATTCCTCCTTCATATCGTCCAGCGTCCAGACGTCATCGAACTCCGCGCCCCGGGCCTCGCTGTCCAGCGGCGCGGCATAGGTCCGGTTGGAGTTGAAGGGCGGGTCGAGATAGATGAGGTCAACGCACTCGGAGTTGATGCCCCGCAGGATGTCCAGGTTGTCGCCGGTGAAAATGGTGCGGCTGGGCACGTTGCAAGCGCTGGGCATAGGATTACCTCCGGCGATGAGTCTAGCAGTCGCCAAAGAAGACGGGCAAGGTTGAGTGCGTCACCAAACTTGGTACTCCTCAAATGAGGATTAACGCCGAACAACTGCGGCGCAACGGCGCGGTTGTGATACGATTTCTATGGAAATTACGGATACCATTATTGGACGCTGATGCAAACTGAAACCTCATATCTGACACAAATTCGGGGCGTGGAGCTGCTGCCCGGTGAGCGGATTGGAGCAATCCTGCACCAGGAGCGGGGGCTGATCGCCGAGCCGGCCGGTTCCGGGCGGCTGCTGGCGGCCACGAACCGCCGGGTCATCAGCGTGGCGGAGGACGGTCCTACGCGGGTGGCGCAGATGTACGCCATGGCCTCGGTCTGCGGCGTCGGCGTGCGCAGCGACGCGCGGCGCGGCCTCTCCTGGCTGCAATGGGCCGCGTTGGCAACCGGCGCGGTGGCAGCCTACCTGATCCTGGCGTACTGGCTGGTGGACCGGCTGCCCGGCGTAATCATACCGGTCATCAACCTGCACGCGGTGGCGGCCATCCTGGTGATACTGATCGCCCTGGCGGTCTGGCTGCTGTGGCGGAGCATGACCAATTCCGGCGGGAGCGTGGTACGTGTTGAGGGCGTGAACTGGTCTCTTGACGTTCCATGCGCCGCCGACTGCTACGAAGATTCGGTGGCCTTCGCCAGTATCCTGCTATTGATGCAACACAGGTCCGGGCAGCACGGCGCCGGTGGGCACAATCACTATCCGCAACGGACGGAACCGGCTCCCGTGGTAAAGCGTTAGTCGCCGCCGTCCACTTCGATAACGCAGTCGCAGATGACGGCGGTGTCGCCGGGCAGCGCGGCCATGCCAGGGGCGGAACGGGCATGACGCCCCCGGTCGCCGTAGAGGGCAACGAACAGGTCGGACGCGCCGTCCACCACCGCCGCCTGCTGGTTGAAAGACGGGTCGCTGTTGACCATGCCCACCACCTTCAGGATGCGCGTTACCCGGTCGAGGTCGCCCAACTCCGCTTTCATGCGGGCCAGCAGGTTGAGGGCGGCCCATTTTGCCGCTTCGTAGCCTTGCTCCGTCGTCAGATCGGCGCCGAGCTTGCCGGATATGCGCTCTCCCGTCGCCATGCGGGAGCCGACGCCGGCCAGCCACATGACGTTGCCGCTGCGGGCGAGGGGGAGGTAGTTGCCGACGGGATCGGGTGGGGGCGGCAGTTCGATATTCATCTCGTTCAGCTTTGCTTCAACTTCGGCCATGTCGGTTCGCCTCCGGGGCCTATTGTCAGAAACGGGATTTTCCAAGATTATTGGGATGCCCAGGATTGGGAACATCTTGAGGGGATCCCTGAAATCCGGTAAATACCGCTTCAGATGGTTACTTTACACAAAAAGGGAGACTTTGCCGATGAACATTCAGACTTTGGAGCAGAGCCCACAGAACCACCGGGGCGGGCAGGTATCGCACCTGCTCCTGGCATCAGGCCAGTTTGGGTCGGAGAAGCTGGCCGTAACCTGGGTTGAAGGGGAACCGGGCAGCGAGCAGGCCGTCCACTCCCACCAGGGGCGGGAGCAGGTGTACGTGATCGTCCAGGGGCGCGGCGCGATGCGGGTCGGAGACGAGGTGGAGGAAGTCGCGGCGGGCACGATGGTTCTGGTGCCGCCGGGAACCGACCACTCCATCCGCAACGTCGGGGAGGAAAGACTGATCTACGTTTCAGCCACCGCTCCGCCCTTCGCCATGCAGGAAGGAAACACCAACTGGACTGCCCCGGCGGGACGGTAGCGGGAGATTGGCCGGCGACGGGCCGGCCCGTGTTACAATCGTCGCGCTCCCAGCTCCCACCGGAGAGCTGTGCGGCAAATCGTGGCCGAAGGGTGGTTGAATTGCAGATTTTTGGAAGAGGCGCCGGCGTCGCTCTGACTTCCGCGGTATTCTGGCTGGCGTCCCTGGCCGTGATACTCGCCGGCGGCTATGTGGTCGCCGTAGGCACGCCGTGCCTCTGCGCGGACGTGAACGGCCTCATGCTCGGCGGCGGACTGGTTATGATCATCGCCGGGGCTGCGATGCTGCTCTGGTCCAAAGAATTGGCTCGCCTCCTGATCGACAAGCTGACCAGCCTGGCGGCTCAAGAAAAGTAACTTTACCCCGAGCCGTCGGCCTTTGCCGGATTCAAGGCGCATAGGTGGGGGGCGATGGCTACTCCAGCTGCCGTAGCCTGGGGTCCAGAGCATCCCTCAGCCAGTCCCCGAACAGGTTCAGGGACAGCACGGTCAGGAATATTGCCAGCCCGGGCAGCGTTGAAATCCACCACGCGATTGCGATCCGGTCCCGGCCCTCGGAGAGCATGGACCCCCAGGCCGGCGTCGGAGGCGGCACGCCGGCTCCCAGGAAGCTGAGGGCGGCCTCCAGCAGGATGACCACGCCCACCAGCAGGGTTGCCACCACGATCACGCTGTTGGCTATCCCCGGCAGGATGTGGACTAACATGATGCGAAGCGTCCCGGCCCCGGCCACGCGGGCCAATGCGACGTAGTCCGCGGTCTTGACGCGCAGCACCTCCCCCCGCACCACGCGGGTGAAGAGCGGCCAGATAGCTATCGCCATTATTACGATGATCAACTGGAAGGATGGTCCGAGGGCGACCACCAATACCAGGGCGACCAGGATCAGAGGGAGGGCAAGTATGATGTCCACCATGCGCATTACGACTTCGTCGATCCACCCGCCGTACCACCCGGCGGTCAGGCCGAGCAGCGTGCCCATGGTACCGCCCACCAGCAGCGTTAGACCGGCCATCACCAGAGAAACGCGCGCGCCGTAGATGATCCTGGTGAACAGATCACGCCCCAGGTGGTCGGTGCCCAGGATATACAGCGTATCGATGCCCTCTCGGACAACGACATCCAGTTTATCGCCGACAACCGCGTTGGGATCGATCTGTTTGGCGCTGTATTCGGTGATCTGTGTTTTCTGTTTTCCGATATCGCTGGGGTTGATTACCTCTACCACCTCTTTGGTTACTATCACGGGCGGAACCGGCTCGTACGCCCAGAAGCCCGGTTGCAGACGGTGGTTCGGGTCCCCGACATTCGGATCGTAGGGGGATATCCAGTCGGCGGTGATTCCGGCGACCACTACCGACGTCAGGACAAGCACCGGAATGATCAGCACCGGGCGGCGCCAGCGGGCGATGGCCCGGAGGGCCCGCACGATGGCGGGTTGGGAGGGAGACAAAACTGTAGCGTTGGCCATTTGGCTTCTCCGGGCCTGATCTGGAAAGGCGGCGCCGCGGCGTGGCGGGGGCCCGCGGCGCCGGCTGAGGATCCGTGTTTCCTACAAGTATCGGATTCTGGGGTCGATGTAAGCGTAGAGTATGTCAACAATCAACGCGATGAATACATACCCCAACGTGAACATGATGGTCAGCCCCTGGATCAGCGGGTAGTCGGAAGACCAGAGGGCCTGCACGGCCAATTGGCCCATTCCCGGCCAGGCGAATACCAGTTCGGTGGTGATGGAGCCGGTAAGGATAGCCGGCATGGATACTCCGGCCAGGGTCAACGGCGGTATCAGGGCGTTGCGAAAGGCGTGTTTCCAGATAATCGCCCGGCCGGGCAAGCCTTTGGCGCGGGCCAGTTTGATGTATTCCGAGTCCAGGGTGTCCAGCATTGCCGAGCGCATCAACCGCAGGCTGCCCGCCAGGAATCCGCCCCAGGCCAGGGTGATTGTGGGGAGTATGAAGCTGTTCCAGTCCTGCCTTCCGGAAGGAGGCACCCACCCCAGGTACACGGCAAAGAAGAAGATGAACATGATGCCCAGCCAGAAAGACGGCGCCGCCTGTCCGATCAGGGCCACGGCTCTCCCGACCTGGTCCAGAGCGCTGCCCCGCAGGACTGCGGACATCACACCGAGGGGTATGCCGACGATGAGGGCGAGCAGGAAGGCGGCCCCGCCCAGCTGGAGCGTTGCCGGGATTTTTTCGGCGACTACCTCCAGCACCGGCCGGCGCTGGCTGATTGACTCGCCGAAATCACCGCGCAGCACGCCGGACATGAAAATTGCGTACTGGTGATAGAGGGGCTTGTTCAGCCCCAACTCTTCACCCAGCAACTCCCATTGTTCCTGGGTGGCATGATCGTCCAGGAGCAGCGATCTGGGGTCCCCGCCCACCCGCGCCATGACGAAGATGATCATCGACACCGCGAGGAGGGTGATAATCATCAGGAAAAATCGGCGTACCAAAAACCGTTGCATGTCAAGTTCCCAGCGTCAAATGTTCAGATGCGTTCAACCCGGTTTAGCGCCGGTAGGTGACGATTTCTCTCACTACGCCGAGCAGAAAGGTTCCCAGGTTGGCTGCCACGGCCGCGCCCAACGCCGCGTGGGAGAAGGCGTTGACGGGCGGATCGGAACAGCACTTGATCTCCTGGTTCAGCGCGTATTCGTACCCCAACCAGGCCCCGGCAATCCCGCCCGCAAGTCCCGTGGCTCCAATCACCAAGAGCACCGGCAAAGAATTGCCGTCCAGGCGCAGCCAGGCCAGGGAGCCGCCCTGGCCGGCCCCAACTGCGGCGCCGGCCAGGAACATTGCATCCCGAAGCAGCTTGGATGAGGTGTCAGTAAAGAAATAGTACAGGCCCCACGCGACCCATACTCCCACGTAGCTGAGCGCGAGGGCTATCAGAAACCCAAGCCCGGCGCGCCCAGCGATTGTGAAGATGGTTGCCGTCAAGCCAACTTACGGCCGGAGCCGAAGCCATCCCGATACTCTCTGACGCCCTCTCGACCTTACTGAGTGAGGTTGGGAGCGTACTCGAACCCGGTCAGGTCCCGCGTTTCGGCGTAGTTCAGGTGTTCGTTCCAGGGCGCCGTGTCCCCGTTCAGGGCAAATACCTGGTTCTGAGCATAGAGGCCAAACGTGATGGCGTTGTCGTACATGAACTTCGCAGCTTCGACCATGATCGCGTACCGCGCTTCGTCGTCAACGGTGCCCTGGGCTTCGTTCATCAGATCCGTAAGAATCGGGTGATCCATGCCGAAGTTCCAGGCGCTTTCGTGGTTGAAAGCGGTGGACCACCGGTCCAGGGGATCAACCGCCACGTGGGTGTGCTGGTACGCCTGGTTGTAGGTGCGGGTCACGATGCCCGGGCGGAAGGTCTTGTAGGGCAGGTTCTGCTGGTTAGCCTTGACGCCGATCTGGGCCCACATCTGGGCGATGGCGGAAGTTACTTCCAGGTAATTCGAGCCGCCCAAGGGCGTGAGGGTGATTTCAAACCCCTCGGGATAGCCCGCCTCGGCGAGCAGTTGCTTGGATTTCTCAGGATTGAACTCCCACTGCCGATACTCCGCCGGCAGCTTGTCCAGGTGGAAGGCCCACGCCGGCAGGGAGTCGGGGATTGCCTCTCCACTCAGCAGCGTATCCGATATTGTCTGGCGGTCGATGGCAATGGACAGGGCCCTTCGCACCTTGGCGGCCTTTTGCCATTCCTCGGAAGCGGGGTCCGGATTGCCGGAAATCCAGGGCAAAGAAGGATCGAAGCCGGGGACTCTTTCGATGTGTTCCGGCGTGCGTGAGCCGTCAGGGTTCACTCCCACGTAGTAGTTGCCATAGAAGGCCATACTCACGCCGCTGCCGCCGGCTATCCTCACGAAGCTGGTGCCTGGGTGGTCCGTCACTGCGGCGATGGAGTCCAGGTTCATTTCCATTGCCGTGAGTCCGTCGGTGAGGAAGTTGGCCACACGGGTAGACTCCTCGGGAATGTGCAGCCATCTCAGTTCGGCAAACTCGGGGGTCTTGCGCCAGTGGTCTTCGACCGCGGCCCACCGGGTGAACTGGTCGCTCTGGTGCTCCTGGAATTCCCACGGGCTGGTTCCGGCGATGTTTCGGCTCGCCGCGTCGACCCCCACCTCTTCGAGTTGTTTTTTGCTGATGATGTTGACATGGGGGCGAGCAAGCAGACCCAGGGTGTCGTACTGCGGCGTCCCGGTGTTCACCTCGATGGTGTACTGGTCGATGGCCCTGGCCCGCCCTTCGTCGATAACGTCGGTAACGGTCGTACCTTCCTTGACGTCTCCGCCAAGCCCCCAGATCCGGCGGATATGGGTGTTGAACGCCACGCGGGAGCTCTCGCCGCCGCTGATCATCAAGCTCCACAGCACGCCTTCCGCATCCAGTTCCCCGTAGCCCTTATGGAACTGGGCGCCTTCCACCAACTTGAACGTCCAGGTGACGCCGTCCGGAGCAACGCTCCATTCCTTGAACAGCCAGGGAACAATTTCCTTGTCTTCATTCATGTAAAGCAAAGTCTCGGCGGTGGTGTAGCCGTTATGGTGATACCCGGCTCCTTCCGTGACCGTTGGGAAAACGTGGAACGGGGCGACGAGAGGCAGTCCGAACGTCAAAGTTCCTCTGGGTTCCATCACGTCCGAGGCTTGCGGCATGGCCGTAGGTTCGGGAACGGCGGTGGCCGCGGCTTTTGCCTCCCCGGAACCCGCTCCCGAACTCGCGGCGGTAGCGCTTTCTGCCGTAGCCGCAGCGGGCGCCTCGGTTGCCGGCGGCGCCGGCGCCGCGGCGGGCGCTTCCTCCGCTGTTCCGCAAGCTACCGCCACGATCAGGACGAGAGCCAGCGGAGCGAGACCGAGCAGCCGGGGTGATGGTAGCCAGCGGTGTCTCATAATCAGAACCTCCGAATTCCGAAGAAATTGGGGCAGCTCACTGTGCCATTTCGCAGTTCGCCCCATCCTGGCCAATGCCGGCGCTGTTGTACCTCCGTCGGCATTGATAAGGGTTAACCCTATGCTGGGGTTGCTATGCGCGAAATTTAGACTGCCCTGAAAGAACCTAACGCAAAATACAGGGCAATCCGCGGCGAGTCAAGCACATTATCATCCTCTCATCCTCACGCGTACCTACTTGGTGATTGCGAGGAGCGAAGCCTGATCTTGCGCAAATCGGGCAATCTCGCCGGCTGAGCGACGGGTCCTTCGACAACGAGATTGCCGCCCCCGTATCAAGTACGGGGTCGCAATGACAAGGGGGGGGGTACGCGAAGCGCCTTGTCAGCGCCGGCGGGGCCTTTTCCGAGACCATCCGTCGTTCCTGCGCAAGCGGGAATGACGGAAAATGTCAGCACAGCCTAAAGTTGCCGCAGCTTGGGATCCAACCGGTCCCTCAGCCAGTCGCCGAACAGGTTGAACGCGATCACGACCATCGTAATCGCAACGCCGGGGATTATGGAGATCCACCACGCGGTGGCGACCTTGGCCCGTCCGTCGGCGACCATCTGACCCCAGGACGGGGTGGGCGGGGGAATGCCGGCGCCAAGGAAACTGAGGGACGCTTCGGTCAGGATCACCAGCCCGACGTGCAGCGTCAGCATGACCATGAACGAGTTGAGCACATTGGGCATTATGTGGACGAACATGATCCGGGCGCCGGAGCAGCCGTGGACGTGCGCCAGCGCGACGAAGTCGTTGTCCTTGAGCCCCAGCACCTCGCCTCGCGTAACCCGCGCGAACCTGGCCCACAGGATGAGGGTTACGGCGAGAACGACCGTCTGTAATCCCTGCCCCATCGTTACTGCTAACAATAAGGCGAAGAGGATTGTCGGGAAGGCAAGGGTGGCGTCCACCGCCCGCATGATGAAGGTGTCTGTCTTGCCTCCCGCGTACCCGGAAATTAATCCCAGGACACCCCCGATGGCGCCCCCGGCTAGAAGAGCCGTGGAGGCCACGATCAGACTGACTCGAGCGCCGTGGATCAATCGGCTGAGGATGTCGCGGCCCAGGATATCGGTTCCCAGGAGATACTTGGCAGTACCCGCTTCCTGCCACGCGGGAGGGCGGAGCTTGTCGCGCAGCGACTGTTTGGTCGGGGAATGCGGAGCGATGAGTGGGGCGAATATGGCTGCGAACACCATGAGCGCGATGATGACCACGGGAATCCAGGGGAGCCGCTTCAGTTCATACTTTAATCGCTCCTGCCGAGCGCTCGGCGCCTGGAGCACTTGCGCGCTGGTATCTGCCCGGTCGGTGGCCATATCGCTCCTAGTCGTACCGGATCCGTGGGTTTATGTAGGCGTACAGTATATCCACTGCCAAATTGACGGCCAGGATGATTACCGCGTCCAGCAGGATCACCGCCTGCAGCAGTGGGAAGTCGCGTTGCGCCACGGCATCAATGGTGAGACGGCCGATACCCGGCCACGCGAATACGGTCTCGGTGACGATGGCGCCCGTCACGAACCCGCCCACGAAAACACCGAACAACGTCAGTACCGGGATCAGGGCGTTGCGCAGGCAGTGCTTCCAGAACACCTTCCATTCCTCCAGGCCCTTAATCCTGGCGAGCTTGACGTATTCGGTGTCCAGCACCTCCAGCATGCTTGACCGGATCAGTCGCATCATTCCGGCAATGGAGAAGGTGCCCAACGTGAACGCCGGCAGGATGTAATGCAGCGGGCCGCCCATTCTCCCTGGCGGGAGCACGTCCAGCCAAACGCTGAAAATGTAGATGCACACGATGGCGATCCAGAAATTGGGCGTCGCAACGCCGAAAACCGCGATGGCGCCAGCTACCTGGTCGATCCAGGTTCCCCGTTTGACGGCTGCCACCACCCCCAGCGGGATGGCGACGCTGACCGCAATAAACATGGATAGGGGAAGCAGCTTGAGCGTGTTGGGCAGTCGCTCGAAGAACAGCTCGGCCGCCGGCTTTTTGTACACGATGGAGTCGCCGAAGTCGCCGCGGACAATGCCGGTGAGAAACACGAAGAGCTGGACGTGGTACGGGCGGTCGAGGCCGAGGTTCCGCTCAATGAACTGGCGCTCTTCCTCGGTGGCGTCTTCAGGCACCATGAGGTCGGCCGGATTGCCGGTGGCCCTGGCCAGGGCGAACACGATCAGCGCGACGATAAATAGCAGGACGATGCCCTGCAAAAACCGGTTGAGGATGTATTTCTGCAAATCCCCGACCTCAAGGAATGGCGCGCGCCGGGCTGTTGGGCCAGTTCCCGGCGCGACGAGAGTGAATTGTCAAGGGTGATTAGGGGATTACTGCCAGGGATTGCCCTCGGCGTGGGGTATGCGATGGAACACGTCGCCGAGCTCGCCGCGCCCGTAGATGCCCTGCCAGCGGCCCACGGTTTCCGGGTTGGACGCGTAGAGGCTCACGCCCTGGACTATCGGGACGCCGATCCACTGGTCGGCCACCAGCTGGATGATGGCGTTGGTCGCCTCGGCGCGCTTCGCATCATCGCGTTCCGAGATGGCTATCTCGTGGAGCCTGAGATATTCCTCGCCCTCAGCAGTAAGAGTATCCCGGTCGCCGAATGCCACGTGGTTGCTGTCGGGATGGAAGGTGCTCTGATACCGGGGCACCGGAAGGGGCCGGCCCGCGTTGCGGAAGATGCTGACGGCGCCGTTGAATCCCTCGCCCCATTCATCATGCCCAGGCCGCCGGGTCAGGGGGCTGAACACGCCAATCTCGATAATCTTCAGGTCGGACTTGATGCCGATCTCCTCCCAGAAGCCCGTGACGGCCTGGCTGAGGTCGTTCATATAGGGAGTGCCGGAGAAGTTGGTGCTCCAGAAGGTGACCTCAAATCCGTCGGGATAGCCGGCTTCAGCCAACAATTCTTTGGCGCGCTCCGGGTCGTAGGCCAGCGCCTCCTCGCCCCACTTTTGCCACCGGGGAACGTCCACGTCAACGCTGGTGGGGAAGGTGGCGAAGGGCATCGAAGGCCGACCGTAGCCATTCAAGGTGTAGTCGATGATGTCCTGGCGGTTGATGGCCAGGGACATGGCCTGGCGGACGCGAATATCGCCGACGGGCAGGGCCTGGGCCTCGGGCCAGTAGAGGCCCCAGAACTGGTAGATGAACATGCCCACGCCCTCGATGACCGTGAGCTGCGCGCCGGCGGCTTCCACTTCAGGAGCGGACTCCGGCACCAGGTCGATGAGGTCGGCCTGGCCGGTGCGGACCATGGCCAGCTTGGTGCTCTCCTCGGGGACCAGCAGCAGGCTCATGTTGGCGAAGTGGGGGATGCCGCGGTGCGACTTGTCGAAAGCCTCATACCGGAAGTAATCGCCCACGGAGTGCTCGGCGTACATCCAGGGACCGCTGCCTACCGGCTCGGCCCGGAAACCTTCGTCTCCCACGGCTTCGATGTAGTCCTTGGGCATGATCTGGCCGCCCTGGAACACCGCCCTGGTCAGCAGGCTCCAGAAGTGGGGCTTGGATCCTTCGGTGTGCATCCGCAGGGTAAGATCATCAATCACTTCGATGGCTTCCTCGGAGGGCTGTCTGAGTTGCCGGTTGAGGCGGTTGCCGTCGCCCACCACACTTTCATCGTGGTACATGGTGCGCTCGAGGCTGAACTTCACGTCGTGGGCGTCCAGAGCTTCGCCGTTGTGGAACACCAGGCCCGGCGCGATGTTGAAAGTCCAGCTGGCGCCGTCGGGGTCAATTCCCCATTCCTCGGCCACTCCGGGGCCGACGCCGCCGTACTGGGAATCGTAGTTGAAGCCGAGGAGAGCGTCGTAGATGGGCGCCTGGTATTGGGCGTGTCCCGCCCGGCCTTGCAGGATCGGATCGGTCACCTGAGCGCCCAGGTTTTGCAGGCTCACGGTCAGCGTGCCCGCGGGATCGCCCTGCCGGACCACCGCTTCGACCGGCGGCACCGGGGTGGCTACCACCAGCACTTCCTTGATGACCTCTTTTTCTTCGGTAACAACGCGAGTGACCTCAACGGGCTTATCCACCTGTTCGGTAACGACGCGAGTGACCTCAACAGGCGTTTCCACCTGCTGGGTAACGACGCGAGTGACCTCGACCTCGGCCGGCGCGGCGGCGCCTCCGCAAGCCAGGACGAGAGCCAGGGACAACGTTAAGGATGCGAGCCAGACTGCCTTAACCGACATTCGATACCTCCGACCATAATCACGAATGCAAATGTCGCGCTATGGGTTTGCTATCGGGGGACAATACACCTGCCGGTGAATTCAGTCAACTTTGTCGCAACCGGCAACTGCGTAAGTCCCATGTCGCTGCAACCGGCGCGGCGAATTCAGTCGCTGATGCCATACACCCGCCGGGCCGTGTCGTGGAACCGGGCGGCGCGCTCGGTGGGCGTGTAACCTGCGGTGTCGCCGGAAAGGCTCAACAACCAAAGGGCGCGAGTCTCTCCTCTCGACTGGCGCATCCGGCATGGCGCTTCCCAATGTTGGGGGTAGCTTGCCGGCAGTCGGCGGCTCTCGCCGTTTCCGGTCTTTTGAAGTCGCGGTTCCTGCGGAGTTATTCCGGCATGGTCATTATAACGACGTCGTGGTCGGCGGCGTACTTGGCGGCTTCGTCCAGAGCATAGGCTCCGATAGCCGTCGCCATTACGTCGCTCGCGGTGGCTTTTGCCAGCAGGTCGGCCTGCTCGCGGGCCCGGCGGATGTCGCTTTCGTCCAGCGTTACCGATGTTTCGGCGACGACGTATTGGCCGTCGCCGGCCAGGATGATGTCGGTATTTTCCAGCTCGTCGGATTGGTCAGCGCTGATGTTCCCATTGGCGACAGATTGGTCCAACAGTTCCGGGAAACGGTTGCTGTCTGGAGTGGTGATGGCGTATATGACCCGCATACCGCTGAGGGACAGATTCCGCTGGGCCAGCCGGCTGGCGCGTCGGGCGGCTTTGCGCTCGTAGTCAGAACCGATGAGGCGGTTCATGTTGCCTTCCAGCCGGGCTTGGCCGGCCTTTAGATCTGCAACGTCTTGTTCCAAGCGTTCCAGACGTTCTTCCAAGCGTTCCAGACGTTCGTTGGTGGCGGCGATGAAATCTTGGACCAGTCGGGCCAGCTCAGCCACGGTCTGCTGGAGTTCCCGGACAATGGCCGGCAGCTGCAGGAACTCCTGTCCGAGTACGTGCTGGCGCATCGCCTCTGCCAGCCTGGGGTTGTTCGCCATGGCGGCAAGGATGTCCTCGAAGGTGGCGATGGGTGTGGGGGTGGTCATACCGCTGTTCCTTTGGTCTGGTCAACCCTCATTATCAGGAGTCTTGGTGCAGAAGTCGCTGTTCCAGTTCGCGGATGCGGGCCTGGTCTCGGGCCCTGGCTTCGCGTTCGGCGCGGAGTTCTGCGGCGGCGGTATCGGCGCGGGCTTCCGCAGCGAGACGGGCTATGCGCTCGCTTTCAAAGGTGGCGATGTGCTGCCCGGTCTTCGGGTCGTAGCAGTTCAACTGGCCGTCTTCCCATCGCCAGTCCACGTTCATAACCTCGCTGTGTCCCTCCAACACTCCGCCGGTCAGCTCGGCAATGTCTATCGGCTCGTACCGGCCGTTCACCAGCCGGTCGCCGGCCAGTCTGGCGCCGTGAAACTCTCCGGTGGCGTCGAACCGCCAATACTCCGGTATCAGCAGCCTCTCGTAGAACTCGCGCTTCGCTCCAACGTCGATGTGGCCCGTAGCCGGCGAGGCTATCTCGAGGACCAGGTCTGGCGGCTTGCCCTGCTCTGAGATGACGTAGCCGTTGGCGCCACGGTAGGCGGCGGGGTTCACTCGGAAGGCCACCAGCAGGTCGGGATACCTCATCTCGTCGCCACGCCGGGCGGTGATGTACTTCTCGCCGGATACGATGGTGCTATCGGGGTTGCCCAGGAACTGCTTCAGATGGTGTTGGAGGCCGGTTTCGCTGAGGTGCTCGGCGGATGTCATGTCGTCGGGTTCGCGTTCCGGTGGGTCGGGTAGCCGGAAACGGCTTGGGGATTGGGTGATTTTGGCGTCGGCGGTGGTCATGCTGAACCTCTGTGGGCTTAGCGCGGCTGGGCGGGTCGTTACCGTGTGGATGATGAGCAGGATTATACCGGTGTATTCTTCGGTCCAGGTAGGGCTTAATCCGGTTCAGGTGATTCCTGCCAACCGCCGTGGTTCCCTTGATTGCCGGTGAGGTGTTGCGGACGAAATGCCCGGGGTGGTGGAAACTGTTTTGGTGGTAGTAGGAACCGTCCTTGGGGGCCTCGGTGTTGCGGTCCAGGGGTGGACCTTTGCGAAATTTCCTCGTGAGGCGGGGGCAGCGTTGACAGTCCAATGCCCGCCTGCATATCCTTGAAGGGTAGCGCGTCCCAGTAGCTCAGTGGATAGAGCGGCTGCCTTCTAAGCAGCTGGCCGCGGGTTCGAATCCTGCCTGGGACGCCATTTCATCTCATCACCTGGAGCACGATCCTCTCCAGCGCAGAAAGGTGAAGCAAGATGCAACTGGAAGGTAAAGTCGCCCTGGTAACCGGAGGGGGCCGGGGATTGGGCCGTTCCATGGCTTTGGCCTATGCTCGCGAGGGAGCGGATGTCGCCATCGTAGCCCGCACCCCTGCGGAGCTGGAGGCCGTCGGTTCGGAAATTCGCGCCCTGGGCCGCCGCGCCCACCCGGTCAACGCCGAACTGACCACCGGCGAAGGCGCCAGCCGGGCCGTCCGGGAAACCGTCAGCGAACTGGGGAAGATAGATATCCTGGTCAACAACGCCGGCGGCTATCGCCTCTTCACCAACGACCTGACCCACGCGGTTACGGTACTGGACATCACCGAAGCGGAGTGGCGGCGGGTGATGGAGTCGAACCTGACCACCACGTTCCTGACCTGCAAGGCGGTCCTGCCGCACATGATGGAACGTCGCTGCGGGGTCATCGTGAACCTGACTTCAAGGAACGTGGCCCGCCGGGGCCGGGCCGGACAGGCGTCCTATGGCGCCGCCAAGGCCGCGGTGGAGCGGCTCAGCGAGGCGCTGGCCGACGAGGTGAAGGACTTCGGCATCGCCGTCAACATCCTCGACCCCGGCTGGAACCTGACCAGGCCCAACGACGACTACGACGCTGAAGTGCACAAGCGCATGAGGTTGCCCGACGACATTGCCGAAGTGGCCGTGTACCTGGCCCGGCAGACCCCGGCAACTATGACCGGCCAGTTGATCTCCGCGCCGGAATACGACGCCGAACACGGCATAACACGGCTTTCGGCTTACGAACGGCTCCACGACCAGCCTGGCAGCGTTGCAATTTAGGGGTTAGTTTTCTCGGCATTCCGGCGAAAGCCGGAATCCGGTTCGGTATTGGCCTTTGCGGCAATGGCAGTCGTTACCCTGGCGCTCCTCGTGGCGTTCTGAAGGGAGCCTCCCCGGTTGTAACCGGCGCGATAGCGGGCGTAGGATGTGCGCCATGACACCGGAACATTTCATCGCAACCTGGGAAAATACCGCCCTGAACGAGGAACAGGGCGCGCAGTCCTGGTTCAATGACCTCTGCGAACTCATCGGCCACGAAAAGCCGCGGGGCGAGCGGAACGGCCTCGTCTATGCCTTTGAGCATCGCATTGAAACCGGCAAGGCCGACGCCTACTACGAAAATCATTTCGCCTGGGAATTCAAGGCTCGCGAGGGGCAGTTGGACGAGGCGATGCGCCAGGCGCTCGGCTATTCGATGTACCTGAAAACGCCGCCCCTGCTGGTGGTGTCCGCCTTTAACGTCATCCGCATCCGCACCAACTTTCCCGGCATGGAAAGCGTACAGCGCGAAATACGCATCGCCGATCTGGCGCAGCCGGAAATCCGGGACGTCATCAAGCGGGTTTTCACCAACCCGGAGTGGTTCAACACCGGCAAGAGCCGCGACGACGTCACCAAAGAAACCGCCGCGCTGTTCCAGGCGGTGAGCAACGACATGGCCGGTTCGGGCTATGGCGCTGATCCGTCAAAAATCCGGGAACTGGCGCAGTACCTCAACCAGATTATCTTTTGCCTGTACGCCGAGGACGCCGGGCTGCTGCCCGACGGCGCGTTCACCGGACTCGTGGTGAACCAGCGGCGGGAACCGGAGCGATTCCGCCGGGGCGCGCAAACGCTGTTCGCCGAAATGAACCACGGCGGCCTGTTCGGCCCGCAGACCATTGAGCCTTTCAACGGCGAACTGTTCGCCCACGTTCCCGACGTGACGCTGAACACCGCCGCGTTGGAACGCCTGGCGGAAGCGGCGGCCCAGAACTGGAGCAATATCGAGCCGTCCATATTCGGCACTCTCTTCGAGCGCGCGCTGGGTCTCACCGAGGAACGCGCCCCGCTGGGCGCGCACTATACCAGCGAGGCAGCTATCCGCCGGGTAGTGCAGCCGGTGATCCTGGACGATCTGCAACGGGAATGGGAGCGCGCCAAAGCGGACGCCGACGCCGCCCAGTCCAGCGGCGACACCGACGGCGCGCTGGCCGCGATGCAAGCCTACCGCCGGCAGCTGGCCGGCGCGCGCGTCCTCGACCCGGCCTGCGGCAGCGGAAACTTCCTTTACGTCACGCTCAAAGCGTTGCTTGACCTGGAGCGGCGGGCCATCGACTACCGAACCGCCCTCCGGAACAACCCGGACGCGCCGCTGGTGAACCCGACGCAGATGATGGGCCTGGAGGTCAACGAGTACGCGGCGCAACTGGCGAAAACCGCCCTGTGGATTGGCTACATCCAGTGGCACCAGGCCAACGGATTCGCCTACACCAACCGCCCCATCCTGGACAACATCGACGGGATTGAGCGCCGGGACGCCGCCATTGCCGTTGACGATGATGGCGACGGCGCAGCGAAAGCGCAATGGCCGGCGGCGACCTACATCATCGGCAACCCGCCTTTTCTGGGGGCCAGCAATATGCTGGACGAGCTGGGGGCCGACTACACCGGACGGCTGCGGCAAGCCTATCGCCACGAACTGGACGGCGCGGTTGACCTGTGCTGCTACTGGTTTGAGCAAGCGCGGGCGCAGATTGCAGAGGGTCGGGCACAGCGGGCCGGCCTGCTGGCCACCCAGGCGATACGGTTCAGCAGCAATCGCCGCACTCTGGAACGCATCAAGGAAACCGGCGACATTTTCGCCGCCTACGACGACCTGGAATGGAAACCGGAGGAACCCGGCTCCGCCGCCGTCCACGTGTCCATCATCTGCTTCGACGACGGCAGCGAAACCGCCAAAATGCTGAACGGCGCGCCGGCATCGGACATTGACACCCGCCTCACCGACGCCGTGCATCTGGACCAGGCGCAAAGGCTGCCGCAGAATCTTGGCATCTGCTTTGCGGGTGTCAGCAAGGGCGGCCCCTTTGACTTGACCCCGCAAGATGCAGCAACAATGCTGGCCGACAGCAACCCCAACGGCCGACCCAATAGAGACGTTGTGAAACGGTACATCATCGGCAACGATATAAACGGCAGGCCAAAAGAACGCTGGCTGATTGATTTCGGTCCGATGCCAGAGTCGGATGCCCGACTGTACAGCTTGCCTTACCAGCATTGTAGGCGGTACGTGAAACCCGAAAGGGCAAACAACCGTGAAAAGCGATTGCGGGAACAATGGTGGCAACATCGCAGAAGTGGCGATGACGTCAAGCAATCTATTGCTCCGCTAACTCGGTATCTTGGCACCAGCCAAGTGTCCAAGCATCGCTACTTCCAGTTCATTGACGCCGACATTACGCCGGATGCAACAATTACGACATTTGCCCGTGAGGATGACTACTTTCTGGGGATACTGGAAAGCCGTTTCCATAAGGTATGGACTGCCGCCATCGGCACGCAGTTGCGGGAAAAGGAATCGGGCCGTCGTTACATCATCAGCGAGTGCTTTGAGAAGTTTCCCTTTCCGACACCCACGGAAGCGCAGCGGCAGGCAGTGGCGCAGGCGGCGCGGCGGCTGGACGAGCAGCGGCGCAACGTCTGCCGGCCCAAGGGCAGCTACCGCCGCTCGATGACTGCGCTGTACAACGAAAACCCGCCGTGGCTGCGGACGGCCCACGCCGAGCTGGACGCGGCGGCCGCCGACGCCTACGGCTGGCCGGCCGATGTGACGGACCGCGAGATCCTGCAAAGGCTGGCGCGCCTGAACCGGAGCGGACGGGCCGGCGCGCCGTGACGGTACAGCAGGCCGGAGTTGGCAGTTTAACGCAAAGGCGCGGAGACGCAAAGGGAGCTTGATTGTAGATTGCCCGGCGATACGTTGCCGAGGAAATTTCGCTACTAGAGAATCTCTTGACTAGTGACTAAAATCATCCGCTGACTTAACGGATTTCGTTTTTACGGCTTTGCACAAAAATTCGTTTTTTGCACCGCCACGAGGTTGCTCCGGTGGCTGGTTCGTGATAGATCCAATGTTGTTCTGCCATCTGATGGCTAATTTTTGGGGATTGTGGGCTGGTTTTACAATCCCAAAAAACCGCGACATTCGTGCCGCGGGTTTGATGGTGTTGAAGCGGCAAGCTCCTACTCTTGGTTTTGGAATTGGCCAGTGTGCTCCCGCAGCGGGGGTAGGCTCACTTGTTCGAGGATCAATTGTGCGATTTTCATGCCCCGCGAGAGCTGGATATGGAACGGACCCCAGTTGTACATCTCCAGGTAAAGGCGTCCTTTGAATCCCGCCATCACCGTTGGAGCAGTGACGTGGACCGATAACCCGAAGCGTCCTAACGAACTCTTTCCTTCGATTCGAGCTGCAAGATGACTTGGTAAGGTGATGTACTCGAGAGTCTTGCCTATGATGAGGCGGCGAGGTTCGAACCGATAAGGGCTGGTAGCGAGGGAACGTTGCTCACCGTGGGTGGAGAGAAGTTGCATTACCTCGACTTCTTCATCGCTAGGTACGATGGTGACTCCTTGTACCTGCTGAGCAGGGAGGAGGATGAGTTCCTCGTGCAGTAGCAGATCTATGGCCGAACTGTCAATGCGCTCGTCTGGGTCATCGATTGGTGGATCAAACGTGAGCCGACGCGCAGCGATTTCAGCCCGTATGTCAATGTCCGAGAGTACCATCTCATTCTCCGTCGTGTCGGTTTTCAATCGCTATCCTTGCCAAGTCATCCTCATAGGCGGAGAAACGGGTTTGCCCGAAGTTGGTTGGCGGAAATGACACGACGATTTTCCCATTGAACTCTCCCAGTAAGGTCGCCGTTACGGCTTCACGTTCTTCATCCACGATGTCCAACGGAACAAAAGCGGTCCTCCTCACTCCGTTCAGTTGGAACCACACCTGCGCTTCCTGCGGGGTGGGAAAGGGATCCTTCTGAATTTTGACGTAATGAAGGGGCGCTGCCACTGGCTCGGTGTACAGGCGTATTTGCTCTGGTTGAAGCGTTCCCTTCCGCATGGATGTGCCTCCTGAGATGTGTGGATAAGATTTGGAACTAGGAGCGTGCTCATTTTGAGACGTATCCCGAGGCGATGGTTAAGAGGCTGGACGGTAGCACAAATTGACATTTGGATTCAATTGTTTAAAGCTACGAATACAGGGCTATCGCATATGAATATTGATGGGCAGATCGTATTACGAAACCTCGGCTGGCACGGCAAAATTTTGACCTATCGACTGCATCGCAGGGGACTTCAGAAAGTTTGCTAGCCCAAAATCGTCCAAAATCTGGCGTTGCGACCTCGGAAATTTCATATGCGATAGCCCTGGCCACGAATACGAATATATTTTATCATCCAAACAGACGAGACCGTTTGTACGGCTTGTCATCAAAGTTGGTGCTTGGCTATGCCGCCTGTTGCACGGCGTTGAAATCATGGAGCACCAGCGCGGCCAAGATACCGGGATCAACATTCCGGTCATCTTCTCGCTGTGCCTTGCCTCACTTGGCGTCCGGTAGCCGTATCCGCATGTGCCCCATGTGGGCGCAATCGTCGGCCTTTAAATTTCGCTACTCAGATTCGAACATCACTAAGGCCGCGGCGGGGTTATTGTCCGAACAGGTTTGAGACGCTAACCGGTAAGAGCAGCAGGAGCAGCGACAAATGACGACCCAGCAGTATCAACAAACCAGCGCGCATTTCCTGGCGCAGGCCAGACGGGAATTGGCCGACGGCGATCTGGCGCAGGCGTCCGAGAAGGGCTGGGGCGCCACCGTCCAAATCCTCAAGGCTGTCGCCGAACGGCGCGGCTGGGAACACAGCCGGCACCGACACCACCTCGTTACAGTCAGCCGGCTCAGGTCTGAAACCGGCGACGGCGACATCCGCATCTTGTTCCGCGCGGCCAGCGATCTCCACGAAAACTTCTACGAAAACACGATGCAGGCTGTCGAGGTCGCAGAAAGCCTGGACGATGTCGAAGCTCTGCTGAACAAGCTCCTACCCCTGCTGGACCGGACGTAGTATCGGCCACGCGGTCTCGACAAGTAGTCGTTAGCGCTGCAACGAGATTGCCACGAATGCCTGACGGCATTCTCGCAATGACAGATTATCAAAGTGGGTACGCGTGAGTGCCGGGGTTTGTTGACATCCGGGGAGAAGAACCCTAGCCTAGCGGAAGATTTGGAAGCGACGCTGCGGGATACGGGTGACATCATGGAGATCAAAGACCTTATCATCGATGACCGGCAGAGGGGGGTTTTCCGGGTTCACCGGTCATCCATGACCTCCGACGAATTGTTCCGGCGGGAACGGGAACTGATCTTCAGCCGGAGCTGGATCTACCTGGGCCACGAGTCAGAAGTGGAGAACCCGGGCGACTACCGTCGTCGCACGGTAGCCGGCCGGCCGCTGTTCTTCGCCCGGGGCCGGGATGGGCAGGTGCGGGCGTTCCTCAATTCCTGTCCGCACCGGGGCGCTTTGATCTGCCGCCAGGACCAGGGCAACGCCGAAGTCCTGCAATGCTTTTATCACGCCTGGTCCTTCAACACCAACGGCGAGCTGGTCGGCGTTCCTGACCAGGAAGCCTACGGCCCCAACTTCCGGCGGGGCGAGCTGGGCCTGAAGGAACCGCCCCGCGTCGCGAGCTACCGGGGCTTCTACTTCGTGAGCTTCAACCCCTACGTCGAGGATCTGGTCAGCTACCTGGCCGGCGCCAGGGAATACCTTGACTTGATTATGGACCAATCCGAGGCCGGGATGCGGGTGGTCCGCGGTTCCAACAAGTACACTATGAAGGCCAATTGGAAGCTGCTGGTGGAAAACAGCCTGGACGGATACCACCTCGTGCCGACCCACCAGACCTACCTGGACTACATCAGCAGTCTCGGCGCCGACGACAGCGGGCAAACGGCGGCGTCCCGCATCGTCGGCAAGGCGCGCGCCTTGGGCAACGGCCATTGCGTGATCGAATCGCCGGTGCGGAACGGACGGCCCATCGCCCACTGGCACCCGCTGTTCGGCGAGGCGGCCAGGGAGCCCATCGCCCGGGTCCGGCAGCGGCTGGTGGACAAATACGGAGAAGAGCGGACCTTCCGCATGGCCGACACCTCCCGCAACCTGATCATCTATCCCAACCTGGTGATTAACGACATCATGGCCATCACCATCCGGTACTTTGAGCCGCTGGCCCCGGACAACATGGAAGTCACGGCCTGGCATCTGGCGCCGCGGGAGGAATCCGACGCCATGCTGGCCACCCGCCTGGACAGTTTCCTGACCTTCCTGGGGCCGGGCGGGTTTGCGACCCCTGACGACGTGGAAGCCCTGGAATCGTGCCAGCTCGGCTTCCGCGCCACCGAAACCGAGTGGTCGGACATCTCCCGGGGGATGCTCCGGCCGGCCAAATCGACGGACGAGCTGCAGATGCGCGGTTTCTGGCGGCAATGGCACGCCAATATGCAGGGCCTCACTTACGCCAACGTGCAGGACGCGCCGGCCGAGGAACCGGAAGAAGCGCTGGCTATGGCGACCGACGACTGACGCCCGGCCGGAACGGGTGAACCATTGGAACGGGTGAACGATGACGACCGGTAACCAACCCACGTTGCGCCAGCAGGTGGAGGACTTTCTGTTCCGCGAAGCGGCGCTTCTGGACGACTGGCGTCTGGACGATTGGGTTGCCCTGTTCGCCGAGGACGGGCGCTACGTAGTGCCCACCACCGACCTGCCCGACGGCGATCCCCAGCGCGACCTGGTGTTCATCGATGATGACATCAATCGCCTGCGCGCCCGAGCCGTCCGACTGAACAGCCGCCATGCCCACCGGGAGTATCCGTGGTCACGGACGCGCCGGTTCATTTCCAACGTGCGGGTCGAGGAAACCGCCGCTGGCGAGCTTTCTGTCTCGTCAAACGTCCTGGTGTATCGGTTCCGCGCCGGAGAGGGCGCGCCTTACGTCGGCAGCGTTGACTACACCCTGCGGCGAAAGGGCGGCGATTTTCAAATCGCGTACCGGCGAGCGGTGCTGGACCTGGAAGCCCTCTCGTGGCATGGCGCGGTGAGCATCATCTTCTGAATGGTCGGGCGATTTTGTCAGAAGCAGGATTGGAGTTACTCAGTTGGACAGACCCCAATTCGTCATTCGCGCTTTCGCGGCAATCCAGCGCTCCGAATCGCCAGCTTCGCCCTCGATTCGCGTGACCCAAAGCCTTGCTAAGGCAACGGCTCTGTAAAAAGGGAGAGCGTTCCGTCATCCTCTGACTCGTACCAGACAGAATGTTCCCCTTCGGTCGTCTGCGCTACAGCCTGGCAGAAGGGCCCATGCTCAGCAGTAATAGCCGCGTCTGGACCAGGGGTGATTTCAAGAATCCGAAAATCATGGAGTGGCTGCCCGGTGTCCGTATCTTCCCAACCTGTGGGATCCATCGCCCAATCGTGAAGTTCTCCACGGTCGAATTCCGTCGGCCTACCGCCACCGCACGTGGCAACAATGACAACCAAAACTACCAAGATGATGAAGCCAACGAAGGAAAATGCACAGCCAAATGCACAGTTGCAACCTATCTCCCTAAACAGGCCTTTGAAAAATCCCTCTCTGGCCTCGCCTCCGCGAGAATCACGTTCCTCCGGCGGGTCCGAAAACGTATCGATGGAATCCACCGGCAACGAACTCTCAAATGGCCCGAAAGTACGGCAATGTGGACATACTGTGGTGTCTTCTTCAATGTTCTCGCCACAGTAGGAGCACGGTTTTAACGCCATCGGCAAAACTCCCTTGACCTGAACGGACCCTTCCCTGGACTTTACGCCAAATTTAGAAAAATACAAAGACCGGGCAAGTTGGTCCGGGGCTTGTGCAAAGTCGTCGCCGACATTTGTCATGTGGAGGCAAACCCTTGAAACTGGCAGGCAAAACGGCGCTGGTAACCGGCGCCAGTCCCAACATCATGGGCGGCATCGCCGAGGAGCTGGCCCGGGCGGGGGCCAACCTGGTGTGCGTCGATATACGCGAGGAATATGCCGAAAAGTGCGCCGCCGCCATCACAGCCGAAGGGCATGACGCCATGGGCGTAGTCTGCGACGTGACCGACGAGGGCCAGGTGATCGCCGCCATCAGCCAGGCCGTAGAACGGTTCGGCGGCGTGGACATTCTGGTGAACGGCGCCACCGTATTCAACTTCAAGGGCGTGCTGGATATGCCGGTGGACGAGTGGCGTCGCCAGACCGACATCCTCCTCACCGGCGCGTTCCTGTTCACCAAGCACGCGGCTCATCAGATGATCGGGCAGGAGCGGAAGGGCAATATCATCAACATCATTTCCACGGCGGGACACCAGGGCGAGCCGGGCAACGTGGGTTATGGCACGGCCAAGGGCGGACTGCTCAACTTCACCCGGTCGGCGGCCATGGAATTGGCCCGGTACGGCATTCGGGTCAACAGCCTGACGCCCACCGCCACCGACGCGTCGGAGGGGCGCGAGCGGGCCGCCCGGTGGGGCGTAGAATGGCCGCGACCCCGCCTGGGAGAACGGGCGGCGGGACTGATACCCGACGCCAGCCGGGGCGCGCCCCTGCTCAAGCTCCCCAGCCCGTCGCATTACGGCAAGGCGGCGGTTTTCCTGGCGTCCGACGACGCCGAGATGATCACCGGCTTCGACCTGCGCGTGGACGCCGGCGCCGTTTCCCGGTACTGGATCTGGTCACCGGGGGACGCATAGGGACGGCCGGCCCCGCCGTAGCATCCGCCATCCACATCACAGTTTGCGCTCGTACCAGTGCAATTCGCCGGTTTTGCGGAACCCGAATGATTGGTACAGGCGTATCGCGGGTATGTTGCCGCCGTCCACCTCCAGGCGAACGTAATCCGCGCCGGCCGACCGCAAATACTGCATACCGTCCGCCAGAATGGTTTTGCTGACGCCCCTGCCCCGGAACTCGGGGGCCAGGCCGATGGAGCCGATTACCCCTTGCCGGCGACGGCCGTCCGACATCAGCAAGGTCCAGCAGTACCCGGCCAGTCGCTCGCCATGGAACAACAGCCGGATGCCCCGGTAAGAGGTGTTGGCCATCTTGACCCGGTGGGCCGTTTGTTCCTCGGTATAGGGGGAGAACCCCCAGGAGCCAGCGAAAGCGGCGTTGTGAACTCTGGTCAATTCGGCAGTGTCGTCTACCCCGAAGTGCCTGACCCAATAGTTATCAGGGAGTTCAACACGGGCAATGCGCTCTTCCTCCCAGGTCATATCCCAATAGACGCGGGCCATCGCGAACCCTTCGCTTTCCAGATCCGCGGCCCGGTCGTAAGGGGGCCACAACGCGATGTGGGCCGCCGCCGCGCCCACTTCCCGACTCCGTTCCAGGCCGGCCCGGACCAGGGCGCGATAGCCAGCTTCGAGACCTTCACCCGGCGCCGCGTGGATATTGAGCACGCACCGCCCGGCAAGAGGTTCCGGGAAAACGAGGCAAAATCCACGGAGCGCCGGTCGGCCGGCGTCATCGTCGTTGTCGAACAGCAGCACGCAGTCTTGTTCCTGATCCCGGCCCGGCAACCTCAAGATGTCGGCGAAAACGCTGCGGTGCACCGCGCTGTCGGCATCGCTCGATCTGGACGAGTAGGGAACTACGAAATCCAGGAGCGCCGGCAGGTCGTTTTCGGTGCAGCCACGAATCGCAATCGTCATATGAACATTCCCGGATGGCAAGGCGTCATGGAAATCATCGTCTGATGGGCAGAGTTTAGGAAGGCGGGCTGGATGCGTCAATAATGAGGACGGCTACTCCAGTGACGAGATTGCCATGCTTCGCTCGCAATGGCACGGGGCGCGGGAACGAAGTGTCGGCCGCGTTGCCGCGCACGCTGCCCCAATCTATAATCCACGCAGGATAAGGTATTGTGACACGGCCTGTATTGAGTACAGGAATGCCCGCCGGAGGTGGGACTATGGCTACTGCGAAGGTGAACGGGGCCGAGCTTTATTACGAAGAGATGGGGAGCGGACCGCCCATCATCCTTTCGCCGGGTGGATTGCAGGGGGCTGCCAGCAGCTACCAGCCGGTGATTGAGGCGCTGTCCCAGGAGCATCGGGTGGTAGTGTACGACCGTCGCTTTGGCGGGCAATCACGCAGTCCGATGGTGGTGCAAACGTGGGACATGGTGTGCGATGACGTGTTCGGCCTTATGGATGCGCTGGGCATCGAGCAGACGTATTTGGGCGGCGGCTCCTTTGGGGCGGCGATCTCCCTGGGCTGCGCCGCGCGCCGTCCGGAGCGGGTGCGGGCGATTTTCCCATCCAACATCGCCGGCGGCGTCATCTGCGACGCTTACCTGGCGGCCAAGCTGTTCAAGAGTATGGACATGGCGGAGAACCAGAGCATCGCGGCGGTGGTGGACGCCTTCGACCCCGACGACCGCTTCTCCCCCTTCAGCCCGGAGCTGGCCCAGACCGACGCCGACTACCGCAAGAACCTGGAGGCCATGAACCCCGAGGACTTCATCCAGGTGATGCGCGACACCATCTACGCCCTGTTCGATGGCCCATACCTGACCCTGGGGATGACCGAAAAGGCGCTGAAAAGCGTCTCCGTCCCCACCATGGTCATGCCCGGCAACAACGACGTCCACCCCAGGGGCCTGGCCGAAGCAGTACACCGCCTGGTCCCCAACTGCCGCTGGGCGGAGGTACGCCCACACAGCGAAGAGCCGGAGAAATACGCCAAGCGGGCGCTGGAGTTTTTGGCCGAGGTGGAGGGGTGAGCCGGTCGAGCCGCCACGCTTCTCAGCAACCTGCTAGAATATTTGACACGCGCTGCCAGGTCTTATCTGCAAATCCGAAGCGCTCCCGCGCCCCTATGTGCACTAGCGGCAACAAGTTCTGAGATTTCACGCGTACCCGCCTTGTCATTGCGAGCTCAGCGTGGCAACCTCGTCAGCGTAGCATAAACTTATTGGTGCACCGCTGTTGGCGCCTCAACAGGATTGGCGCGAAGGCCCTTTGAACCCGCGCATCTCTGCGGCAACTGCTCAGTCGTTGTAAGGAAAGGAGAGAATGATGGCCACGATGGAACTCCCCATCATGGACCACATTGTAAGTTCACCGGACGCTAGGGAAACTTGGGGCCTGGAAGCTGCCATTCGGTCTATGATTTCCGACCTATTGGATCTCGACTACCACCAATGGCAGGAGAAACTATCTGCCACCGGCCTCACTGATCTTCAGATCAAAAACCTCAACGAATTCGTTGACCAATGGGCCAGTCGGATCGAAACTGCCAGCCTGTCTGCTCAATTGCAGGGGATCGAGGACGTCGCCAACAATCCCCAAACCTCACAACTTTTGGGTGAATGGTTCAGCCGGATTTCAACTGACGACCTACAGCAAATGGTTGTCGATGAGGGGCTCCCTAACCCGGTGTATATCCTCTGCTATGCCATGTGCCAGACCGGAGATATTGCTTCTCGCGTTACCGCGTTTGAACTTGCTCGGCGAGAGGTCGATCACGAGCCATCGATCGATTGGTCGATGACCCCGGATCAAGTAGCTTATGGCACAGAGATGGCCGAAATCGGGCTCGCGGAGGATGCTGAGATATGGCCCCATTACTGAGAGGTGAAATCAGGCACGTCATCCTCGAACCTGCGATTGTTCAGGGCCATGAACAGCGTGGAGACCGACCTGCTCTCATCCTTAGCGTTAATCGTTTCAACGCTACATCGAAATTGGTTATCGTAGCTTTGATAGGCTCATCTGAGGCTAATCACGGTCGGATCCATTCGTATGAGATCAAATCAGTTCAGATGCCCAAAACTTCATGGGTTCTCACCGACCAGCTTCGAACTCTCTCGGAAAAACGTGTCGGCGAATGCTATGGAACGATGTCGGATGTAGAGATTCGCGCGGTGACGCAACGCATCTTTAGGGCGTGTTGACAAACTCCACCTAACTCCCGAGGTAATGAACCTTTGCGACGG
>CAYGAY010000018.1:0-53462 GCA_964347975.1 uncultured Dehalococcoidia bacterium
GATCCACCTCACCGGCGTGGGCTTGGACGATCTGCCCCGTCTGCTGGACCCCGGCAACCCGCTCCATCCGCAGCTGAAGCGCTCCCCACCGGATTTCGATGTCTTCTACATCGGCTTGAACGTGGCCGAGCCGCCTTTCGACGACCCCAAGGTTCGTCAGGCGTTGAACTACGCCATAGACTTGCAGAGCATCGCGGAGAACGTGCTGGATGGCCGGGTCTCACCGGCAACCGGGGTGATACCTCCCGGCTTCCCGTCGCACACGCCCAACCTGCGCAGCTACGAATACAACCCCGACCTGGCGCGGGAGCTCATTCAGAGTTCAACCTACGCCGACGCGCTGGCCGCCGGCGATTTCCCGCGCATCACGCTGACCATCTCCGGCAGCTTCGGCGCCGCCATCCCCACCTACCTGGAAGTCATCCTCGAAAAGTGGCGGCAGGAACTGGGCATTGAAGTGGACATCCAACAGACCGAATGGGCCACTTTCCTCGCGGACGTCAACGACAAAAAGTACCAGATGTTCTCGCTGGGCTGGGTCGCCGACTACCCCGACCCGCAGAACTTCCTGGACGTGCTGCTCCACTCGGACAGCCAGAGCAACCACACCAACTACAGCAATCCCGAAGTTGACCGTCTGCTGGAAGAAGCAAGGACGGAGCGGGACCGGGAACGCCGCTTCCAGATCTACAACCAGGTGGAGCAGATGGTCCTGGACGAGGCCCCCTGGGTGTGGACCTGGTTCAGCGGCGAGGGCTACGTCCTCATTAAGCCGGAGGTCTCCGACTACTTCCTGCTCCAGATGAGCATACCGAAGTACCGCTACATCTACTTCAACCAGTAGGGACGCCCATGCCGGCCCATCCAGTCATTGCGCGTACCTACTTTGTCACTGCGAGCGTAGCGTGGCAGTCTCGTTGCCGTCGCCAACGCCCTCCCCGGCTCCGCAGCGTCCGGCAACGGCTTTCACCATCGGAGCGAGATTCCATCACCCGCCTGCGGCGGGTGTGGAATGACGGGGGAAAGTGGGCGCGAGGGCCCCATTGCGAAACGGATAGCTGCTGATGGGAACCTACGCAGTGCGCCGCCTGATCTGGCTGCCGTTCCTGCTGCTAATCGTGACGTTTATCACGTTCACGCTGCTCCGCCTTGGCCCGGGCGACCCGGTGCAGGTGTGGCTGGGACAGCACCAGAACGATGAGGTTCGGGAGCGCATCCGTGCACAGCTGGGGCTGGACGACCCGCTGGTCGTGCAGTACGTCCGCTACGTTGAAGGCGTGGTGACGCGGCTGGATTTCGGCGAGAGTTTTCGTTACCGGGGCAAGTCGGTCGGGGAGCTGCTGGCGGCCAAGATTCCCGTTTCCCTGCAACTGAACCTGGCGGCCATCATCATCACGCTGGGCATCGGCATTCCAGTGGGTTTGTACGCTGCGTTGAAACAAGGCACCGGAGTGGACAACGTGGTGGTGGCGATTGCGCTGGCCCTGCAATCGTTGCCCGTTTTCATCACAGCGCCGATCCTGCTGCTGGTGTTCGCTCTGAAGTTGGATCTGCTGCCCACCAACGGTTTTGAGGGTTTCTTTTCGCCCCACATCGTGATGCCCGCCGTGGTGATGGGCGTTCCGGGGATTGCAATTGTGGTGCGGCTGGTGCGGGCCAGTGTCCTCGACGTGCTGGGTCAGGACTACATCCGCACGGCCCGGGCCAAGGGGCTGCCTGAAATCATTGTCCGCCGCCGCCATATTTTGCGCAACGCCATGATTCCATTGGCAACCAGCTTCGGGTTCACCATCGCCGGGTTGGCCGGCGGCACGTTTATCGTTGAAATCTACTTCGGCATACCCGGTGTGGGCCTGTTCGCCATCGAGTCACTGTTCCAGCGGGATTACCCGGTGATCATGGCCTTCGCCGTCATCAGCACATCCCTGTTCGTCCTTGCCAATCTGGTGGTTGACCTGATGTATCCGCTGCTGGACCCACGAATACGTCTGGGAGCTGGCAATGTTGCCTGACCGTTCCGGCCTACCCGCCCGGGAGCACGGCCACGCCCAGAGCATTGACGCCGACGCAGAGCGGCGGGATTGGTTGGAAAACGAGCTGGGCGGCGGCCAATTGCTGGAACTGGACGACAGGCCGGCCCGAGGGCATAGCTATTGGGGCCTGTCCGCGCGCCGGCTGGTGCGTAAGAAGCTGGCGGTAGTTTGTCTGTCGCTGATCGTACTGATGTACGGCGGGGCGCTGCTGGCGCCGGTGATCACACCCTACGAATACACGGCGCAGGATCTGTCCCAGAGTCGTGCGAAACCGTCCCTGGCGCATCCCTTCGGCGCCGACCGGCTGGGCCGGGACATGCTGACTCGCGTTATCTACGGCCTGCGCACCACCGTGATCATCACCATCATGTCGCTGTTGGGCGGTACGCTGGTGCTGGGAGTCATTCTGGGCCTGCTGAGCGGCTACGTGGGACGGTGGGTTGATGCGGTCATCATGCGCACCGGAGAAGTTACTTCGGCGTTTCCCGAAATCCTGCTGCTCCTGATCTTCGTGGCCGCGCTCCGGCCCCGGATGCTGACCGCCGTCCAACAGTTCGAGGACGCCACCGGCATCGACTGGATAATCCGCCTTGGCATGTTGGACTACGCGATTATCTCCGTCGCCCTGTCCATTTTCGGGTGGTTTGGCATGGCCCGGCTGGTCCGGGGTCAGGTGCTGCAGGCCCGGGAGAGCCAGTACACCGAGGCCGCATTGGTGGCCGGGTCGTCCACCGCGCGCATCCTGCGGGTCCACATGCTGCGCAACATACTCAGTCCTCTGATCGTGTCGATATCGGCGGGTTTGGCCGGCGTGGCTGGCGCGGAACTGGTGCTCAGTTGGATCGGCATCGGCGTCCAGCCGCCGGTGCCCAGCCTGGGCCGCATGATGTTTGAGAACGGCAGTATCCAGGTTCTGCGCAACGAACCGCATCTTCTCCTTTTCCCCATTGGGACGGTGACCGTGCTGTTCTTTTGTTTCAACATCCTGGGCGACGCGGTGAACGACGCCTTCAACCCACGAGTGAGATGACTTGGCCGTTAATTGACACCGGCCCGGCGGCGTGATAGCGTCAAAGTCAAATCGGCGCGGGAGGCGCATCATGGTTGCTACCCTGTATGAGAACATCGCCGCTTACCAGAAGATGCGCGACTACCTGGAAACCGAGCATTTTCGTAAGTGTGTGGTTTTCTACGACGAGGGATTCATCGGGAGCTACGAAGATTTCCAGGACGCCGGTTATGACGCGCTGAAACGCTTCGGGCGCGGTCCGTACCTAATCCGGCAAGCCGGTGTCAAGCGTGTGATACGCTTGCCGTATGTCGCCCAGCGCTGAGGAACTATGCCGGCAACCAACTGCGGCTTCAGCAACCCTTACGAACTTACAATCCGCGGCCCGACTATCTCCGTAGAAATCGGCATTGACCCTGACTTTCAGCCCGGTCCCGGCACATGGCCAGCGCTGCCTCAGAACCTGCTTACGGCTCTGGTGGACAACGGAGCATTGGAGAGCTGCATCGATGACGCGTTGGCGATCAGGCTGAACCTGCCAATCGTCAGCCGCCGGACAGTATCAGGAGTAGGCGGCACAATTGACGTCAATGAGTATATGGCTCAAGTATACGCCCCTGAACTGAACTTCACTATTCTGGGTCCTTTTGTCGGTGTCCATTTGACTGCTGGCGGACAGGGCCATTACGCGCTCATCGGTAGAACCTTCCTGAGCCATTTCAATATGAACTATGACGGACGCACCGGCAACGTCATCATCAGCAACGACTGAGCGGTCCCAAGCGGTGAGCATTCCATCAATACCACCTGCGCCCATGTCGTCACCAGGCGTCGTTTCCTGGCGTCCATGGAGCGCCGTCGCTTTCGCCGCCGCCCAGCAGCATGACCGCCCCATCCTGCTGTCCATCAATGGCGTCTGGTGCAACTGGTGCCACGAGATGGCGCGCGGCGTCTATTCCGATCCCCAAGTGGCGAGTTTCGTCAACGAGCACTTCACGCCCATCCGCGTTGACACCGACCACCGGCCTGACATCAACGCCCGCTACAACGTGGGCGGTTGGCCCACCACCGCATTCCTGACTCCCCACGGCGGCTACATCGCCGGCGCGACCTACCTGCCGCCCGACCAGTTCCTGGCCATGCTGGATGAGGTGCGCCGCGCCTACGCCGAGCGCAAGCCGGAGCTGTACGAGCAGGCCAATGACATCCTGCGGCAGCGTCGGGAACACGCCGGCCGCGTGGCCGCCGGCCGGGAACCGGACGCTGCGGTCGTTGACGCCATCACCCGCCGGGTCGCCGGAACCTATGACCCCATCAACGGCGGCTTCGGCGTCGAGCCCAAGTTCCCCTCGGCGCCCATGCTCCGCCTGCTGCTGCACCGTTATCGGACCAAGGGCGAGGTTTTCTTCCGCATCATGCTGGAGAAAAGCCTGGACTGCATCACCGGCGGCGCGCTGCATGACGACGTGGACGGGGGCTTCTTCCGCTTCGTCGCCAGCGCAGACTGGACACAGGCCCAGTACGAAAAGATGGCGGAGGATAACATCGCTCTGACCGGAATCCTGTTGGAAACCGGCGTGGTGCTGGAACGGCCCGACTACATCAAAATCGCCGGCAAAACCGTCGATTACCTGTACGCCACCCTCTACGACCCGACGGCCGGCGGAGTGCGCGGCAGCCAGGGGGCCCACTCCGAATACTACGGCCAGCCCGCGCCAATACGGACGCAAATGCCCGCGCCGGCCGTTGACCCATACTGCTATGTATCCATCACCGCCCAAGCGGTTTCCCTGTTTTTCTCGGCAGCGTGGCATCTAGGCCGTCCCGAACTCACCGGAATCGCCGTTTCGCTTCTGGATCGCTTGGTGGCAATGGCCGAGGACGCCCGGCTGCCTCATGCGTACACCGACGCCGATCCCATGCCCCAGGACGAAGGAGATCTGCTGGTTGACTGGGCACGCTTTCTGGCAGCGGCGCTGGATGGATATGACGCGGTATCCGTTGGCGGAGAACGCTATCTGACCGCCGCCCAAAGCGCCGCCGACGTGCTGCTGGAGCGGTTCCTGGACGGCCCGAATGGCGGGTTCTGGGACATTGAGGACACACCGGAACGCCTGGGCTACCTGCGGGCGCGGGAGAAGCCGCTGGCTGAGAACGTATCCGCTGCCGTGGGCATGATGCGCCTGCACCATGCCACGCTGGAGCCTCGCTACCGTCAGGCGGCTCACCACGCCCTCAGCGCCTACGTGGACGCCAACCGCGACTACGGTGAATTGGCCGCCGATTATGCTGTGGCGGTGGACCAATACCTGAACCCGGCGGTTGAAGTCACCGTGGCAGGGCGGCCGGGCCGGGCCGATACCAACGCCATGCTGGCCGCTGCGCTTTCGTTATCCGAGCCGCATCTGCTGATCAAACTCGCCGAAGCCTCCCATGGCGACGCGCCGGCACAGGCTCACGTCTGCCTCGACACCGTCTGCTATCCGCCGGTAACCGACCCTGCGGAGCTTGCAGCAGCGGTGCGAGAGGGCGACTCAATTGCGGAAAGCCCATTCCAAAACGTGCTTGACCTGCTGGGATAACTTCACCAGCCGGACGGTCCAATCATCCAATACCCAGGAGTTGATACCCTGAAGACCCAAGACTGCGGCGAACTGCGCGCCGCCCACGATGGCGCCGCTGCCACTCTATCCGGCTGGGTCAGTCGACGGCGCGACCACGGCGGGATCATTTTCATCGATCTGCGAGACCGTTCCGGCTTCGTGCAGGTGGTTTTCAATCCCGAACAGAGCCCCGCCGAAGACTACGCAACAGCGGAACGGCTGCGGTCCGAATGGTGCATCCAAGTAGAGGGGACCGTCCGGATGCGGCCGGCCGGCTCGGAGAACCCGGCGCTGCCCACCGGCGATGTGGAGGTGATGGCGGAGCGGGTCACTGTGCTCAACCAGTCGCTCACTCCGCCCTTCTACATCACCGATGATGTTGACGCCGACGAAAGCCTGCGCCTGCGCTACCGCTACCTGGACCTCCGCCGGCCCACCATGCAGAACAACCTGCGCCTGCGTCACCAAGTAGTGAAATACATCCGCGACTATCTCGATGGACATGGCTTCCTGGAAATCGAGACTCCAATCCTCATCAAGAGCACGCCGGAGGGAGCCCGCGACTACCTCGTCCCCAGCCGGATGCAACCCGGCAATTTCTACGCTTTGCCCCAGTCGCCCCAGCAGTTGAAACAACTGCTCATGGTCAGCGGCGTCGAAAAATACTTCCAGATCGCGCGCTGTTTCCGCGACGAGGATCTGCGCGCCGACCGCCAACCTGAGTTCACCCAGCTTGACTTGGAAATGAGCTTCGTGAACGAGGAGGATGTACTGGGCCTGATTGAGGGACTGTACGCCGGAATGGTCCGGGAGCTGACCCCTGGGTTCAAGGTCAAAACCCCATTTCCTCGCTTGTCCTACGACGACGCAATGGCCCGTTTCGGCAGCGACAAGCCGGATTTGCGTTTCGGCCTGGAGATGGCCGACGTCAGCGACCTGGCCGCCGAAACCGAATTCCGCGTCTTTCACGGCATCTTGGGTCGCGGCGGCATCATCAAGGCCATGGCGGTGCCGGGGCAGGCCGGCCGCACCGGCTCCGATATGCGGCGCATGGAAGAGACGGCCAGGGAGTTCGGAGCTGCCGGCATGAGCCACGTGCGGATCACGGGCGTGGGTTCGTTGGAAACCCTGGCGGACGGCGACGCCCTGCTCTCGCCCGGCCTGCGGATGCCGGTGGAGTGGGTACGCCGCCTGGCGGAACGCGCCGGCGCATCCCGCGGCGACCTGATCCTGTTGATGGCCGGTCCGCCCAAGCAGGCCAACCAATGGCTGGCTGCCTTGCGAGAATACCTGGCAACGCAAATGCAGCTGGCCGACCCCAATGCGCTGGCCTTCGCATTCGTCACCGATTTCCCCCTTTTCGAGTGGAACGACGATGCCAGCCGTTGGGACTCCACCCACCACCCCTTCACCGCGCCGGCGCCGGGTTATGAATGGATGCTGGACGGCGAAGACCGATCATCGATTCCGTCCCGCGCCTACGACCTGGTGTGCAACGGGTCGGAACTGGCCAGCGGCAGCATCCGCATCCACCAGCGGGAGATGCAGGAAAAGGTTTTCGGCATCCTGGGCTACTCGCCGGACCAGGTGAGCGAGCGTTTCGGCCACATCCTGGAAGCCTTCGACTACGGCGCGCCGCCCCACGGCGGGATTGCGCCCGGCATCGACCGGCTGGTCGCAATTCTGGCCGGAGCGGATTCCCTGCGCGAGGTCATCGCCTTCCCCAAGACGCAGAGCGGCTCCGACTTGCTCTTCGGCGCGCCGTCGCCCGTGGATACTACTCAATTGCGCGACCTGTCCATCCGGGTGGTGGAATAGCGGTGTGTTAGAATCCGGGTAATACTACAGCGAGAGAACCGGCATGAGCACAATGGCTATTCACTCGGAAATTGCCGACACCCCACTGGCGTTGTTGGCAAAGGGGGAACGGCAAATCGCCGCCGGTCAGTACCGAGAAGGTTCCGCAACGGTCTATCAAGCGGCTTTCACTGCCCTGCGCGAAGTTGCCACGCGGCGCGGTTGGGTCTGCGAAACTTACGAGGAAGCTGATGACATCATCTACCGGCTCGACGGAGTAGAACCACCACTGGAATCCGTGGTGGAGGAAATGAAGCGGATACGCGAGCGCAGAAATGAACCGCTCCCCGTCTATTCACTCCTGTTCACCACCGTGACCTGCTTCAAGATCCATGGCGCCACCGTATTCAGAGATGGGAAAATCTTGCCGGTTACTTTTGGGGAACCGGAGCATGTCGCCAGGCATCACCATGCCCCTAACCAGCGATGGAGTTTCCTCCAGGCCACCCAAAGGATTGCGAATCCCGTCTTGCCGGTGTCCGCGTTGAAGCAGCGCCTGGACAACAATCAGAGAACACTGCACACCCATTTTTACCACGGTAACCTGACTGCCGTAGAATTCCTCAGGAGTCGGAACGTCGGTTTAAATTTCGTCGATAGAATCATCGCCGTTGCCGAGCAATCTTTACCCTGATGCCGCCCACCACGGGGAGGAAGCGCAAGATGACCCAGTTCAACTACGACAGCCTGTTCGCGGAACGCGCGCCCATCACCACACGGGGCGCTAATCGCCACGCCAGGTATGACTTCGCGGTGGCCTACCCCGACCCCGACACTCTGCCGCTGACCGGCCTGGCCGACGCCCTGAGGGTAGCGCTGGAGCGGGAGGGCCGCGATCTGGCCTATTATCCGGTATCCGCCGGCTATCCACCGCTCCGCGAATTGGTGGCGGAGAAACTCCAGCGGGACCGCCAAATGGACGTGTCGCCGGACGACATCATCCTCACCTCCGGTTCCGGGGAAGCTATCAATATGCTGATCCAGGCGCTGACCAACCCCGGTGACGTGCTGCTAACCGAAGAGTACGTGTACCTGGGCACCATGCGGCAGATGCGGCTGTGGGGCGCCAACGTGGTGGGCGTCAAGTGCGACAACGACGGCATCATCCCCGAGGCGCTGGACGAAACCATCCGGGCGCAAACGGCGGCGGGGAAGCGGGTGAAGTTCCTCTACTCCATTCCCACCTTCCAGAACCCGCTGGGCTGGACCATGACCCTGGAACGCCGTCGCCGCGCGCTGGAGGTCTGCGCCAGCCACGGCGTCCCCGTGCTGGAGGACGACTGCTACGTTGACCTGCGCTTTGAGGGCGAGGATATAATTTCTATGAGCAGCATGGACGACAACGGTCAGGCGCTGTACGTCGGCTCAATGTCCAAGATCATCGCGCCGGGTGTCCGCATGGGCTATCTGGTCGCGCCGGAAGCGGTACGGGAGCGGGCGCTGAGCTTCAAGTCCGGCGGAGTAAATCAGTTCGCCGCGCTGGCAATCAATGAGTACCTCCGCAGCGAGATGTACGAACACATTGATGAGGAGAACCAGGCGCTGCGGGTCAAGCGGGACGCCATGTTGGCCGCGTTGGGCGAGCATTTTGGCAACCGCGCCGTGTGGACCCGCCCGGAAGGTGGCTTGTACGTCTGGCTGACCATGCCCGAAGGTACTGACTTGGCCGGTTTTCAGGAGCAGTCCTTCCGGGAAGGCGTCGGCTACTACAACGGCACGATGTTCTCGCCGGAGGGCAACGGCGCCAACATGGCGCGTCTGTGCTTTGGACATCCGACGGCGGAAACGGTGGCGGAGGGGATTGCCGAGTTGGCGAACATTTTTGAGCGGAACGGGATTTTTGCGGGATAAGCTGAATCGTTTCACCTGAAATCGCGTAGGGGCGGGTTTGAACCCCCTACGGGTCTCCGACCTGCAAACTTTCCCGCCAGAGCCAAACAAATTTGCGGATTCAAGAACGGGCAGCGTTGCGTTTCCGGCAGTTGCAAGGGCTGGGGCGGATTTGAAACCCGCCCCAGCCCTTTGTCCCGTACCGGAGTGGGCCGGGGTTAGTCGTCATCGGCAGTAGCCGCGGCCTCTGCAACCGGCTGGTGGCCGTTGGCGCGGATGGCGAAGCGGGCCACCAGGTCGCCGATGCTCTGACGGAAACCGGAGTATTCCAGCTCGCCATAGGGAAGCATGGCGGCCCCGGACCAACCCTGCGAGCGCATGGCGACGCCTTTCTCCTGGGCCAATTGGCGGGTATGGTCCCAGGCCGGGTTGTCGAAGAAATCGGTGGAAGATTCGGAGAACTTGCCCTCACCGTTAATGCTGAAGCCTACGCAGGACACCAGGGGCAGGCAGTACATGCCCGTTACGGCGGTGTTGATGGGCACCGGCATCAACGGCATAACGTGGGAGCCGCGGGCGTCGCCGCCGATGTAATGCGCTTTGGTGTAGGGCGAAATTAGTTCCTCAGGGGCCGGGAAAATGCCCTGGTTGCGCACCACTGCCACCGGGTCGTCCTTGCCGGTGTAACTGCCGGCTATGTTGTGCAACCGCGTGGCGGACACCGCGGCGGCAGTTTGGCCGCTGTAGCGGGAAACGATGCTCTCCACGGCGAACCGTTCGTTATCGCGCAGCAGCACCGTAATGCGGTAGTAATCTTCGGGGGCGTTCAGCGAGATCACGCTGTCCCCGTCCGTGTTGTCCATGTCAATGATGTTGAAAGTGAACCCTTCGCCGAGCCGGGGCAGCATCAGACCGGCGCAGTACATCGGGTCGGCAAAGCCCAGGAACATGGGCAGGTTGTAAGCGCCGGGGCCGCACTTGTCGGCGGCGAGCACGAAGAAGGATTCGGCAGGGCGCACCGGGTTGGTTTTCACCGGGTCGTGGTCAAAGGTCACTTCGGCGACGGCGGGGCCGGCGCCGCGGATGTTGCCGGAGGGAGCGTCAACCAACAAGTCCTGACCGGCTCCATAAAGCCCGTACTGGCGGGCGATGTCAGTGGCTTCCAGGAAAGAATTCCAGGCGAACTGGTGCACCGCATCGTCGTTGTCGCCGCGAGTATGGGTGGTAGTGATGCAAATGTCATCGCCGGTGTGGCCAACGTAAGCGTCAATGAGCAGGCCATCCCTGATTGCCCGTTCGGCGGCGGCGCGTACGGCGGCCAGCATACGATCCGATGGTTTGGTGTGGCCGCCGATAGAACCGACATCGGCTTTGAGCACGGAAATCGTCAAATCCATCTGAGTTCTCCCTCCAGCGCCCAGCGAGCCGGGGACGCCTGCTGGCGCGATACAATGCTTCCAGTATGCCTTGGTTTCCCGAAGGTACGATAGCACCGGGGCGGTTGAACTGTCAATTTGCGACGGCCTCCGGCTCTGCTAAGGCTGCTGCCGCTCACACGCCGCGCAAATCGCGATGCCACGTTTGCCCCGCTTACGATTTTGCAGTTATAATGATAACGAGAATATTCGTAATCGGGAAAAATGAACGAGATTCTTCAAATATTGTCATTGCTGTTTGTGGTCGCCTGGACTGCGCGATTAGCCCGCAACAAAGGGAGAAACCCGCTGTTGTGGGCTGGAGCCGCCGCTATCCCGGCGGTGGGCCTCATCCCGGGTTTCTACGAGTGGCTGACGGTTTTCTGCATGCTGCCGATGCTGTCCCTGGTGTTCATGCGGGCCCGTCAGCCCCTTGTCACCGACGGTGAGCCGGACAGTACCGTATCCTGTCCGCGCTGCCAGCACAATCACGAATCCGGCCCCTCTTTCTGCACCAACTGCGGATGGGAACTGACCCGCCCCTACGCCACGGCCGACGCCAGCGGTGAGCAGGTTGAAACGCTGGAGCCGACGCAGGCTTCCTCTGCGGAAGCCACGGCCGACGCCAGCACGACGCTCCCACCATCTCAAACCGCCTCGCCCGGCGAGGCCGCCTCGAAGCCGGAACCCGAACCGGCTCTGGCGTCTCAGCAAACACCGGAAACAAACCCGGTACCTCCGGCACAACCGTCGGAGCCGAACGGCGAACCCGCGCCAGCCTTCGCCGTAGCGCCGCTGAAGATAACCCGGCCTCTCACCGCCGCCGGCATGACGGAACTGGGCCTGTCCCTCTTCAACCAGGGGAGGGTGCGCGAGGCGGTGGACCAGTTCACCAAGGCCATCGCTCTCGACCCTCGTTATCGGGATGCCTGGGCCAACCGGGCCAAAGCGTACAGCGAACTGGGGCTCAAAGAGAAGGCAGCCGCAGACCGTCAACAGCTGGAAGCGATCTAGAGCGTGCGGCAAAGCGCGCTCAGGCTGACCTGAGATCCGGGGCGACCACAAGGGTTGTCCCTACATGGCTATCTTCTCATTCGCGGCGCCGTAGGGGCAACCTTGGAGGGCCATAGCATCTCCGGCGTAGTGGTGAAAAACCTCGCTCGCTCCGCGGCCCGAATAATTACGCCAGTCGCCCACGGTTCTCAGGCGTACCCACTTTGTCATTGCGAGCATAGCGTGGCAATCTCGTCGGCGTAGCAACGGCTGTCCCGGCAAGACTATCGTGGCGGCAGCAGGCGCCGCCGGAACGAGCTTCCATCGCCCGCCCATGGCGAGCGTGGAATGACAGGTTAAATATGGGTACGCATGAGGCCCACGATTCCTTTGCGCATAAAGCTGCTTTCGCCTTCCTGCCCGGCTGCCGCCCGGACTGCCGGGCGAAAGAAAACGTTTCCGCAATTTCCTGCGCCCGTTCCGGCGACAGATCCCACTCGTATCGGGCCGGGGCGCGTTTCCCGATAGAACTGCCGGTCGCGCCGGAGGGAAGTTCGGGGCAGCATATGCCCGGCCACTAACGCGGCATAGCAGGCAGCGAAAGGGGCCTTCGGCAAATTTCCGGTCGCCGTTAGTTACACTCGGCTAAGCCGGTCCTCTATGCGAAAGTCGGGGGGGGGGGGGGGGGGGTTTAACAAAACGGCCCCGGGCCCCGTTTTTGGGTGGCTTTCCGGGGCCACGGGCCCCCCGCCCCGCCCCCCGCCCCCCCCGCCGCCGCCGCGCCCCCCCCCGTAGTTTCCCATACCGGCCAGCGACCCGATTTTTGGATGCCTTTCCGGGAGCGAGGGACACCCACAGCGACTGCGCGAACAGCTTGGCGTCCAGCCAGGGGCAGATGTTTTTCATATAAATTGTGTCATAGCGCAGCTTGTTGCGGGGGGAGGTGTGGTACGTTCCCCGCGCCTGGGCCAGCCCGGCTATCCCTGGGCGCACAGCGAGGCGGGAGCGAAAATTGGGAATTTGATCGCAGAACTGTCTGGTCAGCTCGGGCCGCTCCGGGCGCGGCCCCACCAGGCTCATGTCCCCCCGGATTATGTTGATGACCTGGGGGAGCTCGTCCAGATGGGTGCGACGCAGTATCCGGCCTACTTTAGTGACGCGGCAATCCCCTTCGTTGGCCCAGACCGGCCCGGTAGCCCGCTCCGCATCGACAACCATAGTCCGAAACTTGATCGTCCGAAAGATGACTCCGTCTTTGCCCACCCTTTCCTGAACGTAGAAAACCGGCCCCCGGTCAGAGAGCCGGATAGCCAGAGGCACCAGCGTCCAAATCAGAAGCCAGACGGGGAAACAGAGAATGAAAGACACCAGCAGAATGGAAATGTCCATGGGATACTTATAGCTGCCCCGGCGCAAGGGCCGCTTCTCATCCGGCTGGCCGCTCTCCGCCGGTCTCGCCGCGGGCGGCAGAACCGTCGGGTTGCCATTCGCCGATGCGGACCTAGTTGGGGCGCTATCAGGTTGCGCCAGCGGTTTCCCGTCCCCGCTCCACACCTTTTCCTCAAGATAACGGACAACTCGGGAGGCGTTCTCGCTGGGGGTGCAGTTTATTGTGTCCATGGTCAGTTCCGGGTTTTGCGGGAATTCGTAAGGGTCGCTGACGCCGGTAAAGTCGGCTATCTCGCCGCGGCGCGCCCTGGCGTACATACCCTTGGCATCGCGGGCTTCGGCTACTGCCGGAGGGGTGTCAACGAACACTTCGACAAACCGGCCCGTCCCCACCAGCTCTCGGGCCCGGTTACGGGCAGCGGCGTAGGGGCTGACCAGGGCGCAGATGACTATGCCGCCGCATTGGACTATCTGGCCGGCCACGTAAGCGACGCGGTGAACGTTGGCGTCCCGATCCGCTTTGGAGAAGCCCAATCCCGGCGGGAGATCCGCGCGGATAATATCACCGTCCAGCACGGTAGCCCGGCGGCCCTGTTTCTTAAGCTGAGCGGCTAGGGCATGAGCCATGGCGGTCTTGCCGGCTGAGGTAAGCCCGGTTAGCCACACGCATACCCCAGGACAGCCCACGGTAGGCTCCGCTGCGTCTATAATCGCCGAAATCCCCGGGTGGTTAAACCGCCTTTCCCTTGTTGCGCTATTAGCCACCAACTTCGCTCCCTGCATCCCATCATTCCGGCTTCATAGGCAATGACGGAACTTTGACGAATATTATGGTCCCAAAAGTCATTAGGTTGCTTTGGTTGTTATTTTTGATTTTATGGCAAAGGGAGGCTGCCAGTCAATTTCTCCGCGCGCAGATTCAGGGCCTTTTCAAAGCTCACGCGTACCCACTTTGTCATTGCGAGGAGCGAAGCCCGATCTTTCACAAATCGGGCAATCTCGCCGGCTGAGCGACGCATCCTTCGGCAACCGCATTGCCACGCTGCGCTCGCAATGACGGTTTGCGGAAAGTGGGTATGTATGAGCTTTTCAAAGTGACTGACACGCGCCAGATTCCGCTCATTATGAGCTTCTCGAAGGATGTCGATTTCGGCGGTTCATGGTTCAACAAGCTCACGATGATCTGTTGTACTGCTCATCATCCGGCTTCCCGTCCTTTCCCAGCAAGGTTCTCAGCGGCGGCTGAAAATCCGCAGGTTGTCCATGGTCAAGCAGGCCACCAGTTCGCCGCCGGCGTCCACGATGGCCGTGGCCACCGGCGCGTCGGGCGTTTCGTTGGCCTTGGCCGGCATGGCGCTCATCGCACGGTAACTTGCTCGGTAGTCAAGGTAGGTTTCGTTGCCATGGGTTAGCCTCCCGTAATCCTTATGCTGGATGCGCCCCGATGATACTACGCGGGGCGGCGACGCAGCGGCGGCTATTGGTCAAGGCGCAATGTAACTTCCCAGGTTCTTTCTCCACCCCACACATACTGGCCGGTTCGGATGCTGCTGATGCCATATTCCGGCAACTCCCGCGCGGCAGTACATTTTCCATCGCTCAAGGAACCGAAATTCTTAAAAGCAAAGCCAAGGTTGTCATAATCGTACTGCTGGCGATGCTCCGGCAGGTCGCCCTGGTCAATCGGAATTATGTGCAGAAAGAATGGCTGCACGGTATTATCCGGCTCACAGGGACTCTTGGTGTACACCACTTCGTTGCCGGCGATAGCGACGTCGTACTTTGCGCGGCGTTCCGCTTCGGCAAGGCGGGCCTCCTCAGCGCGGCGTTCTGCTTCAGCGATGCGGGCCTCCTCAGCGCGGCGCGCTTCGGCGAGGCGGGCCTCCTCGGCGCGGCGCGCTGCTTCGGCAAGACGGGCCTCCTCGGCGCGGCGCGCTGCTTCGGCAAGACGGGCCTCCTCGGCGCGGCGTTCTGCTTCGGCAAGGCGGGCCTCCTCGGCGCGGCGCGCTTCGGCGAGGCGGGCCTCCTCGGCGCGGCGTTCCGCTTCGGCAAGGCGGGCCTGTTCACTTAGCAGATTCTCCGTGTCCCGGGTGTTGGGGGCGAGTCCAACCGCCTCCGCCACGTGAGTGGCGGCAACTTGCGAGTACTCGGGGTGGCGCGCCCCGGCGGTCAGGTAGAATTGGGCCAGCGCCGTGTGCAGCCGCCAGTTCTCCGGCTCAGCCGCCAGTCCCTCCGCCCCGGCTGCCCGCACCAGCTCCACGCTCCGCTCAAACTCCGCATCGCTGAACGACGGGACGTTTTGCGCCGCCTGACCAATCAGGTATATCCTGGGATAGTTCGCCAGTCCGGGGAACCAATCCACCGCCTCGTCGTATCGGGCTGCCTGCTCCGCCCAGGGCGCCGACGCATCGTACGTCTGCAGCGCCGCTCTGGCGGCGGCGTACTGCCGGCCGTTGTAGAAAACCAGCGCTCCAATGGTCAGAGCGGCGATCACCGCCACCGCGAGCGCCACCCCCGGAGGCGCGTGCAGTAATCGGGACATTTGGGCCAATCGCAACCGCTGTCGCCAATCGGCAAACGCCGCCCCCCCGGTGGAAAACCGGCGCGACCAAGCCCCCGGTTGTGTCGCCGGCGCGCTCTCGCGCCGCCACCGCTCCTCGGAGACCGCGAACGCCGCCATAACGGCAAACAGCATGACCGCGCCGGGCGTGTCGAAAAGGAACAAATTTTGCGCGAAGTAACTCACCATCGTCGCGCCCAATATCACGATGAGCAACTGGTCATACCCTCGTCGCCGCCAAACCGAGCGCAGCATCGCCCAGCCCATCGCCAGCCAGACGGCCAGGTAGCTTGCCAAACCGACCGCACCCGTAGTAGTCAGCGCTTCCACCACCTTACTGTGGGCCTGGTCAAATCGCTCAGTGGCGTCGGGAGGCGGCTCAACGTGCCGGCCCCAGGCAATGAGGAAGTTTTCCGGCCCCCAGCCGAGCAGAGGCTTGTCCCGCCAGGCGTCAATGCCGGCGCGGACTGATACGATGCGGCCCTGGATGCTCACGTCCTCAGGCCCGATTGAGACCATTCGCTGCGTCATAGTGAGGGATTCCACATCACGGCCGGAATCGGAGCCCCATGCTACGGCGGCAATGAGTAGCGCGATGGCGATTATCACTGCCGCCAGCAGCCCCCAGCAAACCCGCCGCGCTCGCGGCATCGCGCCCCACACCAGGTATACCACGGCAAAGGCGATGATGCCGGCGGCCAGGCCCACAACCGCCCCCCGCGTGCCGGTAAGCCACATCGCCCACAGGCTGATCAGGATGGCCAGAACCCAGAAGGCGCGCCGGCCGAGCAGGTAATCCAACCGGAACTGCCGCCCCCGGCCACGCCGCTGCCGGCGCCGTCCCCGGTTCAGGTTTTGAGGTTGCGCCGGCTCCGCATCCCGGGGCGCGAAGGAATGCCACAGCAGGCCGATTCCGGTTAGCGCGCTAATCAATGTATAGGCGCCCAAGTAGGTGGCGTTGCCGAGCGTGGACGTAATCCGCTCCAGGTCCCCCAGTAGCGGCGAGTCGAACAGCCCGTAGCGTTGACCCAACCCCAGCGCCGATACCACCGCGCATATCGCCAGGTTAACCGTGAGTAGCAGCCGCCAGTCCGTCAACGTCCGAAAGACCGACCCGGCGACCAGAACGAAGCCTACCCAGTGAGCCAGGTCGGCGATTCCCTGCATCCGCTCGTATGTGGACCACACGCTGCGGGTAAAACTCACCCCGGCGAATCCGGCGACCAGCGAAACGCCCAGCCAGACCGCCAACGCAATCAGCACCCAGGACCGCGGCGGTCGGTATTCGGCGTAGAGTATAATCAACACCAGCCAGAAGGCGAAGGTAATCTCAATAATCACGTGGGCGAAAACCGCCTTGCCCACCACAAAGGGAAACAGGGTGCCCGGCGTAACGATTAGAGGGACAAGCAGGACCAGCAACAGGCCGGTCCGTACCGTCCAGAGCAACAGCTCGCCGGTGAAAACCTGATTAGCGTGCCGGGCGGCTTGTCGGGCCACGGACGACTCCATGCGAACGGCGCCAGCCGCTTGCCGGCGCCGAAGGTCAGCGTGGATTATAGGAACCGGGCGAGAAGTGGGTCAATGGCCCGGCTGCCCCATGCGTACTCACTTTGTCATTGCGACCCCGTACTTGCTACGGGGGGCAATCTCGCTGGGGTAGGGGGCATCGCTACGGGAACGAGATTGCCACGTCGCGGGCTCCTCGCAATGACAAACCAACTGCCCTCCAGAGTTTGCACAGCCCCGGGATTTTGCTCCGCAAATGCGGAGATCGACCGCTGAGCGCTTACACTGGTATGCGTGAGACGCTAATTCCCCCGCAGCCGCGGATAGATCGCCTCTCATCGATCTCACCGAGTTGAGCCACCGTGTTGCTTGGACTGGCCGTTAGCCGGCATTTACCGCGTACGACTCCGGTATTCGGTAACCGACCCTCGGCTCGGTGAAGATATACCTTGGGCGGTGCGCGTCGTCTCCCAACTTGCGTCTGAGCCGGCGCACATGGGTGCGAACCACCTGGGGATCGCCGGAGCTGGCCATGCGCCAAACGCGCCGCAACAACTGCTCGTGGGACATTGGCCGCCCGCTGTTCAGCGACAGGACGCGCAGCATTTCGTACTCGATGGGCGTCAGATGGACCGGCTGACCGGCGATTTCCACCCTGCGCTGGGCGTAGTCGATGACCAGGTCGCCAAACTGAAATGGAGACGCTTCATCGCCCGGGTCAACCGCAGCTGCCTTGCGAAGCGCGGCCCGGATTCGCGCCGTCAGTTCCGTCGGCGAGAAAGGTTTGACCAGGTAGTCGGCGGCGCCCAGGTGAAGGGCCCGCTCGATGTCCTGGTCCCTTCCGGGGGCGGCAAGACAGATCACCGGCACATCGGCAACGTCAAGGATGTCCTGCATCAACTCAAAACCGTCGATGCCAGGCAGGGCCAAATCCAGAAGGGCGAGTTGGGGTTTTTCCGCCTCCATCCGGCGAAGCGCATCATCGGGGCCTGTGGCGAGTGTCGCCGTGTAACCGCTTTTGGCCAGGAGGTCGCGCACTTGCCGCAGAGTTTGCGGATCGTCTGCCATTACAAGGATGCGTCCCGGACCAACTTCTCCGGGACGCGAGCGGCCGGTTGGTGGGCCGGAACGGTCGGAAGCTTCCTGGATGGCCTGGTCGGCGACCGGTATCGTGAAGGTGAACCGGACGCCCCGGTCTGGTCCTGCGCTCTCCGCCCAGATCCTGCCGCCGTGCGCTTCAACGATCCCCTTGCAAATGGACAATCCCAAACCGTACCCGGCGATGTCCCGTTCGACCATGCCGCCATCGATACGCGAATATTTCCGAAACAGATTGGGCAGTTGGTCGGGCGGGAGTTCCCATCCTTCAACCACTACCGAAACCGCAACGTATAAACCAGCGTGCGCGGCGCTGACCCGGACCGCGAATGATCCCTGCGCAGATCCGGACGCGTTGGACAACAGGTTGCTGATCACCTGAATTATGCGCGCCCGGTCTGCCATCACAGTGGGGAGTTCTGCCGGCAGGTCCACCTGGGGGACGTTCCGGCCCCCTCCTCTCACAAATACGGCTCCGGCCTGGTCCACCAGAGCCACGATGTCCGAAGCCTCCAGACTCACCGAAAGAGCGCCAGACTCGAGGTGAGCCGTGTCCAGCAGGTCGCTTATCATCCGGCGCATCCGGTCGGCCTGGTCATTGATGATGGTGTGGAACTGGCGGGTCTCGCCGGGATTCAGGTCTGCCGACTCGTCCAGCAGAGTTGCGGCCGAACCTTTGATGGAGGCCAACGGGGTCCGGAGTTCATAGCTGACCAAGCCCAGGAACTCCGCGCGGAGCCTTTCCAGGTCTTCCAGGGGCGTCATGTCCTGCAAGGTCACAACCACCGACTCCATCTCGTTCCCGTCTTCCGAGTAGATGGACGTGGCGTTGACCAACACCGTGACCGACCCGCCGCCGGGCGCCCGCAGCACGACTTCCTCGGCGCGCAGCGCGGTGTAGGCGCTCAGCCGGTGAGCCAGTGGAAACTCTTCCAGCGAGATCTCCCGTCCATCCATCCGCCGGATGCTCAGAATGTCCATCATCTCCTCGACCGGATGGTCCGGCGGCCGGATGCCCTCCACTAACCGCAGTGTCTCCCGGTTGTACGACACCGGGGCTCCCGATTTCGCGTCGAAGACTACAACCCCCACCGGGCACGTGGCGATCAGGGCTTCCAGGTCGGTCCTGGCCCGCTGCTCGTCGCGGTACCTCTTGGAGTTGGCAATGACCAACGCCGCTTGGGATGCGAACATCACCAGGGTATCCTCGTCTTCCCGGGTGAACTCATCGCCCGCGTCCCCTTTGGTCACGTAAATGGAACCCAGCCGCGCGCCCTTGTTGCGGATGGGAGCCACTAACAGCGAACCGACGGTCACCGGAGGTATCCATTCCGTCATCCCCAGCGACCTCAGGTACGCGGCCACATCGTTGACGCGAAGCGGGCCTGGCACATCGTTCAAGTGGCGGAAGAACTGCGCGCTTCCCGGCAACTCCGCCAGGCTCCGGCGCTCTTCCGGCGTCAGGCCGGAGGTGACGAACTCCTCCAGTCGGTTGGCCTGGTCGAGGACTGTTGTTGCGGCGTACTTCGCGCTCGTCAGGACGCGGGCGCTGCTGGTGACCTCTTCCAGCACGCTGTGATAGTCCAGGTCCTCGTTGATGCGCAGGCTTGCCTCGCTCAGCCTGGTGAGGCGGTCCTGTAGCGCCCGCACGTCTGCTGCCGTCTGATCTTCCGTAGTACCCATGCTCTCCTCCGGTCACTACTCGACAAAGCCCACGGTGGCGGCCTTCCCTATCCAAGCGACGCGCAATGCAGCGTTCTCGGCAAACTGTCATATAAACGTCATAACTGGAATGCAAACCGTTATGGATACGTCAGATAGCCAACTGTACCATTTGGTTGAACTAAGGTTCAACCATAACAACCGCGCCAATTATGCGGGATGACGCCGGCGATGCGTCGGGGCCTGAAGGCTGAACCGGAGGAGAGCGAAAAATGAAGATTGCACTGATCGCCATGAGCGGCGTACGCGCCTGCAACGAGGAACTGACGGCGTTGGGCATGACCATGCCCGGCTTCATGGAGCGCGGGGAGGTGATCGCCTCTCTGCCCAGCCTGTCCCTGCTCACCCTGGCGGGGATGACGCCGGAATGCGTCGAGGTCGAGTACCACCAGATACCGGACATCAGGAAGCTGGACCGGCTGCCGGACTGCGACCTGGCCGCCATCTCCACATTCACCGCCCAGGTCAAGGACGCCTACGCGCTGGCCCGCCGGTACCGCGCAGCGGGCGTCAAGACGGTCATTGGCGGTCACCACGCCACCGCGCTGCCGGGAGAGGCGATCCGCCACTGCGACGCAGTGGTGGTCGGAGAGGCCGAATTGACTTGGCCCAGGGCGCTGGAGGACTTTCGGAAAGGCTGCCTGGGCGGCATCTACCATGGCAGAGGACAGGAGTTTGACCTTGCCGACTCGCCGCTGCCCCGTTTTGACCTGCTGAATCCCCACGAATACAACCGGATCACGGTGCAGACCCAGCGCGGCTGCCCATGGCGGTGCAACTTCTGCGCCAGTTCCATCATGATGACCAGGCAGTACAAGTTGAAACCCGTAGCAAACGTGATCCGGGAGATCCGGGCGATCAAGGAAATCTGGCCGCGCCCCTTCATTGAGTTTGCCGACGACAACTCTTTCGTTAACCGTTCCCATTCGAAAAAACTGCTGCGGGCTCTGGCTGACGAAGGCGTCAAGTGGTTCACCGAGACCGACGTTGCCGTGGCCGACGATCCCGAAATCCTTGACCTGATGCGCGAATCGGGTTGCGCGGAAGTCCTGATCGGCTTCGAGAGCCCCACGGCGAGGAGCCTGGATGGCGTCGAGCTGAACAACAACTGGAAGCGGAAGCGCCTCGACGGCTACCGGGAGGCCATCCAGCGCATCCAGTCCCACGGCATCGCCGTAAACGGCTGCTTCGTGTTGGGTATGGACGGCGATACGGTGGACTGTTTTCCGGCAGTCCGGGACTTCGTCGAGGACACCGGACTGTGCGAGGTTCAGATTACTGTAATGACGCCCTTCCCTGGGACCCCGTTGTACGCGCGGCTCCTTGGAGAAGGCCGTTTGCTGGACGAAACCGCCTGGGAGAAATGCACGTTGTTCGACGTCAACTTCCAGCCCAGCCGGATGTCGGTTGAGGACCTGGAACACGGCCTCATCGAACTGGCGAGACAGCTGTACACCGCCGAGGCCAAAGCCGGTCGCCGAAACGCCTTTCGCGCTCACGTCCGCGCGGCTCGGCAGCCCCGGCGCGAGGAGAAGGCGACATGTATGGCAATAGCGGTCTGACTGGCGCCGGAACCGGGATCATGGCGGGCACGATTGCTCTCTTATACGGGCAGACCTCGGTGGAGATGACGCGGGACTCCCGCTTCGGCGTCCGCGTCATCAGACTGGCGGCAACCAGCGTGGTTGCTCTGGGTCTGATCTGGGGTTTCCAGTTCGCAACCCTGCAAACCCCCGCATTCGTCGGCATCTGCCTGGCGGCGGGCTGGGCGTTGATGCCGGTTTTGCTGACCGCGAGTTTGCGCTGGCCGGTGGTCCGCTACGGTCTGGCCCTTCCCTCGACCCTGGTCGGCGTTGGCCTCATCGCCATTTGCCTCACGGCCCTGCCGCCGGACTGGGAAGCCGCCAGGGTCGGTTGGTTGATGACCACTGCGGGAGTGCTCATGGGCGGATTCCTGGGCCTCTGGTTCTGGTTCCGTTTAGCGCCGGCGCCGCGCTTCCTGGACGATCCTTTCAGTCCGGGTCGGTGGACCCTGGTTGCGGTGCATATAGTCCTGATCGTCGTGGGCCTGGCGCTGACCGGCTTCAGCCTGATGGCCCAGGCATAACGACGCTGGGTTAATGGCGATGTGAAATCTGCGCCGCCCTCCGGAGCGTAATGCGAAGGAAGGAAGTGCATTATGGGCAATAAACTCACCATCGGCCGGCACCTGCTCGCATCCGGCTTCGCTTTTGTGGCGCTCTGGGCCGGTCTGTCCATTGGCCTGCAATACAGCCCGCTGGTTGGCAACATCCTGTGGGCCGTCGCCGCCGCAATTTTTCTGGGCAATCTGGCGTGGATGGTCCGGTCGGTGATGCGGAGGCACAGCATCTCCATATTGCGCTGGCACTTGCTGGCGTTTGTCGCCGCGCTGGCCGCCTTTGTCATCGGCCAGGGGCTGATTTTTCTACCGGCGCCGGCATTCAGCGGGATTGGCTCCACCCTGCGGTTGGTGGGCGTGGCAGTGATTCTGGGTAATATGCTCTGGATGGGCTGGACGCTGCTGCGGGTACCAAAAGACGTTCCAGCATAGCCCACCAAGTTTACAGGAGCCGGTCCTTTAGCGACTCGAATTCCTCGCGGGTTATGTAGCCTTGGTTCAGCAAACGGGCCAGACGCTCCAGCTCGCCCACCACGCCGCCGGCGCCGTCCGCACCCGGATCCTGGGCAACGGAACGATCTACCCGCTTCACGTCGGTCACGCCGCAGAGGCCCATGGCCACGCTGAGCTCGGCGCGCAGGATCTCCAGGCAGTGGCGGACGCCCGCTTCGCCGTTGACCGACAGCCCCCAGAAGATGGGCCGGCCCACGAAGACCGCCCGGGCGCCCAGGGCCAGCGCCTTCAGCACGTCGGCGCCCTTGCGGACGCCGCCGTCGAGATAGACCTCCAGCCGGTCGCCCACGGCGTCTGCGATCTTGGGCAGCATCTCGATGGTGCCTTCGGTACCCTGCAAGGCGTGGCCGCCGTGGTTCGAGACTACCAGGGCCTCGCAGCCGTACTTGGCGCAAAGGCGGGCGTCCTCGGCCGTTTGCACGCCCTTGATGACCAGCGGCATCGAGGTGATGGAGCGCAGCCACTCCAGGTCGGACCAGTTGAGGCCCGACTCGAAGCTCTCGGCGAAGTTCTCCCGCGTGGGCAGGTTGGGCAGCTCGATTCCCTGGAAGTTCTTCAGGGTCCGTTCCTGATCCAGGATGTAGGCGTAACGGTACTCCCGCTCCCGGGAGTTGGCGCCCAGGTTGTCCACCGTGAGCATCATGGCCTTGTAGCCGGCCTGTTCCGCCCGATGCACCAGGATCTCGGTCAGTTCCCGGTTCTCGAAGAAGTAGAGCTGAAACCAAAGGGAGTTGGTGGCAACCTCGGCAACCTCCTCAATGCTGTAGCTGGAGGCGGTGCTGAGGCCCAGGATGGTCCCCGCGCTGCCGGCGGCCCGGGTGGAAGCCAGCTCGCCCAGGGGGTGGGCGCGCTGGTGGGTGCCGGTGGGGGCCAGCATCACCGGCATACTTATCTCTTCGCCCAGGACCGTGGTGGTCAGGTCCCGTTCGGTAACGTCCACCAGGATCCGGGGACGCAGCTTGACTTCGCCCATGGCCTGGACGTTGGTGGTGTTGGTTATCCAGTCGGGCGCGCCCAGGTCGCCGAACAGCCGGTCGAACAGGGCTTGGGGCATGGTCTGCCTGGCCCGGGCTTCGTAGTCTCCAATGGTCAGCAGGGTCGGCTGGGTAGTCATGCGTCCTCCGTAGTGGCGAGGGCCCGGATCTGGGTTCCCGCTTTCGCGGGAACGACGGGAAACGTCAGCAGGGCCTAAACGTCAGCAGGGCCTACAGGGCGTGCAACGCCGGTATGACCTCTCGGCCCACCAGGTCGATATGCTCCAGCACTTCGGCCTGGGACATCTCCGGGTAGAACAACCGCAGCGCCACGTCGGTGAACCCCATTTCGTGGTAGGCGGCGATCTGCTCGACGCATTCCTCGGGGCTGCCCACCAGGAAGGTGTCGTCCATCAGCGTTTCCAGGTCGCCGGTCACCTTTCGGGTCAGCTCGTCATCGACGCCGTGGAGACCGTGATAGGCATAGACTTCGTACTTCCTGGCGAAGTTGGCCCTGGCCCGCTCCAGCGCCTCCTCGTGGGTCGGAGCGCAGAAGAACTCGCGCACGATAACCATGTCCTCGGGAACATGGTGGCCGTTTTCCTCCAGGGTCTGATGGTACAGCGATATCTGGCTCCGGATGGTGGCGTTGGACTGGGCGGGTCCGACGTAGAGGATGTCGCCGCCTCGACCGACCCGGCGCACCGCCGGATCGCTCATCGCCGCCTGCCAGATTTTCGGGTGCGGCTTCTGGTAGGGCCGGGCAGTGGGCCGCGCCCCGGTTACGTGGTAATAGCGGCCGTGGTGGGTCACCTCATCGTCGCTCCACAGCCGGCGCATCAGGCCGAGGGCTTCGGTACAGCGGGCGCCGCGCTGGGACATCTTCGTTCCGAAGGCTTCACACTCCTCCGGGCGGTAACCCAGCCCGATACCGAGGATGAAGCGCCCTTCCGCGATGTGGTCCAGGGTCGCCACCTGCTCGGCGACCTCCACCGGATTCAGCAACGGCAGCAACAGGACCGAGGTTGCGAGCTTCATGTTTCCCGGCTCGGCGGCCAGCCGCGCCAGTGCCGGCCAGGGCTGGAAGTGCTGGAAGGGGTCGATCAGGAAGTGGTGGGCCCAGCAATAGATGTCGAACCCGGCGTCGCGGGAAGCCCGGAACTGCTCCAGGTGGTTTTGCCACTGTTGCTGATGGTCGATGCTGTCCCGCTGCACCACCTGCCCGACCTGATAACCAACGCGCATATTCTCATCCTGACCCGCCCCAGCGCGGGCGGCCTGTCCCTACGGAAAGGGGTCTTTTGAGTTGTCGCCTTTGCCATTGCGAGCGAAGCGTCGCAATCTCGTTGCCGTAACAGTGATGTTAGAAGCCGGCAGTTGAGACCCATCGAGATTGCCGCGTCGCTTTGCTCCTCGCAATGACAATCGAAAAGTCCTATCCTCCGACGTGGCGGTACTTGATCAGCCGCTCACCTTCGAGGTTCTGGTTCACGTAGATGTCGCCGTGGGAGTCGACCCAGACGGCGTGGGCGCCGCGTCCCCACCCGGCGTCCGAGGGGCTGCCCCAGCGGGCCAGCACGTTGCCCTCGATGTCCAGAATGGACATGAAACCGTCCAGTTCCGGCACGTACACCGCCAGGTCGTCGTCAATGTAAATGTCGCAGGGTCGCGCCAAGTCCGTCCACTGTTCCAGGAAATTACCCTCGGAGTCGAAGATCTGCATCCGGTTGTTTTCCCGGTCGGCGACGAACACCCGCCCGTCCGTATGCACCCAGACCCCGTGGGGGACGTGGAATTCGCCGGGGGCGGTTTTCCCCGGCGCGCCCCAGGAGTCCACCAGTTCGCCGTCGGGAGTGAACCGGTGCACCCGGGCGTTGCCGTAGCCGTCGGAGATGTACAGTAGACCGTCCGGGGAAATGGCGACGTCGCTGGGGCTGTTGAACGGCCCAGCCGCCCTGACCACCGGATCACTGTAGTTCCCCGACCAGCCGGTGTCCGAGGGCTGGTTCCACTCGCCCATGATCATCAGCAGGTTGCCCCTGGGGTCGTACTTCAGGACCACGTGGCTGTTCTTGACCGGCAGGTAGAGGTTCTGGTTATCGTCGATGAACATGCCGTGGGCGTCGGTGAGCACGCCCTCACCCCAGGAGGCGAGATAGTTGCCGTCCCGGTCCAGAACGATCAGCGGATGTTCACCGCGGTTGAATAGATACACCCGGTCCTCGGAGTCGGTGACGATGGCCGTCTGTCCCAGCGCCCATCCCGCGGGCAGCTTTTCCCAATTTTCGACCCGCTCGTAGGTGTATTTGCCATTGCCGACGGTGGTCATATCGTCGCCTCCTTGCTCGCGCCCGGCGCCCCCGGGGAGTGGGTTGTTGGTTGCTTTAGGGCGGGTTGACAAATTCACAATATGCCACCACACAGGTGCGGCTATGAACCAAATGGTTAGGGTCGGCGCTGATGTACACCGACCGAATTTCATGCTTGAGCATATACGCTTCGTCCGGGCAGATCATATCGTCTTGGTTGTCGCCGTCGCATTCATGGCGCAAAACTTTTCTACGCTGACATGGGCATAATCCCTAACGTCATCGGTAGTCCCCCGGCCCCATCCCAAACGATTAGCGGGTACATTCGGTGTTACGTGTCTCCACCGCTCTGGGTAAGACGTCCCTGGTCAGGCGGCCCGGGACGGTTGGAAGATAAAGCTGGGCAGGGGTTGTTGGCTGGTGGCACTTGCGGATTTGGCTATCTTGTAGATCCTGTAGATCACGGGCGAGAACGGTCTCGCAGGATCGCCTATTCGGTCCACGAGCGCGACTATGGCGAAGGCCACGATTATCAGTGCGGTGACCGTTGAAGTGCCCGCGACCAGGGCGATGAGTCCAGTGGAGTGAACAGTGTTGGTTATGGGCGGCAGGTCGGTGAACTGCGCTGTCCATTGGAAGGAATAAAGAGCGGCTCCCCAGATAGCGGCGGCGTACGAGAGGGCCAAGATTGCCGTTATTGCCATGATTCGGCTTCGGTGGAGTTGCGTTGCGGCGTCTGCTTTTTCCCAATCCAGATTGTGTTTCGTGAATACGGCATTGCGGTATGAACGCAAGCGGTGGGACGCGAAAAGGATGATGATATCGGTGCAGAAGCTGGTGGCGAAGGCGGTTATCACTATTGTGGCGGCGGCCATGGGCCAGTGTTCGCCGGGGTAACTGACGCTGGCTAAAAGAATACAGTTGAGGATGGTCGCGCTTACCGAAAGTTTTGCGGCCTGGACCCACCAGGGTTGAAGCAGGTGGGATTGTTCAGTTTTCACGGTCAGAGTTGTCATCGTCGGGCCTCCGGTTGGAAAAGGTCAGGAGTGCCAAACGGACGGGGTCCGTGGCGGCGAACAGCCAAGAGACTATCACTGTGACTACGTAAAGGACGGTCGATCCGTTTTTCACGAACTGTCTGACGGTGTCATTGGCGCCGCCGGCTTGGGCCCCCAGGTTGGCGACGTGTCCGATGCCGACGGCCAAGGCGCCCAGCACGACGATTGCAGCGGTGGTGAAAACGACGCGATAGACGAGGTTGAATACTCTTTGGCCGAACTCGATAGTCGCGGTGGTGGGTTTGAAAACGTCGAGGATGCGCATTGAACCGGCGGGATGATAGTCACGTGGTCGACGTTCGCTAGTGTAAGTTAGCGTAGGTTCCAGCGATCTGCAAGTGTAGAGCCTGGGGTATTCGACACGTAATCCAAGCGGGGGACGCTTCTACGTTACTCAGCCCCTTATGGACGCCTGTACAACCGTCTCCTGTTGGTGTTCCCGTCGGCAGAGACTCCTTCTCCGCCAGCTGTCATCTCTGAATGTCAACACGCTTCAGTAGGATGTCAGCGTATCGATAACCGCCTGTTCCAACTCCCCGGCGCGGACCGAAACCTGGTCGGGGGTCAGACCGCCCAGGGGATGGGGAATGCCCAGCGGGTGGAAGTCGCGGCGGCCAAAAGTGCGGGCCTGGCGGAAGGCCGAGTCCAAGAACGGATTGGTGCACACCACCACCGTGGGGATGCCGAGGTTCTCCAGGGTCATTGCGTCGTGCACACTGCACGCGGTGCAGGAGCCTCAATCGGCAATCGCCGTGACCACGAAGTCGCACCGCTCGGAGAGCTCGCTTATGAGATCATCGGCGGCCGGCCGGGAATAGACGTACTTGTCCACGGCGACGATGTTGCCCAGTTCCAGGTCTCTGGCCAGCCGCTCGCCCACGTTCCGCAGCAGGAGGTCGGCGTTGGCCTTGCGGTTGCCCAGCAAGCCGCCGACCTTGTCGTGCAACGTGTCCAGCCGGGGCGCGGCCCGCCAGCGGGACGCCGCCTCCGGGTCGATGGGCAGCGCCAAACCCAGTTCACGCATCCGGTCTTGGTAGTTCGTGACAGTCATCGTTCCCTCTGCAATAACGTCACCCCGTACTTGATACGGGGTCTGCAATCCCGGATCTTCTATCAACCGGGAATCTTTCTAGTGACCCGGCGCGAGCCCCAGCCGGGCAGATAGGCCGAGTGGGGGCCGCCGGCGCCGCCGGCGACGAAAATGTTGATGCGATCCGGGGCGCGCACCACCGGCACCATCTGGTCGTCGTCATCGGCGTCAATGTGCCGGGGCCAGAAGTGGCCGCGGCGGGAGTCGCCTTGAGGCGGGCCGCCCTGGCGGAGTTTCCGCACCGGCTTGCGGGCGTGCTCGAAGAGGAACTGGCGGATGTCCCGTTTGTTCCAGCCGTCGCGGTGGAGGAACTTGGCGTGCTCGGGGCCAATGACCACGCAGGTGTCGCCCATGACGTACATCTGGACGTTGCCCAGGGTGCACATGGTGTCGGCCAGAACGGTGAGGAAGTTCCGCGAGTGGGAGGCATGGTACATGATGTTGTGGGGCGCCTCCGCCGGGAACACCGACACCGTGCTGTCGGTGGGAGCGAAGCCCAGCTCGACGTGCATCGGCTCCCAGGGGTTGGCGTCCTCGTCCTCGGCAACGCAGTAGGTGTAGGCGCCGGGGTGGCCGAAGGTGGCCTTGTTGGTCTCGCCGGGTATGGCGCCGCCCAGGTTGAGCAAGGCCAGCTTGACCGCGCGGCCGATGGTGGCGTTGGCCCGCCAACCGGAGCCGAAGCAGTTGTAGCCGCCGTTGATGTCCAGTTCCTTGACGATGGGGCCGTTGACGATCAACAGCGGAGTGTGGATGCCGGTGGAGCACATCACGCCCCGCAGGTTGAACCCCTCGTCCATCATCGCTTCAAGGGCGGTGATGACCACCGGCATATGCTCCGGCCGGCAACCGGCCATCACCGCGTTAACCGCGATGCGCTCGACGGTGGCCCGTCCGCCCAGGGGCGGCAGCTCCGCGATGAGTTCGTCGCCCCCACGGCCAGCGCTCTCCACGAACCGGCGGACCAGGGGTTCGGAGGGCGGCACGACGGGCAGGCCATCGGTCCACCCGGTCTCGAACATCAATTCGATGGCATCGGAAACGTCGGTGGAAAGCATTATCGGCCCATAAGGGACGTTGGATAATCCGCAGTTTAGTCCGGGCGAGTGTATTCCTCGTAGATAGCGCTGTCAACGCGCCGGCCGGTCGTTCGTTCAGTGTGGTATGGTGCATTTCACTTTCGTCTGTAGACACCTCTCGAAGATGGTGGGGATGCCCTCCCCTTTGCCATGCCGCCATCCTTGATCCTGCGCATTACAGATAGCGTCTCCGGCCGAACTGCGGCCCTGCGGCTGGACTGCCCCGCTGACCGCGAGGCCCCGTTGGGTCGTTTGCTGGAACGCTACTTGAGAGACGCGCCAAACGACGGCCGCCTGCTTCGAACCGGGGCGGTTACGGCTGACGGTCTGCTGGCGGTGCGGAACCTGCAAGACTTGGTGTACCGCTCCGACGACTCGGGCCGGCTGACCGAGATTTTTGCGGGCGTAAAGTTTTCCCAGGAGGGTCGGCCGGCCAGCCTGGCGCAGCCGGCGTCGGTTCAGTCGGCGGTGGCCGGCGATGCTCTACTGGAATTGATCGATGTGACGGTGGACCGCACTGACGCCGGTTACGATCGCAACTGGACCGGCTTTCACCGGCGCCGTTGGAACCATGATGCGCATTTTTATGAAGACTTCGTCCGCAACGCCGTGGCGGCGACCTACGGTCCGAAAGAAAGCGAACCAGTGTTGCGGGCGGATACTCCCGGCCGCCAACGAAAGCTAATCCGAGCCTTGGCCTTGCGCATCTGGAACAGCGATTTCGAGAACTACTCACGTTTTTCTAACGGAGGGTTGCGGTTTAAGACCGGCGATGAAACGGTGCGGAATATTGCCGCGGACGCCGGCGGTATCTGCACCGAGAAGGTGCCGGCTTTGAAGTTCCTCACCGACCATTACCGACTGGAGTCGGAATACCTGCTGGGCGGCCCCAATGCGCCAGGGCTGTTTCCGACTGACCGGTTGCGCGAAATGCTTAACACCTTCGATTTCCGTTTCGCACAGCGCCATATGCGTTACTGGCAACACGCCGCCCTGCTGTACCAGGTGGATGGCGAACCCCTGTTGGTGGACGCCACCAACGGCAACATCCCCTTCCTGTTTCTCCGGGGTGAAGCGGCTCACCGGCTGCTGTGCAACGACGCGGCCGGAAACCGCCCCAGCGTGTCGGTGCGGATGGTGGCGGAGGTGGAAGACTACTACTATCACCGGGTTGACCAGGACATTCCTCAAAACCTGTTTTTCGCCCTGGAAGGTTGGTTGGACGACGCTGACCTGGTGCAAGTTTTCGAGAACGAACTGGGTCTCTACCTGTCAGAGCGGTATTACGTGATGCCACTGCCCTACCGCAGCGCAGGAGAATTCCGGCGTTCTAAACAACGGTACGAGGAACTTTGCCAAAACGCCGGTTTTCGGGTTGACGTGAGCCCGGACTGGAATCTGAACGGGCCGGTAGGCAAGGAACTTGTTGCCGGCAATCCGGTGGCGGCGGCGCGCCTGCTGGCCGCGCGGGACAAACTGATCACCCGCTACGACTGGTGGGATTGTTCGGGCCACCAGTCGGGCCTGGCCGTGATCGCTCTGCAACCATCCTCTGCGGTTTCACGCGAAGGGCAACCGCCATGAGCGCAATGCCGGCCACTCCCCGGCTCGGCCGGCCCGGGATGCGGCGCCCGCGCCGGCGGGAAGGCCGGATCCTGCGACGCATCCGGGCGTTCCGGCGCGAGCGGGAGGTCGCCAATTGGTCCGACCAGGAACTGCGAGCGGCCGTCAGCGGTCTGAGCGATGGACCCGGTTCCTCCCATCCCATATCCGAGGATACGCTGGTCCGCGTGTTCGCGGTGGTTGATGAGACCATCCGACGCCGCCTGGGTTTGTGGAAAGTCTTCGACCTGCCGGATGCCGACTACGAGCCAAGCATTGCAGACGCCCGCCGCAAGCTGGTCGCCACCGGTCGAGGTCGCTACCCGGGCGGCGATTTGCTTCTTCCAACCGAGTTTTACCGGGCGGCCCGCCGCCGGCAAACCGGCGACAACGAGGGACTGCGCTTTCACCCCACCGATCAGCAATTGCTGGCCGGCCTGCACCTGTGCCACGGCCGGGTCGTGGAAATGGCGGCCGGCGAGGGCAAGACCGTCGCTGCCGCCTTCCCGACGGCGCTGTACGGCCTGTTGGGTCGCGCCGTCCACGTCGTCACCGCTAACGACTACCTGGCGGCCAGAGACTGCGAACTGCTGGCGCCGGTGTACCGAGCATTGGGGCTTACCGTCGGATCAGTGCTGGAACACATGGCCGGACCCGAGCGCCGAGCGTCCTACGCTCACCGGGTCATCTACGGTACGTTGCGCGAGTTCGCCTTCGACTACCTGCGGGACCGGATGGTTATGTCCCCGGAAGAGCAAATCCAGGGGCCGCGGGACGTCGCCATTATCGATGAAGCGGACCAGACGCTGCTGGATGAGGCGGTCACTCCCCTGGTCATCGCCGGGGCGCCTATCCTCAGCCGGCGTATGATTATTCGCGCCAACCGGGCGGTGCGGGAACTCGCGGTGGAGCAGGCCCGGTTGGCGGAGGAATGCCGGCGCAAGCTGGAACAACGCGTCGCAAGCGGCCAGGCTGATGACGCTTCGGCAATGCTGTTGGCCCGGGCGATGCTGGCCCAACCCGACGCTGAAGAGACGCTTCGCCTGGCAGCTGCCCATCCACGCCTGCGGCGCCGGGCGCAGTCCTTCATCGATACTGATGGATCCGGCAAACCCCGCCCGGAGGTTGAAGCAGGTTTGTATTGCGCGGTGGATGCCGAAAGAGGCAGTTTGAGCCTGTTGCCCGAGGGCCTGGCGTTCCTGGAGGCTCGTCTGGGTGATTTGTACGCCACCAATACCGACGACCTGAACCCAAGTTCGCGACGAGCCGCACAACGAGTCAATCTGGTTAACCAGGTGCATCAGCTGCTGCGGGCCCACCTGCTGCTGCGCCGCGGCGTCGAGTACGTGGTGGACGATGACCGGGTGGCCCTCGTGGACCGGGATACCGGCCGCCCCCGGCCCGACACTCACTACCAGGATGGGCTGCATCCAGCGGTGGAAGCCAAAGAAGGCGTGACAATTCACCCCGACCGGCGAAACCTTGGGGAGATCAGCGTCCCGGGTTTCCTCCGTCGCTACCGGAGCCTGGCCGGCCTGACCGGTACCGCTGAGGCGGCAACCGACGAATTTCGCCGTCTGTACGGCTTGAAAGTGGCCGTGGTTGCAGAAAGCCGCCACACGCTTCGCCGGGATCTGCCCACTCGCATATACGTTGAATCCGCAGACCAGCTGAGCGCGGTCGTGGACGAGGTGCGCCACTGCCACCGGTCGGGACGCCCGGTCCTGGTGGCCGCAAGGACAGTGGCCCAGTCGGAGGTCATCAGTCAACGGCTAATTGATGCCGGGATCAAGCACCGTCTGCTCAATGCAGTCACCAATTCGGAGGAAGCGGACATCGTTCGTCGGGCGGGACGGCCGGGCGCGGTCACCGTGGCGACCAACATGGCCGGTCGCGGTACCGATGTTGTTCTGCCCGGCGGCCTGGACCGGCGCCTGCTTAAACGTTTCGTCTCCATGCTGGAACAGATCATTGCCGCCGACCCGGACTGCGCGACGGTGGACGTTCGGGCCAATACCTCCGCCGAAGCCGACCTGCTGGCGCGATCAGTTGAGGCGAACCCATTGCTGTCCGTCCGGCGCGCCAACGGCGGCCAATTAACGATCCGTTTCAGCGCGGCGAAGCGGGCGCCGTCGCCAGCCGTCGCGCTCGAATTCGGACTGGGCTTCCACTTGGTCAGCGCCGAGTTCAACGACTCTCCTCGGGTTGCGCTTCAACTACAGGGACGCAGCGGCCGGCAGGGCGCATTCGGCTCCACCCGGAGCTTGCTGGTGAGGTCGGATCGATGGCTGGCTGGCCTCGAGTACGGGGCCGCCACGGTGGATCAGGCCGGCCGCGTTTGCTGGGAAGGGCCGGAGCTGGAACGGCAGTTGCGGCGGCGGCGCGAGGAGGCTCAGCGAGAAGAAGCCGGCGCGCGTGCCCATTTGCTGGAATATGCCGCAGTGTTGGATAACCACGCAGATGCTTACTACAGGGTCCGGGAGGAGACCCTCGTCGCCCGGCCCGACCGCTTGGTCCAGTGGGCCGACGACGCGGCGCGGGCCGCAGCCGACGATCTTGCCCGCAAGCATTTCCCCGGGCTCGTCGGGGACGACTATGCTCGACGTTTCGGGTCTCTGGCGGCAGAATTGCGAGCCAGGTACGACATAGGCGCTGATCCGGCTCAGGGCCATCCCCTGGATGACCTGGGAAGCGCGTTGGCTGAATTATTGCAGCAACGGCTTGCGGAACTGCGGGGACAGCTGGGCGCGGCCAGGTTCAGCGAGTTGGCGCGATTGCTCCTTTTGCAAGTCGGCGATGAACTGTGGGAAAATCACCGGGCCAACTTGAGGAAAACGGCTGCCGCGTCCCGGTTGGAAGCGCGGACGCCGAAAACAGCCGTAGCCGAGTACATAATCGCCGCCGCCGATGCCTGGCAACGCTTCCGTAACGAAGTGTCCCATCGTTTCGTGCACCAAATATTGACATTTCCCATCACCGGTTTGACTGGCGCATTGGATAGCTGCCACACCCCGCCATCACTATTGGCGGTGGATCCGCGGCTATCGGAGCTCGTGTCCTGATCCCCGCCTTCTGACCCTTTCCCGCCCCAAGGAGTTGACCGATATGTCGCCACGAATCAGCCGATTGGCCCTGGCGATGTCCGCCGGCAGCGTGTTGGCCGGCGCGCCCTTGCTGGTTGCCTGCGGGCCTTCCTCCAGCGGCCCCTCCTACGACCAGTGGGCCGCCACCGACGGCGCTGCCGGCCGCATCAACCTGGACGACGTGCAACTGGCATTCCAGCAGTCCAGCAGCGCGACCGAGTTCGAACGCCGGGTTAACGAGATCTATGAAGGCGACGGCATCATCCTGATCCGCGCCCGCCAGGATGGCGACCGTCTGACCCTGGAAGGTTGGGAAGACCTGGACGCCAACAACCAGATCGACGACACGGCAGACGACCAGCTCTTTGCCATCATCAAAGAGGACGAACAGCACCAATTGCGGGGCTATCACGCCAATTCGTACCATCACAGCCACTTCGGCGCCGGCGACTTTCTCTTCACCTACCTGCTGATCAGCAGCCTGAACCGGGGTCCCTACTTCTACCAGACGATTCCCGACCGTGCGACCGACATCCGGCGGGACCGGACTTCGTATCGCGGCTCCAGTAGCTATGACACCCAGTTGAACCGCAACCGGCAGTACACCTCCCGGCAGCAAACCTTCGCCGGCTCCCGATACCAGGAGGCGGGTCGGAGCGTCAGTTCCAGCCGTCAGACTTACCAGCAGACCCAGAGATCCTCCGGCTCCTTCCGCAACAGCGGCACACTTACCGGCAGCAGCCAGAGTTCGACCTTCAACCGCAGCGCGACCACGGGAGGCGGCACCAGATCGACCATATCCCGGAGCAGCAGCCTGGGAGGTTTCAGCGGCGGCGGCGGACGGGTTCATTTCCGCAGCCCTTCGGATGGCAACGGCGGAACACGTCCCGCCTGGCTGGCCTGAGTCAATGGGGGCCTCCGACGCCGGCGGTCTCACCGTATCAGCATGGAGTGACCAACTGCCGGCGGACACGACGCTGTACGTCGAATTGCCGGGCGAAACCCATCGCCTGACACTGCGCCAGTTGTTGGGCCGGCTGTTTCCCGAGGATGCCGGCGGGCAAGCCGAGGTTCATGCCCGGTTGGACCGAAACGCCAATCCCGACCTGCCGGCCTGTTACGCCGTGCTGCTTGCGCTGGTGGAACAGTGGCGGTTCGGTCTCTGCCGGCTGTCCCTCGCCACGGGGCGCGGTTGGGGCCGGCCGGCCCATCCTGACGACCCGGTGTCCGCCCATCTGCGACTGCCGCCGTTGTGTCGCCGGGTTGGCGGCTGCGGCGGCGCTGACCTGACGCTGACCATGCTGCCCGCCTATCGGCCACTGGAATGGGCGGCAATCCAGGGATACGCTGAGAACCGGCAACAACTTCTGGATTGGATGCAGTCGTGCGCGCTGCTCTACTTTGTGGACAAGCATGGCTGCGCTGTACCGCCGCCCGCCGACCCGTCCCTGTCCGAACCCTGCCGTCCGGCGGTGTCCGGTCTGTACCGGCGTCGCTGCCTGCGCCCGGCGGCAGACGGAAACCATTCCCAGGTGACGGAGACGGGCCGCCGGCTGATCGGCGCATTGCTGGAGGAAACCGAGGCGTTGATCGACAGTTTCGATTTGTTCAAGGACGCCCGTTGGAACGAGGACGAACGGGCGGCGGAGTTCGACAGCGGCCGCGGCGCCGACTTGCGGGTCGACGCTATCATCGCCGAGGGTCTGGACCCGGTTCGCTCCGTGTTCCTGCTGCGACTCTACGACGGCAGCCTTGACCCTTTTGCCGACCAATGGCAGCGGTTAGTGGGCGACCCAGCGTTTTTTGACCGTCTCCTGGAGCCGGTGGTTAACCGCGACATGCCCCCGCCCCCTGACGCGGTTCTCACGGCTATCATCGACGACGGCTATGTCTTGATGGACACCCGGGCGGCGGCGGCGGCAGACCGCCGGGCGCGGGCTGAAATTCAGCGTCGCCTGTTGGCGCAGGAGGAGGGTATCGAGGGCTATCTCACATGAAATTACACACCTCTCACTCCGTCGAAAGCCGGAGTCCTGGCATCCAACCTATCTGATTTATGCGCGAAACTGCCGACTTGGGTCACTGGATTCCCGCTTTCGCGGGAGTATCTGTGTTTGGCGTCAAGGGCTTTCAGGCGGTGACGGCATATTCCGCGTCCAAGGCGTACCTCGACGGGCCACGGCGTGCAGTTGCAGCAGCAGCTTGCGCATCACCGCTACCAAGGCCACTTTCCCCGACTTGCCCCGGCGCCGCAGCCGCTGGGTCAGGGGTTCGCTGCGGCGCACCGCCGCCTGGTACTGCTCATCCAGCTGGGCAATCTCGTCGTTCAGCCAGTCCAGGCGCCGTGCGATGGAATCGGCATGAACCGGACGAACCATCGCTGGAAGGCGTCGGGGTCAAGCAATCCCCCTTGCCCAGGCCAAAGAGTTCCATGTCGGCGCCGGTCGGGCCGCCGCAGAGCATGGCGCAAAAGGCGATAACCGGAATGTCATGGAGGGAATGGCGGCGGGCGTTGGTTGCCCGCGGGTCCTCCAGATCGGCAAATACGTCGGCTAACTCGGTCATGGTGTGTCTCCCCTTCCCTGCCGGATTAGCCAACATCATACCTAACACCGCAATTTTCATATGCGATTGCCCTGGGGGGCACCTGGAACTCGTGCGCCTCTGGTTTCGATTGCTGATTTCAGGGGGGATTGCAGGGCAATTTCGGGTCAGCAGCCGGCGGGCGAACATGCGCATGTTCGCGTTCGATACGCTGGCGATATTATGCTGCTTCCTTCTTGGTTGTAGAGGAGAAGTCCCAGTGACGGCAACGCTGCCGCCGACGGCTGCGAAAGTTTCGCCTACAGCGACGTTGACAAAGACCACCGTTCCGCCGAACCAGGCCTTTAAGCCTCCTTTTTCCGCATCCCAACGCGGGGAATGGCGTGATGCCATATGGGCGGATATGGACAACTGGCGGAAGCTGGATTTGTTCAAGGATTACAAAAACCCATTGGGCTTTTCGCCGGTTGTTTTACCACCAGGCCCGTACGATGATGAAGGCCCAATCGTCATCGGTATAGACTGTCCGGAGAAGTTGCAGCCAGTGAGTGAAATCATCAGGAAGCGACTGGCGGCAACGGGAATCCCATTAGAGATGGTAAAGTTCGAGCATATAGGACTTACGCGACTGGACGCGCTGGGATACAACCATCTGAAAATCTGCGGAGATCCGCACCCAGCCGGGTTCGGAGGGTACTTCCTCGAACCGCGTGATACCAACACGTTCTATGTGTACCTGCTCCACCCCTCGCAAGAAGCCGCCGAAGAGATGATGGATTTTCAGCTTACCGACCGCTCCCGATGGTTTCAAGAGTGGACTATTCAACCATTACAGGGCCAGTACGCCCTAATACAACTCCAGAAATGGCACAACCGCTTCATCGGAGACTGGCGGAGGCAGTACTCCGCCGAAGAAACCTCGGAATACCTGGAATTGGTGGCCCTTCCTCGCCACTTTCATGGACATCCTGAAGAGGTCTTCTATGGAGATCCGCCTCCAACTATCACTGACGTAGAACGCTCTACCGGGTTGAACCGGATTGTGATCCAGATCAACCCGGATGCGGACGCGGCAGCAGCCAGGACGGCGTTGGATATACCGCTGGAGGCGGTGATAATCGAAGTGGGGCCGCCCTGCATCGACTACCGCCCCCCCACCCGGGAGCCGGACTGTGTACCCCGGGCTTATTCTTGCCGCTAGTTGCTGGAACCGGAAACCGTTACGCTCGGGTATTGCGGTTGGGCCGTCACCACGATTAGGGCCAGCGCCCGATAAACAGTCGGTGCGCTGGCCCGGTCTTTCATCGGTTACAGCCGTCCGCTTTTCAGTCTTTCCGACTAATGTGCCCGCCCGCTACGGAGCGCCTCACTGCGCTACTCTGGGCGTATGGCGTTGTCAGTGCCAATCAACGGCTTGCCCGATGTGGTTGTTTCCCTGTCGGCGCCCTTCCCGGCATCGTTATACCGCTAAGGCTGCGCCAACAGGGCTTTTACAGGGGAAATGCCAACTATGGTTCAGCGTTATCAGCGAAACCACTTCTAACCTCCTGCATTGACGACGGCGTTGCCATCGGGCTTCCGGCGGGTGGGAGTTCCCTGCACCCCCAGCACCTTGAATACATAGTATATTGTTCATCAATGCTTGTCAACACCCCGACGCCGGCAATTTTTGATGAATTTTATCAACCCTTGTCGTATCAGCCCGTCAATAGTCTAAACTGGCCCGCAAACGGCCAAAATCAGGGAGCGACCACCACCATGAGCGATGCCAGAGACAACGGAACCCGACCCACCCCGGCGGCCCCGAGCGTGTACAGCGACGACGGCGTAACGATAATCGGCATGATTGGCGTGGTTCGGGAGGCGGAGGCCAACCGGGGCGCTACCCTCAGCCTGTTTGGCGGCGGCATCAACCCCGGCGCCGAGGTCCCGGCGGGCGTCGATCCCGATTACATCCTGGATTTCGCTCGCACCCACGAGGACGCCGGGTTTGACCTGGTGCTGACCGGCTACTCGTCGTCCACTTCCGACGGGTTTGAGGTAGCCGGTTATGCTGCTGCCCACACGAAACGGCTGGGATACCTGATTGCTCACCGCCCCGGTTTCGTCGCGCCCACGCTGGCCGCCCGCAAGGCCGCCACCCTGGATCAACTCACCCAGGGACGTATCGCTCTGCACATCATCACCGGCGGCAATGACGTGGAACAAAGGCAGGACGGCGACTGGCTTGATCATGACAGCCGCTACCGCCGCACCGATGAGTACCTTGAAGTGATGCGCCGCATCTGGACCGAGACTGACCCATTCAACCACGAAGGCGAGTTCTACCATCTGCAGGATGCCTACAGCCAGGCCCGCTGCCGTCAGCAGCCTCACGTCCCGCTGTTCTTTGGCGGCGCATCGGAAATGGCGCTGGCTGTGGCCAGCAAGCGGGCGGATCTGTTCGCGCTGTGGGGTGAACCCCGGGCTTCAATTGCCCAGCGCATTGCCGATGTTCGTTCCCGAGTGGCCGCAGCCGGCCGGAACCCGGACGAAATGCGCTTCAGCCTGTCGGCCCGTCCTATCCTGGGCGACACCGAAGGCGAAGCGTGGGAGAGAGCCGAGGGCATCCTGGCTCGTGTGAGGCAGGCCACCGCCGGCCGCATCACCCCCGGCGTTCCCACGCGTCCCCAGTCCGAGGGAGCATGGCGTCTGCTGCGTTTCGCCGCCGAGGGCAACGTACACGACGAGCGGCTGTGGATGCCCATTGCCGCCGCCAGCGGGGCCTCGGGAAGCACAACCTGCCTGGTCGGTACGCCGCAGCAGGTGGCCGATGCTCTCCTGGCGTACTATGACCTGGGCTGCTCGGCGTTCATCATACGCGGTTTCAATCCGCTGGCCGACGCCGCCGAGTACGGACGCGAACTGATACCGCTGGTGCGGGAAGGGGTGGCGCAACGGCGCGGCGGCCAATCGGCTGAATAACCCCCGGCATTGGCTATCGCTAATCACGCCGCTTTTGTTATGATTTGCCCGTCGGAAAACCCGCTTCCCGGGGGCGCTGTGATGCTGAACAAACCCGCAAATACCAAGTTGACGCCCTCGCCCCAAGCGGATGATCTCAGAATCTACTATCCTGACTCCGACGGCGAGCCTTTGGCGGAATCCGACTACCAGTTTTACCCCCTGACCGACTCGGTGCGCGCCCTACGTCGCCGCTACGCTCATCGGCGCGACGTGTACGTGGCCGGCAATATGCTGGTGTATTACCGGATGAACGACAACCAGGCCAGCGTGGCCCCGGACGTGTTTGTAGTGTTCGGAGTGGACGACCACCCGCGGCGTTCCTACATCATCTGGCGGGAAGGGAAAGGACCCGATTTCGTGATGGAAATTGCGTCGTCGGGTACGTATGAGAACGACGCAGGGGCGAAGCGGGATTTGTATGCCCGGCTGGGAGTAACCGAATACTGGCGTTATGACCCGCTGGGGGAGTGTTTCACACCGCCGCTGATGGGGGAGATGCTGGTCGAGGGAGAGTATCAGCCGATCCAGATAGAGACGGACACCGTCGGAATACTGCGTGGGTACAGCGCAACGCTGGGCTTAGACGTCTGCGTGCGCCCCGACGGGGAACTGCGTTTGCATGATCCCGTTGCCGGGGAGTGGCTGCGCAATCTGGACGAGGCAGAGGACCGCGTGCGCGAGTTGGAAGCCTTGTTGCGGCATCACGGCATCACTCCCGACGACCCTTGAAATCGGCCGGCCCCGGTTGCCGATACCGCGCCCATTCGGAGGTCGCGACATGGTAGATTACGCATCCTTGTTCTCCCGCTCCCTGCCCCGGGCGGTCGCAAGCCCGGCGGGGTCCGATGTGCCGGTCAAGTATATCTTCTCCGTCACCAACGCCGTGCCGGAAGTCATCGACTCGGATGAATACTTGACCGCCATCCGCGCCGGGCTGGAAACCGGCGGGCCTCAAGCTCTGGCTGCGTACCCCCCGGCCGGCGGCCACGTCGGGCTGCGCGAACTGGTAGCAGAGCGGTTGGCCAACAACCGGGGCTTCAATGCCTCGCTCAACGATGTTTTCATCTCCGACGGCGCCGGCGGGGCCATCGCCATCCTGCTGGAGTCCTTCATCAACCCCGGCGACCCGGTCCTGGTGGAGGAGTTCACCTACATGGGGAGCCTGCGGATGATGCTGGAACGGGGCGCCGAGCCGGTCCACGTTCCCAGCGATGAGGACGGAATGCTGCCCGACGCGCTGGAGGACGCCCTGGCTTCGCTGGAACGGGCCGGCCGGAGGGCCAAGTTCGTCTGGACCATTCCGGTGTACCAGAATCCCCTGGGCTTCAGCGTTTCCGAGGGTCGGAAACGCGCCCTGCTGGACGTGACCCAACGCTACGGCGTTCCCATCCTGGAAAACGAGTCCTACGCTGACTTCCGCATTGACGGCGATCCGCTGCCCACCGCCTTCTCCGGTCTGAGCGACCAGGGCGACGTGATATACGTATCTTCTTTCACCAAGCTGCTGGGCTGCGGGCTGCGGGTTGGGTTCGGCGTGCTGCCGCCGGGGGTCAAGGAGGCCCTGCCGCAGGTCAACTCGGAAAACCTGCCGCGGCGCGGCGTTAGCCACCTGGCCACCATGATGGTGTACGAATACATGCGCGAGCGCGAGGCCGAGCATATTGAGGCCGTCAGGCAGGCGCTGCGGGTACGCCGCGACGCCATGCTGGATGCCCTGGAGCAGAACTTTCCGTCCTTCTGCGATTGGACCCATCCCACGGGCGGCATGCTGGTATTCGTGCGCCTGCCCGAGGGTGCCGATACCTGGGCCACGTTGCAGAAAGCGGTCCAACGAGACGTGAAGTACAACCCGGGCGGCGTCTTCCGCGCCGACCGGCAGCGCAATAACTATTTCCGTCTTACTTACAGCCATAACTCGCCGGATGAGATCCGGGAAGGCGTTGGCCGCCTGGCCGAACTGTTCCGGGAGGAAGGCTACTTCGAGGGCTAGCGCAACAGAATAACGCCCCTCCCACGACAGGGGGGCAGGTGAGGGTGAACACCATGACCGTAGCCAGCCGCGCTGTGAACCTCACCGTTGACGGGATACCTGTCTCAGTGCCCGTCGGCGCATCGGCGCTGGACGCCATAAATGCCGCCGGCGTCTCAATATCGCAACTGTGCAAGGACGCCGATATGCCGGCCATCGGGGCCTGCCGCACCTGCCTGGTGCAGATCGACGGCATTCGCGGGTTCCCGGCGTCGTGCTCCACGCCAGCCGGCGATGGCATGGTGGTCCGCACCAGTACGGAGGACGCGCGGCGCATCCGCTCCGGCGTAATCCAGCTGACGCTGGGGATGGTAGGCGCGGACGGCAACGGAGTCCGGCCTCACCATAGCCCGCTCCCCTCGAGGGATAGCGGGCCGGACGGGTTCGGACTGCTATCCGATGCCGCCTCACTGCACGGCATATCCGAAACGCGCTGGCAATCGCGGGCCCGGCCGGCTGCCGACACGTCCAATCCGGTTTTCAACCTGGCGATGGACGCTTGCATACTGTGCGCCCGCTGCGTCAACGCCTGCCAGTCCGGTCACCAGTTCATCGGCGCGATTGACGTGTTGGGAGCAGGGGACACCGCGCGGATCGCCACTGCGGGAGACAAACCGTTAGCGGAGAGCATCTGCACCACCTGCGGCCAGTGTCTGAGCGTCTGCCCTACCGGGGCCATTAGCGTCCGCGAGTCCTTGACCAATCAGCCGCCGGCTCCCGCCATTCCTACACACACCGTTAACACCACCTGTCCCTATTGCGGCGTGGGCTGCGGCATCAAGCTTGAGGTGGACCATGGCGGAGCAGACGGAATTGAGGAAACAATCGTCGCCTCCCACGACGACCCGGATAATCGGTCCAGCGTGGGGATGCTGTGTGTCAAGGGGCGGTTCGGGTACACCTTCGTCCAGCACGACGACCGTATCAAGACGCCGCTGATCCGCGATGGGGCGCGGCATACCGGTCATTTCCGTGAAGCAACGTGGGATGAAGCGCTGGATCTGGTCGTGTCCCGCCTGGCCGAATATCGCGGCAATGCCTTTGGCACGCTCTGCTCGGCAAAGGCTACCAATGAGGATGGCTATGTGCAGCAGAAGTTCGCCCGATTAGTAATGGGCAGCAACAACATTGACCACTGCACCCGCCTGTGCCACGCGCCATCGGTTGAAGCGATGCTGACCTCGCTGGGCAGCGGCGCGACGAGCAACTCGTACACTGACTACGAAGACGCCGGTTGCCTGGTGGTAATCGGTTGCGACCCCACGTCCAACCATCCGGTGGCCGCCTCGCGGATGCGCCGGGCCGTGGTGGAACGCGGCGCCAAGCTCATCGTCGTCAATCCCCGTCGCATCGATATGTGCGACTACGCCGACCTGTGGCTGCGTCCCTATCCAGGCACCGACGTGGCGCTGATGAATGCGCTGGCTCACGTGGTTGTCCAGGAGGGTCTGACCGATACGGACTTTGTGAACAACCGCACCGAGGGTTATGACGAATGGCGCGCCATCGTTGACCGGTACACTCCCCAGCGCGCCGCCGACATCACGGGCGTTTCCGCCGCCGACATTCGCGCCGCCGCCCGCGTTTTCGCGCGTCCGCCGATTCCGAAAGGGGCCGGGCCGAAAGGCAGCGACCCGGAACGGGGCTATGGCGGTTCCTGTCTCATCTGGGGCATGGGAATCACCCAGCATACCAATGGAACCCCCAACGTTCACAGCCTGCTCAATCTGGCGTTGGCGGCGGGCCAGTTGGGACGGCCCGGATGCGGAATATCGCCGTTGCGCGGGCAGAACAACGTGCAGGGTTGCGGGGACGCTGGTTGCCTGCCCAATTCGCTGCCCGGCTATCAGGGGTTGAGCTCGGACACTGTAGAGAGGTTCAGCAAGGCCTGGAACGCGAACGGCGCGCTGCCGCGGGTCGCCGGTCAAGTCGTGACCGACATGGTCGACTCGATTGGACGGCCCGACGGCGTGCGCGCGATGTATATCACCGGCGAGAACCCACTGCTGAGCGAGCCGGACCTGAACCGAGCCGACGAACTGTTCCGCCGTCTTGATTTCCTGGTAGTGCAGGACATCTTCATCCATGCCACGGCCCAGCTGGCCGACGTGATTCTGCCGGCCGCGAGCTTTGCCGAGAAAGACGGCACCTTCACCAACAGCGAGCGTAGGGTCCAGCGGGTACGGCAGGCCATCCGGCCGGTGGGCAGCAGCCGGCCGGACTGGGACATTGTGAGCGACCTGGCCCGCCGGATGTGCCGCCGGCTGGGGCTGCCCTGGGAAAATCAGTTCACCTACGGGCATCCATCGGAGATATTTGACGAGATGGCCCGTCTGACGCCCATCCTGTCGGGCATATCCTACTCGCGCCTGGACGACGCGGGCGGGATCCAGTGGCCCTGCCCAGCGCCGGATCATCCAGGCACGGCACGCCTCTATGCAGACAGTTTCCCTCGCGGCGACCGGGCCAAATTCGTTGGTTACGAGCAGGGGCCGACGGCGGCGGAAATCCCATCGGAGCGCTTCCCGCTGTTACTCAACACCGGCCGGGTGCTGTACCATTGGCACGGCGGCACCATCACCCGGCGGGTGGACAGCCTGATGGCCCGGGCGCCCACGCTGGAAGTCTCAATCAACCCCGCCGACGGCGAGCGCTACGGCCTGCGGGACGGCGAGAAGGTGCGGGTGCGCTCTCGCCGCGGCGAACTAACCGGCGTGGCCCGTTACACCTACCGGATGCGGACTGGCGAGATATTCATACCCTTCTACCGCCTCAGCGAAACCGCCTCCGCGGCCAACTTTCTCACTAACGCCGTCTATGACCCGGACTCGCGGATACCGGAATACAAGGTTTGCGCCGCACGGGTAGAGCCTGCGGAATAGACGCCAGCGCGGGCCTGCTCTCTCGGTGCAGACCCGCGCTGAGACACTTCAGGCGCTGCTATTTTCAGTAGTGGCGCAGCTCTACCACATTGTCGTCGGGGTCGTAGATGTAAAGGGAAATCCCGTCGCCGTGGGAACCCCAGCGCTTGCCCGGGCCGGCCTGGATCTCAACTCCGATATCCTCGAAGTGAGCCTTCAGCTCCTCCATGTCGGTGTAGTCGATAACCATGCAGAAGTGGTCCTGGTTGCGGACGTCATCCCTGCCGTCCGGAACGTCATCGGAGGCGAAGAAGTCGATGATGGTGTCGGCGTTCAGGCGCGCCGAGGGGAAGCGAACTTCGCCGGCCCGCCACTGCTCCACGCGCTCCGCCTGCATTCCCAGCACGTCGGTGTAGAAGCGCAGCGATCGCTCCACATCCCTGGTACGCAGGACGATATGGTCCATCTCGGTAATCTTCACCAGGGGTTTGGTCACAGCCTCAAACTTGGTCGCGGTAGCCATGTCGTCCTCCAGAAGTTTGCGATGCGGAGTTAATACTGTTTCGCGTTGACGGCATTATATGGGTCGGCCGTTGGATTGTCATCCGCCGTCGGCCAGCCGCCTTCGCTCCCGGCCTTCGATAAAGTGCGCCGCCTCGTCGGGACTGATGCGCCCTACCGGGCCGCTGGCGTACATCGCACCCAGCACAGCGCCGCCACGACCCAGCAGGAACTCCGTGGGCTGAATGTAGCCGCCCCGGTCGTCGGACCACCAGGAGCCCAACAGGTCGGCATCGGCCCGTGTTACGCCGTAGGCCATGGGGAAAGTGACGCCGGATTTGGTCGCCATCTCCTGCACCAATTCTTTCGGCTCCACGCTGGCGCCGACGATGGCGACGCCCATTTCGGCCAGGGCTTCCTGATCCTTCTGCCACGCGGCCAACTGCCGCGAGCAGTAGGGTCACCACACCCCCCGGTAGAACAGCACTGCCAAATAGCGGGAGGACATATCCCCCGGCAATTCCAACTTGCCGCCGTCGATGAGATCCAAGGTCAGACCGGGCAGGCGGTCGCCTTGTTGCAGTTTCTCGCCCATAGCGCTACCTCACACATTGGCCCCTTCCGGCCAGAACAGTTCGTAAAGCCGCGCTGACAGTTCCTCACACAAAACCAGCCCGGCGGTTATTTCAGGTTCCGTTTCCTCATCCTCGTAAAAGTTGGAGTGGAGCGTTCGGGCGGTGCGGAAGGCGTTGTTAATCCACTGCTGCGTGTCCGTATCGCCGGACTCCCCCACCAGTCCGGCCAGCTCCCGGAGCGCGAGCCAGATGGAGCCATGGGTATGGATGACGCCGCCGTGCCGGGCGCTGATGGCTTTGATGGTTTCTGCAACCATTCCCCAGGCTTTGTTGGACGCCTGGGGCAAATCGCCGTCCTCTTGCAGATGTTTCCAGGCGCCGGCCCGGAAATCCCCGCTGAGGTGAGCATACTTTTCCGGCGTCCGGTCGGCGTCGCCGGGCTGGCCCGGGTCGCGGGCCGCCGCCAAGGCTCTGGCCACGGCGGCGGCGATGTCGTCGTTGGTGAATGTCATCGAGATTGCTCCGGTCAGTCTCCCACTGCTTCTGCCACCGGAGATTTCAACCGTTCCGGCCACCAGGGGTCGTCGTACTCGTTGAACAGGCCCTTGACGTGGGGCATAACTTCGTTGGCGAAAAGCTCGGTGTTCTTGCGGGTCAGCTCCGGCGGCATACTGCCAATCTGTAGCAGCACCATCAGGTGTCCGATGCGGAGCAGTTCACACGCTTCAGTGAGTTTGCGGCGCACCGTTTCAGGGCTGCCACCGATGACGTGGCCCTGCTCAAGGTATTCCTTCCAGTTGTTTTCGGTGGCCGCGCGCTGCGACTCCTCGCCCATCTGCGGGCGCAGCGACCTGCGGATGGATTCCAGCGAGCGGTAGCCGGGCGATTCGGCAAAGGGCGGGTACACCCGCAGCATCTTTTCGTAGAAGTATTTGACGTGCTCCTCGTAATCCTGCTCCGCCTGCTCATCGGTCTCCGAGACGCACACCAGTTGCAGGAATCCCAAACGGTGCGGGTTATCGTCAATACCACGCTCGGCGGCGCGTTCCCAATACCCTTTGACGATGTTGTAGCCCCGCAGATACCCGTAGTATGACAGGTAGCAGTACACGTAATCCCGGTCCAGCACCCAGTCCCAGGTTTCCAGGCTGCCCGAGCCGGGAATCCAGACCGGCGGGTGCGGCTCCTGCATGGGGCGCGGCCAGATGCTGATGTAGCGCAGCTTGTTGTACTTGCCGTTGAAGATGGTGGGCTGGCGCTGCGTCCAGGCTTGCATCACCACGTCGTGGGCCTCGGTGTGCCGGTCGCGCAGCGTGATGGGAACCTGGCCGTAGGAGAAAGTGGTATCCATCGACGTGCCCACCGGGAACCCGGCCACCAGCCGGCCGCCGGAAATGACGTCCAGCATTGCCATCTCCTCGGCGACGCGCACGGGCGGGTTGTACAGCGCCAGGCTGTTGCCCAGCACGATGAGCGCGCCCTTGTCGGTAGTGTTGGCCAGCACCGACGCAATCAGGTTGGGTGACGGCATAATGCCGTAAGCATTGTTGTGGTGCTCGTTGACGCAAATGCCGTCAAAACCAACCTCGTCGGCGTAGCGCAGCTGGTCGATGTAGTCGGCGTAATACTGGCTGCCCTTGGCCGGGTCAAAGTTTTCATTGGGCAGGTCAACCCAGGCCGAATGATGCTGCTCGGCGAAGTCGTCGGGCAAGTCCTGGTAGGGCATCAGGTGGAAGAAGGATACTTTCATGTCGATTTACCTCGGCGGCGGGGTGGCTGCCTGTCGTGAATGGCGTGATTTTAGCAAAGGGCGATTTTGCCTACTGGTCCCAGATTGCCGGCGGTGGGAAAAGGTCGGCTACCGGGCAGGAGAAACCGGGCAGGACGGGTTCGGCGGTAACGGTATCGCCGGGGCGAAACACGACGGTTCGGTCAGGCCAGTAAGCGATGACAATGCACGGCTGCGGAAACGCCTGCCAAACCAACTGCACCCCGGCGGCCAGGTATTCCTCGACTTTGTTGAGCATATCGACCGCTGCATTGTTGGGTGAAATGACCTCCACTGCCATTGCCGGCACCAGGGACCGGATGGACTCGGTGTCGGTGGGCATTTCTCCGGTTATGAGCGCCAGGTCGGGGCGGCGGGAGCGATTGCGACCAGGGCCGACATCGAAAGTCGGTTCGGCGAACACGGCTCCTGCCGGCTGCCCGGCAATAGCCTGTTCCAGGGTGAGCCAGATTAGACGCACCACCTGCACGTGGCCAAACATTCCCGGTGTCATACCCTTTTCCTCACCCTCCCAGATATGCTTTCTGACGATACGGCCGTCAATCAGCTCACACCCGTCCGTCATATCCTCAGGCAGGTTCGCAAACTCCTCGACCGTGTACAGCTTTTCCGGGGCAGAGACCATCGGTTTCATACCTCCTGAGTGCGATGTCAAGCGGTCTGGCCGGATCAGCCGGCCAGCCATCCTTCCACGGCGGCGATGAAGTCGGCGGGGTTGTCCTCAAACACCATGTGGCCGGCGCGCTGGACTTCCGCCAGTGTGCCCTGCGCCAGCGTGTCAACCATTTGCCGGGCGGTTTCCTCGGTGAGCAGGTCGGTTTCCGTGCCGCGGACCAGCAGCGTGGGGCAGGTGACGCGCTCCAGCGTCGGCCACAGGTCCACGGCCGGCGCCGCCGTCCCGTTGATACGCTGCTCGCGGATGGCCGGGTCGAACTTCCAGCCGATTTTGCCGTTGGGCAACTCCTGGCTCTGGCCGGCGAGACGACGGCGCATGACCGACTCTGAGGCGAAGCGGTTGCCGGTCTGGACGTGGGCCAGCGCGTCCTCGAACGAATCAAATTCGGGCGGCAGGTTGCGCAATTCTTCGGTGATGCGATTGCCGCCGGCCGGCTCGATGCGAGGGCCGATGTCCACGATGCACAAGCGTTCGAGGCGGTCGGGGTACTGGCCGGCGAAGGCCATGCTGTTGCGCCCGCCCATGGAGTGGCCGAACAGGATGAACTTGTCCAGGCCAATGGCATCCACGAACCCCTTCAGGTCGGCGACGAAGGCGTCGGTGGAATAGTCGCCGCCGGGAGCATGGTCAGTGTCGCCGCGACCGCGCTGGTCCAGGGCGTACACGTGATAGTCGTTGCAGAGGGCCAGAGCAACATCTTCCCAAACGTTGGCGTGGCCGCGCAGACCGTGCAGCAGCGCCAGAGGAGGCTTGCCCTCCGTGCCCCAGTCGAGATAGTGCAGGTTGATGCCGTTGGCGGTGATAGTTTGGCTCTTGGGCTGTACTTGCGTGGTCATGGCAATTCCTCCTTATGTCTTGTGCCGTGAGAAAAGAGAGGCGATGGTTTGGAAAATGGAGGGGCGGGAGCCGGTAGCCTGGTAATCCGGTTGAACGAATCCAGGCGGAGCGTCGAACAACTGCCGATGGCTACCGCGCAGCTCCGTCTCTATAATCCGGTCGATACCGGCAGTCTGGTACAGGGAACGCGCTCCGGCCAACTGCACCGCTGTGTAGCCAGTGGCGAATCTCAAGTCGGCGTTAGTCAGGTCGGCGCCGCTAAAGTCGACCCCTTCCAGGTCGCAATGGCGGAGGTTGGCGGAAACCAGGTTGGCGTTTGCCAGGCTGGCCTGACTGAAATCAGCGCGATTGGCGTCAACCCCTTCCAAATTGGCGCCATCAAGATTCGATTCTCTGAGGTCGCTTCCAACAAAGGTAGCGCGGCGCAAATCAGCCTTTTGCAACTGCGCTTCTTGCAGGTTAACGTTGTTCAGCCAACTATCACGCAGCACAGCTTTCTGCAAGTGGGTTTGGACCAGCTTGCTGTTGCTGAAATCCAGATTGTCCAGCAACTTGCCTTGCAAATTCTTTCGGCTGAGGTCACGCCCCATTTTCCGCATCTTGGTCATAATAGACGCCCCCATCTCCCATTCTCTGATTCAGCATCCGAGCAACGGTATCCCATTCATCAGATAGCGGATCAATCAATTCGGAATGCGCCTCCACCAATTCAAATACCGTCCGTCGGTAATCCGGCGCGTCCATCGCAATATGGTGCAGTTGATACAGGGCGCCAACCCTGACAATTGAGTTGTCGTTGCCTAGATGTTCGATGGCAGTGTTGAGACGTTCGGTAATGTTACCCAGCAGTGTCAACTCTGCGACCCGTTCCGCAGACGATGCCCGTCGGTTGGCGATGGATACTTGCCAGATGAGCAGGATGCCACCCACTGCCAGCAAATACACTCTCACTATATCAATTTTCTTGTCCGCTGGCATTTCGAGGTGAGCCGCGACCGGTTCCAGGAACCACCACAGGAGTACCAGCCCGGCAACGGCCAGTATCGCCGCTGTCGCTACCGGCAGCAACCAGCGTAAAACGCCGCTGAATCCGGGCCACATCTTGCGTTGACGCCGGCCCGGTGAATCTGCCCTACTTCAATTGCCAGTTAGGCCGGCGTTTCTCCGCAAAAGCCCGTGGCCCTTCCTTGCTGTCCTCGGTGGTGAGGATGTAATCGTAGGCCACGTAAGTCTTGGCGCTGATTTCGGCGATGGACATATCCAGGCTGTTGTAGGCCAGTTCCTTGATGGTGCGCACGGCCAGCGGCGCGTTCTGTGCGATGCTCTCCGCCATCTTGACGGCCTCCGGCACCAGTTCATCCGGAGGCGCCACTTTGTTGAGGAAGCCCATCTCCTTGACCCGTTCAGCCGGCAGCAGGTCGGCGGTCATCACCAGCTCCAGCACGTTGGATATGCCAATCATCTTCGTGAGTTCCACGGCGAAGGGGGGCATCAGGCTCCACTTGGTCTCGGTGATGCCGAGGCGGGCGTTATCCGCGGCCAGGCGCACGTCGCACATCTGGGCGATGGCCCAGCCACCGGCGGCGGCGGCGCCATTGACGGCGGCTACCAGCGGCTTGGTTGGACGCACCCACATATGCGGCTTGTCCGGCGACATACTGTTTTCGGCCCGGGCCGGCACGCCCTCGGCGTTGTCGGCGGCGCGTTCCTTGAGGTCGCGGCCGGCGCAGAAGTTGCGGCCAGATCCGGTGATCACGGCCACCCAGGCTTCATCGTCCTCGTTATCGAAGTGGTTGATAACCTCCTGCAACTCCCGGCGCAGTTGCCGGTTAATGGCGTTGGAGGATTCGGGCCGGTTCAGCGTGATGATGGCAACGTGGTTGTCGGCGCCGGTCTTTTCGTAGAGTACGGTTTCTGGCATTGTGGTGTGGTCTCCTTGCAGTGATATTCCTGACGCCTGTTGCGGGTCAGGCGTAGTGCCCCAGGAACTGGCCGCCGATGACGTGCACGTGGCCGTGGGACTGGCTCTGCAGGCCATCGTAGCCGAAATTGGACAGGATGCGAAAACCGTTGGGGCAATACATGCAACCCAACGTCGCCGCGACATCGCCGAGTCGGGTCATAATGCCGCTGCTCCACATCTCCAGTTGGGACATATGGCGACGGGGCATCACCAGCAGCATGATCGGCACCCAGGTCAGCCGATTGACGATGGCAATGAGGTCGTTGTCGAGGTAGCGGATCCGCGCCGGTTCGCGCCCGGCGACGATTTCGCAAAAAACACAGTAGGAACTAGCCGATTGCGGTGTTGCTGATGCGCTGGTCATTGATGGCCTGTATCTATTCTTCCGCCCTCGCCGCCAGCGCGCCGCAGGGCAAAGTAGTCCCTGCTTGTCGCCAGCCGGCCGCGCGGGCGGGTTGCTGGATTGCTCCAATTGTAACCCAAATCAACTGCCCGCCGCCCGTTTTGGGGTTTCCCGTGGCCGTCCTCCAAGTGTGGTATTATGGCCGGCGATGCGCCCCTTTGTCTCGCGCGTCGAATTGTCCACTCGCCATTGCCGACCAACGTATGTTTCAACTGGCCATCCTCACCATCAGCAGTTCGGGCGCTCGCGGCGAACGGGAAGATACCGGCGGTCAGGCCATCCGGGACAAGCTGCCGCCGCCGGATTATGCAGAAGTCCGCTATGAAATCATCTCCGACGATGCCCAGACCATCACCAGCCGGATCTGCGAATGGGCTGACGCCGGCGACGTGGACCTCATCGTCACCACCGGTGGCACGGGTCTGGGCCGGCGAGACGTTACCCCCGAAGCCGCCACGGCAGCGATGGACCGTGAAGTCCCGGGCATGGCCGAGACGATGCGCGCCCAGACCCTCAAGTTCACACCCATGGCGATGCTGAGCCGCTCGGTAGTGGGCATCCGTGGGCACACCCTGATCATCACCCTGCCGGGCAGCCCTCGGGGAGTGGGCGAGTGCCTCGACGTGGTACTGCCCGTCCTTCCCCATGCGATTGAGCTCTTGCAGCGGGAATCCGTGCAAGAGCATCCGCGCTAGTCATGGATTCCAGCGAAAGCGCAAATGACGGAAAATTGCAACATCATTCACCGGAGACCGCAACCCCATGACCACCGACGCCAACACTAACGAATCGGCTCCCGTCTATTGGCCCAGGGTGAAGGAATTGCTGGACGGCATTATGGAACGCTGGATCGAGCGCCATGGCCGCAACCCGTACCCAGGCATCCACGAATACTGGTGGGAGACGCCGGAGGAATTGGCCGCGTCGGTGCTCAACGGTTATCCCTCGATTGAACCTGGCAAACCGGGCGCGGAGACGCACCTGGTCCGTTCCTTGCGTCTGGGATGCGGCACCTTCGGGCGAATGCCGTTGCGCGGCCCGTTCCTGTCCCGGGCTGAGGCCGCCGAAATCGCCGCGTGGATTGACGCCGGTATGCCGGTGGGGCCGGAGGGATAGCAATGAGCGCGACGGAACAGCCCCTAGCTCCGCCTGACCCGGTAGAAGCCGCCCGGCGGCAGTTCGCCGTGCACAACATGATGCTCGGCGCCGAAATCTTGCGCGACGCCGCCCACCACGCCGTGGTCAAGGCCGCCCACCAACGCGGCTGGCCCTGTGAAACCCAGGCGCAAACCTATGATGCCATCGCAAAACTGGATGGTGATGACGAGCTACACTTGATGTCGAGCTATTTGCACACCGAAGGATTGCCCGACAAAATCCGCTATAGCTACGGAACCATCATTGAAGGGGAGATAGAGATGGACTGTTGGGCTGTGAGTGTGTTCCTGGAACGGATGCAAGAGCTAATCGGACTGCCGTGATGCTCGTCACGGAACACGCTCAAATGTCCTTGCTATTACTGGATCGGTCACAGGGAGAGTTCGCCGGCGGAGACCCGCTGATTGCCTCGGAAATACTATGGGGGGCCGCCGCCCATGCTATTCAGGCCATGGCTACCGAACGAGGATGGCATAAGGACAGCCATGGCGCGATAAAGGCTGCGGCCCGTCGGCTGAGCGACGAAAGGCGGGATGCGTTGACAGCGCCGAAAAGTTGCACGAAAACTTTTACCACAACAACTTGAACGCCGGCCAGATAGCGCACAGGCGGGAACAAGCCGAGAAACTCGTCCCTTACCTGCTGGGGTTGCTCTGATAAACAACAAAAACGATGCCGCCGGCGGGATAACCCACTGGCGGTGTCTCTCGCTTATACATCTGTAAGCATTTGCTCTTGCCCACAGTGTTTCAGCAAAGTCTTAATGCGTTCTGGGGCTGTTTTACCGGCATTACATCGGACAAAAGCCTGCCGGTGCGGCGTTTTGACCGGGTTCCAGTAGCAATGCTTGACGTTCTGTCAGCTTTTGGACAGCGTTGCCGTCCAGAGAATCGGAGAGATTCTTGGCTTCAACAAATCCTGTCGGTTTGACTTGGGATTGCTGAGGCGAAAGGGGTTTTGCCCATAGAGCGTAGTCCACGTTGGGTTTGCCCCGGCTATAATTGTGCTCCACCTCAACCCAAGGCTCTGAGGATAGGGCCAACCAACGCGACACGGGTAACCATCTCGTCGTCGTTCAATCCAGTACGGCGGCTACGAATCCGCCCACGGACCCGCTCAACAGTCTCATTCGACCGATGCACATCGACAGCAATGATGCCCTACTAAACCGAGTCCCGCCGGCCGGGGGGCCCCCCGGGCCGCCGGGGCGCGGTGGCGGGTGGGGGGCCCCACGCGACCCCCACGAGCCCGACGTTT
>CAYGAY010000018.1:53472-68991 GCA_964347975.1 uncultured Dehalococcoidia bacterium
AAACCGACTCATTCTCTTTTGCACCTCCCACACAATTTTTGCCCTACAAACCCCCGCCCCGCGGGGGGGGGCCGCCGGCGGGACTCGGTCGCTAGTTGCGGTGAGGGAGCCGCCTGCTTACAGCAGCGCCGGCTCCTTTTCCTTTTGATAGACCTGGATCCGGCCACGGGTGTGGTCGAGAATGGCGATCTGGCCTGACGAGGTTACCCTCACCGCGCAGGGGTTGGCGAAGGCTTTCTCGAACGCGCCGCCGTCGTGGGTGACGGCCATGGTGCGCTGGCGGATCATGTCCGGGTTGGAGTTCAGCTTGGCCTTGCCCCACTCGGACAGGGTGTAGTCGCCCTTCAGCTGGGCGCGGAAGCGTCCGTCCGGGGCCAGTACCTGGACCCGGTCGTTCTCTCGGTCGCACACGTATATGTCGCCGTCGGCGTCCACTTGGACCGCGTTGGGGCGCTTGAACTGGCCGGGGCCGTCTCCGCTGGCGCCGAAGCTGGCCTGCCACTCGCCGGCCTGGGTGAAGACCTGGATGCGGTCATTCCGCCAGTCTGCGACGTAGATGAGGCCGTCCTGGTCCAGGCAGATGCCCCAGGGGAGGTTGAGCTGGCCGTCGCCGCTGCCGAACTCGCCGAACTGGCTCTTGAAAGCGCCGTCCAGCCCGTAGCTCTGGATGCGGTGGTTCTTGGCGTCCACCAGCCACATGGTATCGCCGACGATGGTGATGCCGGAGGGGCCGTTGAACTCGCCGGGGCCGTCGCCGGCCGTGCCCCAGTGGGACACGTAATCGCCGTCCTCGGTGTAGACGGTGATGCGGTTCAGGTACTCGTCGGCCACGTACAGGTTGTTGTCGGCGTCCAGCGCACAGGAGGTGGGCCAGTACATATCGCCGGCGTCTTCGCCGAACTTGCTGAACTCGCCAACCAACTCCTCGTTCAGCGTGGCGACAGTTACGTGCACGCCGTCCGGACGATTTTCATAGGAGCGGTTGAGAACGTAAACCCTGCCCTCTTCGTCGATAGCCATGTCCACGGGATTGCGGAACCCGGTGCCGTTGAACTCGTTGCGGCCCACGGAGTGGCTATAGGTGAAAGCAGTGTCCACGAGGCCAAACAGATGGGTACTCATAGACTTCCCTCTTTTGTTGGTCGTCGGTAGTCAGAGTGCGGCAGGATTCCTCTGGGAGGATACCCCGCCGCGCTGGTTGCGGTGCCGGTGGCCTACAGGAAGGGAACCTTCTCGAAGACGCCGCGGTTGATGGGGTTGGAGTCCAGATTCATCCAGTCTTCCAGGATGGTGGCATAAACCTGGCGGAAGTCCATGTTGGACTTGAGGTTGCCGCCCTCTTCCTGATCGGCCGGAGCCAGGGACGGATAGACGCCGTAAATGCCGCCCTTGACGTGTTCGCCAACGGCGAAGGCCACGGAGCCGGCGCCGTGGTCGGTGCCGGAGCCGTTGTCGCCGACCCGGCGGCCGAACTCGGAGAACATGAACAGAGTGACGTTGTCGCTGGCGTCATGGTCCCGCAGGTCGGTGATGAAGGTGTCAACGTTGGCCGACACGTCAGTCCACAGGCGGGCGTGGTCGGTGGCCTGGTTGGCGTGGGTGTCGAAGCCGTTGTAGGGGCTGGTGGTGAAGAGCACGCGGGTGCCCAGGTCAGCCAGGTGGGTCTGGGCGATGTTCTTCATGTACTGGCCCACGACGCTGCTGGAGTACTCCACGTTGGAGGTGTACTTCGGCGGCGCGGTGGCCAGGATGTCGGCTCCGATGCGGGCGTAGGTGCCGGTGGAGCGCAGGTAGTCGCTCACGAAGCCCTGGCCCACGGTGGGGGCGTAGATCTTGCTGAACAGGTCCAGCGCCTCGGCGCGCTGGTCGTCGCCCTCGATGCCGGTGAGCAAACCGTAGGTCTCCAGGTTGCCCACGGAGGCAACGGGGACGCCTTCCTTGGCCAGCGCGCGCGGCAGCCCACGGCCGAAGTTCACGCCGGTGATGCCCTGGCCCTCATTGTTGGGGTCCAGTTCCTTGATGACCTGGCCCAGCCAGCCTTCGGTGCCGATGGTGTCCGGCTCACAGGTGTGCCAGATGTCCATGCTGCGGAAGTGGCTGTAGGAGGGGTTGGCATAGCCGATGCCCACGAAGATGGCCAGCTTGCCCTCATCCCAGTATTTCTTCAGGGGGCCCATGGTGGGGTGCAGGCCAATTTCGCCGTTCAGGTCGAGGACCGCCTCGGCGGGTACGCCCAGATTGGGGCGGAAGTCCCGATAGTGGCCGTCGTTATAGGGGATGACAGTGTTCAGGCCGTCGTTCCCGCCGGAGAGGGAAAGAACCACCAGAACGTTGTCTTTGTTGGTAGAGACCATTTGCTAGTCCTCCATTTTGTTGCTTGATTGCAGTGGCGCGATTTGCCGGTCTTGTGGTGGTTTCCCAATTACTCGAACTGGAACTCCGAGGTGGAGGCGATAATCTGGAACATTTCGCCGGAGCGGCGGGTGAACTCGGCGCGCTCGGCGTCGCTGCCGTGGGTCAGATTGCCGCCGCGGCCGGCGTGGGCAATCAGCTGGTCGCGGGTGTCCTCGGTGAGGTTGAGGCAGCCCACCAGGTCGGCGCAGGTGTCCACAAACTGTTCGGGGGAGAGGCTGTCGCCCTGGGCCATCAGCTTGGAGATCATGCTCTGGACGCCGGGCAGGTCGGTGCGGCCCAGGTAGTCGGCGGCGAAGTTGATGCGCTCGACCAGGGTGCCGGAGTCGATCCACTCGTGGCCGGTGTGCCAGCCTTCAACCGTGGGCGGGTTCATCAGGTCCATGCCCATGTACTTGGGCTCCTGGCTCAGTTCGAACATGCCGGGCTTGATTTCGTCCCGGTGGTCGCCGACCATGCGCAGGGTGCCGGCCACCATCTCGGCGGGATTCTTCACCTTGGCGTAGCGGGCGTTCTTGAAAGCGTCGGAATTGAACAGCGTGCGGAGCATCTCGGTGATGTTGTAACCGCTGTCAAAGTAGGTCTGCTCCAGCGCGGCCAGGAGGCTCTCGTCCTTGGGCGGAGTCTGCCGCCAGCTGGGAACCGGAACTTCATCGGCGACGAAGAAGTTGTACATATGCCGCGAGATGAACCGGGCGGTGGCCTTCTGGTCGGCAATAATGTCCAGGATGTCGTCGCCGTTCCAGTTGCCCGTGCGGCCCAGGAACGTCTTCTCGGAGTCGTCGTGGTCAGCGGGGTCGAACCGGAACTCCCAGGGGCTGCGCCCGTAGGGGAAAGGCGGGTACGGCGGGGCGATGTTCCAGCCGGTGAACGCGCGGGCCGTGGCCTTTACGTCGTCCTCAGAGTAGTTGAACTCTTCGTTCATGCCCACGCCCATGGAGAACAGTTCCAGCAGCTCGCGGCCGTAGTTCTCATTGATGGCCGTCTTGTGGCTCTCGCAGTTGTCCAGGTAATAGACCATGCCCGGGCTGGTGGAAAGGTCCATCAGCAGTTCCCGGAAGTTGCCCATTCCGTTGTCCCGGAACATTTGGATCATCCGGCCCATCTCTTCGCCGGAGTCGATCTTGGAGTGGCCGGCGCAGAAGATCATGTGCCAGAACAGCGCCATTTTCTCCTTGAGCTGGTACTCGGTGTTGACCATGCGATACACCCAGTTCTGGATGTTGATTTCGATGGCCCCGGCGTGGTTGTAGGTGGGGTGATAGCGCAGCATCAGGTCATCTTCGACGCCGGACGAAGAGCCGGGGTTCAGCAGCTCTTCCACCACGGTGTCATAACCTTGCGCAGCGGCGGCTTCGATCTCGTCGCGGCTGGCGTTGAAGCCGGCGCGGCGGAGAAGGTGAGCCATCAGTGCAATGTCGTTGCTTCCTGCCATTGTTTCCTCCTTTGTGTACCGTTCGGATAGTCGTCCCGACTGGCTGATTTTGATGGTCAGAATATACCGTAAAGTCAGCGGAATCCGCAATAAGCAACGGTCAAAACCGTCGCCCGAATTGCGGAACGATTATCAGTTTATAATCGTATCGCCAGAAGTATGCAGTGTCAACATGGATGGAAAACCCCGCCCCGATGGCGCGGATCTGGCAAAGGTGGCCTGGCGCGCGCAATTCCTCGACAAAGTGAGTGAGCCGTCGGCTTAAAACGCTGGTCCCGCTTCATTCCGTTGCGCCGCCGGCAGGGTCGTTACCTCCGGAGCATTCGGAGGGCGATCTTTCATGTACTAGTTCGGGCTGGGTCCCATTGCCATGACATTAATGACCAACATCACAGCCAGCATAGCCGCTTCCAGTGCGAACAATACGTGGGCAATGGTGATGCCTAATCGCTTAAGTTCTAAATTCTCCCCACGTTGCCCCTGAAAAAGGTGGATGGTCAACCCCGCAACCAGAGTTGTGGCAAGGTACAGGGCAAGAGCGATCATCCCGGAAACGCCCCAGGCGAGCGTCGCGTACGTGAAATCGCCTGCCGCAATGGCCGCGGGAATGTCAGAGTTGCTGGCGATGACGACAGCTGTGCCTGTAATGGCGGTGGCGATGGTGAGTGTACCGAGGCAAATGATGTCCCAGTGTCGCGCCCACTCAGCAGCCGTCCTCAGCTCTCGATCATGCACTGGTGTCGCGCTCATTGACCATTCGCAACATCTTCTCCATAGTCGCCCAGACGATCAATACCGGGAGAACTGCGCATGCCCCTGCTGTTGCCGCGAATGCAGCCGCGTAACCATGCTCTTTGGCGTCCACCGCGACGATAGCAGCCAACACCATGAGCGTGCTGAGCGTCAGACCTCCGATTGCCGCGGCGCAAAGGACGATCCAGAAAGCGAGCGGGCGTTTCGGAACTCTGTTTCTGATGTGTCGGTCCGGCTGCTCTCCGGTCTGCGAGGCGGCCGGGGTTACGCCGTTGGGCGTCGATGAATCGGTAACCATGTTTCAGCCTTCGGGCGGCGCCTGTCTTTTTAGGCTGCCACCGCACGGCATATTGTCCGGGTTTTGACGATTGGTTTCAAGGTCCCGGAGAGCCGGCCATCCTTTCACGGCGCTGGGCTATTGGGCATGATTTTGCCGTCAATTTATGCGACCTGGCCTATCCGAGCCGCCCAATCTTCCCGAACTGGTTGATGGCATTTTGCTCAGGGCAGCCAAAGTTATCCCAATCGGAACCGTTTGAATACCTCAGCATACTCCACCCCAATGCGCGTCCCGTCGCGGCGGCGCCATTCTTTCATGTAACGGTCCGCCGATTCAGGGCTCACCTGGCTGCGGTGGGCCCGCAGCGCCGCCACCGCCGTTTCGATATGGTTGGTTACGTCGATGACGTGGTCCGGCTCGGTACGGCCCATCACCCAAACTTCCCGCACCTTGTGCGGCTCCAAACCCTCTTCGGTCAGCAGTTCGGGGAAGGTCATTCGGTCCCGGGCCGCCGGGTACACCGCGCCCATGGCGGCGTCCCCCGACGCGAAGTGGTCCGGATGATCAATGTACCCGTCGCCGTCCAGGTTGCGCACCGGGTTCATGCAGATGAGAACGTCCGGACGGTGCGCGCGGATGGCGCGGGATATGTCCTTTCGCAACTCCAGCGTGGATTCCAGATATGCGTCGGGATAGCCCAGGAAAAATACTCGGGACAGGCCCAGGACGCGGGCCGCTTCACGCTGTTCTTCCTCACGCATTTTGACCAACGTTGCCACGGTCATATCCGGGTCGTCGCTGCCCTTGCTGCCGTCGGTGCAGATGACGTACGCCACGTCCCAGCCCTCGGCGCACAGGCGGGCCACCGTGCCCGCGCAGCCCCATTCGGCATCGTCGGCGTGAGCGACCACCACCATTGCGCGGCTGAAATCATCGCTTGATTGAGTTACCAAGGTGAAACTCCCACGAAAATGATCAGAAGCAGAGTTTTCAGGATTATCAGGATCGGCAAGATTGGGATAATGCAATCCTGAAAATCATTGAAGTCCGGTAAATCCTGCTTCTGACGATACCACGTCCCGAAGTGGGTACGCACCAGCATCTAGGCCGGCGAAGCTGCGGACCCGGCCGCGTCGGCCGTGCGGTTTCGGGTTATCCAGTGTAGGGTGAATCCCAAAGTAGCGCCGACCAGCGCCATTCCCGACGCCATGGCGAAAGACCATTGCAGTGTGCCGGTGGCGTCGGCAACCGGCCCGGAAATGGCCGGCGAGATGGTGCTGCCGATCCCGGCTCCCATGCCCATCAATCCAAAGGCTGCCGGGGCCATGAACACGGGCACGAAGTCGCCGGCCGCCGCCGCGCAGATGGTGTAGGTGGAGCGCAGCGCAAACCCCGCCAGCGCCGACGCTATGATGAAGAAGACCAGCTCCGGCATCAGCCAGAACAGGGTATGGCAGGCCGCCTCAATCAGGAACGTGACGCCAAAGGCCATGCCCCGTCCCACCCGGTCGGACAGCGCTCCGGAGCCCACGCCGCTGCCTATGCTCAGGATGCCAATGGTCATAAACAGCGCCCCCACGATGGCCACGTCGATGCCATGCTCTACTTCCAGATACGCGCCGTAGCTGGACGTGAGAATGCCGTGGACGAACCCCGAACAGAACGCCATCCCGGTGATGAGCCACACGTAAGGGTTGGTGTACACCTGCACCGGCCAGCTCGACGGCCCGCGCCTTGCCGGCCCACGCTGGGACGAGACTTCGGCATTGGGAACCTCGCGAATAAAGCCGACGCACACCATGCCAATCAGGACGCTGGTGGCGGCCAGCGCATACCAGACGTAACGCCAGGCCTCATCGCCGAAAACTCCGGTCAGCGGCGGCACGATAATGCCGGTAAAGATAATCGCCAGGCTCCCGCCCGACGCGGCGATGCCGGCGGCCTTCCCCCGGTCGTTCACCCGGAACCACGGCGCGAGCATTCCCATCATGGGCGTCAGCGCCGCCCCTGACGACACGCCGACGATTATCATGGCGACCAGAGCGCCCCAGTAATTCGGCGACCAACCCAGCAATCCCATGGCCGTGGCTTGGGCGAATATGCTGGCAATTACCATCCACCGCCCGCCGTACCGCGACGCGGCGGCTCCCGACAGCAAGCCCGATACGACCCTGGAAATGGACAGCGCCACCACCAGAACGAAGACCGTGGTGTAGGACAGCTCGAAGCTGCTCTTCATCCCCGGTATCGTGAGCGCCTGGACGTACAGGGAAAAGCTGGTAATCAGGTTGACCGCCAGCGTCACGGCCAGGATCACGGCAGCATAGGTGCGCGCCCACCGGGGAATCAGGGCGGCGACGGGAAAGGCCATGGGAGCCAGAACGGAAAACGGCAACGTTGCATTCGACGCCAGGGGGGAATGCCATCATATCACAACGTGCCGCCGGCGCAGCGTGAGCGTTCCCTGATACAATACGGCAGGATGGCAAACCCGCGAGGTGTTGACCGTGACCACGACCCAAACGCAAACCCGACCGGCGCAGACGGATGATGCCGTTTATGGCGCGGCCACCGCCGAGCCGGAAGAAGGCTGCTTCTATATTCCACTGGCCGAGTTCGGCCAGTCGCTGGACAACCCCGATTTGGATGAATGGTTCGAAGCCTTCGTCGCCCGCAACAAGCACTTCAGCGGCGGCTTCTTTGAGATTACCGCCAAGGGAGAACTGAAAATCATGCCCCCTACGGGCTTCCCCGGCTACCTTCACGAAACCGAGTTCACCGTTCGTATCGGGCTGTGGTCCGACGGCTATGGCGGCAAAGTCGGCGGCCCCACCGCGCGTTGGAACCTCCCCGACGGTTCACGCCCCGGCCCGGATGCCAGCTGGATTTCCGATGAACGCTGGAATGCCCTGATGTCCGCGGGCAACCAACCTGCATTTCTGCACATCGCCCCCGACTTCATCGTCGAAATTGTGTCACCGTCCAACCGCGGCCCGGAGCTGGTGCGCAAGGTCATGCGGTTTATAGAAAACGGCGCCAAACTGGCCTGGGTCATCAACCCGCCGCGCCGGCTGGCGACCATCTACCGCCCCGGCCTGACACCAGAAACGTTGCATGATCCGGAGACGCTGGACGGCGAAGAGGCGCTGCCGGGGTTCGTCTTCGAGGTGCGGGCGCGAATCTTTGATAACGTTGGCTGAACCGCCTGATTTGCCGATGATGCGGCAACCGACCCAGGAAACCGGACAACCAAGTCCGCCGCCCGTACCACCGGAAGCGCTCAAGCCCTGGTATTATCAGGGCTGGTTTCTCGTCCCCACCTTCGTCTGGTGGCCGTGCAGCGCGATCCTGTTCATCCGGTCGCCGTGGCACGATGGCGTGGTCAGTGGCGCGCTGTCATGGGCCTGGATCATCGTCGGCGGCGGGTGGATATTCCTGCGGACGCAGTTTCGCGTGCAAAACGGGCAGCCGCTGTTTGACCCCACGCTCCTGGCTTTAGCGGCCCCGGGCGTGTTCTTGACAATACTCACGCAGTCGCTGTGGCTGCTCCGCGACCGGCCTCGCATCCGGCGGATCCGCGACGCCGGCGGCTTTGCGGCCTATGCCGACGCGGATGCGCCGGCGCCGGATTCCGGCGAAAGCCGGAATGACGGGGAACGTCGGCGACGACGCGCCAACCGGGGCAGCGTCCGCAGCCGGCGTCGGCGACGCTAACCCTTATTCCCGTTCCCGCCAACGCCCAATCCGTCCACCAGGCCGCGCACCATTTCCATCCGCTCGTCGGTGGTGGAGAAGGCCATTCCCATGGGCGTAATGCCGACGTAGTTGGCCTTGCTGGCGTCAATGTCGCTGCCGTCGCCGCCGGCCAGCACCGCCCGATTGCGCGAAATCCAGTAGCGGCGGTGGCCGAAGGAGTCCTCGGAGCGCACCGATTCCCCGTAGGCGCGTCCACCCAGACGGGTGACCCGCACCCCGGCGATGCGTTCGGCAGGCTCGTTGGGCACGTTGACGTTGAGGAAGTAGGGCGGAGAAACCTCCGGCGCGTCGGCTAGGCGTCGGGCCAGGCGCGCCAGCACTTCGGCGGACAACTGATAGCGGGGCGACTGCACCGAACCTACAGAGATGGCGATGGTGGGATAGCCACGCACCCACCCCTGTACCGCCGCGCCCACCGTGCCGGACACGATGACGTCCCAACCCAGGTTGGAGCCGCGATTGATGCCGCTCACCACCAGGTCGGGCCTGGGCGTCACCAACTGCTCCAGCGCCAGGATGCACGAATCCGCCGGCGTCCCTTGCACCGCCCAGGCAGTGATGGGATTGGGCAGAGTCGGCACGGCGGCATCCGGCGGCGGCACGGCGTCCGCGCTGCGCGGCGGGGTATCCGCGCCGGGAGCAAACTGCATCAGATACTGCTCTGCCGGCACCTGGTGGACGAACAACGGCGAGTGCAGCGTCATCGACGCCCCCACGCCCGACTGCTCCCGGTCGGGCGCGACTATGGCGACCTCGCCGACCGTGGCAAGGCTGCGCGCCGCCGCCCACAGCCCTGATGCGTGAATGCCGTCGTCATTAGTGAGGAGGATTTTCAAGGGGTACTCCACGCTGGATGGCGTTGCAATTTGGGTGGTCTAATTTTCTCGACATTCCGGCGAAAGCCGGAATCCAGTAACGCTTTCTGGACTCCGGCCCCGTATCAAGTACGGGGTGACGTTCTTTCGCCGGAGTGACGGATTAGCAGCCAAACCACCTAAAACGGAAGGCTACTTCCACGTTCAGGCGACATTGACGCTAATCGGGATCGGTCGGCTCGGGCGGGGGCTCATCAAAAGGAAGACCGGCCTGTTCCGCAGCCTCGCGGCGTTCCAGCCAACGTTGCCACTGACGGGACATCTCAGCCTGCCCCTCAGCCCTTCCCGCGGCGCGCCCTGCGACCACTCCCTCGGCCCGATGCCGCTCGATGATGGGTTTGACCCACTTGTTCCTCAGATAATCCAGCGTAGCCATGATGTATTGCAGCGCCTCCGCCAAGATGATGATTATTACGGCGGCGGCTCCGCCGCTTGGGAATACATTCCGGAAAATCTCCGCAACAATGTCCGCGCTACCAGTGTCGGACGCCAACCGAAAATCATACCAAGTCAGAAACGTCGTAATTTGTATCGTCAGAACGCAAAAAGCGAAGAAGCACCATCTCCCCCAGCCGGCCGGTACGCTCCAGATCGCTTCCCTGGCGTCGTTCTCCGGCCGGCTGGGGGTGTCTCATCATTTTTCATAGCCGATCAACTGAGCGCTCGCGCACAGTATAACACGCGCAACGCGCGCCCGTTCCCGGAGCTGCCGGGCCGGGGTAGTGTTCCGTTTTAGGTGGTTTGGCTGATATGCGTCACTCCGGCGAAAGCCGGAGTCCAGAAAACGCTACTGGATTCCGGCTTTCGCCGGAATGACGAGAAAACTAAACCACCTAAGTTGCAACGCTGCCGCCGGGCCGGGCGCGCGTTGCGCTCAGCAAACGGCGACGTATGCCGGTCAGTGATGAGCCAGCCCGATCGCGTGCAGCAAGGCGTGTTTCACTTCCACCGGCGCTACCCCCGCTCGAAACTCCGCCGAGGCGTACACGTCGCCGATGATGTCCACGCCGGCGGCGGCCAGGTCTTCGCTCAGCCGCGCCGTCGCGTCGGCGATGCTGTCCATGGTCAGCGTTGTGCCGGTGAGGGCTTGCTCCACCGCCGGCGCTTTCACCGGTCGGGGCGTCAATCCGCCCACCGCCACCGATGCGGCGGTGCAGCGATTGCCGTCCATGGTTACCACCACCGCGCCCCCGACCACCGAGTAGAAGCTGGCCGGGTGGGCCATCTTGGCGTACTCGGCGCGCTGGTTGGCGGCCAGCGTGGGCACAGACACCGTAGTTATCAACTCGTTCTCGGCCAGGGCCGTTACGAAGGCGTCCTCAATCAGGTCGGCCGCGTCGATAGTGCGGCTGCCCGCCGGCCCCTGCGCCAACACCGTTGCGCCCAGGGCCGTCAGCACCGTCCCCCAGTCCGACGACGGGTCGGCATGGGCCAGGTTGCCCCCGATGGTGCCGCGATTGCGCACTGCCGGGTCGCCGATGCCGCCGGCCGCCTCAGCCAGCAGACCGTTGGCCTGCTGTATCTCGGCGGAATTGGCAATCTCGGCGTGGGTAGTAAGCGCGCCGATGCTGATGGTATCGCCGCTGACGGTGATGCCCCGCAGGTTGGCGATGCCGCCAATGTCGATGACCACCTCCGGCCGGGCCAGGCGGAACCGCATCAGCGGGATGAGGCTGTGGCCGCCGGCCAGCAGCTTGGCGTCCGGGTTGTCGGCCAGCAGCTGGACGGCCTCCATTATCGAGCCGGCCTTGCGGTATTCAAACTCTGCTGCAAACATTGTTTTCAATCCTCCGTTGCCGGCTAGTGGTTGTGGCCGTGGCCGTGGTCATGCCCATGACCGTGCCCGTTGCCGTGGCCGCTCTCCCGAATCGCCCGCCACACCTTTTCGGGGGTCAGCGGCATATCCAGGCCGGATATTCCCATCGGCTTGAGAGCGTCCATCACCGCGCTGTAAATGGCCGCCGTCGAGGCGATAGTCCCCGTCTCGCCGATGCCTTTCACGCCCAGCGGGTTGTGCGGCGACGGCGTGACGGTGGAATGCACCTCGATGTCGGGCACCAGGTTGGCCCGCGGGATGGCGTAGTCCATCATCGAGCCGGTGAGCAGTTGGCCGTTGCCGTCATAGACCGCGCCCTCCCAGAGGGCCTGCCCCGCGCCCTGCACCACGCCGCCGTGAACCTGGCCCTCAACCACCATCGGGTTGATTTGCGGCCCGCAGTCGTCAACGGCCACGTAGCGGTCCAGGGTGATGTGCCCGTTGTCCGGGTCCACGCTGACGATGGCCGCGTGCGCCCCGAAGGGATAGCTGAAGTTGGGCGGGTCGTAGTAAGTGCTGGCCTCCATGCCCGGCTCGATGCCTTCGGGCAGGTTCCAGGCCACGTTGGCTTGCAGGGCAATGTCCTGGATGCTCTGCGCCCGGTCGGGAGCGCCGCGCACGAAGAACTGGCCATCGGCATACTCAATGTCAGCCTCGTCGGCTTCCAGCAGGTGGGCGGCAATGACCCGCGCCTTGTCCCGCAGTTTCCGCATCGTCAAGGCGACGGCGGCCCCGCCGACTACGGTGGTGCGGCTTCCGTAGGTGCCCCAGCCCATGGGCGTGGTGTCGGTATCGCCGTGGACCACTTCCACGTCGTCCACGTCAACGCCAATTTCGTCGGCTACTATCTGGGCGAAGGTAGTTTCCTCGCCCTGGCCATGGGGCGACGTGCCGATGAATACGTTGACCTTGCCGGTGGCGTAGATGCGGACGGTGGCGCTTTCCCACAGACCGCCACCGAATCCGACGGCCCCGGCCACCTGCGAGGGGCCAAGCCCGCAAATCTCGCAGTAGCAGGCCACGCCCACGCCGCGATAGCGTCCGTGCTCCCGCTCGTGTTCCTGGTCGTGGCGGAAATCGTCATAACCAATGTGGCCCAGCAATTCGTCCAGGACGCCGGCGTAGTTGCCGCTGTCGTAAGTGATGCCGATAGCCACGTCCCGGTTGTTGTCAAAGGGTTCGATGAGGTTGCGGCGGCGCGCTTCCACCGGGTCGATGCCCACGGCGTCGGCCACCTTGTCCATCAGCCGCTCCAGCAGGAAAGTGGCTTCGGGACGGCCGGCCCCGCGGTAGGCTTCCACCGGCGTGGAGTTGGTGAACACGCCGTACACATCGGCCTTGATATTGGCGATGTCGTAGGGACCGGAGTACATCAGCCCGTGCAGAATGGTCGGGATGCCCGGCGCGGCGGTGGAGAGGTAGGCGCCCATGCCGGCATAGACCACGCTGCGGACGGCGGTGACCTTGCCGTCGGCGTTGGCCGCCATCTCCACGTATTCCACGTGGTCGCGCCCGTGGGTAGTGGCGATGTAATTCTCGGTGCGGGTTTCCGTCCACTTGACCGGCACGCCTAGCTGCATCGAGCAAAACGCCGCAATCATCTCCCAGGGATAGACGGCAATCTTGGAGCCGAAACCGCCGCCCACTTCCGGCGCGATGACGCGGATTTTGTGCTCGCCAATGCCCGTAACCAGACAGGTTACGAACCGGGCGATGTGCGGGTTCTGCGTGGTGTTCCACAAGGTCAGCTCGCCCATGGCCGGCGACCACGACGCAATTGCGGAGCGGGTTTCCATGGGGGTGGGAATCAGCTTTTGCTGGTTGATGGTTTCGCTGACCACTACGGCGGCGTCGGCAAAAGCGGCGTCGGTGTCGCCGCCGGCGGCCACCCAGTGGAACGCCTGGTTGTTGGGAGCGTCATCGTGAAGTTGGGGCGCGCCGTCGGCCAGCGCCGCCTCCGGGTTGATGATGGCCGGCAATGGTTCGTAGTCCACCTCGATGAGTTCCAGCGCGTCCTCCGCCTGGTAGCGGTCTTGCGCCACCACCACGGCCACCGCGTCGCCCACGTAGCGAACCACGTCGGTAGCGATGGCGGGATAGGCCACGGCCTTCAGGTCGGAGTCGGGAATGGCCCAGGCGCAGGGGATGGGGTTGAGCGCTCCGGCCGTGTCCGCGCCGGTATAGACGGCCAGCACGCCGGGCGCGCCCTGGGCGGCGTCGGTGTTGATGCCGCTGATGCGGGCGTGAGCGTGGGGACTGCGCAGGATGGCGGCGTGCACCATGCCGGTCAACTTGATGTCGTCAGTGTAGGCGGCCTGCCCGGTAATCAGGCGTGGGTCCTCCCGCCGCCGGATGCCGGAGCCGAATATGCGGGTAGTCATAGCAGTCGTTAGCCTCCTTGCCCGGCAGCGGCGGCGGCCAGAGCGGCCCGGACGATGTTGTTGTAGCCGGTGCAGCGGCACATATTCCCTTCCAGCCCGGCGCGCACTTCCGCCGCCGACGGGTTGGGGTTGCCCTCGATAATCTCGGTCACCGACATAATCATCCCGGCGGTGCAGTAGCCGCACTGGAGGCCGTGATGGTTCCAGAAGGCTTCCTGCACGGCGGTCAGGTTGCCGTCCTGGGCCAGCCCTTCAATGGTAGTGACGTCGGCCCCGTCGGCCTGCACGGCGAAGGCGGTGCACGACTTGACGGTAACGCCGTTCATCCGAATGACGCAGGCCCCGCACTGGCTGGTGTCGCAGCCTATCTTGGTGCCGGTGAGGTTCAGGGATTCCCGCAGGAAGTGAACCAGCAGGGTGCGCGGCTCGACTTCAGCGGAATGGGAGCGGCCATTCACGGTAAGCGTGATGGGTACTTTACTGGGCAAAATACACCTCCTCTGTCAGAAAACCCGCCGAATCGGGCGGAGTGGCAAGGATGAGGTAGTGATGGAGGCCGACCGGCGAACGCGGCATAGATAGTTGGTGGCCGTGCGGCAGTATAGACGGCGGGCCGGCGGGCGGTCAAATAATGCGATGCCGGCGTCAGGCCCCGGCCATTCCGGGAGAGCGCTCGCCTGGGTCAGGCCAAACCTTCCAAAGTTTGGATGAACTCGGCGATTAGCGCTGTGGCCAGACGAGATGTTCGGGGCTGAACTGCCAGGGCAATCGCGTCATATCCGAGGAGGACTTTAAGCAGGTAGTTCTCGTCCCATCCGGCGTTGCGCCGGTTGCCCTGGATGCCCACTTTCAGGGTTCGCTCGTTCTTCAGCAGGTTGTGTCCGATTTGCCGTAAGGCGTTGATGTTCTGCGGGCCATTATCCTTGCGCGCCCGGCACATCTCTTCCCGAAAGCTCACAGCCAAGGTCCAGTGCAGGGAGTTTTCGATCCTTCGGTGGCTTCTTATGGCGGCCCGCAGTTGCTCTGCTGGGGACCTCAGACTACTGATGTAGTAGCGGGGTTGCCTGAGATCGCCCTCTTGGGTTTGACGCTGGCCCGCCACCCGGACGGCGGCCTTCAGTTGCGGCCATTGCTCTTGGGGTCCAGATAGTCCCGGTAGTCTGGATCGATGATGCCCCAACATTCGCGCCGTTCCACCCGTCCGTGTGACCCTTGTCCGTGGTTTGCTTGTAGTCGTAGGGCGCCCCGACAAAACCCAGCGCCTCGGCCCCCTCGAACAGGTCTCGGATGCCCTCGCGCAGTTGTCCCTGGTTCTGCTTCACCGCTAGCGGGTAGTTGACCCCGCCCTGGGTGATCTGCTGGGCGATCTCCCGCTGGCAGCCCATAGCATCGATGGTGACGACGCAGCCGTGCAACTCCAGCAACTGGAGAGTGGCGGTGATCTCGTTGGACTTCCCGCCGGCCAACGACGAGTAGTTTCCGGTATCTTCATCCTGACCCCCCGGCCGGCCATCGCTGCGCCTCAACATCGGATTGCGACAGTGGTCACCCCTACGGTTTCCAGGGTGGGGCAAATCACCCTGGAAATCTTGGGTCAATGACCTCTGCAATGACCAGGTGAAAGCCGAATGGCGCCGGGGCGCCAATGTTCCCTCCAGATCGGGTCCGGGATTATTGACTGCACCACCGCAGGCCAAAATCGGCAGGGGCGACCTTATTCAACAAACTTCTGGGCAAGCACCCGGTCAACGGATTGTTATCCAGGTTCACCCATGAGAAATTCCCCAGCTCCGGCGGGATCGGCCCGCTCA
>CAYGAY010000019.1:0-63872 GCA_964347975.1 uncultured Dehalococcoidia bacterium
CATAGTGGAACCTCGTGGCATTTTCAAAATCACCTCAAACTAGCACCAATGGTTAATAGCGGGAGATGGTCGGAGGCAGGACTCTGGCTCGGTTCAGAGCGTTTGCGAGCGATGGGTTAGGTATTTATAATGCTGGAGGAGAGCAAAGGTCAGGATAACCAATCGGCTCAATACTCTGGCCCAGGAGACAGACCCCCGCAAAAGGGAAAATTGGCAGCGGGAGGTCGATAAATACGTCGATTTCTTATTCGATGCAGCGAAACACCTGAGAGACCCTGATGTGTACCCAGTTTGTCATTGCGAGGAGCGGAGCGTCGCTTGCTCCGGCGACGAGATTGCCGCGCTTCGCTCGCAATGACAGGTCGCGCAGAGTGGGTACGCGTGAGCTGAAAGACCAGGTTGACCGTGTTCGCAAGGCCCTCGATCGTTACGCTCCCTTCAGGCACTTTGGCCAGTGTCTTGAGCGGAACCCGATGGACCAAGGACGACTTGGAACGGCTGGGATGGATTTGATCACAACCGCCGGTCTTCATCGCTTGTCGCACCGCAAATGGTTTCTCTGACGTCATTGTGCGAAAGTTATACTATCGATCCAGCGTTCAAGCCCGGTGTTGCCATGCTGCTGACTATTGATATTGGGAATACGGCCGTTACCATCGGGGTATTCCGCAACAGCGTCGATGGCGACCGAGAATCCAACGGCAACAGTCCGGTCAATCGGCTGTCAACGACGTTGCGCCTGGCAACCGATTCGCGGCGCCTGGCCGACGAGTACGGCATCCTCCTCAAAAGCCTGCTCGAGTTCCGAGGCATTCCCCCCGGGGAGATCGACGCGGCCTGCATCTGCTCGGTGGTGCCGCCGCTCACCGGAATGTTCGACGAGCTGTGCCGACGGTTCTTCGGCGTAGTTCCCCTACAGGTTACGTCCCAGATTGACCTGGGGATGCCAATTCGTTACGATAACCCACGGGACGTGGGAGCCGACCGCATCGTGGACGCGGTGGCGGCGGTGGAGTTGTATGGCGCGCCGATGATTGTAGTGGACTTGGGTACGGCGACCGTTTTCGACGCCGTGTCCCGGGAACGAGAGTACCTCGGGGGAGCCATCGCGCCGGGGATAAACCTGTCCGCCAACGCCCTATATGACAATACTTCCCTGCTCCGTCGCGTGGAGCTGGTCGCGCCGCCGGAAGCGGTGGGACGCAATACCACCGCCGCGCTGCAATCGGGACTCGTGCTCGGTTACGCCGGTCTCGTGACCGCCATGGTGCAACGCTTCAAGGCGGAAATCGGGTCCGACGCTAAAGTTGTAGGCACTGGCGGCTTAGTGACCGTCATCGCTGACCACGCTCCGGTTTTCGATGACATCAACCAGGAACTTACGCTGGTAGGGCTGGACATAATCTACCGCATGAATTCCATCCGCGTTCCCGGCGCCAGGGCGTTTTGACATTTCACCGTCATTCCCACGCCGATTCGTCATTCATGCGAAAGCGGGAACCCCAAACGTCTTTGCGCAAAGGATAAGTGAGTGATGGAAAGCGCGCTTGCCGGCAAGAATATCGTTCTGGGAGTCACGGGCAGTATCGCCTGCTACAAGGCGCTGGACCTGGCCAGCAAGCTGGTGCAGGCCGGGGCCAGGGTCGAAACCATCCTCAGCTATGGAGCGACCCGGTTTGTAACCCCGCTGGCGTTCCGCAGCCTGACGCACCGGGAGGTGGTCACCGACACCTTCGACGCCGGCTCCGAGCACAGTGTCGAGCACGTCGCGTTGGCGCGTTGGGCGGACATTGTGGCGATTGCGCCGGCGACGGTGCATTGCATTGCCAAGCTGGCCGGCGGGCTGGCCGACGATCCACTGACTACCACGGTTATCGCCACCGAGGCGCCGCTGCTGGTCGCTCCCGCGATGGACGCCAATATGTACGACCATCCGGCGACGCAGGAGAACATCGCCCGTCTGCGCGGGCGGGGCGTGTTCCTGGCCGGGCCGGCTCCCGGCCGGCTGGCGTCGGGACTGATGGGCATGGGTCGGCTGGTGGAGCCGTCGGACCTGCTGGGCCATATTGCCGCGGCCCTGGGCAAACACGGCGATCTGGCTGGGCGTCGCGTCATAATCAGCGCCGGAGGGACCCAGGAAGCCATTGATCCGGTTCGGGTGATCACCAACCACTCTTCGGGGAAGATGGGGTACGCGATAGCGGAAGCAGCGCGAGACCGTGGCGCGGAAACGGTTTTGGTCGTCGCTCCAAACGCGCTGCCCGATCCGCCGCTGGTACGCATGGTGCCGGTCCGCTCGGCCCAGGAAATGTGCGACGCCGTGCTGGCGGAAACGCCGGCTGCCGACGCTCTGATCATGGCGGCGGCGGTAGCCGACTACCGGCCGGCGGCGGCGACTGAGCAGAAGATCAAAAAGACCGCCGCCGATGAAATGGTCATCGAGTTGGAAAAGACCACGGACATTCTGGCAACGGCCCGGGGAAATTTTGTACGGGTGGGGTTTTCCGCCGAGAGCGAGAACCTGGAGGCCAACGCCGCCGACAAGGTGCGGCGCAAGGAGCTGGACCTGATAGTTGCCAACGATATAACTGAAGAGGGCAGCGGATTCGGGGTGGATACGAACCGAGTTGTGCTCATTGACCGCGAGATGCAAGTTGAACGGCTGCCGTTACTCACCAAATATGAGGTGGGGCACAGAGTTCTGGACCGGGTGGCGGCGCTGCTGAGACCGTGAATTTCGACTACAGCCTAGAGAAACTGAAGGGTGATGTCTTCGGAGGGATAACCACTTCCGTGATTGGACTGCCGGTGGCATTGGCCTTCGGAGTCGCATCAGGACTGGGGCCGACCGCCGGCATATATGGAGCCATAGCGGTGGGCTTTTTTGCCGCCGTATTTGGCGGGACGCGCTCCCAGATTTCAGGCCCTACCGGGCCGATGTCCATCGCCATGGCGGTCATCGTAACCAGCCATGCCAACAGCCTGGCAGAGGCGTTCACCATAGTGGTGTTAGCCGGGTTGATACAGGCGGCGCTGGGGATCGCGCGAATTGGGCGCTTTGTCGCCTATACCCCATATTCGGTCATATCAGGTTTCATGACGGGCATCGGCGTCATAATCATGATTGTGCAGATCGCCCCGTTCCTGGGATCCCCGGTGGCGGTGGGCGGAGTCATCGGAGCAGTGAACGCGCTGCCGGAGGTATTTACCAGCGTCAATTTCCACGCCCTGGCGGTGGCGGCAGTCACTCTCGCCGTCGGAGTAATCTGGCCCCGCCAGGTGCGGCAATACCTGCCGGCTCCACTGGCGGCGATGATCGCCGGGTGCGCTATTGGCATTCTGTGGCTCAACGACCTGCCGGTTATTGGAGAGGTTCCGACGGGACTGCCCGATTTCCAGGTGCCGGCCTTCTCCCTGGGGTTCATCCTGGGCGCGATTCAGCCGGCGCTGGTGCTGGCGCTGCTGGGTTCCATCGACAGCCTGCTGACGTCGCTCATCGCGGACTCCCTGACCCGCACGCGGCACAACCCCAACCGCGAGTTGATTGGACAGGGCATCGGCAACATGGTGGCCGGGCTGATCGGCGGCCTGCCCGGAGCCGGCGCCACGCTGGGCACGGTGGTGAACATCAGGGCCGGCGGCAACAGCCAGCTTTCCGGGGCGATACGGGCGGGCATCCTGCTGGCCCTGGCGCTGGGCGTGGGGAGATATGTTGAGGCGATTCCGCACGCGGTGCTGGCCGGCATCCTGATGCGGGTCGGTTATGACATCATGGACTGGCGGTTCGTGACTCGCATCCACCGGGCGCCCAAGGAACATATGGCGGTGATGACGATAACGTTTTTCCTTACGGTGTTCCTGGACCTGGTGACGGCTATTGCCATCGGCCTTATCGCCGCCGGCATGGCAAGCGCCCGGCAACTGGAAGGGCAGGAATTGGACAGCGTAGTGTCCGTGCCGCTGCTGGACCGCACTTTCCTCTACAATTCGCCGGAGGATGCGCCGGATGACGTGGACGAGTTCACGGCGCGGGTGGGCATGGTGGCCCTGCGGGGACGTTTTTCCGTAGCGTCCTCCAGCAATCTGATCAGCGCAATCGGCGCCGACATCAGCGACCATGAGATTGTAATTTTTGACTTTTCCGATACCCTTCACCTGGACGACAGCGCCGCCATGGTGGTAGAGCAGATGATTGACATAGCCATAGAAGAGGATACCGACTCAATCGTGCTGGGCCTCTCCGGTCCGGTGGAGAGAAACCTGCGCGCGCTCAATATTTTGCGTCGCATTCCCGAAGACCGCTTTGTGAACACATTGGACGAGGCCCGGGAAGTGGCGAAGAGTATCCTGGACAACGGGTGCTGATTTATGGAGGACAGCAATGCGTATCGGAGTTTTCATTGGGGCATCCACCTCCGATTTGATGGGGCTGGATGAACTTATCAACCGCATCAAGCAGGCCGAAGCGGACGGGTTCGACAGCTTCTGGGCGCCCCATATCTCGGCGCGGGGCTATGACGCCTTGACCGTGCTGGCGCTGGCCGGAGCGCAGACCAGCCGCATCGAGCTGGGCGTGGGCGTAGTGCCGACCTATCCGCGGCATCCGGTGGCGTTGGCGCAGCAGGCGTTGACCACGGCAGCGGCCAGCGGCGGGCGGTTCGTGCTGGGCATCGGGCCGTCGCACCGGCCGGGCATCGAGGGCGCTTTCGGCCTGTCCTACGACCGTCCCGCGTTGCACATCCGAGAGTACCTATCGGTGTTGCGACCGTTGATGGAAGAAGGGCGCGTGCAGTTCTCCGGCGAGTTCTACAACGTGAACGCCGAGCTGGATGTTCCCAACCGCCCGCATTGTCCGGTGCTGATTTCGGCGCTGGCGCCCCGGATGCTGCGCCTGGCCGGCGAGCGGGCCGACGGGACCATCACCTGGATGGCGGGGCCGCGCACGATTCGGGAGCACATCACGCCGCGCATCGGCCGGTCAGCCGAGGCCAGGGGTCGGGCGACGCCCCGCGTGTGCGTCGGTCTGCCGACGGCGGTTTGCGACGATGAGGCGGCCGGCCGGCGTCAAGCAGCAGCAGACTTCGAGCGGTACGGCCAGTTGGTCAACTACCGCCGCGTGCTGGACATTGAGGGGGTGGAAGGCCCGTCGGAGGTGGCGGTGGTAGGCAACGAGGACTCACTGCGCCGGCAGTTGGAAGAGTTTGCCGCCGGCGGGGCGACGGACTTCATCGCCAACATCTTTGCTGTGGGCGACGACGGGGAGTCGGGGGCGCGGACTTATGCGGCGCTGCGGGATTTGGTGGGGAAGGTGTAAAATACGACGTGAACACGTACTCTTTCACCCCCGAGTCCGGTACGGGAGGAACACCGTGAGAGAGCGCCCGCCCGCCACCTTGACGCCCTCGGCGCAGCTTCGGCAACTGACCCGGCGTTTAGAGCAGTTGCGCTTCGTGCCGGAAGGTGAGCGCTGGCCTGCCACTGCACCGCCTGATGATGCGGCGTTCCACGACGCCAGAGTTTTCCTTGACTGTCTGCCCTTCCCCTTGGCGGCGATGCCTCACGTATCGCTGGCAGACGACGGCGAAGTGAATTTCGCCTGGGACTACGAGGGTCTCCATATAGACTTGGGCTTGTACGGAACGGGGACCTTTTCTTATTACGCCCGTGGGGCCGACGGCCGGGAGTGCTACGGTGATGAGGTTCCCGCAGGCTCCCTTTTGCCGGCGGATTTGGAACTTTTGCTGCGGGCATAATACTGGATGGCTTTGCAGCTCCCACACCTGGATGAAACCGTCAGCGCCGCGCCTGACGTATCGCCCGGCGTCGTCTTGGATGATGAGCAGCTTCTACGCTCCCTGTTCAACCCCGACCACATCAAGGAGGGTGTTCTCCAGGTCGCGACCATCCCACTGCGCGACATTCTGGCGCGTGGTTTCTCCGTCAATCACTTGTCGCACGTCACCCCGGAATTTGTTGATGATGGCATAAACCGTTTGCTGGCGAGGGGGATTGGCGGCGCGTCTCGCTACTCTGAAGGAGTGGCCAGGTTCAGCGCCGGGACGGTGCGCGATATTCAGGTTGACGGTGGACAAGTTTTCGTGGTGATTGACACGGCGCTGCTGGATAACGTTGGGCACGCTTCAATCTATCTGTCCGATGTTTCCATGCCGCAAAGTCAGGCGCGTCGGATGAGGGAGCAATTGCTTCCGCTATTGCAGCGGCGAATGTCTGTCGCTGAGGCTTTTGCCTCGTAGATACAGAGTACCACCCGGCAGCTTGCTGATATTGTCCCTTCGTTACCCTCGGCAAGGGTTGGCAGCGTACTTCTCAATTCATTTCCTCCGCCAAGGCTGGCTCCGGCGTAAACAGGGCATCGAGCGGATTTATCGCCAAACGGCGACCAGAAGGATCTACGCCAATCAACTCGGTTATCTCGTTGTCGGTGTAACGCCGGCTGGCCCACTTCACTTGAATGGTGTGGCGGTCATTAGGGATGTTGGGACGGAATTTGTACCCACTCACAACCTTGCCAACGGGCCATTTCCTTTCGTTGCCGGTCACGCTTTTGGGCGTACTGGTAACAAGAAATGATCCGACGGCAGTGCCGTGGATCAGGCGATTGAACTCGCTGATGACTTGTGAACTCTGCCCCAACTCTTTCAGCGTTGCCGCTATCTCGTCAGAGGACATTCCGCATAGGTCGTTTGCAACACCGAAGTCAATGCCGGAGATTCCTTCTTGCAAAAATCTCCAATAGCGCTGTCCGCTGTGCGCCCAAATCAGGGTAACGTTGCTTTCCGAGTTATTCCTAGTCATAACTTCCTGTCCTTCAATGGCGACGGTCCCATCGGCTAAACGACGACTGCTGACGGTGGAACCGAATAAATCCAGCTTACCCCGTCGCATCCTTGAACCGGCGTATCGCCTCGATGTGCTGGTCGGGGCCTTTGAGGCCGGCGCGTATGGTGTGTTGCGGTTGCGCCCCACATACCGTCAAGCCGGCTCAATACCAGCGGCGCGGAGGCGGGCCTCCAGTTGCGCCACGCGGGCCTCGGCGGCGGCTTGGGCAGCCTCGGCGGCGACCCGGGCGGCCTCGGATTCGGCGTGGCTGCGCAGCCATTCACCCGCTGCCGGGTCATACAGCCGCAGCTCGCTGCCCACCACGCACAAATCCAGTCCCAGCAGCGGGCTGTGGCCCCGCAGGATGTCCCCGGCGTCCTGCGACACCGGCAACGGCTGGTATTCTCCCGTCGCGTCCAGGACTTCGCCCACCAACAACTCGGGTATCAGTTCCCCGCCCTGTGGGTCAAACCGCCAGTATTCCCGCGCCGCCATGACGGCGTAGCGGTCACGCTTCCATCCCGCGTCATCCGCAGCCGTTCCCTCCGAAGCGATTTCCAGCACGAAGTCCGGCGTTAGTCCGCCTTCCCGCCACACCCGCCAGGAGGGGCGGGGCGGACTTTCCGCCGCGCCGAACACCACCATAATATCCGGCGCCAGCCGCGCTTCGGCGTCGTTCATCCGGTAGAACACGAACAAGTCGCCGGCAACATAGACGTCGGGCCGATTCTGGTAGCGGATTGACAGAGCGCTCTGCACGTAATGGCGGGCGTTGCCCTGGAGTTCCGATTCGGGCACTTTTTCCTCTTCGGGATAGACGACGGTGGGGTCTTCGCCGGGCAACAGGGAACCGCTGGCCGGCAGCCGGGCGGAGGTGGTAGTCATGGTTGGCGCCTCCTCAGGGCAGGTACGGCAGTCCTGGGCTGAGTCGGTTCAGCCCACCGTCTCTTTGAACCGCCGTATCGCCTCGATGTGCTGGTCGGGGCCTTTGAGGCCGGCGCGCATGGTGTTGACGGAGAGGTGGGTGGCGCCGGTGTCGCTCCAGTCTGACGCCAGCTTGTTCCAGTCGTCGGGGTTGTTGCTGTCCATCAGGGCGACGCGGCCTTCTACGCCGATGGCCGCCGGGTCGCGTCCGTAGCCGCGAGCCAACTCGCGCATCTCTTCCAGGCGCTCTCGGCCGGCGCCGTCAGGCTGGAACTGGGGGAACCAGCCGTCGCCCAGGCGGGCGAGGCGACGGACGACCTGGGGCGCGCCGCCGCCGAACCAGACGGGAATGGGCCGCTGGACGGGCAGTGGGTTGATGCCGGCGTGGGTGATCTTGTGGTAGCGACCTTCGTAGTTAACCACCTCCTGGGTCCAGAGCATCCGCATGACTTCAATCTGCTCGGCGGAGCGACGGCCCCGGTTCTCCCAGTTTTCACCCAGGGCCTCATACTCAACCTCGTTCCAGCCGACGCCGATGCCCAGGCGCAGCCGGCCGCCGGTGAGCACGTCCACCTCAGCGGTCTGCTTGGCGACCAGGGCGGTCTGACGCTGGGGCAGGATGATGATGCCGGTGCAGAACTCGATCTTTTCGGTGAGGGCGGCCAGGTAACCGAACATGACAAAGGGTTCGTGGAACATATCGTCCTTGTTGTAGGGGCGGTTCCACTCGGCGCGTTGGGTGTGGTCGGCGCCCAGCACGTGGTCGAAAACCAGGAGGTGCTCGTAGCCGAGGGATTCGGCGGCCTGGGCGAAGTCCTTGACGGCGATGGGGTCGGCGCCGATTTCGGTTTGGGGGAAGATGGCTCCCAGTTGCATGGTGGTGTCTCCTTGAATTTGTCGCGGTTCCTTCGCGTTGGAATTTTCGCGCGTCCCCTGATAGAATGATACAACGCTGGGGATTAGTCTAGTGGTAAGACGCCTGACTCTGGATCAGGTATCACAGGTTCGAATCCTGTATCCCCAGCCATTTATTTTTCGCCTGTAATCTGGCCGGGATTGTTGCGAGGGTTGAGTGTGCCGCCGAAAATCCGTGAATTGGTCTCCGACTTGGAGCGCGCGGGATTTGTTAACCGGGTCGGCCGGGGAAATCATCGGAATTTCGTTCATCCAAACGTTACGAAGCCTGTTACTATATCGGGCAATCTAGGCAGTGACGCAAAGACTTACCAAGTTCGCGCTGTGAGGGCCGCGATTGAGGAGTCCAGAAAATGAAGGACAGCGCCCGGTACGTCAAAATAGTTGAATGGTCCGAGGATGACCAGTGTTACGTGGGAAGCGCTCCCGGCCTGATATACGGCGGGTGCCACGGAGCTGACGAGAGGCGGGTTTTTGAGGAACTTTGCCAGATTGTTGATGAGGCGATTGAGCTGTATCGGTTAGACGGCAAGCCGTTGCCACCGGCTACGTCAGGGCGTGATCTGGCCAACAGGCTGGAAGCCGTGGTATAGCTCTGTCATAGTATTGGAACGCGGGTTGCCTACAGCTTACCGGCGGAACGCAACTGACGTCGCACTTTGCCGATGCCTCCGAATTTGAGGCGCAACAGGCCCTTCAGGTCCTCCCATGCGGTGCGGATGATGCGGACGCGGGAATCGGGGTCGTCCGTCCAATGTACGGGGATTTCCCGTATCCGGTAGCCGCATTTCTGCGCCAGGATCAGCAACTCGGAGTCAAAGAACCAGCCGTTGTCCTCCACTAATGGCGCCAGGTCGTCGGCGGCACGACGGCTCACCGCTTTGAAGCCGCATTGGGCGTCGCGGAACGACGTGAAGAACAGGGCGCGGAACAGCAGGCTGTAGCACCGGGAGATAGTCTCGCGTTTCAGCGTGCGCCCGACGACGCGCGAACCGGGCAGCAGCCGCGAACCGACGGCGACATGGCAGCCATCGTCGGCGATGGCGGCTACCAGTGGGGGCAGGTGGGCCAGTTCGGTGGACAGGTCAACGTCCATGTAGGCCACGACGTCGGCGGCGCTTTCGGTCCAGGCGCGGCGCAGGGCGCGTCCCCGGCCGCGCTGCTCCAGGCGGATGTACCGTACCTGGGGGAACTCCTGGGACAGGGTATCGGCGGCAGCCAGAGTGCCATCGGTTGAACCGTTGTCAGCGATGACGATGACCCAATTGTAATCCACGAGATGGCTTGACATAAATTCATGGAGACGGCGCACGCTCACCGGGAGGGCGCGTTCCTCGTTGAGGCAAGGGATCACTACGTCGAGGGTCGGCGGCATGGGATGAGATTATATCAGGGCCAAGTTTATAAAATTGACAAATTGAAGAATGCGGTGCTATATTCCTACTGCTAAATACTTGGCGCAATCGTGTTCGCAGTTTTCGTTTTGAGTGCGGCGCGACGGGGTGTTTCAACCCGCGATACAGAGGACGGCGACCGGCAACACCATCCCACCGGCACGGGGGAAGGTGTTTTTTATAGCCACGCCGCTCCCTTCGTCAGTCGGTATTTGATTAGCGCCAGCGGGCAATTCGCAGATTACTGCCGGTTCGGAGGAACCTCCAGATGCAGATGAACGACTTCGTCGTCCGGTTCGCCGGTGAAGGTGGACAGGGCGTCGTTACTTCAGCCGAAGGACTGGCCCAGGCTTCCACCCAGGTAGGTTACCACGCGCTGACCTACGCAACTTTCCCTTCTCAGATTCTCGGTGGCCCGACCTGGACCCAGGCCCGAATTTGTACTGAGCCGATCCTGAGCTCAGGCGACCAGGTGGACGTGCTGGTCGCATTTAACGAAGAAGCCTACGAAACCCATGCCGAGGAAGTCCGGGATGGCGGGGTGATTATTTACAACGCTGACGACTTCACGATGACTGACCCAAGATCCTTCGGGCTGGCCGTGGATACTCTGGCGCGTTCCACCGGCAACAACCGGGCCGCCAACATGGTCGTCATCGGCGCCCTGGCACAGCTGGTCCACATGCCCCAGCAGTACCTGGAGGATTTCGTGGAAGCGCGCTTCCGGCGGGGCCGAGCCAACGACGACGAGATTATTGAATCGAATATCCAGGCGATGCGGCTGGGACGACAGAACGCCGCGGAGAGCGGGTTCGTCCTGGGGGATCTGGCGGCGCCAAACCCGCCGGATTACCAGCAGTTGATGCTGAAAGGAAACGAAGCCATCGCCCTAGGAGCGACCCACGCCGGCGTAGGTTTCTATGCCGGCTATCCGATCTCTCCGGCCACCACCATCCTGCTCTGGATGGAGCGCAACCTGGTGGGGGACGGCAAGTTCGCGTATCAGGTTTCCTCGGAGATTGAAGCCATCACCGCCATCCTGGGCGCCGGGTACGCCGGCAAGAAGGCGATGACCGCCACCGCCGGCCCGGGTATATCGCTGATGAGCGAGGGGTTGGGCCTGGCCTGGATGGCGGAGATACCCCTGGTGGTGGTGGATGTTCAGCGGGGCGGTCCGGCCACCGGCCTGCCTACCAAGACCGAGCAATCGGACCTGATGGGGTGCATGTACCCGGCCCACGGCGACGTGCGGATGCCTATCATCGCACCCGGATCAGTGGAGGAGTGCTTCTACGCCGCTGCCCACGCGTTCAACTGGGCGGAGCGCTACCAGGGTCCGGTGATCCTGATGAGCGAGATGTCCATGGCCGAGCGGGTGCAGAACATCCCCCGGCCCGACCTCAGCAAGATTGCGGTGGAAGAACGCCTCACCCACGAGGGCGGTAATGGCTATCACCGCTACTCGGGATTTGAGCTTTCGCCGATGCCGTTGCCGGGAAACCCGGGCGCGTATGTGGCCAACGGCAGCGAGCATGACGAGATGGGCGATACCACCCACCTCCCCAGCCGCCACATCCAGATGACGGAGCGCCGGTTCAGCAAGCTCAAGCTGCTGGAAGAGGAGAAGTACGAAGCGGAAAATACCGATGCGAGCATCGCGGTGATGACGTGGGGCGGTTCCAAGGGGCCGACCAGGGAAGCTTTCGATGCGCTTCGGGAAGACGAGGTGGACGTGGCCTGGTACTACTCCATGTTCCTCAACCCGCTGCCGCCGGCTCTTCTTGAAGAGCTGCGGTCCAAAGAGTTGGTGATCGTGCCGGAGTTGAACTATCAGGGCCAGTGGGCTGGTATCCTGCGCTCCGAAGGGGTTAGGGCCAAAGCCATCACGCAGTACACCGGGCTCCCGTTCAAGGTGAGCGACCTGGTGTCCCGTATCACTGAAATTGCAGCCAATCACAGGGAGGCAGCACGGGTATGAGCAAAAAGAACCCGGAATATGATTTTAAATGGTGCCCCGGCTGCGGCGACTTCGGCGTGCGCCGCGCGCTGGAATTTGCGATGATCAACCGGTTGGAGGAAACTGGGCTGCCCATTGAGAACAACGTGGTGGTCGCCGGCATCGGCTGTAGCGGCAACCTCGTCCACCTGCTGGAAGGTGAGCAGCCCTACGGCATCCACGGCATCCACGGCCGGACGCTGCCGGTGGCCATGGGCGTCAAGATGGCCCGGCCCGAACTGAACGTGATCATAGTGGCCGGCGACGGCGACTTCCTGAGCATCGGCGGCGAGCACATCGCGCCCCAGGCGGCCCGTAACGTCAACGTCACCGCCGTCATCATGGACAACGGCGTTTACGGTCTTACTAAAGGCCAGAGTTCCCCCACCACCGAGATGGGCGCGGTGACCAGCAGCACCCCCTTCGGCAAGATTGAAGAGGATCTGGACCCGCTGGAACTGTACCTCACCTTGGGCGTCTCGTTCATCGCGTCCGGTTTCTCCGGTCAACCCCGGGTGCTGGCGCGGCTCATCAACGAGGGGATGAACCACGAGGGGATGTCGATGATCCACGTGCAGTCGCCCTGCGTCACCTACAACGACACCTACCAGTTGATCAAGGGCAACGCCAGGGAAGGCATCGCGCCGGCCCTCTGGGACATACCGGAAGACCACGATTACTCGAGCAAGCAGGCCGCGTACGACCTGGTGCAGCAGGGTGGCCTGCCAGTGGGCATCATCTACAAGGACGAATCCAGGGGTTCTCTGGAAACCAACATGAACAATATCCGGTCAAAGGCGCGCGAGCGGACGATGGAACAGTTGATGGACGCGTATTCGTTCTAGCGCCAGCCGGTCCACACCAGGAATGATTGCGCCCCCGGCGGGATATGCCGTCGGGGGCTTTGTTATTCGGTTTCAGAAAGCGGCTCAACGCTAACCCTGCCGCCTAACTCCCACTCTATAGCCATTGCATTGTCCCAGAGCAGGTTGACGCCGATAAGGGGGATAGGGACTTCCGTAGCAATGACGTTCACCGTTACAGGATTGCCGAACCACAGTACGGTGGCCTCGTATACGTCACTGCTTGCCACTCGCCCGTCTGCCAACTGTGAATCTCCTCTGTCGATAAAGGGCAAATTCAGCCTCACGATGTTGCCAATGGGAAGCTGTAGGTCTTCGTTAAACCCGGTATCAATAACCAAATTGAAGTCAACGAACAGTCCGCTGTCCTCGTCCATTATGGATACGGGCAAAGTCGCCTGTCCGGTGAAGCTGATGCTTCCTGTTGTCATGCTTTTTTGGGCCCTCTGATTACTCCGGTTATGGAGTCACTGTGCCCAACTTGCAGCACGTAAAAGGGAGCGTCGGGCAGCCTCTTGCCCAATCGGGCAACGGCGCCCAGTACGTCGTCGTGGACTTCGCAGTCGCCCGTGTCCGGGTCAAGCGCAAGGAACTTGCCTTTGTACGCGGGTTCCACCCACTGGCGAATTTCGGCGTCGTAGATTTCCTGGCTGCGACTCCAGAACATATCGTACTTAATCCCGTCGCCGATGCGCGGTTCCAGACTATCCTGCGGCACTCCGCGAACTCCGGTGAAGACTGCTTTGCGGCCGATGCGCAGGATGCACGTCAAGGAGCCGGGGCGCCTGGCTTTCAGTCTTTCGGACGCCGCTCTCAAGTTCTTGTCAAATTCAAACTCGCCGCTGTCCGGCTCAATTGCGATGAGCTTGCCGACGTGATGCGGTTCAACCAAATGGCGAATCTTGGCGTCGTACACCGCCCGGGCCCGCTGGCATACGTTCTTATCAGTAGTTGGCGTGATAAACATAACAACCTCCGCGCCGGCCCATTCAGTAGCCGCCTTGCGGAACCGTCGCTCCCGGAACCAGCTCGGGGTTTTCGGCTTGCATGGACTGGTACTTGGATGGGCACTTGACCAGGATGTTGTCGGTGGCGAAGACCTGGCTTTGCGCGTCGTAGTTGCCTTCCAGGATGATCTCGGAGTGGGGGTTGAAGAAGAGGTCCGGCAGTACGCCGACGTAGCTGGCCGGCAGCCGGGGGCTGCCGGGAGAGACCCCAGGTACGTCGGGCAGTTTGTCGCCCAGGGCGAAGTGGGACCGGGTCGAGCCATCGTCGCGTCGGAAGGTGTCGGAGGCAAGGGCGCCGGCAACACGCAGCGTCTGCCCATCCTGCAATTTGGGGTCGTTCAGGAATTCGCTGACGGTTACAAAGTACAGCGTGTTGCCGGGGAAAGCGGCATAGACCATGTAGGCGACGGCGAGGGCGATTACGCCGGCCAGGATGATGAGCCTTGTGCGGTGGCTGCGCCAACCGGTGCGCTCCGCCTCAAAATCGGGGACATAGGCGACCGTTTCACCCGGTTGATTGACAGGATATTCAGATTGCATAATTCGAGCGAGAACCTGATTTGAGGATTTGCAACGTCTATTATACCGGGCCTTCATCCCGATCATCGGCAACCGAAGGCCGGTCAGAACCGGCCGTCTCCTGAAGATCCCGGAGTTCACGCTGGAACGAATGGCGACGCCACGACATGTAGGCGGCGTAGATGAAGAACACGGCCCAAACCACTGCGAAGGCGGCAAAAAGAAAGGGAATGTTATTCGGCGGCACGGCCATATCAATCAACCGCACTGTCCCGGCGCATCTGGGCCAAGGAATCCTCAGCGGCCCGCAGCGCCATGCGTTCCATCAGCAGGTACGTGAAAAGCGCGAGCAGCGCCAGCATAGAGAAAAGGACGATTCGGGCCATGATGGGTTCCAGGGCGTCGTCGGCCGCTTCCGGGCCGATTACTTGCACCGGATGGATTGAGCGCCACCACTTCACCGAGTAATACACGATTGGCACATCGATGAAGCCAATGATGCCCACCACCGCCGACCAGGATCGGCCCTGTTGCGGGGTGGGAGCGTAGTGGCGAATCATCAGGTAGGCGACATAGATCAACCAGAGGATCAACGTAGTCGTGAGACGTGGTTCCCAGGTCCACCACACCCCCCAAACCGGGCGGGCCCAGATAACGCCCGTTATCAGCGCCAGGGTTACGAACACTACCCCAACCTCGGCGGAGGCGTGGGCCATGCGGTCCCAGACCGCTGTGCGCCGTATCAGGTAACCGACACCGGCCACCGCACAGATCAGGAAACCGAGGAAGGACAGGATTGAAATGGGAACGTGGACGTAGAAGATGCGTTGAATGTGCCCCAGAACCTCGTCGGTGGGAGCGACGACGAAAATCAGGTAGCCGTCCACCAGCGTCAGCGCCGCAGTCAAAAGCAACAGCCAAAGGCGCGCGTCTCGTACCGCCGCGCGCCGTGATGCTTTACTTTCCGGTAGGCTAGTTATCGCCGCCAAGCTGTGTTATCCCTCGAAAATGAAACCGAAAATCCACGAACATATTACCAAAAAAAGGGCATCGAACACCACCAGCAGGGGCAGCCATCGGGTCCACACCGGCTGCATCGGGCCTGCCTGCAAAACCAGGGCGGATGCCTCCACCGCGGCGATGATGACGGGCACGACGACCGGGAAGAAGAGCACCGGCAGCAGGATTTCGCGGGAACGGGTCTGCGCAGCCATGCCGGCAAAAAATGTCCCGACGGTGGCGAATCCGACGGTGGCCAGCAGGATCACGAGACCCAGGAGGGGAGACAAGGCCGGCAGCCCCAGCATAACGGCAAATATGGGCAGCAGGATGGCCTCGATAACCAGCATGAAGACGACGCTGCTCAACACCTTGCCCAGGAAGATGGAGTCGCGGCTGATGGGCGCAACGAGCAGACCGTCCAGGCCGCCCTGTTCCATCTCGCGGGAAAATGCCCGGTTCATGGCCAGAACTCCGATGAAGGCGTAGGCAACCCAGAGTAAGCCGGGGGCGACGGGTTCCAGGCTCCCGGGTGTGCGGTTCAGGCCGAAGTTGAATACGACGACTACGATGAGGCCGAACACCAGGGCAGAGACAATGGTGTCGCGAGACCGGAGTTCCAGGCGGAGGTCTTTCCAGGCGATGGCCAATGCGGCGCGTAATAGGGCCATAGGAAATATGACGCCCGCGCCGGCCGGAATTGACCGGGCAAACCGCTACGCGCCGGAATCAGGCGATTTTCCGAAGACCGATTCCATCGCTTCGGGAGTCAAAGTAATCGCGCCAGTCTCAGGGTCTTTGTGTCCAAGCTTGGTCAGTGCTTTTTGCAGACGGGCGCGTTCCTTGCGTATCATTTTCGCGCGTTGCGCAGCCCGGATTTCCGATGCTTTCTCAAACAATTTGCGTACTCCTTCAAATAGCCCGGCCAAGGGCAAAACGAACATCCAGTAGAGGTCTTTGGTCCCGATTTCAAAACTCCGGTAAGCCCGGAAATCGGAGCCTTCCCACAATTGCAGAACCGCCACGCTGGCGCAGCCGGCAATTGCGAAGCCCCCAACCTGCCACCAGATTCCTCGTTCCGCCAGTTCGCCGGGCAAGTCCGACAGGTTCATTGTAGCATCCTCAATTCGGATGACGTTGCAGCGTCTGCCGGCGCATCGTAGGCCACTTGCCCTCCGGCCAGCGCCAGCGCCCGACCGGCCCAGGCCAGGCCGATCTCGGCGTTGTGCGTGGTCAGCAGCGCCGATTTTCCACCGGCGGCCCACTGCCGCAGAAATTCGCCCAAAGCCGATGCTGAAGCGGTGTCGAGACCCGATTCGGGTTCGTCAAGAAGCAGCACGGCCGGCTGGTGCAATATGGCGCGGGCTATGGACAGCCGCTTTTGCATACCGTGGGAGAGGGTGCGAATGCGCCGGTGGGCCCGGTCGGAGAGGTTCAGCTGTTCGAGGACTCGCGCGATGCGGCGGTTGGGGTCGGCCACGCCGTACAGTTTGCAATAAAAGTCCAGGTTCTCGCGGCAGGTGAGATCGTTATAGAGCATGGTTTGGTGGCCGGCGAAGCCCACCATGCGCCGGGCTGAACCGCCGGTACGCCCCATGGGCCGGCCGGCGATGTGAACCGATCCGGCGTCGGGGCGCGCCAGGCCGGCGAGGATGCGCAGCAGGGTGGTCTTGCCAGCCCCGTTGGCGCCGAAGAGCACGGCAATCTCTCCCCAGCCGACGGAAAAGTCTATCCCGCGAAGCACGGCCCGGTCGCCGTAGTCCTTGCGAACCCCGGCGGCGGAGATGGCAGCGACCCCGGAGGGCGCGACATTCATGCGGGCGAATCAGCCGTGGCTTTCGAACCGCTCGCGCAGCACCTTTTTGTCGAACTTGCCCACGCTGGTCTTGGGGATTTCGTCGATGAACACCACATCGTCGGGCAGCCACCAGCGGGCAAAGTCGGGCCGGATGAAATCGAGAATGTCATCCCTGGTAAGCTGGGCCGAGGCAGCAGCGCGGGGCACCACGCAAGCCAGGGGGCGTTCCTGCCATTGCGGGTGCGGTATGGCGATTACGGCGGCTTCCAGCACGTCGGGGTGGGCCATGATCGCGGACTCCAGATCCACAGAGGAGATCCACTCGCCACCACTTTTCACCATGTCCTTCACCCGGTCCACGATCTGAATGTAGCCGTCAGGGTCGATGGATGCGATGTCACCGCTGTGGTACCAGCCGTCCACGAAGGTCTCGGCGCTGCGCTCGTCGTTCACGTATTCGTCGGCGACCCAGGGGCCGCGGAACCAGAGCTCGCCGCGCTGCTGGCCGTCCCACTGGGCAGCGGCGCCGTTTTCGTCCACCAGCTTCATCTCGATGCCGGGAGCGATTACGCCCTGTTTGGCGGAAAGGGCCAATTGTTCCGTATCGGAAAGGTTGTCCAGCCAGGTGCGCCGTCGGTTCACCGAAATAAGTGGCGCGGCCTCGGTCATGCCGTAAGCGTGTACTATTTCAACGCCCAGCCGTTCCCGATAGGCTTGCAATATCGCCAGGGGAACGGCGGAGCCGCCGCTGACAATTTGTTTCAGGGAAGAGAGGTCGTATTCGACGCCGGCACGTTGCAGGTAATCCAGCACGCCGATCCAGATGGTGGGTACGCCGGCGCTGAAGGTTACGCCTTCGCGCTCCACCAGTTCGCAGATTACCCTGGGGTCAGGACGAACGCCGGGAAAGATCTGGTCGGCGCCGACCATGGTGGAGCTGTAGGGCAGGCCCCAACAGTTGGCGTGGAACATGGGAACGATGGCCATGACACGGTCCCGCTCGGACAGGGCCAGCACGTCCACGGCCGAGGAGGCCATGGAATGAAGATACACCGCCCGGTGGGAGTAGGCGACCCCTTTGGGCAGGCCCGTGGTGGCTGAGGTGTAGCAAAGACCCATAGTGGCGTATTCGTCAACGCTGGCCGGGCGGTACTCTGCGGATGCTGCATCCAGTATGGTTTCGTAGGCGATGGCGTTGGGCAGCCTGGTGGATACTTCGTCCGGGTGGGCCAGGATCACGAAATGCTGTACGGTGGTCAGGCGGTCGGAGATAGCTTCGATCAATGGCACGAGGTCCGGGTCGATCAGCAGCACCTTGTCGCCAGCGTGGTTGATGATGTAAGCCATGTCGTCGGGCGCCAACCGGATGTTGACGGTATGCACTACGGCGCCAATGGTGGGCGGCGCGAAGTAGGCTTCCAGGTGCCGGTAGTTGTTCCAGGCGAAGGTTCCCACCCGGTCGCCTACGCCAACACCCAGCTCGCGCAGGGCGTTTCCCAACCGGGCCGTGCGGGCGAACATATCGGCATAGGTGTAACGATGGGCGCCTTCGCCCACGCGGGTAATGATGCGCTTATCAGGAAACTGGGTTGCCGCTCGTTCCAGGATGCGGTGGGCCAGCAGTTCGTAGTGCATTGTCATGGCAAACTTTCCCCATTGTCATTGCGAGCGCAGCGTGGCAATCTCGTCGGCATAGACGGCTTATATTCACTACGGGTGCTTGATGCTGACGCCGCCGTCGATGGCCCAGGTTTGGCCGGTTACGTAGGATGCGGCGGGGGAGGCCAGGTACACGGCCAGGTAGCCAACTTCGATGAGGCGACCGACGCGAGCCAGCGGAATGGCGTCGGCGGCGGCGGCATCCCGGGCGGTGAAGGCTTCCTGGGACATCTGATCCGGGTCGGGGAAGCTGCCCGGAGCGATGGCGTTGCAGCGGATGCCGAAGGGCGCCCATTCCTGAGCCACGCACTCGGTGAAGCGCATCAGGCCGGCCTTGGCGGCGTCGTAGGCGGCGGACATGGGGCGGCCGCGGAAGGATGCCCAGCCGCTGATGTTGATGACGCTGCCCCGGCGCCGCTCCAGCAGGTGCGGGCCCACGGCGCGGCAGCCTTGAAAGGCTTCGGTGAGGTTGATGTCAACGATGCTGTGCCATTCCGATTCGGTCATGCCGGGAACGTCGCTGCCGGGCAGTTGTACCACGGGCTTGCGGATAGCGTCGCCGACGCAGTTGACCAGGGTATCGATGTGGCCGAACTCGGCGATGGTTTGGGCTACGATGGCGTCGGTATCGGCGGCGGTGGTGGCGTCGCCGGTCAGGGGAAGGCACTGCTGACCCAACGCGCGGACTTCCTCTGCAACCTGGTTGACGCCGGTGGAGGTCAGGCCCGTGACTGCCACGTCAGCCCCAGCTTGCGCAAAGGCCAACGCGATGCCCTTCCCGATGCCGCGCCCCGCGCCCACCAGCAGAACTTTCTGGCCGGAAACGTCGAATATGTCCAAGCTCATTGCAGCGCTCCTTTACACCCGTGTCCGCTACGGATGGTCGCGGGTAATGGTGCCACATTGCCGCGGGTTGGGCAACCGCCGTTCTGTTCTACTCCGCCGGAGAGCGTTGGACCGAGTAAGCCTTGAAGTACGCGCCTGGACACTTACCCGGATAATCCGAGCCTGCTTTGCCGCTGCTCCCTCCCAGCGTGATGTCGTCATCACCGACCTGAGCGATCAAACTGCCTCCCCCGTTCAGCACCAGGACATTATCCCCGGATCTCTGCGCACGGAAACCGGGCGGCCAGACCACCAGATACCCAATTGGAGAATTGGGAGCCTCCAAGAACAGGCAACGGCCACGCAACGCGAGATGACCCTCCAGGGCCGCTAACGGCGACACTATCGGGCCCCGCTGGTGGCTCATGGTTGGGAAGAAGATATCATTGGCCGCCGGGGGGCCTTCAGCGCCCGTCCCCATGGCGGTAACTTCATCCCCGACCAGCCAAAAGGGGCCTCCGCAATGCTCCACGTCGCCGCCATCCCAATCCCACTCGTCAACTGCCGCCGACTGGCGCGAAACCTTCTTGCCCGATAGCCGAAGCGTTTGCCCCGCGGCGGCAACCACGTCACCATCAGCCCCGGTCACTTCCACCACATCGCCGCTGGTCCGCGCGTCAAAGCCCGCCGGCCACACGATCAGCAGGCCGTCCCGCGTCCCCTCGCGGTCAGCCTGGTCAACGTAGGATATTCGCAAGCAGTTGCCCGAAAGCGACAGTTCGCCATAGACGTATTGATTGCCACGGTTGGGAGGGATAGTCTCGTTGTGGCGCGGCAACACCGGCGTCTCCCCGGCCGCAACCGAGGAGACGCCGTGCGTCGGCATCGGAGCAATCGTGGCCGGGCCCGCCGTCGCCGCCAATTGGCCGACGGCCGGAACCGCGCCAGCGGTATCATCGCCGCAAGACGCTGCGAATGCGACGGCGACTAACAGAAGGACCAGCCTCCTGAACCCAAGCCACCACTCTATAGCAGTCCACCATCGAACCACTACCAGCGACCGTATCATCACCCTAGTCAGTGTCCAACGACAACCCGACGTTCTCGATGAAATTGAATGCCATGTAGATGGCTTTAGTAGCCTCCACTTCATGGCTCATAATCCCGACGCCAACGTTGCCGTCGAAAAATGGTCCGCCACTGTCTCCTGGTTCCGACAAATCAGAGTTATCGCCAGGGACATTGCGCACCAAAACCCATTTGTTTCCCCCATACCCGGGTATTTGGTAGTATTTTGTCTCGATTTCGCCGCAATCGGCTCCGGTCACCTTGCCGTACTTGCATACGTAATCCCCGGCCGCCTGGTCATCCCAGTGGCGCCCTGATTAGATGTACCGATGGCCGCTACCGTTTTCGGAACATGAAACCTCCTTGCCTGTGCAGGCCGTTGTGATGCAGCCCAACAAAACAGCCCTGCCGCAAACAACAGGGCTGGACACAGCCAGGAGGACGGGACTAAAATCAGTCCCGATGGCGGACCCCTATTCCCCATCGCCGCGGCCTCGGTCTTCCCACCGGGGCCGTTTTGTTGGCGCGGGAAGTCTATGGGACGAACCTCCCATTGTCAAACCGATCAGAATGTCGCTTTCTACCCTTGGGACGGCGGAATGCCGCAATGTTCACACCGCGCCGCGATGTAATCGCACGGTACAACAGCCTCGGAACGGTGTAAGAACAACATTGCTTCACGCCGGCAGGTACGTGAAATCCACAATGGTGAACCCTGACCGAATGCCGCCTCGCCGGCCCGGCGTGGCGAATCGGATTGGCGATGGGGTAAAATCGGGCCACACGTTGATTGGAATACGAGGTGCGGGATATGCCCAGGGAGAGCAATCGGGTCGTGCACCCGCCGGAAGGGTGGACGAATTCTCTGACCGCCGAGTACGTCGGGCCGGACCGATTCGGCAACGGGGAGGTCTTTGACGCGCGGTTGGGCGATGAGCCTCTAGTACAGCTGATCTTCGACCAGAGGGACGATGAGATTACGGTGCGTTGCCTGAGGTGCGAGGAGCAATCCCAGGCGTTTGGCCGGTTCATGGCCCATCCGATGATCGGCATTGTCAGTATCAACGCCACCGCGTTGCTGGTGCCGATGAATACCCCACGCATCATGAAGCACCTGGCTGACGTCCATGAGGAAAGACTGAACGACATTGACGACATGAACTTTTTCAACTGCCTGCTGGATTGCTGCGGGCTGTAGGGTTAGCGCCTCCTGATTCACGTCGAATGCAAGGCGCCGGGTGGCTTGCCGAGATATTCCGTCTTTTGAAAACCGCCTATGCCCTGGCAGCTTCGCTACTACATAGCACCAAACGGAAGGTGTCCGTATGAAGATTGGTTTGTCGGTCTCGACGCAACGGTACAAGACTATATCGCCGACACGTTGGATCGCATGGCGGAAAATCAAAATCTGGGAGATTGTCCGTTGATACGAAATGGCGAAGGGCTCAGAGAACGCCGTTTGCACGCTCGCGGCGGGTGGCGGATTTACCTTCCTCTAGAGGAGGAACAGATAATCCTGTTTTGGGGCGGCAAGAAGGAAGATCAAAACCGGGACATCAGTCGGGCAAGACGCTATTTGAGAGAATACCGGGAGTGAGACTATGCCTTTGCTTGACCACGACACTGCCATGCGTGAGCAATACCGTCGCAGCCCGAGTTTGAAAGAGCTGCAATATGGAAGAGCGCTGGACTACCTGATGTGCGGGAGTGAACCGGAAGTCAGAATCGCCTTTCGGATTCTGCGCCGAATGGGTTACACCGACAAGGAAATTGACGATTTGCGACAGCAAACGCAGACCGTCAACGGAGGCTGCATGAATTACGATTACATAATCGTCGGCGGCGGCTCCGCCGGCTGTACGCTGGCGGCGCGGCTGACCGAAGATCCCGATATATCAGTGCTGCTGCTGGAGGCCGGGCCGGATTACCCCGACTTCGAGCATCTGCCCATCGATTTGAAGAATGGCAACAACGTATGGCGTTCCGCGTACGGGCCACACAGTTGGGGTTACACGGCCCGGGGTACGCCACAACAGGAGGAACCCATCATCATCCCTCGCGGCAAGGCGATGGGCGGCTCCAGCAGCATTAACGGACAGGTGCTGTTCCGCGGGGTGCCCGAGGACTACGACAACTGGGCGGTGTGGGGCAACGACGAATGGTCCTTCACCAAGGTACTGCCGTATTTCCGCCGATTGGAGAACGACCTGGACTTCGGAGGTGGCGATTTTCATGGCAATTCCGGCCCCATTCCGGTCAGGCGTTACAAGCGGGAGGAATGGCTGCCGGTGGCCGAGGCTTTTTACGACACCTGCCGCGCACTGGGCTTCCCCGAAGATGCCGACCAGAACCATCCCGATTCCAATGGCATCGCGGCGCGGCCTCTGAACAGTATCGACGGCGTGCGGATGAGCACATCGTTGACTTACCTGTCGATGTCCCGACACCGGCTTAACCTGACGGTGCGGGGCAACGTGGTGACCCGCCGGGCGCTCTTCGACGACAAGACCGCCATCGGCGTCGAAGCGGAAAGCGGCGGCGAGATATTTGAGGCGTATGGCGATCACATTATCCTCAGCGCCGGAGCCATTGCCTCGCCCCAGATATTGATGCTGTCCGGAGTAGGTCCGGCAGACCACCTGCGGGAGATGGGAATTCCAGTGATTCACGAACTCTCCGGCGTGGGCGAAAACCTGCGGGACCACCCGGCGGTATTCAGCCTGTTTCGCGGCATCGGGGACCCACCGGAACTTGATGCGCCGAGCATCCAGGTGGGTCTGCGCTATAGCCCGGAGGGAACGGGGACGAGAGGGGACATTCAGCTGTCGCCAATCCTCATGACCAGCGAGCACCGCCCGGCCAGCGTCAACATCGAGTCCGATGATTTTCACTTCGGGTTCAGCGCGGCGTTGCAGAATGCGGCTACTGCCGGGCGCCTCCGACTGGCATCTACGGACCCCCACGCGCAGCCCGACCTGTTTTACGATTACCTCTCCGACCCGGTGGACCGGCAGCGGATGCGCTCGGCGGTTCGCCTGGGCTTGCAGATAGCGGAGCAGCCAACTTTCCGGCAATTCGTGGCCGAGCGATTGTCTCCCACCGATGAAGACCTGGCCTCCGATGCGGCATTGGACCAGTGGATGCTGCGGAACGCCTATACGCAGCACCATTCCTCCGGCACCTGCAAGATGGGTCCGGGTTCGGATCTGGACGCGGTTGTGGATCAGTATTGCCGGATCTACGGGATGCGGAACATCAGGGTGGTGGACGCCTCGGTGATGCCCGACGTAATCCGCGCCAATACCAACGCCACCACGATCATGATTGCCGAGCGGGTGGCGGACTTCATCAAGGAGGGGAAGTAGCCCCTACGCATTGCGAGGCTTCTGATGGCTACCACAGCAACCGGGTTTAAGATGTTGCCCTATCGCAAGATGGGCGAGATTGACTATGACTGCCTCGAGTTCAACGCCGGCGAGCCGGTAAAGAAACCTGACGCCATGGAGCAAAATCTGGAGCAGGATGAAATCATCGGCGTGATGCGGGCGCGGTTCACCGACTTCAACCGCCGGCCGGACGTTTTTCTCGACCGGGACACCAACATCTGCTACGACCCGGCCAACCTGAACGTGCGGGTGTCCCCGGACATCTATCTAGCCTTTGGCGTTGACGCCAGAGCGATACGCCCGCGGCGTCTTTATCTGCCGTGGGAAGTGGGCAAGCCCCCGGATCTGGCTATCGAAGTGTCTTCCCATTCTACCGGCAGAGAGGACGTGCGCCGCAAACCCGACATCTACGCTCGCATTGGCGTGCCGGAATACTGGCGATTCGATCCCACGGGAGGCCAGTATCACGGGAATCCGGTGTACGGCGGGCGACTGGAAGATGGAGAGTACCGCGACATTGGACTGACCACGGAACCTGACGGCATTCTCAAAGGGTACAGTGAGGTTATGGAATTGTGCCTCTGCTGGGATGAGGGCTGGCCGCGGTTCTACGACCCGGTAACCGGAACCTACCTGGAGGGTTGGCGGGAAGTGTGGTATGACCGGGAGGAGGAGCGGGCCGCCCGGATGGCCGCCGAGGCGGAGCGGGATTCCACCCGGGCCAGTGGCTTGCTTGCTCAAGCTGAGCGGGACGCCGCCCTTGCGGAAAACGAGCGGCTCAGGGAAAGGCTACGCCGTTTGGAACAGGAAAGGGAAAGTTAGTCCTGCCGGCGCCGACGCGCCAAGCATTGGGGGTTCTTATGGACGGCAAGGAAGTGGTCGAGATTTTGTATGCTGAATTCGGGTCTAAAGAATTTTTGACCCGCAATATCACGGAAGCCACTATGAGCCGGCTGGCCAAGTTAATGGGAATCCCAGAAATCGGCCAAAGCCGCAAAATCAAGGTGGGAAAGTTTATGAGCGATATGGAGCGTCAACGCACGGAGTACGTCCTTCACTCGGGTCAAAGGGCAAAGATGGTTGTAACACGACCTGCTGACAAACGTCGCCCACGCCGTTTTCAGATTGTCGTTCTGGCCGCGATGAATGACAAGTAGCACTGACCGGAGGGCTGCCATGACCACTTCCGCACCCACATACACTATGCCGCCCTACCGCAAGCATGGCGAAATCGACTACTCCAGCCTGAAAGGATACAGCGATGTGCTCGGATTGAGCATCTGCTGGGACGAAGGCTGGCCGCATCTGTATGACCCGTCCGCCGGAACCCACCTGGAAAATTGGCGGCAGATGGCCGTGGAGCGGGATGTCCTCCGGCTGGAAAACGAGCAGCTCCACCAACGGCTGCGCCGCCTGGAATCGGACGCCGAAGATTAGCAGCAGAGATTTGCTACCCAATATATTCCCATTGCTGTATTGAACTCGATGGCTAGGGCAGTGAAAATCCCAGGCATTTTCCGGCTGGTTGTTTTGCCGGCCAGACTAATCACCCAACTTACAAGAGGATGGCATTAAAAAATGACCACTACCAACACCCGTATCGAACGCGACTCCATGGGAGAAATGGAGGTGCCGGCCGACGCCCTCTATGGCGCGTCCACTATGCGGGCGGTGCTCAACTTTCCCATCAGCGACCTCCGCTTTCCACGGCAGTTCATCCGCGCTTTGGGTCTCATCAAGTTGGCGGCGGCGCGGACCAATATGGACTTGGGAGTCCTTGACCGCACGGTGGGCGAAGCCATCGTGCAGGCGGCCCAGGAGGTGGCGGACGGCAAGCACGACGAGCACTTCGTGCTGGACATTTTCCAGACCGGCTCCGGCACTTCCACTAACACCAACGCCAACGAGGTAATTGCCAACCGGGCCTCGCAGATCCTGGGCGGCGACCTGGGGTCCCGTCTGGTACACCCCAACGACAATGTTAACCTGGGGCAGTCATCCAACGACGTGATCCCCACGGCCATTCACCTGGCGGCCCTGCTGGGTATGAAGGAGGATTTGATTCCGGCCCTGGAATCCCTCCGGTCATCCCTGCAAGCCAAAGCCGACGAATTCTGGCCAATTGTCAAAACCGGGCGGACTCACTTGCAAGACGCCACGCCGGTCCGGCTGGGCCAGGAGTTCAGCGGCTACGCCGGGCAGGCGGAATACAGCATCACCCGAGTGCGTCGCGCCCAGGAAGCGTTGGCTGAGGTTGCTCTGGGCGGCACGGCGGTGGGCACGGGGGTCAATACCCACCCCGAGTCCTCCCAACGCACCTGCGCCCGTTTGCAGGAAATTACCGGGGTGAGCATCCGGGAAACGGGCAACCATTTCCAGGCTCAGTCGGCCCTGGACGGCATCGTAGAGGCCAGTGGGCAACTGAAGACAGTGGCAATCAGCCTGCACAAGATTGCCAATGACATTCGTTTCTTAGGCTGCGGCCCCCGGGCCGGCCTGGGCGAGATAAACGTCCCGGAGGTGCAGCCCGGCAGCAGCATCATGCCCGGCAAGGTGAACCCGGTGATTGCGGAGTCAGTAATCCAGGTAGCGGCTCACGTGGTGGGCAACGATGCTGCGGTAGCGCTGGCCGGCGCCGGAGGCTACTTTGAGCTGAACACCATGATGCCGCTGGCGGCCTATAACCTGTTGCAGTCGGTGTCGCTGCTGGCCGCGTCGGCGCAGAACTTCGCCGATCAATGCGTGGTGGGTATCACGGCCACCGACACCGGGCCGGCAATGGTGGAAAAAGGCTTGATGCTGGGTACGGCATTGGCACCGTCCATAGGGTATGACGCGGCAGCCGGGATCGCCAAAAAGGCGGCAGAAACCGGGATGACAATCCGGGAAATCGCGCGGACTGATACTGGACTCAGCGAGGCCGAACTGGACGCTCTGCTCAACCCGGAGGAGATGACCAAACCCAGCCTGGAGGTTCGCGGCGGCGGCGGTTAGCCGGAAGCCCCTGCAATGTCCACCAACCCTTTACCGCCCGGGGAGAATCCGCGGGAAACCCTGTTGAGTCTGCCGCGACCGCGGCGTCGCATCGAGTTTCCCATATTCACCATTCTGAGCATAGTCGGCTATGCGGTACTAATATGGTATGCGGTTGCCGAGATCGACAGCCCGGCGAAGATGGGCTATACCATCGTGGGCGGCTTTGCGATGCCCAGCGCCGCCGCTCTCGGATTGAGCATTACTCTAACAAGAGGTGATACGCGCTTCTATGGTTATCGCAGAATGGTTGAAACAGAAGTGCGTTGAATCGTTGAAGCAGCAGCAGCTGGAAGAAGGCCGGGAGCAAGGTCTAGCGGAAGGCTGAGCTGAAGCCAGTGCTCGCTGGCGGGAATGGAACCGCCGTCGTCTGGCGGCGGAGGCCGTTGGTGGACCTTTTGACGAACCCCCGCCCGACTCCAACGTCTAACCCCCGCCCCGGACGAGTAGCTAAAATCACCGATTCCTGACGGCTCTTCAGTTGACAGAACGGCTGGATTATGTATAGGCTGGATATGTCCATAATGTACAGAAATCCAGTGGCTACGACTTTTCCGAATTTTCGCCTGCTCCCTCAGTGCTGATTAACCCCAACGATTCGGCTTGCCCAGTGTTGGCGGGCCGAATTTGTGTGTCTATTGGCGCATCGTGGTGGGGCAGGTCAAATGCTGGTAAAGAACCGCCGCACACCCGCCAGGAGGGTCGATTTATGGTTCTGACCCGCAAACGTTCCGGCCGAAACAACCGTGGCCTGGCCGCTCGTGATGTGAAAACCTACTCCGAATCCAGCATTGCGAATGTCCTAGACGTACCCAACCTGATACGCAGCCAAATCGAGTCCTTTGACTGGTTTAAGACCCGGGGGCTCGCCGAAACATTCCGTGACTGCTCGCCTATTGTCGCCGGCATCACCAGGCGCTTCGCCAATGGAGAGGCGGCGCGCCGGGCGGAGCGGTTCGAGCTGTATTTCCTGGACCACTGGTTTGATGACCCGCAGTTCAGTCCGGAGGAGTGCCGGGAGCGGGAGATTACCTACTCGCAGCCCCTTTATGTGAAAGCGCAACTCCGGGATCAGGAAACCGGAGAGGTGACCGAGTCTGACATTTTCTTCGGCGATGTGCCGATGATGACCGATACCGGCACGTTCGTCATTAACGGCGCCGAGCGCGTGCTGGTGAGCCAGTTGCAGCGCGCCCCCAGCGTGTATTACGAACGCGAACCTTCCCAGGATCCGGCGTGTCCCGAGTGCGGCAAACCGGAGAATTGGTACTACAAGGCGCGCATTTCGGCCAGCCGGGGCGCGCGCATTGAGCTGTCCACGTGGACCCATTACTACGCCCGCCGGCGCAATCTGCCCGAAACCATCACGGTCAGCGTGGACCGTCGGCGCCGGATGGGCGTTTCCACATTCCTGCATGCCCTGGGCATCGTCAGCGCCGAGGAAATGCGGGCGCTGTTTGCCGAGGCGGACGCCAACGATTGCCGTCCTTTCGTGGCCGGCGTCGCTCCGGCGGAGGACCGGGACTACAACCCGCGGGAAGAGGAACTCAGGTCACTGTGGGACCGGATGCACCCGGACCGTGATTTCGACTACGAACAGGCCCACCGCATTGGCCTGGCCCAACGGAACCTGTACAAATGGCTGCGCCCGGGCGAACCAGCGGTGCAGGTGGACGCCGCATGCACCTTCGTGGTCAACCACTTTTTTGACGGTCGTCGCTTTGATCTCGGCGAGGTGGGGCGCATCAAAGTTGACCAGCGCCTTGGTCGGGCCGGAGAGCAGATTCTGACCGAACCGCAGAAAACCATACTGGCGTTCGTTCAAAAACAGCATGAGCTAACGGGTCAGGGGGTCACCCCCATCGAAATCTTCACCGCCTCCGGGCGGGAGCAGAGAGTCCTGGCGGAACGGGATGTCGAAGCCCTCATCAACTTTGGTTATCTGTCCCGCCGGGCGGACCGCCGAATTGAGCCGGTGGACCTTTTCGCCGGCGTTCAGGACGAAGAGGCGGGAGTCCGGGTGGCGAGCCTGGATGCAGCGAATACCGGAGCATTGCTGTCGCTCGTTGAAACGCGAGAGGACGGCGCCCGGCTGGTCAGCGTGCAACGGCCGGTTACCGACATCCTGGGCGACCCGGTGGCGATCTCCACCCAGCCAATACCTGGCGGCACGGAATCTACGGAAGCAATTTCGTGCGGCCAAATTGCTATCCTGAAGAATCGTTTTCTGGCCGGGGATAGTATCGTCGAGCCTGGACAGCTGATTTACGCGGAAAAGGTCAACCAGGGCCCGCTGCAAAGCTGGCGCCTGACCCCCGTCCGCGCACGGGCTTCGCGCATCGTGGGCGTGGTGACCGATGTCAACTGCGGTTCCAACGGCAATATACACCAGGTGCGGATCAACCTTCCCGGTATTGAGTTGGACGAGCGTCGGGTCCTGGATCTGAACGACATAATTGATACCCTGCAGGGGCTGATCCGGCAGCACGTCAGCAACACGGAACCCCGGGACAACATTGACCACCTGGGCAACCGGCGGGTGCGTGTGGCCGGAGAGTTGATGCGCGACCAGGTGAGGATCGGATTGCTGCGTATGCACCGAATGTTCCAGGATCGGGTGGGACGCCTGGAAAAGCCTGAGGACGCGATTCCGGCCAAGCTGGTCAATGTACGCCCGGTTACCGGAGCGATTCGCGAGTTCTTCGGCGGGGACAAGTTGTCGCAGTTCATGGATCAAACCAACCCGTTGGCGGAACTGACTCACAAGCGGCGACTTTCGGCCTTGGGTCGGGGCGGTCTTACCCGTGAACGGGCCGGTTTCGACGTGCGCGACGTTCACGCCTCGCACTACGGACGCATCTGCCCGATAGAGACGCCGGAAGGAGCGAACATCGGGTTGCTCAGCAGCCTGGCGGCCTATGCCCGTATTGACCGGCTGGGCTTCATCGAGACTCCCTACTGGCCGGTGATCAAGGAGCTTTGGCTGGGCGACTGCCGGACCCCCGGTCTGCCGGGCTATTTCAACCCCATTGGACACCGGGTGATGAACGACGTGACGACGCGCAAAGGCGAGGTGATAATTTCCGCCGGGGAGACCATCACCGAATCGCAATGGCGTCGTCTGCGCCGGTTGTCCGCCGACCTGATGATCGACGTGGCGCCCTTTGTGGACACGCGTCCGGAAAGCGTCCAATACTTGACCGCAGACTTGGAGGAACAGTACCGCATTGCCCAGGCCAACTCCGGCTTCGACGAACTTTACCAATTCATGGACGAGTTGGTGGAAGTGCGCGAAGGCGATAACTATCGTCTGGCTTCCCCCGATTCTGTCGAATACGCGGATGTGTCGCCCCTGCAAATCATGAGCGTATCGGCCGCGTTGATCCCCTTCCTGGAACACGACGACGCCAACCGCGCCCTCATGGGCTGCAATATGCAGCGGCAGGCGGTACCGCTGCTGCAGCCCCAGGCGCCCATTGTGGGCACTGGCATCGAGCGTCGAGTGGCCCGGGACAGCGGCCAGGTGCTGTCATCGCGGGTTCAGGGGTCGGTGGTTTCGGTGAACGGCCACGAGATTATCGTGGTTGACGACGCCGGCGCGGAGCATATCCACCGCCTCATCAAATTCGCGCGCACCAATCAAGGCACCTGCCTGAACCAGCGCCCGGTGGTACAGAAGGGCGACTATGTCAACGTCGGCGACACCTTGGCCGACAGTTCCTCAACCGACGGCGGCGAGCTGGCCCTGGGCCAGAACGTCCTGGTGGCGTTCATGTCCTGGGAAGGCTACAACTACGAGGACGCCATCATCCTCAGCGAGCGGTTGGTCAAGGACGACCAGTTCACCTCGGTACACATCGAGAAATATGAGGCTGAAAGTCGCTCCACCAAGCTGGGCGACGAAGAAATCACCCGTGACATTCCCAACGTAGGCGAGGGCAATCTGCGGGACCTGGCCGAGCGCGGCATCATCCGTATCGGCGCTGACGTGGGCCCAGGCGACATTATGGTGGGCAAAGTTACCCCCAAGGGGGAAACGGAAATGACCGCAGAGGAACGCCTGCTGCGCGCTATTTTTGGCGAAAAATCCAAAGACGTGCGCGATACTTCCCTGCGTGTGCCTCACGGCCAGCGGGGCAAGGTTATCGGCGTCAAGGTGCTGAATCGGCTGGACATCATTAAGGTCTTGGGTCTTAGAAACCGCGAAGAATTGGAAGAGCTGCTACTCCCGAAAAACTGGGAGAAACTGCTCCGGAAAATTCGTCAGGCCGATCAGCAACAAGTGATGGAGGCTCTCAAACTAACCGGTCTGGATCAACTCAACCAGCTATTACACAGCCCCCATGCGAAATTGGTCGATGTCATTCGTCGGTCTAAACCGGATGACCTGCCCCCTGACGTGAACGAAGCCATCAGAGTTTGGGTTGCCCAGACGCGCAAAATTTCCGTTGGCGACAAGATGGCCGGGCGGCACGGCAACAAAGGCGTGGTCTCCCGGATACTCCCGGAAGAAGATATGCCCTTCCTGTCCGACGGGACTCCGGTAGACATCATCCTCAACCCCATCGGCGTGCCGTCCCGCATGAATCTGGGCCAGGTTTTGGAGAGCCACCTGGGATGGGCCGCGCGAAATCTGAATTTCCAGGCGCTGACCCCGGTGTTTGAGGGCGCCGACGACGACAATATTGAGGATTCCCTGGCGCGCTGGTGGTTTGGCCAGCAGGCCAATGCCGCCGAAAACGGAACCGATTCCGACGGCGCCGTTGATCTGGACATGGTGTACACCTGGTTGAGGGAACAAGGTTTTGACCCGGAGGTCATCTACGACGAAGCCCAGCAGGGCAAGGCTCGAGAGGTCTGTCTGTACTTGTGGCTGCGGGACGTGGCCGGCGAAAACGTCGGAGAATTTGGCGATATTGCCCTGGCGGAAATGCACCAGCGGGCGCTGGATGTTCACCGCCAAAGGTTGATCTCCCCGCCCACTTTCGCCAAATTCCAGCTTTACGACGGACGCTCCGGGGAACCCTTCGACCAACCGGTGGCCGTGGGCAGCATCTATATGCTCAAGCTGATTCACTTAGTGGAAGATAAAATCCACGCCCGGTCAACCGGTCCTTACTCGATGATCACTCAACAGCCGCTGGGCGGCAAAGCCCAATTCGGCGGCCAACGGTTCGGGGAGATGGAAGTCTGGGCCCTGGAAGCCTACTCCGCTGCCCACAACCTTCAGGAGGTGTTAACCATCAAGTCGGACGACGTGACGGGTCGAGTCAACACCTACGAATCCATCGTCAAGGGCAATCCTATCAGCCAACCAGGCATCCCCGAATCCTTCAACGTTTTGCTCAAAGAGCTGCAGAGCCTTGGGCTGAACGTGAGACTGGAGGACGAGGAAGAACAGGATGACGCCAGCCTGGGTCTGCCCGGCGAGGACGATTTTCTCTTTACCGCGGAGGTCAACTAAACATGGTCAGGATGCTGGACAACCGGGAATCCACCTCCTCCGATTTCAACGCCATCCGCATTTCCATCGCCTCACCGGAGCAGATCACCGGCTGGTCCTCTGGGGAGGTGCAGAAGGGCGAGACTATTAACTACCGCACGCAGCGGCCCGAAAAGGACGGGCTGTTCTGCGAGAAGATCTTCGGGCCGACCAAGGACTGGGAATGCCAGTGTGGAAAGTACAAGCGCCAAAAGTATAAGGGCGTGGTGTGCGACCGGTGCGGAGTTGAGGTGACCCGGGCCAACGTGCGTCGGCAGCGGCTGGGACACATTGCCCTCGCGGCCCCGGTGGCGAACATATGGTTCGTCAAAAATACTCCCAGCGTGATGAGCCTGGTGTTGGACCTCAAGTTGTCGGACCTGACCCGGGCGCTTTACTACTCCGCCTACGTCATCAACCAAGTTGACATCGATCTGATGCGCGAGCAACTGGAGCGCCACACCAACGAAGTGGACGAACTCCGGGGTGAGCCGATAGCGGCCGCCGAAGCGGCTTTGCAGCGCATAGCCGACTGCGTGGCCGGTTGGGAGTTGGAGGGCCGGGTGCACGAAGCCTCCTTCATCATCACCCAGTCTCCGGCCGCGTATTCCCGGGCGCTCCATGAGGCTCGCGCGTCGCTGGTTCGTCTCAGCGACGTCCAGGCTGCCGCCGACCAGGATTTCACCGGAGAACTCGAGCGGTTGACCGCCCTGGGGCCGGCCGGCGCCAAGGCGGAGCAGGCCGCCCGTGAGGTGGGCCGACTGCTGCTGGCTGAGGGAGTCGCAGACTATGCAGACAACCTGGCCCTCGCCGCCATTGAGGGCGATCCGGTAGCCGCCGCTATTTCCAGGCTCCACCACGGCAGCCGGCCCGTAGTTGACGCGCTGGACGAACAGCAGCGCCATGCTCAAGCGATGGTTGCCGCGTTCAATGCCTGGCGCGATGATCCCAGCGAAGAGCGCGAGGACGACCTGGCGGACGCCGCGGAACAATTGCAGGCTGACATTGGCGAGGTTCATGATGAGTTGATCGCGCCGGCGCTGGACGCTTTGGCCGAGGCCATTCGCCGCATTGCGCCACAATCGTTTGATTCCGCGGTGCAGCAACGGCTGTCCGACGACCTGGCGGAAATACGCCATTCCCTGGCTTTAGTGGAGCAGGCGGTGCGCGGTTGGAACTACCGTCGTTCCGAAGAGAACCCGGAAGGCCGGGGTTGGAATGTACCGGCCTTCACCGCCTTGCTGGAGCGGTTGCAGGCCGATAGCGATGAGATAAAAGCCGTTTCCGATCTGGAGTCACGCACCGATGCCATCGCCAACATCACTACTCCGGAAGAACGTCGGGAGACGATCAACAGTTGCCGGCAGCAGCTACAGGTCATCCGTGATCTGATCGCCAGTGTTGACAGCTACCTGCTTCGCGCTATCGCGGAGCGGCGGCGCGAAGCGGTGGATCTCATCCAGGCGATGCGGTGGCTGCGGTGGGACCCAACCCAGCGTCCGCGGGCAGCCGACCTTGATTGGCTCTGGGAGGATTTGAAACTGCCGGCGTCGGCGCGAGACGATGAGGAGCTGCCTGATGAGTTCTATATCGCCCGCAGCGGTTCTGCCGGCCTCCACCTGACCACCCTGACCACCAATCGCTACGACCGGCTCAAGCCGTTCTGGGGAGAGGCATTCGACGCCGACATGGGAGCGGAGCCGGTTCTGGATTTCCTTAAGTTGCTGGACCTGGATTTGGATCAGGAACGGTACTACACCAAACTTGAGATGCGCGCTACGTCCTCTCAAATTCGCACCAAAGCCGGCAAGCGGATGCGCCTGCTGGAGACTTTCCGGCGCAGTGAAAATCGAATGCAGGACATGATCATGACCGTCCTGCCAGTGCTGCCGCCCGAGTTGCGCCCCATGGTCCAGCTGGATGGCGGACGATTCGCCACCAGTGACCTGAATGACCTGTATCGCCGGGTGCTGTCGCGCAACCACCGGCTCAAGCGTTTTGCCAGTATGCGGGCGCCGGGCCTGATGATCCGCAACGAAAAGCGGATGCTGCAAGAGGCGGTGGACTCGCTAATCGATAACGGACGGCAGGGCAAGGCGGTGAAGGGCAAGCGCGACCACGCGCTGAAGTCGCTCAGCGACCTGCTCAAGGGTAAACAAGGCCGTTTCCGCCAGAACCTGCTGGGCAAGCGAGTGGACTACTCGGGCCGGTCGGTGATCGTAGTTGGTCCCGAGTTGAAGATGGACCAGTGCGGACTGCCCAAGCGCATGGCGCTGGAACTGTTCAAGCCCTTCGTGATGCACCGGCTGGTGCTCAATGCGCTGGCGCCCAACATCAAGGCGGCCAAGCGAATGGTCGAACGTTCCTCGCCCGAAGTCTGGCCCATATTGGAAAGCGTCATCAAGGAACGCCCGGTGATGCTCAACCGCGCCCCCACGTTGCACCGGCTGGGGATCCAGGCCTTTTGGCCCGTGCTGGTCGAGGACAGCGCCATTCAGTTGCACCCGCTGGTGTGCTCCGCGTTCAACGCCGACTTCGACGGCGACCAGATGGCGGTTCACGTGCCGCTGTCGGCCATGGCAGTGAACGAAACGGGCTCGGTGATGTTGAGCACCAACAATATGCTGTCCCCGGCGTCGGGCGACCCCCTGGTGGCGCCAACCCTGGATATGGTGATGGGCTGCTATTACCTCACCGAAGAGGCCGCCGACGCCAAGGGCGCCGGCGGAGTGTTCTACGATATCCACGAGGCTCGCATCGCCTACTCCGACGGTCAGATCGACCTGCGGGCTCCGGTCACGGTGCTGAGCGTGCCTGGAGTCGACGGCAAGATCGAGACGACCATGGGACGTCTCATTTTCAACGAGGCCATCCCCGAATCCCTGGGGTTCAAAAACGAACTGATGGACCGGGGCGCGATCAAGGATCTTACCTCTGAGCTTTACCGGAGCCTCAGCAATGAGGAGACGGCCCGGGCGTTGGACCAGATCAAAGAGATCGGCTTCTACTACGCCACCAAATCCGGCATCACCATTGCCATCAACGATATCCAGGTGTCGGAGCACAAGCAGGACATTCTTGAATCGGCCGGCCAGAAAGTCGCTGAGCACGAAGACAACTTCATGATGGGGATGATGACGGAAGAGGAGAAGTACGAGCGCATCATCGACACCTGGACCCAGGCGTCGGACGATATGCAGCGCGTCGTAGAGACGGAAATGTCCAACTACGGCGGCGTGGCCGTCATGGCGAAGTCCGGGGCCAAAGGAAATATCTCGCAGATCAAGCAGATGGCCGGTATGCGCGGCCTGATGAGCGACCCCGAAGGCCGCATCATCGAGCGTCCGGTTAAATCCAGCTTCCGCGAGGGCTTGACCGCGCTGGAGTACTTTATCTCGACCCACGGCGCCCGCAAGGGCCTGACCGACACGGCTCTCAGAACCGCCGATAGCGGCTACCTGACGCGCCGCCTGGTAGATGTTTCTCAGGAAGTGATTGTCCAGGAAGCCGACTGCGAATTCGCCGAGCCCTTCTACGTTGAGCCTCGGCCCAACGACGAGACGTTGACCAACCTCCCCGAGCGGATCCTGGGGCGCATGGCCGGCGACGTAATCGCGCACCCGGAGAGTGGAGAAATCATAGTTGACCGCAACGAGATGATTGACGAGGAGATCGCCGTTGCCATCAGGGACGCCGGGATCGACCGCGTGCCCGTCCGTTCGCCCCTGACCTGCCAGACTCGGCGAGGCATCTGCCAGATGTGTTACGGACGGTTGCCGGCTACCGGTCAAGTGGTGGAGATCGGACAGGCCGTCGGCGTGATCGCGGCGCAAAGCATCGGCGAGCCGGGCACCCAGCTCACCATGCGCACTTTCCATACGGGAGGCATCGCCGGCTCCGACATCACCACGGGCTTGCCCCGGGTTCAGGAACTGTTCGAGGTGCGCCCGCCCAAGGGTGTGGGCGTGCTGACCCACATCGACGGGATCGTTTCGATAGAAGAGGACCCCAACGGCTCGCGCCGCATCCGGGTCATCTACGATGAGGAGGAGCGTCACGACTATGTTCTTCCCCCGGGCGCAATCCGCCTGGTGGAGCCGGGCGAGCCGGTTTCGGAAGGCAAACTGTTGGCCGTCGTGCTGAATACGGATGCCTCCGGCGGCGGCGAGGCCGACCCGGGCAGTGCCCTGGTGAACACCAACATTGTGCATGAAATACGTTCGGATTTCCTGGGTGAGGCGGAAGTTTCCGGCGATGGCATAACGGTCGTCTGGCGCGAGGAAGAATCCCGAGCCTACGATGTCAGCGGACAGATGACGCTCAAGGTCAGTGACGGCCAGCAGGTCATGGCGGGCGACGCCCTGGTGGATGGCCCTCTGGATCTGCGGGAATTGCTGGACGTGCGGGGGCTGGAGGGCCTGCAACATTACCTGGTGGACGAAGTGCAGGAGGTGTACCGCTCCCAGGGCGTCAGCATCCACGACAAGCACATTGAGGTGATTCTGCGACAGATGTTGCGCCGCGTCCAGGTGGAAACGGCTGGCGACACCGAGTTCATCCCCGGAGACGTGGTGGACAAGTTCCGTTTCCAGGATCAGAACGCCCAGGTGCTGGCCGAAGGTGGGGAACCGGCCACCGCAAAGACCCTGCTGTTGGGAGTATCCAAAGCAGCGTTGACCACTGACAGCTTCCTGTCCAAAGCCTCTTTCCAGGAAACCACCAAAGTCTTGACCATGGCTGCTGTGGCTAGCGATCGCGACTGGCTGCGGGGCCTCAAGGAGAATGTGATCATCGGCCGCCTGATACCGGCCCGGCTGGAATCTCTGCTGGAGGCGGAGAACGCCTTCGCCCTGCGGGGATCTATGGGTGATTACGACCAGGAAATGATGCTGCCCTGGCTCGCTGGCGACGAACTGCCGGAGGGACTCGGCGGCCCGTTGGACCTGGCGGAAGGCATCATCGACGACGATATCATAACCGGCCAGCCGGCAGCGCCTTTGGGCGACGGCGGCGGCTTCGGCGGCACGGGCTTCCAGATCCGCACCGCTGAGGAAGAAGAGGAGTTGTTGAGGCGGGCCCAGTCTCTTACCGACAATGATTCCGAAATAGACCGGGAGGTGGAATTGACCGCATCGCGCATCTTCTCGCCCTTCGAAGAGGAGGAGGACGAGGATATCCCGCAATTGTGACGTCGTTCGCGACAAACCGTCTTCAACCGCAGGGGCGAATAATCATTCGCCCCTTTAAGTTAAACGACTGCAACGGAGATTGACGCCACAATGGACCTGTCGGTGGATCTGGCGCCCGGAAGGAAACCAGGGTTGCTGTTGACCAATCCAGTGATGATCGCATCGGGCACCTTCGGCTACGACGGTTACGGGAGGGGGATCGACGTGGATGCTCCCCTGGCGTCGTTGGGCGCGGTGCTGCCCAAGACCTTCACTCGCCACGCCAGACGCGGCAACCCGGAACCCCGTTGGTTTCCCACTTCCTTCCGCGAAGGATTGGCCGTTGGAGAAACCACCCTGCTGAACTCCATTGGACTGACCAATCCGGGGATCGAGGCCGCTATGACCGACCTGGCCCCGTGTTGGGCGACGATGGATGCCAACATCGTAATGAGCATGGCCGGCGACAGCCCGGAACAATGGGAGGAGATGGCCGCATTCACCAGTGGGGTAGCCGGCTTTGCCGCCATTGAACTGAACCTGAGTTGCCCTAATGTTGACGATGGCGCGATGTTCAGCCACCATCCCCGGCTCACCGAGGCCGCGGTAGCCGCCGTGCGCCGCCAGACCGACTTGCCTCTGTGGGCCAAGCTGTCGCCCAACGTACCCGACATAACGGAGATAGCCCACGCCGCAGTGGACGCGGGGGCCGACGCCCTGACCATATCCAACACCGCCCCGGCGATGCACATTGATGTGGAAACCGGTCGGGCCACCCTGGGCACGGGCTACGGCGGCCTCTCCGGGCCGGCTCTGCGGCCCATCGCCGTCGCTTTGGTGCACCAGGCCGCCCGGGCGGTGGAAGTGCCCATCATCGGCGTGGGCGGGGTGATGACCGGGCGCGACGCCGCCGAGTTCTTGATGGCGGGAGCCACGGCGGTTCAGATAGGCAGCGCGAACCTGGCGGATCTGAACGCCCCCTTCCGCATTCTCGCCGAATTGAAAGAATTGCTGACGGCGTGGGAGATAGACGCTGTGTCAGAGATCATCGGGACCGCCAGCATCGGAGAATAGGGCCGCGTTGACGTTCAATCGTCATTTCTGCGAAAGCCGGAATGACGGAGTAGTCTTGCAAGTGTCACCACGCCGACCGCAGCACTGCTTCCAGTTCCTCTACTCCGTTCACGGGTCGGACGTTGCGATGCAGGCCGAAATCGGTGAGGGCATCCCCGGCGATGACGGGTATGCTCTCTCCGGGCACTCCCACGTCTCGCAGCCTGACCGGCAGGCCGATGGCCTCGAAAAAGGCGGTCACGGCGTCGGCTGCGGCATCGGCCGCCGCGGCGTCAGAGGCGCCGGGTTCGCGGATGCCGAGAGCATCAGCGACCCGGGCCTGGCCGGCGGCGTTGTGATCCCGGTTGAAGCGCATACCCGGCCCGGTGATGATGGAATACGCCGCGCCGTGACTGCAACCGGGGCAGCGGGTATCCAGGCTGTGGGCGAGGGCGCTGACCACGCCCAGGGCGGAACCGCCGGCTCCGGTGTCCCAGGCTCGGTTGTACATGAACGATGCCGCGCATAAGTTGACCCGCGCCGCGCCGTCGTCCGGCGACTTGCGCACGGCGGGCAGGTTTTCCACCAGCAAACCCAGCGCGCCGAGCAGGTCGGCGGTCGCCATGGCATTTAGCTTGGAGGCTTGCAGTGCGCCGATCACGCCGCTGAACAACGAACCGGATGCGCTGACGCAGAGTTCGGCGGGAGCGGTGAGCAAGGCTTCGGTGTCCCAGATCACTGCCGTCGGCCGTGTTTTCGGATCGTACATCTCCAGTCGGTGACCGGTGGCCCCGTCGATAACGGCGGCGCCGGCACGGGTCGCGGCGGTCGTGGGAGTAGTCAATACCAGGATGTTGGGGATTTTGGGCGCCATCAGGCGGGGGCTGCTGGGAGGCTGTCCGGGTGGGTATTTGGTAGCGTGGTCATGGGGGTCGCCGCCTTCGGCCAGCAGGATGATGATGGCCCGCGCCGTCACCACCGCGCTGCCGCCGCCCACCGCTATGATGAGGTCCGCATCAGCCTCACGCGCTTTGCGGCAACCGTCCAGCGCCGCCGACGCCGGCGAGCCGGTACGAACCTCATCAAATATTCCTGCCGGCGATTCTCCCAGCGCGTCCGCCACCCGGTCCAGCAGGTTGGTGCGTTTGGCTACCGACTGGCCGCAGACTACAAAGGGCCGCGTCGCGCCGGATCGCTGGACTGCGGCACGCAGGTTGGATAGAGCGTCGTCCCCGGCAAAGACGCGGACCGGGTAGGCCGTATGACGAAAAGGGGCGACGGCAGACATGGGCAGTTCCTCACTAACGGCGCTTGCCGGTATTGTCCGGCAGTGTACTACATCACAAAAATCCGGTTCATCCGGTCCGTCCCTCTCATGCGTATCCACTATAACCGGTCATTCCACGCTCATCGTAGGCGTGCGATGGAATCTCGTTCCAGAGGTGGCTGCCGCCTGCTGAGGGAGTCTTGCCGGAGCGGCATTGCTACACCGACGAGATTGCCACCCCCGTACCAAGTACGGGGTCGCAATGACAAAGTGGGTACGCATGAGGTCCGTCCCCGTAAAAGGCCCCTGCCCGGCCTATGCTAGAATTAAATGCGGGAGGTCAACGCCGCAGTTTGCAATACAGGAGGTTCCGATTATGCTAGCCTTACGCATCGCAATGATAATTCTGGCCGCGCTCAACCTGGCTTTCGCCGGCCTGACCGCATTAGTCGGCGGCTTTGCCGACGGCGGCGAGTGGTGGCAGCGCGTTATTGTGATGGCGGTACATCCGGCCGCCGCCATCGCCCTGCTGCTGCTGGTGGCATTGCCCCGTCCCGCCGGATCCCTTGTTCTGCTGGTCGCCGCCCTACTGTTGGTGAGCGTTGCCAGCGACGTTTATACGGGCGCGCTGCTATACCAGGGCGTAGTGCCCGGGGATTGGGTGCTCGCTCTCGCCTTTGCCGCCGTGCCGTTCCTCGGCCTGCTTTACGCCCTATTGCTGCTGACCCGGACTCCGGCGCGCCCCGCCGCCGCCTGACCCGGCGTATCCCCGGCCCGTTCACCAATCCCGCGCTGCCTGATGACCTCCCGTAACTCCCGCGCCACGCCCGCCCTGCAAACCCGTCTGTCCCGCCATCGCAGTCAAGCGTTGCGCCTGCTGGAATCGGCCCGGGTTTCCATGCAGCGTGGACAGTGGAACCAGGCAGAGGAATTATTGTGGGGGAGCCTGGTGGCGGCGGCTCGCGGAGTCGCATTGTGGCATGGCGAGCCAACGGACAACGATGCCGACCTGCGGGATTTCGTGCGCCGCCTGGGACAACAGGAACGGGACCGCTATATCCGGGACGCGTTCGACCATCTGTCGGCGCTATCCGAAGCCGCCGAGCGCGTCCGAGAACGGCGCAGCCGGGTGGACTACCTGTTCATGGCGATGGACGACCTTACGGAGGCCATTGAACGGCTGGCGGCCCGGATTCCGGGCGGCGACGGGCCCGTGCCTTCTGCGGACCCCGATGATAACGTGGCCGATGTGGGCCGGTAGATCACTATGCCCGGAACCGTTGCCATCGAAACCCACGGTTGCAAGCTGAACCAGGCCGACAGCGCCCTGCTGGCCAGGCAATTCGTACAGGCCGGCTATCGCCTGGTGGACCGAAAACACGATGCCGACATCATCGTGGTTAACACGTGCACCGTGACTGCCACTGCCGACTCAAAAGCGCGCCAGGCGCTGCGGGCCGCTCGCCGGGCCAATCCCGATGCCGTGGTGGTCGCCGCCGGCTGCTATCCGCAACGCGCGGCCGACGAATTGCGCCAGATGCCTCAGGTTTCGCTGGTCGTGGGCAATCGAGAGAAACCGGAATTGGCGGAGCTGGCTATCGCGGAACACAATCGGCTGCCGGTCGCCCCACCGAACTCAATCCTCACATCCCAGGTCGAAATCGCTCCCGGCATTTTGCGGCGCAGCCGGGTCATGGTGAAGATACAGGAGGGCTGCGATCAGGTTTGCGCCTACTGCATCGTACCCAAAGTCCGGGGCCGGGAGCGGAGCATTGCGCCTGACGAATTGGTAACCGCGGTGCGTCGCCACGTCGCCAATGGGTTCCGGGAAGTTACGTTGACCGGCACTCAGTTGGGAACTTATGGGTTTGATCTGGAAGGGATGGGCCTGTCGCTGCTCCTGGATCGGCTCCTGGCGGAAACGGACGTGCCGCGACTGCGGGTTTCCTCACTCCAGGCTCACGAGATTACTCCCGATCTCCTGGAGCGATGGGAAGATCCTCGCCTCTGCCCCCACTTTCACGTGCCCCTGCAAAGCGGGTCCGACGCCACGCTCAAGGCGATGCGGCGCCGATACGATGCGGATACCTATCGCAAAGCGGTGGACACTATCCGAGACACGGTTGCCGGGTCATCCATCACCACCGATGTTATAGTCGGCTTCCCCGGTGAAAGCGGCGCCGACCACGACGCCAGCCTGGGCCTGATCGAGGACGTGAGCTTCGCCGACTGCCACGTGTTTCCCTATTCGCAGCGCCCGGGCACTACCGCCCATTACCTGCCGGGACAAGTGGACCCGAGAGAGAAACGTCGCCGGGCCGCGGAAATGTCCGAGGCGGCTGAGAAGGGATTTTTGGCTTATCGCGAAGGGCTGACCGGCCAGACGCGCCGGGTACTTTGGGAAACCGCCCGGCCCGTTGACGGGGGATTGCTCATGTGGAGCGGTTTAACCGACAACTACGTTCGGGTATCCACTTGGACCAGTGACGATTTAACTAACCGCATCACGCCGGCCCGCTTGGCCGGACTGGACGGCAAGGTCATGCGCGCCAAGCGGCTGCCGGCCTGATGCAGCGGCGAAGCGCGGGTTAGAAATCCACCGGCCGCAGGTAGCTCATGTTCTGCCGGCGCTCCAGGTAACCAGCCCTGATCTCATGGCCGTGGGCAAACACCAATAGCCAACCCTGCCTTTCTCCCTGGGCCAGGATGTCCCGTTTCTGACAGAGCGTGGTTTCCGGTTCGTAGTCGAAGGACGAGATGACGGTGAGGCCCAGGTGGTGGGGGGTGGGCACCAAATCCCCCAGGTACACGATGCGCTCTCCGCCGTGAGTAAAGATCGCAATCTGATGCCCCGGGCAGTGTCCGTCGGTCACTATTAGGCTCAAACCGGGGAACAACTCGGTGTCTCCGTCCAGCAGTTCCAGTTGTCCCCGTTCCGCGATGGGAGCGAAATCTTCGAAACGGAAGGCTCCCGCGTTGCGCAGCGAAGGATCCTGGGCGTCTTCCCAACTGGCGCGCTGCACGTAGTACGTGGCCTTGGGAAAGGAAGGCACCATGTCGCCCAGCCGGTCCATGCGAGTGGCCCCGCCGGCGTGGCTGAAATGGAGGTGAGAAAGCACCACCGCGTCGATATCCCGGGGTCCTAACCCGGAGCTCTTGAGGCTGCGCATCAAGCGGCTGGGCACTAGTCCGTACAGCTCCTTGTCTTGAGGGTTGGTCTTCGGGCCGATGCCGGTATCCACGAGGATCCGACGGCCATTGATCTCAAATAGTGGGCAGTTCTGGCCCATCGTCAGTCGGTTTTTACGGTCGGTCGAAACCAGGTTTTCCCACATCATCTTGGGAAAGCTGCCAAAACAGGCCCCTGCGTCAACTTTGAATACGCCGTCACTGATGATCGTTGCGCCGCTTGATGTCATGCGCGGTTTCTCCTTGCCAAAACGATGGAATTCGCTATCCGTTCCCTAGCCGCCGCCCCCACCCGGTTTGTATGATTTGATACGGTATGGATGAGGCAGTGCACTCTCGGTATGGCGACGCTGGAGGCCGTCAAAATGCTCCAGCAATCGAAAATGCTGGGGTATACCTTACAACTCTCGATTCGCCGGGCGTCAAGCAAAGAATCTGCCGATTTTGATTAAATTTCTAAAATGATACCAACGTCGTACCGGGGAGGAGAGATGTCATACCGCCGCAAGGGGTGGGGTTAAGGCAGGTCGAATGAGCGAGGTCCGGTCTGCAAACTCCGGCGGGCCGGCGGGCCTGCGGCGACGGGCCTATGCCCTGTTGGAACCCACGGCCGGCGGCGGATTTCGGCAGGTCAGTCCGGGATCCGCCAAAGCCTCCGTCCTGGTGGAAGTTGTCCTGGTTGCGGTTATTCTCACTAACTCGGTGGCCCTGATCCTGTGGACGGTGCCGGACCTGGCATCGTCCTACGGTTTCTGGTTCCATATTGTCGAGTACTGCACAGTATCGGTTTTTCTGGCTGAGTATCTCCTCAGGCTCTGGACCGCTCCGGAAGCGGCTCCCGACCCGGTGACCGCCGGTTGGCGCCAGCGCTGGCGCTACGTCGTCTCTCCTCACGCCCTGGTGGACGTCGCGGCTTTGGCCCCATCGGCCGTCGCCGTGGTCGTATTGTTGTCCGGCGCCGGTGGCCCTAGCCTGTCTTTCCTGCTGGCCGCTCGCCTGCTGACTCGCACCGCCAAGCTGGCACGTTATTTCCCGGCGGCGCACCGGCTGGGGATGGCCTTACGCGAGAAAAGTGGACAGCTGCTGACCACCGTAGTCGCCCTGCTGGTTGCCCTGGTGATTGCGGCTACGCTGATGTACTTTGCCGAAACGGAAGCCCAGCCCGAGGTCTTTTCCAGCATCCCGGCGGCGATGTGGTGGAGCGTGGTTACGCTTACGACCGTGGGTTACGGCGACACAGTGCCCATCACCCCGATTGGCCGGGGGCTGGCCGCCGTCATCGCGGTGCTGGGCATCGGCCTGTTCGCCCTGCCGGCTGGCATACTTAGCGCCGGGCTGCTGGAGGCCAATGCTGCGGAGGACTCACCCGGCTCCGATTCACCCAACTCCGATGGGCCGGCGCCTCCGCCGGGCGGCGACCGGTGCCCCCACTGCGGCCAGCCCATGCCGGGAAACCGGGGTCCCGGCTAGAGTGCGGCGAGTTTCTCCGCCGCTTCCGATAATCGCCCGAGGGTCCGTTCCTGGCCGATGACCTCCATTGTCTCAAAGAGCGGAGGCGTCGCGGTGCGTCCGGTGATGGCGGTGCGGAGGGCGCCAAAGAACTGCCTGGCCGACAAGCCCAATTCGGCTCCGGCGCCCCGCAGGACGGCTTCCAGGTTCTCGTGGTTGAAGTCCGTGGCGGCCACGGCGGCCAGATCGGATTCAGCCCGGAGAATTGCGGCCAGGGCGCCATCGGTGTCCATACCCCGTTGAACTATCGCCGTGGCGTCATACTCCAGAGCGTCTTCAAAGAAGTAGGAGAGGGTACCGGGGGCGTCGGCCAGGGTTTTGAGCCGCTCCTGCGCCAGGGGCACGATGCGCAACAGATAGTCCCGGTCGATGGGTAACAGGTCATCAGAATAGTCCCGTTCCAAAAACGGGAGTATGCGGTCGGCCAAATCTTCGGTATCCAGCTGCCTGATGTACACCCCGTTCATCCACTGCAGCTTGTCCAGATCGAAAATGGCGGCCGGCTTGCCGACCCGCTCCAGGGTGAAGTTGTCCCGGATGGTGTCTTCCGTCATCACGTCGGTTTCGCCGTCCAGCGACCAGCCCAGCAGGGCCATGAAGTTGATCAGCGCTTCCGGCAGAAATCCGTCGTCGCGGTATTCCATCAGCGAAGTCGCGCCGTGGCGCTTGGACAGCTTGGCCCGGTCGGAGCCGAGGATCATGGGCAGGTGGCCGAAGACGGGCATGGGCAAATCGAGGGCGCGGAACAGCTGAACGTGGCGCGGCGTGCTGGGCAGCCATTCCTCCGCCCGCAGTATGTGGCTTATCGCCATGGCGTGGTCGTCCACCACCACCGCCATGTGATAGGTGGGAAACCCGTCGGACTTGACCAGCACGAAATCGTCGGTGAGTTCGTTCTGCCATTCCACGTGGCCCCGGATGGCGTCGTCCACGGCGGTTGTGCCCGACTGGGGCATGGCAAAGCGCAGCACCGACGGCATCCCGGCCGCTTCGTTAGCCCGGCGTTGGGCGTCCGGGAGATATCGGCAATGGCTGTCGTAACCCTGGCGCTGCTTGTTGCGGGCCTGCTCTTTGCGCAGCTCAGCCACCCGCTCCGGCGGGCAGTAGCAGCGATAGGCGTCGCCCGAGGCAATTAACCGCTCGGCGGCGGCGTGATAACGCTCCAGCCGCTCGGACTGGAAGTATGGACCGTAGGGACCGCCGACCCGGGGGCCTTCGTCCCAATCGATGCCCAGCCATTCCAGCCCGTCCAGGATGTGGTCCACCGCCCCTTCGGTAATGCGTCCCTGGTCGGTATCCTCAACTCGCACGACGAACTGCCCGCGGTTGCGGCGAGCGAAGAGCCAGTTGAACATGGCAGTGCGGATGTTGCCGATGTGCGGGTTGCCGGTAGGGCTGGGCGCGTAGCGGACGCGGATGGTATCGGGCACGGTAGTTGCCTCCGGTCATTGACTGCCTTCAGATGACAAGGTACATTATAAGGGAATTAGTCCCCGGCGGATATCCCGATAGGGCCCAATGGGGTTATGTTGCCCGGTTGCGTCGAGCGCACAATGGCCGCGAGTGGGTGTCTAGCATTGGTACATCACCCGGAACTCGTCAATGTTGCGATACAGCCGGGCTCTTTCTACGGCAGTTCTGCCATATCCCCGCCAGTAGGTTAGGAATTCTCCTTCGGATTGAAAGACGCCGTTGCCTTGCTGAAAATTCCCCAGGGTTCCGGTGATGCTCCCTATGTTGGTGGTATTGCCGCTACCAGCCCTGTCCCCAGCAATGCGCCATTTTTCCTGCATAAAGACCTCCACATCAGTAAAAGGCACGGGAATTGCGGCCAAGTCAGCGGTGGCATATACGCGATTAGCGGCGGCTTGGTTCACTTCAATGCGGCGATAAACAAAGCCTATTATCCAGTGCTCGGCATATTCGGCGTAGGGAAACATTATGTTTTTGACGCCATTTCGCAGAAAGCTGGTGTAGCTGCCCAGAGTGTGAACGAGAAACTATCCGCCGTTGCCGTTTTATAGGTGGTCTTTACATCAATGGCGATTTTATTCCCGGCATTCCGGTCTGCGGCCAGCGTGAAATCAGGGTAATAGTTCTGCTTGTCCGCATCGTAAAGCATCAGCCCGTGCTGATTGGCGTAAGCCGCCACCGCTTGCCGGGCGATGTTCTCAAAAATCGTGCTGAGGACTTTGGTATCTGAACCCAGCGGGTAGATGCGTCCCCGGCGGTCGATAATGCCGCAGACGCCATAACCATTTTCCAAGCCGGCCAGAAAGTTCAGAATGTAATCCCTCATCCGATAACCAGCCCTTCCTGCATCGGGTGCCGCAGCGATTCCGTAGCCCCCAGATGGTAATAGTGGGAGAAGGTGGCGATTTCGTAGCCGGCGAACCAGTCAAACAGCCGGTCGTTGCGCCGGAACCGATTTTCCACCCACATTGAGTAGAGGAAGCGGCACGGCGCGCTCTTCAACGCCTGGGCCAGTTCGTACCCGTCCTGTTCACTCCAGCTGTTGTAGTAATCGGCGTAACGCCCGGAGTAGGGCGGGTCGGCGTAGATGAAATCCGGCTCGGCAACGCTGCCGATGACCTCGCGCCAGTCGGCGCAGACGAACTCCCAATCCTGCCCCCGCATGGCATCGGCGGCCCATTGCACCTGGTTGCAGATTTTCGTGATGTAGGCGGGACGGAAACGCTCCGGCTTTTTACAGAAGGGCGTGTTGAATTGCCCTTTCTGATTAAACCGCATCAAGCCGTTGAAGCAGGCGCGGCTCACGAACAGGAAATCCAGCGGGTCGCCCTCCAGGTTGAAACGTTCCCTGATCTGGTAGTAGTGGTCGCCGCCCTCAACGCGCAGCCGCTCTCCCTCCTGTTGCAGGAACGCTTGCGCTCGGGCGGCGGTAATCCGTCCGTCTTGCACCGCGCGGTAAAAGTCAATGATAGGAACACAGGAATCAGCCACCAGCGCCCGGGGTGGCCTGAGGTTCAGCAGCACTGCCCCGGAACCCAGGAAAGGCTCCACCCATCGGCCACGCCAGTCCCATTCAATATGGCTGGCGATGAAGGGCGCCAGCTTGGTCTTGATGCCCTGGGTCTTGATGGGCGGCGCTTTGGGTTTCAACACTCTATTCCTACCGCCATTCCGGCGGAAGCCGGAATCTAGAGTGCCGCCGACCCCTGCCGTCGGCTGATGCGGGCCCAGGTGTCGCGCAGGGTGGTGGTGCGGTTGAATACGGGGGCGCCGGGTTTGGAATCGGGATCGACGCAGAAATAACCCAGACGCTCGAACTGGTAACGGTCGCCGGGATTGGCATCGGCCAGAGCAGGTTCGGCCAGGGCCGGTACAACTTCCAGGGAATCGTGGTTGATCAGATCGAGGAAGTCGGCGTCGCTGCTGGCCGGATAGGGGTCGGTGAAAAGGTTATCGTACAGACGCGCCTCGGCCGGTACAGCGTGGTTAGCGGATACCCAGTGGATGGTCCCCTGGACCCGCCGGCCGTCAGGAGCGTTGCCGCCCCGGCTATCCGGGTCAAACGCGCAGTGGACCTCGGCAACGTTGCCGTCGGCGTCTTTCACCACATCCGTGCAGGTGATGAGGCAGGCGTAGCGCAACCGCACTTCCCGACCCGGAGCCAGGCGGTAGAACCGGCGCGGCGGGTCTTCCATAAAATCGTCCCGCTCGATGTAAAGTTCGCGGCTGAAGGGCACGTTGCGGACGCCCATGGACTTGTCTTCGGGGTTGTTGATGGCGGGAAACTCCTCAATCTCACCCTCCGGGTAGTTCGTGATCACTACTTTCAGAGGGCGCAGTACAACCATGCGGCGCTGGGCGCGGACGTTGAGATCCTCCCGCAGGCAGTGTTCCAACAGGGCCAATTCGGTCACGCTGTCGCGGCGGGCTACGCCAACTCGTTCGCACATATCGCGGATGGATTCGGGAGTATAGCCGCGGCGGCGCAGGGCGCTCAGGGTGGGCATACGGGGATCGTCCCACCCGTTCACGTGGCCCTCCTCCACCAGTTGCCTGAGCCTTCGCTTGCTCATCACGGTGTGGGTCAGGTTCAGGCGGGCGAACTCGATCTGCCGGCTGCGGTAGATGCCCAAGGCTTCCTGGCACCAATCGTACAGGGGCCGGTGGTCCTCAAACTCCAGGGTGCAGAGGGAATGGGTGATGCCCTCAATAGAGTCGGACAGGGAGTGGGCGTAGTCGTACATGGGGTAGATGCACCAATCGTCGCCGGTACGATGGTGCGCGGCGTGTCGGATGCGGTAGAGCACCGGGTCGCGCATATTCACGTTGGGCGACGCCATGTCAATCCTGGCCCGCAGCACGTAAGCTCCATCGGAAAACTCACCGGCCCGCATCCGGCGGAAAAGGTCAAGGCTTTCGTTGGCCGGGCGGTTGCGATGCGGGCTGTCCCGGCCCGGCTCGGTGAGGGTGCCGCGGTATTCCCGCATCTCTTCGGCAGTGAGCTCATCCACGTAGGCGTGGTCATCCAGAATGAGCTGTTCGGCGTACTGGTAAAGCTCCTCGAAATAATCGGAAGCATAGTAAAGGTGTTCACCCCAATCGAAGCCGAGCCACTGGATGTCGGCAAGGATGGACTCCACGTACTCGATGTCCTCGCGGGTGGGGTTGGTGTCGTCGAAGCGCATATGGCAGCGGGCGCCGTTGTACTGCTCGCCCACGCCGAAGTTGAGGCAGATGGACTTGGCGTGGCCGATGTGCAGGTAGCCATTGGGCTCGGGCGGGAAGCGGGTCACCACGCGGCCATCATAGGCGCCGGCGGTCTGATCCTCGTTGATGATGGCGCGGATGAAATCGGAGGGGGAGTCGCTGGTGGTCGGGGTTTGAATAGCAGTCATTTCCGTTGCCTGTTTCCAAAGAATTCATCCTTCGATTATATCGCTTTAATCGGAGAATTAACGCTGCCATCCCATCTGCTGGCGGCCTTTCGTTTTTGCGACTTTTCATATATCCATCAGCCGGTGTTACAATTGAACGCGACCTGCGGAGCAAATCACCAATGACAACTCCCATCGAAACTTTTGAGGACATCCTCGCCGCCATGGAACGGAACCCCGGCCTGCGCGACGCCATGCGTCGGCACGTCCTGGGCGAGGAACTGCTGCAACTGCCGGCCATAGTTGCGGAACTCGTCCAAACTGTCCGTGCCTATATGGATGCCACCAACCAACGGCAGGACCGCCTGGAGGCCGACGTGGCGGAACTGAAAGCCGGCCAGGGCCGCCTGGAAGGAGATGTAGCGGAACTGAAGACCGGCCAGGCCCGCCTGGAGGCTGACGTAGCGGAACTGAAGACCGGCCAGGCCCGCCTGGAAGGAGATGTAGCGGAACTGAAGATCGGCCAAGCCCACCTGGAGGCCGACGTAGCGGAACTGAAGATCGGCCAGGCCCACCTGGAGGCCGACGTAGCGGAACTGAAGATCGGCCAGGCCCGCCTGGAAGCCAGCCAAACCCGATTAGAAGTTACCCAGGCCACAATGCAGGGCCAGCTCAACGGATTGACCGGCACCGACTACGAGCGCAAAATCGCCCGCCTCTCCCGCCGTGCCGTCCGTCGCCACCTGGACATCCGGCAGGCTCGCGTCATCGCCGGCTACACCGCTGCCGCCAGGGACAATCACATCTTGCCCGAACTGCTGGAACAGGCCGCCGAGAACAGACGCATCAGCGACGAGCAGGCCGACGAACTGGACCGCTCCGACCTCGTTCTGTTGGGCCAAACCTCCGACGCCAGCCCGGCCTACGCCGTCATCGAAGTATCCCTGACCATCGACGAACACGATATTGACCGGGCCAGCGACTGCGCCCGCACTTTGGTCCAGGCTACCGGCAGCGCCGTCCGCCCCGCCGTTATCGGAGCCGCCATTTCCGAGGCCAACCGCCAGCGGGCCGACTCCCAGAGAGTCTCCGTCATCATTATGAACGGGTAACGTCCCGCCGCAGCGTCGCCAGCGCCCCCGCCAACTCGCCCGGCAGCCCGGCCCTGTGCTCCGACCATTCACCCGTCTCCGGATGTCGGAAACCCAGGCGAGTGGCGTGCAGAAATTGACGTCCTATCTGGTCGCTGGCCTTGCCGTAAATCGGGTCGCCCAACAGCGGGTAGCCCAGATAGGACAGGTGAACCCGGATCTGGTGAGTGCGGCCCGTTTCCAGCCGCAGCCGCAGCAGGGTGTGGTCCGGCATTTCCGCCTCGGTTTGGTAATGGGTCCGGGCGATGCGGCCGCCGGCGTCCACGGCCATGCGTTGGCGGTGTCGCGGATCCCGCGCAATGGGAGCGTCGATAACGCCGGATGCCGGGGTAACTAATCCCACGGCAACGCCCAGGTACTCCTTGAGCATGGCGCGGTCTTTCAGCTGCGCGGTCAACCTTTGGTGGGCCAGTTGTGTCTTGGCGACCACCATCAGGCCGGAGGTGTCCCGGTCCAGGCGGTGAACGATGCCCGGCCGCAGCTCACCGCCGATGCCGCGAATATCCGGGCAGCGGGCCAGTAGCGCGTTGACCAACGTGCCGTCGGGATGGCCCGGACCGGGATGCACCGTCAGCGCGGCGGGCTTGTCAACCACTACGATGTGGCTGTCCTCATAGACCACCGACAGCGGAATGTCCTGCGGGACCAGGTGGGCCGGCGCTACGACCGGCGGCGCCCGCACCGTGATTGCGTCGTTGGCGCGTATGCGCTGCGCCGGCTTGGCCGGAGCGCCGTTGACGGCGATGAATCCCGACACGGCCAAATCGCGCAGGCGGCTGCGGGACAGGCCGGTTTCCGACAGCTGGGGTTGGGCGGCCAACCAGGCGTCCAAGCGCGCCGGGTCGGGGTTGCCCACCACGACGAATTCGTACCCGTCGCCAGCTTCCAATCCCGAAAATCCCCTAATCCAGTGAATCTTGATTCGGGCGAATTGCAATCCGCTCCCGGACTCCGCAATCGGCGCAGCGGGCTCCGTTGGGCAGTCCGATCATGGGCCCATCGCACAAGGGACAAGCGGCATAGCGCGAATCAGCGGCGTCGGCGGCGGCAGCGGCTTCGTCGGAATCGTGACGGCGCATCACCAGCACCCAGGCCATGATGCACAAGCCCACCACGATAGCGGAATCGGCCAAGTTGAACACGGGCCAGCGGCCGATGTCGATGAAATCGGTAACGTGGCCCTGGATGATGCGGTCGAGCAGGTTGCCGACGGCCCCGCCCAGCATCAGGGCGATGCTGATGCGCATCAGCAGGCTGGGCTGCTCCTGACTGCGGTAGATATAGGCCAGCACAACCACGCCGACCAGCGAGACGAAAAGCAGAGGCAGGTTGTGACCTTGGAATAACCCAAAGGCGCTGCCGGTGTTTTGAACGTGGGTGAAGCGAAAAAAACCTTGGTAGGGCCAGGAGTAATGCCACTCCAGGGTTTGGCGGACGACGAACTTGGTCAGTTGGTCCAGAGCCAGCACCAACGCGGCCATTTGCAGCAGGGTCCAGTCCCGGTACAGCGGCGTGCGCACTCGCATCCAGCGTCCATATACCCGTCTTCGGAGGGTCCGCGGCATGGGACCTTTGGGCAGTTCGGGCATGTTTCAGAGGCCGGTGAGGTGGCGGCGGAAGAATGCGACCACCTTTTCGGCCATCTGGCGCTCCTGACCGACCCAGAAATGGTCGGCGCCCGGGATCACGTGGTATTCGGCCGGCGGGTTGAACTTGGCCAGCTGTGCCTCCACGCCGTTGGAGTTGGCCAGGCGGTCGCGGTCGCCGGTGATGATCAGGCGCGGCGTTTTATCCGACTGCAACGGGCTGTCGGTGATGGCTTCCAGAGACGGGGCCACCAGCGCAATGGCCAGCGGCTTCTTGTAGAGCTGCTGGTGCGAGCAGATGACGCGGGTGCTGAAGGAGTACCCGCCCAGGCCGATGCGGTCATCGTTAACGTCGGGCAGCGCTCCCAGGAACTCCATGCCCATCAGGGTTTCCTCGTGTTCCTTCTCGCCGTGGGCGTGCTCGCCGGTGCTGTTGCCGACGCCGCGGAAGTTGAAACGCAGGGATGCGATGCCGGCGTCGGCCAATCCGAAGGTCACGGCGACCACCACGTTGTTATCCATGCTGCCGCCGTGGAGTGGATGGGGATGGCACATGACCACACCCGGAAAGGGACCCTCGCCGTCGGGCAGGGCGATGATGCCCTCGAAGGTCATTCCCCTGGTCAGAAAACTCACCGCGCTCTGCCGCATGATTTCCGCCTCCGAGCAATAGTGTGGCGGCTCAAGCCGCGGAGCTATGATAGCAGGTTTCAGCGGGCCACAGACAGGGCAATTGCCCCGAAATCACTGGTTAGCATTGTATCCTGCGGTGAGTCCGATCATCATAGCCGCCGCAAACAATCGCCAACGAGTAAGGAGAGCATAATGTTGGACTGTCGTGCTCTGAAAACTTTGACCGGTTTGGCCCTGGCGGCGCTGGTGGTTCCGGCGTTGGCCTGCGGGCCGGCGGCGCCATCGGGGTCAATATGCTGCGCCAACGCCCATACCAACACCAACTGGGCCGACGCCAACCAGTGATCCGGGAGACCCGGCCAAGCCAACTCCGTCCCCGTTGCCGACAACTGTTTCACTGCTGACGGCTACTCCTCCGCCGGCCTACGCCCCTTCTCCTCCTCACCCCGATGGATTGGAGGGCTGTCGCAATTTCAGCATATTTACTACGATTACCAGGGAAGAAGGTCTTTATATGGATTGGTGTTCTGTAGAATTGATAAAGCATGTTAAGGTTGTTTGCAATAACTTGTCCAGTTCGCAAGTTCATCATGACTGTGATAAGCGAGATCTCTCTGATGTCAAAAATTATTTCTTCAGAGCTGGAACAATCCAGTGTTTTGCAATAACAGACCATGAACGGCGATTGCAATATTCAAACGAAGCTATGGACGGCCTGGACAAGCACTTTCGGGGTTTGTGGGATGGGTGGAATAAAGTGCGGTTGACGGCAAATAGAGATGCCACGGTGCAAAATGGATTCAAGGATGTGATAGTCTGTCTTGAAGATCAAGGGTATGAAAAAATCAATCTTGATTTGCTGTTTCACTGGCAGAAACTTGAAAGTCCCGAAGATTACATGAAGCGTCGTGCAGCATACACCGTCGAAGAGAAAGATTGCCAAATTGAGCTGGCGACACCTTTTTTGCAATTGCATGGGAAAACAGAATGATTTGGAGGGCTGAAAAATGCGGCGCGCACGAAAAGTAGTACCCACTGTTGCGTTATTGGCACTGTTGTCGGATTTGGCTGTCGCTATCCGGAGCCCAAAAACGCTACTGGATTCCGGCCCCGTATCAAGTACGGGGTAACGTTCTTTCGCTGGAATGACGGGAAAACTAAATTACCTACATTGCAACGCTGCCTGCAAAGACCTCCCGCTAGTGCCTCCATCCCGCAAGTGCTAGAATACCCGTAACCCTGTACTCCCACTGTCCACCCGGAGGCTCTATGGCTTTGATTGACCTGCGCAGCGATACCGTTACCCACCCTACCGACGAAATGCGCCAGGCTATGGCGGCGGCTGAGGTGGGTGACGACGTGTTCGGCGAAGACCCCTCCATCAACGCCTTGCAGGAGCGGGCGGCGGAGTTGATGGGGCAAGAGGCCGGTTTGCTGACCGCCAGCGGCACCATGAGCAACCTCATTGCGGCTCTCACCTGGTGCAGCCGCGGCGACGAGATGATCATGGGCCAAGAGGCCCACATGTTCTGGAACGAGTCGGGCGGCCCAACTGCGCTGTCCGGCGCGCAGGTCCGCCTGGTGCCCAACGACGCCAACGGGCGCATTACGGCGGGCAACGTGGCGGCCGCCATCCGCGACAGCTCCAACATCCACGTGCCGGCTACCACGCTGGTCTGCCTGGAGAACACCCACAACCGCTGCAGCGGCGGAGTGATGACCCCTCAAGACACCCAGGAGGTGGTTGAGGCGGCCCACGCTGCCGGCGCTGCCGTGCACCTGGACGGAGCGCGCATCTTCAACGCCGCCGTAGCCCTGGAAGTGCCGGCTGCCGAGCTGACCAGGGATGTTGACGACGTGAGCTTCTGCCTGTCCAAGGCCCTGTCCTGCCCGGTGGGTTCGGTGCTCTGCGGCTCGGAGGAGTTCATCATCCGCGCCCGCAAGTGGCGGAAGATGGTGGGCGGCGGGATGCGGCAGGCCGGCGTGCTGGCGGCTGCCGGGCTGGTCGCTCTCGACTCGATGATTGAACGCCTGGCCGACGACCACGCCAACGCGCGACGCCTGGCCGCCGGGCTGGCCAACATTGACGGCCTCACGGTGGATCCCGACAGCATCCACACCAACATCGTCATATTCGAGGTTGACCGGGATTTGGTGGGTGAGGCGCGTAAGGTAATCGCTGCCCTGCGTGAAGACGGCGTTCTGGTGAGCCACAGCCGGGACCAGTCCCTGCGGATGGTCACCCACCGCCACATCGCGTCCGCCGACGTGGACGAGGCGTTGTCCAGGGTGAACGGAACGGTGCGCCGGCTGGCGGCGTCGGTTTAGGGGTGGTGCTCCATATCACTGAGCGGTCTGATTAGCACTGATCCCTTCTCTGAATTCGTTGCGAATGTAGTCCATTTCGGAGGAATTCAGGTCGCGGCCGATTTTAGTCCGACAACTGGCGAGCAGTGGCCTGTCAAATTGCGGAGGGATCCAATTGGGGGTTATTTCTGCGGTGTCGTCGGGATGGATAGGATAGAGCGATGCAATGAATTCTCTGACAGCCTCTGCCAAAGCAACTGTAGTCGCATTGGTAAATTCGGGGCTTTCCGTGAGGTTGGTAACTCCAGCATCAAGATCTGGGAGGGATTTAACGACTAGGATGTCGCTAACGTCAGATTTGCTCCATTCCGTGGTAGTGTCCGCCTCTTGCGACAGAGAATCGGATTGATTCTGCCACCTTGGTTCTATACCCAGCAGGTGGACGCGGACGCCAAAGCTCTGGGCGATCTGAACACCAATCCTGACATCCTCATCGCCGGACAAAAGGACTACGTCTGAGATAGCGTGATTGCGCGCCAATTCAATGAGGTCGGTCACTATTAGCGAATCTACGCCTTTTTGTCGCCCCCGGGTGATTGCGCCGAGCCGCAATTTCACATCATCGCTGCCCGCTAATTCCCGCTGTTCGTGGGAAATCCCGCTGGGCAACATACCATCGTACCAGTAGATACGCAGTAACAAAGCTCCGTCCGTCTTTGTGGTCGCAAATGCCCGCAATTTTGCGACAGTTGCCGGCAGGTTCAGTTCAACGTTAGTCCTCATTGGCCTAGTACCGGGAGCGAGGGCTATTTCGCCGGCTGCGTATAGATAGCCGGCATCAACAAAAATGGCGACGCGAACAATGGGGATCGTCATCTTAACACTGCATACCTATGAATACTAAGGGGCCCTTCTGGGCCCCAAGCTAATCCACGCCCCAACTCTAATACTATCCGGAGGTCGCTGGACACTTGGAGATTACCAAATCCGGCAATCTGTGTCAAACGAAATTGATACCCCCAAGCGCGATGGGCGTTGACAACGGTTGTTTCACTTTCTAGGATAACGCCCAACCTACCTGGCAAGGGTCCATCATGGCAGACTTCAGCATCAACCGCGAAACGACTGCCCTCCTCATCGCCGATTTCTACGCCGATGCCATGGGCAACCTGCCCCACGCCGTGGGTCGGGGAGTCGTCGCCAGAACCGTCGGGCTACAGGCGGCGGCGCGTGAGGCCGGGCTGATGGTGTGCTACTGCGCCACTGTGTTCAGGTCCGGGTATCCCGAAATCAGCGAGCGGAACAAGACCTTCAGCGCCCGCAAGGCTTCGGGTCAGCCGGCGGTGTTTGACCCGGTTTCGCTGATACATCCCGACGTTCGTCCACAGGAAGGGGAGGTGGTGGTGGGCAAGCACCGGGTCAACGCGCTGTTCGGCACCGGCCTGGACGTTGCGCTGACCGGCAACAACATCGACACCATTATCCTGCTTGGATATGCCACCAGCGGGGTTGTTCTTTCCACCACCCGCTATGCGGCCGACCGGGATTACCGCCTGTATATCGTGGAAGACTGTTGCGCCGACAGTGAAGCTGACGTGCACGAATTTCTCATTAGCCGCATCCTGAACCGTCAGGCAGACATCGTAACGGCTGAGGAAACCATAGCGGCCATCCGCTCGGATTAACGCTCCATGCAGAGGCCGAGCGCCAATTGATCGGTAGCCGCCGCAGGTAATTTCACCGTATTTTTGACCAGATGTTGCGCCGCGTTGCAACCCCCGCCGCCGACGTGGCATTGTCCGTCGCCGGTCGACCGCTTTACCCCGGTGATGCGGTCGATGGCGAGGTGGTAGTGACGCCGCGTGATTCCTTCGTTGCTGCCCTGGGCCTGGTACGGTTGTTGCAGACGGAGGTGTTGCGGATCGACTCGGCCCGGGACGCTGTGCCCCAGATGATGGTACCCGGCCGGCGCGGTAGAAGATCTGGTCTCGGTCCGGTATTTGTGGACCATGTCTTCGCCGAGAACGCGTCTATGGAGAATGGCGTTGTGCAACGATACCCCGTCAGCGTGCGTCTCCCACTACAGGCTATGCCAACCGTCAAGGGCAAGCACGCTCGCATAACTTGGGAAATTTCCGCCTCTGTGCTGACTGACGCGGACTGGATGCCTTCCGGAAGCAGCGTGCTGTCGAATCTGGCGCGCGGACGGGCCGGAGAGTGTACCCAGGAAATCGTCGTGTTCGCGCGCCCTGACGGGACTATCTTCGGCGGCGAACGCTTGCCGGACGAACCCCAGGCGACCAGGGAGCACCGGAGGGTTATCCTGGATCTGATGTTGTCATCCGGCAAGGTCGCCAACGGCGGCGCGCTGGAGGGGAGTTTGTCGGTTAAACCGCAACGTTCGTTTGAGGCCCGCGAGTTGCGGGTAGAGCTGATTCGGTGGGAACGCTCCGGCAGCAAACAGGCACGAGTGGTTGAGAGTTCCCAGGTGTTGCAACGTCCGGCCGTTCTCACCGCCGGTGAGGAAACCAACTGGGCCTTTCAACTTCCGGTGCCCGACCGGCTCATGCCTTCAGTCCTGGGGCAACATACGTTCGTCGGCTGGCAGGTGCGGGCAGCGATAGCCCGGGGCTTTCTGCCGAACCTTACGGTTGCCCAGCCGGTGCAGGTCTATACTTCCCCGACGACGGCGGCTTCAAGCTTCTGAACCGGGGCCGTTGCCCCACCAGCGGCGAAGCCGCTCCGCTATAGCCGCTTCGGAACCTTGGTCCGATGGCACGTAGTAGCGACGGCCGGACAGGTTCGGCGGCAGATATTCCTGCGGCTCGAAGTGGCCCTCGTAGTCGTGGCTGTACTTGTAGCCGGCGCCGTAACCCATGCCACGCATCAGGCCGGTAACGGCGTTGCGGAGATGCAAGGGCACCGGATCCTGGGGATGGCTGCGCACATCATCAAGGGCCCGTTCGAGGGCCAGGTAGGCTGCGTTGCTCTTGGGAGATGTCGCGAGGTACACGGCAGCCTCGGCCAGGGGAATCCGTCCCTCCGGCAATCCGATGAAGTGGACGGCCTGCTGGGCCGCCACGGCGACGGGCAGCGCGCCGGGATTGGCCAGGCCGATGTCCTCGGCAGCGAGTATCACCAGCCGGCGGGCGATGAAAAGGGGGTCCTCGCCGGCCTCCAGCATTCGGGCCAGCCAGTACAGCGCCCCGTCCGGGGACGAACCGCGCACCGACTTAATGAAAGCCGAAATGGTGTCGTAGTGGCTGTCGCCGGCCCGGTCGTACCGGGGCGCGCGCCGCTGCAGGGCGTCGGAAATCGCCTCGATTGTGATGCGCCGGGCGTCGTCGAATTCCGGCTCCACGGTCACGGCGGCCATTTCCAGCGCGTTCAGGGCGACTCGGGCGTCGCCGTTGGCGATGTTGACCAGATGGGCCAGCGCATCGTCCGCCAACTCCACCGCCAGTTGTCCCAAACCGCGAAGTTCGTCGGTGAGGGCGCGCGCGATGATGTCCGTTATTGCGTCCTCGTCCAGCGCCAGAAGTGTGAACACGCGGCAGCGGGACAACAAGGGCGCGTTAACCTCAAAGGACGGGTTTTCGGTGGTAGCCCCGATGAAGGTGATGGTCCCGTCCTCGACGTGGGGAAGGATCACGTCTTGCTGAGCCTTGTTGAAGCGGTGGATCTCGTCCACGAACAAAATAGTGGGCTGCCGGTGGAAGGACTGACGTTCCCGCGCCTCGGCCACCGCTTTGCGCAGGTCGGCAACGCCGGCCGACACGGCGCTGACCGGCTCAAAATGCGCCTGCGTAGTGGTGGCAATCAGCCGGGCCAGGGTGGTCTTGCCCGAGCCGGGCGGCCCCCAGAACAAGATCGACGGAACGCGGTCGGCAGCTATGGCGCGGCGCAGCACCCGGTCTTCGGCGAGAATGTGCCGCTGCCCCACGAACTCGTCAAAGTTGATCGGGCGCATCCGTTCGGCAAGGGGAGCGGTGTGCTGCAGCAGTCTGCGCCGCCCTTGCTCGAACAGCGATCCAGTGTTGTAACTGATAGTCATCAGGATTGAGCAGTATGATTACCAATTATCAACCGTAACGCGGTTACGCTACCATGTTATTTTGGGCGAAATATCTACCTTGCCACCGCGCGCTATCACCGACCCGTCAGGACGTGCGACAGCTACCAAGTAGTCATAAATACCTTCGCCTACTGTCAAACCCGGAGGTGAATCGTCGCTTAACCCCCTTTACTAATCGGACAAAATTCTCCCCCTTCCGTTCCTCTGTCGCGGCCAGACGTTCGTTGGTTTGCTCCTGATTGACGGCGATTTGCGCCCGCAGTTCGTCCTGTCCCGTGGCCAAGTCGGTGGTGATAGCCGTAAGCGCGCCTACCTGCGCCCGCAACTCGTTCAAGCCGTCGGTCAAGGCGCCCATCTGCGCCCGGTTTTCCTGTATCAGACCCGTAACCGTTTGCGCCATACGCTCATGGGCAGCGGTCAGCCGTTCCGCCATTTCGCCCATGGCCTGCGTCAGCGCGGCAATAGCATCGCGATTATGCGTCGCCAGTTGCGCGACTTCCGGCAAAGTTTGTGGGATTGGGGACGGCGTGGTCATTGCTGCTTCCTTCAGGCGCCCGCCCTGCTATTATACTACTGTTCCGGCGTTGGAGCACCGCGGCGTATCGCCGCTCTTTCTTCCGGGCCGCTGCCTTCGCCCTGCCCCGTTGCTACGATAATGACGGCGACATCGTAGCGGCCCGCCGCAACCTCCGTCTCCGGCGTGGCCCCGCAGCCGATGACGGCAGCGCGCACCCTTTGCCCGGTCGCTTTGCGCAGGAGGGTCGCCCGTCGTGCGGCGCGGGTTATATCGACAGGTTCTACGACAAAGCTGATTTGCGCCAGTATGTGGACGGTGTTACCGCCGGCATCATGCCCGGTTACGGTCACATCAGCTTGGCAAAGGTCATCATATTCGGCGTCTGTGATGTCGCCCGAATCAATGGCGCTATCCGGGAGGCCATCAAGATTCCATTCAGTATGTGGGACCGTCGCATCCCGCAGCCCCATCCGTCTCCGGGCGCGCAACTGCAACTTTGAGGCGATTGCCCGTTCATACCGGGCGCCTGTGCTATATTCGTTGTCGCGCCGGAGCCGGTCGTACAGCTTTCCCGCTGCTATTATACCCATCGCGCCTACCTCTTTGCGGCTTGCCGTACCATTGTGCTACGGCGCGCTGCCGTTCCCCGGCTAGCCATCCCGAAAACGCGGCATCACCTCTGCGGCGAACAGCCGCATGGAACGTCCCACTTCCTCATTAGTGAGAATGCCGCCGATGTTGAACCAGCACATTATTTCCTGGGGCTGGTACAACTCCCGAAACCAGGCCAACCGCTCGGCCACCTGGTCCGGCGTTCCGATGGCTCCCAGTTCGTCGTAGAGATCGTCATAGCTAATCTGGAAAGCGCGCCCGGAACCCCGGGAGTTGTTCTGCATACTGCGCAGGGTGTCAAGGTAGTTGTTGACGGTGGGCGCGAAATCCGCTTTGGCAGATTCGGAGGTCTCTCCGACGTACACCGGCACGTTGACCACCACCTTTACGGAGGAAGGATCGTGGCCATGCTGCACCAGCGTTTCGCGGTAATGGGCCAACCCGTCGCTGACGCCCGGCACCGTGATGATGAGCGGCGTCACCAGGATGCTGTGCCCCAGGCTGCCCACTAATGGGAAGGTATCGGCGCCGTTGGATGCGACATACACCGGCGGATAGGGCTGCTGGATGGGCTTGGGTTCCAGGCGGATACCTTCGGCCTGGTAGAACCGGCCGTGATAGTCCAATTCTTCTTCCGTCCAGGCCCGCAATGCCAAGTCGAGGCCCTCCACGAACCGGTCGTTGCGCTCCGCAATGGGGATGCCGTAACCGCGGTAGTGGTTGGGGTTGGAACCGCGCCCGATGCCAAATACCGCTCGCCCGCCGGACAGCACGTCCAGCGTCGCCACTTCTTCCGCGATGCGCAGTGGGTGGTGCAGCGGCAGCAGGTTTACCGCCGTGCCCAGCATGATGCGGCTCGTGGTTTGGGACAATGCCGATGCCATCAGCAAGGGTGCCGGCATCACCGAAAAGCGGCGGGCAAAGTGCAGTTCTGCCAACCAGGCCATGTCGTAACCCAACTGGTCGGCCAGCTGCACCTGAGCCATCACGTCGGCATAACGGTCGGCTGGAGTTTGGCGCTCGCCGCAGGGGATTTGGTAGAAGACTCCGAACTGCATTGCGTTACTCCCCAGCAAGTTGAGTTGGTCGTACTGCTCCCGCTCCTTCCAGAATCATAGTTCTCCTTCCCGGGGCCTTTTATGCCGTACCGTTGACATCCTCGTCAGGCGCCGGCTCCGTGAAAGGTTCGCCCCGCGCCTCGGCTTGGTCCCGGCGCCGGATCCATTCCCGCCAACGCCGGTTGCTGCGCTCTTCCCCGATCTCAATACCTTCCTCTCGGCCTTTCTCCCGCCCCAGCAGGTATGTTCGTTTCTCCATGATCCTTGCTATCACCATTCTCATCGCCTCCATAATCGGCCAGGTCGCCGCCAGCGCCCAAGCCACGATTTGGCCGCCGTCGTCAAAGACCATCTCCGCGGTCATTTGCCACGTTGCCGGCCGGTGATTGTGGGTAATCAACAGTACGTCAATGGCAATTGCCGCCGCAATCGCAGTGTAAAACGAGGCGAAGGCTTGGGCAGCCCGTTCCGGCGGCACGCTGGGTATGGCATCCACCCCGTCCGGCTGGATGCCATCATTATAGCGGGATGTTGCCGTGCTTTTTAGCCGGCAGGGTGTCCCGTTTGTTTTGCAGCATTTCCAGGGCGCGAATGACGGTGGACCGCGTGGCCGCCGGGTCAATCACGTCGTCCAGGTAGCCCCGGTTGGCGGCGACGTAGGGGTTGGTGAAACGTTCCTGATAGTCGGCGATGAGTTCGGCGCGTCGGGTATCGGGGTCTTCCGCGTTGCTGATCTCCTCGCGGTAGATGATGTTGACGGCGCCGTCGGGACCCATCACGGCGATTTCGGCCGAGGGCCAGGCCAAGTTCACGTCGGAGCGCAGATGCTTGCTGCTCATCACGATATAGGCTCCGCCGTAAGCCTTGCGCGTGATGATCGCCACCTTGGGCACCGTGGCCTCGGCGTAGGCGTAGATGAGCTTGGCGCCATGCCTGATGATTCCGCCGTACTCCTGCTCCGTGCCCGGCATGAATCCCGGCACGTCCACCAGGGTCACCAGGGGCACGTTGAAACAGTCGCAGAAGCGCACGAAACGCGCGGCCTTGGCCGATGCGTTGATGTCCAGCACGCCGGCCAGATACGCCGGCTGGTTGCCCACCAGTCCGATGGTCCGTCCCGCCATGCGCCCGAAACCCACCACCACATTGGGCGCGTAGCCGGCCTGCACTTCCATGAAGTCCTCGTCGTCGATGACGTGGTAGATGATTTCCCGTATGTCGTAAGGCCGATTCGGTTCCGGCGGCACGATACTGCGAAGGACCTCGTCGGTGCGGTCCACTGGATCTGCGCTCCGGTATCCGGGCGGGTCGTCCAGGTTATTCAGAGGTAGGAATGAAATGAGCCGCCGCAGTTCTTCCAGGCAATCCGCCTCGGAGTCGTACACGAAGTGCGCCACGCCGCTGCGGGAAGCGTGGGCGTCTGCTCCGCCCAACTGCTCGTGGCTGACGTCCTCGCCGGTCACCGCGCGCACCACGTCCGGGCCGGTGATGTACATCTGTCCGGTTCCGCGGACCATGAAGATGAAATCGGTGATGGCCGGGGAATAAACCGCGCCGCCGGCGGACGGCCCCATGATTACGGATATTTGCGGAACCACGCCGGAATACATGGTGTTGCGCAGGAAAATGTCGCCGTAGGCAGCCAGACTGAGGGCTCCTTCCTGAATGCGCGCTCCACCCGAGTCGCAGATCCCGATCATCGGACAGCCAGTTTTGGCCGCCAGATCCATCACCTTGCAGATTTTCTGGCCGACCACCTCCGACAGGGAACCGCCGAACACCGTGAAGTCCTGGGCATAGGCGAACACCTGGCGGCCGTCGATATTGCCGTATCCGGTCACCACGGCATCCCCCAGGAAGGTACGGTCAGCCAGGCCGAAATCGGTCGCGCGGTGGGTTACGAAGCGGTCGATTTCCTGGAAGGTGCCGTCATCCATCAATGCGGTCAACCGTTCCAGGGCGGTCATCTTGCCCCGTTGGCGCTGTTGGTCGATGCGGCGTTGGCCGCCACCCAACTCAGCCTGTTCCACCAGTCGGAACAGGTTTTCCAGGTTCTGGTCGGTGATCGTTTCGCGTTGCGTGGACAAGTAGAGCCTCCGGCGACAATGCTATCAAAGCGGACTGCAAACCACTGAGTCGTCATTCCGGCGAAAGCCGGAATGTGGATTCACATTTCAAGTGCAACGCCTGAT
>CAYGAY010000020.1:0-61645 GCA_964347975.1 uncultured Dehalococcoidia bacterium
CCCCCCCCCCGCATTTAGCAGGCTAAAATACAACCTTGCCGCGCCGGCGTTCAAGTTCGTATTCGCCGCGGCGCTCATAGCGCTGGCTTTTGCCGCTACCTACACCTCGTCTGCGGAAGCCTTTTCCGAGCTTGACTTCCGGCAAATCGTTTTACTGGGCGCGGCGGTTAACGCCGTCCTGTTGATCGGCCCGGCCTTCCTTCCCGTTCCAAAGGCCCTGGCCAACGCCGTCCTGACGCTGGTGACCCTGGCCAGCGTTACAACGGCGTACCTGATTCACACCGACCTTTACCTTGCCGGGAACAAGGCGGTCTTCATCCTGATGTGCGCCGGGTGCGGCGCCGGGCTGTTCGTCGCTTTTCAGGTCATTGACCAACTGCGCTGGGGCGGCGCGGCGCTCCCCGCGGCGGCGCTGCTGGCCCTGGCGGTTATTGCCGGCGGGCATCTGGCCGGCGGCCCGGCCCCGGTATCAGGCGACACGGCCAACATCCGGCACGTCGCCTTTCAGGAAACGCCGAACCTGTACTTCGTCTCGTTCGAGTCCATGGCGCCGCGCCCCCTGCTCAATAAATACCTCGATCTCGAAACCACCGAGTTTCACGATTTGTTCGCGGCCGAATTCCGCCGCTTCCCCAATCTCTTTGCCAACTCCGCCGGAACCATCCACTCCCTCAATACGATTTTGGCGCTGGATACGGACGTATATGCCTCGCAGCTCGGCGAACTGCAGGAAAAGGGCTCTGAAGCCAACGCCTTCCTGTTCGCCGGCCAGAACCCAAGTCCATTGCTTGCCATCATCCACGAAAATGGCTACGAGACCACCACCATCTACGTCGACAACTACTTGGGCAAGCGCAAAGGACCCTACGTCGACCACTATATCACCCTCGAGAAAAACACGGTCTGCCATCTATTGGACCCCAACATACGAGAGTGGGCTTTCTGGCGCTACTGCCGCTTCTTTGACGGCAAATATGACCGGGACAACTGGCCTACCGTCGAGCAGATTACGAAAGTAAGCGCCAACGGCGGGCCGCAATTCGTGATGGCCCATTTGTATGTGCCGGGGCACGTCAACACCAGAACTTTCCGGTACGGCGATACGGAGCAACTCGAAGAGTTCAAGGCCCGCTACGTTATGAAAAACGCCGAAGCCGCCCGCTACCTGGAACTAATCCTCCAACACCTGAAAGCAAATGACCCCAATGCCATCCTGCTCGTGTACGGCGACCACGGCGTCTTACAGACTTACGAACTGAACTACAAAGACCATCCAGTTTTCGTTGTCCAAGACTATTATGGCATTCTGGGCGGCGTCTATCCTCCCGACATATGCGCCGTCTGGTTCGACGCGGCGGCTGCCCAGGGCTACATGACCATCCTGGATGCCGTTCACGCCCTGCTTCGCTGCCTGTCCGGCGGGGAAAGCGCGCTTGTTGAGCCGCGGGAATATACGCGCCCCGGTTACGGCCCGGGTGCCTGGGACGCCAATCTCAACTACAAGGATTTTCTGTATGAATGAACCAATAACGGTCATCCTGCTTTACATTGACCCCGGCGCCGCCGGCTTCATCATCGTCTCAGTGCTGGGCTTCCTGTCGGCCGCCGGGTACTTGGCGCGCGCCTATCTCATCCGAATGAAACGGTTTGTCTTCCGGCAGCCGGCGCCGCCGGAGGGAACGCCGGACCAGCCGGACACGCCGGTGGCATAGCATGGCGAATCCGGCGCTGAGCGCGGACGGCGGGTCTTTCAAGGACCCGGCGGGTCGGGTGTACCGGCTGGCAACGGAGGCGGGCGAGAGCCGCATCCTGCGCGGGCTGAACGACGCGGCGGCGACGACGATGGCAAGGCTGCTGTCCGAGCCTTTCTTTCGCCGGCTGGTCGCCGATAGAGACGTGGTAAAGACCATGCTGCTGGACGACGCCGACCCAACGGCCCGTCGTGTGATGGCAGAAAGTTGGGCGGTGGTGGCGGAACACGATGCCGTACCTTTCGTCACCCAGCCTTACGAGTGGCCCTTTGCGATGCTCAAAGACGCCGCGTTGCTGCAACTGCGCCTGCTGGAAACGAGCGTGCAGAACGGCTGGATACTCAAGGACGCCACCCCGTTCAATATCCAGTGGATGGGAACGCGCCCGGTTTTCATCGACGTGCCGTCATTCGTTCCCTGGGAGGGCGGCGAATACTGGCCGGGCTATCGCCAGTTCTGCGCTACTTTCCTGACGCCGCTACTGCTGACCGCGCACTTGGGCATCCCGTTCCAGCCCCTGCTGCGCTCACGGCTGGAGGGCATCCCGCCGGAGGAGGCGGACCGATACTTCTACGGGCTGCGGCGTTTCAAACGGGGCGTGCTGTCCCATATCTGGTTTCCGGCGAGGGCTGAAGGCATCGTCCGCAAACGCGCGGGCAAGGGGAGCGGCTCCCGGCGGCGACAGTCCCGAACGACGCTGCTGGCCCTGTTGGACAGCCTGCGGCGGCTCGTTGCCCGTTTGTCCTACGGGACGACGCGCTCGGACTGGTCTCAGTATGCCGGAACCCATTCCTACGACGATGCGGATTTCGCGCGGAAAAGAGACTTCGTGCTGCGGCACACCGCAGCGCACTGCCCCGGCCTGACTTGGGACTTGGGCGCGAACACCGGAGAATTCTCACGCCTCGCCGCGGGGCATTCGGGAACGGTCATCGCCGTGGACCGCGACCAGGACGCCGTTGAGCTGCTGTATCGCCAGGTGAAAACGGACGGGCCGCAGAACATCGTCCCTCTGGTGATGGACTTGGCCAACCTCTCGCCGGGGCAGGGCTGGACCGGACGGGAACGCCCCGCTTTCGACCAGCGACGCAACCCGGATCTGGCGCTCTGCCTCGCCCTGGTGCACCATCTGCGGGTCTCCGCCAACATCCCGTTGCCGCTGTTCCTGGATTGGCTGCACGGCCTGAACGCGACGGTCATTCTGGAGTTCGTCGGGCGCGACGATGAAATGTTCCAAAAGCTCCTGGAGAACAAGCGAGAGGACTATGCGGACTACAATGCCGCCAGCTTTGAGCGCGAAGTCCGAGCGCGCTTCTCCGTGTGCGACCGGCTACAACTTAAGGATGGCGCGCGGGAATTATTATTGCTGGAACCCCTCCCGCGTTAGAGGATTACTCCATCATTTCGCCAGTGGTCGAGGTCAGCGGATTCATACCCCAGCTCCGCCAGCACCTCATCAGTATGCTCTCCCAACGCCGGCAGGTTCCCCGGTTGCAGCGGGGTCTGGGTGAAAGTCGCCGGGGGGCCGGCCATGCGGACTGTGCCCAGGTCGCGATGCTGTACGTCGATGGCCAGGTTGTTTGCCGCCACCTGGGGATGCTCAAAGAGTTCTTCCACGAACCGCACCGGGCCGGCGGGGACGCCGGCGGCGTCCAGCAAGTCCAGCCATTCGGCGTTGGTTTTAGCGCGGAATATGGCTTCCGCGTCGGTCATCAATTGCGCGCCGAACTCGGCGGCTTCCGGAGAGTACTGGTCATAGCCTTCGTCAAAGCGGATGTCTTGCAGGCCGATTACGTCCAGCAGTTTCAGACGCAACGCCGCGTTGAGACAGCCTACCACCAACATACCGTCGGCGGTCTGGTAGAACCGATAGTAGATGTTGCCCGGCGACTGGAAATGCTGGGCCTCATAGACGGACAGCAATTCGGGATAGGGAGTTCCGGCGGCGCGCATGGCGTCCACGGATTCGCGGATTTGAGCGTGGGGTTCCCGGTCAATGTCGTCGATGCGGACGAAACGCATTCCCAGCATCAGCAGGCCGGTTCCCAGCAGGGACGCCTCCAGCTTCTGGCCCTGGCCGCCGTTGCGTTCCCGGGCGAACAGCGCGCCGCAGACGGCCCACGCCTGGGCCAGCCCGCAGGCGGTGTCCACCAGAGGGCTGGACACGATGTGCTGGGGCACGCCGCCGGCGATCTTGCCCTCGGCGGTGGCGATGCCGGACATGGCCTGAATGATGATGTCATAACCGGGACGGTAAGCATCCGGCCCGTTATTTCCGAAAGCCGAACCTTCGCAGTAGATGATGGCCGGGTTGATGGCCGCCAGCGTCTCGTAATCGATGCCCAGCCGTCCGGCCACGTCGGGGCGGTTGTTGGCGAGGACGACGTCGGCCTGGGCGGTGAGACGGCGCACGACGTCGGCCGCGTCCGGTTTGGTGAGGTTCAGGGTCATGGAACGCTTGCCCCGGTTGTAGGCCATGAAGGGCCGGCCGTCGGTGGGGATGACCGCCTGGGCATACCGCCAGAGGTCGCCCCAGGGCGGTTCCACTTTGACAACATTGGCGCCCATATCGGCCAGCAGCATACCGGCGGTGGGTGTGGCGATCATCGTGGAAAACTCCACGACGTTGATCCCTTCTAAAGGGCCGGGCATGGCGTTACTCCGAGCCAGTTGAGTGCTGGCCGATTATAGCATCGCCGATTAGCCAAACCGGAAATGCTCCGGCCCCAACCGCAGGGCGTCAGCCGGGATCATTGCGGCCAGTTCCGCCGGGGAATAGCCGTGACTCGCGGGTTCGCCATCCAGCCAGTGCAAGGCGGCGGCGGCCCGCTCCATCGGAACGCCCTTGGCCTGAACCAGGACACGAAAATTTCCCAGTCCGTACGGTCGAGCCAGATGGGTCAGCCCGGTCAGCCATTCGCGCCCGTTGTCCGTTCCGGAGGCGACCGGTTCCGGCAAGGAGTCCGGCGACAGGCCGTTCGGTCCGAGAGGCAGGGTGATCCAGCCGCTACCGGGTTGGTCCGGCGCAGGGTGATTCCGCCGGATCGCCTGTAGTCCGAGGCGCGAGAGGTAAGCCCCCTGGGCAATGTTGCCTACAGTGACCAGACCGGCGCTTTCACCGGCCACCCTGGCCGACGTGAAATCTACCTGGGCCGTGATGTCCTGCCGGCCGGTTTCCTCCAGAGGCGAATCAGTCTGCCGATGCGCGCGGTAGGTAACCAATGTCCCCTGAGGCCGCTGTTCCGGGTCGTACAGGTCGGCGGAGCTGCGTCCGTAGTCGATGGTCAGTACGAATCCTGTGTCCAATACCGCCGCCGCCGACAACGCCCAGTCCTCCAGCAACAGGCAGATTTCCGCAGTCTGGCCGTCGGCCAATTCTATGTCGAGTTCCGCTAACCGGCGCTCCAGCAACGGTGTGGACGGTTCGCGGGCCCACTCCACAAACCGCCCTTCGTAGCCGTCGGCCACGTCAGGCTCTACGTCCACGTAGAGTTCGCGCAACCGGCCTCTGTCCATTAGCACCCGATGGACCGGCAGGGCGTCCAACAACTCGTTGGAAATGACACAGCCGATGCCGCCGCGAAGGGGCAAGCGCAGGGCGTTGGCCGCGATGCGTTGCGCCCGGGGTTCGCCCCGCTCCCATCCAGCGATTGGGCGTAAATCGCAGGCGACGTAACGGACGGTCTCGTAAAAATCGTCGGGCAGGCCGGCAGCAGCGGTCAGTATGTCGCGGCATAGCAGGCCGTTGCCGGCGCCCGCCTCGACTACGGTGAAGGGCCATGGCCGATCCAGCAGCGTCCAGACGTGAAACAGGTACACGGCCAGCAGCGCGCCAAAGGCCGGATGCACTTGCGGGCTGGTGTAGTAGTCGGCTGCGGCGATATGGCGGGAATAATACCCGCCGGGGCCGTACAGCGCCCGCGCCATGTATTCCGAGAAGGTGATGGGCCCGTGGCGCGCGATTTGACGGCGAATGGCACGCTCCGCCGCCGTGGGAACGGCCGGCGGGGGATTGCCACGGCACTGCGCTCCCCGCAATGACAACGCGAAACCCGTTCAGCGGTACATCGGCTTGAAGAAGCTGTGCAGGAAGTTATTGCGGTGCGCCCACGAGTGGGCCCGTTTGAGCACGGCATTGGGTATGGGTTCGGCGCGTCGATGGGTGATGCGCAAGGTCTCGTATTCGGCCAACTCCGGCGGGGCGTCGGCAGTGTAGAGCAGTTCGCAGCCCTCGCCTTCGGCGTAGAGTTTCAAACTGTCGAATCCCTTCACTCGCCGTCCCGGGGTCTGATAGACGTAAAACTCGGTGCTGCCGATCAGTTCGTCGAAGTGGTCGTTGCCGTTGCCGCGACCTCCGCCCTGACGGATTTGGTCGCGTCCAATGCCGTAGTTTCTCAGGCTTCTATGCTGCATGATGGCGTCGCCACGTTACCGGTTATTGGTGTTTATCACAGAGATGGGGGTCAGCTTTCGCGCAACAATCCCGGCCTGATGGTATTGTTCCAGTCGCTGTCAGCACCGCGGGTTCTGATCTCATTGACCAAGTCTGCCAGGTCCGGGCCGTGGCAAAGTTTCAAGTCTTCATAGGTTTGTCGCCCGGCGAGGACGCGGATGGCGTCACGCAGGTTGTCCACGTAGGCCACGGCGGCGCGCCCGGCAGCCAGGGCGTCATGGCGAACCCTGATGTTTTCCAACTGCTCGACCCAGTCGATTTGCCGCGCAACCTGCTCAAAGGGTTCTTCGGGATCCGGTTGGTGTGTTGTCGTGGTCATTGAAAGGGCCTCCATATCCGAGGGTCTGCATCCGTGTTGTGGTTATGGATAAATGGCCCAACCCACCCGGTCGGTTTTCGCATGGAAGAAATGGCCGTCGGTGGACGTTACGAACACGTCGGTCAAGTCGGGACCGCCGAAACAGACGTTGGTGGGTCGGGTGGCAGCAACAGGATGGGTTTCAATGACGCGGCCGGTTGGTGAGAAAACATAGAGCATGGGGCCGGGGCCGCCGGTGGGCCAACCGGCGGTGGCGATGATGTTGCCATCAGCGTCCAGGCACATACCGTCGATACCGCGGTGGACCCGGCTGGCGTCGCGTCCGAAGGTGTGAAGCGTGGTGTAGGCGCCCAGGGAGCCATCGGCCTTGATAGGATAGGCGCGCAGCTCCCGGTCAATGTCGATGCGGTCGCTGTTGCTCTCCGCCACGTAAAGGGTGTTGCCATCAGGGGATACCAAAATCCCATTGGGCATGGTGGTGTCGTAGGTGGAGCGTATGGTCCGATAGGAACCATCCTCCTGCGGGACGGCGCACAGCACCGATCGGTGGTCCAGCTGTTCCACTTCATGAGGGTCAATGTTGCCGGCGTTCCAGGGGTTGGTGAACCAGATGCGACCCTGAACGTCGATGGCAAGGTCGTTGGGCGTGTTGAGCGGCACACCGTCGAGATTGTCAACAACGGTCACCATGGCGCCATCGGGGTCGAACCGCACAATGGCGCGCCCGTTCTGGCAGCACCCGAAGAGTCGGCCCTGGGCATCAAAGGCCAGTCCGTTGGTGCGGTTGGTATTCTCCCGGTACACGGAGAACTCCCCTGATCCGGGGTGATAGGAGTAGATGCGACCGGCGTGGATATGCGTGAACAGCACCACCTCGCCGTTCCAGGCCGGGCCTTCGGTGATTCCTCCCGGCGGGTCTTCAAAACGGTTGAGCAGGCTGAAGCACCACGACATATCGACAATCTCCTGTCACACAAGGGCAAACATTGTTTCCCCAGAGATGTTGCGCCCACCGGGGCACGGTGGCGATTGTAGCAGGCGGTGATGGGCAGCGGCAACGGCGCAGCTGCGGTGGTGGGCAGTGGTTGTTTGGGTGGATGGCTCCTTTGCAGTTTGGATGGGGAAGGCAGGATTTCACTGCGTTGTCAGCATACGGCCGGTGGGGTACGCAACCATTTTCCCTACTTTGCTCATGCCAACGGGTTTTGACAATCAGTTAGCCGCCCGCTAGCATCGCCATTGCCATGCCGGAGTTTTTCAACGTCTTGCCTCCCGCCGATGCGTTGGCGCTACTGCTGGATCGCCTCCCGCCAGAACCCGCGGTGGGCGTTTCCCTGGTTCCGACGCCGGATTCTCTCGGTCGGGTCACCGCTGAAGCGGTTCTTGCTCCCGAAGCGCTGCCGCTGTTTCCTCGTTCCGTGATGGACGGTTACAGCCTGCGCGCTGCCGACACTTTCGGCGCCAGCGACGGCCTGCCGGCTTGGTTCACCGTGACCGGAGAGGTGCCAATGGGTCGTGGGCCGAATTTTTCGGTGGGCGTGGGAGAAGCCGCCGTCGCCTATACCGGCGGGATGTTGGCCGGAAACGCAGACGCCGTGGTGATGGTTGAAAATACCCAGTACATCGACGCCGACACCATTGAAGTAATGCGCCCGGTCGCGCCCGGCGAAAATGTGGCTCAACCCGGTGAGGATGTCGAGGCAGGAAACGTTGTCTTACCTGCCGGCCACGTGATACGCCCCCAGGACGTCGGAGCTTTGCTGGCAGTGGGGCTTACGCAAGTTTCGGTGGCAGACCGACCCCACGTGGGCATCCTGTCAATGGGCGACGAAATCGTGCCGCCGCCCACGGCGCCCGGCCCGGGACAGGTTCGGGACATCAACACCTACTCGGTGGCCGCACAGGTGGCCGCCTGGGGGGGAATTCCGGTCCCGCTGGCGCTGGTGGGCGATGACTACGAAGAACAACTGGACGCGGCCCGGCGGGGTTTTGCCGACTCCGACATCCTGGTATTGTCGGCCGGCAGTTCGGTCAGCGCCCGAGACCGCACGGTGGACATAGTATCCGCCTTGGGTGAACCCGGGCCGCTGGTTCATGGCCTGGCCCTGCGACCCGGAAAGCCGGCGATCGTGGGTCTATGTGATGACAAGCCGGTAATTGGATTGCCGGGGAATCCGGTGTCCGCAATGGTGGTCAGCCACTTGCTCGTCCGACCGACGCTTTACCGGCTCATGGGTTGTGTTAGTCCGCCACCCGATCCGGTACGCGCCGCCACCTTAGGCCAGGACATACCATCCGCTCCGGGCAGAGAGGACTATGTGCCCGTTCAGCTAACCGCGGACGGCAACGGCACGCCGACCGCGCATCCGGTATGGGGCAAAAGTGGCCTGATATTCACCCTGGTGAAGGCGGACGGCATCGTGCGAGTGCCCCCGGACGCCAGCGGCATATATGCCGGAGAACAGGTGTCGGTGCGGGGTTTTTAGAGCATGACCGCTTCCGGCGCTCAACACGCCCGCCACCGCCGCTATTTCCTGATGGACATTCCATTGGAGGAGGCGACGGCGCGCTGGTTTGGCGCTATGGAAGAAGAGCGCATCTTATCCCCTACCGCCGCTGAACTCGTCCCTCTGGAGGCGCCGGATCTCCCGGGCCGCATCACCGCCGGACCGGTGTGGGCGGCGGTATCTTCGCCCCACTACGATGCAGCGGCCATGGATGGAATCGCGGTGCGGGCCGCGGATACCGCCGGGGCCACGGAGCGGCGTCCCGTTCTACTGACGGTGGGCCCGCAGGCGGTGTGGGTGGACACCGGCGACCCCATGCCGGCCGGGATGGACGCCGTGGTAATGATTGAACACGTGAGGCGGGACAGTGACGCTCCTGATCTGTTGCGCGTGTCCGACCCGGTGGCTCCGTGGCAGCACGTGCGCCCGCTGGGCGAAGATATAGTCGCCACCGAGTTGGCGCTGCCCGAAAACCACCGTGTGACCCCGGCGGATTTGGGCGCGTGCGCGGCCGCTGGACTGTCCAACATCCCGGTGCGCCGTCGCCCGGTCGTGAGCATCATCCCCACGGGGAACGAGTTGACGCCGTTCAACGCTCCGAGGAAAGCGGGAGATATTCCGGAGTTCAACTCCCTGATCCTGTCCGGGATGGTGCGGGAGTGGGGAGGCGAGCCGGTGGTTTCAGCCCCTGTACCCGATGACTTCGGCGTCATCCGCCGCGCCGTATCCGACGCCCTGGAATCCAGCGACGTGGTGGCTATCAACGCCGGCTCTTCTGCCGGGGACGCTGACTACACGGCGGCGGTGATCGAATCCCTGGGCACGCTCCAGGTCCATGGCATCGCCATTCGTCCGGGGCATCCGGTGGCATTGGGGATCGCGTCGGGCAAGCCCGTGCTGGGGTTGCCGGGCTATCCGGTGTCGGCTGCGTTAACTGCGGAATTGCTGCTGCGACCGCTGTTGGACCGCCTGCTCGGAGCGGAGACGCCGGCGCGCCCGCGCATCCGGGCCCGGATCACCCGCAAAGTGCTGTCGCCCATCGGAGAGGACGAGTTCTTGAGGGTCAAGCTCGGCCGAGTGGGCGAAAATATGACGGCCACTCCAACTCAACGCGGCGCCGGGGTGGTCATGTCCCTGGTGCGTTCCGACGGGGTGGTGCGTATCCCCCGCCATACCGAGGGTCTGGAAGCCGGAACAAAAGTTGACGTGGAATTGCTCCGTTCGGAAGCGGACGTGGAAAATACGGTGGTCGCCATAGGCAGCCATGACCTGGCCCTGGACCTGATGCAGAGTTTCCTTCGCCGTCAACGTCCGGTGGTTAACCTGGCGTCGGCCCACGTGGGCAGTCTGGGCGGACTGGCCGCCTTGCGACGCGGCGAGGCGCACCTGGCCGGCTGCCATCTTCTCGACGCCGCGACGGGCGAGTATAACGTTGCCTATGTCCGGCGGTATCTGCCGGATACCCCGGTTGCAATAGTGCGGTTGGTGGGACGCACGCAGGGGTTGCTAACCGCCGCGGGCAATCCGTTGGGCGTCATCTCGCTTGAAGAGCTGCGGCGGCCTGAGGTGCGTTTTGTGAATCGACAGCGGGGTTCGGGAACCCGGGCGTTGCTTGATTACCAGCTGGAGCTTATGGGGGTGGAGCCGGAAGCGATCAATGGCTACCAGCGCGAGGAGTACAGCCATTTGGCGGTGGCGGCGGCGGTATCGGGCGGGTCGGCGGACGCGGGTTTGGGTATCCTGTCGGCGGCGCGAGCCCTGGGTTTGGATTTCATCCCGCTGCTTGATGAGGAATATGATCTGGTTATCCCGATGGAACATTACCGGAGCGAGCGGCTCCAACCCGTGCTGACATTGCTGAACGACAACGAGAAGATCGGTGGGGAGTTTCGGGTGGCGGTAAAGGCCATGGGCGGTTATGACGTTTCCCGCATGGGCGAAACGCGGGCCATCCTGCCATGAAATCGGAGGCCGACGGGATTATCACGGCCCGGGTCGCTGCATGGCGCGAAGCCCGCGCCACTTTCGGCGACGCCCACCCGGAAACCTGGCGCGCCCAGCACCGGTTAGCCCACGCCTACCGGGCGGCCCGGCGGTTTGGGGACGCGCTGTTCTGGTTCCAGCGCGCGGCGCAAGGCAGCGCGCGGACATACGGCGAGGGGCATGCTGAAACCCTGCGTTATCGCAGCAGCCTGGCCAATTGCCACTACGCAGCCGGCAACGTTGCTTACGCCATCGAGTTGTTTGGCGAGCTGTATGCAGCGCGGCGCGCGACGCTGGGGGATAACCATCCCGATACCTTGCGCAGCCGGGGCAGTCTCGCCAACGCACTGCATTCCGTGGGCCGCTACTCGGAGGCTGCGGCCCTGCATCGTCGCAACGCCGCGGACCGCGAAACTGCGCTAGGCCCGGAACATCCATCGACCAAGGCCAGCCGGCGGAACTTAGCGCGAACCATCTGGAACCCTGGCGAAAAACCGGGAATCGGTTAAGGCTGACCAAGCCCTTAGAATGGGCAAACAAACCGACCTTCGGTTTACGACGTACAGCAGGACGATGGCAAGCCAACAGCTGCAATTTCTCCGCGAACGGATGCCGGCCGGGATCCGGAGGCTCAACAGGTCTCGCCTTCATTTCGGCAGGTTGGAATGGATTTTCCTCATCGTCGCTCTCATCGCGGCGGCGATGCGGCTCTGGGAATTGGATGGTCGCACCATGCACTACGACGAGGCCATCCACCTGCATTTTTCCTGGAAATTGGCCCAGGGGATGGAATTTGCCCATTCTCCGTGGATGCACGGGCCGTTCCAGATTGAACTGGTTGCCCTGGCGCTCAAATTCATCGGCGATACCGACTTTCTGGCCCGGCTGCCCTATGCCTTGTTCGGCGTCATATTGGTGGTACTGCCTTATTTTCTCAGGGGGATGATCGGCGAAAAAGGGGCGGTCTGCGCCGCCATCATATTGGCTTTCTCCCCGTCTCTGCTTTATTTCAGCCGGTTCGGGCGCAACGACATATTGATGGCAGTCTGGGCGGTGTCATTGCTGATTATGCTCTGGCGGTACACCGTCTCCGAACGCCGGCGCTACCTGTTCGGCGCGGCGGCGATCACCGCCCTGATGCTGGCCACCAAGGAAACTGCCTATTTCGTGATACTGTTCATGGGCCTGGCGGCATTGGGTTTGGGCTGGCGTCAAATTCTCGGCTCCCTGCGAGGGAGCCAAAGTCTCGCGGCCTGCGGAAGCGCGGCGGGGTTCTTCATCCTGCTGGCGACGCTGACGCTGCCGCAGGCGGCGGCGTTGATCGCCATAGCGCAATCGCCTTTCGGTTTGACTTTAGCGGCCCATGATACCGGGTCCACCGGGGATACCGGGGCGCCCGTTTGGGACGCTCCCTTTGTGAATCTTCCCATTTGGGACACTCCGATGTGGGCCAATATTGCGGCGGCAGCGGCGCTGGTTGTTTTGGCTGTTGGAGTCGCGCGCACGGTTTGGAGGGTGCGGAGCGTCGTAGATTTGACGGCGGTGGCGATTGCGACGCTGTCCACCGTCGCGGCGGTGGCGGTGGTGGTGGCGAGTCCCTTCCAACGATTGTTGTCCGAACGGGGCATACTCACCGGAAACATAACCGGCGATTTTGTGGACTGCGGCGTCGGTTTGGCGCTGATGCTGTTGGCTGTCGCGCTGCTGCGCGCGAACCTGTCTGCGGTCACCGGGTGGCGGGGAATCACGCTGCTGTTGGGGCCGGCCGTGTTGCTGACGTTTTGGTGGCTCCTGGTTTGCGGGGGTGGTTCGGCCTTCATAGGTCAACTGCTGCCCCATGGGGCCAGTGTTGACGATATAAACGCGGGCAAGGTCGCAGTGAACTATCTCATACCGTTGCTCACGCTGCTGTGCTTGCTGGCGGTGGGTGGAGCGGTGGGGACCGCGTGGGGCGGCGGGGTTTGGCTGGGATGCGCGGCGGTGTTCTACGGGATTTGGGTTCCGCTCTACACCACTTTGTTCACCAACTGGGCCGGGATGTTCACCGGCGCCTGGCAAAGTCTCGGTTACTGGCTAATGCAGCAGGACGTGGCCCGGGGCAACCAGCCGTGGTATTACTACATCGTCGGGTTGACCGTGTACGAGTTGCTGGCTTTGGCCTTCGGCATCGTTGCAGTGATATGGCTGGTGCGCCGTCGGGAGCCGTTCGGCATCGTCCTGGCGGCCTGGGTGGTGGCGACGCTGGCGATTTACACCGTCGCGGCGGAGAAAATGCCGTGGCTGCTGGTGAACATGACCGTTCCCTTGGCTCTGGCAGCAGGAATGCTGATTGGACATTTACTGGATCGAGTGCCCTGGCCTCTTACCGGCTCCGGAGGCCGGCGTCTCGCCTGGTCTTTGGTCCTTGCGCCGGCCTGGATCGGGTTGGCGATATGGGTGGCCTGGCTTGCTTTGAAAGGCGACAATGGAAACATTTGGGTCTGGTTGGGCGTACTGGTGCTTTTGCCGTTGTCGGGGCTGTTGGCGGCGCTGGCGCGTGTTCAGCCGGGGGCCGGCACGACTGCCGCATTGGGGGTTGCCGGCCTGCTGTTGGTCTTCGGAGCGGCGGGAGCATGGAGAGCCGCATACACCTACGACGATTCCCATCTAGAGATACTAGCCTACGCCCAGGGTTCTGCGGACCTCACGACCACCTATGTTGACCTGAAAAACCGGGTATTTTCCGGCGCGGACGGGTCTCAATCCGGTGTCGTCAGGGTGGATTACGATATGTGGTATCCGTTTCAATGGTACGTTCGCAAGGAGACCGAACAGGGAACCTTGCAGTTTGACCGTTTTTGCCTCGCTAATGATGACGACGGCAGCGAAGGGTGCCGCCGGGTGGGAGAAGACGCCGGTCCGGGCGTTTACCTCGCTGAACACGCCCACGCGGTTGACCAAGAAGACGCCGACCAGTACCGCAAGGACGGGCCAATGCGAAATCTGCTGTGGTATCCTGAAACATACCGTCGCCCCGGAGAATCGCGCGCCGACACCGGGATCTGGCGTCAATTGAATGCGGATGTCGCGTTCTTCAGAGATACCGCCGCCGACCCGGAGAAATTGCGTTCTGCGCTGGAATACTTTATCGCGCGGCGTCAGGAAAGCGACTGGTTCACTGCCGAGTATTATCAATACACCAAGGAATAGGCCCGGAAGGATGAGATTAGCGCATGACGACGACGGCATTGCCTGAACCCGGATCGATCACGGTTGAGGACAGGGTACAAATCAGCCGCCGGTTGATTCAACAAGCGCGTCATGAGCTGGACCGGGGCGACCGTCTTCAGGCCACGGAGAAAGTTTGGGGCGCGTTGGCCCAGATGCTCAAAGCCCATGGGCAGCGGCGAGGTTGGCTGAATTTGGGCGGCCACCGCACCGTTGGACATATCGCACGGCAACTGGACGCTGAATACGATGACCTCCGCATCTCTGACGCTTACGTAGCTGCCGATAACGGCCATCGGAACTTCTACGATAACGAGATGAGCCCGCCGGAAATAGCAGGCATCATAGCCACGGTCGCCAACGTCTTACCGGATTTGGAGGAGGCGCTGTGGGAACCTCCGCGCCCCTTTACCGTCCGCGAAGCAGACCGCTGGCGGGTGCGAACGCTCACGGGAAGGCACGATCTGGAAGTCGGGGATACATCGCTTGTGGGATTCTCGAACGCTCATCAGCCTCCTGAAACCGGGGGATGAACCGGATGACGACAGCAACATCATTGCCGGAACCGGGGGCGGCCTCGGTGGAAGACCGAGTGCAAATCAGCCGGCGGTTGATTCAGCAGGCGCGGGGCGAGCTGGATAAGGGAGACCGCCTTCAGGCCACCGAGAAGGTTTGGGGCGCGTTGGCTCAAATGCTCAAGGCCCATGGCCAACAGCGTGGGTGGGTGAATTCAGGCGGTCATCGCACCGTCGGCCATATCGCCCGGCAGTTGGCCGCCGAATACGACAGCCGCAGTATCATTGACGCCTACGTTGCGGCTGATAACGGCCATCGCAACTTCTACGACAATGAGATGAGCCCGCCGGAAATTGAGGGCATTATAGCTACGGTAGCAAGCGTGTTGCCCGACTTGGAAAATGCGCTGCACGAACTGCCGCGCCCCTACACCATCCACGAAGCAGACCGCTGGCGGGTGCGAACGCTCACGGGAAGGCAGTATCTGGAAGCCGGGGATACATCCCCGGTGGGATTCTCGAACACGCACCCGGTTCCCGACGCCGATTAAAGATGACCTACTTCCTCGGCAACTGGCGTTTCTGGGCGGGTGTGCTGGTCAGCGTCGTGGCGCTGTCCCTGCTGGTGTTGCTGGTGGACCGGCGCGAACTGTGGGAGGCGCTGCGGACAGCGAACTATCTCTACCTGGCGCCGGCCATCGTACTGTACTTCATCGGGCAGTGGTTCCGCGCCCTGCGCTGGCAATACCTGCTGCTGCCCATCGCCCGCATCTCCACCGGGCGGTTGTATCCGGTCATCATCATCGGCTACATGGCGAACAACGTGCTGCCGGCCCGGTTGGGCGAACTGGTGCGGGCCGTGTATCTGTCGCAGCGGGAGAAAGAAGTCGGCGTGCCGGCGTCGATAGCCACCCTCAGCGTGGAACGGCTTTACGACGGGCTGACGTTGCTGGCGATGGGCGCCGTTGCCGCTCCCGTCCTGCTGGCGGCGGGGTTGTTCAGCGACGCCAGTCTCGCCTACCAGTCCACCGCCGTTGTTCTGATGGTGGGAGTCATCGGCAGCTTCGTATTTGCGCTGGTTGTGTTGACGGCGCTGGCGACCAGCCGGCGCGCAGTGGGTTGGCTCATCGCCCTGACATCCATCCTGCCGCCGCGCTTCCGCCCGCTGGCTACGGACGTTATCCACGGGTTCGTAGCCGGACTGGCAGCCCTCAACTCGCCTCGCAAGCACGCCGTCCTGTTCCTCGCTTCGCTCCCCGTCTGGCTGGCCGAGGCCGGCGTGTATCTAGTCGTGGCCTACTCCTTCAACCTGGATGCCTACTTCGCTTCATTCTGGATACTCGTAGTAGCGATACTGCTGGTTACGGTAACGTCCAACCTGATTACGGCCATTCCCGCGTCCATCGGGGGTATTGGGCCCTTCGAGATAGTGGCGCAGCAGACGCTGGTCGCGCTGGGCCTGGGCGCGTCGGCGGCGACGGCCTACACGGTGGCGGTGCATCTGGTGGCGCTGTGGCTGCCGGTCAACATCGCCGGACTGGCGTTGCTGTTGTGGCACAACGTGTCCTTGCGCGGGCTCACTACGTTGCCGGATACTCCGACGACGGACACTCCCGGCGTACGGGCCGCTCAGGACGACTAACCGATGCGCGTCGGAATCATCGGCGGCGGCGCGGCCGGCTTGGCGGCCGCCCTGGAGCTGACCTCCCGGGGCCATTTCGCCGAAGTGTTTGAGGCGGCCCCGTTTCTAGGCGGGCAGGCGTCAACCTTTGAAGTCGGCGGCGGTCAGCTGGAACGCGGCTACCATCACCTGTTCGTCAGCGACACCGACATGGTGGACCTGATTGACGAGCTCGGTCTGGACGACTCTATGGAATGGCTGGAGTCGAAGGTGGGCCTGTTTCACGGCGGGCGCATCTGGGATTTTGCCACGCCCATGGATTTATTGCGCTTCACCCCGTTGCCCTTTGCCCAGCGTATCCGGCTGGGGTTGTGGACGTTCCTGTTGCAGAAAACCCGCAACTGGCGCAAGTTCGAGGACGTTACCGCCGCCGAATGGACCCGCCGGCATATGGGCGAGGCCGCCTATCGCGTAATTTGGGAACCCATGTTGCGGGGAAAGTTTGGCGACTACTACGATCAGATCAGCATGACCTGGCTGTGGGGCAAGATCTACCTGCGGGTGGCCTCGCGCAAAAGGATGCAGAAAGAGCGGTTGGGCTATCCCATGTGCAGTTTCGGCAGAGTATTTGACGTCTGCGGTGAGCGCATCGTGGAACAGGGCGGTCAAGTGCATATTGGCGCGGCGGTGCGTCGTATTAACGTGACCGACGACGAGGCCACCGGCCTCATCGCCAGCGTGGATGGTGGCCCGGAGCAATCATTGGACTATGACGCGGTGATAGCCACCACGCCGTCCTACGTATTCACACGCCTGGCGCCGAATCTGCCGGAAGATTACCGGAGCGTGCTTGAATCCGCCCGATATCTCTCGGCAGTCCTGGTGATCCTGGTGCTGGATAGGCCCCTGACGTCGAAATACTGGCTCAACGTGGCCGACCGCGCCTTGCCTTTCGTCGGCGTCATCGAACATACCAACATGATCGACCGCAATCTTTACGGCGGCCGCCACATCGTCTATCTCAGCAATTACCCGGATCGCCAGAGTGAACTGTACCGCAAGGAGCCGGCGGAATTGCTGGAAGAGTTTGTTCCATATCTGCAACGGCTCAACCCGGACTTCAAACGGGAATGGATCCTGGAGTATTACCATCACCGGGTTGATGGGGCGCAGCCGATCATTGGGGTCAATTACAGCGAACGGATTCCCGACCACCGGACGCCGTTCAAATCGTTGTATCTGGCAAATACCACGCAGATCTATCCAGAAGACCGGGGGACGAACTATTCGGTGCGCATGGGTCGGCAGGTGGCGCGAATGGTTTTGGAGGACATGGGCGGGTAATTGCGCGGCAATCAAACGGAGCGCGTGGCAGGTTAACCTCGAACCGGGAGGTTTGCGCTATGCCGGTTAATGAGAGTTCGGCTATTGATCATGATGGTAAAACGGCCGGCCACGATTCCGGCCCCCTCGGCCCGTCGGTGTCTTGACGCGATCATTGCGACTTCTCATCGCGTAAAATCTACGTGAAATGCGGTGATCCATACAGCAAGCAAATTGGGCTAATTTTCAGTATAATATAAACGCGCCAATTTACTGATTCCAGATTGCCCTTTGCCCACCATCGCCGTCCTGGCCAACGACCGTAACGGTCATCATCCCGAACCATCCACCCGCGCGGTTGAGGCGGCCGGCGGCAAGGTTCGCGTAGTTGCGCCGTCAGCAGGGTTAGACTCGCTGGCCGGAGCCGGCGGCCTGTTATTGCTCGACCCTATCCAGGACGCGGGCGGCCTGCTGTCCGCTGCCCTCGCCGCCGATATGCCCGTCCTCGCCACCGGCAGCGGGATGCGCCTGCTGAACGCCGGCTTTGGCGGCGGGGCTGCCGAACCCGTCGATAATCACGATCATGCCGGACGGCATCAAATCTACCTCTCCCCCGGCTCCAAAACGGCGGCCATCATCGGCAGCGCCGGGATGTTCCGGGTCAACAGCCGCCACCGCCTCGGCCTGCGCGAACCCCAGCGCGCGGAACGCCTGATGTCCATTGCCTACCACCTGGACGATGGCGTGATTGAGGGGCTGGAAAGCAAGGAACACAGCTGGGTCATCGGCGTGCAGTTCCTCCCGGAGCGCGGCGACGAAGTGCCCGCCGCCTTCAACAACCTGTACCTCGGCCTGGTGGAACGCGCCGCGGCCTTCGCGCTTGAGCATCGCAATCAGACAAGGAGAAACCCACGATGACTACAGCCTCCCCATCGCAAACCGGCGGCGAATTCATTGATCGCGCAATTGGGGACGAGATGCGCGAGTCATATCTCTCCTACGCGATGTCGGTCATCGTGGCCCGGGCTTTGCCCGACGTGCGGGACGGTTTGAAACCGGTGCAGCGGCGGATCCTCTATGCCATGCACGACATGGGCATCCGGCCGGGGAGCCAGTATCGCAAGAGCGCCCGCATCGTTGGTGAGGTGTTGGGCAAGTTCCACCCCCACGGCGACGGCTCCGTGTACGACGCTCTGGTGCGAATGGCGCAGCAGTTTTCGATGCGGGCTCCTCTGATTGACGGGCAGGGCAATTACGGCAGCATCGACGGCGACCCGCCGGCGGCGATGCGCTACACCGAGGCTCGGCTGGCCGCCATCGCCGACGATATGCTGGCCGACATCGACCAGCAGACCGTTGATTTCAGCGACAACTTCGACGATTCTCTCAAGGAACCACAAGTGCTGCCGGCGCGAATGCCCAACCTGCTGGTCAACGGTTCATCGGGCATCGCGGTGGGAATGGCAACCAATATGCCGCCCCACAACCTGGGCGAAATTTGTGATGCCATCTGCTACGTCATCGATCATCCGGCGTGCGACGTTGACCAACTCATGGAGATCGTGCCGGCGCCGGATTTTCCCACGTCCGGCCGCATTCGCGGCGTAGCCGGCGTGCGGGATATATATGCTACCGGCCGGGGCCGAGTCGTCATGGAGGCCGTGACCCAGATCGAGGATATGCCCGGTCGCAACTCCAACCGGCAGCGTATTATCATCAGTGAACTGCCTTACCAGGTCAACAAGGCGACGCTGGTCGAGAAAATCGCCAGCCTGGTGCGGGACAAGACCCTGGTGGGCATCACGGAAATCCGCGACGAGTCGGACCGTCGAGGGATCCGAGTGGTGATTGAACTGGCCCGCAACGCTCAGGCCACTGTGATCCTCAACAACCTGTACAAGCGGACGGCGCTGCGCTCCACGTTCAACGCCATCATGCTGGCGCTGGTTGACGGCCAGCCCCAGGAATTGCCGCTGAAAGACTTGATCACCCACTTCGTCGCGCACCGGCAAGACGTCATCCGCCGCCGCACCGAGTACCAGTTGGGCCGGGCGCGGGACCGGGCGCACATCGTGGAGGGTCTCCTCAAGGCCCTGGACGCCATCGACGCCATCATCGAGACCATCCGCAACAGCCAGGATGTGGAGACTGCACGGAATAACCTGGTGCAGGGGTTCGACCTATCGGAAATTCAGGCCCAGGCCATTCTGGATATGCAGCTGCGCCGGCTGGCCGCCCTGGAACGGCAGCGGCTGGACGAGGAATACAACGACCTGCTGGCGACCATTGCCCGGCTGGAGGACCTGCTGCAAAATCCCCAAAAAATCCGGGCAGAAATCAAGCGGGAAACCCGCGAAGTCAAGCGCAAGCACGCCGACGCTCGCCGCACCGAAATTATCCGCGCGGAATTGGAGGAACAATCCATCGAGCAATTCATCGTCCAGGAAGACGTGGTGGTTACCCTGAGCCAGCGCGGCTACATCAAGCGGGTGCCCATCAATACCTACCGCAATCAGCGTCGCGGCGGCAAAGGCGTGCGCGGCGCCAATAACCGCGACGATGACGCCATCATGCAGATAGCGGTGGTCAACACCCACGAGCAATTGCTGTTCTTCACCAACAAAGGCCGCGTCTATCCATTGAACGTGTACGAAACCCCTAATGACACCGGACGGACGGCGCGGGGGACGCTGTTAGTGAACCTGATTCCCCTGCAACCCGGGGAGCAGGTGCAGACCATGCTGCCGGCCAGTCGCGCTGAGTATAACCGCCTTTATGTCTTTGCCACGCGCAACGGACGGGTGAATGCCTTGCGTCCGGGTCAGTTGGAAAACCTGCGGAAATCCGGCCTGATCGCCATGAAGGTCCAGGAAGGCGACGAGTTGGTGGCGGTACGCCCGGCCCAGGCCGATGCGTCAGTGGTGTTGGTCACCGAACAGGGCCAGGCTCTGTTGTGTCCGGTGACCAGTATCCCGGAGCGCAATCGCAACGCGTCCGGCGTTATCGGCATGAAGTTCAAGGACGAGCACAGCGGGAAGGACCGGGTGGTGGCGATGGACGTGGTGAACAATCCCGAGGACGAATTTCTGCTGGTGGTCAGCGAGAAAGGCTACGGGAAGGCCACGCCCTTGTGCAACAGCAAGGGAGAAGCGGTGTACCGCGAAACAAACCGCGGCGGCATGGGCGTGAAGACCTTTGCCGTGGACCAGGGCGACAAGCCCACCGGGCCGGTGGTGGACGCCAAAATCGTCACCTCCGCAGAAATGAACGATGAAGAAGGACACGAGGTGTTCATTATTTCGGCCAACGGCCAGGTGGTGCGGATCAATCTTGCTGAAGTCAAAGTGGTCAACACCCGCCAGACCAAAGGCGTAATCATCTGGAGAGAGCGCGGCGGCGACGACAGCGTGGTGTCCATATACTGTTTCCGGGCCAACGACTACAGCCAGGAAGACCCCTCCCGGCAGAATGAAGAAGCCGGTTCGGCGCTGGCCCAGGCCGAGGAGATCGCCGCCCAGGCGGACAGCCAGTATGAGGGCAGGGACGAATCGGAAATGGGTGAAACTGAGCTGCCCGACGAGGTTGGCGATGGCGAGGATGACGATGACGATGACGATGACGGCGGTGATGAACCGGACGCGCCAATGAATGGCCAGGGCCACTTGCTGTAACGGGGTACGTTGCCGGAGGCGCAAGGACAACCATAATACGGGCGGCGGCGGAACATCCGCTGAACCGCAACCTGTTTATTGCGGACAATCTCAACCTGCTCCGCCGGCTGGACAACGAGAGCATTGACCTCATCTGCATCAACCCGCCCTTTGCCAAGAACCAGACTTTCATTGGCGGGCTCCGGCCCCCGCTGACCCCGGAGGAGCGTGCGTTGGAGCTGGGCAAGCTCTCCGGCTGGGGTATCAACAATCCAAGTGAAGCCGAAGCCGCCGGGATTGAATGGCCCGGCGGCAGGGATTCGGCCCGTTTCCGGGACACCTGGCGTTGGGAAAACGACATTCACGAAGAATGGTTACTGCCATCGAAACCAACCGCCCGGAATTGGCAGCAGCCATCGATGCCACGCGGAAAACCCACAGCGAGGGCAGAGCCGCCTACGTGGCTTATATGGCCATCCGTATGATTGAAATGGCGCGCGTGTTGAAGTCCGACGGCAGCATTTACATACACTGCGACCATGACGCCAATGCTTATTTGCGAATGGCGATGGATGCCATATTCGGCGCTGACAACTACCGAACCGAAATTATCTGGCAACGCACATCCGCGCATAACGACTCCCGCAGTTTTGGCAACGTGCCTGACCACATTTTGTTCTACGCCAAACGGGACATCAATCAGGATGCCGTCCGCGTCCCATTGAGCGAAGAATATGTCAATACCTGCTATCGCTATGCAGACAATCGGGGAAAATACCAGATCGGCGATTTGACTGCTGCCGGGATAAGGGATGGTGAGAGTGGGCAAGCCTGGCAAGGCGCTAACCCCACGCAACAGCGGCGGCATTGGGCCGTACCCAGTGGCCGGGAACCCGCCCTGCTCACCGACGCTAACGTCACTACACGTTCCCCTTTCGACCTGCCGGTTCGTACTGACGAAGACCCGGCCCCCGCCCCTGAAATCGCGCCGCTACCCGAAAGGGTATTCAAAGTGCCGTCCAGCCTGATACCGGAAGGGGAAATGCTGACGCAGTTGCCGGAGCTGTCCGACTATAAAGCCTGGCGCTGCGGTTACGCCAACCGGATGCCCGACGGCAGCATCATCAGAACTACGCGCAACTTCCACCTTGACCACATTGACCCCAGGAGCAGGGACGGCAGCAATGACATCCAGAACCGCGCTCCACTCTGCCCTTACCACAACATACGCAAGCGAAACCGTCGGATCCACCTGGATGACTATCGCAAGGAAATTTCCGATTCCGGCGAGATGATGGTTAACTCCGCTAACGAACTCATCAATCTGGCTTACGCGCAGCACGAGGCTATGTTAATCTACGGACGGCATTTTCTGCCCGCTATCCGTCAGAAAATTACCCAAAGGCGTCCACTGTTATGCACTTGATAATGGTCCATGGCTCCGGCCAGAACGAACTTACTTATCACTACCAGACCGCCAGGTTCCCTAACGCCGATGCAGTGAACTTGCCGGGGCACCCTGATGGGGAAACCCGCGACAGCATCGGCGGCTACGCGGACTGGCTACGCGATTACGTGCGCGCCGAGGGGTATGCGCCCTTCGTCCTGTTCGGTCACTCCATGGGTGGAGCCATCGCGCTGGACTACGCGCTGCGCTTTCCGGGGGACCTGGCCGGATTGGTGCTGATCGGAACCGGAGCCCGGCTGCGGGTGCATCCCGACTACCTGAACCGCTGCCTGGACGATGCCCAATGGCGGGCTGAAGCGCCGGCATACTACGAAGCCATCAATCGCGAGTTGGCGCCGCAACTGGCAGCCCGCGCCTTGCAGTCCGGCCCGATGGCAGAGCACAACGACCTGTCGGCCTGTGACAAATTCGACGTTATGGAGCGGGTCAAAGAGATCTCCTTGCCGACTCTGGTCCTGGTGGGCGCGGACGACATCATGACTCCGGTGCGATACGCGGAGTACCTGGGGCGGGAGCTTCAGGATGCGGAGGTCGTGGTTATCCCGAACTCAGGGCATTTCGTAACACTGGAACAGCCGGAAGCCTGTAACGACGCCATTGCAAAGTTCCTGGAACGATTGGACGGCGCAGTTGGCTGAGTTCCGTTCGGCCACGCCGTCAGCAAAGCCCGGCGGTCGTCCGGGCTTTGCTTTCCAGCGAGGGGATTCGGAGCGGCGGCGTTGCTGGTATGATGTAGCCAAATTGGATGGATCGCAGTTTTTTGCGTCATGGCTACCGCTCAACGCTACATTCCCGACGGGCGCCGGTTGACAACATCTCTGGCCGCTGCTTACGCGGGGCATCCGGATGCGGAAGGACTGCCGGCGGCCCGGCGCATCGCGGGTGTTGCCGCCGAATTGATGGCGTCGGTGGGCGCAAAGGGGAAGCCGGCGGAAACCAACGCGGCGGCCCTGTTCCACCTGACCGGCGCTCCCGATGACCCCAACCGTTGGAAAACTTCAGGCGCCATCGCCGCCGCATGGCTGCGGGGAGCCGGCGCGCCGGAGGCATTCGTTGACGCGGTTCAAGACGGAATCCGGGGCATGTGGCGCGCATCTGCCGACGATGGCGTTGCCTTTTTGTTGATGCACGCTGCCTTACTGGATTTGGTGGATACCGAACGCCATGCGGACTATCTGCGTGAAACCCCGGCCTCCGGCCGGCCGCGTGAGATTTACCTCGCGGCGTACCGGCGGGATTATTTGATGCCGGCGTTGGGTCTCCGCGAAAAGTTGGGCTGGCCCCAAGCGACCGCAATTTACGACGAGCGGATGCCCCGGTTGGGCGCATGGCTGGACGAGCGACCGGCCGGCCTGGTGCCCCCGGACTGGCGACGCTTGGTGGAAGTCGCGGAGATTGAACAGGGCGTCAATCGCCTCCTGGCCGGCGAAGACCCGGCTTTGGTTCGCTCCGAGATGCCGGCCGGCGGCCTTCCATATGGCGAGTACCGGGGTCGGCAGCGGGCAATCATAGCCGGCAGCCACGACCGGATCCTGGAGCTGGCCCACGCTCGCATCGCAGCTTCCCGCAAGGTCGCCGCAGAAAAGTACCTGGAGAGCGACACCATACACAAGCCCGCAGTGGAAGAAAGCCTCTTCGTCAGCGCGCGGCGTCGCGCGCGACAGCTGGGCTTGTCCGCGGAGACGGCGGAGGACATCGCCCGGTTGCTGTTGTCCAACGCCCGCGAGGCGCAGGAACGAACGCTCAACGACATCGCCCAACGCCTGAGCCGTCTGCATGGGCAGATCCTGGACGCCGAATCGCCCGAGACCCGCACCGAAGAAGCCGATATCGCCATTCCGTCGCTGGTGGTTCGCACCGGCGATCAGCCCCTGGCGCGGGAAAACGAACTCATCAAAGAGCTGCGTGTAACCGGCCTCAACGAAGCGTACCCGGAGCAGCGGCGGCAGTTCGCCCAGTGGTTCGAGGCGGCCCATCCGTACATGGTGACCGGGCAGGTCGCAGGCAGCCGGGATGCCGATTTGTTTCTGCAAGCCCTGGCCGACGGCCACCGTTGCAAGGTGATTGCGACTTTCGCCATCGACGGACCCATGCACCTGGGGCACGGCAGGCTGGTCAATCTGCTGGTTTTTTTCCAGCGTCTGGGGGCAGACATCGTAGTGGGTTTCCGAGACGAGTTGCATGACTTGGGCAAGGCGCGCCTAATGATGCAAGAAAGTTTGTTGACGATGGCGGCCGCCGGCCTTGATCTGCACCGCACCGACAGCTACCTCCAACAGGACAACTCCGCCGTCATACAAACTGCTTTTGCCCTGGGAAACGCCATTCCGCTGAGCGTTTTGAACTCCGCGCTGGGTCTTCGACTGCGCGACAGCGCGACCGATACTTTCCGCCCCCTCTTGCGCCTCGCGGATATCTTGCATCCCCAGCAACCGGAGGGCGGCGGGCCTTGCCGGACGCTGGCGCTGGACGGCATCGGGGGCGATGTGTACGTGCGCATGGCGCGTAACGCGGCGGAACGTTTTGGCTTCGTGAAGCCATCGGCGTTGTACCTCCGGATGATGCGCGGGTTGACTACCTACAGCGACCCGGCCACCGGCAGCGCGGTTGAGATTATGACCAACGCAGTCCCTCCGGGACGCATTGCCTACGATGATGACCCGGCCGATATACGACGCCGTATCGGTCGCGCCTATACCGGAGGCCGCAGGACCCTGGCAGAGCAGCGCGAAAAGGGCGGAAATCCCGACCCGCGCGTCTGCTCAGTCTCCAGCCTGCACGCCTTCTACGCCACGCCGGAACCGGAAGAATACGCGGCTTTGCAAGAGCGGTGCCGCTCCGGGGCGCTGGCGTGCGGCGAATGTAAAGCCGCCGCTACGGATGGCCTGCTAGAATACCTGCGGCGGCACCGTCAATCGCTCGACGACCTTGCCGCGGATGCTCAGACCCGGGCCACCTTGCTGGCTGGTTTGGCCGGCGGTGCCGCGAATTAGATCCACCGGATATCCCCCGGTTTTTGGGATATGGGCTCAGGAGACGATCTGACATGGCTGATCAGCAACGCATCCTTACCGGAATGCGGCCCACTGGGCAACTGCATCTTGGACACTATTTGGGCGCGCTGGAGAATTGGGTCCGGATGCAGCACGAGTATGAGTGCTTCTTCCTGATCGCTGACTACCAGGCGATGGGCGATCATCTGGACGACATCGGCCTCATCCAACGGTCAGTGCTGGAAGTCGCCACCGACTGGCTGGCGGTCGGTCTTGATCCGGAGAAATCCTCGTTCGTCATCCAGAGTTACGTGCCGGAGCACGCCGAGTTGACCATGTTCTTCTCCATGCTGATGCCGTTGAATCAGCACCAGAGGAACCCAACCCTCCGCGCCGAAACCGCCCAGTTGGAGGCGGAGAACCAGTCCATCACGTTGGGGTTCTTCAATTATCCGATCAGCCAGGCTGCGGATATTCTGCTCCCCAAGGCCCACCTGGTGCCGGTGGGCGAGGATCAGGTGGCGCACATCGAATACACCCGAGACGTGGCCCGTCGCTTCAACCGGCTATATGGCGAGGTATTTCCCATTCCCAAGGCCCGGGTGGGCCGGGTGCCCCGTCTGGTGGGCACCGACGGCCAGGCCAAGATGAGCAAGAGCCTGAACAACGCCGTGTATCTGGCCGATGACCCAAACACAGTGGCAGAGAGGGTAAAGCGTATGGTCAGCGACATCACCGGCCAGAACCCCAGGCTGCGGGCCACCGACCCCGGCGTGGTGGAGTACAACCCGGCCTTTCTGTACCACGACGCGTTCAACGACAACCCGGACGAAGTGGCCGAACTGAAGGAACGTTACACCGCCGGCACGGTGAGCGACCGGGAAGTCAAAGAGCGGCTCACCAATGCCATCAACCGCTTCCTGGAACCGATCAGGGAACGGCGTTCCTGGTACGAAGAGCGCCCCGATTACGTGCGGGACGTGCTGGTCGCCGGCACCGAGCGAGAGCGAAACATCGCCACGCAAACCATTGAGGATGTGCGGCAGGCGATGCAGGTTATGTACACTTGATGCTGTGAGCCTGAACGTAGAGACGGTCTAAACAGCATGGCTACAGACGAAATCATCACCTTCGACGACCTGATGGGTTTGTTGGAACGCAACCCGGAGCATCTGGCCCGGTTGCGCCGGCAGATTTTGGACGAAGAGTTCCGACAGTTGCCGGCGGTGGTGCAGCTATTGATGCAGACGGTGCAATCTCATACCGTCCTGTTGCAGGCGCTGGCGCGTTCGCTGGAGGAACAGGCTCGGACTTTAGAGAGCCACGGCCGACGGCTGGACCGCCACGCGAACCAGTTGTCGCGTCTGATCGGCGACGAAGCCGAGCGCCGGTTTCAGCAGCGCGCGCCGGCGTATTTCGGCGGAATGATACGCCGCCTCCGCGTAACCGACCGGTTCGCTCTTGCCGACCTCATTGATGATGCCGTCGATGCCGGTCAGTTAACCGAAGGAGATCAGCGCTCGTTGCTAGCTCTTGACTTGGCGGTTGAGGGGCGTCACCGGGAAACCCGCAAGCCGGTACGTCTGGCAGTGGAAGTGTCGGCCGGCATCGGTGAGCGGGACATTATGCGGGCCGCAGACCGGGCCAGGCTGCTGGAAAAGTTGACTGGCGATACCACTTTGGCCGTCGTTGGCGGCTATTCCATATCCCCTTCATATCGGCAACTGGCCGAGGATAAAGGAGTAGAGGTAACTATCGTCGCGCCGCCGGATGCCGGCGAACCGGAAGAAACCGACGAACCGGATGTCGCTTGAATCCCCGTTCTACCCGTGTTAGCGTAGCCCAACTGCGCCGGGCGCTTGCGTGCGGCGCTTTGTTGACCGTTGCCAACCGGGGGGAAAGATATGGCAGGTAATCCACGCGACAAATATTGCATCGTCGGCGTCGGCGAAACCGAATACAGCCGCGCCTCGGGCCGGACCACCCGCGCCCTGGGCGCCGAGGCGGTTCGCAACGCCATGAACGACGCCGGCCTGACACCGGACCAGGTGGATGGAATGCTCAGCTATCATGGCGGCGACTCAACGCCGTCCACGTCCATCCAGTATGACCTGGGCATCCGGCCCAATTTTTATATGGACTGCTCCGGCGGCGGTTCGTCAACCGAGGCGCTGGTGGGCTTGGCGATTGGGGCCATCGAAGCCGGGATGTGCGATGTAGTTGCCATCTACCGCTCCATGAACGGCTACTCCAGCGTGCGCATCGGCGGGACCGGAGCGCGAGCGTCGGCCCCCATTGGCGGGCTGGACTTGATGAAACGGCCCTATGGCCTCATCAGCGCCGTTCAGCAGTTCGCCTACACCTTCACCCGGCACATGGCCGAGTACGGCGTAAAGAGCGAGGATCTGGCGGCCATCAAGGTGGCGCATTCCAACCACGCCTCCAACAATCCCAAGGCGCTGATGAAGCACCGGGTGACCGTGGACGACGTGATGAATTCCCGTTGGATCATCCGGCCGGTGGCCCACCTGTTGGACTGCTGCCTGGAAACCGACAACGCCACGTGTGTCATTGTGACCTCGGCGGAGCGGGCCAGGGATCTTAAGCACAAGCCCATCTACATAAAGGGAGTGCAGGGTCGTGGCACCAAACCGGGCGGTGACTTCCACTACCAGCACGGCCCCATCACCCGCGTTGCCGGTCATTACATCGCCCCTCGCGTCTTCGACCTGGCCGGCGTGAAGCACGAGGACGTTGACCTCACCGGCTGCTACGACGCCTTCACTTACACCGTGATGCTCCAATTTGAGGATTACGGATGGTGCGAGAAAGGCGAGGGCAAAGACTACGTGACCTCCGGCATCATCAACCTGGGCGGCAGACGGCCCAACAACCTCAGCGGCGGGCATCTGTGCGAAGGCTACACTCACGGGATGAACATGGTCATAGAGAACGTGCGCCAACTGCGCGGCACGGTTGACGACTACTGCCCCGGAGCCACCGAGGGCGATCACACCTACGACTACAGCGAGGGTGGCTGCCGTCAGGTGAAGGATGCGAAGATCAGCATGAACATGGGCTGGGGCACGCCGGCGGTGGGCAGTTCCCTCATTATGGGCAACGTGCTGAGCTAAACCCTCCGATTTACTTGTCATTCCCGCTGGCGCGGGAATCCAGTCGTGGAGAACAACAATGCCAAACTACACCTACCGGGGCATCACGCTGAGCATCCCCGAGAACGATTCCGAATACAAGGGCTATTTTGAGGCGGCCGCCGAAGGCCGGCTGGTGGTCAAAAAGTGCGCGGACTGCGGCCTGCTGCGCGGTGAACCGGGGCCCGGCTGTCCCTGGTGCACATCTCTAAACTGGGAGTGGCAGCAGGTTTCCGGCAAGGGCGCCATCTACTCCTACCAGGTGGTCGCGCACACTGTGATCCCCAGCTTCCGCGACCTGGCCCCCTTTGCCATCGTGCTGGTGGAGCTGGACGAGCAGCGGGGCCAACCCACCGAGTTCGACGGTCTGCGCATCACCGGCAACCTGGTGGACGCCGACTTCAACATGGAAAAAGAGGAGAACGTAGGCATCGGGAAGCGGGTGGAAGCGGTTTTCCAGCCCGTGGAAGAGGGGTTCATGCTACCCCAGTGGCGGCTGATCGATGAGCCGGAGCAGGGCTTTACCTGGTCACACGAAGTGCCGGGGGCGTAAATGAGCTTGCAACCAGCAAATATCGGGGACCCTCCGGCGGTCTATGACGCGGCGCTGACGGACGTTGCGGGGATTCTGGACGAAGCCCGCCGGGCAGCGGCGCGCTCGGTGAACTCCATTATGACGGCGGCCTACTGGCTGGTGGGCCGACGCATCGTAGAATACGAACAGGGTGGCGAAGCCCGTGCTGCATTCGGTACAGAATTGGTACTGAGGCTGTCAACTGACCTGACGGCACGCTATGGGCGTGGATTCTCGGTCAGCAACCTCCGCCAGATGCGGGCATTCTACCTGGCTTGGCCAATTCACCAGACAGCGTCTGGTGAAAGTGTGTCGCCGGACACGCCGATTCCGCAGACAGCGTCGGCAGAAAGAGTATTGCCGGAAATAACACTTTCGGCAATATCCCCACACTTTCCACTGCCTTGGTCGGCATATGTGCGGCTACTTTCTGTGCCAAACGAATTGGCAAGAGAGTTCTACGAGGCCGAAGCATTGGCCGGCGGCTGGACGGTGCGCCAGCTCAACCGACAGATTGAAAGCCAGTTTTACGAAAGAACCGCCCTTTCCCGGAATAAAACCGCTATGCTGGCAAGGGGTCGTCAGCAGGAACCCGGCGATTTGGTTGCTCCGGAAGAAGAATTCAAAGACCCCTATGTACTGGAGTTTCTGGGACTAAAGGACGAATACTCTGAAAGCGACCTTGAGGAAGCGCTAATTCAACATCTGGAAACTTTCTTGATGGAATTGGGCAGCGACTTCTGCTTTGTCGGTCGGCAAAGGCGTTTGCGCGTTGGCGACGAATGGTATCGGGTTGACCTGTTGTTTTACAACCGCCGGCTGCGCTGTCTGGTGGTCATTGACCTGAAGCTGGGCCGCTTTACTCACGCCGACGCCGGGCAGATGAACCTGTATCTCAACTACGCTCGGGAGCATTGGGCAATCGAGGGCGAAAACCCGCCGGTGGGTTTGATACTTTGCGCCCACCGGGATGAGGCCGTGGCCCGCTATGCGCTGGCCGGCCTGGACAATACGATACTGCCGGCCGAATATCGCACTGCCCTGCCCGCCGAGGAAACCCTGATTGCCGAAATCAACCGGGCGCGGGAAATGTTGCGCCGCTAACCCGCCGTGCGCCACATCTCGTAGCCGATCTCCTTGCTGATCCGCCCGTCGCGCATCTCAAAGATGTGCACCAGCCGCATCTCGACCTGCGTCCCTGGGTTCAGGGGCAGGTAGCCGGTCCCGGTCAGGCGGAAGCGGACTACGCTGTCGTCCACCACGCGGTCTTCGGTAGCGAAGCGTTGCAGCGTCTCGAACTCTACATCTTCCATTTTGGCGAACATCTGCGTGTAGTTGTTGGCGACGGCGCGCTTGCCCTCAAAGCGCAACCCTCGCGCCGGCGCTTCCCACACCACGTCGTCGGTGTAGAGGTCCAGGGCTGCCTCCACTTCATTGGTGGCCTCGGAATGGAAGTGGGCTTCAACCGCGGCCAGGTTGGCGGCGATAATCTCAGGGTTCAGGTTATCGGAGGACATGGCGGTTACTCCTCTCGCTTTGTTTCTTGACTCCCTCCCGGGCTGCCGATAGCATCCGGGCACGGTGACTACGGATACACGGGGTTGCCAAGGAGGGAATGACTTATGCAGAACATCACCATTGACCGCAGCAAGCCCCTGCGCGAGGAGTCTAACACGGGACACAACCGCTGGCATCCCGACATTCCACCCGTGGTGGAGGTGGAAGAGGGAGAGGAGGTGGCGCTGGAGACCCGTGACGCTTTCGACGGGCAGATGCGCCCCGGCGTTACCGAAACCGATTTCGGCGGAATGGACGCCGGCGTCATCCATCCCCTCACCGGCCCGGTGGCGGTCAAGGGAGCCGAGCCGGGAGATTTACTCGAAGTAGAGTTTGTGGACATTCAACCACAGCCTTACGCGTTCAGCGTTATCTTCCCCGGGTTTGGCTTTTTGCGCGACGTTTTCACCGACCCATTCATGGTGCACTGGTCAATCTCTGATGGTTACGCCACGTCGGAACAAATTCCGGGCGTCCGGGTGCCCGGCGCGTCGTTCATGGGCGTTTCCGGCGTCGCGCCTTCCCATGCTCAGTTGGAGGAATGGACCCGTCGCGAGGCTGCGCTTGCCGAGCGCGGTGGTGTTGCTTTACCGCCGGACGCTGCCGGAGCAGTTCCGACATCGGGCGTCGGCGCCACCCACGGCATTCGCACGTTGCCGCCCCGGGAGAACGGCGGCAACTTCGACGTCAAGCAGATGTCCACCGGATCAAAGCTGATGCTGCCGGTGGCGGTGGATGGCGCGTTGTTCTCCACAGGGGACGGCCACTTCGCCCAGGGCGATGGGGAAGTCTGTGTGACGGCTGTGGAAATGGGAGCCACCTGCACCGTCCGGTTCCGCCTGCTGAAAGGAGAAGCCCAGCGCCATAACATCCGCTGGCCCCGTTTCAGTCGGGAGGACTACTACATCGCCCCCGAGTGGGCTGCCCCGCGCCGGTTCATCGCTACCATGGGAATGCCCGTTACCGACGACGGGGTCAACGACGGCGAGAACCTGACCCTGGCCTGCCGCAACGCCATCCTGAATATGATTGATCTGTTGCAGGAAAGGGGCTTTACCCGAAACCAGGCTTACGTCATCTGCAGCGTTGCGGTGGACCTGAAGGTAAGCAACGTGGTGGACGTGCCCAACTACACGGTTTCGGCGTTCTTGCCGGAGGACCTGTTTGTGGGGTAGTGCGGCCGAGCGGCGGTGTCAACGCGAATACAGGGTTTGTACGTTTGGGCAAACAACTGGGGCGTTTGAGTGGTGGGCTGGCTGGGTCAGGACACCCAATCGTCACGACTCAGCCACATTTCGATGCGGTCGCGATACAGCCTTGCTATGAATGGCGCAGGGTTCTGGCTCAAGAAATTAATAATCTGTTCGCGCAGGTTCAAGAATATCTGCGCCATTTCCGCGCGGGTTCCGTTGGCCCTGATGATAACCACACGACCGCCGTGTTGCACTACCGCGTCGTGCTCTTCTCGTGGGTGATTATCACCCAACTTCTTCGGGCGACGGATGGTGTCCAATCAATATCCCGGGTGCCTGGAGCATAATGGTCAGGCAATATCTCGGATGATGCTCCGGCTTCACGCAGGGTTGTGGGGAAAACAATTGTACCCAAGTCTTCGTCGACAAAGAAAGTGAAATCAACCGGGCAATTCATACCGCACGGCCTCTTCGATTTGGCCCGGTCGTACTCGGTAATCTTCGGCCAGTTCCTCGATAGATTCCCCCGCTGTGACGAACTTTGCGATTACACCCGTGCGGACACCTGTACCGGCGATGACCGGCCGGCCGGACTTTACGGCTGGATCAATCACCACCAGCTTGGGGCTTCCCGACCGAGGCCACGGGTGAAAGGATAGAACCGTATCGGAGCGCCATCGTCGTTGTACTCGATGCGCTTGAGGCAGAAGTCCGCCCGTGACAAATCGCGTCCTTCCGGCGCATCGCCGTCGCGGTGCACGGACAGGACGCTTTTGAGCAATTCTTTCGTCGGCGCTACGCGGCTCCGGCGCAACGATGTGAGAATAAAGACCTCTACAAGTTGGTAAAGGACAGAGCCGTGGGGTCTGTCCCCGCGGGTTTCACCAATTGCCGGCCCTCATCTTTGCGGTCAGATCCAGGCGTAGAGATCCAGCTGCGCACCGTGGATACCGGAAGGCCCAAGTACCGGGCGCACTCTGGCACGGAATACAAGGGCGTGAACAGCAGATCGGCCACTAAATTACCCCGCCCTCCGCCAGCAGCAGCATCTGGGAGTTGGTCAGGCCGAGTTCACCCTGCAAAATCTCCGAGTTGTGTTCGCCGATCAGCGGGGCGCGGCGGCTGATGCGCCAGGGGGAGCCGTTCAACAACATGGCCGGGCCGGGGTAGGTGAAAGTGCGGCCCAGTTCCGGGTGTTCGACTTCCTTGAAGAATTCCCGGTCGGTCAGGTGGTCGTCGCCCACGATTTCGTCCATGCTGCGGATGGCGCCCCAGGGGAAGTCACGCTGCTGGCCGCCATGGAAGGAGTCCATGAGGGTGGAGTTCATGAAGAAGTTCTTCATCACCTGGACGATGTGGTCGTTTTCCGCCGCGATGACCTCCGGGTCCTGGTACCGCTCATCGGTCAGATCCTCGGCCATGCCGGTCTGGTCGAACCATTCGGCCAGCAGTTTGAGACGGGCGGGCGTGAGGTTGGTGCCGGAGCGGGTGGTGTTGAGCCAGCCGCCGTCGCCAGTAGGGAATTGGATGGCCGGCGACATATCGGGGGCGGCGTGACGCCCGGTGTGACGCTGCACCACCTCGCCGGTGGACAGGTAGATGGCAATGGCGCCCTCGGTGGTCAGGGCGCAGGCTTCGTGGATGGAGGCGTCAATGTATTGCCCCTCGCCGGTGAGGAAGCGATAGTACAGGGCGGCCATCAGGCCGATGTAAGCGTAGTGGGCCCCGATGTGCCAGGAATTGCCGCCGCCGGGCGCGATGGGAGGTGGGTCGGGTACGTCGATCTCGTCATAGCCCGACGACGCCATCTGCCCGCCGCCGGCCATCTGGGTGATGTCGCTGCTGGCGTAGTCCCGCCACGGGCCGGTCTGACCGTATGGCGTCAACGAGCACATGATCAGCCCCGGGTTGTCGGATGACAGCGCGGGATAACCCAACCCCAACGATTCCAGGTATCCGGGCTTGCGGCTCTCCAGCACTATGTCGGCGGTTGCCGCCAACTTCTTGAATATGTCCTGCCCTTGCCGGGTCTCCAGGTTGAGGGTGATGCCCCGTTTGGAGGTGTTGTAGTGCCAGAAGGACAGGCTGCGCTCCCGATGGGGAATGTCGTCCAGGTATGGACCGAAACTCCGGCAAGCTTCGCCCCCGGGCGGCTCAATCTTGATGAGATCGGCGCCGTTGTCGGCCATCAGTTTGCCGCAAAACTGGCCCTTCTCATCGCACACTTCCAGTATCCGCAAGCCGTTGAGAGCGCCGGGCAAGCCGAGGTCTGCGGGACGCGCTCCGCCGATGTCAATGCCGTCTTGCTCGTTGCCGTTACTGGCCGAAGTCATCGCAGGGCCTCCTCGATGTAGGGATAGCGGTCCATGGTGGTGGGCCAGAGGACGCCGTTCTCGTAGCCGTCCAGCAGGTCGTCGTGGGTCACGCCCAGCAGGTCTTCCAGCACTTCCCGGTTATGTTGGCCGATCATCGGCGGCGGGTTGGCGATACGCGCCGGCGACTTGGACATCTTGAAAGGAGCGTTCTGGAACTTCCAGGGGCCGAGCATGGGATGATCCATGGGCACGTACATATCCCGGTGTCGCAGCTGCGGGTCGTTGTCCACCCGGTCCTGGCTGCTCTGTACCGCCATGGCGCGGATGCCGGCGGCCTGGCACTTTTCGGTGAGCTCGTATTTGCCCATCGTCCTGGTCCACTTTTCGATGTGCTCGTCCATCTCTTCCTGATGTTCCAGCCGACCGTCGATGGTGTCAAAGCGACCGTCGGCCCAGGCCGGACCGCCCATCAAATCAACCAGCTTGCACCACTCCCCATCGGTGAGACAGGCGATAACGGCCCAATCGTTGTATCCGCCAGGGGCAGTGCGATATGCGTTGTGCGGCGCGGCGATGGGGCCGCGATAGTTGTTGACCACCTCTGCGCCGGGCCACACCGTGCGGTTGCCCGGCGGGAATCCCTCGCGCCGGGCCTTGCGTCCGTTCACGGTTTTATCCAGCAGGGCCGGGCCGGTCAGGGTAATACCGGTAATCATCTGGGAGAGGTCAACGTGCTGACCCTTGCCGGTGGCGGAGCGATGGCGCAGCGCGGTCAGCGCCGAAATCGCGCCGTACATTCCGCCGGTGTCGTCCAGATACGACCAGCCCCAGCCGGCCGGTGGTGCGCCGGGCAGACCGGACAAGTGGGTCAATCCGCTGAGCGCCTGCGCCGCCGGCCCCATGGTGCCGTACCAGTGGTAGCGTCCAGTGTGGCCGAAGCCGGCCATGGAAACGTAGATGATGTCGGGCCGGATTTTCTTCAATTGATCGTAACCCAGCCCCCAACGCTGCATGATGCGACTGCTGAAGTTTTCAATCACGACGTCCGAAACGGAGATCAGGCGCTTGACCAACTCGAGACCTTCTTCGGTGCGAGTGTTGACACTGATGCCCCGCTTGTTGGCGTTGGTGTCAGCGAACTGACCGGTGGAGTTGGGCCCGGGTTCCACACCCGGAGGCACGGTGAAACGGTTCTGGCGCAACGTGTCGAGGTTCAGCGGCCATTCAACCTTGATGACCTCGGCGCCCAGAGTGCCGAGCCAGCGGGCCGCCCACGGCCCGGCCCGCACCCAGGTGAAATCAACGACGCGGATACCTTGCAACGGTGTTGGCAGGGGCATAAGTGGGCCTCCCGTAAGCAGATAGCGTAGGGCCAAGTGGCCGCCAGTTTAGGGCAAGACGGGACGATGGGCAACCTTACCCCAACGCAATCAGCCCCCGCCGCTCATCCGCATAGAAAGTCAGCAACTCATCGTAGTGCGCGCAGAGCAACGCTGAGACTTCCGATGTCGGGCAATTGCCGCTGCGAATCCAAATCACCTTCGGCGGATGCCCACGAGCTCGGCTGAGCTCTCGGTAGTCGGCATCCTTGGTGGCAACTACCAGACCGTGCGCGCCGGCCCAAGCCCAAATCGCAGTGTCGGCGGCTTCGTCCAGCGCCAAGTCATTGACATGAAGCGATTCCGGGTAAAGGTCTGACAGCGTCGTTTTGAGTTTGTGCGACAAATTGCGGTCAAATAGCAGTCTCATTCCGTCGCCGCTGAGATAAAAATTCGGCGACGCTCCTGGGCGGCGGCAAAGGCAAAGCAGGCCAGAATGTCCTCATGGGTCAGCTCCGGGAAATCATCCCGAATTTCTCTCTCCGACATCCCCGACGCAAAGTAACCCAGCACATCGCCGACCGTGATGCGCATACCACGGATGCAGGGCTTTCCGAAGCGCTTGCCCGGCTCAATGGTGATGATTTTAGTGTAATCCACGGAGCCCGGGGCTTGCTCCGCCGCGTTGTCCGACGGACGCAGCAGCAGTTGCGAGGGTTGCGCGCCCGACAAATTAGCGCCGTCCAAGTTGGTTTGGGTGAGGTCCATCCCGGTAAAGTCGATACCGCTAAGGTCGGCTCCGCTGAGGTCAGCGTCAATCAGGGTGGCGCCAGCGAGGTTGGCATAGGCAAGGTCGGCGCCGGCACAATTAGCGTCAGTCAGGTCGCAACCGGAGAGGTTGGCCCCATATAAGTACGCGCCGTTGAGGTTGGCATCCCGCAGGTCAGCTTTATGTAGTGCAGCGTCGCCTAGTATGACGTTCTCCAGGTTGGCCCGGCTAAGGTTGATGCCGCTCAACACAACGGGCCTTAGCATCCTTTCCTCGTAATTCCTTCGGCGTAGCCTGTGGAACGCATCGCGGAGGTCAGCCCCGGAAAAATCCGGTCCAAAATCTTTCCTTTCGCGCCGCGCATTCCAAGCTTGGACGCCCTCAAGTAGCCATTCAATATGTTGCGGGTTAGCCATCACGAAACCTCTGCCGCGTTAGCAGCCAGTAGATTGCAGCAAAGCTTGTAGCAAATTCTCCGATCGCTGCCGGCCTGTTTCCCGGCGTAAGATTATATTGCCATTTAATAATTAATCCCCGACAAACCGCGCCAGCGGGTCGCCGCCGGGCCGGTTTTCGTACCACACAGTCACGGCTGTGCCTTGGATCTGGTGGTCTTTCAGGTGGCCCACCGACACGCCCACCCAGCCCTCGGACCGGAACGACCAGCGCCGTCCGTCGGCGTCGGTGATTTGCAGCATATGAAAATGGCGGGGGTTCTCCGGGTTGGCCTCCACTCGGTGGATGTGTCCGGTTACCTTAGGCAGCCTGGGAAACAAGGTATCGCCATCGCCGTGTCCTCCGGCGCCGGTTGCCGAGCCGTTGTCGCAAGCCAGGAGACCGGCCAGAACAACGACGCAGATCGCCATGGCGAACCATGGCCGGAATTGAGGTGGCTGGACCATGGGGGCACTCGCTCCGACAACGGGGCGCCAACCTTCTTAAGATTACATCCATCCATTTACACGGTTCAGGCCCGCGCCAAATTACGGATTACGCTGGCCAAATGTCATTCCGAGCGTAGCGAGGAATCCCGGTAGGGTAGCGCGCACGTTGGCAAACCACGGTCACCCGTAGAACGAGATTGCCACGCTGCGCTCGCAATGACATTTGGCACGGGCCTAACACGGTTGGGCGATTGTAGCAAATACGGCGGCGGTGCTTTATGATAATTGGGTGGCCGCTGACGATGTACGCGGATACTTGGCGGCCCATGTCTTTGAAGATTGCAAATGGCTGCCATTGGCATTTCTCAACCCGCCGACGCTCCTACCCGGCGACGCCTTACCTGGTTGCAGGGTTTGGCCGCCGCAACGGTAGTCTTCGTGTTCCTGTTGGTCGTCATCGGCGGGGTGGTCAGGGTCACCGGGTCCGGGCTGGGCTGCCCGGATTGGCCCCTGTGTTACGGCAAAGTTCTGCCGCCCTGGGAATACACCGCTGTAATTGAATACACTCACCGATTTGTGGCCTCGGTCATCGTTGGTCCGTTGGTGCTGGTCACCGCGGTGGTGGCTTTGGCGCGTTATCGAAGTGATCGCTGGGTGTGGATCCCCGCCGCCATTTCCGTACCGATGTTGATTGTCCAGGGTTTGCTCGGCGGCGTGACGGTGTTGACACACCTGCCCGGAGAGATCACCGCCCTGCATCTGGCCACTGCTGAGGCGCTTCTGGCGACGTGTCTTTTTATAATGATCGCCTCGTTTCGCACTCCCATCGCGCTGGCCAGCAGGGAGTCCTCTGTGGCGGTCGCAAACGGTTACTATCGCTGGGCGATCGCCGGCGCTCTGGGGGTGTATGCCGTCATACTCTCCGGAGCGGTGGTCACGGCCATGGGCGCGACCGGCGCGTGCGTTACCTGGCCGCTCTGCCAGGGACAGGCGTTTCCTATGCACCACCTGACCGCAGTCCACATGTTCCACCGGTACGTGGTCTTGGCGCTGGGCGTGTTGCTGATCTATGCGGTATGGCGTTCCGCCGTCGCCAGCGCCAGAGGAACCTCTCTATGGTGGTTGGCAATGCTGTCCATAGTTGCTTTCGTCGCGCAGATTGCAGTGGGGGCCGCCACCATCTGGCTGGACTTCCAGGCCCACTGGCGCGCGCTGCATTTAACTGCCGCCACCGCCGTATGGACAGCGGCAGCCGGCATGGCGATAATCGCCTATATGAACGCCCGCACCAAATGGGGCGATGCGCTGTCGTCGGGTTCCATGGAGCGAAATGGCCAGTAGCGCGCCGCAATTCGGGCCTGATGCCAACCCCGCCGAGCCGGACCTGGCGGGGCGCCCCGCAGTTCTGCCCAAACGGCCGACCGTTCTGGCGACAGCCCGAGATTTCCTGGCGCTGACCAAGCCGAAAATCATCTCGCTGCTGCTGGTAACTGCGGCCGGCGGGATGTTTCTAGCCGAACAGGGCGTACCATCCCTGACCCTCCTGGCCCTGGTGTGGGCGGGCGGCGCTCTGGCATCCGGCGGCGCCAATGCCGTCAATCATTTCCTGGACCGGGACATCGACCGGGATATGCGGCGCACCCAGGGCCGGCCGGTAGCTGGAGAACGGGTAGCCCCGCGCTACGCGCTGGCCTTTGGGGTCGCGCTGAACGTGGCTTCTTTCGCGCTGCTGGCCGCGCTGGTGAACCTGCTGGCAGCGGGACTGACCATTATCGCCAGTCTTTTCTATGTGTTCGTCTATACAATGTGGCTGAAGCGCACGACTCCCAACAACATAGTGATCGGCGGCGCAGCCGGGGCCATTCCCCCCGTGGTGGGTTGGGCTGCGGTGACCGGGGGTTTGGATCTGCCGGCGGTCTATCTGTTTGCCATCGTCTTCTTCTGGACGCCGCCCCATTTCTGGGCGCTGTCGCTGCTTATTGAAACGGACTACCAACGCGCCGGCGTCCCAATGCTGCCGGTGGTTTCGTCACGACGGCAAACCGCCCTGCATGTCTTGCTGTACGCCATCGCGTTAACGGGATTGACATTGATGTTTGCCCTGCTCCCGCAGGTAGGTTGGGTGTACACGGCGGCGGCGGCGGCCTTGGGAGCGCCGTTCATCTGGCTATCGTGGCGGCTTTGGCGACGTGACGAGCGAGGTCGGGCCAAGGCCACATACCTCTATTCGCTGGCCTATCTGGCGCTGCTTTTTGTGGCCGTGATGGTGGACAGCGTAGTTGCGCCGGCGTAATCAGGCATACCGGCCCGCGCCGCCCAAATCGGCAATCAGCGCCGGAAGTAGTTCATAATAGCGTCGTGCAGGATGTCCAGCCGGATGTTGCAGTACTCGTGAACCAGCCGGTGGCGCATCCCAATCAGGCGCGGCCAGTCAATTTGCGGGTATCCGGACAGGGTGGCATCGTCAGACTTGTAGGCCGCTTCGCCAATGTTCTCCACGAACTTGGCCAAAGCGGCGCTCTTGACCACATCTCGCTCCAATTGCGCCAGGCTATCGCCATTGACCCGGCGGAGGACCTGTGTGCCTGGGGGATGGCGCGCCAGCCAATTGGAACCAGTTCGGACTGCATTTCCCCCGCCGGGTGGAGGCGCTGGACTGGTATCACGCCGTAGCGCATCTATGGGCCGGGGCCAGGGAGCGGTGGGCGAGGACAGCGCCCAGGTAGCGGCCGGGGTGGCGGCCCGCAAGGAGGACTTGTGGCCGGGTGAGGTGGCGGCGGCGCTGACTGCGCTGCAAGCTGGGGGAGCAACATCGGAGGTCCCTTACTTCGCGACCAAATCAGCATCGAATGCGCTACGCCCAGTTCCGCGCTCAAGGCTACCTTATCGGCAGCGGCACGGTGGAGAGCGCCTGCAAGCGGGTAATTGCGGCGCGGCTCAAGCAGGCGGGGATGCGTTGGAGCAAGGCCGGGGCTCAGGCAGGGCTCAATTTGCGAACCCACCTGCTCGGTGGCCGCTGGTACGCCATCTGGCCTCTCACTCATCCCCAACCCAGTCCTGCCTAAATCTTGGCGCGCACCCCCGCCGCATCCTTCGTTGACACTGCCACCGCCGGCCCGTACACTGCGAAAGCAACCTAATTTCTGGTGACCAGTGCGATCGGCGCTCCGCTGCGCCACGAGGAGGTAACCGCAGATGAGCTTTGACTTGTACGAAAAAGGTATGAAAGTAGAAGCTACCGCCGATTTTGAAGTCCGTGAAGTCATGGCGTCGCCGGTGGGTTCTTCCGTCCGCAGCATCTCCGCCGGCGATGTGGGAGAAGTCCGCGAAAAGCGCACCATCGGCCCGGCCACGTGGCTGATCGTCTATTTTGACAGCGTGAAACGCCAGATCAACGTGGACGACACCAACATCGGCAACATCAAACCCGTGGAATAATCTGGAACGCCGCTCTATGACCACCAATCCCATCGCCCAGGTGAACACCCTGGCCTTTGACATCTTCGGCACGGTGCTGGACCTGGGCGGTAGCTTGTCCGGGTCGGCGGGCGAGTTTCTCGCCGAGCGCGGCTCACCGGTTACAGGGGACGATTTTTGGGCCGATTGGCGTGGGCGCCAACGTATCGAGCAGTACCAGGACAACCTATTCATGCTGGGCCACAGCGGGTACCGGGAAACCTGCCGGCGCTCCTTCATCTACTGCCTTCGTCTGCATAACGTCGATTTTGAATACGACGACGTGGCGGATTTTATGGGAGTGTACGACCATTTGCGTCCCTACGACGACGCCATATTGGGCCTGCGTCGCCTGTCCGACAGCGGACGCTTCCGTCTCGTTGCCCTGTCCAACGGGGAGCAAGAATACCTGGAGCAACTGGCGGCAAACAACATCGGCATCCCATTCGATCACGTAATCTCGGTGGAGAATGCGGGAGTATTCAAGCCCCATCCCGCCGTATATCGCACCGCTGCGCACATTCTGGGCAAAGCGCCCGCCGAAATTATGATGGTGGCAGCGCACTCTTTCGACATCACCGGGGCGCGGGCTTGCGGTTTTCGGGCCGCTTACGTGAACCGTTACGACCTGCCCAACGAGGAATCAACGTACCTGCCCGATTTCGAGGTGGCGGATTTCAACCAGTTGGCCGACCGTCTGCTGTCGTCTCCGGACCAAAACGTTTAGGACGCCAACTGATCCATGGCCGCCGTAGCCTCCGCCGGTCGGCTTCGCGCTTTCTCCGCTTTGCGGCACCGGGATTTCCGCCTGTTCTTCCTGAACATTGGGGTTCAGTCCTTCGGGCAGGGCATCCAGTTTCTGGGCATCGGATTCCTGATACTGGACCTCACCGGCGAGAAGACATCGCTGGGCTTTGCCGTTAGCTTATTTGGCGTTTCCAATCTGTTCTTCACATTTGTCGGTGGAGTCATCGCCGACCGGGTGGACCGCAAGCTTTTCCTGATCTGCTGTGTGCTGGGCAACGCGGTCATCACCATCGGCCTCGCTGTCCTGGCCTTGACCGGGCTGGCCCAGATGTGGCACGTGTACACCGTCGTTTTCATCCTGGGCGGATTGATGGCAGTGCAGATGCCGGCCCGGTTCGCGCTGGCCGCCGACCTGGTGCCCCGGGAAGAGATGATGAACGCGGTGGCCCTGCACACGTCGATTGGCCAAATCGGCAACATGACGGGCCCTCTGGTCGGGGGTTGGGCGATCCAATATATTGACACTTGGGCCGGCATCATGATCAACGGCGTCAGTTATCTGCTGGGCATCGTATTCCTGTTCATGATGTCCCGTCCGGCCGTCGCCACGCGCCGCGGCTCGTCGCCCATCAGCGATTTTGTCGGCGGATTCAACCACGCGATACACACGCCCATGGCCGCCGTGCTGATTTTTCTGTCTGCCACCTTCGGCTTTTTCGGCATGGCTTATATGCAGGTGGTTCCCGCCTTCACGACCGAATTCCTCAGGGTCGGCGAGTTACAGGCTGGCATCTTCATGATGTTCCGGGGGGCCGGAGCCTTCATGGGATCGATGGTTGTGGCCAGCTGGGGCCACACCAGGAACAAGGGATTGCTGATGTACCTCCAGCTCATCATTTGCAGCCTCGCGCTCATCGCCATGGGCTGGTCCCAGTGGTTCTGGGCGGCGTGCGCCCTGGTCGCGCTGGTGGGATCCACCAGCATCGGCGGCTTCTGGCCGGTATCCAGCTCGCTGATGCAGCTGACCACCGCTCCCGATATGCGCGGGCGGATGATGGCGATGATGCAGTTGGCGCCGGTTTTCCATTTCCTGGGCGCGTGGCCACTCACCTGGCTCGCCCAGATCTACGGCTGGTCGGTAGCCATCACCAGCGGAGCGGCGGCGCTGCTGGTCATTTCGGTGGCCGGCTGGATGTACCGGCCTATGGTGCGGCGGATGAACGAGATTTGAGGTCAGGCCGGTGACGTCTTGCGGTGGCCCCTGCCGGCAGAGGCATGACATACTGCCGCCAACACCATTCACAAGGGAGCGTAAATATGGAAACCATTACGCTGGCTGATTGCATCCTGTAGGGCTTCCTGGCATTCATAGGTCTGGTGCAGCTCGCGATGCTGGTCGCACTGTTACGGCAATCTCGTGACATCGGCGAAATAAAAGGCGACATCAGGGGGGATTAACAGACGACTTGACGATCTGACCGTCCGGGTTGAAGGGCTGGAGCAAACCGTAATGGCGTTGGCCGGAAAAATCGGCGAACACACTGGAGAAATCGGCGAAATCAAGGGGCTACTCCTCTCCCGGCACCAGAAGGTGGATATGCTCATGCGCCACCGCCACGACGAAAATACCGGCCAGGTAATCCTCACTCCCAACGAAGTCGCCGCCGATTAGATCCGCGCAACATCCGGCATCCTTGCCCGCCAACGGCGATTATCGTATATTACCCGCCAACAGGCGCCCATCTTCATCAAATAAGGAGCACTGAAATGGTCAAACCCAAGCAAGTCGGTCACCTCGTCATCAACGTTTCCGACGTCGCGGCTTCCACCAAGTTTTACACCGAGATCCTCGGTTTCGAGATCGCAGTCTCGCGCCCCACCGCAACCTTCCTGACCTGCGGCGAGATCCACCACGATCTGGCCCTGTTCCAGGCTTCCGAGGACTCCCCGACGGTGGGCAAGGGCCACATCGGCCTGAACCACTTCGCCGTCCAGGTCGAGGACTACGATTCCCTGCGGGACCTCTATCACACCCTGCTGGAACACGACGTCAAGGTGGACCGCACCACCGACCACGGCATGACCGGCAGCGTCTATTTCGAGGACCCGGACGGCAACGGTATCGAGTTCTACTACGACAAGTTCGATACCGCTGCGGAAGGGCTTGCCGAAATGCGTCGCGAGGGACGAGAGAACACTGTGCTGGTCATCGACTAGGTTCCGAAAACTCCAGCCAAAGTGCAGGGGCGGGTTTGAAACCCGCCCCTGCTGGTATCCAAATAGCTCGGGGCAGCCGGGTCAGCGCGCCCCGGCCAGGTCGTCATTGTCGTCGTCCGGCAGGTCAAACTGTCCCAGGATGTCGGCCAAGGCGCCCTCGATAGTAGGGTCGAGTTCTACCGGTTCCTCGAAGGGCTGGAACTGGTAGTCGTTACGCACCCGGTCTATGTAACGCCGCGCTTCCTCATTGCGTTGAGCCACCCGGTCCAGGGATTCCAGGAGCCGGTTGGCTTCCTCCTCGTAGCGGGGCCGCAGATCGGACAGGTCAATATCCAACGAATACAAGGCCCGCAGCCGGCGCATGATGTCATAAAAGGCCCGGTGGTCGGTGGTGATCCCCAGTTGTCCGCCGCTTCTGCCGCTAAACGGGAACATCGGAGCCATCGCGCCAACCCGCACCATCTCCACGTCGGGATGCCGGTAGTGGGCGATGCTCACCAACGCCATCCCCACCGTCGGCCCCTGGCGCTGCTGCGAACCGTAGCTTGAGAAAAGCATCCCGTGCTGCCTCAGAACCTCGGCCATTGATGCCTTGCTGTACACGCACGACACTCGTCGCTCCAGCTCCGGCGGCGCCGGGCCGTTGTAACCCTCAACTGCCGCGATTTGCGGGTTGCCCAAGGCGGCCGTCGCCTCAAAGAAGGCGTCGCCATACAGGTCAATGCGATACCAGGGTTCCACACCCAGGAAAATCACCACGCCATCGCCAGCGTCCCAGAATCCGTTATCCCACTGCAAGGGGCGGCTGGGCAGACCGTCATCAAAGGCGGCCCGGGGCCGGTACATATCATGAGTGCCCGCCACCTGGAAGGGGAAGCACATCCGCGAAATTTCGTCGGTCATGCGGCCGATGCGCCGCGCCGACAGCTTGTCGATGAGCCAGCGCGGCATTCCACTGGATATGTTGCCGCCGTCCGACCATTGCCGCCGCCAGCCAGCGATAAGCACCCTGGCCTGCGGAGTTTCGTCCAGCGCGATCAGCGGTTCGGCCATGATTCCCTCCTCACGGCGTCCCTAAATCAACTGGGCTGGCGTGAAGATGCCTTCCATGTCCTCTTCTGTAGCAGGGCTCTTGGATGGCTGCCCCAAGTGTTCATCCATGAACCAATACACCTGCTTGAGATGATGTGTGCTGTGGCTCAGGATGATGTTCAACAACTCCAGGACCGTGACTTCTCCGCCGTAGTGAGCGGGCACTACCCGGTCGAAGCCTTCGTTGTCGCCACTGTTCAGGAAGTCCGCAATGCCGTCCGCCACCTTTTCGGCATACGCCGAGATGTCATCCGGCTTTTGCAGGTGCGCCAGGCTCTCCTTGCACGCCCTCATGTCCTCGGTACTCATGGAGCCGCGGGTCCGGCTGGTGTAGGCCAGTTCCGGGAACGAAACGATATGCACCAGGGTATCCCGAAGCAACTCAGGACGCCACTGCACCGGCTGGGCCAGTTGCTCATCACTCAGCTCGCAGGTGGCGCGGGCCGCGGCCCCCAGGATGCGGCGGTATTTGTCGGCCAGCCACGCGGTGCGACCGGATAGGTCAATGGGGGCATCGGCCAATCCCAGCGCCGGGATGAGCTTCTTGGGGTAGTACCCGATGATGACCTCGGTTCCATCGATGATGGTTACCGGGGCAGACAGAACGCCGCGCGTCTTGAGATCTTCCCGGGCCGCTTCGTCGGTCAGCAAGTCGTGGTGCTCATACTGAACACCGTTGGACGCCAGAAACTCCTCCAGCGTCCGGCAGCTGAATCAACCAGGGTTGGTATAGACGTGTACTTCCCTTACTTGCGTAGTCATTGTTTCACTCCCGATTGGGGTTATTCGCCGGCGCGGAACCAGTCGGACTTGCGCTCGGCAATCATTATGGTCGTGCAGTTAGTGTTGGCGCGAATGCAGTCGGGCATCACCGAGGCATCGGCCACGTGCAGATTTTCCAACCCGTGGACCCGGCAATGCTGGTCGACCACGGCCATGGGGTCGTCGGCATTGCCAATCTTGCAGGTGCCGGAGATGTGCTGTGAGGTGCTGACCGTGCGCCGGAGCCAGTCGTTCAACGCTTCGTCGCTTTCCAGGTCGGCCGGCAACGGGTCCAATAATTCGTCGGCGACGTCCCGGTAGTGTTCGCTGTCCAGCAGATTGACGCACAGTCGCACCGCTTCGCGCATCCGCGAAAGGTCGAATTCCTGCTGGAAGTAATTGTAGTTCAACGCCGGCTGTTCGTGGGGGTCGGCGCTGGCCAGTTGCAGACGGCCGGAGCCGACCGCTAACTCCAGAATGCAGGTGAAACGGATGCCCTCGGCCTCCAGCGGGTCGCCGGCGATGGGCGACGAGAAGGACGACTGCATGATCTGGATGTCGTTGCGCAGGTGGCTGCCGGAGGCCGTGTAGCGCAGGCAGACCTGGGTGCGCGGCGCCGACGGGTCCAGCGGGAAATCGTCCTTCACCTTCACGGGAACACGGATGTTGGGATGGTCGCGCAGGTTCTGGCCCACGCCGGGCAACTCGTGAACCACCGGGATTCCCATTTCCCGCAGGTGCTCCGCCGGCCCTACGCCGGACAGCAACAGCAACTGCGGCGACGCAATTGCCCCGGAACTCAGGATGATGTCCTCCGCCTCGACCGTGAACACCTCGCCGCCGCTCTCCACTTCGACGCCCACGGCCCGCTTGCCCTCGAACAGGATCCGACGGCAGGTCACGTTGGGGCGGATGGTGAGGTTGAGCCGGTGCCGCGCCTCCCGCAGGTAGGTTATGGAGGTGCTCATCCGGACGCCATTGGGGTTGTTCATGGGAACGGGCCCGACGCCACCGGACTCCGGATGGTTCATGTCCGGATCGTGGGGATGGCCGGCATCGCGGCAGGCGTTCCAGAAGGCGACCTGAGCGGGCAGCCAGTCCTCCTGACGGTGGCGGCGCACCGGTATGGGGCCGGTGTTGCCGTGGAAGTCGTCGGAGATGTCCATGTCCGTTTCCATCTTGCGGAAATATGGCAGGCAATCGGTGAACTTCCATTCATCGTTGCCCATAGCGGCCCAGGCGTCGTAGTCTTCCGGCACCCCGCGCAGCAGCACCTGGCCGTTGATGGCGGAGGAACCGCCCACCACTTTGCCGCGAGGCACCGGCATGGGATTGGCCTGGCCGGGGTTCTGCGCCCAGAAGGTCCAGTTGTGCGGCGCGTTCACCGCGGAGGCGGTCTGGTCGTATCCGTATTTCAAATCGTCGGGATACAGCTCGAAATCGGGATAGTCCGGCCCGGCTTCCAGCAGTAGCACCGAGCGGTCCGGGTCTTCCGTGAGCCGCGCCGCCATCGTGCAGCCGGCGGAACCAGCGCCGATTATGATTACGTCGTACTTCATTCCGCTACTCCTCCCAGGAGAAAATGACGTATGAGTATGCGCCCGATTATCGCCGCTAACGGCGTCGCCGGCAAGGGATTACGGTCTATCCGGGCGATTCTGCCCGGACCAGAGGTATGGAATATCGTAAGAAACCGGGCCAAGGTTACCAGAAGCGCGAGCAGCACGGAACAACTCCTGGTAGCGTTTCAATCTGGCCTCCGGATCAGGATACGAGTGCCATTCGCCCTGCTCGAAGGACGCTAGCATCTCTTGCTCCTCTTCATCATACAGGTCAGGGTCCAAATTCAGCCTGGTCATTAGTTGCCTCCTGCCTGCCGTAAATAGTCCCGGGTGGCCTTGCGGCTCGGGTAAAGGGTTTTCAAAAAGACGCCGGTTTCGTGTTCAACATAAGGGACTACATAAGCGTAACCTCTAACATTGACTACGAAAAGACACTGACCCGGGTACCGTTCCTGATTAGGATGCTCCAAGTCGGCCAGTACGTTGCCTCGCTCGACTTGAGACGCTACATTGTCAAAGGACACCCCATGCCGTACCCGCACGCTTCGCCCTTTCCGTGATTCCATTGTACGCTCGGCATAATCGGCAGGCCACGATAATAAGCAGAGCTTGGAACACCGACTTACGCGTCGTCGCACTTGCAAAACTGTATCATGAGGTCGCTGCTGCCGGCGCGGTTCGGCGTCACTACAATGCTGCCTGGCCCATTAGCCAAGTGAATACATTTGCGCTATACTGCTGCCTATACTGACCCTTGGCGTTTTGGCGTGTTCCCTGTGCCGGCCCGCCACCACTTGACTCGAAATCGCTCCTCGCCTTGTACCCCTGCCGCAAAGGAGATTTGTCATGCAGTTTGGTCTGCTTTACGAATGCCAGCGCCCCTTCCAGGGCACTGAAATTGATTGGAACGCCCTCTACAAGGAAACCCTGGAACAGTGCGAGCTGGCCGACCAGATGGGCTTCGACAACCTTTGGTTTGTCGAGCACCACTTCCTGACCGGTTTCTCCGGTTCGCCGGCCCAGGACGCCATCTTCGGCGCCCTCAGCCGCATCACCAAGCAGATCCGCATCGGCTACGGCGTCTGCATTCTGCCCTACCACCATCCCGTCCGCGTGGCCGAGCGCGTGGCTCTGCTGGACCAGCTTACCGACGGACGCATCGAGGTCGGCACCGGCCGCTCCAACGCCTACGAGCAGACCGGCCTGGGCGTTGATCCCCGCGAGACTCGCAACCTGTGGAACGAGTCCATCAATATGCTGCCCAAAATCTGGACGTCCGACGAGTACGAATACGAGGGCGAGAACTGGAGCGTGCCCAAGCGCCGGGTGCTGCCCAAGACTTTCCAGCAGCCACATCCGCGGCTGTATCTGGCCTGCACTTCCGAGGACAGCTTCCGCCTGGCCGCCCAGAAGGGCATCGGCGTCCTGTCTTCCGCTTCCTACGCCGTGGAAGTGCTGAAGGAGAAGGTGCAGATTTACCGGGACGCCCTGAAGGACTGCGAACCCGTCGGCGAGTTCATCACCGAGTTCTGGGGCAACAACGTTCACGGCTTCTGCGACGATGATGACGATTACGCCAAGGAACTGGCCGCTGAGTCCATGAAGACCTTCTTCGGCCCGGACAAGCCCTACATCGCCGGCCGCATCGGGGCCTATGAAGAATTGCTGGAAGCCTGGGGCGGCGTTCCCGACCACCTGTCGGCGGACTTCAGCCGCTGGCTGCGCCAATCCGACGAGGAGCACCAGCAGTTGGCCCAGGATGTTGGCCTGTCGCTGGACGCCGGCCCCGGCGCCGCCCGCGCCGCCATCGCCCAGCTGGACGGCAAAACCCTGTCCGACCGCGGCGTGATCATTGCCGGCAACCCTGAGTCCTGTATCAAGACCTGCCAGATGTACGAGGACATCGGCGTTGACCAGGTCATGCTGATCATGCAGACGGAAACCATCCCCCACGAGAAGGTCATGGGTTCCATCGAGAAATTCGGCAAGGAAGTCATCCCGGCCTTCCGGAACGGCAACGGATCCAAGTAGCCGAGACCGCATCAGCGCCTTAACGCGCCAACGTGCCTCGCCGGCACAGCAGGGGGCGGGTTTGAAGCCCGCCCCCTGCGCATTCCAATGAGATGAACCCGATGGTTGCACAATCCGGCAATCCGCCCGTCAAATTCAACGTCCGCGTCAACCAGTACCGCTACGAATACGACAACCTGTTGCGCATCTGGCAAGAGGCCGACCGGCTGGGCTATTACTCGGCCAGCCTGTTTGACTTGTTGACCACCGACGCTCTGGAATGCTGGACGACTTTGACGGCGCTGCTGGCTCAAACGGAGCGTATCCGTGCCGTGCCCATGGTGCTGGCCAACCACTACCGACATCCGGCGCTAACCGCCAAGATGACCGCCACGCTGGACGTGATCAGCGGCGGGCGCGTCACCCTGGGCATCGGCGCCGGCGGCAGCCGCAGCGACACCCTGGCCGCCGGCCTGCCTTTTCCCTCCACCCGGGTGCGCTGCGAAATGCTGGAAGAGTCCGTCGCATTGATGCGCCGCCTTTGGACCGAGGACTCGGTCGATTTTCGCGGGCGGCATTACCGGCTAACCGGCGCGACCAGCCAACCCAAACCAACTCAAAATCCCCTTCCCATTCTGGTGGGCGGCCACGGCCCGCGTTATGTGCTGCCGATGATCGGGCGCACTGCCGACATCAGCAACGTCGGTTCCAACGACACGGTGGACCAACATCGGGAATACGCCCGCATCATCATGCCGGCCGCCGAGGCCGCTGGCCGCGACCCGGCCAGCATCGAGCTGACCCACAACGCCCACTGCGTCATCGCTCCCACGCAGCGAGAGTATGATCTGCTGGTCGCGCGGCTGGCGGAGCGAGCTGGCATGAGCGCCCCGGCATACCGCGCCGAGCGCCTTTGCAATACCTTGTCCGGCACTCCGGAGCAAATCTGCGAACGTATTGCTGAATACGTTGAGTACGGCATCCGGTACTTTTTCGTCGTCTTTGCAGACCCGGCGCCGACTGAGACGCTGCAGTTGTTCGCCGGTGCGGTGATGGCCCGGTTCGATGAGCGGACCGATTCTACGGGACGTGTTTCCACCCTTGATCCACCGGTGTAACCGGAGCCTGCGATGGCGCCGGACGCGGCTCCCTGGTCCACAGATATGCGGCCATGCCGATGGCCGCGAAAACCGCCGCCCTTATGTCAGCGTAACTGGACAAGGTGACCAAAAACGGCGCCCCCACCGCCGACAGTATCTGCGAGACGATGAGGTAAATCCCTAAAATGGTTGCGAACCTGTATCGGCCGAAGTATGCCCCCAGCGCGGCGATGGACAGGGGTCGCACTCCGCCCGTTCCCATTCCCAAAAGCGCAGCAGCAATGAAGAAGAACCAGATGCCGTTGGCAACCAGCAAGGCCACCGCCGCCGCCAGGTGCAATGACGCGAACCAGAACAGGGCCCGGCGCAACGACAACCGGTGGCCCACGTATCCTCCGACGAGGATGAAGAGTACGTGTGTATATGTATATATGTTGCCTATCGCATCAAATTGGAGCGGATAGATATTCCTGGCAGTTACGTTAAGGATTGGACTGGCAATGCCCAGGCAGGTCGTTGCCAGGGTTAACATCCAGAACTCCCGCGTGCGGATGGTTTCCCTCAAGGTATAATCGGGCGCTGTCTCATCGTCTGACGTTTCCATCCCGTCCGGATGTTCACCATACTGCTCGGGGCGGTTCCGCACGACGAATGCCAGTGGCACGCCGATGGCAAGGACCAGCACGGCAGTCCCCAGAACTGCCGGCTGACCGACCGGACCGGGCAATTGCTTTGCCAACGCCCCGGCGACCGCCACGCCGAACATCATTACCGCCATTGCCATCGCCCGTTGTCGCCGGAACCAGTGGTTGACGGCGGTGACCGCCGGCAGGTACCCGCCCAGCGTTGATCCCAGAGTGACCAGAGGAGATACAACGTTTACGACCACCAAATGAGGCGACAACCCGGCAACCAACAGCCCAATACCCACAAGCGGCAAACCGATCAGCATCGGTTTTTTGGAACCCCACTGGTCAACCACCGGTCCCACGACGAGAAGCAACAAACCAGCAACCATGCCAAACACGAGGTAAAAGAAAACGGCCGCCGACAGTCCTGTATAGGGCCAGCCAGCGGCGAAGGAAAACTCGGCATCGCTCCGGAACAACTCCAAGGTATATTGCGCAATCCCACCACTACCCGCAACCGCGATAATGAACCCGGCGATGGCTACCAGCCACCAGCCGTAGAACAGCCGGCGGCCGGTTCGGTTCGGCAGGGAGCTTTGAGGCTGGCTGTTAGTGTTATCAGCCATCCGTCGCCGTACCGTCTCCCCACTTGGCCGGACTCAACTGCGACGGCGAGAGGCGGGGGCTGCCCAGCATCAGGAACATTATCGACCCGACCGCACTCACCGCCGCGACCATGGCCAGGGCAAGCGTGAACGCGCCAGTTGCTGCATCTGATGCCATCCCTATCAATACCGGCGCCAGGGCGGACATGATGCCGGTGAGCAGCATCGAGATGCCGGTTATCGTAGCGAAGTTGCGACGCCCGAAATAGACGCCTCGGATGGCGATAGTCAGCGGGGTTGCGCCGCCGGACCCAATGCCTGCCAGGACGGCACCCAAGTAGAATATTGGGAGCGTATCGGAGAAGGCCCAAATACCGAGGGCAATGGATTGCAGGAATGTAAAGCCGAAAATAACCCGGCGGATGGGAGCGCGGTCGCCAAGCACGCCCCCCACCAGCATGAAAGGAATGGACACGACCCTCTCCACCGGGAGCGCCAGACCCACTTCAAAAGCCGAGAACCCACGATCGTAGTACATTACCTGAGGCAGAAAGATCATCGCGTTGATGATGATTGCCGAACTGGCGTTGCCTACGATGATGAGCCATAACGCCCGGGACCGCAGGGCCTCCCGCCACGTGTAGTCTGGCATTCGAGTCTCAGCGTCTTCTGCAATCCCGTCGGGGCGCTCGCCGCGGTCCTCCGGTCGGTTCACCACCAGCTTTGACAGCGGCCAGGCAATCACAAACAGCGCCACCCCTATTGCGGCCAACAGCCCCGCCGGCGTGTTGGATAATAGCCCTGCCGCAGGCTGGAGCGAAGTGATTGCCGCGGCACCCAGCATCACGACGGCTATGGCGGTGGCGCGACGGCGCTGGAACCAGTTGTTCACCGCTGCCGTTACCGGCAGTTGCGACCCGACGGCTCCGCCAACAACCAGCACAGCAATGGACAAATGAAACGCCGCCGTGATTTCCGCCCCGACGGACAGGATAGAACCGCCACCCAATCCCACCAGGCCCCACAACACCATGCGGCGCGCCCCCCACCGGTCAACGGCCCACCCAACGAACGGCAGGAGTAGCGACGGCAATAGCTTGGCCGTCAACAGGAAAAGGAGCGCATCGCGCACACGCACAGCGTCGCCGGTGGTCTCCCGCCAATCGCGCACCAGAACATCGGCGATTGGCGGGAGACTCACTCCATCGCCGCCGATGGCGATGATGACCGCGCCTACCAGAACCAGCCGCCAGCCGTAAAACCTGCGCCGCTCCCTCCACTCCACTCGACTCACCTCACCTCCTACATCCCCCGCCATGCGCTCCCGTCCGTCATCGTCAGGAATTGCTCCACCAACGTCGGGTTGGAGACGATCAGCCCCGGTGAGAAGAGCGTAGCCTCCTCCAGCGTCGCGCGATCCAGGACCTGCCCGCCGGCCTCCCGGGCCAGCAGGATACCCGAGGCGATGTCCCAGGCCGACAGGCTGTGGTGAAAATACAGGTCGATACGCCCGCAGGCTGCGTAGGCCAGACTCATCGCGCTGGAACCCATCAGCCGGTATGCTTGAACCTGCGGCCAGAGATCGCTGGCCATTTCCAGCAGCAGCTTGGCCTGACCGAAGTCGTAGCCCAAGTCGAACCCCAGCACCGCTTCGTCAATCTGTTGGCGGTCCGATACGCGCATTGGTTCACCGTTGAGGGTGGCGCCGTGCCCACGCCGGGCTGCGAACATCTCGTCACGCACCGGATCGTAGGTGACGCCGGCCACCACGTCGCCGCCCGCCGCGATGGCGACCACCACGCAGAAATGGGGGATGCCTTCGGCAAAGTTCCGGGTTCCGTCGATAGGGTCCACCACCCACGTGTAGGGTGAAGATCCGGCCACCGGCGCCGATTCTTCGGACAGTATTCCGAACTCCGGATACTCTGCGCTCACATACTCCAGGATCAATCGTTCCGAGGCCAGGTCAGCATCCGTGACCACATTGGCCCGACCTTTCAGACTTACCTCAACGTCGCTGTGAAACCGCTCCATCACCAGCTCCCCGGCCCGGCGGGCCGCCGTCTCGCAGACTGACAACGCGGTTTCCCCCGAGTTGGACCTGGGCAATTCGTCAGCGGAGGGCAGATTGGGCATTGGTACGCCTCCTGGGCGGCCGAGGATTGCGGGACGGCGCAGTCTAGCACCGGGCGCGGGTCAGCTACAAGCGCGAGGATAGCGTCCAAAGTCCCGCGATCCTGTTATACTGCGGGGCGTGACTGAGCAGCGGAATCGGCCATTGGTGGGTGTGGGTGTAGTGTTCATCCGCGACGGTCGCGTTTTTCTGGCGCGGCGTCGCGGTTCTCACGGAGCGGCAACTTGGGCGTCGGCCGGCGGGCACCTCGAGTACGGCGAATCCTTGGAGGATTGCGCGCGTCGGGAAGCCCGGGAGGAGCTCGGAGTGGAAGTGGGGGAACTGCGGGTATTGTGCCTCAGCAACATCATCGCCTACGAACGTCACTACGTGGATGTGGAGTTCCTCGGCGATATCGGCGACCAGGAGCCGGTTCCCAATCGGGCCGACGGCACCCTGGAAAAATGCGGCTGGTTTCCCCTGCGAGAGCCGCCGGAACCGCTATTTGAACCCATGCGCCGGGCCATTGCCAGTTTACTTTCAGGAAACTGGTACTACTCTTCGTGACCGCGGAGGCCGGCTGCCGGGCCGGTGGATTGGCGATCCGGAGCTGTGGCGGCGTCGCCTTTCTGCAAAATCGACGAATTAGTGACACGGGCGGCTGGCAGGACAACAGAAAATTTGGTATAATTCAAAAATGGCAACAAAGTTATATTTTCTTGCCGAGGCTTTTATCTATCGCTTATTGCGTAGGGAATAGACCTTTAAAGTGCGGAGCATTGCAAGAGCATGACTCAACAAGCAGTCTTAACTGACACCCAACAATCCTCTGAATACACTTCAGACAATATCCAGGTTCTAAAGGGATTGGAGGCGGTCCGGGTCAGGCCGGGAATGTATATCGGCAGCACCGGGGTTGATGGCCTGCATCATCTCATCAAGGAGTTGCTGGACAATGCCGTCGATGAGGCGTTGGCGGGGCACTGTGATCATATCGACGTGCACCTCGCCGCCGACGGAGCGGTCAGCGTCTCCGACAACGGCCGCGGCATCCCGGTGGACCTCCACCCGGAAACTGGCGTGTCCGGCCTGGAAACGGTGATGACCACCCTGCACGCCGGGGGTAAGTTTGACGGCGCAGCTTACAAAGTATCCGGTGGCCTGCACGGCGTTGGGGCGTCCGTCGTAAACGCCCTGTCATCTAAACTCCACGCCGAGATCTGTCGTGGCGGCGTGCGCTATACCCAGGACTACGCCAAGGGGATCCCGACCACCGAACTGCTGCGCCACCAGCGGGTGAAAAAGCAGGGCACTAAGGTCACCTACTACGCCGACTCGGAAATCTTTCCCGAGATCACCTACGACTTCGGTCGGCTGGTGGCGCAGCTGCGGCAGACCGCTTACCTGAATAAGGGGCTGGAAATCCGCCTGGTCAGCGAGTTCCACGAGGAGGCGCGGAACGGCGACATCGAGCGGTCCTTCTTCTTCGATACCGGCGTGGCCAGCATGGTGCGCAACATCAACCGCAAGCGCAACGTGGTGATGCCGGATCCCTTTTACTACCAGCGCATCGCCGAGGACGCTGATGTGGAAGTTTCCTTCCAATACCACCATACTGACGGTCACGACAACCTGGCTGCCGACGAACGCACTTTCGCCAACTGCATCCTCACACCGGAAGGCGGTACGCATTTGGCCGGTTTCAGGTCGGCGCTGACCCGGGTTCTGAACGACTACGCGCGAAAGCAGAACTTCCTGAAAGACCCCAAGGATTCATTCAGCGGCGAGGACACCCGGGGCGGTTTAGTCGCGGTGGTCAGTGTGAAGCTGGGCGACCCGCAATTTGAAGGTCAGACCAAGAACAAGCTCAGCAATCCCGAAGTACGCAGCCGTGTTGAGGCTGCGACGTCCGAGGGGTTGACCCGTTTCCTGGAGGAAAATCCCACGTCGGCCAAGGGGATCATCGAAAAAGTCCAGACCAACCACGCCGCCCGCGAGGCCGCCCGCCGGGCCCGCGACCTGGTACTGCGCAAGAACGCTCTGGACGGAACCTCTTTGCCCGGCAAACTGGCGGACTGTTCCGAGCGTGACCCGGCGAAGTCCGAGTTGTATATCGTGGAAGGCGAATCCGCCGGCGGGTCCGCCAAAATGGGACGCGACCGCCAGTTCCAGGCCATCCTGCCGCTCAAGGGGAAGATCCTCAACGTGGAGCGCTTCCTGGACAAAGTGGAACGCATCCTGAGCCACGAGGAAATCCGCGCCATCATCTCCGCAGTGGGCGCGGGAGAGGGCGAAGCCTTCGACATCTCCAAGCTGCGCTATCATCGCATCATCATTATGACCGACGCCGACGTGGACGGCTCGCACATCCGCACCCTGATCCTGACCTACTTCTACCGGCGGATGCGGCAGTTGATCGAAGACGGCTACCTCTACATCGCGCAACCGCCCCTTTACCGCGTGCAGCGCGGGCGCAGCATCGCTTACGCCTACAGCGAAGACGAAAAGGACGCGCTCATCAAGCGTATGTCAACGGCGCGCTCCGAACCTGCCATACAACGCTACAAAGGCTTGGGCGAGATGAACGCCGACCAGCTTTGGGAAACCACCATGGACCCGGCGGCCCGCAAGATGCTCCGCGTCACCATCGACGAACTGGACGACATGGACGCCATCGCGGATACCGACGGCGTGTTTGCCATGCTCATGGGCGAGCAGGTCGGGCCGCGCAAGAACTTTATCCAGAGCCACGCCACCGAAGTGCAGAATCTGGACGTGTAAATGGCCCCGGACGGCCTAGCGCCGCTGATTGCCGCGGCGGACTGCGGGCGGGCGTGGCCAGGCTGGCCCGGGAGATTGACCGGGATTATGCGGACACCGGATTGGTAGTGGTCTGCGTGCTCAAAGGGGCCGTCATTTTCGCCGCCGACCTGCTGCGCGCCCTCCGAGCGGAAGTGCACAGCGTCGAGTTTGTCCGCGCCAGCAGCTACGGCAGTGAAACCGCGTCGTCGGGCCAGGTGACCATTACCGGCGCGCTGCCGGCTGAGCGCATCGCCGGTCGCCACGTGTTGGCCGTGGACGATATCGCCGATGCCGGCCACACCTGCGCCGCCGTTGCCGAATACATCAATAGTCTCGCGCCGGCATCCCTGCGCTACTGCGCCTTGCTGGACAAGCCGGAACGTCGTCAGGTTGACGTGCAGTATGACTATGTGGGATTCACCATCCCGAATCACTTCGTCGTCGGGTATGGGATGGATTTTGACGAGCGGTATCGCGGCCTGCCGGCGGTTTACTACTTTCCCGAACGGTAACAAAGAGTCCCGGCCGACCACATCTGCGCCATCGCTGCCCCTATCATCTGCTCCAATCCCATCAATACCCTACCGCCTGGCCGTCGCCCCGCGGATCGGACGCTCCGGTCAGGACGCCGCGCTGACGATCCCTGACGATGAGTTGCACCACGCCGTTGTAAGAACCCAGCGGGTTTTGCACCACATTGTGGCCCAGGCGCGCCAGGTCGCGGATCGTATCGTCGGGCATTCCAACTTCCACTCGCAGTTCGCCGGCCCGGTTCAGAGTGGCCGGGTCAGTGCCGGGGAAGCTGAACCACCGGGGGGACTCCACCGCATCCTGGGGCTGAAGACCGCCGTCGATCAACTTGGTCAGCATCTGGATGCCGCATTGAGGTTGGAAGTCGCCGCCCGGGGTGCCGCCGATGATGGCCGCTTCGCCGTCCACCGTGGTCAGATAGCAGTTCAGCGTGTGCATCGTCCGCTTGCCCGGCTCGATCACATTGGGATGCCCCGGTTCCAGGCTGAACCCGCGTCCCGCCCGATTGTTGAACAGCACGCCAGTGCCCGGCGCCACGACACCGGACCCGAACCCATTGGACAGGCTATGGATCCAGCTCACCGCGTTGCCCGCGCCGTCCGCGACGCAGAAGTAGGTGGTGTCGCCGCGACCGTCCACCGGCATCAGTGGTCTGACTTCGCTGCCGGCCTGGAAGGGATGGATCTGGTCCCGGCGCATATCGGCGTACTCCATGGACAAGAGGCCGTCCAGGGGCCAATCGACAAAGTTGGGATCGCCGGCCATTCTGTTGCGGTCAGAGTAGGCGATCTTCTTGGCCTCCACCAGGAGGTGTATAGAGTCAGCCGAGTTGGGCGTCATCGACGACAGGTCGTGGCCGCTGACGATATTCAGCATCTCCAACAGGATGAAACCCTGGGACGGCGGGCGCGTCTGATATACCGTATGGCCCCGATACGACGCGCTGAGGGGTTCGCAAACATCGGCGTGGTGGCCGGCGAAGTCAGCCTCGGTGAACCGGCCGCCGGCGTTGTTGAGGCCGGCGACCAGTTTCGTTGTTAGATCGCTGCGGTAAAATGCGTCGGCGCCTCCTTCGGCCACGGCCCGGATGGTATTCCCCAGGTCGCGATTGACCAGCGCATCCCCAACCCGGGGCGGCCGGCCGCCGTTGGCCAGGTAAATGTCAGCGGTGGCGGAAAAACGGGCCAGCAGTTCCGCATTGCCGGCAAAGGCGCGGGCGATGCGCGGCGGCGCCGGGAAACCCTGCTCGGCATAGCGAATGGCCGGGGCCAACAGATCGGCGAAGGGCATGGTGCAGAAATCACGATGCATGGCCTCCCACGCCGCCGCTTCGCCGGGCACCGAAACGGAGTGCGGCCCTTGAATCGGCATGAGCGCCAATCCCTGATTGCGGTAAAATTCGGCCTCAGCGCCGGAGGCAGCGACGCCGCTGCTGTTGATGTTGGCAACTTTTCCCGTGGCGGCCTCGTAGGTCAGGATGAAAGAATCGCCGCCCAGGCCGCACGCCGGCACGATGGTCACGGCTTCCACTGCGGCCACGGCCAGCGCGGCGTCAAAAGCTGTGCCGCCCTCCTGCAACACCCGCAACCCTGCGGAAGCCGCCAAGGGCGAATTGGAACAAATCATACCGTTCTGGCCGTACACGGCGCTGCGGGTGAGGTTGGTAATGGACATGATGCGTCCTCCTGGGTAGCGGATTGACCACCTGATTATAATGGGCGGCGGGCGTTTGAACACGCCTGGTTGAGGGTCCTATTCATCAGGGGAATAACATGGGTAAGTCGATACGCGCCAGCATTGTTGTCATCGCATGACTGATTGGCCCGGTGGGTCGGGGCATTGTCGCTCCCGGTCAACGCTGCAAGGGCAGACGATCCGGCAACGGCAACGGTTACGTCGCCAATTCGCCTGACGAGGTTTGCTACCTGGTGGTGCGAAAGCCCGGCGATACTGAAGACGCCGCCGATCCCCAGCAGGTGATATTCCCCAGGGAGCGAGAGGAGCCGGCAACCGCCGCGCAGCGTCGGGCTCCCGTCACCCTGACCATAAGCGTTGAACAACTTCGAAGAAATGCCGAGGATTTTGAGCACGCCATCGGAAAACCCGGCGGCGCCCTGACCTTCGCGACCATCGGCGACCCGCTTACCTTCAACCTGGACATTTCCACCGATGGCTCGTCGTCACACGTCCTGGGATACCTCCACCTGTACCGGACCGACCGGTAGAGCGGAAAGCAATCAAGTTCATCCTGGAAAAAGAACCGGAGTGGCACCGCACTCCGCGCAATAATCCGGGATTTGACCTATACCAGACCGATAACAACCGCAAGACCGGCAAACGGACACGCTGGTGCGAGGTTAAATCATTCAGTGGCGCCTTTGGCAGCGCCGAGGTGACGCCCCGCGAGTTCGAGGCAGCGCAGGAGCATAAAGCCAACTACTGGCTTTATATCGTGGAAAACGTCGGATCAGGCAGTCCCAATCTGTTCAGGATACAGGACCCGGCCAGCAAGGCGTTTCGTTTTCGTATTGACGCTGGTTGGAAGAGATTCGCTACCGAATAACCGCCCGGCGTCACCATCACGAAACATCCCCCCACCGCACCATGCTATCCTTCCCGTCCACCTCATCCAGCAGCCGCCGAACTGACAAACCATCCGGTGGCACAGCCAACTCGGGCGCAATCTCCGCCAGCGGAACCAGCACAAAAGCCCGTTGGGTCAGACGTGGGTGTGGTATCTGCAAGTCGGGCGTTGCCAGGCTCACGACCTCGCTGCCGTAGAGCAATATGTCAACGTCGATCCGGCGCGGGCCCCAGCGATAGGTTGCCACACGCCCCACCGTTGACTCGACTGACTGGCAAATTGCCAGCAAATCCGCCGGCGGCCGCGTCGTCTCGAATCCGGCAACCAGGTTGAGGAAACGGGGCTGATCGGTTACGCCCCACGGCTCGGTTTCATAGACGGAGGAACACGAGACCCGGCGCATTCCGGGCGTGGCGTTCAGCCGGGCCAGGGCTTCCGTCAATGCGGCCATGCGGTCGCCCAGGTTACCGCCCAAACCCAGGTACGCGATCACCGGCCCGGCCAACCGTCCGGCCTCCAGTCGCGCACGATAGCGTCGGTCATACGGGCCACCCGTACCATCTCTTTGACATCGTGAACGCGGACGATGTCCGCGCCGCCGGCGATGCCCATGGCGACGGCGGCAGCGGTGCCCTCCAGCCGCTCATCCTCCGACAGGCCGAGCACTCGGCCGATGGTGGATTTGCGCGACGCCCCTAGCAGCAGCGGATATCCCAATAACCGCAGCTCGGGCAGACGGCGCAGCAACTCCAAGTTGTGGTCTGCGGTTTTGCCGAAACCGAAACCGGGGTCGAGGATGATGTTGTGCTCGGAGATGCCGGCGACGCGGGCGTTGTCGGCAATATGGCGCAGGTCGGTGATTACGTCAGGTACCAGGTCGGCATACTCCGCTCTCCGCCGGTTGTGCATCAGTACGGCAGGAACGCCGGCGTCTGCAATCACCCCCGCCATATCAGGATCGGCCAACGCACCCCAGACATCGTTGACCATAGCCGCGCCGACCGCAATGGCCTGTCGCGCCACGTCGGCTTTATAAGTATCCACGCTGACCGGGATACTTACGGCCTCGCAAATAGCCGCCAATGCCGGGAGCAATCGGGCGGACTCCTCTTCCGCCATAACCGGCGCGCTGCCCGGCCGGGTTGATTCCGCCCCTACGTCTATAATGTCCGCGCCGTCAGCCTCCATCCGCCGCGCCTGGGCAGCTGCGGCGAACACGTCGCCATTCAACCCGTCTCCGGAAAAGGAGTCCGGGGTCAGGTTGATGATGCCCATGACATAGGTACGCTGTCCCCACGCCAAGGGAGCGCCGCCGGCGGCGACGATGCCGGGCAGGCAGCCGGGAGAGTTCCCGTCGGGTGTCAGCAAGATGATAGCCCTCACGCGTACCCACTTTGTCATTGCCACCCCCGTACTCGATACGGGGGTGGCAATCTCGTCGACGTAGCAATTGCCGTTCCATCAAGGCTCTCGCAACAGAAAGCGGCGACCGCCGGAACGAGATTCCATCGCCCGCCTGTGGCGATCATGGAATGACCGGTTAAAGTGGGTACGTATGAAGATGATAGCCTGGTCTGCTTGGGGACGGCAATAATGATATTATACCGGGCGAATATGCGGGGGATGCAAAGCAGCGTCGAACCCGCCAGGGCAATCGCACCATCACCGTCATTCCCGCTTTCGCGGGAATCCAGTGACCGAATTCGTTAATTATGTTTCCGTTTCCTGCATATCACGACTTCTGGACTCCTGCTTTCGCAGGAGTGACGGGTGTGTAGTCTATGAAGCGATTGCCCTGTCGAGCCCGTCCGTACCCCGTCGTTTCTGGATTCCCTAAACTCACAAACGAGGTGCAACACCTGATAAAGGTGTTGTCATGGGA
>CAYGAY010000021.1:0-58645 GCA_964347975.1 uncultured Dehalococcoidia bacterium
TACATATCCAGGGCCTGGTTGACGACGGCCTGGGAGTAGTAGTGGCGGTTGCCTTGCAGCCATCTCCCGCGATCCGGCAGTTCATCGGCAGCATTACTCCGGCAATCCCTGCCGAATGGCGGTTTCCAAGTCCGACAAAGACAGGCTTTCCCCGCCGGCCTTCGCCGCCGCCAAATCGGAACCTGTTGGTCCTTTTGTCAGGTGCTCCACTGGAATCCGCCACACTCTGTCGCCGTCCACAACCCACGCTTGACGTCCGAATAACAGCCCACCTTCCCCGCCGATGGCATCTAGCTGCGTCTGATTGTAACAACGCTGTCCCGGAATACGTGCATCAGAACACCGATTCTCGCTGGCATAGGTTTTGCTGATGAAGAGAACGTATTCCTGGCCGGTGTCCAAGGCCCCGTTAGGAATGCCCGGATACGAGACTAGTTCGTATCCCTGCGGCAGAGTTCCGTAATACACCGTAACGGCAGTGACGGTCGTCCGCACCAGGCTGTCATAACCTGGCAGGCCCTCAAAATGAGGTTCCTGGTTGTGGGGCCAGGTAACGTCATCTGGTACTGACACCGTGCGGTTCGCCCCGGCCCGGACCCGGGCCACCATGTCATACCGACCCTGCATCTCCCGCGCGAACTGGGTTACCTGCTCCGTCAACGACGGGGTTGGGGTAGGCGAGGGCGTTGTGGCAACGGCGGCGGCTCCTCTGGGTTGTTGCGCCGCTTCCGTCGCCATGCTCGCGACCAGTGTCGCGCCGATTTCCTCAACCGTAAGCGGCGGAGTATAAGGCACGTCAGTAGGCCGGACATAGCCGGGCGGGAAAGACGTGGCGGTGGGCTGCGCCATTGCCGTGGCGAGTTCGGACGGGGAGGTGTCGTCAATAATCCAGATGGTTGGCGTGGGCGTCGGGTTGCCATCTTGGCTCCCCGGCGCGGCTGGCGCGCAAGCGATTGCCAGCATCACCAGCGCAATCGGCCCCAACGCCAAAACCAGCAGTTGGTCGGTTTTGCGTCGTATCATCGTCATTCACCTCGTTGCCGTTGTCTGACGGCGCAAGTAAATTACCACCCTGTTGGCGCAGCGGTAACTCCGGCATTCGCCCCGGCAATGCTATAATACCCCCGCTTTGCCGCAGCAAAACGGCCGGCGTAACCCACCGGGTCGCCCGGCCCGAGGAGGAACTGAATTGGCCGCCCGCACCATGTTTGAAAAAATCTGGGACGCCCACGTGGTTCACGAGGAACCGGGCCAGCCCTCGCTCATCTATATCGACCTGCACCTGGTGCATGAGGTCACGTCGCCCCAGGCCTTTGACGGCCTGCGCCTGGCCGGCCGGAAGGTCCGCCGCCCTGACCTGACCGTTGCCACCGCCGACCACAACACGCCCACCTGGGAGCTGACCCGCCCCATCGAGGACCAAATCTCGAAGGCACAGCTGGACGCCCTGGACCGCAACGCTGCCGAGTTCGATCTCCCCTTCTACTACGACCGTTTCAGCGAAAATCAGGGCATCGTCCACGTCATCGGGCCGGATTTGGGCTACACGCTGCCCGGCAAGACGGTGGTTTGCGGCGACAGCCATACCTCCACCCACGGGGCGCTGGGCTGCTTCGCGGTCGGCATCGGAACCTCGGAGGTGGAACACGTACTCGCTACCCAGACGCTGCGCCAGTTCAAGCCCAGGACCATGGAAGTCCGCGTGGACGGCGCGCTGCCCAACGGCGTGTCGGCCAAGGACGTCATCCTCGGCATCATCGGGCATATGGGCGTCAACGGCGGCACCGGTCACGTCATCGAGTACACCGGCGAGGCTATCCGCAGCCTTTCCATGGACGGGCGCATGACGGTCTGCAACATGAGCATCGAGGGCGGCGCCCGCGCCGGAATGATCGCCCCGGATGACACCACTTTTGATTACGTCCGCGCCCGTCCCTACGCTCCCAAGGGCGCGGAGCTGGAAGCCAGGATTGAAGAGTGGCGGGAGTTGCCGACGGACGCCGGAGCGTCCTACGATCGCACCATTGTCATCCAAGCCAGCGACCTGGCTCCTTTCGTTACCTGGGGCACCAAGCCCGACATGGTAGTTCCGGTGACCGACCGGGTGCCCGATCCCGCCTCGTTTGAATCAACCGCCGAGCGAGCAGCCGCGGAGCGCGCGCTGGAGTACATGGGACTGGAACCCAACCAGCGCATTGCGGACATCAGGATTGACCGGGTGTTCCTTGGTGCCTGCACCAACGCCCGTATCGACGACCTGCGCGCCGCCGCCAACGTGATCCGGGGCCGCCAGGTCAGCTCCGACGTTTACGCCATGGTCGTCCCCGGCTCAGCCCGCGTCAAAGCGGAGGCCGAGGCGGAGGGTCTGGACCAGGTATTCAAGGACGCCGGTTTCGACTGGCGCGTGGCCGGCTGCTCCATGTGCCTGGGTATGAACCCCGACATCCTGGATCCAGGCCAGCGCTGCGCCTCCACTTCCAACCGCAACTTCGAGGGACGCCAGGGCAAGGGCGGACGCACCCACCTGGTCAGCCCCGAAATGGCCGCCGCCGCCGCCATCGCCGGCCACTTCGTGGACGTGCGCGACTTTTAGGAACAACCGTCATTCCGACTTGCGCCGGAATCCGGAGGTACGAAAATGGAACCCTTTGTCAAACTGGAAGGCGTCGTCGCCCCCCTGGACGTCGTGAACGTGGACACGGACATGATCATCCCCGCCGTGTACCTCAAAAGCATTGAGCGCGTCGGTTTTGGCCCGCACTTGTTCGACCGCTACCGCTATAACGAGGACGGCTCGGAGAACCCCGACTTCATCCTCAACCGGGACGCCTACCGCAACTCAAAAATCCTGGTGTCCGGCCCCAACTTCGGCTGCGGTTCTTCCCGCGAGCACGCTCCCTGGGCGTTGGAGGACTTCGGTATCCGCTGCATCATCGCGCCCAGCTTCGCCGACATCTTCTTCAACAACTGCTTTAAGAACGGTCTGCTGCCCCTGATGCTGCCGGAGGGCGACGTCCGCCGCATCATGGACAAGTCGAAGGACAATCCCGGCTTTCAGATTACCGTTGACCTGGAGGCCAAGCAGGTGCGCGACGCCGACGAGGAGATCGTCGTGGACTTTGAGGTGGACGAGTTCCGCCGCTACTGCCTGCTCAACGGCCTTGACGACATCGGCCTGACATTGCAGCACGAGGACGCCATCTCAGATTACGAGACGCGGCAGGGCTGATTGAACTCATTACGGGAACCAGATAAAGCCCCCGGTTGGTGAGTCTCCGGGGGTTTTAGCATCCGTCAGGCAGCAGCGAGTGTTGGCCGCTATTCCTAATCACCTTTCAACAAATCACTAATACCAAACCCCCGCCGCACCCGCTCCGCGTAGTCCGTGTCGTACCGCTGCATACGGCCCTGCCGCACCTGCTCGTCCAGCGACGGGCGGCGCACTCCGCGCGGCGAGAGCGGAGCGGAGCCGATGATTTGCGCCGCTTCCAGCGCGGCGATCTCGTCGTCGGTCTTGCCCAGCAATTCCGCCAGCAGTTCCCGGTTGTGCTGGCCCATGATCGGCGCCGGTTTCGGCGGAACGGCCGGCGTGCCCGACAGCGTCCAGGGCCGACCGGCGTAGGGCAGCGGCGGCATTCCGGTATCCGGGTGATGCTCTACCACCTCGTAGAAGCGTCGCTCTTTCAGGTGCTCGTTGAACAGCAGGTCTTCGCTGTCCATTACCGCGCCGGCCGCCACGCCCTCGGCCTGTAACCGTGCCATCAGTTCGTGGTTATCGTGGGCGCGGGTTTCGAAGGCCAGCATTTTGTCCAGTTCGGCTCGGTAGCGGATGCGTCCCAGCGCGCCGGCGTACCGCGCGTCCGCCGCCCAGTCGGCCCGGCCCATCACACGGCACAGCGCCAGCCACGCGTCGTCGCTGTCCACGGCGATTGCGATCCAGCGGTCGTCTCCGGCGCAGGGGTAGCAGCCGTGGGGAGACATGGCCGGGTCTTCGTTGCCAACGCGCTCCTGCACCCGCCTGTTCACCGTCCAATCCAGCAGGGCCTCGGGGATGGTCGCGCTGCACGTTTGGGTCTGAGAGATGTCGATGAACTGGCCGCGTCCGGTGTTGAGACGGTGCATCAGGGCCAGCATCACGGCGGTTACGGTATGCTCGCCGGCGGTGTAGTCGGTGAAGGGTATCTCCGACATAACGGGGCCGCCGTCCCGGTAGCCGGTCATATAGGCCAGGCCGGCCGCTCCTTCGGTGGCCGGTCCGGTGGCGCCGAAGTTGGCCCATGGCCCGGCGAATCCGTAGCCCGTGGAAGACACCATGATGATGTCGGGCCGGATCTTGCGCAGGTTCTCGTACTCCAGCCCGAAGTTGCGTATCACTCGGGGCGTGAAGTTCTCGGCGAACACATCGGTGATGGCGATGAGGTCCCTCAGCGCGGCGCGGCCCTCGTCGCGGCTCAGGTCCAGCGTGAGGCCCAGCTTGTTCCGATTCTGCTCGTAGAAATTGGCGCCGCGATTCCAGAATTCTCCGTCCACGTCGTTGTGGTAGAGCGAGTCGGTCCGGTAGCTCTCCAACCGCTGCACCGACTCCAGCCTGATGACCTGCGCGCCCATGTCAGCCATCCATTTCATCGCTGACGGTATGGCGATGAGCTGACCCATCTCGACGATGCGAACTCCCTCTAATGGCCCGGCCATTTCAGATAACCTCCGATGCCCGCAGGTACGCCAGGTCCTGCGCTGAGTACCCCCGTTCGCCCAACACCGCCGCGTTGTGTTCGCCCAGCCGGGGCGCGGCGGCGCGAACCTCCCACGGCGAATCCGACATCAGGAACGGCGCGCCGGGAAAGGTGAGCTCACCCAAATGAGGGTGCTCGACCGGCACGTAGTATCCCCGCGCCTGTATCTGCGGGTTGTCAACCGTTTCCTCCGGAGAATCGATTACCCCGTAGATGAACCGTTTTTCGTGGGCCGCATAGAAAATCTCCCGCTTGCGCTTGGCGGCGAATATGTCGTCCAGGATCGCGCCCAGGGCTTCCGCGTTTTCCAGACGCGCCGAGGCGTTGTCAAAGCGCGGGTCGTCCAGTTCCGGAGCTTCCAGGAAGTCCACGAGAATCTGCCAATTCAACGAAGCCCCAATGCCGGGGTTGGGCAGTACGTAGCCATCGGACACCGCCCGCAGCCGGGTCAGGTCGCCGGTGTGATTGGGCTGCCGCCGCCGCACTGCGCCGGTGTAGGTGTAGTTGTTGGTAACGTCCCGCAGGGCCGACGCAATGCTCTCCTGTATGGAAACATCTACCCGCTGCCCTTCGCCGGTGAGACGCTGGTGGTATAGCGCCATCAGCGTCGCCGACGCCAGGTTGGTTCCGGCCTTGAACTGGGCCTGGTGCAGGGCGTGTTTCAGAGGTTCCCGGTCGTAGGCCCCGAAAATGTACATCAGGCCGCCCAGGGCGTATTCCACCAGGTCCGTGGCGCGGTAATCCCGCCACGGCCCGGTCTGGCCGAAGTTGGAGACTGACGCCATCACCAGCCGGGGGTTGTGCGCCCGCAGGGTACTTTCGTCCAGCCCCAGGGTGTCCATCACGCCGGGGGCGAAGTTTTCCACCAGGGCGTCGGCGTCGGCCAGCAACTCAAAGAGAATGGCCGGCCCGGTTTCAGACTTCAGGTTCAGCGTGACGCTGCGCTTGTTGGTGTTGAGGTACAGAAAGGGCAGGCTTTTCCCGGAGTCCGGCTGATCGTGGTAAAAAGGCGGCAGACGCCGCGCCGGGTCGCCGCCGGGCCGCTCGATTTTCAGCACGTCGGCCCCGAAATCGGCCAACAACTTGGTGGCGTAGGGGCCGGCGATATGGTGAGTGAGGTCAATTATCTTGACGCCGGCCAATGCTCCACTGCTCAATATTCAGCTCCCCCGGATGAAATTCGGTTGCCCATTCTAGCCGCATACCGCCATGGGTACAACGCGAAATTGGCAGCGGGTGCCGTTCCGTAGCAGATGGTATATTGGCGCCGTCCATTGCGGAGATATGACAATGAGATACGAAAACCCGTTCCCCGGTATGAACCCTTACTTGGAGAACCCGGACATATGGCCGGATTTTCACAACCGATTGACCGCGGCGATGGCAGATGAGCTGGGACCGCAGCTTCCGGACCGCTACCGCATTGCCCTGCAACGTCGGGTGGAAGTTGAGGAACCTTTCGGCGCTCCATCTGAGTTGAATCTGATGATTCCTGATGCGATGGTGACCAGCGAATCCACCGCTGTTCCGCCGGCCGGTGGGGAAAGGGCCGCCGCTGTCGCCGCTCCGCCGGACGAGGCCGTAGCGGTGAGGGTGCGAATGCCTCGGGAGGTCAGCGTGCTTTCGCTGCGAGTGGAAACGGTTCCGGAACGTGAACTGGTCACGGTTGTTGAGGTATTGTCCCCCACTAACAAACGGCCCGGGGAGGGTCGCCGCCGGTATATTCGCAAGCGCGAGGCGATTGTTGCCGGACTGGTCAATCTGGTGGAAATCGACCTGCTGCGCCGCTGGGAGCCGATGCCGCTGGAAACGTCGCCGCCGGCCAGCGACTACCGCATCCTGGTGTGCCGCAGCCTGGAGAGCCCTGGCGCCCTGTTGTACCCCTTCATGGTGCGGCAGCATATCCCCAAGTTCACCCTGCCGCTGCTGTCTGAGGACGAAGCGTACGCGCCGGAGGTGGACCTGGGCGCCATCGTTGACCGGCTGCACCACACTGCCCGATATAACCTGGAAACCCGCTATGACGCCCCGCCGCCGGAACCGGAGTTTGAGGCTGCGGTGCAGGGATGGGTTGGGGAGCGGGTGGCGGAGTTTGTTGCGGCGGGATAGCCACCACTTTCAGGTTGGGCGTCCGGCCTACTGAGACAGTTCCGATTGCAAACCGCGCCTGGCGGTGTGGATGACGATTTGTTCGGCGGCGAATTGCGTGGCCTCGTACAGGTCAACCAGGTCGCTTACCTTGTCGACGTAGAGCAGGCCGTTCATGGCATTGTGGCTGCGGAGTTCTTCCAGCGTCAGCTGGTTGCGCTTGATGCTGTTGCAGGTGCGATGCAGCAGGGCCAGATTGTAGAGCTCATCGTTGCCCTGCGTGCCCTGCGCCGCCTTGCGGGCGCGGATGTGGTCCACTTCCAGCAGGGTTTCGTCCAGGCTACCGTTGGGCCGGCGCGGTTCGTAGCCGCAGCCCCAGCAGACTGGCCCGAACTGCTGGATGAGCAGTTGCTTGGCGTCGTCCTTGGGGATGCGCCCCGACCAGCCGGATGACTGCGTAGTCTGCCGGGCGCCGCGCCGGGGGCTGTTCAGGTCGTGGTGTGGGGCCGGGTCAACATCGTCGCGCTTGGGCAGTTCGTTGGGGCCGATGGTGTGGCTGGTGGTCCACTGCTGGGGTTCCTGAAAACCCCGGCTCTTTTTCACCGACGCCAGCGCGTTCTTGGTGGCGTCGGTCATATCGGCCATGGCGATGCCGTTCAGATAGAAACGGCGCTTGAGCATCGTCCAAGCCCGGTAGGCCATATCGCAGGCGACCCACTGGCGGCCCAGCGTCTCGGCAGCGATGGCGGTAGTGGCGCAGCCGGCGAAGATGTCCAGCACCACGTCGCCGGGGTTGCTGCTAGCGTTGATGATGCGCTCGTAGAGCTCCAGCGGCTTTTGGGTGGCGTAGCCGGTGCGCTCGTGCCCTGTGGCAATAGACACGTCCACCCAAAGGTCAGATACGGGCCTGCCCATGTACTCGTTATCATACTCTTTCCGGTAGGGAGTGCCGTTTCGCGTGTAGTGGATGCGCCCTTCGCGTTCTAACTTGTCCATTCCAGCGCGGTTGTACAACCACCCGTATTCAGGATTTAGTCCGCGCCATTCATAAGTGGGGCTTTGGTGCATCCCGGCACTTGCAACCAGCCTGTGAGTCCGGTAGCGTCCCACTTCGTCTTGATATTTGAACTCATTCTCAAATCCGTCAGGGAAGACTTTCGGGATACGAACCTTTGACGCTGGGTCTTTAGTGTAAAAGAGAATCGTGTCCGTGACCGCCCCATATGCGCTCTGCAACGGATTGCGAGACCCTGCTTTTGCCGCGTGAGTACGCCTCCACGTAATCTCATTACGAAAATTCCTAGCCCCAAACACGGCGTCCATCAGCATACGCAGGTAGCTATTGGCATGGCTGTCACAGTGCAGATAGATGCTGCCCGTTGGCTTCAACACGCGCCGGCATTCCAGCAGCCTTGCCGCCATGAAGGCGATGTAGGCCGCTTCGTTTTCTGATGCGCACGCTTCCACCGCTTGGATTACGGCATGGACGGACGGGTAGGTGTCCTCTATGCGCATTTTCCAGGCCGGATGAACGTCCTCATCCCAGCTCCAGATGTCGTGGACGCGGGTTTCGCCCTGGCCTTCATTGTGTTCGGCGCCGTGGGCCCGGGCCAGCGCAATTTCCTCGGCGTATTCGGCGTCGCTGATGGGCGGCCTGGGATTGCCGGTAAAGGTTTCGTTGGCGGCGAAGGGCGGGTCGATGGCGATGAGGTCGATGCACTCGTTGTTCAGCCGGCGCAGGAAGGCCAGGTTGTCCATGATCGCCAGCGTGCGGTTTGCCACGTTCAGCTTACCCATAAGTCCTGCTCCCGGCCTTACTCCAGCGGTTAGGTGAGGTGATTCTACCACGGCGCGACGGCGTTCTGAAATCGCCTGCTGTCAGCAGTGAATGTCTTCTATCCTCGCCATAGTTGTCAGCATCAGGATTGTCAGGATTAGGAGATTAGCCGTATTAGAGCGCATCCTGGAAATCCTGAAATCCGGTAAATTCTGAGCTGACAAAGGAGCGCAAGGCCAGGACCGGCCTCCTCTCCTTGACACCCCAACTCGCCGGCGGGTAGTATGCGGGCATCTCACGGGGATTCCCTGATGCCCGTGCGCATTGGCCTTTAAGCAAGCGGGAAATCGTCGGAAACACCCCCTGTAACGGTCGAAACCGTCATACCACCCACCAGGAGGTACACGCTATGCCCACCAACCAGGAAATTGCCCAGATGGCGCACCTGATGCGTCGGGCCGGCTTCGGCGCAACCTACGCCGAACTGGAGGAGCGCGCCGCCGCCGGCTACGAAGCCACCGTCGAAGAGTTGCTCAATCCCACGGCTCAGCCCGACCTGGAAATGGACGTGCTGGAGCGTCATTTCGTCGATTGGAAAGAGATGAACGCCCTGGAAGTCAACCAGGCCTATCTCACCTACCGGATGATCAACACCAAGCGCCCGTTGCAGGAAAAGGTCGCCCTGTTCTGGCACGGCATCCTCTGCACCGGCAACTCCAAGTGCGAGCATGGTCGCCAGATCCAGCTCCAGCTGGATCTGTTCCGCGAGTTGGGCATGGGCAAGTTCGACATCCTGCTCAAGGGCCTGGCCCGCGACCCGGCCATGGTGTTTTACCTGGACAACTGCATGAGCCACAAGGGAGCCATCAACGAGAACTGGGGCCGCGAGCTTCTGGAGCTGTTCTCCCTGGGCGTTGGCATGGACGGCGAAGCCAACTACTCGGAGGACGACGTCAAGGAAGCCGCCCGCGCCTTCACCGGCTGGACCATCACCAACGCCGTGCCGCGCTATCCTTACGGACGCTACGAGTCCAACTTCATCTACAACCCCTATGACCACGACAACGACGAGAAGACCTTCCTGGGAGAAACCGGCAACTTCAACGGCGACGATATCGTTGACATCATTGCCCGGCAGCCTTCCGCGGCGCGGTTCGTCTCTCGCCACCTCTACAACTTCTTCGTCGCCGACGAGGTGCAGGTGCCGGCCTGGCAGAACACGCCGCCGCGTGACCCCGAAGCCATCGCCCTGCTGGAGCAGGCATACTTCGATTCCGGCTATGACCTGACGGCCATGCTGCGCGTGCTGTTCAACTCCGACTTCTTCAAGGCCGCGCGCTTCGAAAAGGTGAAGAGCCCGACCGAAGTTGTGATCGGAACCATGCGCCTGGTGCAGGACTTCACGTCGCCCAAGCTGGGACTGAACCCCTTGGCCAACACCATCCGCTACATGGGCCAGGACCTGATGAACCCGCCCACCGTTGAAGGCTGGCATACCGGCGCCGAGTGGATCGACTCCGGCACGCTGGTGGAGCGCATCAACTTCGCCGCCGACCAGGTGGGCAACACCAGCCTGCCCGGTATCCGGGACATCGTATCCCGCCTGGGCAGCGAGGAAGTGGCCGGCGCCGAGAATATCGTTGACCGCTGCCTGGAAATGGTCGGCGCCTACGAGCTGGCCCCGGAGACCCGCGCCCAACTGGTTGACTACGCCAGCAGCAACGGCAACCCGGCCATTGGCACGCCCGAATACTCCGAGACCATCGCCCAGACGCTACAGCTCATTGTCAGCACCCAGGAGTACCAGTTTGCGTAGCCGCTTGCGGGCAGTAGCCGCCCTGATTGCTCTGATGGCGGTCGGGGCGGCTTGTGCGGGTTTCTGAAGAAGAGAAGCTGGCCGCTATGCAAGCAGCATATGTTGAAGCCTGCGCTAAAGAGACCCGGTCTGGAGCGAAATTGACGAGTCAGCGATGGCAAGACAAGATGAACCGGATCGAAACCACCGCATTGGCATTCCCAACGTTCCTACTGAAGCAGTGCGCTGGTACTTGGCCGTATTCAATGCAATCACTGCCTACCTGACTGTCACCAACACGCTTTTTGTGCTAGCAACACAGCAGATAACTGGATGGCAAGCGGTTCAATATGTAGTGATCGGTGAAATGCTGAGAGCCGGGGGTGTGGCGCTCATCGCATCGCCCATCATTACGGAGGTTAGCAGAATGGTTATCGGCGCAATGTGGACCAAACGCAAAGTCCAGGAAGCTCGGGAAGAAGGCCGCGAGGAGGGCATCGCGGAAGGTGAAAAGCGGGCCAATCGGCGTTGGTCGGAATGGAACCAGCGACGGAAAGAGGCTGAAGCCAAGGACCAGCTTTTCACCGAGCCGGAGCCAGAAAGCGCGTCCTGACCTGACCATTTAACCGGAAAAGTCCCGCTGAGTGGGTGTGCGTAATGGTCTTGGCCGAACTCTGGACGCAATATCTGCTACGGCGCGCCGTAGAGCGCCACCAGCAACGGGGGGAGGAATGGACCCGGCGTCGTGAAGAGGCCACAACCAAAGGCGAACTTTTCATTGAGCCACCGCCCAGCTTGGATAAACGACGATGATAAGCGCCGGCCCGCCGGCTCACCGAACTTACAAGGAGAAACAAAAATGACTGCTACCAAGAAAGATCCGGTGCTGGTGGTGCTCCAGCTCTCCGGCGGCAACGACGCGCTCAATACGTTGGTGCCCCACGGCGACCCCCTGTACTACGACAACCGCCCCTCCGTCCGTGTGCCCGAAGGCCAGGCGCTGGACCTGGACGGCTACGCCGGCCTCAACCCCAACATGGGGCCGCTGAAGAGGCTCTATGACGAAGGCAAAGTCGCCGTCATCCAGGGCGTGGGCTACCCCAATCCCAACCGGAGCCACTTCCGCAGTATGGACATCTGGCACACCTGCGAGCCCGACAAGCAGGGCACCGAAGGCTGGCTGGGCCGCGCCATCCGCGAGATCGACCCCAACAAGGAAAACGTGCTGACCGGCGTGAACTTTGGTCGCGGCCTCCCTCGGGCCCTGGCCGCTCCCGGCGTGCCCGTTGCCTCCGTCGGCAACCTGGCCACCTATGGCGTGCTGACTGGCATCGAGGCTGAGGACCAGCGCACCGAGGCCCTGGACATCTTCTCCAAGATGTATTCGCCAACCATCGGGCGCAGCGCCGTCGTCGAGTATCTGTCCCAGACCGGCACCGACGCGCTGAAGGGCGCCGATATCCTCAGCACTGCGCCTGAGATGTACAGCTCCACCGTGGAGTACGGCGGCGACGTGGTGGCCCAGTACATGAAGAACATCGCCCAGGTGCATCTGGCCGGCTTCGGCACCCGCATCCTCTACACCACCGCCCCCTACAACAGCTTCGACACCCACGCCGGCGAGTTGGCCGCCCACGCCAGCCTGTGGACGAACACTTCCAACGCCATCGCCGACTTCATGGACGACCTGCGGGAGCACGACGCCAGCGACAACGTGACGCTGCTGGTCTTCACCGAATTCGGACGCCGCGTGCATGACAACGGCTCCGGTACCGACCACGGCAGCGGCGGCGTGGCCTTTGTCGTGGGCGACAATGTGAAGGGCGGCATGTATGGCGAGTATCCCTCGCTGGAGGCCGACAAGTTGCTGGAAGGCGACCTGCACTTCAACAACGACTTCCGCAGCATCTACACCGACCTGCTGGAAAACTGGATGGGTCTGGACGCCCAGCCGTTGGTCAACGGGACGTTCGAGAAGTTCAGCTTCATCTAACCGTCACGCCGGGGCGGGTTTGAAATCCGCCCCGGCGGTACCGCCAACCCGCATCCCTACCAGCGGAGGAATGTCTTATGACCACTACCCTTGACCGCACGGCGTTGCCCGCCGTCGGCATTGATTTGAAGTACAGCCACACCATTGGCAGGGCCGAGTTCTCCGGCCCCGGGTTCCGAAACCCCACCGCCATGGCGCGCGGCGAAGATGACGTGATGTACGTCGCCAACCGCTCCTATGACTATCGGCCCGACGGCAAGCGCATCACCATGTGCACCGTCGGTGAGGAGTTCATCAGCGAGTTCGCCAAGGGGGTCTTTGAGCAAGGCGACGGCGAGGCCGTTTCCACCGACGGCGCCATCATCTGGCCCACCGCCATCACCATAGGTCCCAACGGGAACGTCTATCTGGCCGACGAGTACCTTGACCGCATCAGCATCTACACTTCCGACGGCGAGTACCTCACCAAGTGGGAGCGTCCCGGCGACGGTGACGGCCAGTGGAACAAGCCCAGCGGCCTGGTATTCGGCGCCAACGGCGCCCTGTACCTGGTGGACAGCAACAACCACCGAGTGCAGATGCTCACCGCCGATGGTGAGTACATTGGCCAGTTCGGCGGGTTCGGCGATGGCCCCGGCCAGTTCAATATGCCCTTCGGCATCGAGACTGACCAGGAGGGGAACGTGTACGTCGCCGACTGGCGCAACGACCGCATCCAGAAGTTCACCGCCGCCGGCGAATTCGTGATGCAGTTCGGCGAGACGGGCGACGCCCCCGGCCAGTTCAACCGTCCTACCGACGTGGCGGTGGACAATGAGGGCACAATCTACGTCGCCGACTGGAACAACGACCGGATGCAGCTGTTCCATCCCGACGGCTCCTTTGCCGGCATGACTTACGGCGAAGGCACCCTTTCCACCTGGGGCAAAACCAAGATTGACGCCAACCCCGAGATGTGGGAAGAGCGCAAGATTGCTCAGGGCCTGGACCGCGAAAAGCTCTTCTGGGGCCCCATCGCCGTGGAGTGCGATGACGAAGGCCGCATCTTTGTAGTGGAAACCGCCCGCTCCCGGATCCAGGTCTTCACCAAGCTGGACTCCGTCTTCTACGGTGTCAACGAGCGCGTCGCCGGCGGCGGCGGACGCCTCTAGGCGAACCCCGGATCTGCGCTGCGATACGGGGCGGGTTGCTTAACCCGCCCCGCCTATATGGGCACCGATTGCGCTTCCAGCACTTCGGCCACTATTGATTCCTGATTCCGTTCCCTGAGCCGGGCCATGCTTTTCAGTATGATCCGGTGCGCCAGGACTGAGGAAGCCAGCGTTTTGATGTGGTCGGGCGTTACGTACTCCTGACCGCGTATGCCCGCCAGGGCTTGGGCGCACCGGTACAGGCCCAGCGTAGCGCGGGGACTGGCCCCCAACTCAACGTCGGGATGCTCGCGCGTTGCCCGGGTCACGTTGACCAGATATGACCGGAGCACCGGGTCAATGTAGATCCGGCGCACCATGCTCTGGATACGCAGCACGTCGTCCGCCGACGCCACCGGGCGCAGAGACCCAAGGGGATCGGCATCTTCAAAACGCTCCAGCATGGCCTCTTCATCAGTTTCCGACGGGTATCCCAGCCGCAATCTCAGCAGGAAGCGGTCGATCTGCGCTTCGGGCAGAGGAAACGTCCCCTCCAGTTCGATGGGGTTCTGCGTCGCCAGCACCAGGAAGGGCGCCGGCAGCGGCACGGTATCCTGGTCGATGGTCACCTGTCGCTCGGCCATGGCTTCCAGCAGCGCCGACTGTGTCCGCGGAGTGGCCCGGTTTATCTCGTCGGCCAGTACCACTTGGGAAATCACCGGCCCGGGGCGGAATTCGAACTGTCCGTTGTGTTGGTTGTAATAGTGGATTCCCGTGATGTCCGACGGCATCAGATCCGGGGTGAACTGGATGCGGCGGAACTCGCAATCCAGGGAATAGGCCAGGCACCGGGCCAGCGTGGTCTTGCCGATGCCGGGTACGTCCTCTACCAGGATATGACCGGCGCTGAACAGGGCCGCCAGGGTGTATTCGATTACATCATCTTTGCCGACTATCGCCAGCTGGATGTTCTCCCTGATTGCGGCGGCGGTATCCGCAATTTGCTGCGCCTGCGCGGATGTGATCACCGCGTCGCCCAGACTACGTCGCCGGCGGCGCGGGTGAAATGCTCTTCCGCCTCTCTCAGGTCTTTGGGGGAGTCCACGCTGCGCCAGAAAGCGCCGGTCTGCACGGCGGACATGCAACCGGACGCCGCCAGGATGGGGAAGGTCGTGGTCTCGTGGTCGCCAGTCTCGGGAAGCATATCTCGAATGTCGGGATGCAGCACGTACACGCCGCCGTTGATGGCGTGAGGCAGGACCTCCTTTTCGCGGAATTGCCTGACCAGCCCATCAGCGCCGGCGTCAACGATGCCGTAGGGGCTGGTCATAGGGACGGTCAAGATGGTGGCGGCGTGAGCGGGATTTTTGCGCCGCCGCTCGTGATAGTCGGCCAGCAGCTCATCGAGCCGGGCGTCGGTGATCACATCGCCGTTGGTGGCGATGACCGGGTCGTCACCCGCCTCCGTCGGCAGCATGGCCAATCCTTGCCGTAGAGCGCCGCCCCGGCCCAGGGGAGTGTGCTCGCGGCTGTAATGGGCGCGTATCCCGATTTCGGCCCCATTGCCGAAATAATCCGCCACCACATCGGCCAGATGGCTCACTAGGAAGATTACATCGGTTACGCCGGCCTCCCGCAGCCAGCGAACCTGGCGCCACAGTATGGGCCGGCCGTCCACCGGGATCATCGGTTTCGGAAGAGTGTCGGTGAAGGGACGAAGCCGCTCGCCTTTCCCCCCGGCCAGTATCAAAGCGTACATAACAGAGGTATGTTAACCCCGGCAAGGAATTGGGTCAATGGCGGTCGCCGCGCCAGACAAGTTACCCCTGCCATCCCGAGACGGCAGGAGTAACTTCCAGCGCTGCGGACAGGTACAACCTCAGATTTTTCCTACTCATAAGCGCGCGGGCGGAACTCGGAGGAGCAATACTTCACTTGCTCCCAGAACCCGGCGGCGTCCCGTTCCACATTGATGTGCTGGAGGAAATCCCGGCTTGGATCATCGTAGATGAGACACGGCGCCCATAAGGCGATATCGGGAAAAGCGAACAAAAGTGCTATCACGGCGGCCATGCACCCCATGAATGGCAGCACGCCAATGTACACGTCGGTGATGGTACTCTCCTGCAAGGCCGCCTGGGCGGCCTCCGTTTGTTCCGACATTTGGGAGTCAACATCCAGCCTCACGCCGTGGAGGATGTACAGGTTGATGCCCTCCGGCGGACTGATCAGCGCGGCCTCTACCAGGATCACCATGATGATGCCGAACCACACCAGGTCCACGCCGACGTTCACCAACGCCGGAGTCAGGATTGGGATGGTAGTCACCAGCATGGCGAAGCTTTCCATGAAGGTGCCCAGCAACAGGTAGAAGAACACCAGAATGATCACGAATTGCAGGGCGTTGAGGTTCAGACCTGTGATCCACTCCGAGATGTCCTGGGATATGCCCAGGCGCGCGAAGGCGAAACTCAGCGTGAAAGCCGCCATGACGATGAGCATGATCATGGACGAGGTGCGCACGGTGGAGATGATGGCGTCCAGCAGCATCAGATACACCGCGCGGAACGCCTGTCCCCAGTTGGAATAGGTGCCTAGGACGCGTTTGTACAGTTCATTAGCCGCCGCCACTACCAGCGCGCCGCTTACGCCGAAGGCCGCCGCCTCGGTGGGTGTGGCAATGCCCAGGTATATCGTGCCCAGCACGACCGCGATGATGATGAGCACGGGTATGATGGCGACCAGACCGACGATGGCCTCGCCGATCATGCGCAGCCACTCGGAGGTCGCTTCCATGTAGGACAGCGTAGAGCGGCCGCGGCGATAAGCCTTCCGCTCTTCCAGATTAGCAAGGCCGGCCTCCGTGGCCTGTTCCTGGCGCAGAACATCCAACTGTTCGGCGTTATACCGGCGAATGCTTAACCCGTGGAACCAGCCCCGGTAGAGGCGCTTCACTTCCTCGTCCATGGGCGCGGTGCGCGGCGCTACTATGGAAGTGAACACCATCATGAGAATCATGACGAAGGCCAGCAGGAAGCCGGGGAAGAACCCGGCCATGTAGAGCCGGCCAATTGATTCTTCCACCAGCACGCCGTAGATGATCAGGCCGATGCTGGGTGGAATCAGAATGCCCAGAGTGCCGCCGGCGGCCAGGGAGCCAATGACCAGGCGTTCGCTGTAGCCGCGCTGCCGGAAGGACGGCAGGGAAACCCGGCTGATGGTGGCGGAGGTGGCTACGCTGGAACCGGAGCAGGCGGCGAACACGGCACAGGAGGCGATGTTGGTGTGCAGCAGTCCGCCGGGCAGGAACACCAGCCAACGGGACAGGGCGCCGTACATCCGCTCGCCCATGCCGGAACGCAGCATCAGCTCGCCCATCAGCAGGAACAGCGGCACCGCCACCAGGATGAAGTTGGTGTTGCTCTCCCAGGCCTTGTTGCCCAGGATGTTCCACAACGGCGCATCGGAAAACGCCTGCATCATCACCAGCGAGAGCACCCCCAGGGCGCCGGCGACGTAGAGTCCAATGAGGAAGAAGACCCCCATCATGCTGAAAGCGGTGATGATTGCCATTTTCTTGCAGTCCTCCGGTCAGTTGAGGCCGGTCAAAGGCTGGAATCTCGTTTCGGCGACGTTCCCGGGGCGCTAGACGCCCGACGCGGCTTCCTGGACGGTGTCGGCGGTCGCCAGATCAGCAACGTCGCCGCCGCGGGATTTGTGGATGATCTCCAGAATGCCGCGTACCACCATGCTCAGCATCCACTGGAAGGACGTGAAAGCCAGCATGGAAAACCCGATGGCCACCACGGTCTGGGGTATCCACAGGGGCGTCAGTGGGTAGGTATTGGTCAACGCCTGAATGCAGGCTCCGGTGGCGGGATCGTTGCTGATGCAGTACGACTCGAAAACCTCTTCCCAGGTCTTCCAGGCGGTGATGGCGCCGAAGAAACCCACTGATCCCAACGCCAGCCAGTCGGCGGCGGAACGCATATAAGGATGAATGCGAGAGAACAGCGGAAGCAGCACATCGATGCGCACGTGGGAACCGGTGCGCAGTGAATAGGAAAACGCCCAGGTCCCCGCGAAGGCTAGCACGTAGCCGCTGAGCTGGTCCATGCCGGGGGCCATGGGCCCACCCAATTTGCGAGCGATCACCTGGTAGGTAATGAACAGGCCGAGCAGAAGGAGCAGCGTTCCGCAAATATAGCCGAGAATGCGATAGGCGTAGTCCAATCTACCGTCCATCTTATAGATGGCTCGCGTTATGGTGATGGTGGCCGGCTGGTCGTCCACCGTGGGCTGAACGGCTTGAGTGCTCAACGGGGGCCTCCGGGTTTCATTCAGGTCGGTTCAAGAAGAACCTTGCGAGGTAGCAGGACGAGACGCAGGATACCCGATTTCAACCGGAACATTCGCAAAATCGGCTGCCTCAATACGCGTGGGCAAGTCTATGCGCCCTAAAAATGGATGTCAAGAATGCGCTCAAAATCCGGTATTCCTAACATATGCGAGTACTAGATATAATGCGATTTACACTCGGTTTTTCAGGATGCGTCATGATGGCCCGCCCTCGGGTTTATCGCCACGATGTCCGCTGCCCCGACTGCAGATGTACCTGGAAGGCAGCACATTGCGCGCAGTCAGCCGGCTTACCGGGTACAGCGTGCCTGCGGTGCTGGGCTGGGTCAAAAAAGGAGGCCCAAGCCTTGGCTGGGCTGCGGGAGTGGGGCCGGCGGCTGGAAGGGGCGCGGGAGTGGCAGCCCGGCGGCGGTGATTGCTTGGGATGAGATGTGGGCTTATCGAGGGGTGCGGTGTGGGGAGCAGCGGGAGGACTGCTGGATTTGGACGGCGGCGGTAGAGGTACACGAAAAGCATCGTGATGCTGCTGTATTCCATCGCCCTGGCGTACTGGTATGCCCGCGGCGGGCGGCGCCAATTCAATACCAGCACACATTAATAACACCCAGGGGCGACCCTTGCGGCTGCCCGGCGCTCAGGCGCTATGCCTGTTCATTAGGAGCGAATAATCATTCGCCTGGCCTACATACCCGCTACCCCAATCGGCCGCGCAAAGCTAATCTCGTGCCCATCCGGGTCGGTGATGTGGTAGTAGCGTTCCCGCCAGGGCGCATCGGACGGCCGGGTGTCCGGCGAGTATCCAGCGTCAATCATCCGGCGGTGGTGAGCGTCCACGTCGTCCACGTACAGGATGCACCGTCCCCACCAACGCACGTCGGCTTCACGCTCCAGGATAAGGTTCAGATAACCGTCGCCAACGTTAAGCGACGTGAACGACGCGTCCGGTCCGCCGTACAGGATTGGTATGCCGGCCCCGTCGTGGTAAAACGCCACCGATTGGGCCATATCCCTCACGGCCAGCGTAATCGCGCTGATGCTCTGCACCGTCATTATTGAATCTCCAAATCGCTATTGGACTCCGTTGTAGTAGAATGATGCAACACCACTCCGCAGTTCTCGATGGATATTATGACAGAAGCCCGTACCCTCCGTACCGACGACCCGCCCGATTGCCTGCCCCGGCTGGAATCCATCCTCCGGGAAATGCAGTCGGTGATCATAGCCTATTCCGGCGGCGTGGACAGCGCCCTGTTGGCTGTTGCCGCCCAACGAGCGTTGGGGTCGCGCTCCCTGGCCGTAACCGCTGTGTCGCCGGCCCTGGCCGCTCGCGATTTGGCCGACGCCGAAAGCGTCGCCGCCCGGTTTGGCCTCAATCACCGCGTCATCCGAACCGACGAACTGGCGCGGGAGGGCTACGTCGCCAACTCGCCACAGCGCTGCTACTTCTGCAAGACCGAGTTATACGACCAGTTGGGCGCCCTGGCCGCCGCTGAAGGCTACGCCTGGATCGCCAACGGCGCCAACACCGATGATCTGGGCGACTACCGCCCCGGCATGACCGCCGCCGCCGAGCACAATATCCGCAGCCCCCTGGTGGAGGCGGAGATGGACAAGGCCCAGGTGCGCGCCGCCGCCCGCTGGCTGGGCGTCCCCCTGTGGGACAAACCGGCCCAACCCTGCCTCTCCTCCCGCATCCCCTACGGCACCCCCGTAACCATAGCGTCCCTGGGTCGCATTGAGGCCGCCGAGGACATCCTGCGCGACCTGGGCCTCCGGGAAGTCCGCGCCCGCCACCATGACAAGCTGTGCCGCATTGAGGTAGGGACGGATGAGATGGAGTTGGCCTTCGCCCACCGCGACGAGGTAACGCGACGGCTGAAAGCGTTGGGCTACCTGTGGGTGTCTCTGGACTTGAGCGGCCTGCGCTCCGGCAGCCTGAACGATGTACACCTTAAGTCCCCTCTCCCTTGATGGGAGAGGGTCAGGGTGAGGGTAAAACAGTGAAGACCGCCTACATCCAATCCGTCGGCGGCGCCAGCGGTGATATGCTCCTCGGAGCGCTGTTCGATGCTGGCTTGCCCCTCGATGCCGTCCACGATGTCATAACCGCCCTGGGCATACCGGGCGTTCAGATTGGCATAGCCGACGAAACCCGTTGCGAGGTTCGCGGCTCCCGCGCTTTGGTGGACGTATCCGCTGCCCCGCGCTACTCGCCGCAGCAAATGCTGGACGCCGTGTCCGGAGCCGATGCCCTGTCGGACCACACCCGCGCCATCGCTACCGCCGTCCTCTGGGCCCTCTTCACTGCCGAGGCCCGCGTCCACGGGTCCGATCCGGATAAGATCCATCTGCACGAACTGGGCACCGCCGATACCCTGGTTGACGTGGTGGGCGTCGTACATGGTCTTGAGCAGCTCGGCATCCGGCGCATCTACGCATCGCCGCTGGCGCTGGGCGAGGCCACCGGCCCGCGCCGGCCGGGCGGCTACAGCAATCCTGCTCCGGCGACGCTGGAAATCATCGCCGCCGCCGCCGCGCCCGTTGCCCCGGAGCGTCCCTTCCACGCCAACGTCGGCGAGCTGACGACACCCACGGGCGCGGCCCTGATAACTACCCTGGCCAACGAGTTCCGACAGCCGGCCATGACCCTGAACCGCATCGGCGTGGGCATCGGCGGCAAGAACCCTCCAGCCTTCCCAAACGTGCTGCGACTGTGGGTAGGAGAACTCGTCGAAGCAGACCGGCGAACTGACCCATCCGGCCAACCCGTGCCTCCGGTTGCGCGCTGGCAGGACAACGTAATCTTACTGGAAACCAACCTGGACAACGCCACCGGCGAGCAGCTGGGCTTCGCCATGGAGCGCCTCTTCGAGGCCGGCGCGTTGGACGTATGGTACACGCCGATTCAGATGAAGAAGAACCGCCCCGGAGTGCTGCTGTCGGCGCTGGGGCCGGCCGCCCTGGAAAGCAAATTGGCCGGGGTCTTCCTCCACGACACCCCAACCCTGGGCGTCCGCGTCCGCCCGGTGGGCCGCTACGTGGCAGAACGGGATGTCGTGACGGTGGAGACGGAGTACGGCCCCATGCGGGTGAAGCGCAAGTGGCTGGGAGGAGAGGTGGTCAGCGCCGCGCCGGAATACGAGGACGTGGCGGCAGCAGCCCGGGCCTCTCAAACCGGGCTGCTGGAGGTTGCCAGAAATATCGACCAGAGCGCAGGCTAGGGCCTCATGCGTACCCACCTTTGTCATTGCGAGCGTAGCTTGGCAATCTCGTCGGTGTAGCAATGACCGCTCCGGCAAGACTCTCTCAGCAGATGGCAGCCACCTCCGGAACGAGATTCCATCGCCCGCCTACGGCGAGCGTGGAATTACCGGTTAAAGTGGGTACGCCCTAGTTGATATCTTCAGCCAGACCGTCGGCCCCGACGCGGACACCGATGATAGGCGCGGCCTTCTCATTGTAGATTTGCACGGCCTGGCTGTTGGGACCGCCGGTGCGCTCCACCCAGCGTGGCAGCACGTTGTTCCGGCCGGCCTGGAACAGGGCATCCTGGATCTCCTGGGAGAATTCGATGTATTCCATGCCTCCCTCGGTGTTCTCGTCGATGCCCTCCTGGGCCCACACGGTTTCCACCCACTCGCGGGAGGTGCGCTGGTGGCGCGCGCCTTCCTCCTTGATGATGGCCTGGAGATCGGCGGGGATGGCCTCCCACACTTCCTTGTTCATGGTGATCCAGGTCACGCCGATGGCGACAATCGGCCCCACCATGTATTCCGTAACCTCGTACCAGCGCACGCCGGAGCCGCAGGTTCCGCAGGATACGGCGGCGTCCAGCACGCCGCGTTCCAGGGCGGTGTACACGTCGGCGAAGGCCATGAACTGCGGTTCGGCGCCCATGCCGTCCAGCAGGTCGCTGAGTACCGTGCTGTGGCTGCGGGTTTTCAGGTCCTCGAAGTCGGTCAGCGTCCGCAACTCTTTGGACGAGAAGTAGTAGTTGCTTTCGTAGTAGTTCTCCATGATGACGATGCCGTTGGACTGCGTTTCGATGATGCGGTGAACATCATCTCGGGTGGCGTCGATAACGGCAAAGTTGGTTTCCGAATCGGGGTACAGACCCCAGAGATTGGCCATGTCGATGATGGGCAGGTCGCCGCCGATATAGCCGGAGTAGATTTCGGCCAACTCCATGGTGCGGTCTTCAATGAGCCGCAGCGAGTCCGGGCCGGCCAGGCCCAGTTCGGGGAAGGAGCTGATCTGGAAATCGACCTGTCCCTCGGTGCGGTCGCGCACGCGCTCGATGAACCCGTCGGTGCCCTGCTCCTCCTCGGTGGAGTAGATCAGCGTGCAGGGGTTGCCGGTGCGGTTGATGCAGACCAACTGGATTTCGATGTTCTCGCCCTGGGAAACTAGCTCGGTCTCCTTGGCCATCATCATGCCATCCAGTTCTTTGGCAGAGCCATCGGGTTCGATGGATACGCCGATGATGGGAGCGACTTTCTCGTTATAGAGTTTCACCGCCGCGCTGTCCGGCCCGCCGGTGCGCTGCACCCAGTTGGGCAGGATGACTCCCAAAGCCACCTCGCGCATCTTGGTCTGTACTTCAGCGCTGAAAGGACGGTGAATCATACCGGATTCCACGTTGGCCGACACGCTGAAGGGGTTCCATTCTTCAATGAGCGTCTGGCGGGCGAGTTCCTCATAATCCCGGCCGACCTCCAGCGTAATCTGCTGAATATCGGGAGGCAGCCGGTTCCAGGAGTCTCCGCTCATAGTGTAGTAGGCTACCGCCACGGAGCCAACGATAGGCCCGTACAGGTAATTGGTAACCTCGTACCACCGCTGGCTATGGCCCGGCTCGCCGCCGGTGACGCCACCGTCCAGGACGCCGCGCTCAAGAGCGGTGTACACGTCGGCGAAAGCCACGAACTGGCCCTCGGCGCCGAGACCGGCCAACAGGTCGCCCAGGATGGTGCTGTGCTGGCGGATATTTTTGTTCTTGAACTGCTCCAGATTGTCCAGCTCTTCCCGGCTGAAGATGAACTGGTTAGGGTAATACTGGCGCATGATGGGCTGGCCGCCCGTCGTCTCCTTGAGCACTGCCACCAGGTCTTCGTGGATGGCGTCGGTCAACTCCAGGTGGGCCTCTTCGCTGGGCGACAGACCCCACAAGTTGCCTATGTCCAGCAACGGGAGGTCGCCGCCGACGTACCCGCTATAGACTTCCCCGACTTCTAGGGTATTGTCCTCGATAAGGCGCAGGGTGTCGGGGCCGGCGATACCGAGCTCGGGGAACGACGACAGGGTGAACGTCAACTGGCCGTCGGTGCGCTTGGCTATTTCCGGGATAAAGTAGCTGTTGACCAGCTCGCAGCCGGCCACGTTGCGGTTGATGCAAACCAACTGGAACTCGAAACTTTCGCCCTGAGTCTCCAGCTTGGTTTCGTCCTGGGCTGCGGCTGTGGTGGGTTGAGCCGGCGCCGGAGCGGCGGGCTGGGCGGCCGCCGGGGCCGCGGAGGCCGCCTCTCCGGAGTTAGCCGCCGGAGTCGTTTCGGCGCCGCCGCAGGCCAGCAACCCGACGACCATGGCGACCAATACGGCCGGCAGCAGGAACCTCATTCCAGTTTTGCGGAATCGATCGATGGTTATCTCGCTCATATTCCTTCCCTCCGGTTGGTACGGGATCCCGCGCCTTTGGATTCGCGGCGGCCGGATTTACACCGGGCGCAAGTTTATTTCAACGAAATACGGTTGTCAAAAGGCGGGACGGATTCAGAACCCGTCCCGCCCGGCGCGCGATGGATGTCGTCCCTGATTACTCGGTGGCCGACGCCGACCCGTCGGCGTTAATCTCCACCTTGACGATGGGCGCAACCAGGTCGTTGAAGATGACCGCCGCCTCCGAAGTGGGGCCACCGACCCGGTCCACCCAGCCAGGCACCACGTTTTGAATGGCGGACTGGCGCTGAGCGTCCTGCATCTCGTCGGTGAACTCCACCAGCTTCATGCCCTGTTCAATGTTTGAGCTGATGGCGTTGGGGGCGAAATGCTCGAACAGCAACTGCCGATTGAGGTAGGCGTGGCGCGCGCCTTCCTCCAGGATGATGTTCTGAAGGTCCTTGGGCATCTGGTTCCAGCGGTTTTCACTGATGGAGAACCAGCTGTGACCCACGGAGACGATGGGACCCACCAGGTAATCGGCCACTTCGTACCAGCGCAGGCCGTGTCCGCAGGAACCGCAGGAAATCGCGCCGTCGATGACGCCGCGCTCCAGGGCGGTGTACACGTCGGCGAAGGCGATGAACTGGGGTTCGGCGCCCATGCCGGAGAGCAGGTCGCTCAACACGGTGCTGTGGCTGCGTACCTTCAGGCCCTGCAAGTCCGCCAGGCTGTCCACGTTGGGCTTGGCGAAGATGTAGTTGTGGGCCGTCATCATGTAGGCCACCTGAACGCCGCCGTTTTGCGCTGTAACCTCGGCCATCTTGGGCTGAATGGCGTCAATGACGGCCAGCTGAGCCGCCTGGGTCGGGTACAGCCCCCACAGGTTGCTCATGTCCATGATGGGAAAGTCGCCGCCGACGTAGCCGGAGTAGATTTGCGCCGAGTCCAGCGTGCCGTCCTCAATCAGTCGCAGGGAGTCCGGGCCGGCGATGCCCAGTTCCGGGAAGGACGAGACCTCGAAGACGACCTGCCCGTTGGTCCGGCGCTTCACCCGTTCCACGAAGCCGATGTCCTCGGTTTCGGCGTAGTTGCCGATGGCCAGTCCGCAGTCCACCAGGGTGCGGTTGATGCAGGCCATCTGCATCTCAAATTGCTCGCCTTCCGTCACCAGCGGGGTAAGGTTGAAGTTGATGCCGTCTTCCAGGCCGCAGGAGTTGCCGGAAGGACTGCCCCCGCCGTGGACATCGGGCACTGTTGCGGCCGGCTCGCCGTCGCATGGCGTGGCGGCGATGGCTTCCTGGCCGCCGTTGGGGGAGTCGACGATGCTGATGCTCACGTCGCCAACCGTCCGCCCGCCTTCGTCGGATGTCATCATGGCGGCGGTCTCGCTGGCAGTGCCGTCGGAGTTGATGACCACGCCGACGATGGGGCCAACCTTCTCGTTGAAGATGTTGACGCCCTCGGAGTCGGGGCCGCCGGCGCGCGCTACCCAGTTGGGAATGATGAGTTGCAAAGCGGTCTCGCGCATCCTGGCCTTCACGTCGTCGGGAAAGTCGGAATACTCCATTCCCTCTTCTACGTTGAGGGTGATGCCGGCCGGGTCCCAATCCTCCTTGAGGAGGCGCAGGTTTTCAGTCTCGTATTCCTGCCCCACTTCCTTGAGAATGGCGCGGTTATCTTCAGTCAGCTGGGCCCATTTCTCACCATTCACCGTGGCATAGGTCACGCCGATGGAGCCGACGATGGGGCCATACAGGTATTTGGTGACTTCATACCAGCGCTGTCCGTAGCCGGGGGTCCCGCCGGTTACGCCGCCGTCCAGCACGCCGCGTTCCAGGGCGGTGTACACGTCGGCGAAGGCTACGAACTGCCCCTCGGCGCCGAGACCGGCCAGCAGGTCGCCCAGGATAGTGCTGTGCTGGCGGATCTTCTTGGCGCCATAGGCCGTCAGGTCGGGCAGCGGTTCGCGGCTGAAGATGTACTGGTTTGGATAGTAGCTACGGAAGATGGGCTCGCCGCCGGTGGCATCGCGGAGAATGCGGATCATATCCGCTTCAATGGCATCAGTCAGGGCAAGGTGGGCGTCGTTGCTGGGGGACAGTCCCCACAGGTTGCCGACGTCTATCACCGGCAGATCACCGCCGACGTATCCGGAATAAATCTCCGCGAACTCCAGGGTATGGTCTTCCACCAGGCGGATCGTGTCGGGACCGCCCAATCCCAATTCGGGGTAGGACGAAATCTCGATGGTCACCTCGCCGTTGGTCCGTTCCACGACGCGAGGGGCGTAGAAGTCTCGGATCAACTCACAGGGACGCAGGGAACGGTTGATGCAGACCACCTGCAGGGTGATGGCCTCCTGGACCTCCGGCGCCGGAATCGGAGTTTGCGTAGGCGGCACCGGGGTGGGCGTATTCTCCGGCCCAGGGGCGGCCGGCGCCGTCTGGCCAGTCTGGCCGGCCGCCGGGGCGGACCCGCCGCCGCCGGTCTGCGTTTCAGCCGCCGGCGGCTCATCGCTGGCGCCGCCACACGCGGACATGACCGTCATCAAGAGGGCAATGACAACCATGGCGATCATCGCCCTCCAGGGCAGAGACGCCGGCAGGTACGGGCGCAGTCGGTACGAATTCAGCATGGGCAATCCTCACGTAAGCGGCATCGAAGCTGCTGACGACGTCAGCAACCCTCGCAGTAGAGTGTCGGCGCAACACGCTACCAGCGGCTTGGCGCGGTGTCAACGATTATAGGCGACCGCGCGAGGCTTTCCAAAATAATTGTCAGAAACCGGATTGGCGGGATTTTGAGATTTTCAGGATAGCCACTACCATGCTTCTGACATTCACACTGCCGAGATTAACTTTGGACTTGAGGAGGCGACCATGCCATATTCCGGTTTGGACTTGACGGGACGTAAGGCGCTGGTAACTGGCGCGGCGCGGGGCATCGGCGCGGCCCTGGCCGTGGGACTGGCCCAGGCCGGCGCCGACGTGGCCGTGAGCGATCTGGCGACGGACGAATCCTGGGAAGGGCTCTCCGATACGGTAATCCGCATCCGGAACGAGGGGCAGGTGGGCCTGGCCTGTGATCTGGACGTGCAGGACGTGCCGGAGATTGGACGCACGATCCGGCGCATGGCGGGTGAACTGGGCGGGCTCGATATATTGGTGAACAATGCCGGGACACGCCGGCGCGCGCCGGCTCTGGAAGTGACCGAAGACGATTGGGACGCCGTATTGGACACCAACCTGAAAGGGGCATTCTTTTGCGCCCAGGCTGCGGCACGCCTGATGATCCCCAACGGGTTCGGGCGCATCATCAACATCGCATCGCAAATGGCGGTAGTGGGAGCGGTGAACCGGGCGGCCTACTGCGCCAGCAAGGGCGGCCTCGCCAACCTGACGCGGGTATTGGCCCTGGAATGGGCCCGGCACGGTGTCACGGTCAACGCCATCGGCCCTGGGCCGACCACGACGCCCGGCCTGCTGGAGGCCGACGACCGCGACGCCGACGAGGTGGCGGCGGAAATGGCGATCAAGATGCCCTTGGGCCGGCGGATGGCCCCGGCAGAACTGGTTGGGGCGGCGATATACCTGGCCAGCAACTCGGCGAGCGCGACGACCGGCCATCTGCTGGTGGTGGATGGTGGGTGGACGGCGTTGTAGAATTGTCCCGTACACCCCATGTCGCCCTGTCATTGCGCGCGAAGCGTGGCAATCCCGCTCACGTAGCGATGGCGATTACCGCAACGGGATTGCCACGTCGCCGCGCTCCTCGCAATGACAAAAGACGACGGAGCATGGACCCATGAAGTTCGGGATGTTTTACGAGTTGCAGATGCCACGCCCGTGGACGGACACGGCGGAGTACGACACCCTGTGGAACGCGGTGCGGCAGGTGCAGTATGCTGAGGAGATGGGGTTCGAGCGGACGTGGCTGGTGGAGCACCACTTCCTTACCGAATTCGCCCACTCGTCGGCGCCGGAGGTGATGCTGGCGGTGCTGGCCCAGCACACCAGGAAGATGCGCCTCGGCTTCGGCGTGGTACTGGCGCCGGCGCATCACCCGCTCCACGTAGCGGCGCGGGCATCGACGCTGGATATTTTGAGCGACGGACGGGTGGACGTCGGCGTGGGCCGCACCAAAGGGCCGTACCAACTGACACCCTTCGGCGCCGACGTGGCCCGGACGCAGAGCATGATGGTGGAAACGCTGGAATGCCTGCCCCGGATGTGGTGCGATGAGGTGTTCAGCCACGACGGGGAGAACTGGACGATACCGCCCCGGGAGGTGATACCTCGCCCCTTGCAGCAGCCCCACCCGCCCCTGTGGATGGCCTGCACCCAGGAGGAGACCTTCCGGCTGGCCGGACAGCTGGGCGTCGGCTGCCTGGTGAACACCCTGGGCGGTACGGACAAGACGCGGGGGCTGGTCAACGCCTACTATGCGGCCATCGAGAACGCTACGCCAGTGGGCCGGTTCGTGAACCGTCAGGTGGTGGCGTCCACCATCGGGTTCTGCGACGAGGACGACGCCAAAGCGCGGCAGAAGGGGGCGGAAGTCGCCGCCTGGTACCTGGAGCAGAGCCGGCAGCGGTTCGTGCTGGAATGGGCCGGCGTTGACCCCGACGCCGTGCCCGAGGAATACCAGTTCTACGTGCAGGGCGGCGCAGTGCGCGGCAGCGGGCCATCGCGCCCGTCCGAAGACCCGCAGCAGCAGAGGCCGCCCACGCCGGAGGAATTGCTGGCCGGCGGCGGCTACTGCGTCGGCGACCCGGACGCCTGCATCCGGGTGATTGAGGAGTTTGAGGCCATGGGCGTGGACGAGATCATGCCCATCTTCCAGGCCGGTTATGCGACCCACGAAGAGGTAATGAACTCGATACGGCTGTTTGGCGAGTACGTGATACCGCACTTTCGCGCTAAAGAATGTCGATAGGGTTCGGGAGACATTTGATGACTACTGTTGAACAACTGGGAACAGCGCCGCAAATGGCGGGCGGGCGGCGAACCGGTACGCCGGTGGTGTCGGTGGTGGCGACGACGCCGGAGACGGTTTTGGCCGACGTGGAGCGAGCGATGCGGCTGGCGGGGGCGGAGCAAGCGCTGTCGCCGGAGCATGAGACGCTGCTGAAAATCAACATATCGTGGCAGCACTGGTACCCGGGATGCTCAACGACGCCGTGGCAGCTGGAGGGGGTGATTTGCGGCTTGCAGAACATGGGCCACTCTGGTCTGATTGCAGCGCATAACGGGACGGTAGTGGTGGATTCCTTCGAGGGCGAGGTCAACAACAAGCACAAGCCGGTGCAGGACAAGTACGGGCTGCGGACGGTGCATCTGGACACGCCGCCGGAGCCGTGGGTGCGCTATGAGCCGAAAGCGGAGATGCTGGTCCTGGACGACATCTACCCGGAGGGCATCGAGATACCGGAGCTATTCGCCGGCAAGAACATCGTGCATCTGCCCACGATGAAAACCCACGTTTTCACCACCATGACCGGCGCGATGAAAAACGCCTTCGGCGGCCTGCTCCACCGCAAGCGGCACTGGACGCACTCGGTGATCCACGAGACGCTGGTGGACCTGCTGGCAATCCAGCAGGAGATCCACCCCGGCATCTTCGCCGTAACCGACGGCGCCTTCGCCGGCGACGGGCCGGGGCCGCGGGCCATGCGCTGGCACATCAAGAACCGCATCGTGGCCGGCGCCGACCAGGTGGCCGTCGATGCAGTGGTAGCCTCCATGATGGGCTTCGACCCGCTGTCCCTGCGCTTCATCCGGCTGGCCCACGAGGCCGGCCTGGGCGTCGGGGATATGCGCGACATCGAGGTAGTGGGCGACGAACCCGACATCAGCCGCGTCAACTGGAACTTCGCCGACAACGAAAACACCTTCGCCAGCCGCGGCCAGAAGATGATCTACTGGGGGCCGCTGAAGCCCCTGGAAAACGCGCTGCTCCGCTCGCCGCTGGCCGGCTGGGCCTATGCGGCCAGCAACCTGTACCACAACGGGTACTGGCTGAATACGATAGGGAAAGGCCGGGTGAAGCAGGCGCTGAAGACGGAGTGGGGCCGGCTGTGGCTGGAATATTAGGCGGTGATGGCGGGTTGGGGTAGAATGGATGGCCGGAGGATTGTGATATGCACCTCATTAAGATGCGCATCAGCGGTGAACCACCCTTTACCGCGCCAGTCACGTTCAATCTCGACGAACGGGTGAACCTGTTCGTGGGGCCGAACGGGTCCGGGAAAACCACGATACTGCTGATGCTGGCTGACTGCCTAATCGGGAGGGATGAAGCCGCCAAAAGGCCGATTGCACGGGGGTGGGATCTCCGCGGTTTTATTCTTACGATTGACGACGATGCCGACGAACGGGCATCGCGTCCGGAGCCAATGAATTTCCTGACTGGCAGCCCGGATTGGGTTGGTACAAGTTGCAAACCCCTGCTGAGGAATCGAGTCAACCCCCCTGTCATTCACGTCGGCTCAATTCGAGAGGGACTGCCCGGCGTATCCGATATTGACGACCTTGCCGAGTATGGCGAAACGGTGGGTGATGCACTGTCCGGGAGATTCAGCGGCATCCGTACAATGCGTGTCTGCGACTTGCTCGCGAAAAAGCTTTGGAGTGAAGAGATTGACGAGTCCAGACCTTACGCACGGGTCATTTTGATGCGTGCGATTGAATTGGCGGATGCTTGCAGCCAAAGTATCTGTAGTGAAATTGTTAAAGATTCGCAGTCTCACAACTACATACCGGGACCGGATATACGAGGTTTTCTACACCATCCACACGCTCCTCACTCTGATGTACGTGTTCTACGCATGATGGGGATCAATACCACTGACGTTCGCAATTTTGGGAACCTTCCAGATGATGAAGAACCGTCATATTCTGCGTATTATGAAAGTCCAGACTCAATACCGATATATTTGGGCCATCTCAGTTCGGGGACGGAAGGGACACTGCTATGGATACGATGGCTGGTCCTCAAAATGCTCCATCATTGCAATTTTGCCGAGGGCTGGGAAAAACAGCCGGCGATCCTCCTCATTGACGAAATCGAAAACCACCTGCATCCCACCTGGCAGCGTCGTGTCATACCCGCCCTTCTGGAGCATTTTCCCGGGTTGCAGATTTTCGCCACTACCCATTCGCCCTTTGTGGTAGCCGGGTTGAAGGCGGGGCAGGTGCATCTGTTGAACCGGGGTGCGAATGGAGTGATTACCGCCAGCACCAATACGGAGGACATCGTTGGGTGGACGGCGGATGAGATTTTGCGGACGCTGATGGGGGTGGACGACCCTACCGACGACACAACGGCGGCGGCGGCGCGGGAGTTGCGGCAGCTGCGGGATGAAGGGCCGCGGGCGGATGAGAGTGAGGAGGAACGGCGGCAGGTGGAAATGCAACGGCTGCGCCGATTGGTGAACCGTGATTTGCTGGCCGGCGGCCCCAGAGAAGCACAACGGGAGCTGTTCGAGCAGCAGTTTGCTGAGGCGTTGGAAAAATACCTTCAATCTCAAGATTTGAACCAAGACAACGGCTGATTATGCACGCGGTCCAACGTTCACCGGAACCTGCGATTTTCGCTGCATTGCGTACCAGCGGCGTCAACAGCTATTCAGAACTGGACTTTGACCAGCGCCGGCAAATCCGAGGCGCGCTGGCACACGATTTTGGCGGGGTTTGCGCATATTGCGAAAAGCGTTGTGACGAAAACTGGCGCGTTAACGGCGTTCCCAAAGAAAATCGTCCCGAGAACGAGCATTTTTGCCCCGAGCAAGAATTTTCCACCAGATCGTTAGAATGGCTCAACTTGGTGTATTCGTGCAAACGGTGCAATGATGTCAAGTCCAACTTCTGGCCCAGACGGAATATCGGCACCACGGATTACGATGGGTTTGTTAGCCCGAATGCCGTTGGTCAGCAACCCGTAAATTGTGTGCAGCGATTTCCGGCAGAGAATTTCTTTGATTTCGCAAAAGATGTTGAAAGAGGCTTGATTAACCCGGCAGTAGACCAATGTGTTCACTACCTGGAAAGAGCAATGGCGGCAGTAACGATTGATTATCTTGATCTGAATTCCGACTACGAAAACCCGGATCGGCGCGGCACCGGACTGTTGTTGCCAGAGCAGAGGCAGGATAAGGCGATAGCCCTACGAAATCGGCTTCAGTCTGCCTGGGATACAGGCGACGTAGGCATGATGGAGGCAGAGTTGAACTCCGCTATACAGCCGGACCAACCGTTTTCAAGCTACATTAAGGCGTATATCAAGTATGTTCTGAACCACGACTATCCAGGCATAGCTCGTCTAGTCCGGAATCTGTGACGGACTGAGCTACGCTTGTCTATGAACTGCCAGAGGCGGCGTAGCAAGCGCTTTACGCAATCGCGTAATTGGGTTGGGCGTTTTGTTACAAGCCGCCCATCGCCAGCAACCCATCTACCAACATCTCAATCCGCGTCGATTCCGGAATGCAGTCCAGCCACCGTTGCGGTATAGCCGACGCCCCGTAGCGCGCTCCGAGGACCGCCCCGGCCACCGCCGCGTTGGTGTCCGTATCGCCGCCGGCGCTGACAACGGCAATCAGCGCCTCCTCAAAACCCAGCGGCGTGGCGGCAGCCCAGAGGCCGGCCTGCAACGCCAGCAGGGTATGCCCGGTGATGCGGTGGTCGCAGCGTAGCCAGTCTATGCCCGCCGGCGGCTTTTGGCCGTCGACGATGGCGTCAAGAACGCCCGCCGGAATGCCGTCGGCGCGGGCGATACCGCCAAAGCAGGGCAACCGTCGGCAGCGGCGGCGACGATGATGCTGCTGTCCAAATCTGGCTCGATACCGTCCAGCAACCGGGCGATAACGACGTTGATGATGATGCAAGACCACTGGCAGGTCGGCGCGTAGTGAGTTACGGCGCAGGTAGCGGCGGAATCGCTCACGATCAACTCCGGGTTGCGCCGGCGGGCGATGGCGACGGGAGCGCAACGCATCACGCCGCCGTTGGCAGTCAAGCGTCCCCAATCCTCATAGACCAAGCGCGCTGCGTCCGGCGGCGCAACGCCCTCTGCCAGCAGCCGGATAGCAGAGCGGGTTGTCCTGCCGCAGCCGCGCCCGTTTTCCTTGAGCCAGACAGTCATCCGGTCGGCGAACTGCCGGCTCAAGTCGCCCCCGGCGAGTAATGCCTCCGCCAGCGCAACAGCTTTGGGCCAGGTCGTCGTCCATGGGGAGAAATTTTCCCCGGGGGTCAATTTCCAGTACCCTGTTGGGATGCCGACGGTCAATATCATAGTGCCAATTGCTTTCCAGCGGCCGGCCCAACAGGTTGCCGGCGGCCAGGCCCAGCATTGCGCCGCGGGCGCGGTCGGCCAGGCCAGCAGGGCTTGCGAACATATCTCCATCCCGAAGCAGTGCCGTCAGCGTGGGGGCAGCGGTTATCACCCCGGAAGAGGTCATTGCTATTTGCTCCCGGCGTAAAGCCGGCCCGCCAGTTCGGTTATGTAATCACCCCAGGCGACGCGCTCCCGCCAGGCGTCAGGGATGCCTGCAATCCCGTAATATGCGCCAGCGATTTGCCCGTAAATGGCGGCGGTAGTATCCGCGTCGTCGCCCAGATTGACCGCCAGCAGGCAACCCTCCGCAAATGTCGCCGACCTGTTGAATGCCCACAGCGCGGCTTCCAATGATTTCACTACATACCCGCTGCCTATGATTTGCGGCGGCTCCTTGCGCTGGAAAGAACCGGCGGCAACCTCGTCGATTTCCGCGCACAGCGGCGCCTGCTCCCAGAGGCCGGCAAGGGGCGAATAGCGTGGCGCCAGCAGGGTTTCTTTGGTCGCGCCCTGTATGGCGCCGACCAGCAGCCCGCCAAAGTACCGACAGGCGTCGATGCAGGTCGCCGCGCCATGCGTGGTGCGCGAACTTTCCCCGCTCATCGCAATGGCGTGTTCCGGGTCGAACGCGAAAAACAACGGCGCCGGCGCTAAGCGCATCAGGCTGCCGTTACCTGCCGAGTGCAGGTTGGTGGAGCCGGCAAAGGGTTCGCCGGTATCTCGATAACGTTGCAGAGCGTCGGAAACCGTGAGGCCGATGTCAAAGCAATCGCTGGTGCAGGAAAGGTATCCTTCACGCCACCAGCGCGTGTAGCGTTCCATCTGGTCGCCGGCGTCAAACCCGTCGCATTCCGTCAGACTGACCGCCAGGCACAGGGCCATTGCGGTGTCATCCGTCCATTCCCCCGGTTCAAGCCGGAATGGCCCGCCACCCACCATATCGGTTACGGGCGCAAAGCTACCCGGCAACTTGAACTCAACGGTGGTTCCCACCGCGTCGCCCACCGCCAACCCTATCAGGCACCCTTCATAGCGCATCAGCCTTGTAACCACGGCTATTCCTCCACCGGGGCATCAGTCAGCTTACCCCGCCGCGGCAGCGCGCCCAGCTCTTGCAATTCAGTTGGGGTCTCCCGTCTGCCGATACCGGCTCTTGGCTGCCACTCCCTTGAGGTGCCACTCCCGCGCTTCCGGACTCAGCGCGCTCAAAGGGGTGAACGGCGTGGGGTTGGTGAAGCGGTCTCCGGGGTCAGGCATCATGTTCTTCGGGATGCAGGTCAAGGATACGGGATGATGAAAAGGCTGACGCCGCGCGCGTCGGCCAGGGCGCGTTGTGATTCCGGCACGTTTGACGCAACTAGGGCGGGTATCACGGTGGCATTGGCAACGCCGGTCAGAAGTCCGGCCCGCCGAACCGCGCGGGAAAGGTCAGTCTCATCAGCAGTAATTGAGACTTCAGCCAGCAGATAACGGTCATTCGCATCTTTAATGATAATATCTGCGTTGTAAATGTCCGTGGCGTCATCCTCCGTAATTGCGCCGGATTGGATGGCGCGATGGATGGTGCTGTTGAGTTCAGGAGCACTTTGATGGTCCTGAACCATGGCGAGAATGGGTTGGTTCAGATTGAAACGCAAAGTAGCGCGGAACAGCAGGCGGTTGCGGATCCTGCGCTCATAGTCGTTCCCTTCAAAATTGCTGAACCGACCCTCCAGCCGGGCCACAGTGGCCTCCAGCCGATCCAACCGCTCATATACCAGGCGGAAGTTCTCGTTGGTGGCCCGAACGAAATCGTTGACCTGCTGGGTCAATCCGTTAACCTGCTGGGTCAGGTCGTCCACCCGCTGGGTCAACTCGGCTAACTGCTGCGGCACGCTGAGTAGTTCCGCGCCAACGATAATGCCACGGAGGATATCCAGCCACTCCGGGCGCTCGCGTAGGATGCGCGCTACGTCGCTGATGTCATTGATGGTAATAGGCGTAGTCATAGTTGCCATTATACCCTAACCAACGAGGCGTCCGGTTTGACATCCCTTTCCATTGCAGGTAGCCTTGATTGTGAAAATCGGTACAAATTGGCATTGGATTATGAACGCTTCTAAACGGATCAACGAGCTGAAATCGTTGCTTGGCAAGCGCATTCTGGTCACCGACGGGGCCATGGGTACGCAGATTCAGGCGCGCGGGCTGGGACCGGACGACTTCGGCGGAGAAGAGTACGAGGGGTGCAACGAATATCTCAACGTCACCCGTCCGGATGTCATCGACGACATTCATCGTTCCTACCTGGCCGCCGGCGCCGACATCATCCAGACCAACACCTTCGGGGCGACTGCCCTGGTGCTGGGCGAGTACAATCTCGCCTCTCAGGCGCGGCGCATCAACCGGGAAGCCGCCGCCATCGCCCGTCGCGCGGCGGACGATTTCGCGGCCGTCGAACCGGACAAACCGCGTTTCGTGTACGGGGCCATGGGTCCGACCACGCGGACCATCTCCGTGACCGGCGGGCTGACCTTCGACGAATTGGCGGCGGATTATCACCAGCAGGCCGCCGGGTTGATCGAGGGCGGCGCCGACGTCCTGGTGCTGGAGACCGCCCAGGATACCATCAACATCAAAGCTGGCCTGGAGGGCATCGACCGGGCCCTCGCCGAGCTGGACGGGAACGTTGCGGTGGCAGTCCAGGGCACCGTCGAACCCATGGGCACGCTGCTGGCCGGCCAGGACGCCGAGGCGCTGTACACGTCGCTCGCCCACCGGGACCTGCTCTGGGTTGGTTTCAACTGCGCCACCGGGCCTGAGTTCATGACCGACCATATCCGCACGCTGCATGACCTGTCGCGGTTCGGCATCGCCTGCGTCCCCAACGCCGGCCTGCCCGACGAAGACGGCAACTACAACGAGTCGCCGGAGATGCTGGCCGGCACGCTGGAACGTTTTGCGGAAAACGGCTGGCTCAACATAGCCGGCGGCTGCTGCGGCACCGGGCCGGATCACATCCGACGCATCAGCGAGGCTATGGCCGGCAAGACCCCTCGCGCGGCGAAAACCCTGGTTGAAACCCGCGTATCGGGCATTGAGGCAGTGCTGGTCAACGAAGACACCCGGCCTACCATCGTGGGTGAGCGCACCAACGTGCTGGGAAGCCGGCGTTTCAAGCGGCTCATCGCCGGCGACCGATTTGAGGAAGCTGCCGAGATTGGCCGACGACAGGTTCGCAACGGCGCCCACGTGCTGGACGTATGCCTGCAGGATCCCGACCGGGACGAAACTGCCGACGTGATCAAGTTCCTTGACCAGCTGAACCGCCGGGTCAAGGCGCCCATAATGATCGACTCCACGGACGCGGCCGTCATCGAGGAATCGCTGAAGCGTCTCCAGGGCAAGTCAATCATCAACTCCATCAACCTTGAGGACGGGGAGGAACGGTTCCGGCGGGTGGTTCCTCTGGCCCGGCGGTACGGCTCTGCGCTGGTGGTGGGCTGCATCGACGACGATCCCCACCAAGCCCAGGCCATCACCCGCGAGCGCAAGCTGGAAATCGCCCGGCGCTCCCATAAACTGCTCACTGAGAAGTACGGAGTGCCGGAGCAGGACATTATATTCGACCCGCTGGTATTCCCAGCCGGCACCGGCGACGAGAACTACATCGGTTCCGCCGCCGAGACCATCGAAGGGGTGCGGATCATCAAGGAAGCCCTTCCCAACACCAAGACCGTGCTGGGCATCTCCAACGTGTCCTTCGGGCTGCCCGCCGCCGGCCGCGAGGTGTTCAACTCGGTGTTCCTGTACCACTGCACCCAGGCCGGCCTGGACATGGCCATCGTCAACTCGGAGATGATGCAGCGTTACGCTACCATACCCCAGGAAGAACGGCAGTTGTCGGAAGACCTGATCTGGAACCGGGGCGCGGATCCGGTGGCCGCCTTCGCCGCCCATTTCCGGGACCGCGCGCCACGGGCCACCGCCGAAGAACGCTCGGCCCTGCCTCTGGACGAGCGGCTGTCCCAGTGCATCATCGAAGGCAGCAAGGAAGGACTGGCCGAGGACCTGGATCTGGCATTGCAGGAGCGGGAGCCGCTGGCAATCATCAACGGGCCATTGATGGCCGGTATGGACGAGGTTGGCCGGCAGTTCAATGCCAACCAGCTCATCGTCGCTGAGGTGCTCCAAAGCGCCGAGGCCATGAAGTCCGCCGTGGCCCACCTGGAACCTCACATGGAACGCACCGACGCAGCCAGCCGGGGCTGCGTGCTGCTGGCAACCGTTCGGGGCGACGTACATGACATCGGCAAGAACCTGGTCGAGATCATTATGTCCAACAACGGCTATCGGGTGGTCAACCTTGGCATCAAGGTGCCGGCACAGGAACTGATCGCCGGCTACCGCGAGCATAATCCCGACATCATCGGACTGTCGGGCCTGCTGGTGAAATCGGCGCAGATGATGGTGGAAACCGTGCAGGACTTCCGCACCGCCGGCATCCGTGTTCCGGTGCTGGTGGGCGGCGCGGCCCTCTCCAACCGCTTCACCCGCCTGCGCATCGCGCCCGAATACGATGGGTTGGTGGCCTACTCACCCGACGCCATGAGCGGCCTGGCCCTGGCCAACGTCATACAGGACGCCGATGAGCGGGAACGGCTGGCGGTACAGTTGGAAACTGAGAGGGTGGAGTTGGAACGGGAAACGGCAGCGCGTGGCTGATATGGTATAGTGCCGGCGCGGGCCGAGTATGTCTCGGTCCGAAAGGGCCTCGGACGACCGGAGGATGTTATGGACGCTGCCGTCATAGTCGCTATCGCCGCCGCTGGGGTCAGCGCTCTGGGCGTTGGGATCACGCTGATTGTGTTGGTTGTCCGGGGCGGCTTTCTGTTGGGTCGCCTGGTTACGCAAGTCGAGGGGCTGACCGCCGCTGTCGGTGATCTGCGAACTGAAATGCAGCAAAGCAACCAGGATCTGCGAACTGAAATGCAGCAAAGCAACCAGGATCTGCGAACTGAAATGCAGCAAAGCAACCAGACGCTGACGGCGGCTATCAACGAGTTGCGGGCCGAAGTCCAGCAAAGCAACCAAACGCTGGCCGCACTAGCAAACCACACCCACGACACCGACGGGCGAACCGTATTTCAGGTGCCGCCAAGCGTCAGTAGGCAGTCCGCGATTTAAGCCGTAGGATGATGACGGGTCGGCTAATTGGCATTGTGGCCGCACTTTGCATCTGTTGCGGCATACTGGCTTGCGCCCCTGAATCTTTACTGACCGATGACTTGGCACAGGCCACGCCAAACGGCGTAGTCGATACCACCGTTGCCGAGATTACCCAGGCATACACCGACAATGCGCTCCGGACCGCCGATACCTACGAAAGCGGCAAAGCCATCAAGATAAGCGAGCGCATAGGGAAAATTAAGCCCGCTGGCGAAACCGATGACCGAATTATCACTGTCTTGTCCGGACCGAGCGGCTTTTTGGATGGCGTTGAAACTTATCTTTTCGAAGATGAGCGAAGCAAAGCCATAGCGCTAAACGCCAGTGATGCCGTTACGCTGCTATGTGCCAGAAGCGAGGGCAAACAGAGGATAGTGGCCGTAACGCTAAACGGCTGCGTGATTGAGTAGTTATGAACACCGCAGGCAACACTCCCACCGTCCCCCCGCTGGAATCCTCCCCCCAGCCCCCCGACCTGCGCTTGCACGTCCTGCGCGACTACGACCTGGACGAGATTTTCGGCTACATCAACCCGCAGATGCTCTACGTCCGGCACCTGGGTTACCGGGGGCGGTTCCGGGAGGCGCTGCGCAACGACGAACCGAAAGCCGTGGAGTTGCGCCGGCAGGTGCAGCGGGTCGAGGATGTGATGCTGTCCCGTTCCGACATCGCCGCCAACGCCGTTTTCAAGTTCTTCCCTTGCCGCTCCGCGGGACAATGGCTTTACATATACGAGTCAGACGGGGTCACTGAATTGGAACGCTTCTATTTCGGACGGCAGCAGGAACGGGAAGGGTTGTGCCTGTCGGATTACGCCCGCCCGGTTGGAGATGGCTCCAACGATTACCTCGCCATGTTTGCCACCACCGTCGGCCCGGGCATTCGCGACCTGTCGGAACGGTGGAAGAACGAAGGGCGTTACCTGGATTCCCACACGTTGCAGGCGCTGGCCATAGAATCGGCGGAGGGATTCGCTGAGTTGCTGCACAAGCGCATCCGCGCCATGTGGAACATTGGCGAACCGTCGCGCCGTCAGGGCCCCAGCGAGGATGAACTGCGCGACCTCTTCCGCGCCAATTACCGGGGCAAGCGTTACTCTTTCGGCTATCCCGCCTGCCCCCGGCTGGAAGATCAGGAAAAGCTGTTTTCCCTGCTGGACGTTACAGCCAATATAGGCGTGGAACTGACCGACGGGTATATGATGGACCCGGAGGGTTCCGTATCCGCCGTGGTCTTTCACCATCCCCAGGCCAAGTATTTCAACCTGGACGAGGCCGACATCGAGCGGCTTGAGTCCGAAATCGCCGATTTGCCGGCGGTGAACCGATAGTCGATGAGACGTCAATCGTGGCAACTGCCCGTAGCATTTTGGCATACGGGTTTTTATTTTGGGTATCGCCGCGGGCCGCTACTGCGCCGTAAATCCCCCGTCCACCACCAGTTCAGCGCCGGTGATATAGGACGCTTCATCACTGGCCAGGAACAGGACGGCGTAGGCCACTTCCTCCCGGCGTCCGGCGCGTTTCATCGGGATGTTGGCCATCATGGAGTTGCGGGTTTCGGAGTTGGCGGAGCCGCCAGCCATGGGCGGCATCAGCCCGGGGTGAACGGAGTTGACCCGTATTCCGGCCTCGGCCCATCGAATGGCGGCGGACTTGGTCATCAGACGCACCGCGCCCTTAGAGGCGTTGTAACCCATGTGCAGGAAGTCCTGCCCCACGATGCCGGATATGGACGAGATGTTGACGATGCTGCCGCCATCTCCCTGCTCCATCGCGCCGATGGCGTGCTTCATGCCCAGGAAAACGCCCTTGGCGTTGATGTCCAGCAAGCGGTCCCAAGTGGTGGTGCCCAAGTTGTCCTCCTCGTCGTAACCGGAGATGCCAGCGTTGTTCACGAGGATGTCCAGTCGCCCATGCCTGGCGACAATATCGGCGACGACCTGACGCCAATTGTCCTCGTCGGTGACGTTGAGCCGAGCGTACTCAGCGGCTCCGCCGCTGGAAACGATGTCGTCAGCCACCCGCTGACCGGCGTCGTCGGACACGTCGCACAGCGCCACTGTTGCTCCTTCTTCAGCGAACAGCCGAGCCTCCACTTCTCCCATGCCTCGGGCGGCCCCCGTCACTATGGCGATTTTGCCTTCCAGCCTGGGCATCGCAAACCTCCTGCCGGATCACGCGTTTCGTTGTCGGTTGGCGGATTATAGCACCGTACTTCCCGCCGGCTCCGCGGCCACCATCTGAGGATGCAATGACGACAACCCCGACCATCGACCCCGCCTTCGTCGCCGGTCCGATCTCCGCCGCTCGCCCAAGCCGGGAGCGATGCCGGTACACGGGCGTCATCGACGTCGGTTCCGGCTCTGCTCGGGCGGTGGTGATGCGGGTGAACTCCGGCGGCGGCATCGAGATCGTTGCTCAGCAGCGGGTCAACCTGAACCTGATGAGCCATGTGGACGCCAACGGCGTGCTGGATGCGGTTGGTGTCCACAGCACGCTGGATGCCCTGGAGGATTTTGCCCTGATAGCCCGGGGGTATGGCATCGAAACCGTCCATGCCGTCGGGACCGCTGCCCTGCGGGAGTCGGGGAATGCCGAGGCAATCATCGCCGCTGCCGAGCAACGCTTCGGTCTCTCCCTGCGAATCATCGATGGAACGGACGAGGCGGCATACTGCTTCATCGGGGCGATACACGGGCTGCGGGTGACCGACGGGATGCTGGCCGATATCGGCGGCGGCAGTACCGAGTTGGTACGGTTCACGGACCGGATCCTGGGCGAGAAGGTCTCCTTGCTGCTGGGCAGCCTCCGCATCGCCAATCAGTTTGGCCTCACTGACCGCCCGAGACCCGAAGATGTGCAGGCCGCCTACGACCACGTATGCGACGTGCTCTCCCGCGGCGATGTTCCCAGGTTGCCCGCCGGCGGCGCATTGGTGGGCTCCGGTGGGTCGGTGCGGCTCCTGTCCCGGTTGCGCCGGCGCCGCGAGATGTACCCGATAATCAAGATGCACGGGTTCCATATCGACGCCGAGGCTCTGGCCGAACAGGTCTATATTCTCGCTGCGCTGTCCCGGCAGGAACGCGACGCCATACCCGAGATGAACCTGGAGCGCAGCCACTCCATCGTCGGAGGAGCCGTGGTGACGCGCGCGTTGGTGAGCCATATGGAGGCCGATGGGATACTGGTATCGGGCCAGGGATTGCGCGAGGGATTGGCGCGCCATCCGGCTCCATTGCAGGAAGGCGAAGAAATTCGGCTGTCTGATCTCGAAACGGTGCGACAGGAGTCCCTGGCTGATCTGGAGGCCCGTTTCGCGCCGCAATTTTCCCAGCGTGGCCGCCGTCGAGCTGCCTTGGCGGCCCGCATCGCCCGAATGACGTGGCAAGGGCAACACCGGCAAATCACCGGATCCCTGGAGTGCGCGGCTTTGCTGGTGGACCTGGGCAACGCGGTGGATTTTTACAACCGCCTGAATAGAGCGGCCAGTATAATAGTACGGACCGACCTGCCGGGGTTCACCCACCGGGAGTCGGCGCAGATGGCGGGGATTCTGCTGGAAGCGGAAGCGGGACAGCTGCCCCCCCGTTTCCGCGAGTCGAGGCTGTTCCCGGGGGACGACGCTGCGCTGGTCAGACAGGCGGCGGCGATTCTGCTGGTTGCCGACGAGCTGGAACGAAGATTGCCCCCTGATTGCAACGACACCATTGTACAAATAGGGCGACAATCGGGTAAATTAACGTTGATGACGCCCTGGTGGTCTGCGGTGGCCGGTCCGGGTATTCGGGAAAAGTGGTTGAAGACAATGGGAGAAGACATTCACATTGGGAGAAGCGAAACATGACCGTGCTGCTAGAACAACCGGCCTACAAGATGGGCGAACGCTACGGCCATCACCCGGACGACGGCCAATATCCGGGCAAGCTGATCATCGTGGAGGGCATTGACGGGTCCGGCAAGAGCACTCAGATCGACCTGCTGGGGAAGTGGCTCGTCAGCCAGAACCTGGTGACCGTATTCACCGAGTGGAATTCGTCGCCCATCGTGCGGCGCACCACCAAAAAGGGCAAGGTTGAAGAACTCTTGACCCCCATGTCGTTCAGCCTCATCCACGCCGCCGACTTTGCCAATCGCGTCCATGCGCAGATTATTCCGGCATTGCGCGCCGGTGCCGTTGTCCTGGCCGACCGCTACGTTTTCACTGCCTTCGCCCGCGATGCCGCCCGTGGAGTAAACCGCGAGTGGCTGCGGCGGGTTTATTCCTTCGCCGTGCAACCTTCGCTGGCTCTGTATTTCAAGGTTCCGTTGGACGTATCAATCCACCGCATCAACGTCGGTCGGGAAGGACTGGGATACTACGAGTCGGGCCAGGATATGGGTTTCTCCAACGACCGCGAGGAATCTTTCCGCATCTTCCAGGGCAAACTGCTGGAAGAATATGACGCCTTGACCGAGGAATTCGGTCTGATGACTATTGACGCCACGCAGCCCATCGCGGTACAGCAGCAGCAGGTCCGTCGGTACGTGGAACCGCTGATCAACGGTGTCATGCGCATCCAGGGACAGAGCGTGCCGGAAGCCCTGGGCAAAGCCGGTCTGACCGGACGTTACGTCACCCCTCCATCTCGCCGCAGGTTGACGGAACAGGAAGCGCTGGCTGCCGCGTCCAGCGGATAATGGCAGTAAGCCTTGCGCCGCCGTCGCGGAATCGAGGTTATCTGATTGTGAGAATTGCCCGGGAGCGTTAAGGATGAGCACCGTTAGGTTCTACGGACACACCCCCCCCGGAGCCGGCGACGAGCCTATCCTGGGTCGTCTCATTGTGGTGGAGGGCACTGATGGCGTCGGCCGTTCCACGCAAATCGCCATGTTGCAGGAGTGGCTGGAGGCTGAGGGGTACGCCGTACTGGTAACCGGACTCCGACGATCCGAACTGGCCGCTTCAGGCATTGACCGGGCGATGCGCGGGAACACCCTGGACGCCCTCACCCTGAATTTGTTTTACGCCACCGATTTCTGGGACCGGCTGGAGAAGAGCATCATACCGGCCATGCGCTCCGGCATGGTCGCGCTGATCGACCGCTACATCTATTCCATCATCGCCCGGGCCCGAGTGCGCGGCGTGCCCGCGCGCTGGCTCAACGACGTGTTCGAGTTCGCCGTAGTGCCCGACCGCGTACTCTATCTGGATGTGGACGTGGAACATCTGCTGCCCAGGGTGCTCGCGGTGCGGCAGCTGGACCATTGGGAATCGGGCGATGACTTCCTGGGCGGCACGGACCTTTACGAAAATTTCATCCGTTACCAGAGTGCGCTGATTGATGAATTCCGCGAACTGGCCAAACAGCACAACTTTGTCACCGTGGACGCCCGCGGCAGCGTGAGCGACGTCTTCCAGGCCCTGCAAACCGAGGTGCGGGAAGCGCTGAAGGGGATGGGGGAAGTATAGCAATTTCTGATGACCGCAACGTGTCCGCCTGTTCCAACGCTGTCAAGGCGTACTCGCTTGGTGTATTATGGGAATCGCCAAAGCAGCGCGTAGCCCCAAAATGCAAAGGATGGGTTCAACATGGCAACCCCTAACGCGCAAAGCGGTGAAATCAGGGAGAACGCCTCGCCGCCGCCCTATGGCGCCGAGCCGGAGTCGGACCGGGCGGTTCGATACGACATCCCGCGTACTTCCATCAATCCTGCATCAGACAACTGGATGGGCGCCGCCAGCTTCGTCTTTGCCGGCATAAGCGGCATTGGCCTGCTGGTGGTAGTGGCGGGCGTGTACCTGGCTGCTAGCGATTTGGCCATCCTGATCGGCGTCGGCATAATGTGCTTGGCTGCGTTGGGATGGGCTGTTGTGGCAGTCGTGATGATTGGCATCATCATCAAGCGGTGGTTCGCTTTTTCAAGTACAGCAGGTAAAGCGTTCGCCACGAGCCAAGCCAGAATGACTATCATACCCACTGCAACGAATGTCCAAAGTATCATGTCGAGCGCGAAGGGCAGAGAGCTGGTCAATGCGGATGGCGGCAAATTGCCGGTCAGGTGTCATTCAACCATAAAATAAGCTAAAACCAACGCGGCGGCTGAGGATGCGCCAAGGATAACGACCTGCCGCCACGAATCGGTTAACGCGCTTACCAATCCGGTAAGCAGTCTTGTCAGATTGGGCGGCAAATCCAGAATATCGTGACATCCTTATCGCCAATTAGGCATAGATAATGGGCTAGCGCCGGGGTTTCACCGGCGCCGGCCCATTGTAGTCGCCGCCGGACTTGGCAGGGCTACAAATCCAGCGCGTCCGCCAGCCGTCGCCGGTGGAACTTGGGATCGCCCAGGAACTGGTACAGCGTGCGTGATGCGGTGGTGTGCAGGGTAAGGCCGTACTCGGTTGTGCTGCCCACGCCGGCGTGCACCTCGTGGGCATGGTTGCAGGCGTTGTAGTAGGCGACGCTGCTCACCGCTTTGGCCAGGTGGATGCTGTCCTCGGCGGGCCGCTCGGTGTCCAGTTTCCACAGGGCTTCGTAGGTAGTCCAGCGCGCCGCGTCCAGCTCGTTGACCAGGTTTATAATGTGGTCCTGCACTCGCTGAAAGCGTCCGATGGGCGTCCCGAACTGGATACGGGTCCGGCTGTAATCGACAGACATCTCGTACACTTGCTGCGAACCGCCCACCTGGTAGGCGCACAGAAGCGGAATGGCGCTGGCCGCCGCACGCTCCAAAGCGACCCAGCCGCGGGCGAAGTCGCCGCCCAGCACCGCCGACGGCTCGACTTGCACGCCGTCCAACCGCACCTCGGCCAGGTTCCAGGCAAAGCCGTCCAGCTTCCTGATGGCTACCCCCGGCGCGTCGGCAGGGATCATCACCAGGCCCACGTGCTGCCGGTTCTCCGTGCGGACGGCGCAGATTAGATCAGTGGCCGCCGCCGCGTCGTATACGTACACCTTAGTCCCTGAAATGCGATAGCCGGCTCCGTCGGGCGTGGCGACGGTCTGCACGTCGGACTGGTCCCACTGGTAATCGGCTTCGGTGATCGCCAATGCCACGGTGCGCCGCCCGGAGGCGATGTCAGGCAGCAGGGAGCGTTTCTGCTCATCGGCGCCCGCCTCCAGGATGGCAAGCGCGCCCAGCGCTGCCGTACTCAGGTGCGGCCCAGGCACCGGCCCGCGCCCCAGCTCCTCGAACAATACCCCAGCGTCGGTGTAGGAACCGCCCTCGCCTCCATACTCGGTGGGTATGATGATGCCCAACCAGCCGGTGGACGCCAGCTTCTGCCACGGTTCCGATGGCGCGGTCTGCCCGGTGGCTTGCAGTTCGAGCAGCACGTCTTTGGGATATTCGGTATCCACAAACCGGCGCGCCGCCGCCTTGAGCATTTCCTGTTCTTCGGTGAGGGCCAGGTCCATTGGTTGATCGCTCCCGTTTCAAGTATCTGTCTCGTCATTCCGCATCTTTAATCGTCATTCCCGCTTTCGCGGGAATCCAGGCGCCTTCGTCGCAATGACGTTCTGGATTCCTGCTTTCGCAGGAATGACGGCTAAGTCAGGCCAGCGCCCCGGCTCGCTCCCGCTGCTGTCGTCCAATGCCGATGCGGCGGGCCATGATGACCTTCTGGATGTCGGTGGTGCCGCCGGGATGCAGGGCGATGATGGCCGCGCGCTGGTGAGATTCAATGTGGCCATCTCCGGCGCCCCAGCGCTTGTCCTTGGTCAACGCCGCCGGGCCGAGGACGTCCAGGATGCCCGTGGCGATGCGCAGCCCCGACATCTTGCGGAAGTAGGAGGCCTGCGGGCCTTCGTAGGTGATGTGTGCGCCGCTGTGCCGCATCCAGTAGTTGCGCAGCTGGAACAGCCGGCCAATCTCGGCGTCGATATAGATGTCGATCAGCCGGTCCCGCACGTCGGGGTCCTTGCTCAACGGCTGACCGCGCCGGTTGTTAGTCTTGCAATAGTCAAAGATGCGGTCAACGATCCAGTTGCGCCCGATGCGTCCGCCGGTGCCGTGTTCCAGCTCCAGGTGGGTCGTGGCAACTTTCCAGCCCTCGTTTTCGCCGCCGATGAGGTTCCTCGCCGGCACGCGCACGTTGTCGAAATAAACGATGTTCTTGACGCCCGAACCGGCGCCGGACTCGCCGGCGGACGACAGCAGGTCCATGGGGAACACGCTGATGCCGGGCAGGTCGGAAGGCACCATAAACCAGCTCAGGTTTTGGTGGCGGTCGCCCTCCGGGTCGGTGCAGGTGATAGTCCACATGTAATCGGAGCCATGGGCGCTGCCGACATAGACCTTCTGGCCGTTGATGACGTAATCGTCGCCGTCGCGCCGGGCGGCGGTCTTGGCATTGGCCAGGTCGGAACCGGCTTCCGGTTCGGTGAGCAACTGCCAGGTGCGGATTTCGCCCTTGAAAATCTGGGGCAAAAACTCCTGCTTCTGCTCCTCGGAACCCCAAACCAGGATGGAGTTCCCGCCCAGCCGTCCGCCGGAGTCGTAGTATGGCGGCAACGACAGGTTGTAGCCGTCAATCTCCTCTTCCAGCACTACCGAGTGGTCAACGGTCAGCCCGCCGCCGCCGTATTCCTCCGGCGCCGTGGGCCAGAGCCAGCCCTTTTCGCCCAGGCGTCGGCCCAACTCGCGGCGCAGCTGGTACTGCTCATAGGTCAGGTCGATGGAGTCGGCTGGGTGCTCAATGCCGGACGGGATGTTGTCGGCCAGCCAGGATTGCACTTCAGCGCGGAAGGCTTCCTGCTCGGCGGTGTAACGGGGTTCAAAATCCATGTCGGTTCTCCGGGCCGGCGCGCCGGCCGACGGGGTAGTAGTGCGATTGCAGGCCGCAATTATGCCTTATGGCGGGAGATGGGGCAACTGCGAGCGGAGCGATTGACATCGCAAGTCGTATGCCGTATGCTTAAAATAGACATACGGCATACGATGCCCAACGGAGGCCAAAATGCGAATCGGAATCAACGTCCCCAACGAGCTGATGCGGCGCCTGGAGCCGCTGAAGCCGGAACTGAACATATCTCAAGTCTGTCGGGAGGCGCTCACTGCCATAGCGGAAAACCATGAGCGAATACGTGCTGAGATTGAGGGCAATAACCAAATCCGAACGGCGGTCGACCGGGTTTGGGAGCAGGAACAGGAGTTCCTGACGGCAATTGAGTTTGACTGGGAAATGCTCGGCTACCAAGACGCGGCAGACTGGGTCAAGGCAGCCGGGTGGGATGAGTGGGAAGACCTGCATGACCAGCTTGACTGGCACAAAGAACATGAAAAGCCCTTACCGTGGGAAGTTCTCATACCGCCACAGATAGAAGGAGTGAAATGGTTCCACGACCGGGATGTCGAGCTATCCAATAACATACGCCGCTTGGATCAGCAGAAAACCGGTTTCTTACACTGGCGGCACAGGCGCCATGGCGTTATCGGCCGTCAAGCCAATCAGCGGAAGTATATGACTGCATGGCTGGCGTACACTAACGCAGTGTGGGAACTGTATGTCGAGCAACAGAAAGAGCAGTTTGCGAAACGGCTGGCAGAACTTCGCAAGCCGCCCACGCCCGAATTGCCGGAGCATCTGTTCGCCGATGCCCAACCCGATGAAAAGAAACCTTTTCGCGTTATTCCTTTTCACTCCGGTTATGCACCCGGCGTCGACCCGCTGAAGCTCAATCACCTAATCGGCGAGCTCGATGTGCAGGAGTTCCTGGATAAACAGGAAAGGCTGCAATGATTGTGCCAGACATCAACCTCTTAGGGCGTGTTGACAATTTGAGTAGGGTACCCGGAAACTGGGTTCCCGGCTACTGTGCAAAGAGTAGCGGGCAGTGTTTCGTAGGCTAACTCTTCTGAAAACACTTGGGGTGTCTAGGTGATTCCGATACACCGGTAGAATATCACCCGCTACCAGTACGACCCGGAGAAGGGCACCTTGGCGGTGATGGACTGCTAGGCCCGTTCCCGACGACGGCTGTTGCCGGAAATCCAAGTTCACCTAGGAGTGCCCCTCCGGGAAAACGATGCCAGCTGGCCCGCCGGCAACGAATGGGCGTAGCTCTTCACGTGGCCGGAGGAGTGCGCCACCTGCGAAGCGGACGCCGGGCACCCTGCGTCTCACCAGCACAACCACCGACCGGTGCTAAGGGACCGCTCCGGGCGGAAAATCACGCCGAGCGGAGAACGAGGGCAGTGCGGCTGAACCCGGCGGCAGACCGACAACTCCCAAGCCGGCAACCCACAAGGCCCCGGAAGGAATCCAAGGGCCTTGCGTACCGGATATCTAGTCAGGAGGCCGGCATCTGCGACGCCGGTATCTCCACACCAACCACCAGACGCCGACGCTCAGGGTCACCAGCAGACAGAGAGCGACGAATCCCATCCAGATGAGCGTCTCCATGACGGCCTCCGCCCCAGTTACTCGTAGCCGAGGTACTCCCACTCAAGCTCGCATTCCAGATGGGCAGGACTCGGCGGCAGGCTCTGGCGACGGCAGGTGGCGTGAAACACGTGGGGCATCTGATAGTACCCCCTAGCCTTAGCCTTCGCCCATGTGGTGTGGCCCCACGCGGGGATAACATCGTGCCTGTATACACCCTTCGCCTCGTTGTAGATGCTGGATGGCCCGCTCAGGCTGGAACTGGACCGACTACAACTGTCAACATAGTAGAAGAACGGCGGCTGAACGGTGTGATTGCCCCAGCAACGCTGCTGCCGATTATTTCCGTCGTAAACTTGGCCACCGCCGGTGAAGCTCGCCATCTTGAAGTCCACCTCGCCGGTCGTCCGGCTCAGGGTGTCGATGGACTGGTAACCGACAACCCTAGTGATGGCACCAACTCGCCACTCGTAGCCGGCCGTCGTCGAGAACCGACTGCTGGGACCATCAGGATAGTCATCGGCCTCGACGATGTCCTTAACGTAGGTGTCGCACGTTGCGTTGTCAACGTCCAGCACCACCTTCTCGATATTGCCGGCCATCTCAATAGTGACGTCAGGTATGGAGCAGTCAACGCCCTCGGTCTGGTCACCGTCGTGGACAACGTCATCCTTGGACACGTTGCCCCTGGTCTCTTCTCCGTCAACCGTGACCTTGACGCCGGAATCATCGCCGGCCGGCGGGTCTTTCGCACCCGCAGGCACACCGTTGATCACCAACCATGCGGCTGTCAAAAGTATGACCAAAGACGCAGCCATCGCAAAAAATCTGATTGAAGTCTGCATCTGAGCTCTCCTGCGCAGTTGTGGGAAATGCACTGCCGGACAACCTACGCCCGGCCAGAACCGAACAATATCACCTCCTGTACATACTGGCCCACCAGCTAATGCCATTACCGCACTCATCGCGGATTCCGCGACATCCAGAACAGGCACGCCAGCCAGTGCAGGCCGCCCCCGTGCCGTCAATCACCGTGCCGTTGGCAAATAGCAAGTCAACCATCGTCAAACTCCCGTCACAATCTCGTCATCCCGCAACAATCTCGTCATTCCGGCTTTCGCCGGAATCCATATCCGCATCATACACCGCCGGTACGGCAATACTGCCCATCCCACCCGAATATCGGCTATAATGGCTCGTAGTTACCCACGGCAAAGGAGGCTCACCATGCCGGCTACGGTGAATCCCGATGAAGTCTATGAGGCGCTCCGCACGGTTTATGATCCGGAAATTCCGGTGAACGTGGTGGATCTGGGCCTGATTTACGACGTGCAGGTCAGCGACGCCAACGACGTGTTTGTACAGATGACGCTGACGTTCCCCGGCTGCGGCATGGGACCTCACATCGCCCAGCAGGCCGAATGGGCCGTTCAGGACGTGGAAGGCGTCGAGGAAGTCAACATCGAGCTGACCTTCGACCCGCCTTGGTCTCCCGACCTGATCAGCGAAGAGGCCCGCAATATGCTGGGCATCTAGCCCACAACGTCATCCCCGCCCCTTCACCATCATTACGGCCTATTCACCATCATTACGGCCTATTCACCGTCATTCCGGCGAAAGAACAGCCGGCCCCGTGCCTGACACGGGGTCCCCTCGCGCTTGATACGGGGCGGGAATCCACTCGCGTTGTGGATTCCCGCTTTCGTGGGAATGGCGGAATTGATTCGGAGACACCATGGCAACCCCACAGCAGCCCAACGCCCAGCAGAACGCCCGCCTACAGCAGATCCGTCGCCAATGGGAGCAGAAACGGCAGATTACCGACCGACTGGCCTCGGTGCGCACCAAGATCGGCGTCTATAGCGGCAAGGGCGGCGTGGGCAAGACCACGGTCGCCTGCAACTTGGCGACGACCCTGGCCAGACAGGGCGAGCGGGTGGGTCTGCTGGACGTTGATATCGACTGTCCCAACGTCACCCGCGTCATGGGCATGGTGGACGCGCCGGACTACCGCGACGGTCAGATCACTCCAGCCCAGGAACACGGCGTCAAAGTAGTATCGATGGCCTTCTTTCAGGAGAACGAGGACGAGGCCATCATTTGGCGCGGTCCGATGATCCACAATGCCATCAACCAGTTCCTCCAGGCCACTGACTGGGGAGAGCTGGACTATCTAATCGTTGACCTGCCGCCGGGCACCTCCGACTCGCCCCTAACCGTAATGCAGACGCTGCCCATGGACGGGTTCGTCGTGGTCAGCACGCCTCAGGACTTGGCGATCATCGATGCCAAGCGCTGTATCAACATGATCCGCAAGCTGAACCTGAACGTAGTCGGCATCGTTGAAAACTACTCCGGTGATATCTTCGGACAAGGGGCGGGCCGCCAGCTGGCCGAGGACATCGACGCCCCGTTCCTAGGCAGCATGTCCCTGCGCGGCTCATACCGCGACACCAGCCAGCCTACGGTGCTGGTGGACGAAACGGTCGGCCAAGAATACGCCGCCGTCGCCGACCAACTGAGGAGCAGCCTGAAAGCTTTCGGCCGAGAAGCCTAACCATGCTCGCCTGACCCTCATGCGTACCGCTTTGCCATGGGAGTTACTCAGTTGGACGGAGGAGTAGAGGGGGGAATGGCGAAATAGCGGCAGGCTGGCCTACGACGCCTGCCGTTCCAATCCTTCCTCCAGTGCCGGCGGGTTGCCCAAGCCCGGCGGCAGCGCCAAATCCTCCTCCCGTTCGTCCGCCACGTGCATCCTCAACAGCGCGGACACTTCCTGCTGGATGGCTTCCTGGGCGAAGGGGTTCAGCTCACCCATTTGGCGGAATTTGCGGTAACGTTGCTTGACCAACTTGCCGGTGGATATGCGACTGGCTTCCGCCAGGTGTTTGTAGATGGCGAATTCGAGGCTCGTCACCGCCTCGCGCGGGTCGTTGTGGGAGCCGCCGGCGGGTTCGGGCACCACCTGGTCGATGATGCCAAGTTCCTGGCAGTCCCGGGCGGTGAGCATGAGCGCTTCCGCAGCCTCCCGCGTCAGATAGCGCCCTCGGGAAGGTCCGCCCACGGTGTGATGCAGTGAAATCGGAGAATAGATGGCGTACTGCTGCATCAGGATGCGGTCGGACAGGCTCAGGGCCAGGGCGGCCTCGTTGCCGGCCTCGCCGATAATTACCGAAATCAATGGGGTTGGCGTATCCAGCATCATGGAGAGGCTGCTGGCGATGGCGTTGCCTACGCCCTGCTCTTCCGACTCCAGGCGCGGGTCGGCGCCTTGGGAGTCGATAAGGGTAATGAGAGGAAGGTTGAACCGGGCGGCCAGGCCGATGACCCGCTGGGCCTTGCGGAGACCGCTGGGATGCAGGAGATACCGGCCGCGGTCGCTGTCGTGAGAATGGCTGCGCTGCTGACCAATGACGCCCACCGGGTGTCCGCGCAGCCGGCCGATGCCGCCGACCACGGTGCGGTCGTCGCTGCTGACCCGGTCACCGCAGATTTCAAAGAAATCCTCCAGTATATGCCGCATGTAGTACAGGGCGTCGGGCCGCTCATCGTGGGTTGCCGCGTTCAGCGATTCCCACGTCTCCGTATCCTCCGCCGCCACCGCCTGCAGACGAGAGACTGCCCGCCGGCTCAAACGAATCCCTTCCGGTTCTACCAGCAGATTAAGCAACTGGCTCAGCCGTTCCCGCAATTCTTCCCGGTCCACAACGCTGTCCAGCAATCCTTGTCGCAAGTGGTGTTCGGCGGTATGCGCGTCCGGGGGCAACTGCTGGCCGGTGGCTTCAATAATCGTGCGTATCGGCGACAAACCCACCACCGAACCCGGTTCGGCGATGATGATGTCGGCCAGGTTGGCGAAGCTTCCATAGGCCTGGCCGGTGGAAGGGTTGGACAGCACGGCGATGAACGGCGCCGCAACCTCGCGCAGCTTGTTGACCGCCGTGACGGTTTTGGCCATCTGCATCAGCGACAGCACGCCTTCTTGCGTCCTGGCTCCGCCGCCGGTGACCAGCGCCACCACCGGCAGGCCGCGCCGGGCGGCCATCTCGAAGGCCAGCGCCACCTTTTCCCCCACCACGCTGCTCATGCTGCCGCCCATGAAACCGTAGTCCAACACCGCCAGCATGACGTTTCGCCCGCCGAGCCGGCAGGTCCCGGTGACGGCGGCCTCAGTGAGACCGGTGCGGTCCTGGCTTTCCGTCAGCTGGTCGTCGTAGGGCGTGCGGTTGGAAAAGGACAGGGGCGCTACCGAGCGGACGTAGCGGTTATGCTCACGAAAGCTGCGCCGGTCGGCCAGCAACTCGATGCGCTCCCGCGCCGAGAGAGTGTAATGAAAGCGGCAGAAGGGACAGACCCGGTATTCCAGGTATGCCCGGGAGCCGCTGATGGGCTCATGGCAGAACAGGCAGTGGTCATGCACCGCCGAAAGGTACATCTCTTCCAGCTCATCTCCATCGCTGAACAGATGCACCAGGAAATTCGTCAGATTGCGGACCGGCACCTAAACCCTCCTTTAGTTGCCGAAAAACCGACGACTGGCATGGTTGTGAATCGAGCGGCTTGTGCTATCCATACGGCTGTCAGAGTTATTTGTCTATTGTACACAATCAGCAATTCGTCATGGGAAGAACAGACCGTTGTCGTTTCGGGTATCCGTCCGAGCGGCCTGAACGCCGGTGGCTGATCGCTCAAACCTGACCATGATGGCCGGGAGATCGCCGCCGTCTGAGTGCGGCGCGGCGGCCCAATGCGCTATGCGAACCCCGGCCACCCACGCGATGCCTCGCGGCGTGACCACCAGTGGCGCCCGCTCCCGCCAGCTCTGCGGCACGCCGGCGTCGGTGAACAGGTCCTGTAACTTGCGCGTGCCCGACATACCCAGAGGCTGAATGCGGTCGCCCGGCTGCCAGGCGCGCACCGTCGCGCCCTCTGCCAGAGCCGCCGGGGACAGGTACGCCGCCATGGGGTCGCCCGTGTCCAGGGAGGCATCGGCGGGCAGCCTGACCGCCTGCGTCGTGACCTCCCAGCCGTCCTGCTTGGTAACTGCGACGGCGATGGGGCCCAGGGGCAGCGTCAGCCGGAACGGCCGGCTCAGCGGCGGATACGGGCAATCTTCGCCCATTTGCAAAGCGGTCAGCATTGCCCGGGCGCCTTTGGCGAAGAAACGATAACCCCGGGGAAGTTCCACTGTTTTGCCCGACCCCGGCGCGGCGACTATCCGTGACATCGCGGCCAAGTGTCGTTCAGTCAGGCGCTTCTCCTGGCCGGTTACGGCAATCCAGGCGCGCCGCAACAGTATGTACTGCAACGCCGGATGCGCCTTAGCCAAACGCTCCCGGTTCAGATACAGTACGCCTTGGCCGGGATTTTGTTCCGGAGCAACGTCAGGCCACAGAAGGTCGGCTTGCTGCTCCATGTAATCCGCCTGCGCTGACGCAGTGCGGGAGAGGCGACCCAGGGCCTCTACGATGCGGGGGTTCAACTGTTCTTTCAGCGCGGGCATCAGGTCGTGGCGCACCCGGTTACGGGCAAACTCCCGCATATAATTGGTGCTGTCGTCCCGGTAGTCGATGCCGTAATTCCGACAGTACGAAACTGTGTGATGCCGGGTCAGTTCCAACAATGGGCGCCATACGCGCAAGCCCGGTTCTCTCCCCGCCGGGTATGGCCATTCGTCCAACTCCCCCATTCCGCGCAGACCGTGCGCCCCACTACCCCGCGCCAGATGGAGCAACACCGTTTCCGCCAGGTCATCGGCGGTATGGCCCACTGCCACCAACCGCGCTCCGGCCTGGCGGGCCACCCGCGCCAGGAAATCGTACCGAAGATCCCGAGCCGCCTGCTCGAAAGAACTCACTCCCGCCTCACGCTGGTATGCGGCAACATCCACCTCATCGATAATGCACTTGGGCCACATACGCCGCACGAAATTTGCGTCGTCGTAGGTCTCTTGTCCCCGGAAGTCGTGCATCAGATGGGCCGTCTGAACCCGAAAACCAAAACGCCTCCGCGCAATGCTCAACACTCGCATCAAAGCGCAAGAATCCGGTCCGCCCGACACCCCGGCTACCACCACATCGTCCGGCCCCAACCCGGCTCGCCGCGCCATCGTTATGGCTGTAGTGTACAGCCGACTCGCCGGCCAGAACCCGCGATTGTTCCGCCGCTTACTCCGACCCATAGACCAACCTGCCTAATACCCGGTGCGGTTGGGCGGCGTGAGGTGGTCCACGGCGTTGTATTGATTGAGCCGCCGGCCGCGCCACCCGGTGGTGATGGTGGTGCGACTGCCCAGGCCCAGATCCATGTAGTTGATGTTACCCAGGGGCAGGTCAAGCACGGCGGCGACAATGCAACGGATGGTGAAGTTATGGGTCACCGCAATCACCGTGTCCTCAACGTCGTGCGCGTCATCCATGTCGACGAAAGCGGCCATCGCTCGCTCCTGGACCATGCCCAGAGACTCGCCGTCGGGCATAGTGACACTGCTGGCGTCCCGGCGCCAGCCTTGGTAAAGATCGGGCCAGCCGTCGCGCATCTGCTGAATGGTAACGCCTTCCAGCGCGCCCATGTGCATCTCGGTTAGGCGGGGTTCATCGGCAACCGCCAATCCGGTCAGGTCGGCCATCCGGGCCGCCACGTCGCGGGCCCGCTTTAGCGGGCTGGAATAAATGGCCGCCGGGTTCCAGGCCAGGCTGGCTACCGCCAGTTCCCGGGCCTGCCGATGGCCCCGCTCGGTCAGCAGGGAGTCGGTGGAGCCCTGCAAACGGCCGGCGGCGTTGATGTCTGTTTCGCCGTGGCGCACCAGGTGGAGCTTCACCGAACCGCCTCCTGTCCGACTGCGGCCACGCGTTCCAACCGCACCTGGTCGATGCGCGCCCCGGCCATATTGATAACTGTAACCATCAAATCTCCGGCGCGTACCCAGTCGGCTTCCCGGGGCAGTTCGCCCAGCTCGTGGAGCACCAAGCCGGCGATGGTTTGGTAATCGCCCTCCGGCACGGAGATGCCAGCGTCCTGCAGCCGGTCGTTGATCTCGATGATGGTCAACCCTCCCTCCATCAGGTAAGCTCCGTCATCCAATTCGACGATGCTGTTGTCTGCCTCAGCCGATGGCGGGTCGTCGTCCACCACAGTCCCCACTATGACGCCGACGATCTGCTTCAGCGTGACCAGGCCCGCGATGCCTCCATACTCGTTGGTGACCAGCATCATGGACAGGCGTTGCGCCTGCATGGAGTCAAAAGCGTCGGATACTGGCACCGTTTCCGGTATGAAATCGACCGGCCGCAAGGTGTCGGTTATGGGGTCGTCCATCCCGATTTGGCCGTGGCTCTGGGCGATGAGCACTTCCTTGTTGGAAATAATCCCCAGCACCGTTTCCTGGGAACCCTCGAACACCGGAAACCTGGTGTGGCTGTTTTCAGCATACAACGCCAGGAACTCCCGCAAGGTGGTGCCCTGCTCTATCCACACGATCTCGGTGCGGGGGGTCATGATTTCGCTCAGCCGCCGGTCCCGGAAGTTGAACACCCGATGCAGGCGCTGGGCTTCTTCCTCTTCCACCGTTCCCTGCTGGCTGGACAGGTCGATCATCATGCGAAGTTCGCCCTCGGTGAGGCCCGTTTGCCACGTGTCCGGAGACGTTCCCAAAATCTTGTACATCAGACGCGGAACCACCGTGAACAGATAGATGAACGGGGTGCAAACCAGCATTACGAGGGCCACCGGACGACCGGCTAACAGGGACCAACGCTCGGAGTAGGTGGCGGCCAGGGTCTTGGGGGTGATCTCGCCGAATATGGAAATCGCCACCGTCATGATCACTGAGGTCAGCAGGGCGGCGTAGCCGGCGTTTTGCAGCAAGTCCGCCGCCAGGGCCGTGCCGATGGCCGTGGCGAATATGGTGAAAGCATTCTGGCTCAACAATATGGTGGCGAAGAACTTCTCATGCTGAGCCAGCACCCGGTTCACCACGCCGGCGGCGGCGTTGCCCTGTCCGTCCAGAAACTGGATGCGAATCTTGTTGACCGCAACCAGCGCCGCTTCAGCGCTGGTGAAAAACGCCACCCCGAGAAAACTGATGACAAGCAACGAAAGCTGCAGGCCCAACGGTATGGTCAAACCCCCGGTCAAATCTCCGGCCTGCAACAGAATAACCCAGTGGGATAAACCATCGGGCGCAATGTCCAACATTGAGACGTCAAACCTCCTTATGAGAACGCGGGCAGTTCGCCATCCCTGGCAACCAAAACCCCGATTTTGATTATTCACGAAAAGGATAGCATTGGCGGCGGCCTACCGTAAAGTCGCCGCTCCGCCCGGGTGCGCGCCAAGATTCAGGCAGGGCTGGGTTGGGGATGGGTGAGGGGCCAGATGGCGTCCCCGCGTCTGCCTGAAAACTGGCGCACGCCCCGCCTGCCCTGAACGGTTGCGCTACTTTAATGCGCCGGCTATGATGTTGACGAATTCCCGTTGCGCATTGCTTCCCCACCTGGGTTTCTGCGAAGGACTTTTTACGACATGACTACTGCAACCCAACCCTGGACTTCCAGCATCACCGAGGTATCCGGTTCCAGCATGGAGGTGATCACCGGCGGCTCCGGGAGTCCGCTGGTCATCCTGCACGATGAGCTGGGACACCCCGGCTGGCTCGGGTATCACCAGGCTCTGGCCCGGAACCACACGCTGCACATTCCGTCCCATCCCGGATGCGGCGGTTCCGACCATTTGGACTGGTCCATGAGCATCCACGACGTAGCGATCTGGTACCTGGGCGCGCTGGACAAGCTGGGTCTCGAGGGCGCGGATCTGATGGGGTTCTCGCTGGGCGGGTGGCTGGCCGCCGAGCTGGCCACCATGTGCCCCCAGCAGTTCCGTCGCCTGATCCTGGTCGGCGCCGGCGGCATACGACCGCCCGAAGGACAGATCTACGACATCTTCGAAGTCACGCCGCCCATGTACATCCGCGATTCCCTGCTGGACCCCGACGGGACGCCGGAATACCGTACCATCTGCCCAGCCGAGCCGGAGGAGGACGTGCTGGAGCGATGGGAAAATGGTATGGAAGCCACCTGCCGCGTGGCCTGGCGTCCCTACATGCACGATCCCGGCCTGGTCCACCAGGTGTACCGCCTGGAACGGCTCCCGACGCTGCTGGTCTGGGGCGAGCAGGACGCCATCGTTCCCGTCAGCGCCGGACGGGAGTACCACCGACGCATCCCCGGCAGCCGCCTGGAAATCATCGAGAACTGCGGCCATCACCCGGAACTGGAAGCCACGGATCGCTTTGTCCGGTTGGTGGGGGAGTTTTTGGGGTAAGGGGCATATTACAAGCGAGGGTAAGATTATGAGCGCACAGCAACCCCCTGCCGGGCGGCAGGACGACAGCAGTCAGGAAGATTGGCCGGAGCCGGATGCCGAAGAACTCCGCCGTTTGGAAGAGCATCTGGCGGAGCTCCGCGAACAGGGCGCCCTGATAAAGGGGGACGGCATACGCGGCAGCTTGAAGACAGTAGCGTACATACCCGGCGCGGTGGATCGGTTCCTTGAATCGCGAGGCAGTAAGCCTAAGCAATGGCGACCGCAATAGAGCGTCCGCTGATGGCATACGTGGACTCATCGGCATTGACCCCCATAATCTTCGGGGAACAACCCGACGAGACCCGTGTGCGATTGGCGAGATTTCCGATTCTGCTGTCCTCAATTTTGCTGGAGGCGGAGTTGCGGGCGGCGTTTGAAAAGGAACAGCAAGAGTTCGCTGTTTCTCTCCTATCGGAGATAAGCGAGTGGATTACGCCACATCGCCGGCTGGACGACGAATTGATCTCCATCCTGGGGATTGCATCGCTGCCAGCCCTTCCCTTGTGGCATCTGGCAAACGCGATGTACTTCCGACAGAGGCAATCACTGACCAGCAGACAGTACCGACTGGCCTTCATCACCCTGGACGAACAGCAAGAAACGGCAGCGCGTGAGTTGGGTCTCTTTATCCCATAGGGAAGGTCCTCTATACCGATATGCCGACGCTGGATTTCAAGGGCAAGCAGCACATCTACGCCCATCACCTCACCGTGCCCTACCGGCCCCTGGTTCCCGATTGGGGCAAGTCAGCGCTGCCCGTTGACGGTACAAATGTTCTGCCGGAACGGAACGGAACGGAACGGAACGGAACGGAACGGAACGGAACGGAACGGAACGGAA